>NZ_JBNNUS010000005.1:0-574271 GCF_050279985.1 Paenibacillus sp. NPDC093718
GAACGTACTGATTCAATATAAAGAAGAAGCACAGTTTGATGGTATTACAATTGTAAATTATTACTCAGGGTATTCCACTAACGGGAAACGTTAGTGGAATGACGTTGGGATTTCACATAAATTAGGGTGGTAACTGAAATGGGGTAGGGTAACCAAATGCAAAGTAAATCTTTTGAGTGGGCAGATTTTATGACTAAAGTGCTTCAAACTGCGGGAAACGAAATAATCAAATTGCGTAATGTTTTCGCACATTGCAAAATGACGCGCTCATTCTGCGTTTTCTTGGTGGACGCTGTCCGCATCAAACATTGCTCTATAAGGAGTTGGAGCGACTGAGCAAGTCCAGACCTACCCTGACTCTCGACCTGAAGAAGCTCAACATGGAAGTGATCGCCCCGTGTCTGCCTGCGGAACTGATTGCAGATTTGGACTCTACGGTCGAAACCGTCTACGGCAACCAAGAAGGAGCAGCCATTAATTGACGAAATCGATGAGATACACGGCGGAAAAACATGGCCCTACAGCAAAGTGATCGAAGATGGCTATTATGGCTATTCTTGCTTAACCGTCTTGAAGAATGGCGAAATCGGCTTCCTTTACGAGCGTGTATATGACTATTCGGATTGGAACAAACCTTTACGCTGGACTGGTTGAAATCATAGACATTTACTGCAAAACTGCAGCTTTTCCCCATGGGGAAAGACTGCAGTTTTTTTATTTTCTCCATTCCAGAACCCGATTCGCCAAATGAAAACTAGGCGAGGGGATGTGTTCATGCTACGATTTCGCTGAAGTCGGCAATACAGTTCATGCCGAAAGAGGACGGTGGCATCCGCGCGTCGTATACCATAAACAGCAACCGGCGAACGGAGGTCAAACCATGGGCAGATGGCTGTCACAAAACCACATACGGCTTTACGTATGGGTGGGCATCATTTTTACGATTATTATCATTCCGTATTCCTTGTTCTTGTCCAATCAGTTTTCGAAGTTTGCTTATTCTCAAATGGATTTGTTCCATCGGGACAAAATCATCCATACGGCGAGCCAGACCGAGTTGATTTTGAATAAGCTGAAGACTTACGGACTCAACATGTATGAGGATCCCAACATTCAAGGCTGGCTTCAAATGGACCGGACAGATCCGCTCGCAGATATGGAAGCGCTTAACACGCTGACCAGCTTTATGTCAACGGAATCGTTCATCGAGCGGGCGTATCTTATCAATCTGCAAACGCGGCAAGTGTTCGACTCGCAGAAGGGTATCGCGGCATTCGATACGTTCGAAGATCAAGCCATGCTGAAGCGGGTACAGGAGCAGCAGTCGTTGTTTCTGCAGTTTTTTCCCCATGAGGTGCAAGGTGTTGCTCATTTGTCGCTCGTTGTTCCGTCAACGCCCGCAAAGATATATACGCACGGCTACTTGGTTCTCTTGTTGAACAATCAGGAGCTGCAGGGCCATCTGCTGGCCAATAACAAGGAACTGGGCACGGATATCATGGTCCTTGACGAGAACGGGCGCAACGTGCTGACCGGCCTGGAGAGTGAAGTTGATGCTGCTTCCGGGCTGTTCATTCATTCGGCGTCTCTATCGTCTCAGAAATGGAAGGTGTACTCGCTAAGCGAATTGAAGAGCTTTAAGAACCAGGCGGAAGCGTTCCAGCGGCGCATGGTGATGTACTCGATCCTGCTTCTCATTCTGCTGCTGGCCGCAGCGCTGTGGAATTCACGCCGGACGATTATGCCGTTTCGCAGTCTTGCCGAGCAGCTTCAGCGGAAGTTCAACGGGGCAGGCGAGAATGCCAAGGCGCCGATCCGCGATGAATACAGCATTTTAAAATACGGCATTGAGAAGCTTTCCAGCCAGGTCGACGAAATGAACATTTCCCTGCGGGATCATCATCATCTGATCAAAACAGAGTACATGCGTCAATGGGTTCTGCAGGGAAGAATGAACCGGACGATACGGGATGAGATTTCTGATATGACCAGCCTCATCCATAGAGAGCGGCTTCGCCTTGTCGTTATGAAGATCGAGTCGTATCACCATTTTGTCGAGCGTTATGATATTGATTCCCGCCGTCTCCTTAAATACGCTTTGTGCAACATTGCGGAAGAAGTCATCCGACTTGAAGGCGGGGCTGTGGAAGCGATCGATTTGGCTAGTGACAATATCGTGCTATTGATCGGTCTCGACCGTACCGAAGACGAAATGAAGACACTGCTTGAAGCGATAAAGCTGCATATCCGTCAATATATCCGATTGAACGTTTCAATCGCCATGAGCGAACCGAAGCACACGGACGACGACCTGCGATCGGTATACGACTATGTTAACGATCTCACGCTGTTAAAGTTCGTCAGCGGCAGCGACCGGATCTATACCGAGAACGATTACGAACGGTATGTCCAGATGATACAGCCGGCTGCTGAGCTGAAGAGCATCGACAAGCTGCTGGCGTTGGTCAAGGCCGGCAACAGTGAGCAAGTCGTTCAACGCTTGGAGGAGTTGTTCTCGCAGCTGGCCGCCATGAAATTTTCAGAATGCAAAGTGCAGCTTACGGTACTCTTGTTCGCCGTCGTGAAGGAGTTCGATAAATTATCGGCGCTGCAAGGGCTAGACGGCATCGACAAGCTGCTCGCGGGGTTTCCGACGCTTCAGGATTTGCGCAGGTGGCTGGAGCGTGAGCTGCTCGATATTATCAACCAGCTGAACAACCGGCAGGGATTGGACCGGAAAGAAAAGCTGGCCGAAGAGATGGTCGCTTATATCGATTACCATATCCATGACCCGATGCTGTCGGCGGAGGACGTAGCGAAGCACGTATCGCTGTCTGCCAAGTATGTAAGACAAATATTTATGGAAATGAAAAGCCAGCCGCTCTCGGCTTATATTCTGGAGCTGCGGATCAATAAGGTGAAGGAGCTGCTCGTCACATCGACGATGTCTGTAACGGATATCGGGGAACGGTCTGGGTTTTTGACAAAAAGCTATTTCTTTACAGCTTTTAAGAAAGCGACCGGCCTTACACCTAATCAGTATCGGCAGCAGCATTTATGAGAGGGGGACCCAAGGAGTGAAGCATACAGTTCTTAGACGCATACGAATTCTCACAATTCTTCTTTCTGTTCTGCTGCTCGCCGGCTGCTTGCCAATTTCGGGTCGACAGGATGGATCAAGCCGGACCGAGCCGCCCCCTCCCGTCACGTTAAAAATAATGGTGCCAGGCGAGCGCTCCTCTGACTTTGATCTCGTTATCAGGGAGGCGGAGCGCAGACTGGCAGATTCGGGGATAAGCATCAAGCTTCAAATGGAATTTGTACCCTGGAACGACTTTGGCACTCGCTCTCAGGTTGCGCTTTCATCGGGCGAAGAAATTGATCTCATCTTTGACGCTCCGTGGCTGCACTTAAATGAAATGATTGCGAGCGGATACTACGAGCCGTTAGATGTTCTACTGAAGCAATACGGTCCAACGATTATAGCCAAGCGTCCGCATCAAATGTGGGACGCGAACCGGTTCAGGGGCCATGTGATGGCGATCCCGCTTGGCGTCAGCCATGTGATGAGTCATTCGTATTTTGTCCGTAAAGATATCCGCGAGAAGCATGGCGTACCGCCAATTAAAAATTACGAGGAAATGATCCGTTTCGCCTACATCGTGAAGGAGAAGGAGCCTGACCTTGTTCCTCTCATCGCGGGAGGAACGAGAAGCCAACAGTTATATAGTCAGGCGGCGTTCCGGCACTATCACGATTCGGCCAGCTATCTGCAGCCGACGCAGGCGCTGGACAGCAGTCTTATGCTTTATTACCAGCACAACAACGGTAAAGTGCACAATGTGTTCAAGGAGCTGGACTCGCCAGTCCGCAAGTGGGTGGAGGAAGCCCGTATTTTATATACCGATGGCATCATACACAAGGATGTGCTGGGCATTAAGGATTTTCAAGAACCGGGAATGGCCGGCCAGGTTGCCATATTTCCTACCGGCTCCTTCTACGTCGGTGAACTGGCGCAAGAAACGTTGAAGGAACATGCTCCGGAGGGCGAATGGGAGATTGTGACCTTCTTCGACGATGTGCCGGGGGCGAATATTTCAGACTTCTCGCAATGGAATTTTATCGCTGTTCCGGTTGCAAGCAAGCATAAGGAAGAGGCGATCCGGTTTCTGAATTGGGCGAACGAGAAGCCGAACTATGATTTACTCGCTTATGGCATCCAAGGCACGCACTGGGAACCTGTCGGAGACGACAAATTCAAGCAGCGCAATACTCGATATAATCAATCGGCTTTCGTTTGGATCTGGAACCCGGAGGACGAACGTATTTTGGAAAGCGACGCCCGGACGGAAAGGCTGTGGCGATTTATAAGGGATGCGGATAATTTCGTCCCTGATATTCTCACGGGATTCGAATTTGACAGTACGCCGGTTCAGGCTGAGCTTGACCGCTTTAACCGGATCGAGGCGAAGTATTATACGCCCCTGTTCAACGGAGTTCTTGATCCCGACTACGCCTGGTCGCAATTCGAAGCGGAAGCGGGGCAAGCTCTTGAAGCGATCGAGGAGGAGCTGCAAAGGCAGGTCGACGCATTTTTGTCCAGATAGATTGCCGTCGGCTGAGGGGCCGTGTTGGATGAGTTGGAAACCTGCCGTTAAGGAGGTTTTCCATTAGCTAATTCATACAGTTTTTCAAACAACGCCCTGGCGAAATTTTGGTTTCGTAGGATGAGGGTGAGGGAAACGCACGGCTTAATAATGGATTAATTATACATAAAATGTAAAAAATTTAATTTATGTTGAAAGGGGTGATGCTGAGCTTTGATCCATTGCACGAAGTGCAACAGCGTTAACATTCTCAATTAACAGAGCCAATAAGAAAGGAGCAGCCATCTTTTATGAAAATAAACGCAAAACGCTCGATCTGTCTTATTCTTGCAAGCGTGATGACCGCCTTCTTGGCGATCCCTGCCGCATCTGCAGCTTATTTGCCGAAGAACGATCCGAGGTCGAACTACTTATCGAACATTGCACTGATCTATACGGGCTACTACAACCCGGCCAACTATGACGGAGAAAACATTGGGGATTATGACAAAGACAAATTTTTGCCTTATGTCGGGTACTTGGACGAACAAGGCAGAGCGCAAGATGACTTCTTTGATACGTTCTTAATGTTATCCTTGCAATCCCCGCACGGAGGCAGCTTGCACCGCTGGTACGATTGGGTGCCAAACTCGGTTCCGGGCAGGCTTGTGGATTGGCAGTATGCGATGGAGCGCCCGTTCGTCAAGAACCTTCAATTGGATGCACTGGACCAAGCGGTCAAGCAAGTCGGGAGCGATCTGGAAAATCGCGATAAGCAGGTCAATGTGTACTTGACGATACCGTTTCCCGATCCGCAGAGCCGGGATTTCGGCGACTTTAACGGAGACGGAGTTTCCGACGACTTGATCAGCCTCGAAGCGCGCAACGAGCTTGTTCAATGGTATATCGACACGATGGTCGAGCGATTCAAATCGAAGGGTTACAAGCATTTGAAATTGGCAGGCTTCTACTGGCTGCAGGAGGATCTGGACACAACCGTTCAAGGAGAAGCGGAAAATGTGAAAGCGACGTCAGACTATCTGAATTCAAAGGGGATGCGTCTAGGCTGGATTCCATGGTCGGGGGCAGGAGAGAAGGGCAACGGCAATAAGCACGGGTACGATTTCACGCTTGTGCAGCCCAACCACTATTTCCAAGCGGAAACCACGATAAAACGGATAGAGGAAACAGCGGCGCTTTCAAGAAACAACGGTCAAGGCGTTGAAATTGAATTCGACCAGCGAGCAATCGAAAACCCTTACTACAGACAAGTCTTTTACAACTATTTAATCGGCGGGGTGAAATACGGGTATATGGCGGATTCCCTTCTTGCTTACTACCAAGACGTCTATGCGATCTATGATTTCTATCATCACCGGAGCCCGATCGGACGCCAGCTATATGATGACATCTATCGCTTCGCGAAAGGCACATTCGTTCCTCCGATCGGAGACATTGAAGCGCGAGTGATTGATAGGGATGGAAACCCGATTCCGGACGCTCAAGTAACGAACGGAGACGGCTTCTCTGCATGGACCGATTCGAATGGCCGGTTTGCGACGAACGACCAGTTTGCGATTCAATATACGTTCACCGTAGCGAAAGAGGGCTACCAAAGCCGGACGGTTCGATTCGATGCGGTCCAAAGTGCGACGATCCGCAAAGATATCGTGCTCGCGCCGAGCGGAGGGCCTATCGCGGAGCAGCAAGTGATTGCCGATTTTGAAGGCGAATTCAACGTAGGAGGCAATAGCGTTGTCAACCGGTCGTTCAACACCGAAGCGGAATTTGTCCGTTCAGGCGAACAATCGTTAAAGGCTGTATTCCCAAACGGCTGGGGGCCTGTCCGGGCTTTCATCGATTCCGGCTCGGAAGCATTGGCCGGTTCGGACCGTCAATTCATCAATTACACAAACACCGATTGGAGCGCCTACGACTCGATTGGAATGGACGTGTACAACGCGACGAACACCGAGCAGCTGCTCGAGCTCGAATTTATGTACGACCAATACAGCTGGGCGTCCTCAAGGGTGAAGAAGGCGAAGCTGGCGCCGGGTCAGTGGAACCGTGTGGAGATACCGTTCGCGGAGCTGCGCGACGCGGGCGTCAATCTGCAGAATATCATTCGTCTCTCTCTGAAGATGAACGAGTTTCCGACTGAAGGAGCAACGTTATTCTTCGACAACATCAACCTGCTGAAGTACGAGAGCTTGGATAAGCCAACGGATACTTATATCGCGCTGCCTTCATCTGTGCCAACGATGGACATTGGAGCCAGATGGACGCCATCCGTAATGGATCGCGCGTCATTAGATGAGCAAGGTAAGCATACAGTCGTTGCCGATGCTTCGTTCGAATCCTCCAACCCGGCTGTACTGGAGGTAACGCCGGACGGGGTTTTGAAAGCGCTCGCTCCGGGAAAGGCGACGCTTCGAGCCTTCGCGAACGGCATCGAAGCGGAATCGAAGGTGATCGAGGTATCGGGTCAAACGTTCCATGAGCTGAAGGGTGGCCGTTCGAAGCTTGCGCCGGGAGAATCGGCAACGATATCGCTGCGCAGCTTCTTCGACAACGGCTATCTGATTCCACGGGAAAATGCTTCCTACAGCTGGTCCGTGAAGGGCGATGCGGTCCTATTGAACGATAAGCTTCAACAAGACGGAACCGCAGTCGAAAATGAAAAGCTGCTTGTGGGCGTAAAAAATGGAAGCGCCAGGATATCGGTCACAGTTACGTACAACGGCAAGTCGGAGACGATCGAGCGACTCGTCATCGTAAGACCGAAGGGCTTAGTAGCTCCACAAAACTAGAAAAAGGGGTGAATTCCAATGCAACAATCAAATATAAAAAAACGCTTTAAACTGGGTCGCGCTTTACTACTGCTGCTGCTTGTCTCAGCAATAGGAATCAGCGCATGCTCGGGCGACAAGCAAGAGGGTCAAACGATAGAAATTCAATTATGGAATCCGTTTACCGGCGACGGCGCTGCCGTTGTAGACGGCATTATTGAGAAGTTCAACGCGAGCCAGTCGGAAATTACGGTCAAATCACTGAGCAATCAAGATCCGCAGAAGCAGTTGACCGCTATATCCGGCGGCAACGCTCCCGACCTTGTCATCACGTATTGGAACAATATCGGTCCTTGGTCTGAAGCGGGCGCGGTCCTGAACTTGGAGGACTTCGTCAAATCATCGGGCTTCGACACTGCTCAAATCATTCCGGCCGCTCTTGACAGGATGAAGGTTGACGGCTCAATCCACGGCTTCCCGATCTCGATGAGCATGGCTAACAAGCTGTTTTACAACAAAAAAGCGTTCGCCGATGCAGGCATTGCGGCTCCCCCGGAAACGCTGGAGCAAATGTTCGAATATGCCAAGCAGTTAACCAAAAAGGACGCTGACGGAAATATTACCCAAATTGGCTTCATACCTGACTATCCATGGATCGATAACGTCTTCTGGCCGATCATCTTCGGCGGCTCGTGGGATGACGGCAACGGCAAGCTGACGGCAAACCAGAAGGCAAATGTGGATGCGATCGCGTATCAGGCGGCCTATTACAAGGAATTCGGCAACAATGGCATCAGTAAATTCAAATCGGGGATGGGACAAATGAACACGCCGCAGGATCCGATCATTACCGGCGATCTGGCCATGATCATCGGCTGGGAGAACTGGTACAACGACAAACGTGGCGAAGACGGCGAGATCGGTGTCGCTCCGTTCCCGTATCCGCAGGACCGTCCGGAATTAATAAACTCCGGCATGGTCAGCCCTGTAGCGATGTTCATCCCCGCAAAGGCGGAGCATCAGGAGGAGGCTTGGAAAGTAATGCAATATTTGCTTTCTGAAGAGGTTCAAATCGAGTATGCAATCCAAAACAAGACCATACCAGTGCGGCTAAGCGCACTTGACAATCCGAAGCTGAAGGAGAATGAAGCGACGATACCGCTGAGAGAATTTTTCGAAAGCGCAAAGAGCCCGAACTTGAACGGCTTCCCGAACAGCATTTACATCAATGAGTATTTGCAGGTATTGAACGAAGAGACAGAAAAGGCGCTTAAAGGACAAATATCCGCTCAGGAAGCGATGGACACCGTCGTTGAAAAGATGCAGCCGAAAGCGGACGAAGCGAAGAAGTAATAGGAACAACCAGAAACGCCTGGGTCAAATCCTACCGTTTCTGGCTTAATTGCATCGATTGGAGGTTACCTGAATGTCTGCAAGCAATTCAATCGGCATCAAGAAGCGTGAGCGCAAGCGGCTGCTCATCGGTTTATGCTTTATTAGTCCATGGCTGATCGGACTTTTGCTTTTTCAATTGTTTCCGATCTTAACCTCTTTCTACTACAGCTTGACGGATTATAATTTGTTTTCTTCACCGGAATGGGTCGGCTTAAGTAATTATGCAGAAATGTTCAGGGATGAGAAGGTATGGCTCTCCTTGTACAATACGCTGTTTATGGCTGTATTCGGCTTGTTTCCTCATCTCGCATTCGCCTTGGCGATCGCGCTCCTCCTGAACCGAAATGTGAAAGGCCAGTCCATCTACCGGACGATCTATTTTCTGCCAACACTGGTGCCTGTCGTGGCGGCGACGTTGTTGTGGATGTGGCTGTTAAACGCGCAGTACGGTTTGATTAACGAGCTGCTGGGCCGAATTGGACTGCCGCAGCCGGTATGGCTGCTCGACCCGCTTTGGACGAAGCCGGCTCTGATCATGATGGGATTCTGGGGAACAGGGACGACAACGATTATGTATTTGGCTGCCTTGCAGGAGGTTCCGAAGCTATATTACGAAGCAGCGGATATCGACGGGGCTAACGCTTGGCATAAATTCCGTCATATTACGCTTCCGGCTATTTCCCCGATGACGCTGTTCCATGTCATTATGGGGCTGATTGGCGCGCTTCAATTGTTTACGCAAGGCTATGTGTTTACTGAGGGGAACAAGCAATCAATGGGAGGGCCTGAAAATTCGCTTCTGTTCTACGCGATCTACTTGTACCAGACGGCTTTCTCGTTCTTAAAAATGGGGTATGCGTCGGCGATGGCTTGGCTCTTATTCCTCATTGTGTTCCTGTTGACGATTATTGTGTTCAAAACGTCGGCAAAATGGGTGTACTACGGAGGTGAGCGTTAATGAATGGGAACATGAACACTCAGCCTGCCCATAGGCAGTCGAAGCTTGTTGCTCATATTTTCCTCATCCTCGTTGGCATCCTGTTTCTTATGCCTTTCGTGTGGCTTGTTATCACTTCGCTGAAGACAGACGCTGAAATATTCATCGTTCCTGTCAGGTGGTGGCCGAATGAGCTGCAATGGAATAACTATATTGAAGCGGTTCAGGCGATTCCGTTCTTCCAATACACGTTCAACACAGTATGGATCGCAGCCTTGTGCGTGGCAGGCGTCGTCCTGTTCGCTCCTCTCGTCGCCTATGGCTTTGCGCGAATCGATTTCAAAGGCAGGAACGTTCTGTTTCTTATTATGATGAGCACATTAATGCTTCCCTTCCAAGTAACGATGATTCCGATCTATGTCATGTTCAACAAAATCGATCTTGTTGATTCGTACTGGCCGATCGTGCTTTCTTCGTGGTTTGGTACAGGGATGGCGTATTATATTTTTCTTATGAGGCAATTTTTTATGGGAATTCCGCACGAGCTGACCGAATCTGCCAAAATAGACGGCGCTTCGGAATTTCGGATTTATGCGGCGATTATGCTGCCATTGTCGAAGCCGGCTGTATTGACCGTTGGCCTGTTCACGTTTCTTGGCGCATGGGGAGACTTTCAAGGGCCTTTAATTTACTTGAACGATCCTGATCATTGGACGCTCTCTATCGGTCTAAAGCAATACATTCGCGAAAACTCTGTCGCTTGGGGCCAATTGATGGCAGCTTCTACTTTATTTACGCTGCCGATCGTCATCTTGTACTTCTTCGTACAGAAGAAATTTATTGAAGGGATAACTATTACAGGCATGAAATAATGAATCGTATAGGAAGTCCCGCAGAAGGAGTCGAGCTATGCCTAACAAAAAAATAGCGGTCGTCGCCGCGGAGAACAGCGATTTATCGGAGCTGATGCTGGCTTGCTGCCCAGCGGCTGTATGGCTGAAACCTGCTGAGATGGTTGACGCAAATCTGGATCATTTTGAGGCGATTGCCCTTCTCGGAGGCGCCTCGGAGAAGCCGCTCATGCTGTCTCCGGAGGAGAGGCTGATCGTCGAGAAGGAAATTCAGAGAGGCAAGCAGGTGTTTGCGGAATATGTCGCAAGCATCGGCGACGTATACGCTTCGCCGCCGGAGAGCACAAGATATGAGAGATTGGTGTTCTGTTCGAATGAAATTAAGATTGATGGATTGATGCTTGGAGACGTCTTAGACGATCAGTGCGGGATGAGGATCAAGCCGCATGATATCACTTGCTCGCATCGGCGGCCGATTCTCACGTTCGCTTCCGTCCATACGCATGCTTCCGTCGAGGTTTCCGATGAAATGATGAGCCGGATTTCCGACCGGGCGCTCTGGTTTGAAGACCCGGATAACCTGCTGGTCTGCTCGTTCCGGCTAAGCCCGTTCATCAGAGCCCGGTTTGCGCCGAAACGGAAAATTTTGAATACGGTCGCCTATATATTGGGTTGGCTGTTTCAAGAGAAGGTTGATCTTGAGGATGTGAAATTCAGTTACAATTTCATTGAGGCGGGGAGCGGTCTCGAGCCTCTAGAACAACGGATCACTCATAGTGCAGACCGGGCTTTGGCATGGTTTGAGAGATCAGGTGTTCTGCAGAGCGAAGGAAGAAGCGGCGTATGGGAAGGAATGGGCACAGAAATTATGCCGAATGGGACTCAGCGAATAAGTGCCATTCGCCGCGCCGATTGCATCGGAGAAGTTGCCCTGCCGTATTTTCTCAACTATTTGCGCACCTCGGATGAACGTGATTTGCTCATTTCCGAGCGATTGCACGACTACGTTTTCGATTATTTTCTGAATAAGGAGCCTGGCGATTGCTACGGCATGCTGCGCTGGACGGAAGAAGCCTGGGGCGTGTGCTATCAGGACGATGTCGCGCGCGCGCTCATTCCGCACATGCTGAAATGTCTGTATACGGGCTCGCAGTACCGATTGGACGAAACGGCAGCTGCCTTAAGGTTTCTTTTGAAAACCACAGGCACTGACGGTACAAGAGTATTCCGCACCGACAACAAAACGCTGAACAAGGAGCGGATTCGAGCGCTGCAGAACGAACCGGGTGGACTGCCTTCTGCGCATTACAACGGCTATTATTGGGCGGCTCTATTTCTGGCGTACAAGCTGACCGGGGAACGCTCTTTCCTTGAAACAGGTATCCGGGGGATGGAGACGATCATGAGCGTATACCCGGATACGGTGCGGGAGCAAAGCCAGACGCAAGAATACTGCCGGCTGATTTTGCCGCTCGCCTGGATGTATTGGGTTACAGGGGATTCGAAGCATCAGCGGTGGCTTTACCAGGTTGCAAACGATTTGCAATCCTTCAAGCACAGCTCGGGCGCTTATCTCGAGTGGGACGCAGGATATAAAGCAGCGATGCGCAGCGGAATGGGGCAGGGCGAAAGCACACTGCTTGCCCGAAACGGCGATCCGGTGGCGGATCTGCTTTACTCGAACAATTGGCTGCCGATCGGCTTTATGCAGGCGTATTTCGTAACGAAGGACGACCGGTTTTTGAAATGGTGGGAGGAGCACGCCGCTTTTCTCGCTTCCGCCCAGCTCGCAAGCGACAACCCATCGATTGACGGAGCATGGGCACGAGCGTTCGATGTGAATCTGCACGAAGTTTTCGGTTCTCCGGCGGATGCCGGCTGGGGTCCTTGGGCCATTGAATCGGGCTGGACCGTGGCGGAGATTACATCCGGATTGTTAATGGGGCTGTTGAAGGAGCGGTTGCGGCAGGCCTACGAGTGATGACTTTCCTGTAAGAAATATGGGACTATTGGTAGGGATTGGACAAATAGAATAGGGTTAATGTGTGAGACCATAGTGACTACACGCTTAGATAGCGGGTTCATTACGGTCTCTTTTTGTCAATTTTGGGGTAGTGCCAACATTTTGACGGATTTATACGCTTAGCATTAGCGGACATACATCAGCACAATAAAGATGTCGGGGGACAAGATTATGTCCCAAAGAAAGTCGCTAATTTAGCAGCTTTTTTGTTTTATCGGTACAAGTTCTTGTCCCGAGTCGAGGACAAGAACTTGTACCGATTGCCGAAAAGGACAAGAACATGAGCCGATTAACGATTAGATAAGTATCTAACTATATTTCCCTGCAGTTTCCATTAAGCTAACGGGCAGTATAGCGCGGTAGCAGTTTAAGTAGCTGATGGATGTATTTGTTAATATAACGGACAAAGGTTCATGAAGGTTTTACCACCAATCCAATGAATACTTATATAAAAATGAAATTGGAGGGGATTGAATGCTAAGTCCTTTAAATGGTACTTTTCCTACTGATAAAAAATTGCAGGTGTACACAGCATACCAATAACCGAAGATGGTTCAATTATTATGGTTTGGGATAAGAATGAGAAGGCGCTCACAACAGTCGGTGGGAGGATCGAAGTTAATGAGGATATTGATACTGCTTTAAACCGTGAGACAATTAAAGAAGCAGGTCTTATTTTAGAGTCTAAAAGAGTACCGATTGCTGCTTGGTATTGGGAGAGTACGGATACATACACCGTTTTTGTTATGGCAAGTGTAAAGGATTATGGAATCATGCCCGAAGGGTTTGAAACAACTGGAAGAGTGACCATGAATTTTGAAACAGCGCGCCAAATCATATCGAAAATAGAAGGTGAGGGGTTACGTCTTGAAATATTAGAGATTGCTGAATCGGTGTTTGAACAACAATTCAAAAGTTAATTCGCTACGCTAACGGGAAAAGTTAGTTGAATAAAGACGAGAAGGCAGCCTTACAGGAATTAAGCATGAGAATTGGGTAGATAAAACTGTACCCGAAGCTCATGTCATTGTTAATAAACTAACTGAGGCAGGTATCCCTTTACATGTAATAATGTATGAAGATCGCTCAAGGAACACGTTAGAGAATGTGTTATTCGCTAAAGAAGTATTTGATTTCAATGGTATAGATTCTCTTTTATTTGTTTGCAAATCTCGTGGCGCAGGCAGGCAATATCGTACATTGGCGAAGTATTTGCCTCAAAAAATTAATTGTTTTTCATATGGCTTTGATTCCAATTATAATGGTCAAACGATAAACAGAGAAAACTGGATGCAAAGTTCAATAGGTCGTTGGAGAGTATTGGGAGAGTATTTGAGAATCTGTTTTTACGGAGATCGTGGAGACTTACTTCGCTAAGATAAGAAAGTGGAGGGACTTTCGTATCCCATGGAGACTTAACCTCGGGAACGCTAATATAAATGACCAACCGCCTTGTCTTTGGCAGCCGATTCAACTAACGGAAATGTTAGCTTAAAAAAGACAAGGAGGCAGCCGGCTAGATCGACTGCTTTTCTGTTCATCTAACGGGCAGGATAGTGAAAGTCGAATTCTATGCGGCTTTTTCGTGGGGAAAATCTTAATTGCGAATGACGTAAGCATCACTTTCGGCAGAACAACCGCGGCAGGCAAAGTCGAAGCTCGTTCGATGATCGATTTCCTCCAAAAATGGAATAATACGAATAAATACACCCTTTCGCTTGCCGGTATACCGGCAAGCGAAAGGGTGTATTTTCTTTATCGCTGCAATGTCATCCCTTCTCCGAACCGAGCATGACGCCTTTGGCGAAATACTTCTGGGCGAACGGATAGATCAGCAGCACGGGAATCATGGAGATGAAGATGGTGGCGTTCTTTATCGCGTCCGGCGTCAACGCCTTTGTTCCTTCGACTTGCGATTCCTCCGCGTATTGCAGGATCAGCATATCCCTAAGTACGACTTGCAAAGGATATTTGTCTACATCGTTGAGATAGATCATAGGGAGGAAATAGCTGTTCCAGTGTCCCATGAAATAGAACAGTCCGATCGACGCAAGCGCGGGCTTCGAAAGCGGGATGATGATGCTCCATAGGATGCGGAACTCCGACGCTCCGTCCAATATAGCCGATTCCCGCAGCGATTCGGACATATTTTCGTAAAAGCTCTTCAGAATAAGCAGCTCCATCGTCCAGATGGCGTTTGGAAGGACGATGGCCCAGATGCTGTCCAGAAGCCCCAGCTTATCGACGACGAGATAGGTCGGGATCATGCCGCCGTTCAGGAACATCGTCAGGACGATGCCGATGACAAAGAACTTGCGCCAAAACAAACCGGGGCGGGACAGCGGGTATGCCGCAACGGCGGTCATTACGAGATTAATGAGCGTGCCGAGCGCCGTGTACATGATCGTGTTCAAATAGGCCGAAGGAATGCGATCCTCCGAGAAGATGTAGCGATATGAATCGAAATTAAAGCCTACCGGCCAAAGAAACACTTTGCCTTGCGCGATAGCCGAAGATTCGCTGAACGAGATGGCGATGATATAAATGACCGGGTACAGCGTGGCGGCCGCTACGGCGGTTAAGACGAGCGTGTTGAAGATCGTGAACAGACTCCATCTTTTTTCTCCTACCATAGGCTTTTACCTCCCATTCTTCTGCTAATCAGATTTGCAGCCGCGAGCATGATCAAAGCGATTAAGGCTTCAAATATGCCCACGGCGGCTGCGTAGCTGTAGTCGCGCTCAATCAGACCTTTTCGATAGACATACGTCGAGAATACGTCCGCAACCTCGTACGTCATCGGATTATACAGAAGCAGCACTTTTTCGTAGCCGATTCGGAACATGGCGCCCGCCTTCAATATAAATAGGACGAGAATCGTCGGCATGATCGACGGAAACGTAATGTAACGCATCAGATGCCAGCGTTTCGCGCCGTCCACCTTGGCGGCTTCGTATAGTGAAGGGTTAATGCCGGCGATCGCGGCCAGATAAATGATCGCTTCATACCCCATCGAAGCCCAAATATCCGAAGCGACGTAGATGGTCCGGAACCATTCGGGCGCGATCATGAAGTAAATTTTTTCGAACCCGATCCATTGCAGGAACTGATTCAGCAGACCGCGTCCTGGTGACAGGAAGTCAATCACCATGCTGCAGACGATGACAACGGACAGGAACGCGGGCAAATAGCTGAACGTTTGCACCGACTTTTTGAAACGCTTACTGCGCACCTCGTTCAATAAGATGGCGAACAGGATCGGGAACGGAAATCCCCACAATAAGCTGTACAGCCCGAGGAGCAGGGTATTTTTGAACAAGAGCCAGAAATCGTTGCTGCTGAAAAAGGTGCGGAAATGCTCAAAGCCTACCCATTCGCTGCCCAGAATGCCTTCAAAAACGCTATAGTCTTTGAACGCGATAATGAGTCCGTAGATGGGACCGTAACGGAACAAAATGAAAAACACGATACAAGGGAGCAGCATAAGCAAAAACTGCCGATCTCTCTTCATGTTCTGAAGCTGGGAGAGGAACCAGGACGGTTTAGCTCTGGACGGCTGGGTTTCGCTTGCGCTCATCTTCGGATTCATCGACATACCTCCTTGAACAAATATGACTGTACACCCGAATAAGGGAGGGGGTACGGTCATCTTCGCAGTGTCTAGCTCTCCTTACTCGGCGTCATAACGCGCTTGCGCCGCATTGTGGGCACCGACAAAATCGTCCTCGCCGAGTTTCTTTGCTTGCTGAAGCCACGCATCCCATTCCGCCTGACCGTGAGAAGCGGTTAAGACGTATTTCGCGCTGAATTCCTCGCCCGCCTTTTGCAGCGTTTGCGTGAGCTCTGCGATTGTGGAGGTTTCTTCATCGGTAAATTTCAAGACCGGATCAAGCGGAAGCTTCTTGTCCTTCATCATATCCTGCGCTTCCTGTTCTTTCTCGGTGAAGTTGTAGTAGACGCTGCGGGTGTCGGTGCGGACATAGAAGCCTTGCGTCCATAAGCCGTATTTATCCTCCAGTGCTTTGATATCGACCAGCTCGACATCCTTCAGCTCCGGATAAACAGGTCTGCCGTTCTCGTCAAACTCGTAGTTGACATCTTCCTGGCCCACCGTCATCAGCTCCGCGCCGGACGGGCTTGTCAAGTAATCCAACAGTTTCATGGAGACTTCCGTGTTTTTGTTTTTTGTCACTGCATGGCCGTACGTCGTAATTGTCGGCAGGCTGAGCGTTTTGCCGGATGGGCCAATCGGGTTGCCGTACCGGAGATTATAGTCCGGAATGGCGTCCTTCGCTTGTGTCGCGAACATATCGAGACGGCCGATCCAGTCGTAGGTGACAAATGAATTGTTGCTGGTCATCTTGGCTGTCCAGTTGGCGGACGTATCGGTCATGAACTCCGGATCAAGCAGTCCTTCATTGTAAAGCTTCTTCATGAAATCAAGCATTTCCTTAAATTCAGGCTGAGTGAATGAGAACTCCCATTGTTTCGTTTCCTCGTCGTAATTATTCGGGTAACCGCTGAGCCCCCAACTGTAACCCCAATCCCGGAAGATGGTCGCCAGAGTCTTGGAAGAGTACGGGACGGAGCCCGGATACAATTCCTTAAGCTTCTTCAGCGCCTGATAAAATTCGTCCTGATTGGTCCAGAGCGGAATATTATGTTTGTCGAAAATGTCTTTGCGATACAGGAAGCCGTGGTTCACTTCGCGGTTAATGCCGTAAGTCGGCCATGTGTAAAGATTTCCTTTTTCGTCGGAGTAAGATTTCATCACCCAATTGTTGTCCGGGTTGTCTACGTAAAGTGCTTTGAAGTTGGGCAGCTGGTCGATGTAATCGTTGATTGCGGCGAAGGCGCCTTTGCCGCCGAGGTCGTTGAGCTCCGCGAGCGTAGGCCCGTGAATAATATCCGGTAAATCGCCGGAAGCCAGAATGAAGTTCAGCTTTTCTTTGAACGTGGCGGTGGAGTAAAACTCGAGGTTGACCTTAACACCGGTTCTCCTTTCCAGCTCTTGGACGGCCCACTTCTCGTTCAGCTTGGTAGAATCGCTGACGACAAGCATCTTAATCGTGGCCGGTTTATCGACGAGCGGGAGGACAAGACCTCCAGTATCGCCGTAATCGGCGACAGTCGCTTGCCCGCCGCCGGAATCGGTCGGCGCAGTCGGCCCGTCAGGGCTAGCGGAAGGCGGGTTATTCCCGTTGCCGTTCCCGCTGCATGCTGCAAGAAGCGAGATTAGAAGCGTCAAAACCAGTACTGCAGAAAACATCTTTTTTGACATAAGTGCTCCTCCTTTTTTAATCTGGCGGTCTTCATTGAAGCCAATTGCATGAGAGACGTCTTGCTTATATATGTTGTAATGCACTCTCAACAAGAAAGGATGAAAACTAAATGTGAATTAGATATAATGCAGTAGGTAGATAATTTTAGTGTTGACAGCGTTTTCAATTGTTTATTAGAATGTATTTGTCAATTAGATAATATGCATATCGTAATGGTCTGTCAAGAACTAAATGGAGGTGGATTATGAAGCGCGTGATTGCATTTATGCTCATGGTGGCGATGGTGTTCGTGCTGGTGAAGCCCGCAGCTGCTGACTCGGGGGCGGGCGAGGACGAGTTCGACCGGTTAAGGGCGAAGTGGCGCAATTATCTTACCGGCGGGGATATGTATGGTCTTCCCGTTCAAGATCCTGCTTTGCAGGCTCGTATCGACTCGATCTCGGCAGGCGGGCAATCCGCTTGGGACAGCATGAACAAGCAGCAAGGCAGAACGTACTTATGGGAAGATGCAGTAGAAGCCAAATTCCCCAGCTCGTCTTATATTTACGAGAATTATAAGCGGCTGTACCGCATGGCGCTGGCCTACAGCACGAAAGGTTCGACATTGCACGGAGATGCTGCATTGCTCAGCGATCTGATTCAAGGCTTGGACTGGGTATCCGAGAATCAGTATAACGAGCAATTGGATTGGAAGGTCAACTACCATCATTGGGAAATTAACATACCGACCGTCCTGAGCAATATTACGACGCTGCTGTACGAGCAGCTGGGATCGGAAAGGGTGGACCATTATATGGATGCCGTCCATCGGTTCGCGAATGACCCGACGACGTACGCGCTGTCTGTCGTTCCTTCATATGGAGCGAATCGGCTGTCGGAATCGCTGCCGATCGCGCTGCGCGGCATACTGGTGAAGGACGGCAGCAGGCTGGCGCTTGTCCGGGACCGGCTGAGCGATTATGAAGCGCTAATCTACCCCTATGTTCAGGAAGGGAACGGCTGGTACAGGGACGGCTCCTTCATTTCCCATGACAGGCACGCGTATAACGGGACGTACGGACTGGAGCAGTACAGTATTTTAATTACATTAATGTATTTATTGGACGGCTCGTCCTGGGAGCTGACCGACCCGCGCGTGGAGAATGTATACCAATGGACGGATGACGGCTATCTTCCTCTTGTCTACAACGGGCGGTTGATGGATATGGTTAACGGGAGATCAACAGCGAGGCAAGGGGCGAGCGATCATGTACAAGGCAACAAGCTGATCGATTCCTTGCTGATCCTGAGCGAGTTCGCAGAACCCGAACGGGCTTCCGTGTACAAACAGGCGATCAAAGCGTGGATGCTGGGCAAGGAGGTGCCCGATTATCGCGATAACGCCTCGATCCCGATGCTGCTTCGCGTGAACGAGATTGTACAGGACGCGTCCATTCCGGCGGCGGTCCGGCCGGTCTACATGCAGTATGCCGGCATGGACCGGGCTGTTCAGCAGCGCCCGGGCTACGCATTCGGCCTAAGCATGTTCTCGAACCGGATTTACGATTTTGAAACGGTGAACGGAGAGAACAAGAAGGGCTGGTATACGTCGTCGGGGATGACCTACCTCTACGACGATGACGATCTGCAATTTAACAACAATTATTGGGCGACGGTGAATATGAAGCGGCTTCCGGGGATTACCGTAGACGCCGAATATGATCGTCCGGAGATGGACAGCAACAAGCTCAGCTCGAAAAGCTGGGTCGGCGGCGTGGAAATAGCGGGCGAATACGGCGCTTCGGGCATGGAGCTGGAAGGATACCGGACGACGCTGAGCGCCAAAAAGTCATGGTTTGCCTTCGATAACGAGATTGTGGCGCTCGGGTCGGATATTGACAGCGCAGATGATCGGACGATCGAGACCGTTATCGAGAATCGGAAACTGAAGGGGAGTGGTGGAGAGGCGCTGACAGTCAACGGACAACTTCAGCCATCGACGCTAGGCTGGAGCGCGGCGTTGGACGATGTCCGGCATATTCATCTTGAAGGTCCGGCGGGAGGCTCGGGCACCGGGTACGTATTCCCGAACGAAGGAACGAAGGTTCACGCGCTACGGGAGGAGAGGAGCGGTACTTGGGGAGATGTGTCCAACCAGGCGACGGACCGGGCCGTCTATAAGAACCGATTTTTGAATCTATGGTTCGATCACGGCAAAAATCCGACTGGCGGCTCTTACGCTTATACGCTGCTTCCGAACCGCACGGCCGGCGAAGTGGCGGATTATTCGACACAGCCGGATGTGACGATTCTGGAGCAGAACGATTACGTCCATGCGGTGAAGGAGAATCGATTGCAGCTGACGTCGGCATTGTTCTGGGAAGACGTGAAGCGCACGGTCGATCAGTTGATTACCGTTGATAAGAAGTCGGCGGTAGCCGTGCGGGAAACGGGGGACGAATTGGAGGTAGCCGTATCCGACCCAACGCAGGAGAACAGGGGCGTCATCGAGGTGGAAATTCATCGCTCCGCTGCCGATGTAGTGGCTTCCGACCCTTCCATTAAAGTGCTGAGCCTGTCGCCGACGATCAAGCTGGCCGTTCAGACGGGTGGCAGCTTGGGACGGACACAATCGATAACGTTCTCGAAGACAGGCGTAGAAACGCCGCCTAGGCTTGCGTTATCACCGGTTGCGGACGCATCCGTCCATAATGGGGACGATGCGGCGGAGCCGTTCGGATCGGCCTCAACTATGTCGGCCAAGGACGACGGTAACGAAAGGAAAAATCGGAAAGCGTACATGAAGTTCGACCTGGCTTCGGTGGAGACGGTGAACAGGGCCGTGTTACGCGCAAAGACCTATAACCCAGAAGGCACGTCCGCGGTGCTGAACGTGCTTGGCGCAGGAGATGGCTGGAATGAACAGGATATGACATGGCTGAACGCGCCCGCTGAAGAGACCGGACCGCTGGATTCGGTGATGGTGAACGGCATGGAGCGGTATTACGAATGGGATGTGACGGATTACGTGCGCAGCCAATTGGCGGGCGACCGAACGGCGACCCTTGTCGTAACGGGCGCGGATTATGAGGGGGTAAATTTGGCGCTTCACAGTAAGGAGCATTCCTATGGCGCTCCACAGCTTGTCATTGAGGGAGGCTTTGCGTCCGGAGGGCCCGTTCCGCCCGAGGAGCCAGGTTACGGCGAAGCGATGACGGCGGTGCTTGACCAGCCGTTCGACCTGGCGGCCCCCGGGGAGCAGCCTCCGGGGTGGACGTTCGAGCCGACGAGCGGCTCGGCAATCGTCCTGGAGCAGCCGGGTGCGATGAACGATCGGGAGCTTCGGCTGTCCGGAGGCTCAGCCGGATTAACGGCCAGCATTCCGTTTGAAGCGCAGGACGGCTTGCTTTATGCGCAGTTCCGGATTCGATCGGAAGAAGCATCTGTGCCGATGCATATCGACTTGCTGCCTGCTGCCGGGGATTCGCAGGCGATACGCATATCGATGAACGGCAAGGGACGGATGACGGCCAGCGACGGTTCCTCCTTCGCCAATCTGCAGTCTTACGCTGCGAATACCTGGTATAAGGTGAAGCTGGTCATCGATACGCAAGCCGGCAGCTACGACGTGTACATTGACGAGGCGAGGAAAGCCGCAAGACTGGAAATGCCGAAGCAGGCAGCGGTTCACGCGATCCGGTTTGAAGCCGGGGCGGGAGGGCAATTTGTCATCGATGAGGTAGCAGCGGGACTTGCGAATCGGATGGAGCCGGCTCCGTCGCCGCAGGACAAACAAAACAGTGATGTTTCGGACACAGTGCTGCCGCCTTACACGGTGAGTGATCATTTTAACGTCCCGAATGCGGAATCGCTGGTTGGCTGGTCGCTTAGCGAGGCCGGCGGTACAATTGAGCTGTCCGATATGCCGAGCGAGGCCAATAGAAGCTTGACCATTCGCAATACGGGTGCCGGCTCGACTTCGGCCACCAGGCTGTTCGATGCTCCTGACGGCTACACGGCCGTCGAGTTCTGGCTGAAGCCCGAGCAGAGCAATCAGACGTTTGGCGCACCGTATATCCGCGATGCGGGCAATCGGGATATCGCGATTATTCTGTTCAATAACAGCGGCAATATTACGGCGTTTAACGGAGCGACATCGACGGTGGTAACCCCCTATCAGGCAGGAAAATGGTACCATATGCGGGTTGAGCTTGACCCCAATGCCAAAACCTACGATTTATACATTAACGGCCACTTGGCCGCAGACAACTTCGGATACCGCAATACGAGCAGCGGCCGCGTCAGCCGGCTTCTCTTCTTCAGCAACGCTTTGGCTGGAGCCATGCATATTGATAATGTTCGCGTCATCTCGGAGGACGACGAGTTTGAAGCTCCGCCGCCGGGATCAAGCCCTTCCATCGCGCTCGATGCGCCCGAAGAAGCGGGACCGGGCGAGGCCGTGCAGGTGAAGCTCGATCTCCTCACAATGGGATACCAGATCCAGCCGGAACGGTTGGTGCTGGGTTATGACGAGAATGCATTGGACTTCGAAGGGCTGGCGGCAGGCGATCCGGCCGTGGCCTACGATGTGTTCAACAGTGGAACGGGCGAGCTTGTCATCACCTGGACGAATGGAGCGCATGCAGAGGCCAGCGAGAGTCTCCCGGCATTGAACCTCCGGGTAAAGGAAGCACCCGGCTCTACGGAAACGACGATCCGGCTGTTCTCTTCCGAGCTGTATCTGCTGCCGGACGGCGTATCGGTCCGGACGCAGCCAGATGAAGCAAAGCTGACCCTTGCAGCGGAAACGGCGTTCGATTATACGGTGAACGACAGCTTCAACATCGACGGCAGCGAAGTGCCTTCCGGCTGGCAGCTGAATGAGACCGGAGGGGAGATTACGCTGGCGGATATTCCGGACGAAGACAACCGCAGCTTGAGCATTCGTAATACAAAGGAAGGCCAGACGGCGGCGATCCGGGTGTTCGATCCATTGGAGGGCGAGGTTACGGTGGAGTATTGGGTAAGGCCAGAGCAGCGCATTCAGACATTCGGTGCGCCGTATATCAAGGATGCTGCGGGTCGCGACACGGCCGTCATCCTGTTCGTCAATAACGGCACGATTCAGGCCTATAACGGCGCCTCGGCTCAGACGCTGATGCCATATGAAGCGGGACAGTGGTACCATATGAGAATGGTGGCGGATACGGAGTCGAAAACCTACGATTTATATATAAACGGTACGCTCGCGGCAGACGGATTCGCCTTCCGCAATCAAGGCAGCGCGGGCATCGACAAGCTGCAATTTTTCAGCAACGCCTTAATGGGAACGCTGCTTCTCGATAATGTAAGGGTCATTACGGAGGAGGACCGCGCTTCAGAGCCGGGACCCGAGGAAATGCCCGGCTTAACGCTTGGCGCTCCGGAAGAAGTTAGGAGCGGTGAGCTGTTCCAAGCGACGCTTGGACTAAAAGCCGGCAGCTCCGGCTCCGTCGTGCGACCGGAACGGGCTGTTCTTGTTTACGACGAAACGCTGTTTCAGTATGAAGGCTCAGCGGAGGATGTGTCGGGACAGATTTATACCGTACAAGAAGGCTTACCTGGCCGGCTAATCCTCACATGGAACAGCAGCGGCGCCGCAGGCGGGAACTCGCGGGCGGCTGTCTTGAATTTTCGCGTGAAGGAAGATGCGGAAGCCGTGACGGGTTCGCTGCGCGTGTATACAGCTGAGCTATTTTTACAGCCGGGCGGGATATCTGTTCGCGCGCCTGAGGTTGAAGTTGTTGTGCGGACAGTTGCCGACTTGAAGGCTCCGGTTACCGTGATGACCATGCTGCCTGAAACCCCTGACGGTGCGAACGGCTGGTATGCGTCGTCTGTACGCATCGAGTTTAGCGCGACCGACGACCTGTCAGGCGTGAGCCGGATCGAATACAGCCTGAACGGTGGCGCAGAATGGTTGACCGCGGGGACGGACAGCGCCGAATTGGCATTCGAATCTGACGGGGAGTACCGTCTGATCTATCGCGCGGTGGACCTGGCCGGACATATGGAAGCGGAACGCGAGGCAGCATTCCGGATTGATCGAACCCCGCCGACCGCTCAGGTTAATGTTGTGACCGGAGCGGTTTACTCGAACGATGAAGTGCTCGATCTGCAGGTGGTAACGCATGATGAAGGATCGGGACCGGACAGCTCGCGCACCGCCCTGCTGCTTGACGGCCAGCCAATTGCTCCGGATGAGAACGTTCTGTTGTATCTGCTCGAGCCCGGTCCTCATACGCTCTCGGTCAGCTCAAGCGACATGGCGGGTAATTCTCATCAAGTCGAAGTGGTCTTCCATACGGAGACGAGCGCCGAGGCGCTCAGCCGCTTGGTCGACTTGTTTGAAGAATCGGGCGCGATTGATAACAGCGGGATTGCGAACAGCCTTCGCTTGAAGTTAAGCAGCGGGGAGCTGCAAGCATTCCTGCATCATGTTGAGGCGCAAAGAGGGAAGCATATTGCGGCCCAGGAAGCGGATATTTTAATCCGGGACGCCTTGGCGTTGCTGAACTCCTGAGTTTTTTAAGAACGCTAGCTTATAAACGATAAAAAATGGAGGAAACCAGACTGATGATGATGAAAAGCGTCGTAACCTATGAACAACAGGTGAAAATTATCGAGATTGATAAGCCGCTCATTAAGCCGAATCACGTTCTTATGAAAACCGGTTATTCCATGGTGAGCCCCGGAACGGAATTATCGATCATTAATCGAAGCGGAGGGACGCAAAGCAAGCTTGGATACAGCGCAGCCGGTATTGCGGTGGAGGTCGCAGGCGAGGTGACGGATATTCGCGTCGGCCAGCAGGTGGCTTGCTACGGCGCGCCGTACGTGAACCATTCGGAATATTTGCTGGTGCCCAAGCATTTGATCGCCCCCGTTCCCGACCATGTCAGCCTGAAGGAAGCTTCGGCCGCCGGTCTTGGCGCCATTGCCATACACGGTTTGCGTCAGTCGGGTCTCGTATTTGGCGAATGCGCGGTTGTCATCGGACTTGGCGTCATCGGCCAACTGATCGCCCGAATCGCTCATGCCGCCGCCATAAAAGTCATTGCCGTCGATTTATACGAGGAGCGGCGAAAGACCCTTCAGGAGGTCGCAGGCATTACGGTATGCGCAAGCTTCCAGGAGGTAGAGGAGGCCATTGGCAGTGTGACGGGCAATATCGGCGCGGACGCCGTCCTTCATTGTGCCTCCGGCTCTCAGAAAGAGCTGCTGGATCGCAGCTTCGATTGGATTCGCGATCGCGGGAAAATCGTCATCGTCGGGGATATGGTGATGGAATTCAGCCGCGGTCAAATGTTCAAGAAGGAAGCGGAGGTCGTGATTTCCCGGGCCGGCGGGCCGGGGCGGTACGACGCGGAATACGAAAGGGAGGGACGCGATTATCCGATCGGATTCGTCAGATGGACTGAAGGCCGCAATATGAAGGAATACATCCGCCTCTTGTCGGAAGGACGAATATCGGTGGGATCGCTAATTACGACACAAGTGTCTTTGCCTCATGCGGCGGATATCTATCAGGATTATACATCCAGACCGGACCGGATCCTTGGAGCGGTTATCTCGTACTGAGCTATCATGCAGCGTAAAGCGAAGGCGCCCGTTTGCGGGCGCCTTTTGCGATTTGCGCTCCACATCGTGCAGGGCCGTTTGGGCTTTGCAATCGGCGCGCTTGCAAGCGGGCCTCAGTTTGTGTATGATGCTGATGAAAATAGGGATCGGAGGTCGGGCGGATGTCTGACAAGCAGAGCAGAAAAACGTTCAGGAAGCGGTTGGAAGAGATGATAGGGATGCTGAGGGAACAGATAATGGCCGGCCATTACGCGGTGGGAGATTATCTTCCTTCGGAACTGGATTTAAGCCTGAAGTTCCAGCTCAGTAACAATTCCGTTCGCAAAGGCTTGAACATATTGGTAGAAGAGGGATTGGTAGAGAAGATTCCGAGAGTCGGCAACCGGATCAAGGCGCCTTCCAGTGAAGACCAAATCGTCATACGACTGGGCTATTATCCAATTATTGATTCTCAAGGGGAGCTTCCTTATTTATTGAATGAATTTCAGAAGCGGCATCCGCATATTCGGGTGGAGCCGATTCAAATCAGCGATGCCCGGGGGTATGTGCGGGATTTGCTGGCCCATGACATGCTCGACATGATTATGATGAACACGTATTTGTATCAGGACCTTATAGAGGAACAGGCGGTAGAGTTGCTGGAGCCGCAAGAACCGTTTGAAGAGATGTACCCTTTTCTGAGAAAAGCTTTTCAATATAAAGACGGGCTTTATGCTCAGCCGTTCATCTTTTCTCCGGTTATTCTTTGTTATAACCGGGAGCACTTTGCCGAGCTTCAGCTTCCGGAGCCGGACAGCAGCTGGACATGGGATGACCTGATCGCGACCGCTTCCAAGCTAACGATTCAAAACGAGCGGTTCGGCTTTTATTATCATCTGCTCAGTCCGAATCGGTGGATCTTGTTTCTGCTTCAGAGCGGAGAAGTGTTCCGGAGAGACGAAGACGGGCGATACCGCGTTCATGAAACTAGGCTGCTGGACGGCATTGAGAAGGTGCGGGACATTGTGTATCAGCCCGGCGTATATCCGCTCCTTCTGTCCGCAAGCAACAATGAGGCGGAACGGCTGTTTAAGGAGCAGCAGGTATCCATTATCATTACGACGTACTTTTCCATTAACAGTTTGAAGGAAGCGGATTTCGAATTCGACGTGGCTCCGCTTCCTCATTTGAACAGCTTTAATACGTTAAATCTTACGATCGGTCTTGCGATTCACAAACGGTCAAAAGTGAAGGCCGCGGCCAAACAGCTGGTCGATTTCCTCGTATCGGACGAAGCCCAGCGCATTGTCCGGAAGGAAACGTTCAGCATCCCTGCCCATAAGCAAGCTGCGCAATGGACCGGGGTGCCGGTATATCCGAGCCGCTATCAGATGTATAAGGAGATTATTCCAAGCTTCAGCACGTTTACCGACACGGGACTTACGCTGAAGCAGTTGGAGGACATGCTGTCGGAATGCAAGCTCTATTGGTCGGGTCTTCGGAGCAAAGAGAAGCTTGTCGCCAGTATCGAAGCGTTATTGAATCAGGATCGGGCCGGGCGAAATTCATAAAGCCCGGTTCCTTTCACGGTATAGATCGTGCCTTCATTCCCCGAATCTCGCGCAAACAGCGTCCCGCCTTCCGCCAGCACCTGAAGTTCCCCGGTGCGAACATCGAATTGAAACAGCTTTTCCAGACAGTTGCCGTAGAGCATGTTGGTTTTCTCTTCATATTGAAGATAGACGCCTCTCCAGAACAAATCGAGGCCGTCCCAGTTCAGAGGCGGGAACAGATCGATGACACGCTCGATTCTGCGCTCGCCCAGGTTAAAGGCAAACAAGCTGCCCGTGGTCATTCCCCATATGATTCCGTTCTCACCGGCGACAAGAGCGGAAACCGCCTTTTCCCCCGGGACCGGCACGCCTACCCATACCGTTTCTTTGGCGGATATATCCCAAACGAACAACATTCCGTCCGTTCCGCTGGGCGGGCATCCCAAGCCGCCGAAAGCGGAGGAGCCGCCGATGACCAAGCCGTCCGCATAGCAGAGCGCGATTATGCTATGCTCCGGCACCGGTTCGGCAAAGCATTCATATCGGTCCGAGTCAGGATCGTAGAATGCGATGGCGCCGCCCAATTTACCGTAAACGGGTATCGTTCCGACGACTAGCCGGTCGCCGGCAGCGGCGAATGCAAACGGCCGGTCTTGGCCGTGCCGCTTGAGGGAAAAGAGCAGCCGCGGATTGACGCCATGCTCCCATGGCTGGTTGGGATCGTATTGATAAATCCTGGCCCCTGGATACACGCCAAGATAAAGCTTGTCCCTGAACCAGAACAGGTTTTCGGATTGGCCGAATCGCTCGCAAGGGCCGAACGCACCGGTTACCGGATCGTACGAAGTGAATCCGCCCGCGAAATAACCGCCGATATACAGCTTCCCGTCGCCGCCTAGTGCGATGGACTGGATGCCGACCGGGGAGCCGGCGAGCTCGACTTCGCAATGTTTGGTGCTGTGCGTGACCGGATTATAGACGAAATACCCTCCGGAATACATGCTGATCAAGCTTTGTCCGGGGAAGCCGGGTTCCGACCACGCGATCCATCCGAGATCGCAAGCGCCCTCGTCATGCTCAAGAGGGCATGGGGTAAGCTCAAACGTATCCAGATGCAGGGAGTGCAGCTTCTGGTTGCGGAACAAATAGACGCGCCGGTCTTCGCCAGGCGGTGAAACGTCAAGCCCCATCGCCTGATCGATGCGATATACCCATCGCCGCTGCGTCAGATCGTACACGAGCAGATCCGCCGATTCCGTATACCGCGCAAACAGTTTATCTTCATGCACATCGAGGTCGTACACGAACGTGCTTGCTTCCATTCCTTCCGGCATCGGCAGCGTGCTTGTCTCTCCGGTTGCCGTGTCGAGCTCTATAATCGCGGCTTCCATGGCACCGGTCCCAATATATAATTTTCCGTTCGGACCGATATCCATGCTTCGGGCGTATTGATTGCCCGGTACCAAGGAGCCGTAATCGCGAAACGCGTGGTCGGCCGGACGGTATTGGAACACTTTTCCGCCGGGGTAGGTGCCGCCATATACATTTCCTTCCTCGTCGGCCGCCATCCTCCAAAAATAGATTTCTCCATCGATCGCTTGCCCCAAATGTTCAAGGGTATTATGCCGAGGATCGTATCGGTACAGAAAACCGTCGCCGCCGACATATATCGACCCATCACTCGTCACGCATATGCCCCAGGAGTGATTGGAGCCCGTAAGCGGCAAGCTGGTCAGACATTGTCCGGTCCGCGCGTCGATCGCAACGAATTTGCACGGCTTGCCTTGCGCCACTGTATAGATGAGATACCCGCCGTCCTCCATCGGCCGGTAAGCCGCGCTGCATATTTTGAACGCCGACAAGGGCTCTCCCAGTTTCAACAATCCCATATTTGTCACTCTCCCCGGTTCTTTATACCGTTTAGTTTAGGGGAGGAAGCGGTGAATGTAAACCCTTTCAGGGAAGCGTAAACCAGATTCTAACCATCCTAATTGATATCGATAACCATACATAATGTAGGAGGAGAGAAACACAATGAAACATGCTTTAGATGTCCTAGTCATTGGTGGCGGGCAATCGGGCTTAGCATTCAGGCTACCACCTGAAACAAAGAGGTTTATCTTAATTATTGGAAGCGAGTGGGGAAGCTGCAGGGTCGTGGGCGGATTACTACGATAGTTTAAAGCTGTTTTCGCCAGCTAAATATTCATCCCTACCAGGACTATCCATACCGTCTCCAGGTGATCGATACCCCAATCGAGATGAGGTTGTTCAGTACCTAAAAAACTACGCGTCTCACTTTTAATTACCAATTGCTTTTCATCAACGTGTTGAGCAAGTTTCTAAAGAATCATGTGTTTTTCAAGTTCGTACGACTACGGGAGAAACATATACTGCACGCAAAGTGATCTGAGCTACAAGTTCTTTTAACATTTATCCCTTCGTGGATGGAGTTACACTCGATACTTTTTCCCCGAAGGATTTAATAAGGGCTACCGACTTGAGAATGATGCAGGTACAATGCATATGTGCTATGGAAACATACGTTACTTCAAACACCTTAGTTTTATAGCAATTCTAAGCATGGTGACCTTAACGGATATGATGGAAAATCATATGTCAAAAAGTTATTCGAAAAGAAGATTGATTCATAAAAAAATACTGAGTTCTCAAATGAATCTTTGTGATGTTGATAGTAGGCCAGTATTTCATCAAATTCTGAATCGTTACACGACAGAATTAATTTTGAATTATTTCCACCAATGGCTAGCCATTGCTGAAAAAGGGGCATGACTTGCTGTTGCACCAAAATGGAAACATGTCGGAGGACAAGAACATAGTCCGATTACCGATTAGATAAATATATAACTATTTTTCACTGCTCTAATTCGTTAAGCTAACGGGCAGGATTGTTGAAGAGGAGTATTGAAATTATTTATATTATTTATCTATCAAGTAATAGAAGGGAAATTAAAAAATGATTAATCAAATTAATAAGTCAATTTATATCATTTCAGGACCGTGTGGGGTTGGTAAATCTACTATTACAAAGGGACTGGCAGATGAGATTGAACAGGTCGTTCGAATAGAAGGTGATTTAATTCATTCAATGTTTATTGGTAAAGAGCAACCATCGTGGGAAGATCAGTTATCCTTAATATGGGAAAATATTCTTTCGCTAACCAAGAATTTTATTAGAAATAATCTTAATATTATTATCGATTATGTTGTTGAAAATGAGTTAGAGTGGTTTTGTGAACAACTTTCTGAATTTGATTTACATATTCATTATGTTGTGTTGCGAGCAGATGAAGAAATGCTTGTTAAGCGATTAGTTAAAAGAGGAGATGAAAATTTAATAAAACGTTCTTTATTTTTATTGGACGAACTTGAGAATAAAGTATCGAATAAAAAATACCTATATAACACAACGAATAAACAACCAATAGAGATTATAAATGATTTGAGGAACCGTTTTGAACAATTCAGACTTTGACTTCTACAAGTAACGGATGCTTTAGTGGAATAAAACATTATTACTAATTAGAAATTGTACTGTCGGAGGACAAGAACATAATCCCATTGAAAGTCGCTATTTTAGCGACTTTTGTATTTTATCGGCACAAGGTCGTGTCCCGAGCCAAGGACAAGAAATTGTACCGATTACCGATTAGGTATATAACTAATCGGTTGTCACCCACTAATTCATTAAGCTAACGGGCAGGATAGTTGAAGATCAATCACGCTGAATCGTACCCTAAATAAGGGGGCTTCCCCAAGCCGGGAAAGAAAAGTGTCAGAAGTTTCGATGTTGGCAGCTCATTCTCTTCTGACAGTACCTTCGCTTGGGAGTATGCACCCAAGTAATGATTCACTAATGCACCTAATTTTGGTTCAAGGGACAGAAGAGTAAAGAAACCTAAGACACATAAACGGGCAGTGTAGTGCAGTTCAACGTACGGAACATGAAAACCGCATCGCTGCCTTATTTTTTTCTTGAATGATCGTTAAAAAACGAGTAAAATAATTGGTGCAAGGAGGTGCCAGATGAAGAATATTGTGATTTCTGGTGGAACCGACGGGATAGGCAAGGCGCTCGCTCTTCACGATCTAAACCGAGGAGATAACGTCATCGTCATTGGCCGAAACACGAAAAAGGGGACGGTGTTTCTCGACGCTGCAATCGAAATCGATGCCAACACACGAACTTCTTTCATCCCGGCAGACCTGAGTTTGATTAATGAGAACAAGAAGGTTATCGAGGAGATCAAGACCAAGTTCTCCAAAGTAGACGTGATCGTACTATGCGCGCGTCACTATCGTACGATTCGGTTCGAAACAGCGGAAGGGTTTGAGGAGAATTTTGCTCTGTTTTACCTGAGTCGGTTTCTGCTTAGTCATGGTATGGTCGAGTCTTTGGAGAAAGCCGATAACCCGGTTATCATGAATGTGGCTGGTCCCGGTGCCGATATGTCCGTAATGCATTGGGATGATCTTGAACTTAAACAGGGCTACAACGGAGGCATAGCGTTGGCTCAAGGCGGGAAGTTGAACGATTTGCTCGGTGTAGACTTCGCTTACAGGCACAATGCGGGCAGAACTAGATACGTACTGTTCAAGCCGGGCATGACATCAACCGGCTTCTCGGGTGAGTACGACGCGCAGACCGCCACTCACATCACTGCGATGAAGAAATTCGGGAAGCCTGTGGAGAAGAGCATCGCTCCAATTATCGACCTTATGGACTCTCCGCCCGCGGAACCGCTAAGCGCTTTCGTGGAAGGCAAGCGGATCAGCGTTGAGCACAAATACTTCGACAAAGACAGCGCGACGCGGCTCTATGAAATCACCCAGGAACTGCTTTCTCATTGAAGGGAAAATGCTTGATAAAGGAGTGAGTACGGGTGGCCAGGCCTAAAGAATTCGATACGACAGAAGTCCTTTCCAAAGCTATGGATGTTTTCTGGCAGCACGGTTATGAAGGCACCTCTATTCAAGATTTGGTTGACTACGTCGGAATCAAGGCGCAAAGTCTTTATAACACTTATGGCGGTAAACGTGAATTGTTCTTTGCAGCTCTCAAACACTACGCCAATCAAAAAACAATAATTAATATTCTAGAAAAGGCGCCCTCGGGGAAAGAAGCTATTATTAAAGTTTTCCGGGATATGATCACAACGTCTACAGATACGGATCGAAAAAAGGGATGTTTCATGATTAATACTTGTGTTGAACTGGCACCGCATGATCCCGAAATTGCGAAATTCATTGATCAGGAATCAATACGCATTGAACGTGCTTATTACCACGCTTTAACACGGGCAATGGAACAGGGAGAGATCAATAAGAGCCAGCAAGATCTCATCGCACTTGCTCGATTTCTGAACAATGCGCATGGGGGATTGGTTATTACAGCCAAAACAGTTTCTGATATGACTGTGCTGGAGGACATCGTTCGGGTGACCCTTTCGATTCTCGATTGAAAGACTATACCCGGTTTTTTTTTTACATATATTTTAGTGATCATTAAAAAATGACCGAAAGAGAGGTTGGGGAAAACATGAGTCGATTCGGAATATACCTTTTGACGATTGGAGCATTTTTGGCCGTTACCGCTGAACTAATGCTAATCGGAGTGACCGATTTAGTGTCCCGTGACCTTGAAATTCCCATATCTTTCACAGGGTACCTAGTAACTGCTTACGAGCTTGTTCCTGCGGAACAAGCATACCTAGCTGCCGCTTCTCCATAATAAGCTGGGAGGAACGATATCTTTACCGGCGGAGTCCCCGTGGATTTCCCGATACTGCTTCGGAGTAAGATTCGTGAACTTCTTGAATGCGGAGAAAAAATGCCCTTTGGATATGAAGCCGCATTGATCTGCGATCTCCAGCACCGAGAGCTGGCTGGAGATCAGTTTCTCCTTCACTCTCTCGATTCGTTCCTGAAGGATGTACTCGGACAATGACACGTTCATGATCTCTTTAAAAAGCTGCCGGATATAGCTCACGGAGAATGAAAAATTGTCGGCTACCTGCTCGATCGACAATTGCGCATCCTGCAAGTGGTTGTCCACGTACTCTTTGATCTCCAGGACAATTTCTTCCTTGCGGCTTGAAGATTTCGGAACTTCGGTCTCGGACGCAAGCATTGTGACGATGCTCTCCAGCCATGCTTGAAACTCGGACAGCGTGCTGTACCGCTCGAGTAATTGATGGATGCTGCTGATCTCGTGCAGGACGCTGGACTTGTTGAAGTTTTTGAGCAAATCGTAGGTAAAGTAGGTCAGGTTAAGCTTGCAGTCGCGATAAGGAAGCTCATGGACGTGCTTCATCTGCTGACGCAGCATAACGAGCGCGGTCTCCGGACGGCCGCGGCGGATCGACTTGATGATCTCGGCTGTCTCAAGTGCCTCAGACGCAGAAGGATACCCTGCCATAAATTCTTCATAATCGCTCTCCAGAAAAATTTGCTTCTCTCCGTTAAGAAATCGCAGCTTCGTCAATTCGTAGATATGATCATAAATGTTTCGGATATTGGCGCTGAAATCATAGGCATTGCTGACTGCGGCGGTTGTATCCACGTTCAGGATACGTGCCACCTGATTCTGAGTCTCCTCCAGAAGACGTTGTAGTTGAAGCCCGCCGGATGCATGGCCCCCAACAACCAGAATGATATGGTCTCCGCCCATATCCAAGCCTTCGGCCGCATAAGAACCTGCGCCAATCACTTCTTCGCTAATATTGCGTATGGCGTACTTGATCAATTTCCGGGAAGGGAGGTCGTAACGCTCGCAAAAGACCGTATACGCTTCGATCCGAAGGACGGCCAAAAACAGAACTTCGCAGGAGGCCAGTTTGGTCCGGGTCTGAATATATTCGTAGCTCTTGGTACCCGGCGTCCCGTGCAGCATCCACTGGGCGAGAAACTCCGTTCGAACGAGCTCGGATTGGTTTCTCATGGATGCATGAAGCTGTTCCACATTGTTCAGCAGCATATCGATGCCGTCGTTGATCCATTGAATATCCGGCTTGGCATCAGAGGTGGTGTTTGCGAATGCAACCTTTCCCTTCAGCTTTTCCGACAGGAAGGTGATGGAACGCAAGGAACGGCGAGAACTCCAGAAGAACAACGCGGAGAGGATTGCCAATAACAGCAATGTATACGTTATCAATTTTTTCTGGAATAAGGATATATGGCGTGTCAAAATATGATACTCGGTCGAATAGTATACCGACCAATTTTCAGTAGTCAGCTTGGCTGTATTGACGAACCATCTCTGATGGGGGAGTCGAACTTGAAAATCGCTGTCCTGCTGCTCCCGGCTCGCTTGATAAAGCTGTCCGCTCAGCGCGGGATTAGGCACGCCCAAAAGAAGTTGCCCATGGTCATCGAGAATCCGAATGTCTTGCTCCGAGGAGATCGTTTGGCCGAAAAGAAGCTTCGACATCAGCGGTTTATCGATCAGGAGTACGAGATAGAAGTCGGACGGCTTCTCGGGGGTTGCAGGCAAAATAAGGGCCAGGGAGTCCGAGCCATCCAGCGAATGATTAAAGAAGCGCAAATATTGGCGGTGGAATGATTCCACACGCTCCAGCATGCTCTGGTCGGCAAAGGATTCTGTCCGAACGATTCCGGATTTGGAATCGACGACAAGACTGTATTTCAAATTAATCAGATAGGATCGCTGGATGAGCGGTTCGGTGGACATGAAGTTGGATTGGGCGACGAGCGCAGCATGGTCGATGAGTGGATCTTTGCTTGTATTGAAGAACCAGTTCTGTATATTCTGATCGGCGTACATGCTGAGACCGTAAGCTTTCAAATGGCCGAGAATCATTTCGGCCTTCGAAGCCAGGTTATTGACTTCGTTCTGCGAATTGCTGCGTACCTCCAGCATGGTGTATTTTGCGAATTCCGCAGACAGTAAATAGACGAAAGGAATTATGGAACAGATCAGAACGGTGGTTAGTAATAGAAAGGTTCGAAAATATGTCTTCTGTAAAATAGGTTTGATCTTCATATAATGCCAGCACCCCTTGCTGATGGATTGACGGTTTAAGGGTATAACGTAACGGTTCGATATAAGAAACGAACCGGGACCTCCTTACTCAATCATATCCTGACCCTTGTGTGAAGTCCTCATTTTGACAAAGTAGAAATTAAGATGATACCGAAAGCCCGATTACCGCACAATCCTTAAGTTGAGTACCCTTTGTGACACAATGAGGACTATTCCGAATTTCTCCTTCCGTACATAATAAACACTGTCAGGATATGGCCACATCGGACAGACCAGATCGAATGGAGGGATACTATAAATTGAGAATGTTTAGGGATCTTGCACAGAACCGGGGCTTGTATTCGATGGCGATACCGGGAGTCGTCTTTCTCGTTGTCTTCTCCTATATTCCTCTGTCCGGACATCTGCTAGCGTTCAAGGACTTTCAGATCAGCAAAGGCATATGGGGCAGTGATTGGGTGGGGCTGGATAACTTTCGCTTCTTTTTCTCCAATCGGGATTGGATTCAAGTGACGGTCAATACGGTTTATTTAAATGCGCTGTTCATTATTTTCGAGATGGTCTTTGCGCTTCTCATTGCTCTCTTCCTGAATGAGATTCGCTTGAAATGGTTTAAACGTACGATCCAATCCGTCGTCTTCCTTCCTTATTTCATTTCCTGGGTCGTCGTAGGATATATGACATTCATTCTATTCAACAACACGGACGGTATGATTAACCGTGTGCTGAGCATGAGCGGACTTCAAGCTGTCGATTGGTACCAGACCCCGTGGGTATGGCCGATTATTCTAACCTTAACGCGAATCTGGAAGAGCGCCGGTTACTACTCTATCATTCTGCTTGCTGCCATTACCGGTTTCTCCACCGATTATTATGAGAGCGCACGCCTGGACGGAGCCACGAGGTTGCAGCAGATGAGGTTCATTACGCTCCCATTGCTGAAGCCGCAAATCATCATTCTCGTCCTCTTGGGAGTCGGAAGGATCTTCTACGGGGATTTCGGCATGATCTACGGAATTATCGGGGACAACGGGATTCTATTCCCGACGACCGATGTCATCGATACATACTCCTATCGGGCGTTAAGACAGCTTGGTAATTTTAGCATGTCATCGGCTATCGTGTTCTATCAGTCTATTATGGGGCTTATCGCCGTCGTTTCGTTTAATGCGCTGGTTCGCAAAATCGATAAAGACTCCAGACTATTTTAAGAAGTTGTTCAAAGTGTCATCCTTCCATGAACTGACTTTTTGAACACGCACTTTAATTTTGCGACATCCAAAGGGAGGTGAATTCCATATGAATCGTCCGGTTGCTCTGATCTCGCCCACACGAGTCCGACGGACAAACGGATTCTCCGATAAAATGGCGGTGTTCTTGTTTGGACTGTTTTTGATTCTATTTGCGCTGGTTTGTTTGTTTCCCTTTTGGCTGATGGTCATCAATTCGTTCGCCAGCACCCGAAGCTTGGCGCTGAATGGATACTCCGTATGGCCAGATGAGTTCACGTTGGAGTCGTATCGCTTCCTCCTTCAAGGCAAGCAAATGTTCACCAGCTATGGGGTCACCATTGCAGTAACAGCCATCGGAACCGTCATCGGCCTCGTCGTTACTGCGTTGTTTGCTTACGTGCTGGCCCATCCGAAGAACCGATACGGCGGCTTCCTCTCGTTCATGACCTATGTGCCGATGGTCTTCGGCTCGGGGCTCGTCGGCTTCTATCTTCTCGTCGTTCAGTGGCTGCATCTGAAGGATACGCTATGGGCGCTTGTGCTCCCCTATGTCATGAATCCATTCTTTGCGTTTATCCTGGTCTCGTTCTATCGCTCGTTGCCTTATGATCTAAACGAATCGGCGAACATGGACGGCGCTGGGGAGTGGACGATCTTCTTCAAAATTATCCGGCCGATCTCCACGCCGGTTATTGCGACGATCAGCTTGTTCTATGCGCTGCAATATTGGAACGATTGGTGGCTGTCGCTTCTGTTTATCGATAACAGCGATATGTACCCGCTCCAGCTGCTTCTTCGACAGCTCATGTCGCAGATGCAGCTCACGTCGCTCAATCACGGCAATGTGCTGACGCTGCCGCCGGCGGAAGGGGTCAAGTTGGCAACTGTATGCCTGACGATCGGCCCGATCATACTCGTCTATCCGATGGTTCAGAAGTATTTCGTCAAAGGTCTTACCCTCGGCTCGGTGAAAGGTTAAGTGTAAGAGGTTGTTCAAAAAGTCATCTTTCCATAACGAAGATTTGAAGGGAGTCATTTACATGGCCAAATCAAAACGCAAATTCTTGGTGACGGCGCTGCTCGGACTAGCCATCGCTTTGTCCGGGTGCTCCGGATCCGGTGGGGGCGCCTCCGCGCCGGGCGATTCCGGGGGAACCGGCGATCCGTCCCTTGAACCGGTAACTTTGGAGGTTGTCATTCCGGGGGCCAAGGGGGCTAACTATGACGAGGTGCTGGCTGAAGTCAATAAACGATTAAAAGCCGAAATCAATACACAGGTTAAATTTACCTTTGTCGACTTTGCCGATCTAAATCAGAAGACCAATGTCATGCTGGCTTCGGGAGAGAGCGTGGATTTGATTTTCGATGCTCCGTGGCTGCATCTGGACACGATGGCTTCCCAGGGTTATTACGAGGAATTAAGCGAACTGCTGGACCAATACGGCCCCAATGTGCTAAAGACGAGACCGCAGCAAATGTGGGACGCGAACAAAATCAACGGCAGCATCTATGGCGTTCCCTTGGGAAGCGCTTATACCCAGGAAAGGTCGGTTTTCATCCGGAAGGACTTGAGGGAGCAACTGAACCTGCCGCCCGTAAAAACGTATGAGGATCTAAAAGCTTATCTCTACGCCGTTCGTGACAATGAGCTCGGTATCACGCCGCTCCTTGCAGGCGCAGACGACGTCACTTACAGCTGGGTCAACTGGCTGATCCGGGATGATACCAGCATCAACATTCGCCCAACCAATTTTGCGGGAGCCAGCTTGATGCTGTATTACAAGGGTAACGACGGGAAGGTCTACAATTTCTTTGAAACCAAGGAACCTAAGATCTGGTCCAATATCGAGGATGTTCGCAAGCTGTTCGTTGACAAAGTCATGTCATTGGACGTCTTGACGAATAAAACTGGTCCGGGAGAAATGCAGCTCCTAAACAAAGTAGCGGCCACGCCCCAAATGGCCTTTGGCATTCCTAAAGCGTACAACGACCAGTTAAAGCAGGTCGTGCCCGAAGGAGAACTGGAAGCGGTTCGTCTGTTTGATCTAACCCCCGGTAAAAACTTTTCCAATTTCAAGATGGACAATTTCATCTGCATTGTAAAGACGAGCAAGCATAAAGACCGTGCGATGATGTTTCTCGATTGGGCGAACCGGCAGGAGAATTACGATCTGCTGGAGCATGGTATTGAAGGCGTGAACTGGAAAGCAGTCGGCGAGCATCAATATGACACGTTGAACAACGATGGCGGCATTGTCTCGTTCCAGCTCATGCTGAATCCCACGTTAGAGCGGGAATGGGTCGGTACTGACGAAGAGACTCAAGAGTATAAACAATTCATTACGCAAGCCGACAACTTCACAAAGGACATCATGACCGGCTTCACCTTCGATCCGACGCCGGTGAAGAACGAAGTGGCCCAATTCGCGACCATTCAGGCCAAATATTATAGCGGATTATTTAACGGCGCGCTTGACCCGGACGAATACTTCGCCAGGTTCCAAACGGAAGGGGAAGGGGTGCTCAAGAAAATCCAGAATGAGCTGCAGCATCAGGTCGACGCCTTCTTGGCAAAATAGAACCTACCGTTCCGCAAAAAAATGATCGCTTCTGGTAGGAAGCGGTCAGCCTGTTGAAAAACTTCAACAGGCTTTTTTTAGATTATAAAATATATAAATTTCAGCGAAGCTGAACCATTCTGTAATCGCAAGAAAAACGACATTCAAAAGCGGTCTGTCTTCTGTGAAAGTACGTCGATCGACGTTTTTCTTATTATTTTGGGATCGATGCGAATTGATTTCCTGCGGATATTGGGGTTTAATCCGGCGGCTCCCCCCAAAGTAATCGGAACCAGCATCGAAGCATGACTTCAATTTCCTTTATTAGAATCGTTGGGCGACTTCCTTAGCACGTGCGATTGCTTTTTCTTTAATAGCAGGAGCTTGCTCTGATGATGCCGTTCCTTCAACCAAAATCGCCTCAGTCGATATCCCATAGAACTGTAAAACCTTATTCAAATAGCTGTATCCCATTTCAAAATGCCGATGCCATAAATTTGAAATTTGGTTATTGACTAATCAATTACAACTTGCTATAGTGTGATCATAAGTTAGTGATTGATCAATCACTAATAAAAGGAGTGTTGATGAATATGAAAAAAGCAATTGTAGTGGGTGCAACGGGTGGTACTGGTGCTGTTATTACGGCAGAGTTGGTAAAAAAGGGGTTGCCTGTGATTGCATTTGGACGGTCGCGGCAAAAGCTGGAGGAGCTTGCAAGAGAACTCGGCAATCCTTCACATCTTACGTTAGCAATCGGGGATGCATACCGGCCGGATGACATTGTAACTGCGGCAATAGAAGCGGAGGTATTGTTCCATTGTGCCAACGTTCCATACCACGAAATGGAGAGTAAATTGATTCCGCTCGGCGAAGCCATCATGGAGGCAGCCAATCGATTAAGCTTGAAGGTTGTCGCAATAGACGGAATTTACCCTTACGGAAGAAGACAGATGGATCGGGTAACCGAGGAGCATCCAAAAAAACCTCATACCAAAAAGGGTAAAGTTCGCCTTGCTTTTGAGCAGATGATCTTTAGCAGCAGATGGAAGAATGTGTCTGCCATGATTGTTCGTTTGCCGGACTATTACGGACCGACTGCAAATCAAGCATCCTATCTGGGAGGGACACTCGAAGCGATCGCGGCAGGCAAAATGGCATTTTTCATCGGAAACATGAAGGTTCCTCGCGAATATGTGTACTTGCCTGATGCGGCAGTTATGATTGTAGAGCTTGCGAGACAGGATCAAGCATATGGTCAAAATTGGAACATCCCCGGGGCGGATATTATTTCCGGTCATGAGATTGTCCGTATCGCCCAGCAAGCCTCCGGTATGAAGAAGCCTGTTATTGCTCTTGGCAAGGCTGGATTGTCGCTGCTCGGTCTATTCGTCCCCGTCATGAAGGAGATTGTTGAAATGCTTTACTTAACGGAAGAACCGCTGCGCCTAAGCGGGGATAAATATAAGCGTTTTATCGGCCCAATTCCGGCTACGAAGCCGGCGGATGGAATTGCAGCAACGATTCGCGAACTGCAGAAAAAACGGTGAACATTTTTATAAATTAGTAATTGATTGATCAATCAAAAAAAAGGGGTGAAAGTTTATGCGGAGGTTAACTTGGAAAGGGAAGGTCGGTATAGCGGGGTTGGGAGCGGCGATCCTGCTTGGTGCGTTGGTTGGCACGTACTTTTGGCAAATTCGCATGCAAAAACCATATGAAGTAAATATGGGCGAAATGCATCACATGGAAGGGATGGCGGGCCATCAGCATGGAACCGCCTCTGCGGCAACCCACCAGGCTTCACTGGCGACACGGTCATGCGAAGCTATAACAGAGGGGGAGAACGACGCGCCCATACGCGAGTTTCGGCTCACGGCCTCACAGAGCGAGAAAAAATTAGATAATGGAGATACCGAGAAGGTTTGGACATTCAACGGCCTCACGCCAGGACCAGAAATTCGAGTTGCCGAAGGCGAAAGAGTCCGTGTCGTGCTGGACAACAAGGACATTCAAGAAGGGGTTACCATCCATTGGCACGGGATTGTCCTTCCTTGTTCGCAGGATGGAGTAGCCGGTGTGACGCAGGATGCCGTAAAGCCCGGAGAGCAGTATACGTACGAATTTATTGCAGACTCTCCCGGAACGTATTGGTATCACTCTCATCAGGCTAGCTCCATCCAGGTTGAAAAAGGCCTGCTGGGGAAATTCATTGTCGACCCTCAGCAGGATCGGTTCGATTACGATCAGGAGGAAACCATCCTTATCCAACAGTTAAATGGAACTTATCTCATGAACGGTTCAACAAAGGGAAAGAATATCGAGGCGGCTCCCGGAAAGAGAGTCAGACTGAGGATGATCAATGCTGCGAACGAAACGGAAACGATTCGCGTCGACGGGGCCTCTTACCGAATAATTGCGATGGATGGCCATGACCTCCACGAACCGGAGATGCTGGATCATTATAAATTTCTGATGGGAGCGGGCCAGCGTTATGATCTTCTCCTTGAGCTGCCGCAGCAAGGTAAAGTCATCGTCACGAGTGAATCAGGCTTGAAGGTAACATTGGGAACCGGTAGCGAACCGGAGATCCGTTCGGATTACAGCTTATTCAGATGGACCGACTATGGAGAACCAGATCCGAATGCTCCTGTAGACCAATTAACCTACGATCAGTCCTATACCTTAAAGCTCGATCAGAATTTGTTCATCAACTCCATTAACGGAAAAAGTTTTCATGAAGTACCACCACTGGTGGTCAAGGAAGGCCAGCGTGTGAAAATGACGATTACGAATGCTGGCGGAGGCGACCACCCTTTTCATTTGCATGGACACATTTTTCAGGTGCTAAGCCATAACGGTCAGCCTTTGAGCGGAAGTCCCGTTTATCTTGATACACTATTAACACAAGAAGGTGATACTTTCGAGGTGTACGTTAAAGCGGATAACCCGGGTCTATGGATGATGCATTGCCACAATCTGATGCACGCATCCATGGGGATGAGCATGATGTTCAATTATGAAGGCATTTCGACACCTTTTCGGGTCGGGACAAAATCGGGAAATTTACCGGACTTATGAGCGGTATGTAAAGCATGGAGGTGGCTCCATGGGACTCTTTAAATGCGAATGGAGTGATTGAGAATGCAGTAGATCTATTCCCGAATATCGTGCTTACTCTTCCTGAAGTTGCACACAAGATTGCGCAATTTTTAGAACAAGCCAATAGTAATGGAGGCAATGTCTTTATAGTTTACTATTAATAAAGTCATGGCTGCCGGAATCCGGCAGCCATTTAAAAGTGACAGCGCTTTTGGGAGGCAGGCTGTAGGAGAAAGATCTCCCGTTCCATTCCGCGCTAAAGGTCAGCTCTGCGGTTCCCGGATTGGCGGCGATCAGAACGAGAGAGCCGTCGGGATTTTCATATGCCACGGTTTCCAGTTTCCCCTCGTAACGGGTGGATGCGATCCGAACAGCTCCGGGATCCACAAATTTGCTGGCATGTCCGAGAGCATAATACTCCACGTTTTTCTCCACGTCTCCCGTTGCCGGATTCACCGTAACCACACCGCGGCAGTCCTCGCAGCCCCCGTTGGTCGGGCCCCCATCCGGGTCAAGGGCCAGGTTCCAGAACAGAACGGTTTTGGCAGCGTTGCGCGGCGCACCAATGATAAGATTGCTCATTTGCCAGCTCAAGTTATCGCCAAAGTCCGGGCTCCATTGCCCGCCGCTGCATTCCGTGAAATAGATGTTTTTGTCCGGAAAATCACTTTGAACGGCCGACATGGCCTCCGGTGAACCTTCATAACAATGGTACGCAGTCCCGTCGATGTAAGAAGCAGCCCCGCTGTCTCCAAGCACTTTCCCGGCGTACGCTTCGCCAAGCTTCCAATTGTGGTCGAAAGCGATAATTTTAGTCCCGATCCCTTGCCGGATAAAGGCGGGGCCGAGATAATCCCGGATGAACCTGGCCTGCTCCTCGGCTCCCATGCTCATACTTGGGTAGTCCGGGGACGTGAACGCCGGCTCGTTTTGAATCGTCAGGCCATAAATCGGAATTCCTTTTGCCTCATACGCTTGAATATATTTCACGAAATAATCCGCATAGGCGGCATAAACCTTGGGATTGGTGTAATCCAGATACCAGCCGTTGTAGGTGTTCTCCCCATATTTCATCCACGGCGGGGCGGTCCAGGGGGTGCCCAGTATTTTGACCGCATGATTGTTCTTCAGCATGCTTTGCAGCAGGGAGACCACATCCGCATCCTTGTCTATGGAGAAATGCTCCAGACCGTAATCCGTTCCCGATTCGATATCGTCATACGTATAGCTGCTCGGTTGGCCGTTTTCGTCCACGGAAAAATCGGAAGCGCCGATCGTATGTCTGACAAAGCTGAGGCGGATGCCGTCTTCCATAAACAAGTCGCCAAGAAGGGAGCTCCGCTGAGCTTCGGTCATTTTATGGTTGATCAGATAAGCCGAAGAGCCGGTAATCGCTGCGCCAAACCCGTCCATGGTTTGATATCGGACCTCCGGACTCACCTTGACGGTGAGCTTTTCCTCGCTTGAATCTTGGTCCGTGAATACGACCGGCGCCTTTTTGGTTAAAAGGTTGGTCCGGTCCCCCGTTGTTAGCCATACCTCGGCAGAAGTTTCGCTTCCCGTCCCGGACGGGACGGCCAAGGAGCAGAACAGCAAGGTGAGAACCAGCAGTGCGCTTAGCAGGATCCATTTGCGCCGCTGTGCGTTTTCCGGTTTCATCGCTCTGTCCGAATGGAGCTTGGTGCCGGCTTCGTTCTTGTCTTCCATTTTCCGTTCCTCCTTTCTCCTAAACAAAAAGTCCCGGGGCGAACAACGCCCCAGGCTGAAATATAGAATGAGTCGTATGCTTTACTTGCCGGAGCCTTTAACGGTGACGCTGCCTGTAAGACGAATGTCGTCGGAGGCACTGCCCACATAAATCGGCACTTTTCCGGAAGGCATAACCCAGGCCTTTTTATTTTCATCCCAATAAGAGAAGGCCTTAGGATCGAGTTCAACCGTTACGCGCTGCTGTTTGCCTGGTTTAAGCTCGATTTTGGCAAAGCCGGCCAGCTGTTTGGACGGTGTATCTACGCTAGTTGGGAGTTTCCCGGTATAGACCTGTACAACCTCGGCGCCGGTTACAGCTCCGGTATTCCGGAGGTTAAGCGAGACTTCAATCGTGGAGTCCTGCCCGGTGCCTTTAGCTTTCGTCTTCAGGTTTTTATAGTCAAAGTTCGTGTAAGAAAGACCGTGCCCAAACGCAAATGCCGGTTTGATGCCTTCTTTCTCATGACCCTTATATCCTACGTAAATGTCTTCGGAGTAATTCGCGTCTCCGTTTACCCCAGGGAACTGCTTTTCATCCGATACTGGAGTGGAACGCTCGTCGACAGGGAAAGTTACCGGCAGTTTACCGGATGGATTCACGTCGCCGAATAGCACGCTGGCGATGGCGTCGCCCTGTTCCTGCCCGGCATACCAGGCTTGCACAATGGATTTAACGTTATCTTTCCAGCCGTCCATCTGCACGGCTCTGCCGCTCATTTGAACCACAATCGTATTCGGGTTGGCCGCAGCCACCTTCTTGATCAATTGTTCCTGGTTATTCGGAAGATCCAGGTCGGAACGGTCAATGTAGCCTTCGCTTTCATAGGTGCGCGTCACCACGACGGCAACGTCGGATTTGTCCGCAAGATCAACCGCCTTCTGCATCTTCGAATCGGTCACCTCTTCCGGCGCTTCCCAGCCGAAGCGGACCAGTCCGCCAAAATCGCTGTCGCCATCTGTCCAATCCGTGCGGTATTCAATGCGCACGTTGTGGCTTTCGCCGGCTTTCAGCTGCACCGCCACTTTCTCGGTAGCCACTTTCTCCCCTTTATTGTCGATCAGAAGCTTGCCGTCGAAATACAGCTTGCTGGAGCCGAAGCTCGAGAGCGAAAGGGTGTATTCGCCGTCCTGCGGAGCCGCAATCGCGCCAGTCCAGCGTGCCGACATTCTGCCGTTCAAATCGCCAGGGACGGGAGTCAGTTTGGAGGACTGTCCGTTTAATCCGTCATAGTTATAAAAACCAAGGTTCATATTCACTTGACCATCCGTGCGTACCACGGAAGGTTGGCCCTCAAGATTCGTATTATTGAAATATTCCGCCCGAAGTCCATGCTCGCCTTTAATTAGATTGCCGTTCTCATCAACGGGGCTCAGCAGCGAAGATGGAATGGCCGATGGCCCATTCATAATATCCGCTGTGGAAATCGGATCGGTACCGGCTGCGTAATTTACTTCAACGCCCTTTCCGGCACGTTTGCGGATGGCCTCCAGCGGGCTTACCGTATAAGTCGGCTTCACAAGCGAGCTGCCGCCAACCGTTGCGTAGTTGTCCGCATCCGGACCGATAACAGCAATGGATTTCAGACTGCCTGCTTTCAGCGGCAGAGCCTTGTCCTTGTTTTGCAGAAGCACCATGCTTTCTTCTGCAATTTGTTGCGCTTTCGCGCCGTGCTCAGCTGCAGGAATCTGCTTATTTACCGCAGGGTGATCAAAAAGCCCTTTGTCAAACATCTGGAACAGAATGTTACTTACCTTCTCGTCAATGACGTCTTCACTAACTTCGCCCTTTTGAACGGCGTTCATGAGCTTAGAACCCCAAAATCCGTAAGGGTCTCCGGGTGTTTCCAAGTCGAGGCCCGCGTTGGCGGAAGGAGCCGTGCTCAAGTTGGCACCGTAGTCACTCATGACGAAACCATTAAAGTTCAGCTGGTCTCTGAGCATCGTGGTCAAAGCGTCTTTATTTTCACAGGCCGGCGTGCCGTTGATCTCGTTAAAGGAGCACATGGCCGAACCCAGGCTGGCTTTCTCGATGGCTGCGGCGAATGGACGCAGGTATACTTCCTGCATCGCGCGCTCACTTGCGATCGAGTTCACCGTGAAACGCTCGGTCTCCTGGTTGTTCAATAGATAATGCTTGGCTGTCGCGATAACCGGGTATTTTTGAACCGCATTGACATAAGCAACGCCCATCTTCGACTGAAGCAAAGGATCTTCGCCCATGGATTCAAAATTCCGGGAACCCCAAGGCAGACGGGCAATATCGAATCCCGGCCCGAGCAGGACGTTATGGGTGGTATTGAAGGATTCATTGCCCACCAGGTCCCCGTACTCCGCAGCGGTTTTCGTGTTCCAGGTTGCGGCCAGCGCAATCGGAGTAGGGAGAGCCGTCGATTTTTTATCCTGAATATCCGGATTGGCGACCCGCACGCCGGTTGGCCCGTCGGCCATGGTCAGCGCGGGAATGCCAAGCCGTTCAATAGGGGCGTTATAAAACCCGTAATTGTTATTGACGTTGCCTGTAACAAAATCAATTTTCTCGGAAAGCGTCATGGCGTCAAGCAAAAGCTCTGTGCGTTTCTCAGCGGATTGAGAGGTATCCATCCATGGACGCGATCCGCCGTCATTCGATTCGGCGCTTACAATCTGCAGCGGAGCGGCAGCGATGGCACCAATAACGGTAAGTGCAACTAGTTTAGAGAATAATCGAGATTTTAGCTTCAATGGTATAAACTCCTCCTTAATTTAGCGTTTGCCCCTGCATACGCCGTGCTATGTACTCAGATACATTCCTGGTCGCTTGATATCAAGTGATCAGAGGGGCGTAAAAATTGAGATCCCTTACCCGGCTTTGTCATCCTAAATTAAATGTTATCCGATGGGATAAGTTGGATAATGGGGGGTTGCTGGATATAAGGATAAGCAAGACCGGGTGTCCATCCGATTGATCCGCGGCATCCCTCTTGGGTGAACTGGTTAGCATCTCGGCAATTAGACTATCGTACTTTTTGAAAATGTGCACCGACCATTTCTTGGATATCAATCCTTCATAAATGACAGCAGTGTCATAAATTTGGGTCTAAAGATTACAAAAACGTTAATAATTAGGCCCCATTCCTCTTGAATTTGCCTCGTTCGCTTTAGTCTGGCAAAGTGGATGTCGGTCTCTTGTCTTAGAAAAATAGGTCTGATTTATTTCAGAAAATTGTATATATATTTCAGAAAATGGAATGAAAAGGATGGAGAAAATGCATTCAGCATTTTCGACGGAACCTGAATCCTATTATATTTAGAAGAATGAAAACTAAAATGAATATGGATGAAGGGCGTCACGATTATATTCATTTGAGAGAACCGACATGAAAAGGCTCATTCTAACTTGAACATGAGTTAGGAATGAGCTTTTTTTATACGTTTGTGCGATGAGTACACGGTCGTCCTGGCTGTCCGGGCCGAATGGGTTATGCGTTATAACCGATTCTGTTCGCGGTATTTGGACGGACTCACGCCCATGTTCTTGGAGAAGACCCGGCTGAGATACAAGCCGTTCTCATATCCGCAGCAGGTGGCGATTTGATCCAGTGTCATCTCGGTGTCCAGCAACAGCTCGGCCACCTTGCCGATGCGCAAGGAACGGACGAAATCCGAAGTGGCGATGCGGTACGATTTCCGGAGCCGGCGCGTAAACTGGACGGGGTGAGGCTCAGCGAATCCGACAGCGCCCTCATGGCTGAAGGGGGGATACGAGTTCTGGTAGATCCATTCCGCTGCTCGGACCATCAGTGCATCTTCCGCATTGGCCAGAAGTAGCAACTCTTCATGGAGTGGACTATCCTTTATTCAGCAGCCGATAGAGATTGAGAGCCAATTGAATCTGAAATAACTCGTCAGCGTTTTTTAAGTTGGAATTCAGCAGCTCCTTGATTTTGTCGATGCGATAGATGAAGGTGTTGCGGTGGATAAACATCGCTTTGGCGGCCTCCGTTACATTCTGATTATGCATGAAATAGTATTCCAGCGTAGAGATAAAGCTGGTGTTGAACGTTTGATCATGGTGATGGATGACGCCAAGTGTGTTGTGGAAGAACTCTTCCATCTCGGCAGGCTTGATATTGGAGTCGAGAAAATGATAGACGGCATAATCTTCAAAATGGGAGATGATCCGATTGTCTTTGAATCGCTGCATCAATCGCATGGCTTCCTGGGCTTCGAAGAAGCTTCGATGAAGTGAAGAGAACGTCTTATACTGACTGCCAATTCCGATAAGAAACTGCGTTTTCTTCATCTCTCGGGTCAACAGCTCGACCAGCTCATGGGCGAAAGCCTTCGTTTCGTTGACGGTAACCGGCGGTTTATTCTCATTCTTCCCAACCAATATGATGATCTGCTGGCTTCGGTAGTAACATGTGAGCTCCCCGTTGGCTTTACTGGACAGGCCGTGGATCAGGTTAACACACTTTTTCACCATATGCTCCAGCTCGTATTTGCGGTATACGATATCCTTGTAGCTTTCCAGAAGGGTCGGTTCAATATGAACGACCATGCAGTAGTAGGTATAGTTGATATTGAGCCCATGCAGATCGGACTGCGAGTGCAGCGTCTCGATCGAGGTGATGTTGCCGGACAGTAAGTCGTCAAAGAAGTCGTGCCGGATTTTGAGCTTCACTTCCTCCAGCTCTTTCGCCTTCATGCGATCCAGGGCAAGGATGGTTGATCCGTGCTCTAACGCCAAATTATCCAATTCCGTCAGCTTGCGAACGGTTTGGAAGACGACGATGTATCCGTACACATGGCTGGACACCGAGATCGGCATGATGCGGCATTTGAACGATTGCCCCTTATGATCGTAGTCGCGCTGGATCGATTTCTTGATTTCGCTTACATATTGCGGGATGGCTTCAGTAAATTCGGAAGGGAAGATGGGTCTGTTCTTCTGGAGCGACAAGAACTCCTCCAGCGGTGTCTTATTATCCGGATGGTCCGTATAACAGAGCAGATTCCAGTCCCTGTCGAGAATCAGGAGCGGATTATGGATGATGTCAGCCAATTCGGCCGAAATTTGTTCGATACCGCCTCCTTCCAGAGGGATTTTGAACAGCGCGTTATGCAGGTCGAGTGATCTGCGATTTAGCGCGTCATAGTCGGCATTGGTCTTCTCATTAATGATCGCGATCACCCTGGACAAGGTGTATTCAAAAGGGAGCTCCAGCAGTGGAAGTCCATACTTGTTCGCCAGATCGATCATGTTTTGCGGAATCCGGTCAAAATAACGTTTCATTTTGATGCACAGGCCCGCGCAGTTGTTCTCGGCCAATTCATGAATGACCCGATTCTGCAGCTCTTCGCTATCTTTAAAAATATATCCGGTGGACAGGAGCAGCTCATTCGATGCCAGCCAATCGAATACATCCGGATTTTCAATAATATTCACAATGGATATCTGGTGATCGATTCCTGCCGCCCCTGCAACGAGCTTAATGCCTTCGATCGCTTTGATCTGAAGGATGTCCCTGATGGTTAGCATTCTTAACACACACCTTTGTTATTGTTCTTCATTGTGCAATGTGCACAGCGAATACGCTTTGTTTTTAGTATCGCTGTACAATGACCGCAGCTTAACCCTGGATTACAATAAGGGTGTCAGGAGTGCTTCGAAATTTTAAGTGTGATATAATTCACAAAATATCCTTTTAGCTATGGAAGGTCATTCATCTGTATATGTTCGACGTTTATATGCTGGCTAATTTTGAATTCAGTATAGCATCTAAGGTCATTTATCCACAACTAAGGTAGGGCCGATCCAAGGTGAATGACGCGTTCAAAAGGATAACCTGACAAAAGACAGCATTTGTCCATCTGTAAGTTAAGGAGGCGATATAACGGGAAGCTGCGGGAAGACAACAAGTACACAAGCCGTTTTTGTTGTAAGCGCCACCATCTCTTGCGACGCGGGATTCCTTCAACAAATAAGGAGCTTGAAATTTAATGGGACGGTACACAGCATCTTTGATCGAACGGTGAACCTGAAGTGCCGGACGAACGGTGAATTATATACGATTGCCAATGACAGCGTGGACAATGCGCCCAATACGCTGATCGACAGCTTTTCCAAACGGGGGCTGGTGATTGGAGATCAGGTCTATGCGGAGGGAGATCGGTTATACGTAGGGAAGAATGCAGCCGTTATGCTTCAGCAAGTCCATGTATGGCGGAGCAAGCTCCCATCCTATCCCGAAGACGAAGACATCTTAAGAAACCATGTAGCTGAAGCGCAGTTATGGATTGAAGCTCACGGCAAGGCCGGTGGGATGAAGCCATCTGCAGAGACCGGAACTTCCTTCGATCAGGAAATGGATAGATTGCTGAGAGAGCGCTCTGCGGGGCTTCTTGAAGCGTTATCCAAAGGCGAAGTCAGTCTTGCATCTCATTATGCAATTCAACTAATAGGCTTGGGCCCTGGTCTGACTCCGTCGGGCGACGACTTCTTGGTCGGATTGTTTGCCGTTATGAATCTAACGAATGGTCCGTTGTTCAAGATCCGCCATATGTGCGAGCAGGTTGTGGCAGCATCGGCTGATAGGAGCAATCCGATTAGCTATATGGCTTTAAAGAAAGCGGTAAGCGGCCAGGTAAGGGAATCCATAGGAGAGTTCATGCATCATATGATCCATGGCAGTAAGACTGAGGTTATTTCGAGCTTATCCAGGGTACTCGGTATCGGTTCTACATCAGGAACGGATATCGCGCTTGGGCTGGTGAATGGTTTGAAGCTTAGCATAGAAAGAAATGGGAGGTAAAGCATGTCGACTAAAGTTGTGATTAAAAAGAATACGTACTTTGATTCCGTCTCACTGATGTCACTGTCAACCAAAGCGAATCAATTAGATGGCGTCGATCAGGCCTTTATCGCAATGGGGACGCAGATGAACAAGGAAGTGCTGGCTAATGTCGGTCTCATGACCCCGGAGCTGGAGGAAGCCAAGGGAAGTGATCTGATGATCGTCATTAAAGCGGTCTCTGAAGAGTTCGTAGAAAGCGCTTACGAAGGTGTGGAGGCCCTATTTAACAGCAAGGGTAGCGAGGCAGGAAACAGTGAGCTCACGTTCCCGACGATCGACTCAGCCGCAAGAAATCTTCCTTCGGCCAAGCTGGCCGTCATTTCTGTAAACGGACTGTTCGCAGCCAGAGAAGCCAGAAAGGCGCTGGAGAATGATCTCCACGTCATGCTGTTCAGCGATAACGTCAGCGTGGAAGAGGAGATCGAGCTCAAGAACATGGCGCATGAGCGCGGTTTGCTCATGATGGGACCGGACTGCGGGACGGCCATCATTGGAGGTGTGGGACTCTGCTTTGCCAATAAAGTGCGCCCGGGAAGCATCGGCATCGTAGGCGCATCCGGAACGGGAAGCCAGGAGGTCAGCGTTCGGGTTCATGACTTTGGCGGCGGGATCTCCCAGCTGATCGGCACGGGGGGACGAGATTTAAGCGAACGCGTTGGCGGCATTATGATGCTGGACGGCATGAGAGCGCTTAATGCAGACGAAGCGACCAAGGTTATTGTCCTGGTCTCGAAGCCGCCGGCCAAGAGCGTGGAGGAGAAGGTGCTCGCCGAGATCAAGAACATGAGCAAGCCAGTTGTGGTGTGTTTTATCGGCGGAACGGAAGAAGCCGTGGTAAATGCTGGCGGACATTTCGCCAAAACGACGAAAGAAGCGGCGTTGAAAGCCGTTATCCTGTCGGGCGTCGACGAGAGCACCATCGATAAACATCCGCTGAATCTGCCTCTCATCGAGGAGATCAAGGCCAAGCTGACGCCGGAGCAAAAATACATCCGTGGATTGTTCTGCGGCGGAACGCTGTGCGACGAAGCCATGTACCTGGCGATGGAGCAATACGAGGATGTATACAGCAATATTCCGAAGGATCCGAAGTACCGGCTGCAGGATATTCACGTCAGTCAGGGCCACACATTTATCGATTTTGGGGACGACGAGTTCACCGACGGCAAGCCTCATCCGATGATCGATCCTTCTTCCCGGATTTCCAGATTCAAGCAGGAAGCTAAAGATCCAGCGGTTGGCGTTATCGTGATGGACTTCGTTCTTGGATACGGAGCTCACGAGGATCCGGTCGGGGTCATGCTTCCGGCGATTGTGGAAGCCAAGCAGGCCGCTGAACAAGAAGGAAGGCATTTGGAGATTATCGGCTATGTGCTGGGCACGGATCTCGATACACCGTCTGTGGAAGAGCAGTTAAATAAACTGGTATCTGCGGGAGTTACGTATGCCAGCAGCAGTACGAATACAGGGCTTCTTGCCAGAGGCTTCGTCGAGAAAGGAGTATGACATGAGTAGAATCAATGAGCTATTTAACAGCGAGCTTCATGTAATCAATGTGGGTCTGGAAATGTTTAAAGATGATATTTTGAAGCAAAAAGGGAAGGTTTCCCACCTGGAGTGGAAACCGCCGGGCGGCGGTAAGCCTGAGGTGATCGCACTGCTTGACAAGCTGGATCAGCCGGACATTCAGGAGAAAATCGAAGCGGCGAATAAGCTGGCCGTGGAGCGGATCATCAACTCCCAGCCGGTATTGATCGGATTCGATCAGGCGATTCATGTTGTGCCGGGCATGACCAAAAAGACGATCCTGCACGCAGGTCCGCCAATAACATGGGAGCGAATGAGCGGTCCGATGAAGGGGGCGGTTACGGGCGCACTGGTCTTCGAAGGCTTGGCCAGCAATCTGGATGAAGCAGCGGAACTTGCGGCATCGGGTGAAATCACCTTCTCCCCATGCCATGAGCATAACTGCGTAGGCTCGATGGCGGGGGTAACCTCAGCCTCCATGTTCATGCACATCGTGGAGAACCGGACGTACGGCAACATCGCGTACACAAACCTGAGCGAGCAGCTGTCCAAAATACTGCGGATGGGCGCCAATGACGAAACGGTCATCGCCCGCCTCAATTGGATGAGAGACGTGCTGGGCCCGATGCTCCGGGATGCGATGAAGTTCTCTGAGAATGGTATTGACCTCCGATTGATGCTGTCGCAGGCGCTTCATATGGGGGATGAATGCCATAACCGCAACAATGCCGGTACAACGCTGTTAATCCAAGCATTAACGCCGCTGATTTTGCGGACGGACTTCCCTACCGAGCAGCAAATCGAGGTGTTTGATTTTGTGGCAAGCAGCGATTACTTCTCCGGCCCGACCTGGATGGCGCTCTGTAAATGTGCGTTGGATGCGGCGCATGGGATTGAATACAGCACCATCGTGACCACCATGGCCCGCAATGGGGTTGAATTCGGCATTCGCGTCAGCGGCATGCCAGGCAACACCTGGTTCACCGGACCGGCACAAAAGGTGGTTGGCCCCATGTTCGCAGGTTATAAGCCGGAGGATGCAGGCCTAGATATCGGCGATAGCGCAATCACGGAAACCTACGGAATCGGCGGATTCGCGATGGCAACCGCTCCGGCGATTGTGGCGCTTGTCGGCGGCACCGTGGATGAAGCCATGAATTATTCAGTCAAGATGAAGGAGATTACGACCACGGAAAATCCGAACGTCACGATTCCTTTGCTGAACTTCAGCGGCATTCCAACGGGCATTGATATTCGCAAAGTGGCCCAAACCGGCATCATGCCCGTGATCAACACGGCCATCGCGCATAAAGACCCGGGAATCGGAATGATTGGAGCGGGCATCACGCATCCTCCGGTGGACTGCTTTGAACAGGCGCTGCAGGCTTTAAGCCAGCGCATTCAGTCCTAGATTGGCAGCCCCTCAGGCATGCGCTCAAGTCGGAGGGGCACCTGAAATGCTAGATCTATAAGCGTATTGATCTAAGGAGGCTTTTATATGGATCAGGTACTCATGAAAATGTTATGGAAAAAAGGAGATTGGGCTGCGTTTTTCGGCTTGCTTGCCAATAATCTAACCAATCTGCTGACCATGATTTCACTTTTGATATTCGTTGTAGGTTTTCCGGAAGATATGGTCTACGGAAGAGTAGTCCCTGCCTTCGGATTCGCTATCTTTATCGCAAGCATGGCTTACGGTTGGTTTGGATACAAGCTGGCAAAGAAGACGGGCCGAAGTGACATTACCGCGTTGCCTTCGGGTCCGAGCGCCCCATCAATATTTACCGTTACTTTTCTGGTGCTGATTCCGGTATTCAGACAGACCAATGATGCAACGTTTGCGCTCCAGATCGGTCTGGTATGGTGCTTCTTCGAAGCCTTGATCCTCGTTGTGGGTTCCTTCTTGGGGGATTTGCTCAGAAAGGTCATTCCAAGAACCGTTCTCTTATCCTGTTTGTCCGGGCTTGGATTGCTGCTGCTTGCCATGAACCCGATGCTGCAATCATTCGAAACACCGATCGTCGCTTTTATCGTACTGGTCATCATCTTTATCAACTGGTTCGGTAAATCCCCGATATTCAAAAAAATCCCGACCGGCTTTCTGCTGCTCATTGCCGGCACCGTCCTGGCCTGGGTATTCGGATTGCAGAATCCGGAGGCGATTACGGCTGCGCTGTCCACGCTCGGCTTTAATCCGCCTGAAGTGCACATTACAAGCCTGTTCCAAGGAATTCCTCATGCGCTGCCGTACTTGGCATCGGCTATACCTTTGGGGCTCGCCAATTATATTTTCGACCTGGAGAACATCGAAAGCGCGCATGCGGCGGGTGATCATTACAACACCCGGAACGTCATGCTGACAAACGGCGTGGCTTCCAGCATCGGCGCATTCACGGGCAACCCGTTCCCGGTTACCGTGTACATTGGGCATGCTGGCTGGAAATCCATCGGTGCTGGTCTTGGGTATACGATTGCATCCGGCTTTGCCATGCTAATCATTTCGCTCTTTGGAATAGGAGCGCTGCTCCTGTCCATCATTCCGGTTGTCGCGATTGTACCGATCCTGGTCTATGTCGGCGTGGTCACGGCCAATCAGGTCGTCCGGGAGACGCCGAAGATTGAAGTGCCCGTCATCTTCATCACCTTATTCCCTTGGATCGCCAACTGGGCCTTAACCTTGGCCAATAACATCTTTAGTGCTGCTGAAACGACGGCTTCCAAGGTGGGCATCGATTTATTGTTAAGCAAAGGCGTGTATTATAACGGTCTGAACCATCTGGGGAACGGTGCGCCGCTCAGCAGCTTGATCTGGGGATCGATCGCCATTTTTGCCATACTGAATAAGCCGCTGCGGGCTGCCGTGTTCGCGGCCATCGCTGCCGTCCTGTCCTTATTCGGCATCATCCATGCGCCGACGGTCGGATTTGCCCAGGATGCACTGATGCCGTTCGTATATGCTTACCTGATGGTTGCGGCGTTGTTTGTGTATAAGCACTTTACCGATCTTCGCGATCCGGCAAACCAATTGCAGTCAGAGTAATGCCGGCACGCGCTGGTCTGAATATGCAGATCTGAATGACAAGGATTGAAAACATCAAATGAGGAGGTTACTCCATGAATGCTGAAGCGATGAATGACGAACTCATTCTGGCATGCGATCGCGGAGACTTGGCTGCGGTAGAGCAGTTATTGAAGCGTGGTGCCGATGTTCATCACAAGGACAGTCAGGGCCGGACGGCACTAATGGCTGCAACTCAGAAAAATCAGGTCTCCCTTGCCAAAAAGTTAATTGAAGCCGGCAGCGACGTGAATGCAAGAGACATCACCATGTTAACCCCATACCTATGTGCAGGAGCTAACGGCTTTCATGAAATCCTGCGCCTGACTATTCAAGCAGGAGCGGATATCACGAGCGTGAACCGGTTTGGTGGTACAACGCTGCTGCCGTCAAGCGAAAAGGGATATTTAAGAACCGTTCAGATTTGCCTGGAAGCAGGCGTTGCCGTTAATCATGTGAATAATCTGGGTTGGTCCGCCCTGCTGGAGGCTGTCATTCTTGGAAACGGGGGCCGGCTGTACTCCGATCTCATTCAGCTTCTGGTTGAAGCAGGGGCCGACGTGCACCTGAAGGATCGGGACGGAAAGTCATCTCTCCAGCATGCCGCAGAGATGAAGCAACATAAGGTAATAAAGATTCTGAACAAACAAAGCGTAATCATCCCGGACAGCATCCAACGAGCGAAAGAGCTGGCGAAGGCGGAGAAGTACGAGGAAGCCATCACGATCATAGATAATGCGCTGGGGCAAGAGGGGAATCCTAATGACCTCTACTACTACAAAGGTTACTGTTCCGGAGAATTAGGACGTTATGATGAGGCTCTGGCTGCTTACAATCAAGCCCTGTCGCTTGATCCCGGCGATCTCGACTTCTATTTCTATACCGCCAATGCTTATCGGATGATGAAACGTCCGGAAGAAGCCATTGCCGAATATGATAAAGCGATTGAGCGGAAGCCGGAGGAGACGTTCTACCGCTATCATAAATCCAATTATTTAAGAGAACTGGGCAGGCACGAGGAAGCCGTCATCGTGATGGATCAGCTGTTAGCCCAGCAGCCTTGGCGTTATGATTTTTCCTTCCACAAGGCGAACAGCTTGAGATCGCTGGGTAAGCACCAAGAGGCTGCGGATACGATAGACAATGCAATCACGAATGACCGCACCAATGCGCTATATCATTACCATAAAGGGCAATCCCTGAATTTGCTTGGTAACTATGCGGCAGCGATCGAAGCGATGGATCAAGCTATCCAATGCGGTCCAGCTCATGCGGATTATTACTGCGAGAAAGCCAGCAGCCTGTTAGCGCTTAATCAGCCGGATCAGGCCATGAGGTTGATTGAACAAGCACAGGCTATTCATCCGGATCATGGTAGAGCCAAGAGCTTGAAAGAGACCATAATTGCTGCAAAGCCATAATTCCATTCAAATGTTAACACGTCTTTACGAAACATCTACGGTCTCTTGCGTGCCGGGAAAGATGGGGTTCTTCATGCATGCGGGACTCGTTATTTCCAGCGCCTCAGAGCTCGTTTATAGAGGATCACTCAGCTAGAGTCATTAGCTGATCGACCAGGAGGTTAGTCATGGATAAATTTGTAGTTGTAGCCATTGGTGGTAATTCGTTAGTCAAGGATAATGGCCGCGAGTCGATTAAGGATCAGTATGAGGCGGTATGTGAAATTGCAGCCAACATTGCAGACATGGTGCAAGCAGGCGTCAACGTGGTCGTTACCCACGGAAACGGGCCGCAGGTTGGATTCGAGATGCGAAGGAGTGAGGTTGCTTCCGAGGTCATCGGCATGAATGCCGTTCCGCTAGTGAACTGCGTGGCGGACACACAAGGAGGGATCGGCTACCAAATTCAACAGGCGTTAACGAATGAGTTTATCCACCGTAACATCACGAAAAAAGTAGCGACCATCATTACACAGGTTGAGGTCAGCGAAGCCGACCGTAATTTCCGGGATCCTTCCAAACCGGTGGGCTCTTTCTTCTCCCTGGAGCAAGCCGAGGAATTGAAGCGCGAGCATCCCGAGTGGGTGATGATTGAGGATTCGGGCCGCGGATATCGAAGGGTTGTTCCTTCACCTGCTCCCATTGATATTGTCGAGAAGGATGCCATCCGTTCGCTGATCGAGTCCGGCTGTATCGTGATTGCCGTCGGCGGAGGAGGTATTCCTGTCATCAAGACGAAGGACCATACCTATGAAGGCATCGATGCGGTGATTGATAAGGACTTCGCCACAAGCTTATTGGCAGAGCAGGTAGATGCCGAAACGCTGATCATTACAACGGGCGTGCCCCAAGTATTCGTGAATTTCGGTACGCCGGATCAGAAGGCACTGGAGGAGGTCACCGTTGAAGAGATTAAACAGTATGTGAAAGAGGGGCATTTCCCGAAAGGCAGCATGCTCCCCAAAATTGAGGCGAGTCTTAATTTTCTAAAGAAACCCGGACGCCGAGTCATCATTACGAACCCGGAAAGCTTAAGCGATGCCATCAGGAAACAGGCGGGCACTCATATTGTGAGTTAATGGCGCAAGCTGGTGGCCAATGAACCGCTATATCTACTTGGTTGAACATGGCCCGAGAGAGGATACTTTGAAAAAAGTACCTCTCTCGGGTTTCTTTGCGATGATACCCGCACAATCGGGCTCCTCGGGTTTTCCGCTGATTGATGGCGGACATGGGGAAAGGACCCAAAGAAGATACAACAGCAAATAGGTAAACAATTCGATGAGATTGTATGGCCAAAATTAGAGCCAGGAATTAAAGCTCAATATGAAAGATATGGTTATACTAGAATCAAAGGACCAGAAGCTCCTAGTCAACCGAATGGGAATTAATCAAGGAGAACATGTAATTTCTTTATTTGGACAAGATGGTAGAGAATACTTGAGACTAGATGTTTTCACTTCCCAATCTAGAACTCATACTCGGTGGCATTATCATACAAAAGATAATTGGCCTGACCATAAAGGTAATGTTGATGTATACCATAATTCACTTCCAAAATGGGGTTCAGAGTAAAATTGGATAAACGACGATTTTTGTTAACGTTTGGTCGTAATTTAGACCACAGTAATATCGACTACTTGGTAAGGAGCCGATTATCAAAATATAAGGGCGGGATCCAAGAGGATTATTTTAACCCCATTCTTCAAAAGAGGGCCGAAGTGATTTTGAACTACCAGATCATCGATACGAACTTTGATCGAATATCATCTAAGTATTATTTGGATGATTATCATATTACGGAAGCTCAGAAGAATGGTTTTTTACTTTCTTTAAAAAAGCTAAAGGGACTCACGTCTGGTGCGATCCGAGAATTCAAGGTCATGCCTTTTGTGTAGTGGATGGTATCGAGTACAATTTTTATGTTTATCGATCACTTGAAGGACAAGATTACCGCTTTCCTCAATATTATTCTGCTAACAGTAATGCTGATCCTATCGTGCATAGTCAACTGCATAAAATGCCTGAAGAAGAGCAGTATTTGCAGATACCAACCGATTTGAGTCCAGAAGCAAAAGATGAAATTACTATTAAATGGATACAGAAACTGATTAAAATGTAGTAAAAGGATAATTGAAGGAGTTAAGACCCTGAACATTATGTGGTCAAGCCCCATTTTATAGACACTGAAAAAAGACCCTAGGCTGTAAGCTGCTTCCGATACTCTATTGGAGGCAGCTTATTTAGTCTTCGTTGTGGCTGATGTTGATTGTAGAATCATAGATACTCTTTTGCTGATTCCATGCCTGTTGGAACGATTGGAGCACCTGCTTATTGTCGTCTCGATGACTTGTCTGGTAAGCAATAATATTTCTTGCCACGCGTCCTTCAGTAGAAGAACAATATTACTGACAACGCCTTCCATCTCACGCTCCTTTATCTGCGTAAACAACCCTTCTCCTGCGCTTTCGATGAATGGTACAACTCTGAGTTTGGCGGACGGCGTCTTTTATTTTTCTCATCCAGACCGCAATTTTTTGAAACGTGAAATATACTCCTTTGCTAATAATAAAAAGAGGAAAAAACACCATATATTCGAATATACTCTAGAAACCATAAGAAGAGAGGGATACGCTGATGAATATGCAGACTCTAGCAGAGAAAACGAGTGCCGGCGTGTTTAACGATATCCTGAAACGTGACTTTTCGCAGGACATGATATCTGAATTGAAACAGATGAGCGTAGACCAATTGGAAAATAAATTGAAAGACATATTAGCAGTACCAATAGATATATCCAAGGAGAGGGTATTCGAATATCTTCAATTGTATTATTCGGCATCTTGGCAGAATCTCTTCAAGGAGCTGAACATGCCCCGTGCTTTAAGTCTTTTGGAAGTCGGTGCAGGCGATGTCATTTACATTCCAAAGGCTGTAGACGCCTATTCCCATGAAGCGGGGTCCTATGTGACGGCCAACCTCAACAGGGACCTGACACGAAATTTCCAGGAGAAAACGAAAGGAATGGACGTCAACATAAGGATTGTTGAGGACGATGCCGCCAATATCGGTTTATATTATCCAGAGTCCTCTTTTGACGTTGTCGCTTTTCATCACGCTATTAACGATATCATCCAGACCATTATCGCTGATCGCGAGGGCATTGATACCGTAAATCAAGATTGGTGGACAATAGAGCCTCTAATGCTGCAAGCTGTTATGGATTATCACCGCAAAGGAATGCTAAAAGATGCAGCGTATCAAGCGTTTATCCAACTCATGGACACAAGCTGTAAACAGTTAAAGAGCGGAGGATACGTGGTATTCGATAACATTACTTATGCCGGATATGATGAAATGGGTTATTCCTCCGAATTTCACAACGACTATATCCAACTAGCTAGAGGTTGGATCAGCGAAGCGAATCTAGGTTTGGAAGAGATTGAAGTCGATTCGTATGATAAACAATGGTGGATGATATGGAGAAAAGTGTGATAAACCGCTCCTGATTGAAAAAGGAAATGTTGCCGGCAATAATAGAAAGGGGCTCCAATTCCAAATCTATATAATTGTCAGGAGTTGATACAGTGGTGAGTAAGCCCGTTATGCAGGTCGCTCTGGTCGTCGGACCGGATTGCGACATGGAGAGCCAAGCTGTAAGGGCGGCTCTGGAGTATTTCGGGGTGCGCGTCTTTACATACTGGATCGGGAGACCGAATGATCTGATCTCCGTCTTGTCAGGCGATGATCTATATGAAGGCACCGATATGATTTTGTTGAACTTTCACGGGGATGAGGGCAGCTTGATCATGCCGGAGCTCGGCGAAGAGGTATACGAGGAGGAGGAGCCGAGGGGCGGCTTCGGGGCCGATGAGATTCGGCGTTATGCGAAGCTGGACGGGAAGACGGTGATCGCGAACGGCTGCTCGCTGGGCGCTCCAGCACTGGCTGAAGCTTTCCTGGAGCGGGGCTGCAAGATGTATATCGGGCCGGATGACTATCCGGACGGCAACGATGCGCTGATGTTCGTTCTGCGGCTGTTCTATGAGATCGTTCAGCAGGGCAGGGACGTAAAGGAAGCCTTTGCCCAAGCAGTAGCGATGAGTGATGAACTATCCATGTATCGGTTGTATGAACGACAGGAATCATAGATAAAAATCCTACACCCCTGCTTATGCCTAGCGGGGGTGTATGTGCAATATAAGTACGATAGAGTACCCTTGGTATCTAGATACCCGTTCTATCCATTCTTCTCCTCGAAATACTCCTGATACTGACTTGGCGTGACGTGGGCGTATTTTTTGAAGATGCTTATAAAATACTTGTAGTCACTAAATCCGATATCCTGCGCGATGGTATAAACTTTGTTATCGCCAGACTTCAGTAATTCAATCGATTTCTGGATGCGATAACGATTGAGAAATTCATTAAACGTATAGCTGGTCTCTGCCTTGAATTTCTGGTTCAGGTAATAGGCGCTTAAGCCGATCTCCTCCACGAGATCATGAATGCTGATCTTCTTGGCATAATTCTCCTGTACATAGGCGATCATTTTGGCCACGTATTTTGAGGTTTTGGTTTCCTTCTCCAGAAATTTGCTGTTCAAAATCTCTTCTTTTTCCTGCGGATGATTCGAAATCACTTCATATTTGCGGATTAAATCCACTTTAGCTTTGGCCGATTCGAGTGCCGCGACCAGCTGCTCGTCCTCTAAGGGCTTTACCAGAAACTCGCTCACGCCTAACTGGAGCGCCTGCTGCGCAAGGTGGAATTCATTATAACCGGAGATAATAATGCTGCTGAAGGTATGCTGCTGCAAGCCTTCCCGAATCATCGTGATGCCATCCATGATCGGCATGGTGATGTCCGTTATGACGATATCCGGCTTGAGCTCGCAGATCTTCTCGTAACCATCCTGTCCATTCAGCCCTTCCTCAATAACGATGCAATCGTATTGAACCCAATCGATGCTGAACCGGATGCCCCTGCGAATCATATCCTCATCTTCGACCAGCAGTACTTTAAACATGATATCCACTCCATTCGTAAGGAATTGTTAGTGCTACGCAGGTGCCTTTTCCTTGCGCGCTGTCAATGTGGATGCCGGATTCTTCACCATATAGAAGAACTAAACGACGGTGAACATTATACAGCCCGATATGCTGCGTCGTGTTCGTCTGGCTTTGCAAAATCTGGTTCACTTCCTGCAGTCTCTCTTTACTCATGCCTTGCCCGTTGTCGCGAACCTCGAGAATGAGCTTGCCGGTGGAGGTGTAAATGTTAATCTCGATCAGCACATCACTTTGATTCTCATAACCATATTTGATAGCGTTTTCGATAATCGGCTGCAGCAGAAGCTTGGGGACGTATACATCCAGTGTTTCCTCCGCTACGGTAATCCGGTATTCCAGCCGATCATTGAACCGAATTTGCTGCAGCTTTAGATAATCCCGTACATAATTCATGTCATTCTTCAGTTGAACATTGCGATCATGTCCGATGCTGTACCTTAGCAAGCGGGATAGAATCAGCACGATGTCCTGGGCCTGATTGGCGTCGATCTTAATGGCATAGCGCAGGGTTTCCAGAACATTAAAAATAAAATGCGGATGAAACTGCGATTGCAGCTGCTTCACCTCAATAATGGTGCGAAGCTCCGACAGCTCTTTATTTTTCTCGATCAATTCCTTCAGCCGATCCAGCATCACATTGTACTCATCGCCCAGAATTTGAAACTCGTCATTTGTCTGAATGTCGACATAGCCATTGAAGTTTCCTTCGCGCAGCTGTGCCAAGGCATGAATTAATTTATCGATCGATTCGGAATTGCGCGTCGACATTTTGTTCGCCAGGAACTGGATCAACACCCACAGCAGCAGGCTGGCCGCAAGGACAAAGAAAGACACCGTATAATAGGTGTATTGCTCCGATTTATAGGAGTTTAGCGTAATGACTTGAATCGGCGTATCAGGGATACGTTTGGCATACATATAATACTTGCCTTCGTTCAGCAGAACATGTCCTCTGTTATCGAGCTTGGGGCTGAATTTGTTGAGAACGCCTTTGGTTACATTGCTGGTCGTGGCAATAATGGTGTTATGTTCATCGGTGATCATGGCAATCTCATTATTTTGTTCGAAAATCACCTTCTGAATGTCGGATTCGTACAGCTGATAGATGATATAGCCTATCGTCCGCTTGTCCTTCACGATGGCTTTGCCAAACGTGTAGCTCGTATCGCGGTCATGCGAATAACGAAAGCTGTTCATTTCGGTAAGTATGTCGCCGGGCCGCTGATCGATCCGATGAAGGAGATTGCCGAAGGCAAAATTGGAATACAGTGCATCCGCCGGGGCGGAGCTTGCCAGGAAGACCCCGTCCGTATTGACGATATGAAAAATACTCTTTACCTTCTGCCTGTTGTTGAAATCATAGAAAGCAGAATACACTTGTTCGCTGCCCAGATGCGAGCTTACATAATTGATCACGGTAGGAGAAACGGCCATCCGGTGAATCTCCTCGTAGTACTGCTGATACACGCCGGAAATGGATTGACTGATGGACTGGGCGGCTTCGGTCGTTTTTTGGGTTAGGTTCATTCTGCCATTAATAATCGTGAACGCCAAAAACAATACGATTAAGATGGAGAACGGGATCATCGTATAGATGCGAAATAAATGACGGGTTGATTCCTTGAAATTACGATAATGTGTTGGTTTCATGCTGCCCTCCATCTGCGATAAGGCCCTCGATCCTATTATACTGACTCGCGGTAACCGCAGATAATCCAAATACATCCAAGCCGCCCTTCATGCTGCAGGTGTCGACTTGGATGTAGTCTTTCGTTATGAATTCTTCACATTACATGGAAACTTCCTTCTGTCCGGAGAGCTTCAGGAAGACGAGCAGCGACACGACCGTAATGACGGTAAGAATGGTTGACAGCGCTGCCGCCACGCCGTAGTTCCCGCGGATGACCTCGGTGTAGATGGCAACCGTTACGGTCTTGGTCTTGCCTGTATAAAGAATGATCGAGGTGCTTAGTTCGGTTATGATGGTAATCCAGCTTAAGATCGCGCCGGAGACGACGCCTGCCAGCATCATCGGAAGCGTGATTTTGAAGAACGTCTTCATCTGGGAAGCTCCCAAACTGATCGCCGCTTCCTCGATCCCATCGTTAATCTGATGCAGAATGGCCGCGCTGGATCGAATCGTATAAGGCAGCCGCCGGATGACAAACGAAATGATCATGATGACGGCTGTTCCGCTTAGCGCCAGCGGCTTATTGTTGAACGTGATCAATAGAGCAATCCCGAGTATGGAGCCCGGAACGATATACGGGAACATTGTGAAGATATCCAGCGTATTTGTTAATGCATTCTTTCTTCGAACGGTTACGTAAGCAATCAGTATCGCTAGCAGAATGATGGCGACCAGCGACACGATGGCCAGAAAGAACGTGTTCAGAATGACGCCGCCAATATTACTGAAAGCATCTTGATAGCTTTGGAGCGAAAATCCCTTTACAAAAATTCTACCATTGGATTTCAGGAACGATGTATAGATGACATAGAGCTGCGGCAGCAGTGCGATTAACGTATACAGATAGATAACGGCATGAGCCGCGATGTTGCCGATGCCCTTTTTCTTTTTGGCTTCGATCGGATGAAGTGCACTCATCGTAAAGGATTTACGATTAGCTACGAATTTTTGCAGCAGGAATATCGTAGTTGCGAACAGAACGACGATGACACTGATCGCCGCCGCAAAACCGTCATCGCCGCCGACCTCACTGATGAACTCGTTAAAGATCAGCACAGGCACGGTCTTGTATCCCTCACCGATCAGCATCGGCGTACCAAAATCGGCAAGCGCGCGCATGAAGACGAGCAGGCCGCCTGCCAGCAAGGTTGGCGTAATGAGCGGGAGGAGCACTTTGCGCATTTTGCCTAAGCCTGTATAACCCATGCTCTCGGCTGCTTCCATCAACGATTGATCCATATTCTTCAGTGCGCCGGACACATACATGAAGATCAGAGGGACCATCTGCAAGGTTAAGACCACTAAGATCCCCGTAAATCCGTAGATATCCGGCATCGTAATGCCGAATGTGCTGCTAACGAATTTCGTAATGACGCCGCTTCTGCCCAGCAGCAGGATCCAGGAGTAAGCGCCAATGAAAGGAGCCGACATCGAGGAGATCAGAATCATGACCCGAATGGCCGAACTGCCTTTAATCTTCACCGTTGCCATGATGTAGGCCAGCGGCGTTGCGATAATGGCGGCAAGCAAGGTTACGCTGACGGTGACTTTCACGCTGTTGAACAGCGCGTTTAAATAATAGGGCTTACTGAAAAACTTCGTGAAATAGGCGAGGGAAAAATCGCCTGTCGTACCGTTGTACACACTCTTGAACAGCATCGTAAACAAAGGCAGAGCGAGAAAAAGAATGTAGAATACAAAGATCAGTAACGAAATGTTGGTCCAGACGTCAAATCGTTTGCGCGTCTCTCTCATAGCCGAGCGCCCCTAGTATAGTTCAGTTCGCCTGCCGCATCATAGACATTGATCTTCTCTTTTTTCACTATGAGATAGATGACTTGGCCAGGCTCGAGGATCTGTGACGTTTTCGATTCCTGCGTGATCTCCATGCGTTGACCGGACGACAAGTCCACAAAATAATGGGTGTTCTGCCCCAAAAATACGCTGTGCACAATCGTTGCTTTCATGCCGGTTTGGTCCTCGGTTAGAATGAACTCTTCCGGCCGAACCGAGATTTGAACGTTAAGTGTATCAGCCTTGGCATCGGATTTCGGAACCTCGATGTTAGACAGCTCTTCCATATAACCGGAGCCGAAGTGCAGGACATAGCTGTCTGCCAATTTGGTTAATGTACCCTCGAGAATGTTGGTACGGCCGATAAAGGTTGCAACGAATACGTTTGCAGGACGCTGGTAAATCTCCTGTGGCGTTCCGAGATGCTGAATCACGCCGGATTTCATGACGGCGATGCGGTCGGATACCGCCATGGCTTCCTCCTGATCGTGCGTAACGTAGACGGTGGTAATCCCGACTTCTCGCTGAATGTCTTTAATGGCGTTACGCATGTCGACCCGAAGCTTGGCATCCAGGTTGGATAGAGGTTCATCCATCAGCAGGACATCCGGGCGGATAACGATCGCTCTGGCTAGCGCAACGCGCTGCTGCTGGCCGCCGGACAGATTCTTCGGCATACGATCTTTATAGGGCTCGATCTGAACGACCTTTAAGATCTCATCCACCTTGGCGTTAATCTCCGCTTTGGATAATTTTCGATTCTCCAGTCCGAACGCGATGTTTCCTTTGACAGTTAAGTGAGGGAAGATCGCATAGCTCTGAAAGACCATCCCGATATTCCGCTTGCCCGGTTCCACCTGGTTAATAACGCGCTCGTTAAAATGAATGGTTCCGCCTTCAATGCTGTTGAAGCCGGCGATCATGCGCAGCAGTGTCGTCTTGCCGCACCCGGAAGGCCCGAGAAGGGTGAAGAATTCACCCTTTTTAATCTCCAGGGACAGCTCGGGAATGACGGTTGTGTCGCCGTATTTTTTGATTAAGTCTTGAATGGTTATGGTTACGCTCATGGTTGTCACCTGATTCTATAGTTTATTTAACGCTAGTGAACAAATCGACATAACGCTCAACGATCTCGGATTTATGCTCGCTGACATAGTCTGTGTCTTCATCAATCATGTGGATCTCTTCATAAGGCTTCATGTGGTCGCCAAGCTTCGTATCCTGGCGGATCGGACGGTTCGTTAATTGCGTGCCGAATGCATCCTGCGCTTCTTGAGACAGAATGAAGTCGATGAATTTCTTGGCGTTGTCCATATGCGGCGCATCTTTGATAATGGCAGATCCCGCATCCAGGAATACCGCGCCTTCTTTTGGATATACGATTTCTACTGGAGCGCCGTTCTTTACATAGGTGCTGGAAGGGTCTTCGTAGGTAAGGCCGACCACATATTCACCGTCTGCCACGCTTTTGTGAACAGCACCGGAACCGCTCGCGATTTTGCCGTCCAGGTTCTCAATCAGTTGACCGACGTAGTTCCAGCCTTGTTCATTCTCATAATCGCCGCCCATCGCTTTCAGCATGTTGGTTAACTGGGCGAAAGCGGAGCTTGAGCTTGCCGGGTCAGCGGAAGCAATCTTCCCTTTGAGCTGTGGGTTTAGCAAATCCGCATAACCTTCGATTTTGATGTCGCCGATCAGATTTTTGTTCACGAGCAGCACGCTGCCATCCGAGATATAAGGGGTAGCGAAGCCCGACGTATTGCGGTGACCCTCCATTAAGTTCTTGTCTTCAGGCGATACGTAAGGCTCGTATAAAGCTTCATTTTCACGGAAACCGGCCATAGAACCACCGAACATCACGTCAGCGTAAGGGTTCTGCTTCTCGGACTGTAAGCGCTTAATAATTTCGCCGGTGCCAGCCGTTACAAGCTCAACCGTAATCCCGGTCTGCTTCTCGAACATCGGAATGATGGTCTTGATGATCTCCTCGCTATTCGGACTGTAGATGACGAGTTTATTAGACGAAGCCGAGTCGGACTCGCTGCTTCCGCAACCGCTTAGCGCCCCAATAATCAACACGCAGGTTAACAGTAAAATCGACAGCTTTTTCATGTATAATCCCCCTTGAACAAAGTTCATTTCGTAATTGCATGTTCATTGTAGCAAGCTTGGTACCGTTTACATAATCCCATAATCCGCAAACATCGTCTAAAATACGCAACCTATTTTGGAGTAGAAAGAGATCTGGGTCGATATCCTTTTAAAGAATGCTTTCAGATCTGTTAGGGCAAGATATGGTTTGGAACAACGTCTGGCAAGATGAGCTGTTCCTGTCACAAATTTCGAAGGAGTGAGATGGATGGCTAATAAAAACGATCGTAATCAAAAGGTTGATTCTGACCGCGACACGACCAACATGGATATTGAAGCTGGAGAAGCTTTAGGAACAGCTGGCGGCGGCGTCGTGGGTGCTGCTGTAGGTTCCGTTCTGGGTCCAATCGGCACGATTGCCGGCGGTATCGCAGGCGCAGCATTGGGAAACAAAGCCGGCGACGCTGTAGACAATGACGACAACAATTCAAAATAAACGGCGTTAACACTACCATCTGTACGAGTGAAGATAAGAGGCCCCGCGGAATCCGGTACCTTCCATTATTCGTAGCTGTATGGTTAGATAAAGAACCGCGCTCCCGCGCGGTTCTTTCATTTTTACATATAAGTTCTATGTAGCAGTAAACTTCAACTCCCTTCGCTTGACATATCACTACGTGGTGTAGTAGGTTATAATCACTACAACGTGTAGTAATAAGCTCGTTATGGACGCATAACGACGTAAAGAGGTGTTCACCGTGAACCAGGTTCAAAAATTATCGGATACTGAAATGGAGCTTATGGAGGTGATATGGGAGTGTACGCCGCCCGTCACATCCACCGAACTGCTCGCTCTGTTTGCCCAGAGAGGAAGAGAGTGGAAGGCACAGACCATCTCCACCTTCCTATCGCGTTTGGTGGACAAAGGGGCACTTACGGCTACGAGGGATGGACGGACAAATAAATATACGCCTCGCATTTCGCCTGAAGATTATAAGCTCATGGAAACGCAGCATGTTCTGGACGGATTATATCAAGGCTCGGTTAAAAATCTAATTTCAGCTTTGTATGACGGCGAAAAGCTTTCAGATGAAGATATTGTTGAGCTGAAGCAATGGTTTTCGCAAAAGTAGGGGGGCTTATGAATACGATTCTTGAAATGCTGTTTACCCTTACCGCTGCTGGAAGTGCCGTCGTAGCCAGCATGCTTGTCCTGCGGATCGTATCCGTCAATGCCTTTCCTACAAAGTGGCGTTATGGAATGAACAAAATGGCAATAGGCTTCTATCTTTTACCCGTAGTTCTTGGTATTCAGTGGATCTCGCCGCTTTTTACATTCAATGCAACAGCAACCGTCCCCATCGTGAACGAGCTGCCTTCAACTGTGCAGCATGCGCTGCCCGGTCCATACTTAGGGATTCATCCGGAGCCGCTCATCCGAGATCAGACCATATCAGCAAACATAGCACTTCCCCTAATTGTCCTATGGGCAGTCGGCGCTATAGCTTTTGCTGCATGGCAGATGTATTGTTATCGCAGATTTTTAAAGAAACTAGAACATACACGTACCACCGTTCCGACAAGCAGCGAAGCAGCTAAACAGCTCTCTTTCATCAAGGAAGCCCTTGGTGTGAAAAGCAACGTCAGGCTTGCCTACAGCTCCCTCATTCGGAGTCCTGTTCTTGTCGGCCTATGGAAACCAACCATTTATCTCCCTATAGAGAATACCGTGAACATGGACATGGTGATCCGACATGAGTTGATCCATCTGAAACGGAAAGATTTATGGGTCAAAGCGTTCACGCTCGGAGCAAGCGCCTTACATTGGTTTAACCCTTTGGTGCACATTCTTCGCAAGGACATTCATATATGGAGCGAGCTGTCATGTGATGAAGAAGTCGTAAAAGAGATGTCCTATGCCGAGCGAAAACGCTATGGGGAGACGATCTTAAGCGTCATGGCAGGATCAAGGAATTTACCCGTGCAATTTTGTGCCTCCTTATCCGGTGACGGCAAACAATTAAAGAGGAGATTAATGATGATGCTGAATGTAAAGAAACAAAAAAAGAAAACGATGTATCTCACGATAACAGCGGTGTTTTTGGTTGCTGCAATTAGCACATCCGCAGCGGCATGGGCTTCTAACCATACGCCCAGAGTCATTGGAAATGAGGAGAGTCATGCAGAAGCTCAACCAAAAGAAGCAGCCCCTAGACCGGTACCTTCTGAAACCGTCGTTGAAAGTGAAGGAAACGATGTTGAAACTCAGCTAGAGGAAGCTCGTCCTGTAGCAGTCGTTGAGAATGAAGGAAACCATGTTGTAGATTATCCCCAAGAAGCTCATCCTGCACCTGCAGCTGAGAATGTAGGAAACAACGTTGTAGTTCCTCTTCAAGAAGCTGCCCCTTCGGAGGCGGTCATTGAGATTGAAGGAGACCAAGATGTAGCTCCTCCAACAGCTCGTCCAGTAGACGATGGTGATAAGAAGTCTCATCCAAACGAGACCCCCCGGATACTTCCATTACGATAAGATCCATGACGCTAGAAGAACTTGCCGAGTATAATTTTGATAAATAAGAAACCGTCATTTTTTTACAAAAAGCACTGTCATTAGGGCAGTGCTTTTTTTGTGGTTTGTACACTACTTATCAATAAGATGGGTTGATAAAACTAAAGAAGAAGGCGATTCCTCTTGTTTGGCTTCATACAGAATGGCTCAGATAGCATCTGTAGTTGTAGCTGTATAAGCCCGCCTATGGTACGATATGAAGGATTCGCAAGCGACCTAGCTAGCAAATCATGCGATCATAGACATGGGATTGGGGATAACATCTTGAAGACGTTTAAGAAAGTTTACATAGAAATCACGAGCATCTGTAATCTGGCCTGCACGTTCTGCCCGCCGACAGAGCGTAAGGCCAACTTCATTAAGGTGGAAGACTTTGCGAGAAGATTGGATGAGATCAAGCCGCATACGAGTTACATTTATCTGCATGTTAAGGGAGAACCGCTGCTTCATCCGAAGATCGATGAGCTGCTGGATATCAGCCATGACAAAGGGTTCAAGGTCAACATTACGACCAACGGCACGTTGATCGCGAAGAACCGGCAGAAGCTGCTGGGCAAGCCGGCTTTGAGACAGATGAACTTCTCGCTTCATAGCTTTGACGGTCACGAGGGCTCCACGAACCGGGAGGGATATTTGCGGGAGATTCTTTCCTTTGTTCGTGCTGCCGAGGAGCATAAGGTCATCTTTTCGTTCCGATTGTGGAATCTGACCCAGGATAACCAAACGAACCTAGAGAAAAGCCGGAACCGCCAGACGCTCGAAATTCTGGAGCAGGAATTCAATCTGGACTACCGGATCGAGGAAAAGGTTGAACCCGGTGGTGGTGTGAAGGTGGCCGACCGTGTTTATCTCAATCAGGATTATGAGTTCCAGTGGCCAAGTCTGACAGCCCCGGAGGATGAAGGCAAAGGCTTCTGCCATGCGCTGCGCAGCCAGGCGGCCATTCTGGTAGACGGGACGGTCGTGCCGTGCTGTCTGGATGGGGAAGGGGTCATCAATTTGGGCAATATCCATCAGAAGTCCTTCTCGGATATTGTTGACGGGGAGCGGGCGAACAATCTTGTGGATGGATTTTCACGGCGGGAAGCTGTTGAGGAGTTATGCAGAAAATGCGGGTATCGGCAGCGGTTTGGAGCATAAACAAGAGGCGGAGAAAAATTCCGCTTCTTTTTTTATACTAATGTATGGTATCGTTATATGTTATGACGTAAAGGAACGGCTTGTGGAGACTCTATATGAGATGCCCCATGTTACGTGATGAGACAATATAGGTATTCACCTTAAAGGAGACCCCATGACATTTCAAGATTTAAATATATCCCCCGTGATTCTCAAGGCTTTAGCGAAGGAGAATTACAAGACGCCAACGCCTATTCAGGCTCAGGCGATCCCGGCTGTGTTGGCCGGCAGAGATTTGCTGGGCTGCGCGCAGACCGGAACAGGGAAGACCGCCGCTTTTTCGGTACCGATGATTCAGCTGTTGAACGAACAACCCCCTAAACCGGGCATGTCGCGCCGTATTCGCGCGTTGGTGTTGTCGCCGACCCGGGAGCTCGCCCTGCAAATTTCGGATAACGTGAAAGCCTACAGTCAGTTCACAAAGCTGCGGTCGACGGCCATTGTTGGCGGCGTTTCGCAAAAAACACAGGAGCGGGCGCTTCAGCAAGGAGCGGACATCCTCATTGCTACGCCAGGCAGACTTCTGGATCTCATGAATCAGAAGCGTGTCGATCTGCAGCATGTGGAGATTCTGGTGCTGGACGAGGCTGACCGGATGCTTGATATGGGCTTTATTCATGACGTAAAACGAATTATCGCCAAAATGCCGAGCAAAAAACAAACGCTGTTCTTCTCGGCCACGATGCCTGCGGAGATCACCCAGCTTGTCAAAACATTATTGCAAAACCCTGTAAAAGTAGAGATTACGCCGGTTTCATCAACGGCCGAACGGATCAAGCAATCGGTGTACCTGCTGGAAACAGGAAATAAGCAGAAGCAATTGAATGAGCTGATGAAGGACCCGGCCATCGTGTCGGCCTTGGTCTTCACACGTACTAAGCGCGGGGCTGACCGGGTTGTGCGCGATCTGACGAAGGTGAACATCTCGGCTCAAGCCATTCACGGGAATAAATCGCAGGTCAGCCGCCAGACGGCACTTAAAAATTTCAAAAGCGGGGAGACCCGGGTACTGGTAGCTACGGATATTGCCGCGCGAGGCATTGATATCGACGATCTGTCGCATGTCATTAACTTTAACCTTCCGAACATTCCGGAAACGTACGTTCACCGGATTGGCCGGACGGGGCGTGCGGGACTGAGCGGAACGGCGATATCGTTCTGCGAAGTGGACGAGGTGCCTTTTCTCCGAGATATCGAGAAGTTAATCGGCAAGTCCATTCCCGAAGTGAAGGATCATGCCTTCCCGATGTCGGGATCATTAAGAGCCGCCAAGGTAGACCGATCGCCTAAATCGGGCTCGGCTAAGCCCGGCAAAGCCCAATCAGCAGCAGTTAGACCTGCTAAACCGAAGGCCGATGCCACCCGCAAGCCGAAGACAGACACGGCTCGTAAACCGAAATCAGACGCGGCTCGCCATTCGAGCACGAATTCGGCACGTAACCCGAAGACGGAAGCTGTTCTTAATCCGTATTCAGAGATGGCACGCAAGTTCAAAGCGGAAGCTGTTCAGAACCCTAAGGACGGTCAAGCCCGTAAACGCAAGTCCGGTGGATTCAATAAGGGAAGCAAGGCCGGCAGACCCCAGTAAGAGGAAATGACGATTGCTGGTGATTTCGCGTAGGCGTTCCCGGCATTTCTGACAATCATCCTAAACTTAAGAAGCACCCTGTTCCACTTGTGATGTGGAAGGGTGCTTTTTTTCGGAATGGAATGGGAGTTACGCGCTCTTTCTCCCCGCCAGAAACAGGAACAGTGGAATTCTGCGCCTGCGCTCATAGGTTTCCTCGTTTATGAAATGTTCTCGCACAGGACTGGATTCCCTAAGCTGCTCCACGATAAAGCCGGCTTCCTGCACCGCTCTGAAATAATCCTCGACGGTTCGATGGTACTTATGAACGGTACCGCCGAGCCATTGCTGCTCCCGGTAGCCTTCGATGAAGTAGTTGTCCACCACCCAATTCGTTCTGATACCGGAAGGCTGAAGCGTGGAGGTAATAACGGGATGCTCAACGGAGAAGACAAACCTGCCGTTCGGCTTCAAGCTCTGATAAATGAATCGAAAGACGCGCTCGATATCCTGCAGATAATGAATGGCGAGCCTGGAGAGTACCAGATCATAGGAATCGCGGGGATATGCAAAGTCCTCGAGCCTCGTGTGCACAACGGTTCCGTTGCAGCCGGCGAGATTGTTCGTAGCGGCTTCAACCATATTACGGGAACCCTCGATCCCTACATACGATGCACATCCTTTTTCCAACAATTCCACGCCAAAGCCGGCATCGCCGCAACCCAGGTCTAATACGAACTGGTCTGAGACATCTCCCAGCAGCTGCCAGATGACGGGCTTCTCCAATGTATCGTTGGCGTTCTCCTGCCCTTGCCGCCGCTGCATGTAGTTCTCGAAATTCGTGTTGTTGTCATAAAAATCGGATCCGTTATAGCTCATAGGCACCTCCTGCTTGGAATCATTCTTACACTCGATACTTCAGAAGATCAGCTAGCCGTGCTAATCCACCTAACACAGCCGTCTGCAAAATCCGGGGCGGTCCCGCGAGGTACCCATCCATTACTCTCCAAGCGGCACCAAGCCATAAAGGGTTCGACGGAATCCCCTTGTTGTTAAGCTTGCCTTCACATTCCAATTTGTGAATAAGCTCAAACATGTTCCAATGTTGTCCTGGAGGGCGAATCTCATGCAGGGCAACCAGACGGTCTGTGCTCACATTCCAGAATTGGTGAATCTGAGTCGGACGGATGCTGGCCATCCCCCCTTGTTCCACGATCGTCTCTTCTCCGTCAATCACAAATCGCATTTGCCCTTCCTGTACAGTGAATTTCCTGGAGAATGGGATGCCAATGCGGGCCGTTCATCGGACCTTGCTTAACAATCGTATTTTGTACCAAGAGATAGTCCCCTTGATCGTCTGTGCCGCTTTCGAGTAAGGTTACGGTTCGACCATCAGGATAAACAAGGGTCTTTCCTGTCATACAACTCACCTCGATCCGTTATTTTGGAAAAGATAGGAGATTTTCGCCTTATGATCTATTATAACGGATCGTTCCTCTTGGAATAATACCCAAGCCATGATTTAAGATATAAAATACCGTTCCGATATGAACCGGGCTATTCCTCCCAAAGGGAATACGCTTTGAGCGAATCTGCGACTCGCTGGTCGCCCTACTCGAAGCGATGTATAATTGGGTACGATTCATAATCAAAAAAATTACAGTTGGCGGGTGTAGAATTGCAAATTCAAAAGATAAAGAATAGAAGCTTCTTGTTTACCAACCATATCCCTGCGGGATGGGATTTAAATGTTCAACTGATTATGGGAGACCGGAATAATTACATTATCGATACGGGTCTGGGCTCATTGAACATCGAGCCTGTCAAAGAATACATAAAGCATGACAGCAAGCCAACCATTGTAATCAATACGCATCATCATTGGGACCATATCTGGGGAAATGGCTCGTTCCGAGACTGTATCATCATATCTCACAAGCTATGCAGGGAAATGATGGAGTCAGGCTGGGAAGGCATGATACAGAAAAACAAGAGGTTTGTTGAGGGCGAGGCAGAATTGGTTCTTCCCAATCTGACATTTGATAACGAATTATATTTTCCGGAAGACAACATACGGCTCATTTATACTCCTGGCCATACCGTGGATTCCATAAGTGTATTGGACGAGTTAGAGCAGGTGATCCATGTAGGCGATAATGTAGGTGACTCCATGGATGAAATTATTCCAAGCATTTATGTTGAACAAGATCTTTATATACAAACGCTTTTGAAATATAAAGAAATGGATTTTGACACGTGTATATCGGGTCATAATGTTACGTTGGATAAGCAGGTCATAGAGCAGATATTGAGCAAGCTTTAGGATCTGGGTAGAGCTATATTGTCGAAAAGCAGATATCCGAGTGCAACGGGAATACCCCCGTTTTCACTCGGTTTTTATTTATCAGCGGATGCATTTACACCTCGGTTATTTCGCCACGCGCGGTCATCCCTCTATTTTCATATGGAGGAGGGGATGATCATCAAGAATCCAACGAGAAAACATGCGCCAGCCAAAGCGTATACGGAAGTTAGTGACGTGGCCTGCTTCAATAGACCGGAGCATCCCATTGTGATCAGCATGGCTCCGGTCATGAGCGGCGTGCGCACGCCGGTAACCCGACCGATATAGGCTTGTTCCGTTTGCTGCATGACCAAGGCGTGGTTCCCGATAAATATAGCCGGCTGCAGCAGCGCAATCAGGAATTGCGAGAGCATGGTCAGCCAGAGGAGCGTCGACAGACCCAGCAGGAGAATGCCTGCGGCGTTTACGATTAACCCCATCATCAGTAACCGTCCGGGAGCGATTTGGGATGCGAGCATAAACGTCATGATTCCACCCAGGATTTCGCCGACACCGTAAGGGATGGTAATCCACTGCAAGTCCTGAGCGGACAAGCCTAAGCGTTCGGTCACCAGAAATACGCTGAGGGGGGAGATCAATCCCACCCCCAGGCCCACAACCATGAAGCAGAGGCTTAGCCGCAAGAGGTCTCTTTTGAATAGGACATAACGAATACCATCAGCCATATCACGAAGAATGGAGGGAGCTGCTGTTGCTGTGTCCATAGATGCCTCTTGGTCGTTAGGTACAAACAGCATGGCTAGGGCAGATAACATGAATAATCCGCTCGTTAACACGAGGGCAGCTGATATGCCCCATTGCTGAAACACCCATGTGCCCAGAATCGGACCGATGATCATGAAGAGAGAGAACAGCGTTTGCAGCAGCGACATGCCAATGGAAGCATCCTCGTCCGGTACATGGATTTTGAACAGCTTCATGCCGGAGGGCTGGGCGAACTGCGACAGAATGGAAGAGCATAAGGTCGCGAAGAATACGGCGCCCCACGAGCCGGATTCCAGCATCAGAAACACGATAAAGACGGAGCAGGCACTGAGTATCTCGCACCAGACGATGGTTGCTTTGGGACGCCAACGGTCGGCGAATACACCCCCTATGAACGCAAACAGAAAGATCGGTCCATATTCGGCTACGGAAATCATGGAAATGGCGAAGGCATCCCCGCCTGTCATCTCCATGACATACAGCAGAACCGCAAAATTTCGGATCCATATTCCGAGCTGGGAGCATACATTGGAAATCAGGATCGCTCGGACGAAGCCGTTGCGTAGTAAACGGATGGAGCTTGGCATGGTGATATTCCTCCTTACAGAATCAATGCTGGAACCTATTTTGCGGTCTCCTGTAAGGTGAGAGTCAACAGGTTAGAAACAATTAAAGTTGCTTAGTTACATTCAGTTTGAACAATGTTGGAATATCTGTGTGAATGGAAGCAGGTTCATCTTGGAAACATCGTACCCCCTTATCAACAACGGTCCGTATCGTGTAAAGTAAGGAAATAGGTTGTTAGAGGAGGGATTTCATGTTTATCGTCAACGTGGAAGGGGCCGTCAGCAAAGACGGGCAGTGGCTGATGATTACGCGCAGCCTGAAGGAAGAGCATGCGGGCGGAACACTCTCGTTACCGGGAGGCAAAGTAGACAGGGAAGGGCATACGCTGGATATTCTGGAGCGCACGGTCAAGCGGGAGCTTTACGAAGAAGTTGGCGTCGAGGTGAAGGAGAAGGTCACGTACGTCTACAGCTCTTCTTTTGTAACGGACGATGACCGTCCTGTCATCAACATGGTGTTTTTGTGCGAGTACGATAAGGGGACGCCTTACAGCAAGAGCCCGGACGAGGTCGAGTGGGTACAGTGGATGACGCTGTCCGAAATCATGAATCATCCGAAGGCACCGCCGTGGACGAAGCAGAGTGTGCAAAGAGCGGAGGAGGCACGGCCCAAGCTAACGTAAGTATTTTTCTATGGAAAGAAGAATCCAACGAATGGTGGTGTGGTAATGAGCAACCTGTTGCAGGTCAGAGTCACTGGAATTTTGATTGAAGACGAATCTATTTTGCTGGTCAAACAGAGCGTTTCGTCAGAACGTGGCTGGTCGCTTCCCGGAGGAAGGGTAGAGCAGGGGGAAACCCTGGAAGAAGCCATGGTTCGGGAAATGGTAGAGGAAACCGGACTGACCACAAAAGTGAAGAAACTCTTATACCTATGTGATAAACCAGATTCATCGCCCTCACTGTTACATATTACTTTTTTGCTGGAACGCATAGAGGGTGAGATCCGACTCCCATCGAACGAGTTCGATTCCAATCCCATAGGTGATGTGGTCTTGGTCCCTATCGCAGATTTAACAAGCTATGGGTTCTCCGAGAAGTTTATGACGATCGTTAAGCGAGGATTTCCGGAGTCCGGAAGCTATCAAGGGCTCAAGAGTAATATTGGATTGTAAAGGAGGGGCTGGTTTCATGAAAAACGTATTTATTGTGCGGCATTGCAAAGCTGAGGGACAAGCTGCCGACGCTCCGTTAACCAGGCAGGGCATTCAGCAGGCGCTTGAACTTGCGGAGTTTCTCTCGGATAAAGGGATTGATCATATTGTTTCGAGCCCTTACCGTAGAGCCTGCGATACAATAAAACCCTTGGCGAATCTCATTGGCGTGGAAGTTGTGATGGATGAGAGATTGACGGAGAGAATTCTATCGGGTCGCAATGAGCCTGCTTGGCGGGAGATGCTTCGCCGAACTTATGATGATTTGGATTTGTGTTATGAAGGCGAGGAATCAAGTCGTACAGCCATGCATCGTGTCGTTCGTGTGGTGGAGGAGATCCAGCAGAGCTCCAGCCAGAATGCTGTCATCGTGTCGCATGGCAACCTGATCTCGCTTCTGCTGAAGCATTACGACAACCGGATTGGATTCAGGGAGTGGGAGGGCTTGTCCAATCCTGATGTATACCGTCTTAGCTTTCTGCAAGATGCACCCGGCATACAACGAATATGGATCTCATGAAGGCTTGAAACAACTTATGTAAAAAAGAATTCATAAGCATTTATCCCCTATATTTGACGACAGATCGTCCCCTATAATGGAGTTGCAGTTGCACAGATATCCAGCTTGCTCGTCCTAAGGATTACAATTCGCATAACAAAGGACAAACGCAAATGAAGACAAGCTGTGTGCATGGGTTCGCAACAACATTAGAGAGATTATGAAATAAAGGGGATACGAAACATGGCCAAAACAAAACGGGGCCGCGCACTCTGGAGTATGCCATCACGTGGCCGAGGCACATGCCCGGTATGCAGCACTTCTCGCATCAAGCTCCTCTACATCGCCAACAAGTCGGACGGCAGGGCGCTGAAGGTATGCAAGAGATGCCAGAATGCCGATCAGTCCAGAGTCGACGCTGCTGTTGTGTAAGACGCGGTTCGTCGATTAACTGCATGTGAATACGAAACTTGAGAAACGAGAGTCATGCAGCAGCCCGCTCCTTTATAACAATGGAGCGGGCTATTTCACGTTCTGTGAGGTTCAGATGTTACTGAGGGTTTACTTTGAATTTCGGATGGGATAATATCTGATTTAACAATACGTAAATTAGATGTTCGTCAAAATTGTGTAGGGAGTGAACATATCCATGCAATTGGATAAGGTGGTTAGTTACCATAAGGCGCTTGCAGATCCGACGCGAATCAAAATGCTGATCCTGTTAGCCGAAGGCGAATTGAACGGACAGGTTCTGGCCGAGAAGATCGGCGTCACGCCGGCAACGATTACGCACCATGCAGCGAAGCTGCGGGAGGCGAGCTTGATCAAAGAGCGCAGGGATAAGAACACGATCTATTTTTCGCTGAATGATTATTTTATCGAAAATAGTGCGAGAGCGACGGAGAATTTGATCTATCAGAGAGTAAGGCACGCAGGCGGTCCGGAGCGCTTGGAGGAAGAAGATCAGCGGACGAGGGACACTGTCGTGAAGAATTTTTTCACTTCCGACGGAAAGCTGAAGAGCATTCCTGCCCAGCTGAAGAAGAAACTCATCGTGCTTACGCATATGGTATCCCGACTTGAGAAGGGACGTAAGTACACCGAGAAGGAAATCAACGAGTTTATTCAGGGTTACCATGAGGACTTTGCGACTCTTCGCCGGGAGTTCATCATGCATCATTTTATGTTCAGGGATAATGGGGTATATGAGCTCAATCCGCAAGAGATGTGGGCACGGTGGGAGGATCTATCCTCATGAAAGAGGATTTGCCGCTCTCCCAACAACGGATAGAGGATGCTAAGGCGGGGGATTTTGGAGCTTATCGGATGATTGTCCATCAGTATTCCAACGCCCTGTTATCCGTTGCGTACAGTGTACTGGGGGACTTCCACGAGGCTCAGGATGCCGTGCAGGAGGCGTTTTTGAAGTGTTACCGTAACCTGCATACGCTGAACGATCCTGCCAAGCTTGGCAGTTGGCTATATGCGATTGCGCACCGGACCAGCCTCGATTTTGCCAAAAGAAGCAGGCGAACGCTCCCGCTGCACGAAACGGCTCCATCATCGGACAATATCACGCCATGGCTGGAACAATATGTGATCCATGATTCCGTCTGGGGAGCCCTGCAGGAATTGGAGGAGAAGAGTAAATCCGTTGTCGTGCTGCATTACTTAAGCGAGTGGTCCATGAAAGAGATCGGACAGTTCCTTAACCTGTCGGTATCTGCGGTTGAAAGCCGTATTCGACGTGCCAGAGAAGTTTTGAAACAGCATCTTGCCCGTGACTTCGAGCATTATTTCCAAACCCATCGTCTGGGGAGGGATTTCGAGCAGCAGGTCTCGGAGCAAGTCCTTAAGCGGGCCGGTCATTTCTATATTCCAGTCACGAATAAGGGGCAGGCCACCGCCTGGTTTATCCTGCATTTTCATCTGGGAACCAGCAGGCACGGCAATCCGGTACTGGAATCCGGACAGGAATTGTATTTGCTCGAATGTCAGCATCACTCACCGGCCAGCATGCCTGTACTCACGTTCGAAGTAGCGAGCGTTGGGCAGTTAGGGCACCAGCTGCATCAACAAGGGGTTAGAAGCGAGCCGATTCGGGAAGATGCTTTATTCGGTAAAATGCTGGAATTCTATGATCCCGACGGCAATAAGTATCATGCGATTGAACCTAATTAATAAAAAAATGGCGCTCCGTGACGGAATCGGTCCGGTTCCATCGTCTATATATTGAAACCACATTGAACAAGAGGTGAATCGAATGACGACAGACAACCAATTAAACGAAGTGCCCAAGCTCCAATCCGTGAACAAGCCGCTGTTAAAGAAGGTTCATTGCAATTATCTCCCGGTAAGGAATCTTCCGCTGGCGGTAAAATGGTACTCTGAGCTATTTGGCCTTACTGTGAGAAAATGCGACGATACGGGCGCCATCTTGATCCTTGGGGACGGACAGTGGCTATTCCTGCTGGAAACGCTGGATAACCGAACAGCCAACTTTGTAACCAACCAATGGGATGGGGAGAACTATGAGATGTTCTCGTTAACCTTCGAGGTCGAGAACATTACCGAGCTGCACAAACGGCTGCGGGAGAACGGGGCAGAGGTCGAGCCGCTGGTTGATCACGGTTCCTGCGGATTGCAGTTCAAATTCAAGGATATGGACGGCAACAAGTTTAATGCTTGGCAGGATGCACCCACGAGCTGACTTGATAGAAGTCGGGAATGGATAGGCAAGCGCTGGCTTTCAAAAGGCAGATGGCTTGCCTTTTTATGTTGTTAACGCGCCGAGCGTATCTTTGCTGCCGGGTCAGGGACGCAGCCTAATGTTATTCATAATCACGGGACAAGCATCGTAATGTAGGTGGTAGTCTAATTCTCCGGCAACGTTTACAATAGGGGATATAGGGATTAAATGCCAAGTGAGGTGATTGGATGGAATTCTACCGCTGCATGAACCATCCCGAGAGGGAGGCCGTTGCCCAGTGTACACGCTGCGGGAAGCCAGTGTGTCAGGAATGCCATAATCCGGAAACAGGCCGCTGTCGCTACCGCTGCGGTGAGATGAACCCCGCTCCCGGCATGCCGGGACGGCAAAGGAACGTATGGGTGACCGTGATCATCTCCATACTGGCCATCTTGGGCGGCCTTGCGCTGCTGCTGCTGACGATTTGCGGCGCAATCTTGTTTTCTTATTAAAATAACACGTGCCTATTTCCGGTTAGATCGCTTTTCCAATTCAAGTTTTGATATCAAGGAGTGGACAGATGGAGTTTCCTGTTTATGTGTACCTGGGTTCCTGGCGGATTCATCCGCACGTGCTGTTTGAATCGCTGGCCTACTTTATCGGCTTCCGCGTGTATTTATGGACCCGCAGGCCGAGCGGCATGACGAAGCTGATGAGCCTGCAGATTCTGGCTGGAATCATTGCCGGCGCGGCCATTGGCTCCAAGCTGCTATTCTGGCTGGAGGATCCGGCCGCCACCTGGGAACAGCTGCGCCAATTCCATCTGCTGTGGGGAGGCAAGACGATTGTAGGCGGTCTTCTGGGCGGATTGATCGGCGTTGAGCTGACGAAGCGCTTGGTGGGATGGAAGCATTCCACGGGCGATGATTTTGTTTACCCGCTGATGCTGGGCCTGGGACTCGGCCGGATCGGCTGTTTTCTGACCGGTCTGGATGACCATACCTATGGTACGCCGACGACCTGGTTCACGGGTGTGGATTTTGGCGACGGGGTTTATCGCCACCCGACTCAGCTGTATGAGATTCTGTTCTTGATCGTGCTGGCCTTACTGCTGCTTCCGCTGTACCGCCAAAGCCGCGGCAGATCCACACGCGAGGGCTACGTGTCCGGGCGGATGTTTCAATGGTTTATGGCCGGGTATCTGCTGTTCCGCCTGGTGATCGACTGGATCAAGCCGACGCCGCATCCTTACCTGGGACTGAACAATATCCAATTAGCCTGCATCGCGGGCCTCATCTATTATGCGTGGCTGATCGGCGGCAGAAATAGGCTTCGCCGATCGATGCCGGGTTCCCATCTTCCAAGCTGACCAAAGGAGTCTTGATTATGCCAAAAAACCGGCCTTATCTGTATCATGAACTGACAAATAGCATATGCACGACCTGTTACCGCAAAGTGGAAGCCAAGATCATCGAGGAGAACGGCATGATCTACATGCTCAAAAGATGCCTCGTTCACGGTCCGGAAAAAGTGCTGATCGCAACCGAGGCCGATTATTATCATCAGACGCGAAAGTTCATCAAGCCGTCGGAAATGCCGCTCGTCTGGAATACGCCGATCCGTTACGGCTGTCCTTACGACTGCGGACTCTGTCCGGACCATGAGCAGCACAGCTGCCTCACGTTGCTGGAGATCACGGACCACTGCAATCTGCAGTGCCCGATCTGCTTCGCGGAATCGTCGCCGCATCGCACGTCCTACAGGTCGCTTGCACAGATCGAATTCATGCTCGACCGGATCGTCGAGAACGAGGGGGAGCCCGACATCGTGCAGATCAGCGGCGGCGAGCCGACGACGCATCCGGATTTTTTTGACATTCTGGACATGTGCAAGAGCCGTCCGATCAAGCATATTATGGTGAACACGAACGGTATCCGCATTGCCCAGGACCGCGATTTTGCGCGGAGGCTCGCCGAATATATGCCTGGCTTCGAAATCTACCTGCAGTTCGACAGCTTTGAGGCGCATGTGCTGAAGGAGCTGAGAGGGGCCGACCTGCGGCGCATCCGCCAGCAGGCCATCGACCATCTGAATGAATTCAACATATCCACGACGCTGGTCGTCACGCTGAAGAAAGGCCTCAATGACGGCGAGATCGGAGACATTATTCAGTACGGACTTCAGCAAAAAGCGGTGCGCGGCGTGACTATTCAGCCGATTCAGGCCGCAGGCCGACTGGAGGGGTATGATCCGGCAACGGACCGGCTGACCGTGAGCGAAGTCCGGCGTATGATCATCGATCAGTCCGAGGTGTTTACGGATGCGGACATTCTGCCGGTGCCTTGCCATCCGGATTGCCTGGCGATGGGCTACGCATTGAAGCTGGGCGGGGAAGTGCTGCCGTTGACGCGGATGATCGACCCGGAAATCCTGCTCGAGGGCGACAGCAACACGATTGTGTCTGAGCAGGATCCGGTGATCCGAAGCAAAATGTTTGAGCTGCTGTCAACGGGCCATTCGCCGCAATCCTCTGCGCTTTCCCTGAAGAGCCTGCTTTGCTGTTTGCCGCTGGCCGCCGTACCGGAGCAGATTACCTATGACAACGTCTTCCGGGTCATTATTATGCAGTTCCTGGATGCCCATAACTTCGATGTCCGCTCCGTCAAGAAATCCTGCGTCCACATCATGCATCCCGACGGACGGATGATCCCGTTTGATACCTACAACATGTTCTACCGGGACGATAAGGAAGAGCTGCTGAAGGAGCTGAAGGCAGAGGTTGCCACAGCCTGGGACCGGTAAGCGGTCCTAAGGTAATGTACTCCATGCCTATGAAACGAAAAATCGATCCGAGCTTGCATAGGGAGGCGATACATTGTGCAGAACAATAGCCCTGAACCTGATAAAGTGTCTCCATTTCAGTTGGATCAGAACATGAAGATCGATAACGCCGGGGCGGACGAACGGTTATGGTATTCCCCATTGGAGGAGCCGTTCCGAGTATCCGGCTTTGCCTGGTTCGACACCGAACGTATCTATCGCAGGCTGCCCGCCGTACCTGAGGTCCTCGTCCGGCCGGAGGTGGATACGCTTGCGAACTGCACATCAGGCGGCCAGATCCGCTTCCGCACGAATTCGCGGAGCGTCTCGGTCCGCGTACGGCTGAACGCAGGATCCGGCATGTATCACATGCCGCCAACGGGGGAGTGCGGCGTGGATGCGTATATCGGCGGGCCGGGCGAGTGGAAACATGCAGGAACTGCCCGTTTCCAGCCAGGTCAGGTAGAGTATGAGAGCAGCCTTTTCACTGTCGTGGACCGCAAAGTACGTTCGTTCCTGCTCAACATGCCTTTATACCAGGGCGTCGAGGAGATATGGGTTGGACTTGAACCAGATGCGGAGGTCTGGGCACCGGAATCCTATGATTCTTCCCAAAAAGTGATTGTATACGGAACCTCCATTACGCAAGGCGGATGCGCTTCGCGGCCCGGCATGTCGTACACGAATATCTTAAGCCGCAGGCTCCATCTGGAGTTTGTCAACCTGGGCTTCTCGGGGAACGGCAAGGGAGAGCCGGAGCTTGCCGAACTGGCCGCTCAAATCTCGGAGCCGGCCTGTCTCGTGATTGATTATGAGGCGAATTGCGGGGGGACTGAAGCTTATCGGCAGACCTTGCCGCAGTATATCGAGACTTACCGGAAATTCCATCCCGAGGTTCCCATCATCCTGGTATCCCGCATCCCTCATGGAGCCGAGTCGTTTATGCCGGAGTTTCGCGAAGGACGGCTCGAGCGGAAAAAGTTTCAGATGGAACTCATTCAGGAACTGATTGAAGCCGGAGACCGTAACCTAACGTTTGTGGATGGATCGGATTGGTTAGGTGACGATCCCGGGGAAACGACCGTTGATGGGGTTCATCCGACGGACCTTGGCTTCAAGCTGATGGCGGATGGGCTTGAGCCTGTGCTAAGGCAAGTGATTGGCGATAGAGCCGCTGCAGCAGGACGATCCGACAGTTAACCGTCCATAGGTTAGCGTATCGGTGTATGTAGGTTTTATGTATGGAGATTCATTATCGCAATGAAACGTAAATAAGGTGAATCATTAGGCTACAAGTCCGTTCCTGGTTGGAACGGGCTTTTGTCTGTGCCCTCGCCTAATTCAAAAAGCTTTGATTGTTTGCCTAATAAATGAAATGTTATGATAACAAATAACTAATAACTAACCGATGATGCTAAAGGATGTGTGCAGCTTATGGCAGGAAAAGTCACGATGCAGCAAATTGCCGATCATCTCGGCCTTTCAAAGTTCGCAGTTTCTAAAGCGCTTTCAGGTAAATCCGGCGTCAGTCTGGAGACAAGGGAGAAAATCGTGAACGTCGCGACCCAACTCGGCTATTTTGCCAACAAGTCGCCGAAGGCCGGAGGCAAAAAGAACGAAACTAACGCCAGCGGCACCCTTGCCGCAAGGGAGACCGTTATCGTGCTCGTTCCGAATGTCCGTTATCAGACGCGCGATTCCCTGTATTGGGGACGAATTATCGATGGAATCACAAATGAGCTTGAGCTGAGGGAGACGGGGATGATCATCGTGACCGACCAATTCAAGGACAGCTTTGCGAACCTGATTAATCCGAGCGGGGTGAGAGGCATCATCGGCGTCGGATTCATCTCGTCGCAGCTGCTCCTCGAAATCCGCAGCCTGGATATCCCCTTCGTATTGATCGATCATGAAGATCCGCTGATTCCGTCAGACTCCCTGTTCATGAACAATGTGGAGTGCATGAGACGGGTAACCAATTACTTAACGGGGTGCGGGCATCGAAAGCTTCAGTTCGTGGGCAACGTCCGGTTTTCGCGCAGCTTCACCGATCGTTATCTAGGGTACCGCTCCGTTCTCGGCGAGCAGGGGATCCCGCTGAATCAGAACGAGGAGCTGCTTAGCTTCGAAGGGGACAACCGCTCCGAAATGACGGAGGCGCTGGAGATGATTATAAGTCGGATGGATGAGCTGCCGACCGCCTTTGTATGCGCGAACGACTCCATTGCCATCTGCATTATGACGGTCCTTGGCAAGCTGGGTACCAAAGTGCCTGCCGATTGCTCGGTTACCGGCTTTGACAACATTGAGGATGCGGCTTTTGCGACCCCGTCTCTGAGCACCATCCATGTCAACAAGGAGGCGTTCGGACGCAGGGCGGTGGAGATGTTGATGAGACGGGTGGAGCAGCCGGATAGTCCGCTGGAAAAAATACTGCTTGCCGGCGACTTCATCCTCCGCGAATCCACGGCTTATGCCAAGAAGGTCGATTGAGATGAATATGCGCGGCTGCATTGCCCGTCTATGGAAGGAGCGGCCGGCCGGGCGTCTGGACCGGAAGCTGTTTGTGATCTTTCTGTTTCTGATCATCCTGCCGATCGGGCTCATCACGTATTTTGCGGCAGAACGCTATACGGCCACCATCGAGAACAATACGGTCGCCTACGTGTCCCAGCTGTCGAGCAAAATGATGGGCAAGCTGGACGATTACGTGACCGATATGATGAAAATTTCGATCATTCCCTCGTACCTCAATGAAATTCAGTCAGGGCTTGAGCTGTCGAATCGGCATTACCAGGCGGAGGGGCAGCCGAAGGAATCGGCGAGCTTGAACGAGAGCGAGCTGAAGCTCCAGATCACGCGCAAGGTCGAGCGGAGCATCTATTTCATGAACAACATAAAGGAAGGCACGAGTAACGTGTATCTGTTCGACCTTTTCGGCAACCCGTACTACGTGGTCAAAAGCGGCGGGAACCGCTCGAATCTGCAGCAGTACTATGACAACTGGCGCAAGCTCGCCACGGCGGCCGGCGGCCGGCCCGTGCTGGTCAGCACGCAGGAGATCGCCGTGTCCGCCGGCAGCAAGCAGTATATGTTCACGGTCGTCCGTGACATTATCGATAAATCGTACCATTCCATCGGCACCATCGTGGTGGATGCCAACATCGGCGTGATCGAAAACATCGTCACCGACCTGGAGGAAACGACGCACGGCACCACCTTCATTCTGGATGACAACGGGACCGTGATCTATGACAGTGAGAAGAAATATTTGTCCCGCAGCATGACCGATAATGAGGCACTTACCCAGGCCACCGGTAACGAAGGGAGCTTTCGGCTTGAGGTTGGCGGGGAGCAGCAGCTTGTCGTTTACCGGAAATCCGAGCAGACCGGCTGGCTGATCCTGATTACGGTGCCGGAGCGGCAGCTGATGCAGGATGCGCTTAAGACCCGCAAAATTACGATCGCTGCGGCTGTCGGGGTTACCAGCTTTGCCCTCATCATTTCCCTGATTCTGATTTATGCTCTGACAAGACCGCTGCGGTCCATCGTCCATCTGATGAAGCAGGTACAGACCGGTAAGCTGGATGTGGTGTTCCCGGTCCGAAGGCGTGACGAAGCATCGCTGATCGGGGTTTCGTTCAACCGGATGATGGCACGCATCAAACAGCTTATTGATGATATTTACACGATCGAGAAGCGGAAGAAGGAGGCGGAGCTGGAGCGTCTTCAGCATCAGATCAATCCGCATTTTATCTACAACACACTGGAGACGATCCGGATGACGGCCGTCCTTCATGATGATCATGAGGTGGGGGATATGGTTCAGCTGTTAGGCCAGCAGCTCCGTTACAGCATTCATGCCGGCAGCGAGGTCGTGGAGGTGAAGCACGAGTGGGAGCATGTCAAAGCCTACATCGAGCTGCTCAATTACCGTTACGGCGAGCGATTCATGCTGACATTGCCGGATGATCCGGCAGCTAATTCCATTAAGGTGATGAAGCTGCTGTTTCAACCGATTATCGAGAATGCCGTCAATCATGGCTTTGACGAGAACAAACCCGTGCTCCATCTGACCATTACCTATGCCATGGATGGCACGGACCATGTTTTTACGGTAACGGATGACGGGTTAGGCATGTCGGCAGAAGCGCTTGACAGGCTGCGCCACGTGCTGGATCAGGTGCAGCCTCAAGGTACGGACGGCCGGGGGATTGGGCTGCGCAATGTGCATGAGAGACTTCAGCTCCGATACGGCAGACCTTACGGCCTTGCCGTAGACAGCGAGGAAGGGCAGGGCACTTCCGTTCGGATTACTTTTCCCGCGGACCATACAGAAGAACCGAGAACAGGAGGACTTGCGAATGCTTAACATTGCAGTGGTGGATGATGAGGAACGGATCAGGTTAGGGCTGGGCAAGCTCATACAGGATGCAGGCGAGCAGTACCGCGTCGTGGGGACGTTCGCAAGCGGTCAGGAGCTGCTGGATCAATGGCATGAGCTGCAGCCCGATCTGGTTATTACCGATATCAAAATGCCGCAAATGAACGGGCTTCAGCTGATGGCGAATATCAAGCAGATGGCCTGCCATACCAAATTCGCCGTGCTGAGCGGTTATAACGATTTCGAATATGCCCGGACCGCCATGCGGCAGGGAGCCCTGGAGTATTTGCTCAAGCCGGTCAACATGAAAGAGCTGCTTCGCATGCTGGAGAACGTTGACGAGCAGGTCAAGGGCGAGCAGAACGAGCGCAAGCTGGAGTCGGACGATCTGGTGAGCTTCCTGTTAGGCGCGGATCAGCGAAAAATGCCGGGGCATTTGTTCGAGGAAGTCTGCGACCGACTGGATCAGCAGGCGCTGTTCCACGGATATTATGCGGTCATCCTACTTCGCACATTCCCGGAAATCGTGGAAGAGAGGCTGCTTGAATGGACATCGGCTTGGGGGGCTGAGCGGAAAATTATCGACTGCGAAGGGGAACGGCAGGCGATCCTGGTGTCCATTGCAGAATCCAGCCATGCGAATATCGTAAGGGAATGGGCTGCGATGCTCCTGCAGCAGCTTCCCGCAGGCACATCGGCGAAGGCAGGCATCAGCGGCGTGTTCAGTGGAAGCCGATGGCTGCCGCAGGCCTATAGGGAAGCCGCGAGCGTGCTGGAGCAGGCTTGGTACAGCGACGAGCGGCGCTGCTGTGGGGGGGAAGGCAGACAGCCGGTTCAGAAGGAAGAGCGCTACCGGCTCGTCCGTTCGCTGGATAAGCTGCTGCTTCCGGCACTGCGTGCCGGCGAGTATGCGCGCTTGCCGGCGGCGCTGCGGGCATGGCTGGATGAGACGGCTTCCCTGCAGCCGGGCTGGGCGGAGCTGAGAGAGGTTTGTTTTGCCCTGGAATCACATGTGGCGGAAGAGATGAAGCAGCGGGGCATTCCGGCAGGGGATGTGGATTGGAACCTGGAGCCGGGGAACAGCGAGAATTGGCGCTCCTTCGCGGGCCGACTGAAGAGCGCTGTTGAGCAGGCTACCGGGCTTCTGGATCAAGGGAAGAGCGAGCACCGGGCCGTGGAGACGATCAAAGCCTATATTCAGCAGCATTATACCGAGGAAATGGAGCTGCAGCACCTAGCCGATCTGGTCTATTTGACCCCGAGTTACTTGAGCAAGCTGTTCAAAACCGAAACGGGGGAGACGATTACCGACTATTGTATCGCCGTGCGGATCGAGCATGCCAAGCGGCTGCTGAAGGAGGATCACGGACTCAAAACATATATGGTCGGCGAACGCGTGGGTTACCCGGACCCGGCTTATTTTAATAAAGTATTCAAAAGAATGACGGGGAAAACACCAAAGGAGTACCGCGATTTTGTTAGGTGACTGTTATCTAAACTGAGGACAATAAAAGCAAACAAAGTCTATTATTTTTCGGGGCGCTGTCTTTTATAATGATTGAAAACGGTACCATTTCATCAAGAAAGCGAGGAAGGGAACGTGTTCAATTTCAGTTATAAAACGCAGCGCTATCTTATTCTGTTCGGTTTCCTTGCCATTCCGGTGCTCTTGTCACTGACCTTCTCTTATTATCCGGCACTATCGCTGTTGTATTACAGCTTGACGGACTGGTCGGGTCTCGGCTGGGATATGAACTTTATCGGCTTTGACAACTACGTCGAAATTTTTACGAAGCCTGAAGTGTTCAGTTCACTCAAGAACAATCTGTATTATCTGGTCGGGGGCCTCATCCAGGTCGTGTTTGCCCTCTATTTTGCCGTCATTCTGACAAGCAAGCTGAAGGGGAGAAACGGCTTCCGGGTTGCTTTGTTCCTGCCGTACGTGCTGCACAGCGTGGCCACGGTCATTATGTTCAAGAACGTATATCACATGGAGTACGGTTCTTTGAATACGCTGCTCGGCGCGCTTGGACTCGAATCCTTGCAGCAGAGCTGGCTGGGCGATAAGGGGATCGTGAATTTTGCCCTGGCGTTCATCTCGATGTGGAAGTACATGGGGCTGAACATGGTTATTTTTATCGGGGCGCTCCAATCGATTCCGGGTGACCTGTACGAGGCAGCCTCGATTGACGGGGCTTCGGGCTGGCAGAAGTTCCGTTACATCACGCTGCCTAGCATCCGGGGCGTGCTGGAGCTGATGCTCATCCTTACCTTGACGGGTGCGCTCGAAGCGTTCGATATTCCGTTTGTGATGCTGCTCGGGGCGAACGATACGTCGACCTTCGTCATCAAGACGGTGGACACGGCGTTCAAGTATCAGAACTTTGGACTGGCTTCGGCGATGGCGGTTGTCCTGCTAATTATCGTGCTGCTGTTCATTGTCATCCAGCGGAAGCTGCTGTTCAGGGAGGAGAAGCAATCATGAGAAGGGAACGCTCGCTTGGCTTTATGATGTTCAACTATTTTACGCTGGTTGTTGCTTTGTTCGTGGTGTTTTTCCCGATTTACTCCATCTTTGTGGGGGCGTTCAAGACCCAGGTGGAGTATTATCAATCAGGCCTTAGTCTACCGGATAATTTCTTTAACTTCGAGAACTTTAAGCGGGTAATCGATATCGGGGATTTGGGACTGGGCTTTCGCAATATCCTGATCGTGCTGGTCATTTCGGTTGTCGGCAATATCCTGTTTGGCACGATGGTCGCTTATGCCGTCGGACGGTTTGAGTTCAAGATGAAAAAAGCCATTATGGGCATGTATCTGGTCGCTCAGGTCATCCCGATGGTCACGACACAAGTGGCTACCTTCAGCGTCATCCAGAGCCTGGGGGCCTACAACACGATGTTTGCGCCGATTCTGCTGTACCTGGGGGCCGACGTGCTCCAGATCGTCATCTATCTGCAATTCGTCAACAGCATCCCGCGGGATCTGGATGAGAGCGCCATGCTGGAGGGGGCGTCCCTGTTCAAAATCTACCGTTCCATCATCTTCCCGCTGCTTGCGCCGGCTACGGCCACCTTGGTTATTCTGAAGAGCATCTCGATTTATAACGATTTTTACACGCCGTACCTGTATATGCCGAGTCAAGACCTGAAGGTGGTGTCCACCGCGATTTATTCCTTCATCGGTCCGAACGCGGCACAGCTGAACGTGATCTCGGCAGGGATTCTCATTATTTTCATTCCGACGGTCGTGTTGTTCTTGTTCATGCAGCGGTACATTTTTGCGGGGGTTACGAACGGAGCGGTCAAATAACGAACACTAGACGATGTAGAAGAGGAGACTCGATATATGAACTCGACGAACACGTGGACGGAAAAAGTATGCGGCATGACCTGGGGGTGGACCGGCGTACGGGGCTCCTGGACGGGACCCGAGGCGGAATTCTCCATGGAACGCATGGCGGACATGAACGTGAATTGGGTGGCCATTGCGCTGTCTGCCGTGCAGGCAACGCCGCAGTCGACGGAAATCCCGTTCCGGGAGGAACCGACGGTGACGGATGATGAGGTGCGATGGGCCATCCGTAAGGCCAAGAGCCTGGGCCTCAAGGTGTGCTTGAAGCCGGTCGTGAACGTCGCGAACGGAACATGGCGGGCCCACATTAACTTCTTCGACGAGGAGGTTCCCGGTGAACCGAGCTGGGCCGAATGGTTCCGCTCCTATGGGGAATTCATTCGCCATTATGCCGAAATCGCGGAGGAAGAGCACTGCGAGATGCTGTGCGTGGGCTGCGAGATGGTGCAGGCCGACAAGCGGGATGCGGAGTGGCGGGCCCTGATCGGGGACGTAAGAAGCGTCTACGGTGGGCTGGTGACGTATAACTGCGATAAATATCAGGAGGAGCGCGTGGACTGGTGGGATGCGGTAGATATCATCTCCTCCAGCGGCTATTATCCGATCGACCAGTGGGAGGAGCAGCTGGACCGGATCGAAGGCACGGTCCGCCGATGGAACAAGCCGTTCTTCTTCATGGAAGCCGGCTGTCCGAGCCGCGAGGGCTCTGCTGCCCGACCGAACGATTGGTCGCTGCCCGGCGGCCCGTCGGAGGAGGAGCAGCGGCGGTATTATGAAGCAATGTTCGCGGCCTGCGTCAAGCGGGATTGGATGCAGGGGTACATGCTGTGGGATTGGCCGGCACGGCTGTACGGCCTGGAGGAAGCGGCCCTGAACGATGATTATTGCATGTACGGCAAGCTGGCCGAGGAGACGGTGAAGACATTTTATGCTGCCGGAATCCGGGTTTAAATTGTTATCGGCTGGACTTACCGGAACCTAACAAGAAAATGATATGTTAGCATAATTTATGACAATAAAAACAAAAACACTTCATTTGTTTTGGGCGTGTTAGCGATTATCATTTGAAATGTAAGCGATATCAGTAAGCGCTTCATGAGCATGCAGGAAGCGTAATACATTCATAGTACAGGGGGAAGACGAAATGAAAAAAAGATTCACGATGGCACTGCTTCTGCTCTTAACCGTATCATCCATTTTGGCCGCCTGCGGAGGAAATAAAACGAATAATGCAGGCACCGAGACGCCGCCGAGCAATAACGCAGGCAGCGAGCCGACCGAGGCATCCGGCAAAGCGGAGCTTGGCGGCAAGCTGAAGGTGCTGACGCACCGAACCGACCTGGTGAATGACGGCACGCTGGACAAATACGTGGAAGCCTTCAAAGCAAAATATCCGAAGGCCGAAATTGAATTCGAAGGATTGACGAACTATGCGACGGATATTCAGGTCCGTCTGACCACGGGAGAAGCCGGCGACGTGCTGATGATTCCGACAGGCCTTGCCACCTCGGAGTACAGCAAGTATTTTGAACCGCTGCCGGATGCGATGTTTGAGGATGTCTATTTTGCGGACAATACTCTCTTCGAAGGGAAACGCTATGGGATCTCCACGGGCGTGAATACGCAAGGGATTGTGTATAACAAGAAAGCATTCGAGGCTGCAGGCGTCGACAAAGTGCCAACCACGCTGGATGAGCTCTACGGGGCTGCGGAGAAGCTGAAAGCGGCGGATATTATTCCGCTGTACATGAACTTCGGGGCTCAATGGACGATGGGCAACTGGGCGGATAACTCCGCATGGTACGTGAACGGGGATCCGCAGTTCGCCTCGAAGCAGGTAGCCGAGGAAGCGCCGTTCCAGGTGGATAATGCTTGGGGAATTCTTGCGAATATTGGACGTACCTTCGTGCAGAACGAATGGGTAGAGAAAGACCTGTACACGAACAACTGGGAGATTTCGAAGGGCGAAGTGGCTTCCGGCAAAGCGGCGATGTACTTCCTGGGCAACTGGGTAATCCCGCAGGTGATCGGCGCAGGAGCAGCTTCGGAGGATATCGGCTTCTTCCCGCTCCCGTATGATAATAGCGGCAAGTACAACGCACCGCTCGGTTCGGATTATTTCATCGCCGTCAGCAAAGATAGCAAGAACAAAGAGCTTGCCACGGCTTGGGTCGATTTCTTCGTGAAGGAATCCGGCTATGTGGAAGATTCCGGCTTCATGCCGATCATCAAGTCGGCAGAGTCCTCCATCTCGCAGCTTGCCGAATTCCAATCGTTCAATCCGACGTTGATCGAAAGTGAAGCAACCGATCCGAAGTTTAACGAGATCGCCAATAAAGCGCAAATCGGTATCGGTACTGGCGATTATGTTCAGGAATATATTGTGGCAGAAGATCTGCAGGCTGCGTTCGACAAGCTGAATGCGAAGTGGAAGGAAGCCAAAACCGCACTGGGCTATTAATCTGGAGGAACCAACAGGTTCAGCCGTAGTGCTGCTCGAGCGGTCTTATCCTGAGGTGATCAGGATAAGGCCGTTTCGTTACGAGTATAGATGGATTGAAGAGGAGGCGGATATATGAAGAGGATATTGTTGCTGGGCGATTCCATCCGGGAGGGATATGAGCCTTACGTTAGAGAAGGGCTGGCAGGCCTTGCAGAAGTCGTGGCACCGGCGGAGAACGGGCGCTTCTCGTTTTATACGCTGTGGGGCGTCAATCTCTGGATGAAAGAGCTGGGGACGCCTGATATCGTCCACTGGAACAATGGGCTGTGGGATGTGCACCGCGAGGCTCCGAGGGATGAATTACTGACGCCGATCACCGATTATGTAAGCAATTTGAAGCGGATTGCCCACGAACTGCAGCGGACAGATGCGCATATCGTATTTGCCACGACGACACCGGTGCATCCGCAATCCGAGGGCAGAAGCAATGAAGAGATTGACGCCTACAATCAGGCAGCGATGGAGGCGCTTGTGCCGATGGGCATTACGATTCATGATCTGAACGCCAAGGTCAAAGAGGATCTGAGCGGTTATTTGTCGGATGACCGCCTTCACTTGAACCAGGAAGGATACCAGATGTGCGCCGACTCGGTGGTGGAGATGCTCGGTCGCTATCTGTGACGTTTGGACCAGGCCAATGAGCCTTAAGGCGCGAATCTATGGAATCTTTACCAAAAATGGCATAAGTCTATTATAGGTTCTAACAAATTTGTTACATCCTACTTGCGTTATGACGATATTATAGAATAATATGAAGGGGCGCGGCTTTCATAGAGGGGACCCGCGCTTTTTTGCTATCTAACTTGCCTGGACACCTTCTTATCGGAAGCCCCCCCTGTAAGAGCGTGTTATGACGCGGAAGGCCGGCATGCCTTAAGGGTCTACAGGCTTGGGATGCGCATTTTCGTATTTTCCATGTATAATAGAAGAAATCATTCAAATAGGAGCTAGGAAATGAAAAAGCTAGGAAGAAACGATCTATGTCACTGCGGAAGCGGGAAAAAGTACAAAAGATGTTGTCTTGAAAGAGATGAACGCACGGTATACGGTAAAGTCATCCAGTTCCCTGGTGCGAGAGCAGCAGAGCCTAAGCTACAGGTCGATCAATTGCGGCAGATGATTAACGACAAGCTGGGATGGATGGACTGGAACGCTGATGAGCATCGTGAGCTTGCAGAGTCTGTGTTTCCTCAAATCTGCCGGGATTACGAATTGCAGGATGATCAGCAGCTGTTTCAAGTGTTCAGCCTTCTGATGGTCTGGAACAGCTTCTCCAGAGAAACCAATCCGAAGTACCGGAAACAGGGCGGATATGCAAGTGCGTTAGAATATATAGTAACTTCATCGCTTAACATTTCAACAACGAAGTCTGATATCGCGAAGAAGCATGAGGTTTCCGTTGCTACATTGACCCGCAACAGCGGTCAGATTCAAGATTTCATGGATGGCGTAGCTGCATCCGGCGACGACGCGAACGTCGAGGATGAGGAATCCGATAGCGAAGTGGACAAGGACTTGTCCTTGGGACGCTAGCACTGCCAAAGTGAAGCTCCATAGTATGAGTGCAGCATTTACGCATTCAGGTTCATAGCTGTGACCGCTCCCACTCAAACGGGGCGGTCATTTTGCGTTTAATGACTAGTCGAATTCAAAGTTGTTTATACAAGCTAATCCTATATGGTGGATTAATCAGTTTGTGATATGATTTAAAAGAGAAACGGTATTCAACGACAATAAGTGGAGGTTGTGGTTATGACAAAGGATAAACAATTAACCAAACTTATTAGGCTGACTGGCGAAAGAGCAAGACTTGAGGCCAAAGTAAACGAATCTTATGTTGTATATAAAGATGATTTTGGCAAACTGGTAAGGGAGTATTCTAATGGGGAGAAGGAATATGTCTCGGGAAAAGACAGCTGAACCAACAACGATGTTTGTTTTTGCCGGTAACAACGGGAGTGGGAAGAGTACGATTCGTAATCTTATCATCGACCGCATTGGGGTAAGTGTAAATATTGATCCCGATGCACTGGCTCGGCGTCTGAGCCCGGAGCTACCTGAATCTGCCCGCGTCTCAGCAGGAAAAGAGGCGATAAAATTAGCTCGAGAATGCCTTCAATTTCAACGGGATTTCTCTATAGAACGACGCTCTCGGGTGGATATGCCATTAGGCTTATGAAGGAAGCAAAAGCAAATGGTTTCCAGATCACCATGTTTTATGTAGGCCTTGGTGATCCAAATCTTAATGTTGAACGAGTAGCCGGCAGAGTTCGTAATGGGGGTCACCACATCCCTGCCAAAGATATCATGCATCGGCATCATTCTTCTATGCAAAATCTTCTCCAATATTTGGGCCTGGTTGATCATCTACTTGTGATAGATAATAGCGCACTAAGTGGAGAAATTGTGCTGGAAGCTGAATTCGGGATAATTAAGCATAGGGAAGTTAATTTGCCAAATTGGGTTTTACCTATCGTTAATCAACTGAAAGCGTTGGGAAATTAAATCTAAAAAAATTGTACTAAACAAATACTGTACGCTCAAGCCGCTCCCATTCAACGGGGCGGTCATTTTGCGTTAATCCATAAAACGGCGTTTTCGTAAGGCTGCTATCCGAAACTAGGCTGAAGCTCCGCGTGAACCCGTCAGCAGCCAGCCCAAAGTTATGCCGTATAACAGATGACCGGCCAGCCAGAATAGGAGGGCAGCGAGGTCAGTTAACTCCGGCGTACGGTTAGACAAAACGGTAGTCGGATACAGGAGAAGTCCTACGGCCAGACAGACCAAGGAAACCCAAGACAAGCTTCTCCCCCGAGGCCAGTTCTTTGACTTCAGAAAGATGGCTAGAAGAATGCTCAGCAGGACGGAGATGACGAGGTGCAGCGCAAACTCGATCAGTTCGGGAAGCTTCAGCTCCTTCAGGACAGGCACGTAATCGACGTTCAGGAGCAGCGTGTAGACCTCCAGCGAGGTGATGTGCTGGGTGATCTTCAGGAACAGCCCGAGAAGAATGCCCGCCGCAATGCCTGCCCAGACCGGCCCGTTGAACCTGAATATACTCCACATGAACAACGCCCCCTTTTTTTGTTCATTGTATAATACCTGTCGATCCGATGTGAAACGAATATTCGCTGTACAGCAATGGGATGAATCGAGCGAGTACGACGGCAGGCGGATAAAGGTGAATCCCCCTTTTCACTCTTCCTGAAGCCGCCTGGCGAGGTGAGAAAGTACTGGCTCTTCTACGGCGAAGGCAGCAAGCCGTGAAGTCTGCCGGCAGATCAGCTATGCAGGAGCCATCTGCTTAGGATGTAATCCAGTCTTGTTTAGAAATTGTATAGTTCGGTCCTATACTCTAGTTCTATAGACTTATACAGCTGGAGTGATAGGATGTAATCCAGTCTTGTTTAGAAATTGTATAGTTCGGTCCTATACTCTAGTTCTATAGACTTATACAGCTGGAGTGATAGGATGACGGACGAGTATTTTGACGAGATGCGCAAGTTCGGCCACGAGGATGAGATGAGGTACCGGATGTTGATGCGAGGGGTAAAGAACCTGCTGGAACAACGGAAACGTGAAAAGTCCAAGCTGTTCAAAGTGCTTCAGTATCGTCAAAGAAAAAAAGACCTGCGTGTAGGCAAATGGTCATGATGTATCGATAACGGAGCAGTCGTGAGCGACGGCAGACAAATCCTATGTTTTAGACTTATTCCAAATACAGTGACTGCCCTGATGGTTAGGGTGGTCTTTCTTTGTGTCGGCATGTTTCCAGAACGAACGTTGTCGGTTGTTGTTTCCAAAATAATGGACGGGTGGCTAGTCGATTCGTTTAACAGATGATTTGCTGCCGTTCCGGCTGCCCGCAGTATCTTGATTAGCGAAGCCGGTTCAGAAGACAGCTCCTTCGGCGAGAAAGCTCGGAAAATAAAAGGCCGACCCCTGGCGCTTGAATGCGAAAAGGAGTCGGCTTTATTGCAATCCGTACTATACCGGTGCCAGTTCAGGGGCGGGTGTCGGCGTTGTTGGTTGTTTTGGTTCCGCTAGCTCTTGCTTGACCTCTGAAGGCCTGCGCATGCCCTTCCCGCGCGGGACGCACATCGGGGTCCCGTACAGCGGGTCCGGAATAATCTCGCACGGCAGTTGGAACACGGTTTGCATCAGCTCGGAATTAATGATTTCTCCCGGTGTGCCCTTGGCCTTGATGCTTCCGTCGCGAATGGCGACGATATGATCGGCATAGCGGCAGGCCAGATTGATATCATGCAGCACCATTACAATGGTCCGCTGCTCTTGAACATTTAATTCATACAGCAGATCCAGCACTTCGATCTGGTGCGTCAAATCCAGATAGGTGGTTGGTTCATCAAGCAGAATGAGCGGCGTCTCTTGTGCAAGCGTCATCGCGATCCAAGCCCGCTGGCGTTGGCCGCCGGATAGCGAGTCAACCGTACGGCCAGCCAGTTCAGTCAAACCTGTGGATGCCAGCGCCGCCGTGACGGCTTCCTCATCCTCGCGTGACCATTGACGAAGCCAGCTCTGGTACGGATAGCGTCCTTGCTTTACCAGCTGCATCACCGTCAATCCTTCCGGGGCCGTAGGTCCTTGGGGTAAAATAGCGAGCTTACGCGCCACGTCCTTCGTGGACAAACTTGCGATGTCTGCTCCGTTCAATACAACCGAGCCGCGCTGCGGTTTCAGCAGTCTGGCCATGGAGCGCAGCAAAGTGGACTTGCCGCAGCCGTTGCTGCCGATAAACACGGTGATTTTACCTATAGGCACGGTTAAATCCAGATTTTCGAATATAAAGTCTCCCCCATAGGACAGACCCAATCCCTTTGCTTCCAGCGTATTCATGACGCCAGCTCCTTTCGGTTCTAGAATCGATTGCGGTTACGATACAGCAAGTAGAGGAAGAACGGCGCGCCGATCGCGGCGGTGAATACACCTGCCGGCACGTCGCGCGGCAGAAATGCCGTCCGTGCTACTAGGTCGGCGACAAGCAGTAGAATCGCACCGATCAGGGCGCTGACCGGTAGTACGCTTCCGAAGTTGGGCCCCACCAGCCTACGAGCCATGTGCGGTGCCATTAGACCGATGAAGGCGATGGCGCCGCCGATCGAGATGGCAGCTCCGGCCAGGGCTACGCTGAGTCCGATTAGGATCAGCCGCTGCTTCTGAACCTGGGCGCCCGTGCTGCTGGCAACGTCGTCTCCTAAGGCTTGAATGTTCACATTGCGGGCCTGCAGCCAAGTAAGCGGTAGAAGCACGGCGATCCAAGGCAGCAGAGTCAAAACGTCCTTATCCCAGGACATGCCGTAAATGCTGCCTGCCATGAAGGTAAGAGAGCGGTCGGCCAGTTGCAGCGGTCCGGATATGATCAGCATATAGGAGATCGATTTGATTGCAGCCGATACCCCGATCCCGATCAAGACGAGCCGCAGCGGCGATACGCCATTCTTCCACGCAAGCACATACAGCAGTCCGGTAATGAAAAAAGCACCGAGGATGGCGAATAGCGGCATCCAATGAATCGATACGGTGCCCGTGAATATGAAGATAAAGAGAACCGCTCCAAGCGATGCTCCCTCTGTTATGCCGATGACATCGGGGGAGGCCAGGGGATTGCGGATGACGCCCTGCAGAATAGCCCCCGCTACCGCGAGAGCAGCGCCGATCAGCACGGCGATAATAATTCGAGGCAGCCTCAGCTGCATGACGATGACCTGCTCCATGGGCGGAGCATTGCTGAACAATGCCCTTATGACATGAAGCGGCGAAACAAACTGGCTTCCCGTTCCTGTGCTAATAATCATGGCGGCGATGCAAAGCACGAATAGGATCAGGCATACCCATAGTGTTCTTCTCTCCAGCATAAACGATACTTTAGCGTTCCTGGAGCGGAATATGCGGTGTTTACTCATTGTGCTCGTTTTCCTTTCCTGGCTATGTACACGAAGAACGGCACGCCGATGATTGCGGTCATCACGCCAACCGGGACTTCCTTCGGCATGGCAATATATCGGGAACCGAGATCGGCCGTCACCAGCAGAAGTGCGCCCAGCACCGCGCTGTAAGGCAGAATCCAGCGATAATCATTTCCTATTAAATATCGGACGATATGCGGGATGATGATTCCGACGAATGCGATGGGTCCCGCAGCGGCAACGGAACCTCCAGCCAGCAAAATAACGGCCGCTGCCGCTAACAGCTTAATAAGGGCTGTTTTTTGCCCAAGACTCTGGGCGATGTCGTCTCCCATGGAGAGGGCATTCAAATGACGGCCCAGCAGGAGTGCAGCCAGCATGCCAACGGTCATGTACGGCCACACAGCTGCAAGTTGGTTCAAATCCCGTCCGGCTACCGAGCCGACCAGCCATACCAGCACCTGATCGAACATTTTGCCGTCGGAGAGCATTAATCCCTGCGTTAAGGAATGGAAGAAGGCGGCTATGGAGGCACCCGCGAGGGTGATTTTTACCGGCGTCATGCCGTCCCTGCCGATGCTGCCCAGGAAAAACACGATACCGCCGCTTACCGCGGCTCCGATCAGCGCGACCCAGGTAAGGGATTGGAGTCCGCTTATGCCCAGCCAGCCCGCAGACATAATAATGAAGAAGGCTGCACCGGAGTTCACGCCCAGCGTGCTGGGCGATGCAATCGGATTGCGCGTGATGACTTGCATGAGCGCACCTGCAACAGCCAGGGATGCTCCTACGGCAAGCGCAATGAGCCCCCGGGGCAGTCTTGCCGTGAGAATGATCAGATGCTCGTTGCTTCCGTTGAAGTGAGTGAACGATTCCCATACCTGATGAAGAGGTATGTTTGTAACTCCGAATGCGATGCTGCCCATAACGGCAGCAGCCAGCGCCAATAGCGATATGAATAGTCCGAATACGCGCATATATACTCACTTTCTTAAGTCCATGAATAATTAAGTTCATATGAATTTTAGGTGAAGGGACGTTATCTGTCAATGATCTTGATAATCATTCTCATAAATATCTTGATATTTTTCATAAAACCCTTTATAGTTTTGAATCAGTGATTGATAATGATTTTCAAGTAGAGGGATATGACACGAGGGGGATTTAGATAGGTATGGGAAAAGGAATGGCAAAAAAATCAACGAGAGGTCTCAAGTTTAGCTTGCTGGCTCTCATCATGATCGTGATTCTTGCCGGGTGCGGAGCAAGCCCAGCGAAAGAAAATGCAAACAACGCGGGCGGCGACACAACGAATACCACAGAGGGCAGCAGCGGAGCAGCAGCCGGCGGCGAATCGTATGAAGTTACGCATGCCATGGGGACGGAAACGATCAAGGGAACGCCTCAAAAGGTTGTCGTCCTTACGAACGAAGGAACCGAGGCGCTTCTCGCATTGGGCGTGAAGCCTGTAGGTGCCGTTAGATCCTGGACAGGCGACCCATGGTACCCGCATATTAAAGACCAGATGGAAGGCGTTACCGTTGTCGGGGAAGAGAGCCAGCCGAACATCGAGCTGATCGCCGGCCTGCAGCCGGATCTGATTATCGGCAACAAGATGCGTCAGGAGAAAGTATATGAGCAATTGAAGGCGATCGCGCCAACTGTTTTTGCCGAGGATCTTCGCGGCGAGTGGCAGACCAATTTTGAGCTGTATGCCAAGGCACTGAACAAGGTATCTGAAGGCGAAGAGCTCCTGGCTGCATACGACAAGCGGATTCAGGATTTCAAAGAGAAGGCCGGAAGCAAGCTGGACGAGACTGTCTCCGTGGTCCGTTTCATGGCAGGCAAGACGCGCGTGTACCATACCAATACGTTCTCGGGCGTCATTTTCGATAAAATCGGCATCGCCCGCAACGACATGACCAAGAACGCCAAGGACGATTTCGTTGACGAGATCACGAAGGAGCGTTTACCTGAGGTGGAAGCCGACAGACTGTTCTACTTCACTTATGAAACCGGAGATGGCGGTGCCAACCAAACTGAGCAGGAATGGATCAACGATCCGCTGTGGAAAAACCTGAACGTCGTCAAGAACGGCCAGGCCCACAAAGTGGACGATGCCATCTGGAATACGGCAGGCGGCATCCTGGCTGCGAATCTGATGATTGACCAGCTGCAGGAATTCTACGGCATTCAGTAATGAATGAAGACGAATGCTGCAGGCTAGTATTATCGTAGAGCGGATAATGCTAGGAAAGTCAAAAAAGGAGGCCTCCCAAAAGATCTTAGATCTTGAAGGAGGCCTCCTTTTTTTGCATTGCAGTGTGTCCAGCACCCCGAATCGGTAGCAATACGCGAAGGCAGTACGACTACGTCGGTAATCGCAGCGTAGCCAACATCGCCGCATTGCAGCGTCGACAGTATCGCCGCGTCGGCAGCATCGCGCGGTAGGCAGTACCACCACGTCGGCAGCATCGCAGCGTCGGCAGCATCGCCGCGTCGAAAGTAACGCAGATGTGTCCAGTATCACTGCGTCGCAGCAACGCAGCGTGTCCAGCATCGCAGTGTCGAAAGTATGCCGCTATGCAACTGCATCCCACATTACTCGCCAGCACTGCTTAACCAACTTCGTTCTTCGTGCCGCTGCCCCTGAACTGTTAACGGACACCAGTTCCCTTATTTACCTGATTCGGGTCCAATTCTTAAATCTAACGGACACAGGATCCCTTATTCCTTCCATAAGGTGCATATTTGTCATCATATTCTATGAATAACGTACCTGGTGTCCGTTAGATCTCGAAAATTACGCCTTTTCAGCTAAATAACGTATCCTCAGTCCTCATTGGGCTTGTGCAGTCGCACCAGGATCAACAGACGCACCAAGACCAGAAGTAGCACCAAGATCAGCAGTCGCACCAAGATCAGTAGTAGCACCAAGATCAGCAATAGCACTGAGATCAGTCGCACTGAGATCAGTAACACCAAGACCAGCAGTCGTACCAAGACCAGCAGTCGCACCGAGATCAGTAGCACCAAGATCAGCAATAGCACTGAGATCAGTCGCACTGAGATCAGTAACACCAAGACCAGCAGTCGTACCAAGACCAGCTGTCGCACCGAGATCAGTAGCACCATGATCAGCAGCAGCATTAATACCAGCAGTCGCACCAAAACAGCAGTAGCACCAATATCAGTAAGTAGCAAAGCAGTAGTCACCTATACCAGCATTAGCACCAAGCCCAGAAGCAGCTCCAATACCAGAAGCAGCTCCAATACCAGAAGCAGTTCCAATACCAGAAGCAGTTCCAATACCAGAAGCAGTTCCAATACCAGCAGTAGCTCAGCTATACACTCTGTATTCCCCCCAGTTTCTACCTATAAACCATAGCTACTCTGAGTTACCAGGTCCCTACATCGATCATAATCGACAGCCATCCAAGCATATCGCTGGGGCAACGAATCCACCCATGTTCTCCCTGAAATAACGCTTTTGCTTCACTTCACCTTGTTATGAAATCTTCACCACGATCTCCGATCCTGCAACATAGGTCATTGCCTTCATGTATTCCGGGTCCTGGGCTCGTCGTTCCATCTCCTCGGGGGTCAGGTCCTCCAATCGCGTCTGAATCCACCATAAGTTGCCGAACGGGTCCCGTACCCGTCCCACCCGGTCGCCGAAGAACAAACTCGTTGGTTCCGTCACCGAGACGGCTCCTGCGGCGAGTGCTTGTTGGTAGGCAGCATCGCAATCCTCAACATATAGACGGAGGTACGCCGGGCTATCCGGCCATTCCGGCTTTGCGTCAAACATCATCACGACGGCATCTCCGATTCGCACCTCGGCATGGCCGATGATACCATCGCCAACATAGACGCGGGCTAACTCTTCGGCTTGAAAAGCCTGCTCCAGGAATTCAATCAGCGCTGCGGAGTTTCTTGAGATAATCCATGGTGTTACGGATGTGTAGCCATCCGGAATGGGTTTAACGGCTTTCGGTTGGTTTGTCATAAATCCGCTCGCTCCTTCAAACTTCATATATTTGAACTGCTCTTATGTACTCATTATGCGGGGGCATATATGACAGCCGAGCGTCAGTGTTTCTGAAACAAGTTTGGGGCAGCCGGCGATTTTATCTCGCAAAAAGACTACTGCCACCGTAGAACATCATGATCACCCGGTCATGAAGAGGTTGCGAGCGCGAAGTTCCGTCCACGAACCGTTAACGTTTGACACCACCCATAAACCTATGTACAGTATTAGACAAAAGAATAGGAAGTCCACTAGGGGAGCCGTTAGCGGCTGAGACAAGAGCGTATCTTGGACCCTTTGAACCTGATCTAGTTCGTACTAGCGTAGGAAAGTGGAGCCTTCGTATATGAGGTCTCGGTGCGTTTTTTGGCGCACTCGGGGCTTGTTGACGAAGCCGCTCCAGTTTTCGGGGCGGCTTTTTAGCGTTGCCTGGAAAGTCGTGTCTTATGGACTTCCTGCTCTTCAATATGTTGGAGGTGGGGACAAAAATGAGTTATACGCAAGAGCTCCGTCAGCAGGCGGGAGGCATTTTTCAAGCAATCTTCGATCATCCCTTCGTAAAAGGCATTGCCGAGGGGAAACTGGCGCGGGAACAGCTGATTCACTATGTGAAGCAGGATTTTGAGTATTTGAATGCCTACATGCGGATTTACGGTATCGCCATATCCAAATCGACCAGCAGGGAAGAGATCGCGACCTTTAACGAACAGATTTCATTTATCCTGCACAGCGAGGTGCACCCGCATCAGAATTTTTGCGCAGCCGCCGGGGTGACCTATGAAGAGCTTCAGGGGTATCCGCTGGCTCCGTCCGCGCATCATTATATCCGTCATATGCTGACGGTGGCGCATGAGGGAAGTCTGGGCGAGATTATGGCGGTACTGCTTCCTTGCCCGTGGACGTACCTGGAGATTGGCCGCAAGCTGCTGGATGAAGTGAAGCCGGATGCATCCCATCCGTTCTATGACTGGATTTATTTCTACGGCAATCGTGGGGAAGACGCGACAGCCAAGTTCTGCAACCGTGTCGATGAATGGGCAGAGCGTGCGACGGCAGCCGAGCGGGAACGGATGAAGGAGCATTTCATGCTGAGCTGCCAGCTGGAGTATATGTTTTGGGACATGGCTTATAAGCAGGAGGAATGGCCGGTGCAGCTGCAGGCTGCGGTTCTGTAAGAAGTCGTCACGAGCACATAAATTCCATTATAGATAAGAGAGGCTGATTCATATGCATGCATGGGAAAAAGAAGTTTCGGCGCTTTTAACGAAGGTACAGCAAATGAGCCCCCTCGTTCACAATATGACGAACGTGGTGGTGACGAATTTTACGGCTAACGGCTTGTACGCGCTGGGCGCGTCGCCGGTCATGGCTTACGCGCCGGAGGAAGTGGCGGATATGGCCGCCATCGCGGGCGCGCTCGTATTGAACATCGGCACGCTGAACCGCGAGCTTGTTGATGCGATGATGATCGCCGGACAATCGGCGAACGCACACGGCGTGCCGGTCCTGCTGGACCCGGTCGGTGCAGGAGCGACCCGTTTTCGAACGGAGTCGGCGCTGCGGATCCTAAGCGAGGTGAAGGTATCGCTCGTGCGCGGAAATGCGGCTGAAGTCGCTCACCTTGTCGGGGAGGCCCGCGAGATCAAAGGCGTAGACGCAGGCAATAGCGCAGGCAGTGATCATGCCGAGCTGGCCGTGCGGGCTGCACGCGAATTAGGCACGATCGTGGCCATTACCGGTGAAGAGGACGTGATTACCGATGGAAACGAGGTACGCCTCATTACCGGCGGGGATGCTCTGCTCACGAAGGTGACCGGCGCAGGGTGCCTGCTGACCTCGGTGCTGGGTGCCTTTGCCGCGGTAGAAGCAAACCTGCTGCTTGCAGGTACGGCGGGACTGGCCTTCTACGGGGCCGCGGCGGCAAAAGCCGCAGAGCGAACCGCGGATCTTGGACCAGGAAGCTTCCAGATCGCTTTCCTGGATGAGCTGGCAAAGCTTCATCCAGACTCGCTGGAAGGATATGCAGCTGTCCGGGAAGCGGAAGCGGCCGCTGCAGGTGGCACACGATGAGCAAGACTCATGTTCCCAGGGCACTGACGATTGCCGGGTCTGATAGCGGCGGAGGTGCCGGCATTCAGGCAGATCTAAAAACCTTCCAGGAGCTCGGCGTATACGGCATGTCGGCGATTACGGCAATCACGGTGCAGAATACCTTGGGGGTTCACGGCGTATATCCGCTGCCTCCCGAAGCAGCTGCGGAACAGATTGAAGCGGTAGGCTCGGACCTCGGAGTCGATGCATTGAAGACCGGCATGCTGTTCAACGCGGAGATCATTCGCCTGGTGGCTGACCGGATTCGGGCATTCGGCTGGAAGAGGGTCGTTGTGGATCCCGTGATGATCGCCAAGGGCGGAGCGGAGCTGCTGCAAAGCGAAGCGGTGCAGGCTTTAAGAGAAGATTTGCTGCCGCTGGCGCTGATTGTCACCCCCAACATACCGGAGGCCGAAGTATTGGCGGGGATGCGTATCCGCACGATGGAAGATCGGAAGGAAGCGGCGAGACGCATTCATGGTCTGGGGCCAAAGATGGTTGTGATCAAAGGCGGGCATGACGAGGGCTTGCTTGGCAGCGGTGAAGATGCGGATCACGAGAGGGATAAGGGACCAGCTATAGCAGCGGGTATGCAGCAGGAAGAGTTGCCTCAGTCCGAAAAGGCGTATGGTCAAACGAGAACTGCCAGTGATAACGGGGAGTTTAATGAGGGACGCTCCCCTATTATCAAGAATGACAGCAGCGGCAGTCCTCCGGTCATGGACCTGGTATACGATGGTACGGCCTTCACAGAATTATATGGCAAACGAATTCATACCGTTCATACCCATGGTACCGGCTGCACTTTCTCTGCGGCCATCACCGCAGGCTTGGCCAAAGGCTTGAGCGTAATCGATGCCATTCAGAGCGGACGCTCATTCATCCAAGCGGCTATTGAGGACGGTTTATACCTGGGGCAGGGACATGGTCCAACGAATCATTGGGCATACAATCGCCGCCGTCAGGAGGTGCTGCGATGACGGGTAGAGTGGCACCCGATATGATGAGGCAGCATCTGCGGATGTACCTCGTACTCGGCAGCGTGAACTGTATCGAAGAGCCAAGCCGAATTGTGCAGAAGGCACTAACTGGAGGCGCAACCATGGTCCAGTTCCGCGAGAAGGGACAGGGCGCTCTTATTGGCGAGCAGATGATCCGACTGGCTCGCCGGATCCAGGAGCAGTGCCGCCAAGCAGGCGTACCCTTCATCGTTAATGACGATGTGGGGCTGGCACTGAAGCTGAACGCCGACGGTGTGCACATCGGCCAGGACGACGAATGCGCGGCTTCCGTACGTGAACGGATCGGTAACCGGATTCTGGGAGTTTCCGCCCACACGGTAGAGGAAGCGAGGCGTGCCATCCTCCACGGTGCCGATTATCTTGGCATCGGACCGATCTATCCGACCCGCTCGAAGGAGGATGCCAAGGCTGTGCAAGGCCCAGCGATTCTCCGTGAACTGCGCTTAGCTGAAATCGATCTGCCGATCGTAGGGATCGGCGGGATTACCGTGGAGCGCGTGGAGGAAGTGATTGGAGCGGGAGCGGATGGCGTCGCGGTGATCTCCGCCGTGACGGGAGCGGAGTCGGCGAGGGAGGCTGTGGAGGCTTTTATCGGAAAGATACGCAGTGCAACCGAACGAATTTTTTAAAATGTAAGAGGATCATGATAAGGATCATGAACAAGGGTGTCGAATTTCTTCGGCACTCTTTTTTGTTTGCGTCAGATTGATCAATTACTGTATATGTTCAGCTTTTCCGTCAACATGCCATTCTTTTGATCCAATCTCGTGTATCATCTCAGATCAGATTGCCATAGAGACCCGGATATGATATACGTAGGACAATGTACCTGCTCCATGATCTGTGAGCTCTCCAAATAAGTTGAATAGGGAGATCGGAATGAATAATAGGCAAAAAGAGATTTTTCGCAATTTGTTAATGGAACCGAACCGGCTGTGGCTCGTTCAGGATCTGGCGGATCAGACCGAGTGCTCGGAGAAGACGATCCGAAACGATCTGAAGGTAATTGAAGAATATATAGTTAAGCACTCTAGTGGCCATCTGGTGAAGAGGCCGGGACTTGGCGTCTATCTGGAGATCGGAGAAGCGGATCAGGCTGATTTATTCCACCGCTTGTATTCAAACGAGAGTACCACCGTGGATGAATCCGATGAGGAAAGGGTGCTACACCTTGCATATCGGCTCTTGATGAACTCGAAGCCCGTAACCCTGCAGAATCTGGCTTCACCGTTTTACGTGAACAAAGCGATTATCCGTCGGGATATGGAAAAGATTGAGGGCTGGCTGCGCAGCTTTGATCTGAGCTTAGTGACGAAGCAGCGTGTAGGCTTCATGATCGAGGGCTCGGAGAAGAACAAACGGATGGCGCTGGCGCGGTTGAACCAATTGATCAACCGCCCGGAGTTGACGGGACAGATGATGCGTAACCAGTTTGAACCGCACGAGATTGCAACCGTATCCAATGAGTTGAAGGCTTTACAAAAGCAGCATCAGCTCCGCTTTACCGATGAAACCTTTGAAAGCCTGATGCTGCATATTCTGCTCATGGTCAAACGGACCAAGCTGGGACAGCCGATTTCGCTCTCCGAGCAGGACATGGCCTTTCTGGAGAACAAAGCGGAATTTGCATGGGCGATAGGCTTTTTGAAGCAGCTGCAAAAGCTGTTCGCTGTACCTTTTTCCAAGGAAGAAACCGCTTATCTAACCCTGCACCTGCTTGGCGGGAAGTTCCGATACACGCAGGAAGATGGAGGCGCTCGGCGGAGCGATCTGGCAGACAGCCACCCCCTGTTGCCCCAATTGGTTGAGCAACTGATTCGGCGGATGTCGGAGCTGAATATGATCCCTTTTTCGAAGGACCAGGTATTATTGAACGGGTTAAAAGTGCATTTGTACACGACCATGAACCGTCTTCATTATGGTCTGGCTGTGTCCAATCCGATGCTGGCTGAGATCAAAAAGATGTATCCCTATATGTTCGATCGGGTCATCATGGCACTGGAAGAGGTAGGGGGAGCGCTCCATCTGTACTTTCCCGAAGAGGAAGCAGCATATTTAACGCTGCATTTTCAGGCGTCTGTAGAACGGCTTCACCAGAACGAGAGCCACCCACAGAAGGTCATTATCGTGTGTCATATGGGCGTTGGGATGTCCCAATTGCTTCTCGCGAAAGTGGAACGGAGATTCCCGTCCGTGCATGTAGAGGCAACGATGTCGAGAGCGGAAGTGCAGGATTATCTGGTTGCTCATGAGGTGGATCTTGTCATTACGACCGTTGAACTGCCCGAGCTAAAATCACCTCATATCCTCGTTTCCCCTCTGCTCGAGGCCAGCGACGAGCGGAAGCTGGAGCAAGCGATCCGGCGGATCGATGAGCCGGACAGCAGGACGGCTGAGGAATCGGTCTTTTTGAAATATACGACACCTTTTCTCGTCTTTCCTCAGCAGGAGGTAGAGCGTCCAGAACAGTTAATAACCAAGTTTGCGCAAATGCTGGAGGACAAGGGGTATGTCGAGTCAGGGTACACGGAAAGTGTGCTGGATCGTGAGAATATGTCTGCTACAACGATTGGGGGTGGCATTGCCATCCCACATGGCAGCTCGGAGTGGATTAAACAGTCCTGCATCGTTGTTGTTACATTGAAGCAGCCGATTACCTGGGGAAACGAGAAGGTAGAGCTTGTGTTCTTGCTTGCGGTCAAGCATGATGAGCGGAAAGAGATGCGGCAGCTGTTCAGGGAATTGTCACGGATCAGTGAGCAGCCGGCTTTGGTCAGCGCGTTGTCTAAGGAGACGGACGTGATGCGATTGCTGAATACGTTAAAAGGGTAAAATTAGTAGTAGAAACTGGGATGATGAAGCAGGACGTATACGTCCTGCTTTTTACATTTTTCGGGGTCCCCGCAAAGTATTTGGAATAAGCATTGTCGCATAGGCTCCACTTTGTGGAGTATTTTATTGCGAAATAAACCTGTTTTTCCGGAAGTTCCGGTAAAAAGTTCATCCGATAACAGCGTTTTCAGCGTGTACACTATAAATGTAAGCGGGAACATGACAGCAAAGGAGAATGAGCATCATGAAAATATTAGCGATTACTTCATGTCCTAACGGAATTGCACATACGTATATGGCCGCTGAGAATCTGCAGAAGGCAGGCGCGAAGCTGGGCGTAGAGTTGAAGGTTGAGACCCAAGGCTCCATTGGCGTGGAGAATCAATTCACGGAGCAGGATATCCGTGAAGCGGATGGCATTATTATCGCAGCGGATAAGACGGTGGTGAAGGACCGGTTTGTCGGTAAAAAACTGCTTGTCGTTGGTGTGCAGGATGGTATCCGTCGTCCAGAAGAGCTGATCCAACGGATGATCAAAGGGGATGTGCCCGTCTATCAGGCACAGTCCAAGTCAGCTGAAGATATGACAGGAGAGAACAAACCTAAACAAAATCCGATCTACCGTCACTTGATGAACGGTGTATCCTATATGGTGCCGTTTATCGTGATCGGTGGGCTGCTCATCGCAATCGCACTGACGATGGGCGGCGTGAAAACGCCGGGTGGTCTGGTTATACCGGAAGGTTCGATCTGGAAAACGATTGAGAGTATCGGCGCGGCTGCATTTACCTTCATGGTTCCGATCCTTGCCGGATTTATCGCAATGAGTATTGCGGACAGGCCGGGTCTTGCACCAGGTATGGTCGGCGGGTTCATTGCTGCGAGCGGCAGCTTTTATGGAAGTGAAGCGGGAGCTGGATTTATCGGTGGGATTATTGCTGGTTTCCTGGCGGGTTATGTTGCACTTGCTATTAAAAGGATCAAGGTCCCTCGTTCATTGCAGCCGATTATGCCCATTATCGTTATCCCGGTACTGGCTTCACTAGTTGTAGGGTTAATCTTCGTCTTTGTGATTGGTGCTCCGGTTGCGGATCTGTTTGAAGCGTTAACCGTCTGGCTCGCGGGCATGCAGGGTACAAGTTCGATTTTGTTGGCGCTTATTCTGGGCGCGATGATTTCTTTTGACATGGGTGGTCCCGTGAATAAGGTTGCGTTCCTGTTCGGCTCGGCCATGATCGGTGAAGGAAATTATGAGATTATGGGCCAAATTGCCGTTGCCATCTGTGTTCCTCCGATTGCAATGGGACTGGCAGCAATGTTGAATAAAAAGAAGTTTACACCTGCGGAACGTGAAGCTGGAAAAGCAACATTTACAATGGGACTGTTCGGTATCACCGAAGGAGCGATTCCATTCGCAGCGCAAGATCCTCTACGCGTCATTCCGAGTATCATGGTCGGTTCGATGACGGGTTCAGTGATTGCCATGTTTGGCAGTGTCGGTGACAGCGTTGCCCATGGCGGTCCGATTGTAGCCGTGCTCGGTGCCGTTGATCATGTGCTGATGTTCTTCCTCGCTGTTATTGTCGGTGCAGCCGTATCGGTTATAATGGTGAGCCTGCTCAAGAAAGACGTATCTGCTGTGACTCCGGCAGTTGTAGGAGCAGGAGCGAAAGAGGATCCTGCCGGAGCAGGTGAGGCGTCGGCATTAGATGCAGCTGAACCCTTGGCTGCGGACTCAGCCGAAGTGGCTCCAACCGTAATGAATAACGGTACAGCAACGGAAGCTTCTGCTATCCGCGTTGAGAAACTGACGGATATTGTATCACCGGATCTCATTAACCTGAATCTGGTCGGAACGACACAGGATGCTGTTATCGACGAAATGATCGCTGTATTGGAGCGGAATGGGGCGGTAAGAGCTGACGGAGATTTTAAACAGGCCATATTAGCCCGGGAACAAGAGAGCTCCACAGGCATCGGCATGAATATTGCGATTCCTCACGGTAAATCGGATGCTGTCCTGAAACCAAGCGTGGTCTTTGGTATCCAGCAGGATGGTGTCGACTGGAAGAGTTTGGACGGCAGCGAAGCCAAACTGATCTTTATGATTGCCGTGCCGCGTAATAGTAAACAAAATGCGCATTTGAAAGTGTTGCAGATGTTGTCCCGTAAGCTGATGGATGATGATTTCAGAGAAGCGCTCTTGGCGGTGACAACGAAGGAAGAGGCCTATCAATTGCTCGATCAGGTACACTAATTCAAGGAGCTAAAGTGACTTCACCTAGCCATTGGTTGAGTGGGTAACAGTAGCCAAAGAGCTTGGCTTATAGCAGAAGGATAATGGTTGATCTGTTGGAGTTAATCCTGCCATTATCTCATCATATTAGGGTATTATGGAACCATTTCAATGAAGCCAGCCCCGCACAGAAATGTGCGGGGCTGGCTTCAATTTTGCGCATGCTCGAACCGGAGTAGGCGTTTCGCCTTTCCATTATTTATTTGGTGTCCATATCTGTCATCTGATCTGTTATGGGTATGTTTAGCTGTCATATTTTGCATAATGACAATGATATCCAGAATATGATAAAGTTTGTTCATTCCGTGCTCAATGGATTTTGTCCGTTTGGAGTGGACAATGAACGAAAATAACGTCTGTGGGTGATGTCAGCATGAACATGAAAAAACTCGGCTTACTGCCGAAAATCCTTATAGCTATTTTGCTCGGCATTGCGATCGGATCATTCTCACCGGAATGGTTGGTTGCCGGATTAGCTACCTTTAGCGGGTTGTTTGGAAACTTCCTTGGTTTTGCCATACCGTTAATTATCATCGGATTCATTGCTCCCGGGATCGGGGAGCTGGGAAGAGGGGCTGGCCGCCTGCTGGGCGTGACCACGGGCCTTGCCTATCTCTCCACCGTTATCGCGGGGTTGTTGGCGTTCTTGGCAGCGACGCTATTGTATCCGTATATGTTGGAGGTTGGCGGTCTGGTTAATTCCTATGCCAATCCGGAAGAGGCGCTGCTGGAGCCTTTTTTCAAAGTGGAGATGCCGCCTGTATTCGGGGTGATGACTGCTCTGCTGCTTGCCTTTACGCTGGGGCTGGGAGCGGCAGTAATCAAGGGGCAAGCCCTGCAGAAGGTCATGGTTGATTTCCGGGAGATTGTTGAGAAGCTGATTGCCTCGATCATCATTCCGCTGCTGCCGTATCATATCCTCTGCGTGTTTGCCAACTTAACCTATGGCGGGCAAGTGACCATGATCCTGTCGGTCTTTGCCAAAGTATTTATTATGATCATTGTCCTGCATGTGCTTTTCCTGATCATACAATACCAGGTTGCTGGTCAAGTCGCGCATAAGAATCCGTTTGCCATGCTGAAGAACATGTTGCCAGCTTATTTTACGGCGATAGGTACGCAGTCTTCTGCCGCTACCATCCCGGTTACGCTGCGCCAAACCAAGCGGAATGGGGTTAGCGGGAAGGTCGCTGATTTTGTCATTCCTTTGTGCGCAACCATCCATCTATCTGGCAGCACGATTACGCTGGTGAGCTGCTCGATGGCCGTCATGCTGCTGACGGGAATGCCGACTTCCCTCGGTATGATGTTCCCATTTATCCTGATGCTGGGCATTACGATGGTTGCCGCTCCCGGAGTTCCCGGAGGCGCCGTCATGGCGGCACTCGGATTGCTGGAGTCCATGCTGGGTTTCGATACGACGCTGACGTCGCTCATGATCGCCCTCTATATTGCGCAAGACAGCTTCGGAACGGCTTGTAATGTAACCGGAGATGGAGCTATCGCCGTGATCACGGACCGCGTGAGCAAATCTGAGGCTGCGTAAACCATGTAAGCGCGGATTGCTACTTTGTATCGCGGACGGTTAGGATTCAGCAATCTATATGAGTACAGGCAGAAGCCTGCCCATTTCCAAAAAGATGGGCAGGCTTCTTATTGATCTTTTCTGTACGATCGTACTAAAATATGACCATGAATACTAAAAATAAAACGAATGACCAGAAGGAAATGTCGTTTATTGAGAAGGCCCGCCGTGCGCAGATCGTGGCATGTGCGATCGAAACCATTGCCGAGGTCGGTTATGCCCAAGCTTCGATAGGTCAAATCGCCAAGCGTGCCAACGTTAGCAAAGGGGTGATTTCCTATCATTTTGCGGGCAAGGATGAGCTCCTGGAGCAGGTGGTGACGGAGTATTATATCGCCTATGAGTCCTTTATGCAGCCGATTCTGCGTAGCGAAGCTTCTCCGAGAAACAGGCTCAAGAAGTATATTGAAGCGAATTTGGAGTTTATCGTGGATCATCGGAAGATGGTTTTTGCCGTTGTGGAAATCGTGACGGGCATGAGGACGAAGGAGGGGAAACCTCTGTTTTCGGCGGATACGGATGAAGGTGTGTTTCAACCGATTGAGGCGATTCTGCATGCAGGGGCGAAAGAAGGAATCTTTCGAGAATTCACCCCGGTATCCTCCCGAGTTATGGCGCTCGCTATCCGGCATGCCATCGATGGATTCAGCCTGGAATTGATGAGAAACCCCGATCTTCACGTAAAGGCTTATGTGCAGGAGCTGATTACGATCTTTGATCACGCCACGCGCAAATAAGAACGCTCCCAAGGAGGTGAAAGCATATTGATTTATTATGAGGTGGAATGCTTTTGCTGCAAGAAGACATTTCGGCTGTACGAAGGAAGCGCGGGATATAAAAATTTCAAGGAAAACCAGAAAGGGAAATATTCCTGCGAGTCATGCAATCACAGCGTACGGCTGGAGGCGATTTTTAATCTCCTTAGGAAATAAGAAGGAAGAAAAACAATAAAAAGATTAAACTCGTGAACTGTTTGGAGGGGGAGAGTTAAACGGTGGCCTACAGTTTGACGTACAGTGCGCAAGACTACCGAGTGTCGGCTGAACCGGCACTCTTTTTTGCATGCTTTTGCAGATCTATGCATCGCTAGGGAATTTTCGACTGAGTCGTTACTCCACATAAAGAGGACCTTGGAACCTTTTCCAGTTATTTGAAATCAAGTAGAATGACTATCTAACAAAATGACGAAGAGGTTGACCTATGTCCAAGATACTTGTACCTCCTGAGGTGCTGCTGGCAGTGTCGGATCAATTCGACAGGGCCTCTGATCAGCTGGAAGCGAACAAAAACACGCTGAATCAACAGATTCAGATGCTGGCGTCGTGTTGGGATGGTACTACATGTTCGAGATTTTATTATGATTTTCAGCAGGCCTATCGCGACATGAAATTGACGATCGAGCACATGCTGGTCACCAGTCAGGAATTGAAGAGAATTGCCTATAAATTCATGCAGGTGGACAATGAGCAGGGCCAGTTAGATCCCAGATGTGCGGCTCCTCAGATCTTAAACCCTGCAGGGACGAGCAATGTCCACTATGGTAAGGCCATTGAGGTAAAGTCGTTTAGTGACCAACTCAAAGATCTGGGTGATGAAGCCAAAGACTTCGCGATAGGTGCGAAATCGGGGGCCGCCGAGATGTGGGGAGCGGTTGAAGATAAGGCAAACGCCTTGGTCGAAGATCCGATCGGAACCGGTAAACAGATGGCTTACGATGTTACAATAGGGACTGCCGAGGAGGTCTTGAATACGACCATATGGGGTGCCAAAATGGCATTTGATGTTGGCGATACCCGCGAGAAATTCGGTGAAAGGATACAGGCCGAGCAAGAGCGAATGAATGAGATGGGGAAATCGGCCTATCTGGGGCAGCAGGGAGCTATGGCTTTAGGCGTTTTTGCTCTTAACTGGATTGGGATAAAGAACATGCCCAATCTCATGAATGATTCGGGGGGGATGGGGGTAAGAGGTCGGGGGATGAGGGGACAGTTAAAGGTGGTACCAAATTAACAGAACCCTCTTTACCTAATGGAGGTAAGCCTAAAGGGAACTATGGAGTGGGAGATTCCCATGGAATAAAGAAACAAAATGAAACCGCTGATCTCTTGGCTGATCAAGGCTATGACATTAAGATGCTGGATGAAATTGATGGTGGAAACGGTTATGGGAAAATAGAAGGATCGAATCCAGATTTTCTAGTTGAAGGGAACGTGTTTGACTGCTATGCACCAAAGCCAGATGGAAAGGTGCAGAGTATAGTAAAAGAAATAGCAGGAAAAACAAAAAAGCAGTCTGGACGAATCGTTCTTAACCTAGATGATTTTCCCGATGAAAAAGTTGCTGAAATCACCGAAACATTTTTAAGAAAAGCAAACCCGAATGGTGATTTGAAAAGACTTGAAGAATTAATTCTAGTTAAGGATGGAAGGATTACAAGAGTATTTGGAGGGTAGAAGCGAGATGGACTGTACATTATTTTTAGTCACAAAATTGGACCAAGAAACACTAAAAAGAACGATCTTTAATATAGTGAGTGAAGCAGTTGAAGATAAAATAACTGACTACGAGGACTTTTCTCGCCTTAGCTGTAAATACTTCACACTTGATATTGAAACAGAAGATATTATTAGTCTAGATTTTTTAAGAGAAGAATATAGGATGGAAATTAATGCAGAGATTGGAATTCAATTATTTGGGAAATCATTCGATAAAGGTTTAGAAGTGTTGTTTAATATATTCGGCAATATGTTGATGGCTTTTAATCCTGATATGGTATTTGTGGAAAATGGTACAGATCAATTATTCAGAAAAGAAAATGGCACTGTAATTATAAATACAAAGTTGGATCAATACCAGCAAAAGTATCTATCAAATAAGATAATTAATTTACTGCGATTTCCACATATTTATCAGGAGTTACTATAATATGCGCAAACACATTCACATTCGAATGTGTTTTTATTTTCTAAAAATAGGGTGGCAACTCTGGTTTATTTACATATTTTTGTGCAATATTTACTCTAGGAGAATATTACCTTAATATTTCCGGTTTAGTATAAAATAGAAACTTATATCGTTTTGCGGATGATATTCTGAAAATGATGATAACTAGGAGGAATCATGGTGAAGAAGCTACTAACAAGTATTATGGCAGCATCTATTGTTTTCAATGTAGGTGCTTTTTCAGGATCAGCTCAAGCAAAACTGGATGAACATCTATTCTCCAAAGATCCAGGTCTTACTTTTGATGTCATCAGTGACATTCAAGGGGATCTCAATGACTTTAAGCATGTACTTAACGATATGAAACAGGTAAACCCTGATTCAAAAGCATTAATTGTGAATGGTGATATTACAGACCGAGGATGGGATTTTGAATATCAAGCCGTACAACAGGTGTTAAATCATAATCCTCATCCAGAACATGTTTGGTACAGCATAGGAAATCATGAGTTTTATAAACCGAAATGGGCAACACCGAATAAATTAGCACAAAATACGTGGCCAAATCATACGCCGGAATCCGAAATGTTCCAAAATTTTTATAACTTTACTGGCGAGGAGAAAGTCTACCATAAAAAAGAGTTAGACGGATATCCGTTCCTTTTCTTAGGAACCGAAAAATATATGCACTACCATGATGAGTCTTTGTGGGATGAAGTTTATCTTAGCGATGAGCAGCTTGATTGGTTAAAGCAGAATCTTGAACAATATTCCAAGAACGATCCAAATAAACCGATCTTCCTCTTTAGTCACCATATCCTCAAGGACAGTATCTCAGGTTCCAATCAATCGCCGTATACAGGTGATTACTTGGACCAGGCTAAATTAGAAGCTATCTTAAAGGATTACCCGCAAGTCATTCTTTTTACAAGCCACAGTCACTGGGATCTGAATCTTCCGGATTGGGCAGGTAAAAAGGTAGTAGAAGGTGGAGATCAACGTGGTTTTACTGTTGTGAACACAGCTGGGATTCAAGCGGGCTGGGCATCGGCAGGGCCTAATGGTGGTGAAGTGTCGACAGGCAATGATTTTAAACAGGGACTTCAGGTTGAAGTGAACGGAAATGATGTGAAAATAAAAGCGTATGATTATAAAACAGATAAAGTCATTAAAGAGCTGGGCGTGCATCATGGTACGGTTGCTCAATTACCGCCTAATGTTAAAGCTGATGATGAAAAAAATGAACTCATTGGTGCTACCCAATACATGGAATACTCTGTGAATGGGAATGGGAATGGTCGCTGGGTTGACTATGATCCAAAGAACCCTCCAACATTTGAAGGAAACCAAAATGTATTCGTTCGCCATAAAGGTGAAATGAACCTGGAAGATGGATTATCTAAGAAGGTGACTTTTAAAAAATAATGTCTGAATGGAACAGAGCGTTGATTTTATCAGCGCTCTGTTCTTTTGCGTACACCAATTATATTTTAATTCAATTATCAAATCGGTAAAGCAATAAAAAACTCCCGTATAATCAGGAGTTAGTTATCGGATTGAAATGTTGGCTCAAAAAATCGTATAAGGAAGAAAGATATCTTTTGTAATGTTCATTCTTTATTTCCGATATAACTCTTTAAGGATGTTTAATCCTTTTAATTGGTTTTCTTCATCTTGCTGTAATAGCAGCGAGTTAATTTCTAATATGATCTCATTATCTTTTTTACCTAATGACATAAAGTCAAAGAAGTCGAGATTAAGCGCTGTTGTAATTTTTTCGAGGGTTTGCACGGTGAAATTGCCTTCTCCTCTTTCCAGCCTGCCGATATAACTAAAGGAGGAACCAATTTTCTCGGCAAGCTCCTCTTGAGTTAGATTTTGACTTTTTCTGATCTCTCGAATGATAATGCCCAATCTCTCTGCAATCGATTTATCCATGTATGATCGACTCCTCTTATATAAGAAGTGTAGACAAAAGGTAGTTAATATTGGAGTCACTAAAAGATTCATTATATATCAATTATTGTCCTTATGAGGTTTTTGTGATAAATTGTAAATATATTCAAATATAGTAGCGGATGATTCCCGAAGGTACTCCCTAAACAAAATGGGGTTTTGTGCGGGAAGCTAGCTTTATGAATTAATTGACAGGCGTTAAATTAATCTATACTATCACTATTATTATATGGATATACTAAATTATGGATGTTCCGAATGCGGATATTCTTATTGGAGGTTGTTGAATTGATACATACAACCACGATACGATCAGAATTGGATTTTCACCTGAAAAAGACGGGATTAACTATAAATCAATTTGCGGAACTATCAAAAATAAACTCAGGGACGTTAAGCACTATTATTAAGGGTGTACGCCCCATTGCTATGCAGCAATTAGATAGAATGGTAGCGGCGATGGGACTTCCCGAAGGCAGCTATTATGAGCTGTATGCGGATGAATGTTTTGCTTATCCGCTGAATTGGAGAAGACTAAAGCCGTTTTTGTATCGCTGTGCTGAACTGGATAAGCTGGACTTAATTCAGAAGGTTGTTCGATACATGACGGATAACCTAGCTTATGTGCCGATGCTTTTTGACACAGCAGAGGATTTGTTTAATCAGGGTAAAAATTCAGCAGCCGCAATTATTTATGAATCAGTAGCTGAAAGTGAGAAGTATCAACATTCTGAACGGCTAGCCCTATGCCATTATCGACTGTTTACAATCTCACTAGGTCATGATCAGGAAAAAAATCTTCGGGAAGCCACTAAATTTGAGGGATTCGTCGAACGTTTAGATGAAGTGGATCAGCTTGATGCGTTGAAGGATTTGGCTAATACATATCTATCACTTCGGCAATGGGGAAAAGTCGACGAAATGGCAGAAGAGATGGGCAGAAAGGCGACGATTCAGTATAAATTTTATCAGACCAGTAGATATGGGATACATAAGAAACCAAAGCAACCGTTGTTTTTGTATATCATATACTCGCATTTACTGCGTTCAGCTGTTTGTGACGAACGAGGTGAATACGAGGAAGCGTTAAAGTATGTTTCATTATATTCCGATTTGAGTTGGGTTGTTGAAGATACAGAAGAGGCTCAGCAGATCAAAGAGCGATTTAAGATGTTGGTAGTTGCAAATAAATATCTATATCAACTCATGATGGGTAATTTCGATATACTTCCAGATTATGTAGCCTATATAGAACAAAGAGAGTCTCAAATCCTCCCTGCCTTGATAAAAATTGTTCAAGCCGCAAATAAACATGATTTCAATGTGGATCATATTTTGCAAAAGTTTGAAAGACATATTTCCTTATACACTGAGAAGAAAGGCAATACCGGATCATATACCAATCAAGTGGTAGCAGTTCAATATACACACTTCATGATCGAGTTAGCTATTTATCATATAGGTTGTCAGCGATATGGTATCAGTATAGACTACATATTAAAGGGTTTGTCATCTGCCGTTGAAATTCATGATGATGACGCTACTCTCAAATGTGTAAGATTATTTGAGCAACTAAGACATATTTCATCTGTTGAAGCACAGCATAGATATAATATTCTAATTAGCGAGGTGCAAAGGGAATGAAAAGTAAAATTATATTGACATTGGCTGCACTAGTTATCATTATGTCGATTAGTATACCGTTACATACCTCTGATTCATTTCCAGTCAAGCAATATACTCATGGTGCTGGCGAATTTTGATTTTAGAATTTATAAGCAAAGACGTTCCTGTTGTCATAGGGGGCGTCTATTTGTTTTAAGAGTTTATAATAGTGCTCTAAGAATTATCATTCCAAAGAACTTAAAATTTGAGGCGATTACTGCATAGGATGGAGAAGCGGCATAACATTCACTAGCTCTAGGGAATGGAGGGAGGTTCTTTGTATCTATATAAAGAGTAAGCCGCCTAAAGAAGGAAAAATAGAGCTCCCCCGTGTGCAGACGATTAAACGGTTTATGATATGTTTCTATTAGAGGTAGTTTCTAGTGCGAATGTAAAGCGAACATAAAATCCTGAGTGGATTCGCACCACATTATAACCTTATTATATGATAATATGAAAAATATGTATCTTTTATTGAGACTTATAAGGATTAATTATCTGTTTTTTCTCTGTAATATTCGTTTTTTTAGTTATTACGACTGAAAATCGGAGTCGCACCCTACATGGGTGCGTGGATTGAAATCAAAAACGGCTGTCTGAACGGATTTTCTACTGGCGTCGCACCCTACATGGGTGCGTGGATTGAAATAGGTGAAGTTGGATGATATCGACAAGATGGATGCGTCGCACCCTACATGGGTGCGTGGATTGAAATCTGCTGAACAACCTGGACACACGGAACATCAACGTCGCACCCTACATGGGTGCGTGGATTGAAATTCCCTCGTTTATAAATTCGCCGGATCTCGCACTGGCGTCGCACCCTACATGGGTGCGTGGATTGAAATAAAACATGCTTGGTCATAAGAACGATAAGACTACAGGTCGCACCCTACATGGGTGCGTGGATTGAAATCCCATCAGCTCGTCCGGGTACAACGGGTAATGCCGTCGCACCCTACATGGGTGCGTGGATTGAAATAGCCATTAGATACCACCCGCCTCAACGTATGTCTTGTCGCACCCTACATGGGTGCGTGGATTGAAATCTCGCTCTGTTCGGAAAGCTTTTTGAACTCTGGAGTCGCACCCTACATGGGTGCGTGGATTGAAATACCTCCCTTCAAGCTATGATATTGTTTGTAACACGTCGCACCCTACATGGGTGCGTGGATTGAAATTTCACGGGATCGCGGAATGCGTATTTGTTCTCCGTGTCGCACCCTACATGGGTGCGTGGATTGAAATATTTCATGAAGATGCCTGAAATATTCAGCACATGGTCGCACCCTACATGGGTGCGTGGATTGAAATCCTTCGGCAGCTAACACCTCATATACAGCGGATGTCGCACCCTACATGGGTGCGTGGATTGAAATTGTTGAAGAACAACATACGCATCAAGCATTGCAGTCGCACCCTTCATGGGTGCGTGGATTGAAATGAGATTGGCGTAGTTTTCGAGCTGCATTGCGGTCCAGTCGCACCCTTCATGGGTGCGTGGATTGAAATCGATATGGCATTTGCAGTTCCTTAAACTTGTCTTGAGTCGCACCCTTCATGGGTGCGTGGATTGAAATGTAATATCGCGCCAATAATGACGCATCGGATTCCGTCGCACCCTTCATGGGTGCGTGGATTGAAATTTAAAAGTGGAGGCACTTCTGGTGAAATCTCTTGCGTCGCACCCTTCATGGGTGCGTGGATTGAAATACTTCACTATCGTGTAGATAAGCTTTAAATAACTCTTGTCGCACCCTTCATGGGTGCGTGGATTGAAATAAAGTGTACAAAAACGGTGTGCTGGTCGATACGGTCGCACCCTTCATGGGTGCGTGGATTGAAATTAACTTAATAGCATTAGGCAGCTAGAAAAAACCTGTCGCACCCTTCATGGGTGCGTGGATTGAAATCAAAAATTGCGGCAGTTATCCGAGCAACAGGTAATGGTCGCACCCTTCATGGGTGCGTGGATTGAAATTGTGAACATCCGAGGCTAAAAGACCCGTGGGAATACGTCGCACCCTTCATGGGTGCGTGGATTGAAATATGTGTAGGGGATATCGATCCGAAATGGAGCTGCGCGTCGCACCCTTCATGGGTGCGTGGATTGAAATGAATGGAAACGAGAAGGCAAGGATAAAAAACAACCGTCGCACCCTTCATGGGTGCGTGGATTGAAATAACTGAGCGACGCAAGTACGTCTATTACGCTGCAGTCGCACCCTTCATGGGTGCGTGGATTGAAATGATATCCTTCGGTATAAGGGCCTGGACCTTCGGGTCGCACCCTTCATGGGTGCGTGGATTGAAATCGCTTGTGTGAATGGCTGTTGGTATACACTCATTGTCGCACCCTTCATGGGTGCGTGGATTGAAATCTCCTTGGGTTTATAGGGTTTCCCTAGCGCGTTTGTCGCACCCTTCATGGGTGTGGGATTGAAATTTTATAGCTGGGGAGGATTATCCGTCCTTATTAAAGAGTAGTATTAAGTCGAAAATGGTTGACTTTTATCAATGGTTACACAGGTTGTTTTTGCGTTTGTAATACCTATAGGAGTGCCTTGCATATCTATGAGTGAAAAAATAACAATGCCCTAACGACTTCCTATTGGGAAGCGAAAGGCAGGTCTAGCCTTCAATTGCATTTTAATATCTAATCATCATTTCAGCGGCTTCTCCAACTGTTCTTGCACCCAAATAGGATAATATTCATTGGTCCAGGTTGTCCCGTCATAGTACTGGACTTCCTTGACACAAGCGAGGAACGTAACCGCCCAGTTGTGTCATATCCCGTGGTAAGTTTCCAACTCCTGTCTGCCCTGAATGTGCTTAAAGGCTGTATGTTTTCTGCTTCTCCTTCGAAGCCCCCTATCTCAACAAAACACAACCCCAACCCAAAAAAAACAAAGAGGCTGCACCAGCGTTACTTCTATAATGGAGGTTATTAGACAGGTGAGCCAATGGCAAGTAAGTGAGGAGGGTGCGCATGAAGCGGGATGAATACATGGATGGGGCCGGATTAGTGCAGGAAAGGTCCAATGTTCTCGCAAGCAATAAGCGGGTAAATGATCATGATCGTAACCGTCGGATAGCCTGGTGGCGCGAAGCTCGCTTTGGGCTCTTCGTGCATTGGGGGCCCTATTCGATGCTGGGCGGGAAGTGGAACGGCGAACGGGTGGATGCAAATTATGCGGAGCATATCCAGTTAAGGGGGAAGATTCCGGTGGCCGAGTATGCGGAGGCCGCTGCGGAGATGAACCCGGAGGCTTTTGATGCGCATGAATGGGTAGCGCTGGCCAAGCAGTCCGGGGCAAAATATCTTATCGTGACAGCCAAGCATCATGATGGGTTTGCGATGTACGATTCCAAGGTCGGCGAGTATTCGATTACTCGCCACGCTCATTTTCCAAGGGATCCGATCAAGGAGCTTGCAGAGGCCTGCGAAGCGGAGGGGATTCGCCTTGGAATCTACTACTCCCATGCCATGGATTGGCATCACCCGCATTCACAGGGGAACACGCTGGATTACCCGGATAACATCGGCGCATGGGATCAACTGGAGGAATGGATCGAAGATGACGATAAGCGGGAACGCTTCGAGCGTTATCTTCACGAGAAAGCTCTTCCTCAAGTAGAGGAGCTGCTTACCGATTACGGTCCGATTGGTTTGATGTGGTTTGATTGCGGTCATAAGATCAGCGACGAGCATGCCGAGTGGTTCTATGATCTGGTACGCAAGCTGCAGCCGGATTGCTTGATTAACAAGCGGCTGCGGGATGATCGGTTTGCGGATTACGGCAATCCGCATGATAACCAGCTCCGGTTCCATCCGGTGCAGCCGGACTGGGAATCGATTCATACGCTGAATGATTCCTGGGGGTTCCGTTATGACGATGACAACTGGAAGAGTCCGGACGAATTGATCGAACAGCTGCTCCGCGTGGCAGCTACGAACGGCAATCTGGTACTGAATATCGGGCCGCTCGGAAACGGGGCGATTGACGATACGTCAAGACGCCTGCTGGAGACGGTGGGCAGCTTCCTGGAGCGGAACGGCGAGGCGATATACGGCACGAGCGGCAGTCCGATCGATACGCCGCAGTGGGGTTATTGCACATGGAAGCCGGATGAGAATCTCTTGTACCTGCTGGTGAGAGAATGGCCGCAGGACGGGTGTTTGATCCTGCCCGGTCTTGCCAGCCGAGTTCGGTATGCGAGGCCTGTCGGAGTGAAGGCGAAGGAGGACGACCTGCCGATCCGACAGCTTGGGCCGTGGGACTTGCAGATTGATGTGCGTTCGGTACCTCAGGACGCCTATGCGACGGTGATCAAGCTTAAGCTGGATGGGGCGCTGGAGACGCATCTCACTCCAAGGTTTATATCCCGGATGCCGAATACGTTCTGGGCATATGATGGTGTTATCGAGGGCGATGGCCTGCGATACGATAACGGAAAACGCGGTCATGATGGCGTTACCGGCTGGACTGCTCCAAATGCGGCTGTTCAATGGACATTTCGTTCCGAGGAAGAGATGCCGATTCACTGTCGAGTAATCGTCACCTTGTCCGCCGCAGCGGATCAGGCAGGGGGACATTTTGAATTGACCATGGATGAACAGAAGCTGACTTGTACGGTTGAAGATACGGGTGGGGACGGAAGCTGGGGAGAATTTGAGATGGGCCGACTGACGATTCGTTCGGCAGGCACACACCGTCTTGAAGTACGGGGGCTATCGCTGGTATCTGATTCTTTAATGAATTTGCGCAAGGTTACGCTACTGCCAATGGAGAGGGAGTGAGGATTCAATGAAAATCGTATTTGATCCTGCACCGGTTGCAGGAGGCTTTCGAATGCCGGGTTATTGGATATGGTGCGGCAGCGTCATCAAAGGTGAGGATGGCCGATACCATATGTTTGCTTCGCGTTGGCCGAAATCCTTGCCCATGCATCCCGGCTGGCTTGCGGCCTCGGAGATCGTCCGTGCGGTCTCCGACCATCCGGCCGGACCGTACGTATACGAGGAGACGGTGCTCGGAGCCAGATCTCCGGCCTATTGGGACGGATGCAGCGTGCACAATCCGCATATCGTGAAGGTGGACGGCACGTACGTGCTTTATTATATGGGCACGACGTTCCCGTTTCCGCTGCCTGACGAAGAGGAGGCGCTGCTGCCGAATGATCCGCTCGTCGTGGTTGCCAGGGCGAACAAACGGATCGGCGTGGCGACTGCCCCTTCCGTAACCGGCCCGTGGACTCGGAGGGATCATCCGGTTCTGCTGCCCCGCCCGAATTATTTTGACAGCTTCTTGGTATCTAATCCGGCCCCCTGTGTTCATGAGAACGGGTCGGTGAAGCTTATCTATAAATCTCGTCCCTATGAAGGGCATTCCTATGGCAACATGCAGCTGGGCTTGGCCTGCGCCGAATCGGTGTACGGGCCATACACCCGTCAGCCTGAACCGCTGTTTCCCCCAGCCATTCATATTGAAGATCCCTTCATTTGGCGCACGGCTCGCGGGTACGAGATGATTGCCAAGGACATGGAAGGCTCCATCTGTGGGGAGCGCTATAGTGGAGTCCATGCGTGGTCAGCGAACGGGGAAGAATGGAAGATGACAACCAAACCAGGGGAACCCGTGTATTCCCGCAGAGTGCTGTGGGATGATGGTGCGGAGCGGCTGATGGGCAACCTGGAACGGCCGTTTTTGCTCATGGAGGACGGTCGTCCGGCCTGGATGTTTGCCGCGACTTCGGACGGGAGCCGCGGGTTTTACGATTGTACGGAGACCTGGAATATGGCGATTCCGATTCGGGAGATTACGGAGAACGACGACGAATAAGAGCGATTCATATCGATTCGAAGCATGATAAACAGCACCTGAAACGGATGGTCGCTCTCCGTCATGCGATGCTGCACAGTGTATTGGGAGTGTGTGCGGTGAGAAATGCCCGATTACTCTCAGCGGCCTATGCTCTCATGTACGGCTGCGTTTAACTTCTCCGTTCATTTCCCCCATAAGTCCTTCTGCTTACCATGGTCGGATAGACCATGCCAGCAGCAGGGCTTTTTTTCTCTATTCCGCCTCAAATCCCCATCTTAAAGTGCGTGTTCAAAAAGGTCGATTTTCAGCACCGAAGCTTATGCTTCCGATGTGCGTTTTCTGCTTCCTGATTCGCTTCGTGTTAGATATAGAATTTATGAGTTATCAGTGGAACTGATGAAATTCTATATCGCAAGAAAACCTACCTATGCATCGCGGTCGCTCATCCTTGAAGTGGCCTCGATAGAGGTTTTCTTATCAAAAGCGGACTTTTTGAACAACCTCTTAAACACAATCGTAAAAAAACACATCGACAAACAAATGCCGCCATTGTTGGTATGGACCTCCGCTTATACGATGAATACGAAGGCAAACTTACAACGGGAGGTCCTTATGGCGAACATCAACCCAAGCACGCGGCTAACACCGTCAAGGAGCCGGGAATGGTTATCCAGCTTTCGCAAGTACAAGGCGATATACCTCATCTCGATTCCGGGCATCCTCTATTTTCTGGTATTTAAATATGTCCCTTTATTCGGCAGCGCCATGGCTTTTCAGGAGTACAACTTATTCAAAGGCATATGGGAAAGCCCCTGGGTTGGGCTTGATCAGTTCTACCGGATGTTTCAGTACGAGGAGTTTCTGCGGATCTTCTGGAACACCCTGCTGATCGGGATGTACAGCATTGTATTTGCGTTTCCGGTACCGATCCTTCTGGCCTTGCTGCTAAACGAGATTCGTCTTGTCCTGTACAAGCGGGTGCTGCAGACGGTCATTTACATGCCTCACTTTCTGTCCTGGGTCATTATCGGGGGGATTGCTGTAGGCATTTTGTCCCCGACCACGGGGATCATTAATCAGATTCTGATGTGGGTGGGACTCGAACCGATATACTTCCTTGGCGAGGAAAGCTATATTCGCAGCATTCTGATCGGCTCCGGCATTTGGAAGGAAGCTGGCTGGGGAACGATTATTTATCTGGCGGCGCTGGCCGGGATCAACCCGGATCTCTATGAAGCTGCACGCGTAGACGGCGCGAACCGGTGGCGCCAGACTCTGGCGATAACGATTCCGTCGATTCTGCCCACGATTATGATTCTGTTCCTGCTGAACATCGGCAATTTCCTCGATTTCGGGTTTGAGCGCGTGTTTGTGTTCCTGAATGCCTTGAACGAGAATAAAGGCGACATTCTGGATACGTACATTTACCGCGTTGGTCTGCTCGGACAGCAGTACAGCTACACCACGGCCATCGGGCTGTTCAAATCTCTCATCGGGCTGCTGCTCATTGTGGGCGGTAACGCCATAAGCCGCAAAACGACCGGAAATTCCTTATACTAGGCAGGTGACTTAAAAACATGATAAAACGATCAAAAGGCGAATCCGTATTCGAAATTTTCAACTATATTTTTCTGGCGGTTGTGTCGGCTGTCATGATCTTCCCGATCCTGCACGTTGCGGCGCAATCGCTCAGCAGTGATGTGGCCATTTCGCGGGGAGACGTCGGCCTGTGGCCGGTTGAGTTCACGCTCTCCAACTATGCGATCGTCTTGAACGATACTTCCGTATGGCGTTCCTTTATGATCAGCGTATTCGTGACCGTCGTGGGGACCGGGATCAACCTGATCGCAACGGCCTCGCTGGCCTATCCGCTGTCGCGCAATGAATATCGGGGACGAAAAGTCATCCTTATGCTCGTGCTGGTCACTTTTATTTTCAGTGCGCCCCTGATTCCGAATTATCTGCTCATTAAATCGCTGAACATGCTGGATACGGTATGGGCCCTTATCATTCCGGGCGCGATCAGCGCGTACAACCTGTTCATCATGCGCTCGTTCTTCATGAATCTGCCGAACGAAATTATTGATTCGGCCCGGATCGACGGGTGCGGGGAGCTGCGGATCATATCGAGCATCGTGCTGCCTTTGTCCAAGCCGGTCATGGCGACGATGGGATTGTTTTACGCCGTTGCGCATTGGAATTCATACTCGTCCGCTCTATACTATATCAATAGCCGTCAGCTGTTTCCGCTCCAGGTTCGTCTGAGAGAGATCGTCATAACCGATCAGATGGGAGAGATGGACACCACGTTTGAGAATCTGGCCAACATGTCCCCGGAGGGCATCAAGATGGCCACGATTGTGATCGCAACGCTGCCGATCATCCTGGTCTACCCGTTCCTGCAGAAATATTTTATTAAGGGCATGCTCATCGGTTCGATCAAATCTTGATCGTAAAAGAACACAATCTCATAATAAGAACGCCAATACTGCATATGAGGGTTATGAGCTACGATGAAATGGATTTAACGAAAGCGCTTACCTCATGAATGAGCCACTTGTCTATTTTTTGTGAAAAAGGGGAGAGGTTGATGAAAAAAAGTTGGACGGTCTTACTGATCAGCGTCATGATGATGTCACTGCTCGCGGGATGCGGGGGGAAACCGGAAGAAGGAACTGTCAGTCCCAAGCCGGAAGAAACGAAGCAAGGTACAGACTCGAGCAAGCTGTCCTTCTCGATTTCTTTCTCCACGGGCGGCAACACCTACATCGAATCGTCACCCGATATCAATAAGGACAAATGGGTGCTGAAGCTGGAGGAGATGACGAACACGGATCTCGATATCCGCTTGATGTCCCACAAGGAATTTGATCAGAAGATGAGTCTGATGTTTGCAGGCAACGAAATCCCGGACGTTGTGGGAAATATGCGGGGAGGTCCAACAACAGGGTCCATGTCGGGCTCGGTGGAAGCCGGGGTGTTCATGCCGCTGGATGACCTCCTCAAGGAGCATGCTCCGAATTTGATGAAAATGGTCACTCCGGCCGCGTGGGAGGAAGTATCCTATAACGGCAAAATTTACGGCATTCCGGCCTGGCTGGAAAATCCGTCCCGCCGTGCCACATTCATTCGCACGGATCTGATGGAGAAGGCCGGCATCAAGGAAGCGCCTAAAACCGTGGAAGAGTATCTGGATATGCTGCGTGCCTTTAAGAAGCTGGGTGTAGAGCACCCCTACCAGTACCGCGAGGGCTTTAAATATGCGGATACCTTTCTTGGGGCATACGATGTGCTGCCGTTCCAGTTCATGGAGCTGAATGGGGAGGTCGTGCCGAAGTTCTTCGATGTCGAGAACATGACCAAGGCGCTCCAGACGTATAAGACGATGTACGATGAGGGCCTGATCCCGAAGGATTTCGCCTCGCTCTCCCAGGAGGATTACGGACGCAATATCAATGCCGGCAAATCCGGGATGTGGGCCTCCAACGGCGAGGGACTGATTGGGTTTCGCACCAAGCTGAAGGAAGTGGATCCTTCGATGAAGGTGGATATTTACCCGTCCCCGACCGGACCGGACGGCAAGGGCGGACTCGGCTTATACAGCTCGGTATCGACCACGTATTATATCAATAACAAGGTTGGTAAAGAGAAAGCCATCGAAATCATTAAATTCCTGGATTGGATGCTGACGGAGGAAGCCGATATGTTCTTCTCCTTCGGGATTGAGGGCGAGAATTACACGATGGAGAACGGGAATGTCAACTATAAGTGGCCTGTGACCAAACAAGAGGTCGATGAGGCGGGCTTCCGGGCCAACCAGCTGTGGTTCGTTCATGAGCTGACCTACAACAAGAAGCAGACGGCCCTTACCGAGGATGGTCAGGACGTGATCAAGGCATTCAGCGATGTACTGAGCAATGAAGGCCGAGGCGGCATTACGTTCATGGCGAACCTGAACAGCTTCTCCAAGTTCCCGGACCTGGCTTCGACCGGAGATACGGGACCGAAATTCATCCTGGACAGCATGGTGAAGATGATCTATGGCAAGCAGCCGATCTCAGATTGGCCGAAGGTGCTGGAGGAATACCGTGCCAAGGGCGGGGATGAGATCATCAAGGAAGCGACGGAGCGCTGGAAGAACAAAGAGAATGTGGTGGACCGTACGAGATAACATCCAAGATAGGAAGCAGGGCATCTCCTGTTTGCCCTTTAAATCGTGTACAATAGATCCAATATGTAAGCGTTTAAAGTAAAAATGAGCGAAGGATGAAAAATCAAGGTATCCGCCGGTCTTACCATCACAGGTATCCGCTGCGGATACCTTCTTGTTCCATTCGATGTTTGCCTCATACCTTATTCTTCTACATACAGGAGGCTAAAATGATATGCGATTGCTTATTGCTGATGACGAACCTGTAATCCGAAGAGGGCTGGTCAAGATGGCGGAGACCTACCGTCTGCAGTTTGATGCCATCGACACGGCCGTGAATGGTGAGCATGCGCTCTCCCTGATCAAGGAATTCGAGCCGGATGTACTGCTGACTGATATCCGGATGCCCCGAATGGGCGGACTGGAGCTGTGTCAGGAGCTTCATGAGCAGTACGGGCATATTCAAATTATCGTCATATCGGGTTATGGCGAATTCCAATATGCGCAGCAATGTCTGGCGTATGGGGTTAAACACTATCTGCTAAAGCCGGTTACCGGCGTGGTGCTGCACCAAACCTTTGACGCGATTGTTAAACACCGCAATAAAGGCATTGTCTCACTGGCTTCCTATGTCGATTGGATTGAAAATATCGGGCAGGAGATCTGGATGCTGCAGACCGAACAGCTCGATCGGCTGTTGGTCGATTGGAGGGCGCATCTGCAAGCGGCGGGACTCAGCGTCCCGCAGCTCCAGCAGCTGCTGGATGACGCGGTGGGCATTATTTTCCGTCGTCTCGTCTCAAAGGGGTATATGGAGGTTTCGGTAATTGAGCCCATCGGTCACCACACGGTGCAGGAGCAGCTGTTGAATGAATTTGTGTTGAGGGTCAAACAGATGACCGCCGATCTGGTGACGCAAAGATGGGGAAATTTCAAGAACCCGCTAGATGAAGTGAAATCGTATATCGACACGCATCTGTCCGAGGAGATCACCCTCGAGGAAGTGGCGGAGATGGCCGGTTATACGCCGACGTATTTTAGTGCGATGTTTAAGAAAATGACGGGCGATACCTTTGTCCGGTATCGGATTCACCGGCGTATGGAGCGGGCGAAGGAGCTGCTGGCCCTCCCGCATATGCGGATCATCGACGTGGCGGCGAACGTCGGTTACGAGGACTATCCCCATTTTACGAAGATGTTCAAGAAGGTAACGGGACACACGCCGACGGAATATCGGACGATGCTGGGCTTTAACGGATGAAAAATAAACTGTACCGCAAGCTGTTTCTGTACTTTGTATCCATCATTGTGCTGACTACCTTGTTGATCGGCATCGTTACCTACACGCGCTCATCGGCTGAGCTGGACCGCCAGCTGGACCGGCATATGTCGCAAATCGTACAGAATGCCTTGAACCATACCGATCTGTATATTAAATCCTACGACCGTACGATGATCTCCTTATTGACCAACCGGGAATTGAAGAAATTCGTGGATTTGCCTAACCCGGCGGACCATTACGAGTACTATCACATCAGCTCCACGATCAAGGATACGGTATTCCGTCCCCTCATGGACCGGGGGCCCGAGCTGCTGACCATGTATCTCCTGTCATACAACGGAAATGCCACGTACAGCTTCGGCTCTGATTTTACCACTCCGGTATTCAGTGCAGAGGAGAAGGCGAAGCAGCTGACGGATCTCCGCAATACGACGAAAGATGAAAGCGGCCTCATGATTCATACGGAGAGTATTATACCAGGACGCAGCGGCAGCGTGGTACGCATGACGAGACTGATCAAGGGTCTATCCTCCACAGCGGAAAAAGGCGTGCTAGCCATGGAAGTGCGTTCCCAGGAGTTATCCTCCCTCTGGAAAGGAATTGATCTGGGCGAACGCGGATACTTCTATATCGCGGATACCAGCGGCCAAGTAGTCTACCAGCCTGAAGGACTGGAGCATAACGCCTCGTCGCCGGCCGAGGATCCGAAGCTGACGGCCGCCATTATGGGAGCAGACGAGGAATCCTTCAAATATACGACGGCCGATGGAGAGCAGAGGGTGTTTATGACGCGGATGTCTCCCTATTCCGGATGGCGTCTGGTGGCTTCGATGCCGCTGGAGGAGTGGCATAAGCCGATTGCCAGTATTCGTTCTACGGTCTGGACGATCGGCTTGATCAGCCTCATTGCTGCTTGTCTCCTTGCTTACCGTTTCACTCGTTCCATTACCCAGCCCATTCAGACGATCATCCGCGGGATGCGCCAGACGGAGCAGGGGCGGTGGATTCCCTTGGAGCTTCCTAAGCGCGAGGACGAGCTGACGGAAATGATGCAGCGGTACAATCTGATGGTGACCCGGCTGTCGGAGCTAATCGAGCGGGTATACGAGACCGAGCTGCAGCAGCAGAAGACGATTATCGAACGGCAGAAGGCCGAATTCCAGGCGCTTCAGCTCCAGATCAATCCGCATTTCATGTATAACACGCTGGAGACCATCGTGTGTTATGCCGAGGTTGAAGGCTCGTCGGAGATTACCGAAATGGTGTCCTCACTAGGCTTTATGATGCGGTACTCCTTGCTGACGTCGCTGGAGGAGATCACGGTCGCCAATGAGCTCAAGCACGTCTTGAACTACATGACGATCATGAAGCATCGGCACGATCTGGAGTTTGATCTTCGGGTTGAGGTTCCCCATGAGCTGCTTCTGTACAAAATGGTGAGGTTGACGCTCCAGCCCTTAATCGAGAATGCATTCCAGCATGCCTTTCCGGACGGCATCGAAGCATCGCAGTACATCATCATCTCTGCCGGGTGCGATGATGATTCCTTCTGGGTCAGCGTGACGGATAACGGCATCGGCATGACGGATGAACAGCTGCGCGAGGTTGCGGCACGGCTGTCCTACGAGTACGACCATGTGAATCATGTGCCTGAATCCTCCCTGAACCTTAGCGGTACCGGAGGCATCGGGCTGCTGAATGTGCATCGGCGGATTCAGCTGGTATTCGGCGAGACTTACGGACTCCGCGTAACCTCGGCAGGCGAGGGTACGGGAACCACCATCCGCATGGTCATGCCGTATCCGCCGCGAGCATAGTGTAAGGCCTGCCTCCGTATTGGAGGTCAGGCCTTGTGCTTTTTGAAGTAATAGGTATAACCTTCAGAGGTTTCCCTTCTTATCCCGCAAGAATGATTGGTTTACTTGCTCCCCGCTTGCGGCGTGAGATGGATGGATACGCCGCCGTGCACCTTGAGACGTATCTTGATGGTATCCTTGGCGCAGCAAGTTTCCGTGTGAACCTCAATGGGAGGAAGAACGGAACGATATCGATATTCGTCCGCTTCCGCCTGTTCCTGATAGATCACGACTTGATAGGCTTGGTGGTCCTCAAGGAAATCCAGCGGAATATGGACGTCTCGTCCTCCGGCGGCACAGATGGAGGCGACAAACCATTCCGTACCTGATCGTCTTGCTATCGTAACGAACCGGCCCGGATAACCTTCCAGCAGCCGAGTCTCATCCCAGACGGCCGGAACGGCGGCCAGCAGCGGCTTGCCCGGATGATCGGCGAAGACAGATATCGCATCCGCATAATGCTGGATGCCGGATTCGAAGAGGATGGCCAGGGCCAGCTGAAGCCCTTGGGTCGTCGTGGTCCGCCTGCTGAACGTGACCGGCGTAAAATCCATGGAGCCGATCACATTCCGCGTAAACGGCAGTGTACAGAGATGAACCGCGTTTGGCCCTTCGCTCTGCGCTCGGTAATATTCCGCACCGTAAACGCCTTCTCTTGTCATCACATGGGGCCATGTCCGGTGCTCCCCGCTCGGCTTGGTAGATCCGTGGAAATTAACCATTAGCCGGTGCCTGGCGGCGGATTCGGCGATGGCGTCGTAGACCTGGAGCGTCTCTTGATTGTCGCTGTCGAAGAAGTCGACCTTGATGCCAACGGCGCCCCAGGATGCCCACAGGCGTAATTTCTCTTCACGGAGCGCCTCCGTGTTCAGCCCTTTATAATGTGTCCACAGCCAGATGCCGACACCGAGCGACTTCGCGTAATGGATGAGCTTAGGCGCATCCAGCACACCCTCCCAGCCGCCGTCTACGACGCTGTATTCCCATCCCATCTCGGCGGCAAAATCCACATGCCGCCGTTGAATGTCCATATTGCCGCAGGAATCACCTTCCGCGTACCAGGACCAGGCTGCTCTGCCGGGAGAGATCCAAGAGGTGTCTTGCAGCACGGGCGGGGGACATAAGTGAGTCGTTAGCGATGAAGACACCAGATCCCCGAGCGATCCGATGATCATGACACGCCAGGGCGTCGAGAGCGGAAGCAAGGCGGCAATCGGCGTTTCCTGATCCGGGGCGTACGAGATGCGGAGCTTCCGGCCGTCTTGCTCATCGGCTGCGAGGTGACTGGCGCCATAACCGCCATCTACAGCTGCTTCAGTCAGCAGCAGCCAATGATCCTCTGCCGATTGGACCAGCAGCGGGAAACCGAAATGCCTTCCCCGAAGATGATCCGGCATGGCATGGTCGTAGGTTCGTTCATAACACCGCATGAATGGCTGAGCCCAGACGTTGAGCATCCGGTCCTCCGGCAGATGGAAGCCGGAGAGCTCGTTCTCGAAACGAATATATCCTTCTCCTTGCAGCTCATACCGGTATGCGACGCCGTCATGAAAAGCACGCAAACGGATCCTCACCTGATGATTCTCTACTGAAGTCGAAAGCACCAACTCGTTTGCTTCGTAAGACTGCGATTTTTGCTTGCCGGTCACAAGCTCGTAACGATCCGTGATTGTGTTGTGCTCAACCCCTTGTATACGTATGCCATGCTGAAATTTGTATTTGTCGGTTATCAGTCCGAGCGGTGACTTTTCGAGAACCCGGAATTGCTTGTTCATAACCGTATAAAAGATGGGGCCGTTATGCTCCTGTTCCAGTGTGATCTGCAGATTCCCGTCAGGTGAATGAAGCTGTGCATGAAACGGCGCTGACAGAGACCGGGATAGCTCATGATCCATAAACGAAACTCCTTCCTTGTCGCTCCAAGAATGACTATCCATTGCAGCCTCATTGTAACGGACAATGCAAAGGCTTAGCATACGGTTCCGTTCGCGCCAGGTTGTGTTTTCTTACGTTGTGTTACTCCATAAAAAAACACGGCCATTCCGCAAGTTACGGCATGGTCCGGCGTGCAGCAGCTGTTTTATCATGGAAGATATCAAAAGGTGTTTGAAAGGAGGGCATCATGTAATCACGGGAGGATCGTAATCACTACTTATGACAAAGGATGGGTGATGATTGATGAGACAGGTACGCAAGCGTAACAGGCAGGTAAGAAGGGGAAGTTTCATACTGCTGCTGGGTATTCTGCTGTTTTCGTTTGACAATCCGCCAATACAGGGGGAAACGGCTGCACCGGATGTAATGGAGCGAGTCAACCTGGCATGGAATAAGCAGGTGACGGCCAGTTCCGAGATCAGCGGGCGTGAAGCCGAGAAAGCCGTTGACGGCAGCCGTGATACCTACTGGCAGCCGGCGAGCACAGACCGTGAGGACATGAGTGTATACATACAGGTGGATCTGGGAAGCGAGCAGTCCTTGAACCAGGTCGTCCTGGATTTAAACCGGGGAGATAATCTGGGAAGTATCGAGGTGGATTACTCCCGTGACGGTGAGTCTTGGAGCAGAGCCTATGCGAAAAATGGGGGCATTCGAGCGGACGGTCAGGAATCGATCACGTTTGATTCCGTAAGCGCTTCCCACATTCGGGTAACGCTGCTGCTAAGCCGAAATCTCAATGTTCAGCTTAAGGAGTTGGAGCTTTATATGCAGGAGGGAGATCAAGGGATTCCGTCCGATGTAACGGAGATGGCCTTCGTGAAGCCGGATGGAACCCCTTATAACAACAATGAGGAACTGACCTTGGACATTGGAGGCACATCTGCCGTGCAGGCGCGCGGCAAACGCGTGAACGGGGAATGGATTTCGCTGCCACAAGGCCAGGTTCAATATCACGCTGTGGGAACCAGCGCTGCGGTTACTTCCGAAGGCTCGGTAACGGGGGTCAAGGTAGGCGCGACCCGGTTATATGCAGAAACCAGCATCAACGGTCAAGCGATTCGTACGCCGGATTTCTGGATTGTGGTGAAGGATGATCAGGAGTTCCAGGATGCGAAATACATTGCCTTCAGTTCGTTTACGCATAAGGCGTTGGTCCAAAAGATTGGCGAGGCGGCGATTTTGGGGGAGGGCGAGGAGCTGCCAGTCGTAACCATCGCTCCGAATAGGGATGGAACCGTATCCGCCAGATGGTTCAAGGACGGTCAAACCAGAGGTTCGCTGGGCACGAAGGCGCTGCAGGCAGGGGTAACGCAATCGATAACGCTTCCGGGTGGGATGAAGGTACCGGGCACGTACGAGGTGCGGATGACTTTCCAAACCACAGACGGGGGAACCTACTTCGACAGCTTGTTTTATACTGTCATGCCCAAGAAGGGAATTCCTGAAGGTCAGAGCCAAATCGCCTATAGCGGAAAAGACGGAAGGATGGTATATGTTCCCGATTATAAAGGAAACCGGATCATCGATTTCTCAAACGTCGGTTATATGGGCGGCGGTGTGAAACTGCCCGACGTTCAGGCGAGGATAGCCGTACAGCCGACCGGCGGGGATGATACAGCGATGCTGCAAGCGGCTATTGATGAAGTGTCCCGGCTGCCGCGTGACGCAGATGGGTTCCGGGGGGCGGTGCAGCTGAAGAAAGGCACGTATCTGGTCGGCGGTTCCCTGAACATTCAGGCCAGCGGGGTCGTCCTCCGGGGTGAAGGAAAGAGTGAGGACGGCACGATCATCCGCGGCACGGGGACAACGGCAAGAAATTTGATTGTCGTGGGTGGAACGAATGGTGCGGCGATTGTTGACGGGACGGAGACGGACATCCAGGATCTGTACGTTCCGGCAGGATCGCGATCATTCCATGTGCAGAATGCCTCCGAATATCAGGTGGGGGATTCTGTCATTGTACGAAGAATCGGTAATGACCGCTGGATTCATGAGATCGGCATGGACCATATCTACATGCGGCCAGGGACCGGGGGAACGCAGCAGTGGTCCCCGTTCAATCTGGATTTTGACCGCGTCATTACGGCCATTGACGGCAACCGGATTACGGTGGATGCTCCATTAGCGAATGCCATTGAACGTCAATGGGGTGGAGGCAAGCTGTTCAAGGCGACGGATGAATCTCGAATCGAACAGGTTGGGATCGAGAACATGCGTGCCATATCCGATTTTAATCCGAGCAAGACCGATACCAAGATGGATAACGATGTTCTGGATACCCCGTATTACTCCGATGAGGCACATGCGGAGCGCTTCATTATGATGAACAGCGTGAAGAACGCCTGGGTGCGCGAGGTGAACGGCTACCATTTCTCCTACGCCTTGGTGCAGGTAGGACGGCAGGCCAAGTGGGTCACCGTGCAGGACAGCGAAATGTACGATATGGTCAGCGTGATTACCGGCGGTCGTCGATACAGCTTTTTCATCCAGGGGCAACTAAATCTGGTGCAGCGCAATTATGCGGAAACTTCACGTCATGCTTATGTTATTGAGAGCCGCGTACAAGGACCGAATGTCATGTACGACAATAAGGCCACTCGCGAATACAATACAAGCGAGCCGCATCATCGCTGGTCCACGGGCGGCCTGTACGACAACGTTAGTGCGCGTATCAGCGTCCGCGACCGCGGCTGGCTGGGCAGCGGACATGGCTGGGCGGGAGCGAATTACGTCATGTGGAATACCGAAGGCGGGCTGGTTGCGCAGAAGCCCCCAACGGCACAAAACTATGTTATCGGCCATATCCCGACCGAAGACGGTCTGAATGTGAAACCGCTCGTTCCGAATGATTATGATTCAAGACCGCGCGAGGACGGCTATTGGGAATACGCTGACCGGCATGTCGCGCTTCAGAGCTTATTCGTCCAGCAGTTGAAGGATCGCCTGGGGCAGCAAGCAGTGGATAATTTGGCACGTACGCCTGTGGGCGGCGGTTCGATAGATATACCAGAGCAGCCATAATTATATAGAGCGAACAGGGGATTATCAGGGGAAACGCTGATCATCCCCTTCTTCGCGAAGAAGGAGACGTGTATGAAGGTGGAGAGGGAGATAACAGGAAGAGATACGGAAGATTCTCACCGGAGACATCATGCGGAGCTTAATCGTGCAGGGCAGTACGGCAAGATCGAAGCGGTAGGTGAAACTGCATGGCGGCAGCCTGATACATCTGCAAATCGGCGCTTGCGGTTATGGTACGCTTCCCCGGCGGCCGAGTGGAACGAAGCATTGCCCTTGGGGAATGGGCGCTTGGGCGGCATGGTTTTTGGCAAGTCCTCGCTTGAGCGGGTGCAGCTCAACGAGGATTCCCTCTGGTATGGTGGTCCGGGAAGGGGAGCCAACCCTGACGCCACCGAATATTTGAGTGAGATCAGGCAGATGCTGCGGGATGGACGGCAGGCCGAGGCCGAGCATCTGGCCCGGATGGGGATGACTTCGTCGCCGAAATACGAGCAGCCCTACCAGCCGCTGGGCGATCTGCTGCTCAAGTTCCTGGATGCCGAGGAAGCGGTGGAGCATTATGAGCGAGAGCTGGATTTGGAGCGGTCCATGGTGACCGTATCCTATTCTTCGGGCGGCATAGCCTATCGCAGGCAGTATTTTGTCAGTGCGCCGGATGGCGTAATGGTGATTCGCCTAACTGCCGATCGGCGGGGGGCGTTGACGTTTGCGGCGAACCTGATGCGACGTCCTTTTGACAGCGGAACACAGTCGTTAGCGCACGATACCTTGCTCATGAAGGGCGAATGCGGTGAGGACGGCATCTCCTTCTGCACGGCACTGCGTGCTGTCGCTGAGGGAGGAAGTGTCCGAACCATTGGTGATTTTCTCTCGATTGAAGGCGCGAATTCGGTTACGCTGCTGCTGTCAGCCCAGACGACCTTTCGGTGTCAGCAGCCGGGCCAGGTATGTCTGGAACAGCTGGATCAAACGGCAGGCATGTCGTTCGAAGAGCTGGAAAGCCGCCATCTGGAGGAATATCGGGAGAAGTTTGAACGATTCTCGCTAACCCTTGGCTCCAGCAAGAAGAGGGGGAATCGGGCGGGCTTTATTGACAAGGATGTTGATATTTCGAATGGTTCGGACTGTATCTCCGGTTCAGATCCAGTTGGAAATTCGGATTGTGTAGAGGATGACTTCTCATCCCTGCCCACCGATCAGCGGTTGAATTTGCTGAAGGAAAGAGTCAAGGCAGAGGGGGCCTCTGCAGAGAATAGCGATCTCGAATTGATCGAGTTGTATGTCCAATACGGGCGTTATTTGCTTATCTCCTGCTCAAGACCAGGATCTCTCGCGGCAAATTTGCAGGGCATATGGAATGACAGCTTTACCCCGCCCTGGGAATCGAAGTATACGATCAACGTGAATATTCAGATGAACTATTGGCCGGCAGAGCTGCTGGGTCTGGCAGAGTGCCACGAGCCGCTGTTCGACCTGATTCACCGTATGCTCCCGAATGGCCGGGACACGGCTCGGGAGATGTATGGCTGCCGTGGTTTCGCAGCGCATCATAACACAAATCTATGGGGAGAGACCCGGCCTGAAGGAATATTGATGACCTGTACTGTATGGCCGATGGGAGCTGCGTGGCTGTGCCTGCATCTATGGGAGCATTACCGGTTTGGCGGGGATACGGATTTCCTGCGGGAGCGAGCGTATCCGGTTATGAAGGAAGCGGCGGTATTCCTGCTGGATTACATGACCGTGGATGAGGAAGGAAGACGGATAACCGGCCCTTCCGTATCGCCGGAGAACCGATTTGTGCTTCCGAACGGAGCCATCGGCAGCCTGTGCATGGGACCCGCCATGGATGCGCAGATTGCGACGGCCTTGTTCCGGGCCTGTCTGGAGGCTTGCCATCTTGTCGGAGATGAGGATACCTTCCTTGAAGAGCTTCAAACCGCACTGCAAGAAATTCCGGCACCGCGGATTGGAAGGCATGGAGGGATCATGGAATGGCTGGATGATTATGAAGAGGCTGATCCCGGACATCGGCATATCTCGCAGCTGTTCGCCCTGTATCCGGGAGAGCAGATTGATCCTGACAAGTCCCAGGAGCTTGCCGATGCGGCTTACAAGACCTTGGAACGGCGGCTTGCGCATGGCGGCGGTCACACGGGCTGGAGCCGGGCCTGGATTATCAATTATTACGCCAGGCTGCAGCGCGGCGCGGAAGCGCACGAGTATCTGGTGCATTTGCTGGCTTCCTCGACTTATCCGAATCTGCTGGACTGCCACCCTCCTTTTCAAATCGACGGTAATTTTGGCGGGATTGCGGGTGTCGCCGAAATGCTGCTGCAATCGCATACGGGAGAGTTACGGCTGCTCCCTGCGCTGCCCCCCCAGTGGAACAGAGGTGAGGTGAAGGGGCTTCGTGCCCGTGGCGGCTTTGTTGTCGACATGCGCTGGGAGGAAGGCGAACTGACCGAGGTGAAGATTCGCGCCGACAAGGCGGGGGAATGCAGGATATGGTCCCGTTCACCGCTGGTCCTGATGGAGGAGATACAGCTTGAAGAGATTACGCTGACAAGTACCACGATATCCGGAGGAGCGTATTGCTACTCGTTCTCGATGCAGCAGGGTGCAAGCTGTAGCTGGGGAAGGTCTGCCTGGGATTCACATAGAAACGTTAAAGAATAAATTGAATTTAAAAGATGAAGAAATCTCTCTGTGAGGGAACAAATATAATGTTATAACAACGAAAGTAACCCACTCCTAAGGTTGTAGCCTAAGTGGGTTATTTTCACATTCCTGACTTGATCTTGGAGGAGAAATCCTGCTCAAGATGTTTGTACAAAGTAGTAGCCATAGGCCAGCTGCTCTTTATTGCTATTCTTATCTTATCGTACCCCTTTCTAGACCTCAATAACGGATCAATTGCACAAAAAACTAGTGTTCTTGCTGCGATTGAGTTCTCAAGACTACACTAGTATCATAATGAAACAGACAAACATCAAAGGAGGGACTGCCTTGAATCATGTAAGTGGAAAGACGCAATTGGCGACATTTGCTGGCGGTTGTTTCTGGTGCATGGTGAAGCCGTTTGACGAGCTTCCTGGTATTCTATCCCTGGTTTCGGGTTACACGGGCGGCCATACGGAGGACCCAACCTATGAAGAAGTGGGAACGGAAACGACAGGTCATTACGAAGCTGTGAAAATCCGGTTTGAACCCGATGTGTTCCCGTATACAAGGCTCTTGGACATTTACTGGCGCCTGATTGATCCAACGGATGCGGAAGGCCAGTTCATGGACCGTGGGGCGTCGTACCGGTCAGCGATTTTCGTGCATAACGAGGCGCAGCGCGAGCAGGCGGAAGCCTCCAAGCACAGCCTGCAGCTTAGCGGCCGGTTCAAGGGGAAGATCGTGACGCCGATCCTGCCTGCAGGGCCCTTTTATCCTGCGGAGGATCTTCACCAGAATTACTATAATACCCACCGTTATGACTATAACCGGTATTATGAGGGCTCCGGCAGAGCTTCTTTTGTTGAGCGGCATTGGGATCGGAAACAGGACAAGGAAGAGCTGCAGAGGCGTCTTACCGCACTCCAGTATGCAGTGACGCAAGAAGGCTTGGATGAGCCTGCTTATGATAATCCGTATTGGAATAACACCAGCCGGGGGATTTACGTGGATGTGGTGAACGGAGACCCTTTATTCAGCTCAACCGATCAATATGATGCCCGCACGGGGTTGCCGGCTTTTATGAAACCTCTGCATGAGGGATATATCAGCAAAAAAGGAGATCTTCGCGGCGGCAAGGTGCGTACCGCGCTCTATGGCAGGTTGTCCGGCTCTTACCTCGGTCACCTGTATCATGACGGGCCTCCGCCTCGCGGCTTGCATTACCAGATAAACTCTGCGGCGCTGCGCTTTGTGCCGGAGGGGGAGATGGTTCGGGAAGGGTACGGTGAGTTCGCGCGTTGAATGATCAACCGTTTCAGTATTGTTGGGACAGTTGTTTCAGTTACTACATAAATCGCTCAATATATCCTATATATTTCCAAACAATAATAGTGTTTAATTAATGGAGAGGTGTTTGAGATCTTTCTCAAGTATAGGATAATTCGGTTTTATTTATAAAAGGAGGATTGTATGACACGATTGTGGATACGGACAGTCTACTTGTGGCTGGTCATTATTATACTTATTGGAGGATGTCAGAACGTGAATAGCCCGAAAGAACAGGAATTATTATCTCAGGCGGAGTCCAAAGTCATTCAATTTTTTAAAGATACGTATCAGTTGGATGTTGAGATGACGGAGTCTAAGAAAATGGACGCGTCCATCATGCCGCATGTTTTGATGAAGGGCCATGTGATTGGACAAGAGGAGCAAAGATTTAACATTTCCTATGACTATGAAGAAGAAAAACTGACGAATTATGTGATGAGTGCTAAGCTGGAGCAGGTGATTCGGGAATTGGGCTATGATCCTTTTGCCGAGACGGGTGCAGAGTGAAAAAATTTAAGACTTGGCAACACACGATATTACCCAAGATAGAATTACGTTTGGTCTCTAAATACTGCACAGGAGGAATTATGTATTGAGTCCACAAAGTAACCGTATTACTGATGAAACTTATCATAAAATGTCTCAATTAGCCTATGACGACTTGTATAAAGGTGACAAGCCCTCAAGTCTTCAGGGCTGGGAGGTGCTTGAGGATTTTGAAAGTAATTCGTTATCCGGATTTGATGCTGTGACCTTTTATAACCCGGATACTCAACAAGCAGTCATTGCTTACCGGGGAACCGAGGCTACGGCGGGTCTGGATCACTCGGCACCTGATTTTCTTATGGACGTTGATATTGGATTAAATGAAATAGGGCGTAAGAAGGACCAGTTTTTGGACAGCTTCAAGCCTCCAGGTTGGAATGAGGGAGTTCAGAAGTTTCAAGATGCAACAGGCATTACCGGCATGAATGAATGGTTAGGAAACGTAGAAAAAAGCTTGGATAAGACGAGTATGAGTGGTCAGTTCAATCAACTGTATCAGGCTGAGAATTATGCTAAAAGCATGCAAAAAAAGCATCCTGAACTTTCTTTCTCAGCTACAGGACATTCATTGGGTGGTGGTAACGCACAATATGCAGCGGCGTATACCGGGATGACAGCAGTCACATTCAGTGCCCCATCGGTTATGGCGTCATTGACACCTGAAATGAGACGCAAAGCCGAAGAAGGCGTGTACGATTCACAGGTTACCAATTTCGGTCATCCAGGTGATGTCGTTGCTTCCGGTGCGCTGGGTGGTTATGATCGCCATGTTGGTTCTACATACTACATTAATTCTAATTATGAGGATGCGAACCGTGATGTGAGCATTCTCGATAAAGCGAAGAATTCCTTCAGCGGCTCTAATTATCATGGTTTGCAGCAGTATGAATTCCAACAGGGGTATATTTCCAATGAATTATATCATCCGGTTACTGGTGAGAAGATAGCTTTATCACCACGAGTACCCTCATCTTATGCCGCTGATCTCTTCTCTAATATAGCCAATGGTTTAGGATTTCTAGGTGCATTGACTGCGGCTGGAGGTGGAAGAACCATTCAGGTAACACCGGAGGAATTAATGGAGGTGGCGTCTCGTTGGAATCAAAATGCTGAGCGTGTGACAAGCGAAATGCAACAAATACGACATCGGTTGAATGGTTATTTACAGGCAAGCCATAGCCGACGTTTGACACCTATTGTTCAGCAGATCGATACTACGATCACAGGCCTGTCACATTGGTATCCATCTCACACGGGACATATGATTAGCTATATTAAAGCGAAAGCACATCAGTTCCGTGAGGCTGATGAGAGTAGATAGCAGTGTTTGGGCTTAATTCTATTCTCTCCCTTACTTTTCCCCATCTGATCTTCAAGCTTCATCCCGTGCATCATGTTCACTATGCAAAAATTTACTAATCCATAAAACGAGAGGTCATCCATATAATCAAACGGTTATATCTCCTTGTAAATCCGTTCTTCTTGACTGGGATACTGCTCTCCCTGTATAGCCCTGCTTCCAAAGTGATCATGTAATCGTCCAGCCGTTCAGGCCGGAAGGTACCGTTTTCGTCAATATGTCGGTCTCCATGTTCTTAGTAAACTTCCTCTATACCTATTCTCTCCCATCCGCTCCACTTATGGCTCCTGTACAATACCTATTAAGCAAGACTCATACTTGCGTCTATGTGCGGAAAAGGGTGACGTTGTTGAATACGATTCATATTGGTAAAGGCCTGAATGGTAGTAAAGGACAGTCGCTTTAGGATAATCGAGACAGGTAACCACATGGCTTACGCAGGTCATTGACTGCAAGGCTGCTAGTCATTGAGGTCCAGTTGCTGCTGTTATATAACAAAAGGGGTTAGGCAGAGGGCATGAGTGCCCGAACTGCCTAACCCTTTTTTCACAACCCTCAACAACCATATAAATACGACTTTACGTTCCGCCCGATGTAGGCCCTCCATACAATCAGATTGTAAGGATCGTCCCAGTCGATGTTCTGCGGCTCCTCGAACATGCGGTGCAGGCGGTTGTTGGTGAAGATGATCGAGCCGCGCTGATCAAAAGCTACCCCGTCTACCCACAGCATTCTGTCGTCGGACAGCAGCTTGTTGAACGAGCATGTGTACGGTGAATAGTAACCGATTCCCTTGCCTTCGAGCATGGTGTAGAATACATGGCCTTGATTGTCGGCATGCATGCCGTCGGTTGTCGTTCCTTTGCTGCCCAGGGTCTGCACGGAATCCCGGATGATCGAATCGGGAATATTGAAATTCCGCAGAAGCCGCGTATCGACAGCGTACAGATTGCGCCCCGTTACCTGGCAGTAGAATAGCGTTCCGCGATCCGCAGATAGAGCTATGCCATCGGCGCCGACCCGAATCGGCTTGCTGCGGTATACCGGCTCGGTATCGATCTCAAACCGGAAACGGGGCACGTCCTGCGTACTGTAATGACTGTCGAGGACGCGCCGAAATTTCTTCGTCCTCATATTGTAGACGATAATTCCGCCATACAGCGGATGGTCCGGCCAGCCGGAGCCCGAATCGGTAATATAGGCATAACCGTTGCGATTATCCACCACGATGTCGTTCAGGAACGATGTTCGGGGCGGGGCAATATCGTCCTGAATGACAATAGAGTCGAGCAGACGGTTAGCGCTCAGATCCCAGATGAGCAGCTTTTGCGAGCCTACGGGCGAGGTATCGAATGCGATTTTTCCTTGATCCAGAATCCACATCCGATGATGTTCATCAATCTCGTAGCCAAGGACGGATTGCAGCACCCGAACATCCCCCGGCGTATTCCACTCCCAGCTTGGAAAAGGCTCCAGTACGGGCTTGCCGCCCACCATCACAATGGTGTTCAGCGTAGCGGGAACCCCTTCAGCCCAGCGCGGAACCGATACATAGAAACGTCCCTGCCGGTCTACTTTGACGCCTGCGGGCATGCAGTGCTTCCAATCCTGACGCTCCTCGAATCGCTGCTTCATCGCGAGAGTCGGGAAGTTCCAGTCCAGGCGGTTCCAGTGGAAGAGCATCTGGTACGGACTTGTATAGCTAAGGCTTTGTTTATAATGAGGGACAGCAGGCTGCTGCCACTGGCCCTCCATTGAATGATGCGGTATAACCATTTCAAGACCTCCGATAGGCAGTGCAGATAATCCTTTGCGCTTATTCCTCTAAGTTAGTTATATGCCCAGAGGGATGGATTGGCGCCGATTAAATCAGAGGGAGGTCTTTTTGGAAACTAAAAAGTTACACTTGCAGAATCTTAATCAGATTCGTGTTACCGGATTGACCGATCGGCACGCCGGCAGACAATACGATAATGTCGCCTTTTTCGATGTAACCAGTCTTGATGGCATTGCGGGTCGCGGATTCGAACATTTCGTCCGTCGTTGTGACTTTGTCGCCTTTTACCGGAATGACACCGGAGAGCAAGCAGATCTTGGCCAGCACTTCTTCATGCTGCGTAACCGCGATAATCGGTGCTTTCGGCCGATATTTCGAAATCATTCGCGCCGTAAATCCGCTCTCCGTTGCCGTAATGATAGCTTTGGCATTCAGCACGAGGGAGGAGCTAACCGCACCCTGGCTAATAACCTCGGTAATATCGGCTACCTGCTGTCTGGATTTGAAAGCGAATTGGTCTTTATAATCAATCATCGTTTCGGCGCGGCGGGCGACTGCCGCCATCGTACGCACGGATTCTACCGGATATTTGCCGGCAGCGGATTCGCCCGAGAGCATGACAACGTCAGCGCCCTGGATCACCGCGTTAGCCACGTCGCTCACTTCGGAGCGGGTTGGACGGGGATTGACCTGCATCGACTCCAGCATGTGCGTTGCCACGATGACCGGTTTGCCTGCCAGGTTGCATTTATCGATCATTTCTTTTTGCATCATAGGTACTTCTTCAATTGGCACTTCGACGCCAAGGTCTCCGCGGGCAACCATGATTCCGTCCGATGCTTCAATGATGTCGTCCAGGTTCGCCATGCCCTCTCCGTTTTCAATCTTGGAGATGATCTGTACATGATCCGCGCCGCGTTCTTTCAGGATGCTGCGGATTTCGCGGATGTTGTCGCCATGACGCACGAAGGAAGAAGCAATGATCTCAATGTCGTTCTCCAGGCCGAAGCCGATATGCATGACGTCACGCTCGGTGACGCCGGGAAGCGTCGTTTTGATCCCGGGGAGGTTGACGCCTTTACGTGGTTTGAGCACGCCGCCGCTGATGATTTTGCAAAGAATGTCCGGCCCGTCGATGCGGAGAACGTTCAGGTCCACGAGGCCGTCATCAATCAGGATGCGGTCTCCCGGTTTAACCACTAGATTCAGCTCGGCATAATTGACCGAGATGCGCTGGGCATCGCCCAGAATTTCTTCGGTAGTCAGAATGAGCTCCTCACCTGGTTTCAGAAGGCAGGACGCCTCCTTCAGCTTGCCGATCCGTACTTCGGGTCCTTTAATGTCCATCATGATTGGAACATACGTGTTTAATTCGGATGCGGCCCGGCGAACATTCCGGATACGGATGACGTGATCCTCCAGCTCCCCATGTGCCATATTCAAACGGGCAACGGTCATTCCCTCCTGAATCATGTTCTTCAACAGATCGATGGAATCGCACGCGGGTCCCATCGTACAAATGATTTTTGTTTTTAGCATGGCTGTTAGTTCCTCCTTTGTATTTGCACTCTTCATTTTTTTACAGCATTCGAGCTTAATTCAAACTTCCCTAATGATCACATTGTAGCCTGTCTTGTCGAATCATGATATGAACTATAGTACAATGAATGGATTATAGTATCGCAATTGAGGTGGGTTATGATCACTCCGGTTGAAGTAAAGCAAATTAGCGGTGTCGATTGGTATGCAGAAGCTGACAATGAGCAAAGAGCATGGCGCTTAAGCCTTGTGACATATGGAAAATGCGTATATTGGGTGAATGGCGATAAGCAGATTATGGAGAAAGGGGAATTGCTGTTTATTCCAGCCGGTGTTCCGTATTATGGCAAAAGCATCCCTACCATGACGCACACGCAGATCGTCATTCAATGGACGGAAGGCGCATCGACGGGATTATCCGTACTGGATCGGAAAGAAGCCTTGAAGGTTAAACCGGGTGGTTATGAATTGATCCGCGAACGGTTGAAGGTGATCCATCAGCAGTGGCAGGAGCGCCCATCTTATTATGCCTTGATGATAGAAGCATTATTGACAGAAGTGTTGATTTATATCAGTCGTGAGCTGGACAAGGGGGTCATCACGCCGGAGAAGCACTTGCATGTGGAACGGATGAAGTCCTATATTGAGCGGCATTATCGTGAGAAAATAACGAAAGAGGAGCTGGGCGATGCCATCGGCAAAACCCCAAATTACGCAGCGGTACTCTTTAAAGGCGTGACGGGGCAGACCATCAGCCAGTACGTGCACGCCCAGCGGATGAAACGGGCAGTATATTTGTTAACGGAATCGCAGCTGACGGTCCAGGAGATTGCCGTATTTCTCGGATATCAGGACCTCTCCTATTTCTATAGAATTTATAAACGAGTCACGGGCAGTGCTCCATCGGATTTATTGCATGAGCGTCCACGAACCGTATAGGATATATCAACGTAAAAAAGAGGGCTTTCGCCCTCTTTTGGTGATTGCTATTTTATTGAGCCGCGTCATTTTCGAACAACTGCTTCACATACTGCCGTAGTTTGTTTTTATCTACCCCGAGCACCTGCGCCCGACCGGCTTTCTCGTTGGTCAGCAGCGAGAATGGGGGGAGCTGCTGCTGATCAATTTTATCCAGGTTCACATCAAAACCCAGAGCCATCAGCTTCAGCATTTCTTTGGGAGTTAGATCGGTTTCGATGTATGGAGCGATGGAATCCAGGATGCTGGGCAGCTTGATGAATGAGCCCGTGGTCTGCATCTTCTTGGCGACTTCCGTCATGAGAATCCGTTGTCGTTCCGTACGGCCGAAATCGGACTTCGCATCGTGCCGGAATCGGACGTACTGCAGCGCCATCTTGCCGTCGAGATGCTGCAGGCCTTGTTTTAAATCGATGTCGTACATATGCTTGTCCGCTTTGCTTGTGTAATACATGTCTTTCTCCACCTCAATGTCGACTCCGCCAATGGCATCGACCAGGGCTATGAATCCGACAAAATCGGTGTAAACGTATTTATGTATGGGCAGGTCCAGCAGATCGCTAATGGTTTGTCTGGTCAGCTCGATTCCGCCGTAAGCAAATGCCGAATTCAGTCGTCCTTTGCCATGGCCGGGGATGTTCACATAGGTGTCTCGCAAAATCGAGAACAAATGGGCTCTTTTCGTGACAGGATCGATGGAGGCCACCAGCATGGTGTCGGATCTGCCGGCATCGTCTCCACGGGAGTCGCCTCCAATCAAGAGAATATTAATGCGTTCTTTCCCCTCCCACTTCGGTATTTCGATGATTTCCTCTGATGCGGCACCTGACGTTTCCGTTGGCTCCGCCGGATTTGATACGGTCGAAATTTGGTTTGAGAACTGAATGATAGCGTAGGTATAGTACGAGATAATCCCCAAGATTCCAACGGATAATAAGAGCATGGTGTATTTTAGCCATTTCCTTTTCATAGTTTTTACAACTTCCTTTCTGTTTTACTAACTGCATAATGGACCATTCTAGCAAAATAATGAACAAAAATCATATTTTCCCGTAAGAAGCGATTCTCAATAGGCAACAAACCTCAGATAAATAACGCATTTGACTCTCCTCCAAGGGGAGGCCTTAGACTGGAAATCGAAGGAGGGAACAGCATGATGTTATACACGGTAAAAGAGGTTTCGGAGCTATCCGGGGTGACCATTAAAACGCTGCATCATTATCATAAAATCGGTTTGCTTCAGCCGGCCGAGATTAGCGAAGCGGGTTATCGCTTGTACGGTGCAGCCGAGTTGGAGCGATTGCAGCACATTCTGTTTTACAGGGAAATGGATTTTCCGTTGGAACAAATCAAGGTCCTTATGGAGGAGACCCCTGAACGGCGGCAGATGCTGTTACAACAGGAGAAGCAACTGATGGACCGCGCGGATCGATTGAATGCGATTCTGAAAACTTTAAGAATATCCTTGACCAGTACGGAGGAGGGCAAGCGCATGGAGCCTCAGGAATTGTTCAAAGGTTTTGAGAGCGAAGAAGAATGGGAGGAAGCCTTAACGGAGCAGAATGAACACCTGAAAGAGCAGTATGATGTGGATTTGCTCGAGGGTGAACTCGTCGATGTTCCAAGCATGAACGAGCAGGCAAGGGGAGCGGCTGCCTTTATGGCAGGCATGGCAAACGCGTTGAAAACGGGGATCAAGCACGATGATGCCCGAGTAAAAGATTCGATTCGCGATCATCTGCAGTTTATGAATGAGAAGGGCCACGCCTTTACGGCTGCGGATTTTGCGGGTCAAACGAAGTTTTTCCTGGATGACGACTTTCATCTCCGGATGCTGGAGGAGCAGCAGACGGGGCTGGCCTATTATCTGCATGCGGCTGCGGAGGCGTACGCACAACAGACATAATACAGGCCGTTCTCCATCGATCAAGACCGCCTAAATCGCGGTCTTTTTTTGCTATGTCTATTATTTATTGTCCAAACCTCGCGAGATGGCATTCCATATGATGTCTGGGAGACAAGTTTATGGGGGGCTGGACATGATAACGATTAGTTTGTGCTTGATTGTAAAAAACGAGGAGCAAGTGTTGGATCGGTGCTTAAACTCCGTTAAGGATGTCGTTGACGAAATTGTCGTCGTAGATACGGGGTCAACGGACCATACGCTCGGAATTGCAGCCAAATATGAGGCTCGAATCTTTCATTTTGATTGGATCGACGATTTTTCCGCTGCAAGGAACTATTCGTTCTCTCATGCGACGATGGAGTATATCTTATGGCTGGATGCGGATGATTGGCTGCAGCCGGCCGATCTGGAAAGGTTCAAGGCGCTCAAACAAAATTTGGACCCGGCGGTGGACTCCGTATGCATGGATTACTACATTGCCTTCGATCCGTTGGGGAAGCCCGCGGCGGTTGTTAAAAGAAACCGGCTGGTGAAGCGTTCAAGGCAGTTTCAATGGCGTGATCCGGTGCATGAGCATTTAGAGGTTGAGGGAAATATCATGTTATCCGACATTGCCGTTAGTCATGGGCGCGTACACACGGATTCCGGGCGGAATTTGCGTATTTATGAGGCCCATCTTGCGAAGGGAGGCACCCTCTCCAAGCGCCAGTTGCTGCACTATGCAATGGAATTGTCTGCGAGCGCCTATTATGACAAGGCCATTGAAATATATGAAATGATTATTCATGATCCGGTCAGCTATTTTGAGGAAAAATTGGATGCGTGTGATCGCATGGCGCATTGTTACCACGAGCTGGGGCAAAAAGAACGAGAACTGCAATCCCTGTTAAAGACGTTTCATTATGACGTTCCGCGGGCCGACTATGTATGCCGGATCGCGTACTATTTCCAAGAACTCAACGATTATGAAAAAGCGGTTCACTGGTACGAATTGGCGCTCAAGCTGGAGATGCCAGGGGATCGATTATACGGTGTTAATCAAGCGGCCTGGACATGGTTTCCCCATTTGCAGCTGACGTATTGTTACGGAAAACTAGGGCAGCTGGAGCAGGCTTATGAACATAATGAAAGAGCTCTTTCTTACGCTCCGGATGATCCAGACATTTTATATAACAAACAATTGCTGGAGGAGAAGCTCCGCTGCAAGTGATCGGCGGCTCTAACCGCCGCCCTGTCGTTCTGTCATGTTGGAGTACTGGATCGAGCCTTTTTTATGTCGTTTGGGCATATACCGTTTCTGCCAAATCTATGAATCGATATACTACTATGAAACTGGTTTCGTAGAGAATATGGATAGAACGACAGGAGGAGAGTGAAATGGCATTCAAACGATCAGGGTCCAGAAAGCTTGTCTACAAGAAAACGCTCAGTAAGCATACCGCATCCAAGAAGAAGCGTGCCGGCAAAAAAATTAGAAAATCGGTGTTTAGAGCAGTCTCTGGCGTCGACCAAATCATCACTGACGGCGTATTCAGCAAAGTCCAATACCAAGTTGAAGAATTAGATCTCAACAATGAATACAATTCATCCACATCGACCTTCACTCCTAAGCAAAGAGGCGTCTACTCCCTTCTGGCCAGTGTTTCTTTTACAACCATCACGCTTACGCCTGTTCGAATGGATTTGGAGATTCGGGTTAATGGCGTCCCGAGAATTTCGGACGAAGAAAACTTCGAGCCGAGAACGGGGCAAATCGATGCCGCGGGGATCATACAATTAATGGCTCGCGATCGAGTGGAGGTATTTGCGAGGGCAACGGGAGAAAACGGCATCATTCTCAGCGGATTCGCTACCCGGTTTGAAGGGGCCCGGATCAATTGAAATAGCAATATAGGTTGGTGATTCAGCCGCGCGGGTCGCGGCTGTTATCATTTTAACGGTACATAGAAGCTGGGAACATCATGAGTTACCGCTGTTAATATCGATCGGACCGGGTAAAGAATAATCGGACTTACCATGACGCATGCGAGGGAGGACGATATGGATGTTTATTCACACGAAAGAACTTCAGTTCCGGGCCAAACCTGAGAAGCCGGATCCGGTATACGCGAGAAAACTTCAAGAGGTGCTGGGTGGCCAATATGGTGAAATGTCCGTCATGATGCAGTATCTCTTCCAAGGATTTAACTGCCGGGCAGACCGAAAGTATCGGGATATGCTGCTGGATATCGGGACCGAGGAGATTGGCCATGTCGAGATGTTGAGCACGATGATAGCCCAGCTTCTCGATGGTGCTCCTGCGGATCAAGTCGATGAAGCGGCGAAGGACCCGATGATTGCCGCCGCACTCGGGGGCATGAATCCTCAACATGCGATCGTATCGGGGCTCGGGGCAACTCCGACGGACAGCAACGGATATCCATGGAACAGTAAGTACATCATAGCGAGCGGGAATCTGCTGGCTGACTTCCGTGCGAATCTGAATGCCGAATCCCAAGGTCTGCTTCAGGTCGTACGCTTGTATGAGCAGACGACGGATCCGGGCGTCCGGGACATGCTGTCCTTCATGATAGCCCGTGATATCATGCACCAGAACCAGTGGCTGGCCGCGATTGAAGAGATCGAGGCCATTGAAGGTCCGATTGCTCCTGCTTCGTTTCCGCGCGAACGCAGCGTAGAAGAAGCTACACGCCAATTCATGAATTTCTCGGTTGGCGAGGAGAGCAGTGCGGGACGCTGGGCGAACGGTCCGCTGCCGGACGGTACCGGCGATTTCGAATATGTGGCTAATCCGACAGCCTACGGTGACGCACCCGTATTAAATCCTCCCGCCAAACACCAGCACTCTACGCTGGGAACGGGTCCATATGTGGTGAACGAAGGAATCGAAAAGTGATGTTTAATTTTTTTCTGAACGGTTAAATACATGTCGTAGCAGCAACAAAAAAACAACTTAGGAGTGATGAACAATGGCTAACAACAACGGTAACAAGATGAGCAGAGAAGAAGCGGGACGCAAAGGCGGCGAAGCTACGGCCAAGAATCACGACAAGGAGTTTTACCAAGAAATCGGCCGTAAGGGCGGAGAGGCCACATCGGATTCCCACGATAAGGAGTTCTACGAGGAAATCGGCCGTAAAGGTGGAGAATCCCGCGGCAATCAAAATAATAACGATTAAATGTAATCTACAATCTAAAAATAGCAAGCTTAAAAAAGCAGCGGCGGTTCCGGTTAAACGGAATCCGCCGCTACTTTATTTTTTGTGCTGATCGCTGGTTCCAAGCACGGTTGCAAAGATACTATCAAGAACTTGAATTCAAGTCCACCGCGCCGCCCACAGCTTCATCTCCTTGCAGATGACATGCAGGTCCATGCCCTTCGGCGTAAGGGTATATTCCACCGTAACCGGAACGGTGGGGAACACTTCGCGTTCCAGCACGCCCTGTTCTTCCAGATGGCGAAGCGTCGTGGTCAGTGCCCGCGGACTGACATTCGGGATTTGCCGCTGCAGCTCGCCAAATCGTTTTGTGCCGCCAAACAGCTCGCGGATGACGAGAAATGCCCATTTTCCGCCTAAGACCAACAGCGTTTTTTCGATATTGCATTCGATATGTTCGGGAGTTTTCGGTATGTAACTGCTCGCTTTATTTCCCATAACCATAGGCTCCTTCCGGTATTCTATTAACTATACTCCAGTATATCAGCTATCCTTCCTATAATATAGTGAAGAACATTTCACTTCTTCCGTGGGAATAGGAACTGCTTTAAAATAGCAAATGTAGCATCCAAGTTAATCTACTAAAGGAGGAATTGCCATGAAATACAGAAGATTAGGACGCACAGGTCTCAAGGTTAGTGAGATTAGTTTGGGAAGCTGGCTTACATACGGTGGTTATGTTGAACGCGAGAACGCGGTAAACGCGATTAAGACGGCTTATGATCTGGGCATTAACTTTTTTGATACGGCGAATGTATATGAAAAAGGTGCAGCCGAAGTGTTGGTTGGCGAAACCCTGAAAGCGTATCCGCGCGAGTCTTACGTGCTGGCGACCAAGGCTTTTTGGCCCATGGGCGATGGCCCGAACGATCGCGGCTTGTCCCGCAAGCATATTATGGAGCAGGCACATGCTAGCTTGAAGCGGCTTAACCATGATTACGTGGATATTTTCTACTGCCATCGTCATGACCCGGAAACGCCGCTGGACGAGACGCTTCGCGCGATCGACGACCTTGTTCGCCAGGGCAAGGTGCTTTATGTCGGCGTCAGCGAGTGGCAGGCATCGCAAATCGCGGAGGCGTTGACGGTAGCGGATCGTTATCTGCTGGACCGCATCGTGGTCAATCAACCCATCTACAATATGTTTGAACGTTATATTGAAAAGGAAATCATTCCACTCAGCGAGCGCTCCGGCATTGGGCAGGTTGTATTCTCCCCGCTGGCACAAGGCCTGCTGACGGGGAAATATACCTCCGCCTCCGATATTCCAGAGGGCAGCCGTGCCGCGAAGCTGGAATGGATGCGCAAAGGCATTACCGAGGAGAAAATCGCGAAGGTTCGCGAGCTTGAGAAGATTGCGGCAGAACTCGAAGTATCCGTAGGCAATCTGGCGCTGGCGTGGATTCTGCGTCAGCCGAACGTAGCCAGCGCACTGGTCGGCGCAAGCCGTCCGGAGCAGGTAACCGAGAACGCAAAAGCTTCCGGCATCGAGCTCAGCGGAGAGGTTCAAGCTCGCATTGAAGAGATTTTGAAATAGAGCGGTAGTTCAAGGGTAGTTCAAGCTTCAGTGCCGTCTAAATAATGGTTTCTAAATCTAGATGAAAAAAAAGAGCTGTGCCAAAGGGGCATTCGTCCCTAGCGCAGCTCTTCTATTTTTAATAACGCTGTTTACCCCAGCCGATAAGTCGCGAACGGCTTGGCATGAACAAAGTCGTCGCTGATTTCATCCAGGCTGGAACCCAGTGCCTCATCGACCTCAATCTCCAGGCTCTTCAGGTTATCGTCCAGCTGCTCGGTTTTCGTAGCACCGACAATGACAGTGGAGACAGCAGGACGATTCATCAGCCAAGCCAGGGACAGGGCGCTTGGGGAATGACCATGCTCTGCAGCCAACTGGCTGACCTGCTGCCCAAGCTTCAGATTGCGATCTTCCAGGAAGCGATTGAAGTTCGGGTCCGTTTCGGCACGGGAACCGGAAGGTTTGCTTGCGCCCTGACCGTATTTACCGGTGAGAATGCCCCCGGCCAGCGGGAAATACGGGATGATGCCAACGCCCTGATCGAGGCAGAGGGGAACAAGCTCCAGTTCCGGCGTACGGTCGGCGAGCGAATAACTCGTTTGGGTGGATACATACCGGACATATCCGCGAAGCTCGCTGATCCCGAGCGCCTTCATGATTTCCCAGGCGGCATAGTTGGAAGCGCCGATATATCGGACCTTGCCCGACGATACCATGTCATCCAGCGTGCGTAAGGGTTCCTCAAGGGGAGTATTCGGATCAAACGTATGAATCTGATACAGGTCCACATAATCGGTTTTTAGCCGTTTTAAGCTGTCCTCCAGCTCTTGCTGCAGATGATAGCGGGAGGAACCACGTTCGTTCGGCCCTTGGCCGTTTACGAGCCCGGCTTTCGTGGCTAATACGACGTTATGGCGTTTGCCGGCGAGCGCCTCTCCGATGATGCGCTCGGATTCCGAGCCTGCATAAATATTAGCGGTATCGATGAAATTGATGCCATGGTCCAGTGCATGGTCAATGATGCGGGTGGATGTCCCTTGATCAGCCCTTTTGCCAAAAGCATTCGTGCCCAGACCGAGCTGCGAAACCTTCAGTCCGCTGTTGCCAAGACGGCGGTAGTTCATCTTGATCCACTCCTTTATGTATAGATTTCCTATAGTATAAACATGATCCCGGAATCGGTTCAAATCGATCGAGCACGAAAGTTGGAAAAGGGTTATCGTCCTGCTACCGAGGAAGCAAGAGCAGTGCTTGAGAATAACCAAATTATTGCGAGAGTAGCATAGTTCGATTTCATGCGCAAAACCTGGAACCTGAGTGAAGCTTTCATTCAAGCTCCGGGCTTTTCTATTTCATTTGCTGACACGGTCAGCGGTTTGTGTCGAAATTCTAAAGGTTACGCGAATGACCCGAAAGCTCCTTGCGATAAGCAAAATATTACGATAGGATTGTTACGTACGAATTGGAAGGGGGATTATGACATGAATGAAGCGATTTTTAACCAATTGGATTTTGCCAGAGGCGGGACCTTAAAGTCGGTAGAAAATGTAACGGAGCAAGAGGCTGATATCATCCCGGAAGGCTTTGCGAACAGCATTCGCTGGAACCTGGGACATATCTACACCGTGCATGAGCAGTTCGCATTTGCGACTGCGGGCGAGCAGCCCCGTCTTCCAGAAGGATTCGAGGCGTGGTTTGCAACCGGAACTAAACCTGCCGATTGGACGTCGAAGCCGCCTGCGATTTCCGAACTGGTAGAGCTTTTGCAGGAGCAAACGACCCGAATTCGTGAAACCTTCTCGAACCGCCTCGACCAGGCTTCAGCTCATCCGTTGACCATCGGTCCCGTGACGTTCCAAACCGTCGGAGAATTTCTTGTGTTCAGCTTGTATCATGAAGGAATGCACACGCAGACGATAAAGGCTTACAGAAAATTGATAAAATAATAAGATGAACACGAAACGATAGAAGGGTGCCTTGCGCATCCCTCCTATCGTTTTTGTTTGTCGCTGCGGTGATCGATCCTTATAATGGAATCAGCACAGATGGGATCATCGATTGGAGGATATGACGATTATGGCGATTGAAATCGAACGCAAGTACCTTTTGGAGGCTTACCCGGAAGACTTGATATCGGAAGGAACCATCGTGGTCGAAAAGGAGCAGTTCATCGAGCAGACATATTTGGCGCTGGATGGGGATCAGGAGCTTCGGGTCCGCAAAATAACGGATCTGAAAACAGGTCAGTTTGAATTCACCCATACGTTCAAAAAAGGGTGGGGGATTGCCAGGGAGGAAGTGGAGTACGCGATTTCCGAAGGACTCTATGACCAAGTGGTGAAGGCACATGGCGCGATTCCGCTGACCAAGAGACGGGTAACCGCCCGATGGGGCAGCACGATCATCGAAATCGACGATTATGCGCAGATAAGCTTGCTGGTGCTGGAAGTAGAGTTTCCTTCCCTGGAAGCTGCAGACGGCTTTGTCCCGCCGGCATGGTTCGGACAAGATATCAGCACGGATAAACAATACAGCAACAAGAAGGTATGGCGGGATCTGCAGCTGCAAGCAGGCAGGGAAGCCTAACGGAAATAGTCACGAAAGGAAGCGGCCGACATAGGAAACGCATGCAGCTAGGATGTGGATACTGCGCTTTCTCATATGGTTGTAAGAAAGGCTCTTGCGAGCGGTTATGTTTGACCGCTCGCAAGAGCCTTTTTTATGGCATTCAACCAAAATCCAGTAGTATAGCAAACCATATTTGACGATTGCAGGGTGTTTTGAGTAGCTATCGACTTATTTTGACAAAGAGTATTGTAAACGGTTTATTATTATAATATAATATTATCATGATAATTAATTATTATATTGTAAGTGATGACACTCATAAAAAATGACGGTTTATCAGAGAAGGGAGAGGCTCTTCATGAATGGAAACCAGCAGCTGCTTGAAAGCTATTTTCCGATTGCTTCTTTTATCGCGGCGATCATCGGACCTCAATGCGAGGTGGTCGTTCACGATATCAGCGATCCGGAACGCTCCATCATCTTTATCGAGAACGGGCATATTAGCGGACGCAGGGTCGGTGATGCCTCGACAGACCTCGTATTGAAGATTTTGAAGGCGGAGGCCTACCGCGAAGAGCAGTTCATCGCGAACTACAAAGCTTCCAGCGCACGGGGGCAGACCTTCCGATCGTCTACGTATTTTATTAAGAACGGGAGCGGCGAGCTGGTCGGCCTTATGTGCCTTAACATCGACATCACGCATATGGAGGTTGCGGCCGACTGGATTAACAGCATTATGCGGGGAGGATCGCTTACGCCGCCGTCAGCCCTGGATGCACCCAAGGAGGACAAGCCGTCCACCGAATACCTGCAGGGGAACGTGGACGATTTGCTTCAGCACATCATCCAGACCGTCCTTGGCAAAATCAGCATTCCGGCGGACCGTTTATCTTCGAACGAGAAGATCGAGATTGTGAAGGAATTGAACGAGCAGGGTGTATTTCTGCTGAAGGGCGGAGTTTCTAAGGTTGCCGCGGCTTTATCCATATCGGAGCCTACCGTGTATCGCTATTTGCAGAAGCTGAAATAAGCTTCTTGTACCCAATATTCAAGTAGTGCATCTTGAAACAATGGAAGGTGACATCATGACATTTAATTTCGATAAGGTCGTCAGCCGCTTTGGCACAAACTGCGCGAAATGGGACGGGATGGCGCAGAGCATGGGGAGTGACATGATCGCTCTCTCCGTGGCCGATATGGACCTGCCAGCACCGCCCATGGTGGTGGATAAGGTCGCGGAGGCTGCGCGTCACGGCATTTACGGATATACCGATCCGTTCCCGCCTTACTTCGAAGCTGTCCGCACTTGGCTTGATAAAGCCTATGACTGGCAGGTCGAGCCCGATTGGATCGTATTTTGTCCGCGAATTATTCAAGCCGTTTCGGTCATTATACAGAAGTTCACGGAGATCGGAGATCAGGTTCTTATCCACACGCCTGTTTATCAGCCTGTTGCGAAAGCGGTTACGTTAAATGATCGGATATTGGTTGAAAGTCCGCTTATCCTTACGGACGGGCGGTATGAGATCGATTTCGAGGATATGGAGCGGCGGATGCGGGAAGGGGTCAAGATGATTCTGCTCATATCCCCGCACAATCCGGCTGGCCGGGTATGGACGAGGGATGAGCTTGAACGCATGGCGAAGCTGTGCATCCGGTATGACGCACTGATCGTGTCCGATGATATTCATGCTGATTTCATTCATGAGGGACACGAGCATACCGTCATCGCCAAGCTGTCCGAAGAGGTTGCGAATCGTTCCATTATCTGCACATCACCGGGCAAAACCTTTAACCTGGCAAGCCTCGAAATCGCTAACATTATCATTCCCAATGCTGCGCTTCGGGAGCGGTTTAAGCATGGTCTGCTGCAGGCGGGGATTCATAATCCCACATTCTTCTCCGTGCCTGCGCTGGAAGTCGCATACACATCATGTGATGAATGGTTAACGGAACTTCGCGCTTATATCAAAGACAACATCGCTTATGCCCGAACTTTCATAACGGATCATATGCCTGAGCTGGCCGTGATCGAACCTGAGGGGACGTATCTGTTGTGGGTCGACTGTACGGCCGTGAGCAGCCATGAAAAGGATTTGATGGAGTGGATCCAGGAAAAAGCGCGCGTCAGCGTCAGTTTCGGTTCATCCTTCGGTCCCGGCGGTGAAGGCTACATCAGGGTCAACGTGGCTGCGCCGCGCCCTGTATTGAAGGAAGGCCTGGAGCGGCTTGCCGCGGCTTATCCGCTGCATCGTTAACAACCAAAGTTTAAGAGATCAGAAGGAATAAACTTCACTTCAAAGGCTTACCATCCTTATCTCGCAAGAAAAACTTCCGCTATATGCGGTCTGTCTTCTGAGAAGGTACGTCGATAGAGTTTTCTTATTTACATCCAGGGGGAATCCATAATGGTTAAGCCAAAAGAGGAACGAACGATAAAGCAGCCGACCATGTTTCTGGCGTTGCTTCCGATTTTCACGATGGTGATTTTGCTGTGCCTTGGTTACGTATTATTTGAGCTGCCGCCCGAACCGCTGATTATTGCTTCCGCCATTGTCGCAGGCCTGATCGCGATTAAGCTGGGCTACAGCTACAATGACATTCTGGAATCCATCTCGCAAAAAATTGCGAAAACCATGCCGGCGATCTTAATCCTGATTGTGGTCGGATTTATGATTGGCGCGTGGATGGTCGGCGGGACCATCCCCATGATGATCTACTACGGCCTCAAAATCATCGATCCGCAGTTTTTACTGATTACCGCTTTTCTCGTTACGGCCGTGGTCTCCGTATGTACAGGCACCTCCTGGGGTTCCGCAGGGACGATCGGGGTCGCCTTCATGGGGGTTGGCGCCGGAATGGACGCCAATCTTGCGGCTGTGGCCGGCGCGGTTGTAGCGGGTGCTTACTTCGGGGACAAGCTTTCTCCGCTTTCGGATACAACCAACATCGCTGCCTTGTCCACCGGCGTTAACCTGTATGAGCATATCGGTCATTTGCTGTACACGACGCTGCCGTCCTTCTTCGTGGCGGGGATCGTCTACGTGGTTACGGGATTAAGCACGCATGTGTCCAGCACAGGAGTTCCCGAGAAGGTAACCGACATCATGAACACCTTGGCAACGATATACGACTGGAACCTGCTCCTGATCCTGCCTGTGCTGATTGTTCTGTACGGCTCGATCACCAAGAAGCCTACAATTCCCGTCATGCTGCTGTCGTCGATCGTGGCGATGGCGAACGGCATGATATTTCATGGCTTCACGCTGCATGACGTGGTGACTTCGGTTGTCAGCGGATTCGATATCGCGATGGTTCATGTTAGCAACTTTGACCCGAGTGCCGTCATTGCGGATGTTCCGCGTCTCATTAACCGGGGCGGGATGAGTTCCATGATGGGGACATTGCTTATCTGTTTCAGTGCAATCACATTTGCCGGCACCATATCGCTGACCAAATCGCTGGAGCTGATCGTGGATAAACTCTTGAAGCGTGTGCGCTCCACGGGATCGTTGATCCTGGCCACGATCGCAACAGGGTTGACCATGATCGGTGTGACCAGCAACGGGCAGGTCTCTATTCTGATGCCAGGCGAAATGCTCCGCGAGGCTTACATCCGCCGCGGTTTGCATCCGAAGAATCTGGGGCGGACGGTGGAGGATTCCGCCGCCATTACCGAGCCGATTCTGCCATGGACGGCAGCGGGTGCCTATATGGCCGGTACGCTGGGCGTAGCGACCCTAGCCTATTTGCCTTGGGCGGTGTTGTGCTGGACGGGGATTATTTTTGCAACGATCTGGGGCTTTACCGGGTTCGGCATCGCGAAGCTTACGCCAGAGCAGCAGAAGGAAATGGTTAAGGAATACGACAATCCGCATAATGGTAGCCACAACAAGCCTTATGCGGATGATGCAGGAGCTGCATCTGTCCATTAATGCAGGATGAATATTTCTTGGATCAAGGCAAGAAATCATCAATATAAATGCGTGATCTTATACGCTAAAGAGGAGAGAACACCATGACACAACAAGAGAGAAAAACCATCTCAACCCAGCAGGCTCCAGGAGCAATTGGCCCTTATTCCCAAGCAGTGCAATACGGAAATCTTCTGTTTACTTCCGGTCAGCTTGGCATGGATGCGTCGGGGCAATTTGCCCCGACGGTAGAAGAGCAGGCGAACCGCTCGCTGCTTAACGTGAAGGCAATTCTGGAAGCTGCCGGTTTTGGTATGGAGAATATCGTCAAGACGACGGTCTTCTTAAAGGACATGAATGATTTCCAAGCCGTCAACGAGGTATATGCTTCCTTCTTTTCAGAGCCGTATCCGGCACGGAGCGCCGTGGAGGTTGCCCGTTTGCCTAAGGATGGGCTGGTTGAGATTGAAGTGGTAGCTAGCAAGTCATAACACCATCGCTGTTCTATGTGCTGCAAATAGGAATATGAACATCATTAGGTTTCAAAAAAACTGCCGGGCACTAGGCCCGGCAGTTTTGTTCGTGCGAAAAGGATCTATCCTTATTATTTCGTGCGCCCATAATGCTTTCCGTAAGAGAGAACCTTATGGTACAGACTCCGATCCTTTAACGTTTTGAGCGGATAAATTTGCGGTCTGGTATTCACCTCGAGAATCCATGGTCTGCCATTGGAATCCACAGCTACATCGAGTCCCAGCTCTTTGAAACCGCGATAATGGCGGTCAAAGTTTTTGCCAACGGCCACGCCAAGTCCCTTGAGCTCGGACTCCAGCTGCTGGGTGAAGGACGAGTTGAAGTTGGCGCCGCTCATCGTTTTGCGGAACGTTCCAATGGTGCCGCCTTGATTATAATTGGTTGCGACTTTGTTAGGGTTGCCGACTTTGGTGAATAAGGCGGTGCTGACCCAGGCTCCCTGCCTGGTCTTCTGGACCATCACCCGGATATCGAATGGCTTGCCATTGCTTTTGGCCAAACGAATTCCTTTTTGCAGCAGGTAGGGTCTGCTTCCGGCAAAGCGGTTCAGATCACGGTACAATTGAGATGAGCTGGAGTACGACGTTTTCTTGGTATTCAGCTGGCTTTGGTAGCCCCCGTCCGTTTTGCGGATTCGGACGATGTTCACACCGCCTGAACCATCCGTAGGTTTGAAGAAAACCGTGGTGTAGTCCGCAAGCATAGCGTTCAGGTTTTTTTTGCTGAACGGCAATGTGTGCGGTACGTATTGTCTGAAATAAGAATCTTCGTTTAGCCATTTCGTTTTCTTCCATTTGCTTTTGATGGTACTGCTTTTATATTTCATAGTTAAGAGGCTCACCTCTCTCTTTTTTGTTCAGCATATGCCGAAAAAGTAGAGCAAGCCTCCACGTTGGCCTTGAACCAAGCTATGTACTTGAAAAATTTTTTTTATCGAAAATAATAAGATGATAAATAAGACTGCCTGCGGCTAGATTGAACAGGGAAACATCATCTACTATAATCAAATAGATCTGATTTAGAAGGAGACAATTTCCAGTGCGAAGCCCACTCATTGCTTACTGTCTTTCCAAGAAAGCTGCAACCGAAGACTATCCGTTCGGACCGCTTCCGATCGTCATGAAAGTCGGGGGCAAAATGTTTGCCCTGATTACCACAACGGCAGGAGAGAATGTCAGCCATATATCCCTGAAATGCGATCCGGTGATCGCTGAGAATTTGCGTCAGCAGCATGAAGCGGTGCAGCCCGGATATCATCTCAACAAGAAACATTGGAATACGGTTGCCGTGGATGGTTCCTTAACGGAAGCGGATCTGCACGATATGATTGATCATTCCTATGATTTGGTGCTCAAGAGTTTACCGAAAGCTCAGCGCGTTGCAATCGCTCAGCGGCTGGTCTGAGGCCTGTGAAATGAATCATCGCCCTGTGGCAGAGTGGAGGCAGGAAAACATCCATTTGCCAGAGGGCGATGATTAGAAGATACGATTAAACCTGTCCCAACCTGTCCGCAGGTAGGTTTCGTATCAGAATGGTCTCATTCCCAACGTATCTACTTTCTCTCCGGTAATATCAACGCCCACACGGCTTGTAATATCGCGGTAATGGCCGGCGCGCCGCTGCACCGGGCTGCCCTCGGTTTCACCGAGGTTGGCTTCCAGGCCGTTCAAGACCATCACGGTCGTACCGAAGCCGGGATCGCCCAGCCCTCTGAACTTCTCGAGCGGAGAAGGCTTCCATCTGCCAACCATGACGTCGTGGGCGGAAGGCTTCGGGTCCTGCGGCGTCAACCAGAACAGGATGGCGGTCATGTAGCCGATCTCGCCGTCAGCGGCAACGATCTCCGGATGGTCCAGCAGCACGCTTTTGTCTCCATAGATGATGGAACTGAACAGGCCGTAGTTAAAGTTCCAGCTGAGCATGATCGGTCCCCGTCCATAATAGCGTTTGTCTGGTGTTCCGGGATATAGCTCAGCGCTGGCAGGATCGACGAAGGCGTCTTTATTAACGCCAGTCCGGCCGGCGATGTTCTCGTTCCAGAACAAACCCCAACGGAGCGGTCCTCCCGGGGCGGTAGCCCAGCCTCCGCCCGTCTCGTGGGACAGATTGGCGAGGAAGGCTGCCAGTTCGCGCTTACGGTCCTTCTTGTACCCTTCCTTCAGGAAAGTGCCGCCATCAATGATAACGGTTTCAATCGTTTTGTTAAGGTTCTCAGCCGAATGGAAGTCAGTTGAACGCACAACGAGTGTTTCAACGCGGGCGTCCTTGTCTAATCGGTAAATCTCCTGTGCGGAAGGAGTTCCTTGCCGCGTGCTGATCTTGATCTTGAGATTGGAGACCTCCGCGACCGCGTGGATGAGATTATCGTATGAGAAATAGTCCGTCTGATCGGCTTTGTAGTATTCTTTGCCACTCGCGACTTCAAACCATTCCGCCGAACCTAGCCGGTATGGGAACAACGCCTCGAAGTCTTCCTCCGATAGCAGCGCTTTAACGGCTGCGATCGCCTTCTCCGGTGTGTAATCCGGATCGAGGCCGTCCCAGTTCTGGTCGATCTCCTTGCGGCTGATCAGCCTGTGCTCCCCGATCACCAGGGATTCGATTGGATTCTCCGTGATTTGTGCTGGAGCCGAGGTGCCGGATCTAGTGCTGGCTGCCGGATGAGTGGAAGATGCCTCGGCTTGAGGTGCTTCATCGGCTGCAAAGGCATAAAGCGGGGGCATGAGGAGGGCAGCGCCGAGGGCTGCAATCATACTTCGCTGGATCATCTTGCGAGATAACGGATATTTCCACACGGTCATACACATTCTCCTCTGCATCATTGGGATTGGATTACACTGCCATCATATATACGGTATGTTGTTTTGTACATAGTCAGGAAATCCCACGATGTAACGCGCAGTTGACACTGAAGGGAATCTCTGGCGGGACCAAGCCGGGGGAGATATGACGATAGGCGGGGGATTTGCTGTGGAATCGCCAAGGATGCCGTCGAAGTTCGAATACCGGCATTCGCTGCGCCCTCCAACTTGATGACTAGTTTTTTAACGTAAGAACATTATAATGTTATTATGTTTTTATTCTATCAATCTACTAATCTATGGAAAAGGTGCTGTACTTCATGTTTTGCGTAAGGACACTCGTGACTTCAGTTTTGAGAGGCGTTTCTTTCACTAAAAAACAACCATATCACTTTAAATAGGAACAAATGTTTGGTATGATGGTAAATATTACGCTAAGTCCCTTTTCCCTATACTTTTATCCTCTCGGAAAGGATGGGTGAGGCCTTGTTGAAGCTAACGGTCACTGCCAAAATCAAAATAATACCTTCATCAGAACAGAAAGAGTTGTTATGCCAGACGTTCCGTGCATATCAGCTGGCCAGCCAATTTGTATCGAAGCTCGTCTTTGATGAGAAGGTGCTGCATCAACAGAAGCTTCATCTCTTAACGTATCGCAAGCTTCGTGCCGATTTTCAGCTTCGCTCTCAAATGGCGCAATCGGTGATGAAGACGGTCATTGCCCGCTATAAGTCCATTCAAGGAAATGGACATCCTTGGACTCTTGTACGATTCAGGAAGCCGGAACTCGATTTGGTTTGGAACCGCGATTACTCCATGAGTAACCAAATGTTTTCGGTCAATACCTTATCCGGGAGAATCAAAGTACCCTTCAAAAGTAAAGGCATGGAACATTATTTGGATGGAACATGGGCATTTGGCACAGCCAAACTGGTCCATAAGCGCGGGAAGTTCTTTTTGCATATCCCCATGACCCAAGCTGTGAACGAACCGTCCGTGCATGACATCGAAACAATCGTCGGCGTGGATATGGGCATCAACTTTATCGCCGTCAGCTATGATTCGCAAGGAACAACCGCATTCTTTCACGGCAGAAGGGTCAAGAATCAGCGTTCAAAATAAAAGCGGCTTCGCAAGCGGCTACAACAGGTTGGAACAGCTTCTGCCCGCAGAAGGATCCAGCGAATCGGACAACGAGAAAACCGTTATATGACCGATGTCAACCATCGGATATCGAAGGCACTCGTTGACCGGTACGGAGCGAATACCTTATTCGTCGTGGAAGATTTAACAGGCATTCGCCAAGTGACAGAGCGTGTTCGCATCCGGGATCGGTACGAGACCGTATCATGGTCCTTTTACCAACTTCGTCAGATGATTGAATACAAAGCGATTCGTTCAGGCGCCAAAGTGATCGCAACGAACCCGGAATACACGTCTCAGAAATGCCCGAAGTGCGAGCGAACGAACAAAGCGAACCGCGACAGGAAAAAGCACCATTTCTGTTGCAGGGAGTGCGGCTACCGCTCTAATGATGATCGAATTGGAGCCATGAATCTTCAGCGCATTGGAATGAAGTACATCGCTGAAGTGGCTGTGTAGGTATACCTCCTGTACAGCCGGGCAGCGGTCAACCTGCCTATCGTAACGCCATGTTAAGGAAGGAGGCCTAACCGCCGCTCTCACTTCCGGGCAGTTACAAGCTCGTGGCATTAGTCATAAGTTGTTGACATATATTAGAGATCATCATCTTATAGACGAAGAAGGTTAACTGACATGAGTTTATTTGTTCGCGAAAAAGGGTTCTACAAAAGTTTTTTCTGGCTGACGCTTGTCATCGGGATGCAGAACCTGATATCGGTCGGCGTGAATTTGTCGGACAACGTCATGCTGGGAGGATACAGTGAATCGGCGCTATCGGGCGTTGCCCTCGCGAACCAGATCCAATTCCTGCTGCACATGCTGGTTTTGGGCGTATGCGAAGGATTGGTCATCATGTCATCCAGATTCTGGGGAGCGAAGGATTTAGGCTCCATCAAAAAAGCGGCAAGCATCGGCATGCGCATGGCCATCTTCCTCAGTATTGTGTTATGGGTAATCGTGTTCTTTTTCCCGCATGAGGTATTGTCTTTGTTTACGAAGGAAGAGAATGTCATAGCCGCCGGCGTGGACTATTTACGAATCATCTGTTTCTCTTATATCTTCTTTGCCGTCACCAATTCCTTGCTGGCTTCACTGCGAAGCGTGGAAACGGTAAAAATCGGCTTTGTGGTATCGTTATCGACCTTGATAATCAACATCTGCCTGAACTATATTCTCATCTACGGGTATTTGGGCTTTCCTGAACTGGGCGTGGCCGGATCGGCAATCGCTACCCTGACGGCAAGAATCATTGAATGCGTGATCGTCATCGTTTATATTAAGCGGTTCGACCGTAAAATCTTGTTAAAACTGCAGGATTTCCTGCAGTTCGATATGGAGCTCTTCAAACAGTACATTCGCGTAGGCTCCCCGATTCTGATGTCCAACACGATATGGGGGCTTGCCATGGCGGCACAAACCGCCATCCTGGGGCATATGGGAGAATCGGCGATCGCCGCCAACAGCATTGCCACAACGATTTTCCAGATGGTGACAGTCATCGTATACGCTTCGGCCAGTGCAACGGCTGTGCTGATTGGGAAGACCATCGGAGAAGGTTTGATGGACAAAATCATATCCTATGCCAAAACGCTGCAGATTCTGTATATCCTTCTCGGCTTGCTTACGGGCGCCGTGCTGTTTGTGATTAAGGATTTCGTGCTGGGCTTCTACTCCATCTCCGATGAGGCGAAGACACTCGCGCTGCATTTCATGACGGTGTTGTCGATCACCGTAGTCGGAACGGCTTATCAAATGCCGGCATTGACGGGCATTGTGCGAAGCGGCGGAGACACCCGCTTTGTGCTCTACAATGATTTGATTTTTATGTGGCTGATCGTGCTGCCCTCATCGGCATTATGCGCGTTTGTGTTCCATTTATCACCGCTCGCCATATTCATTTGCTTGAAGTCCGATCAGATTCTGAAGTGTTTTGTGGCGATCGTGAAGGTCAACCGATTCAAGTGGATACGATCCTTCAGCTCATGATGGAGTCTTAAGGAAGATCGTACTGCTAAATAGAAATCAAGTTTTAAAAGGATGCCATCAGGCATCCTTTTTTTGCAGGTATGTTTGTAGGATACCGAGAATTTGAAAATAATGCGTTTTCATCCTGATCCTTGTTGAATACGTTTGATCAAATGTTGGCAAATTCCGAACATTATCGACATTTGGATAAGGTAATGTTCTGTGATATCCGCAGTTTTCCACCAAATTTTTGCTAAAAAACACATTAAACTACATAAAACGCTAAAATTTTTGTTTTGACATCTGCTTGTCTATACCATAGGATAATAGTATAAAAAGTGCTCACTTAGGAGGATAAGGTCAGGAAATGAAAAAGACATGGTCAATTCTATTAACACTCGTATTATCCGTTGGATTGCTTGCAGGTTGCGGCAATAATGATAAGTCTACTGACAGTGGTGCAGCTAATGGCGGTTCAGATGGATCTCAAGATAAGAAACGCATTGCACTTGTTCTCCCTGAGAAGATCGGCGTGAATCCTTTCTTTGCATTGATGGACGAAGGATTGCAGAAGGCTGCTGCCGATTTCAATGTCGAAGTGAAGACGATTGAATCGACAGACCCGGCTTCGATTGAGCAAAACCTGCGTACGGCGGTTGCCGAAAAATATGATTTGATTATTACATCCACCTTCCAGATGGAAGATGCACTGAAGAAGGTTGCACCGGAGAATCCGGACGTGCCTTTTGCCATCATCGATACGGTAGTGGATTTGCCGAATGTCCGCAGCGTCGGATTCCGCGAGCATGAAGCTGCTTACCTTCTTGGGGCGGCTGCCGGATTGGCAACCAAGACGAACAAGGTCGGTAACGTTGTGGCTAACGACATTCCGATTATGCACAAATACATGACCGGCTTTGAGGAAGGTGCGAAATCGGTCAATTCGAATATTGAAATTTTCGTTAACTTCGTTGGCGGATTCGATGACCCGGCTAAGGCGAAGGAGCTAGCGCTTCTGCAGAACTCCCAAGGTGCGGATTTCGTAGCGGGTATGTCCGCTGTAGGCGATCTGGGCGTGTTCGAAGCAGCGAAAGAGAAAGGCTTCTTCACTTCCGGGCAGGATACGGACAACACGGAGCCTGAGCATGTGGTGCTTGCGCAATTGAAAGGTACAGACGCTGTTGTGTACGAAACGGTTAAAGATTTTGCAGAGGGTAAATATACTTTCGATATTCGTGACTACGGCCTGAAAGAAGGCGCTGTAGGTCTCACTTACGTTACGCATGAGAGCAAAACACCGCTTAACCCATTCATTGGACAAGACATCGTGGATCAGCTTAAGGTGATTTCCGACGATATTATCGCCGGAAAGATTAAAGTAACCAACGCATTGGAACAAAATTAGTTCTCACCTGGACCGGCTGCACATGAGCAGTCGGTCTTTCATTCAGAAGCGAAAGGAAGGCATGACTCGATGCTACTCCAGATGGACAATATTACGAAAAAGTATGGCGAGTTCAGCGCAAACCGCGGCATTGATTTTTCGCTGCGCGCGGGTGAGGTTCATGCGATTGTCGGGGAGAATGGTGCAGGCAAAACAACGCTGATGCGGATATTGTACGGGATGGAGCAGCCAACCTCGGGTACGATTCGGCTGAATGGCAAGGAAGTTTCGTTTGCAAGCCCGGTGGACGCAATTCAGGGCGGCATCGGTATGGTGCATCAGCACTTCATGCTGTTTCCTACGTTTACAATCGCTGAGAATATCGTGATCGGCAATGAGCCGGGATCAGGTGCCAGGTTCGACCGCAAGCAAGCCGTGAAGATTGTTGAGGGTCTCTGTGATCAATACGGCATGAAGGTGGATCCTCGCGCAATCGTAAGCAGCAGCGCGCCTGGCGTGCAGCAGCGGGTTGAAATATTGAAGGTGCTGTATCAGGGCGCCGAGATCATTATATTGGATGAGCCGACGGGCGTGTTGACGCCGCTTGAGGTGCAAGAGCTCCTGGATGCCATTAAACAGCTCTCCAAACAGGGAAAGAGCTTTATTCTGATCAGTCATAAGCTGAACGAGGTCCTTGATGTGGCTGATCGCATCACGGTGCTCCGTGACGGCGCCGTCACAGGCGTAGTAGAGAAGGGGAATACCGATGCCCATGAGCTTTCCCGTCTCATGGTCGGCCGCGAGCTCATGGAACTGGACCGCAAGCCAATCACCCCGGGCGAGAAGGTGCTGGAAGTATCGGACGTTTCGATCCGCGGAACGAAAGGAAAGCCGGTTCTGGACGGCATCAATATGAACGTCCGTGCGGGTGAAGTTGTCGGGATTGCCGGTATTTCCGGCAACGGGCAATCCGAACTGCTGCAGGTAATCTCCGGTCTGGCTCAGCCGGACAGCGGGCGGATTGCCGTTTCGGGTAAGGACGTAACCGGCATGTCGACAAGAGAAATACGAGAGCATGGATTAGCCCATATTCCGGAGGATCGCTATGTATGGGGTGCTAATCGAACGGCAAGCGTGATGGATACCGGGCTTATGGGGCACCACCGCCGCTTGCAGAAGGGCGGCTTCCTTAATCTGAAGGACATTCGTTCGCTGGTCTCCGGATGGGTTCAGAAGTTCTCGATCAAGACGGGCTCCCTGGAGACCAGCACGCAGTATTTATCCGGCGGCAATCTGCAGAAGCTGATCGTTGCACGGGAATTGGAGCAGGGAACCCCGTTCCTGATCGCTGCCGAACCGACGCGCGGCGTTGACATCGGAGCCATGGAGACGATCCATGGCGAGCTGCTCAAGCGGCGTGAAGAGGGGACGGGAATTCTGCTCGTATCGTCGGAATTAACGGAAATCTTGAAGCTGTCCGACCGGGTTCTGGTTATGTTTGAAGGCCGGATCGCGGGCGAGCTGTCGGCGAAGGAAGCGACAGAAGAGAAATTGGGACTGCTGATGGCGGGAGGAACCTTGTAATGAATAAATGGACAAAATTTACGCTTCCGCTGCTCCAGCCGATCGCCGCCATCATTGTGGGGCTGCTCGCCGGAGCCATCGCCATCATGATTGCCGGCGGCGATATCCTGCAGACTTACGCGGAGATGTGGAAGGGTGCTTTCGGCGGCATGTATTTCTTCACGAATACGCTGTCCCGGGCGACCCCGATCATTCTGATCGGTCTGGGCGCGGCGTTTGCTTTTCGTGCAGGTTTCTTCAACCTTGGCGCGGAAGGTCAGATGGTGTTTGGCGCACTCGCTGCCGCATTGGTCGGATTGTACATGCCGGGTCCCGGCTGGCTGGTGTGCATCGTTGCGATCCTTGCCGGTGTTATCGCAGGCGGATTATGGTCGGTAATGGCCGGATATTTTGATGCCCGGTTCCGGGTGAACCTGCTGATCTCCACGCTGCTGCTGAACTATGTGGCTGTATTGTTCGCAGGCTATCTGGTTGCCTATCCGCTGAAAGACCGTTCGGGCTCGGCTGCGATGGCACAATCCGAAATGCTGGATAACAGCGTGTGGCTGCCAAAGCTGATTTCCGGCATGCCGCTGCATGTAGGCTTTGTGCTCGCGGTGCTGGCTGCGTTGATTATATTCGTTCTGCTGAAGCGCTCCGTGATTGGTTACGAGGTGCGTATGCTTGGCGGCAACCCGCTGTTTGCCCTGTTTGGGGGCGTTAAACGCGGTCCCATGATGCTTGGGGCCATGTTCTTCAGCGGCGGCTTGGCCGGACTTGGCGGCGCCGTTGAAATTCTGGGCTCCCAGTATCGCTATATCGATGGTGCATTATCTACGGCCGACTATGCCTGGACGGGCATTATGGCTGCATTGTTGGCAGGATCGCATCCGATCGGCACGCTGATTGCATCGATCTTCTTGGCCGCGCTGCAGACAGGCGGTATGGGCGTGGAACGGAATACGGAAGTGCCGCTTGAGGTAGGAGCGATTATCCAAGCCGTGCTGATTCTGTTTATCTCCGCCCGATTCACATACAGCTTCCTGAAGCGCAGAAAGGGGAACAAATCCGATGGAACAGCTGTTTGATCTTGCTTTAATCAACTCGGCCCTCCGCGTGCTCACTCCGATCTTGCTTGCGGCCCTCGGCGGTGCCCTGTGTTCGCGCGTCGGATTGTTCAATGTCGGTCTGGAAGGCTTTATGCTGCTGGGGGCTTTCTCTGCTGTGGTGGGGAACCACTTCTTTGGTAACGTCTTTTATGCGATATTGTTCGCGATTGCAATCGTTTCGATTTTCTCTTTTATATTTGCTTATCTCAGCATCAATCTGCAGGCGAACGTCATTGTGGTCGGTATTGCGATGAATGCGTTGGCGGCGGGATTGACCACGTTTAGTTTACGGGCTATTTTTGATGTAAAAGGTGCATTTTATGATAATACGATGGTCGGGCTGCCGAAATGGAACATTCTGATTATCGAGGATATTCCGGTGCTCGGTCCCATTCTGGCCGGCCTGACGCCGCTTGTTTATCTGTCGTTTTTGATTGCGGGCCTCATGTGGTATTATTTCTATCGCACGAAGAACGGCTTCCGTTTTCTGGCTGCCGGTGAGAATCCGCTCGCTGCCAAAAGTGTGGGCATCCGTGTAAGACGGTATCAATATGGAGCCGTGCTGGCGAGCGGCGTGTTATGTGCACTTGCCGGCGCGCAGCTGTCGCTTGGACAAGTGACGATGTTTACGGAAGGCATGACGGCCGGACGCGGCTTTATCGCGCTCGTCGCCACGATGCTGGGCCAATCGGGTCCGCTTGGGGTAACGGCGGCAAGCCTGTTGTTTGGCTTTATGGATGCACTCAGCATCCGGTTCCAGGGGCTGGCGCTGCCAACGCATTTTACGCAGATGCTGCCTTATGTCGTGACGATTCTGGCGATGTTCTTCTTTAAGGACAAAAGCTTCCAGCAGGATGCGCTGAAACAGGGATCCAGCTCCAGATAGGCGCGTATGCCGCGCCGCGACGACCTGTGATTGAAGTCATCCAGACGATAAGCGGATGCGACAGCGATCAAGCGTAAAGGAGATGAACTTGGTGCACAAAAAGGCAGAACGATTGAAAAAAATGAAGCCGGTGGCGGTGAGCAACCTGACCGAGGAGCAGCGTGCCAAGCTGCCGCCGGGGCAGACGCTGACCGAGAAGTTCCCCATTTTGCACGAGGGGGAGGTTCCTCATTACGACATGTCGGAGTGGACGCTCAAGGTGTTCGGGGAAGTCGAAGAGGAACGGACGTTTTCTTATGAAGATATATTGGCGATGCCAACGGTGACCGTGAACACGGACATCCACTGCGTTACCCGCTGGTCCAAGTTCGATACGGTATGGGAGGGAATCCTGTTCCGGGATTTCCTGGCGGGGCTGAAGATCAAGCCGGATGCCAAATACGTCATGTTTCATGCCGATCCCGATTACGATACGAATGTACCCATCGAGGATTTGCTTAAGGACGATGTGATGCTGGCCTATCGCTTTAACGGCGAGCCGCTGACGGACAAGCATGGCTGGCCGCTGCGTACGGTTGTACCGCATCGCTATTTCTGGAAGAGCGCCAAATGGCTGCGCGGCATCGAGTTTATGAAGGAAGACCGTCCGGGCTTCTGGGAACGCAACGGCTTCCACAATGAAGCGGACCCGTTCAAGGAAGAGCGGTTTAGCGGCGAGGCGCTGGATATACCTGAAGATGAATGGACACATAAGGAGTTTGACTAATATGTTGATGCCTATTTTGCAAGTGAACTCAGAGGATATACCTGAATTTGTGATCGTCTGCGGCGACCCCAAGCGTGCGGAGACCATTTCCCGCAAGCTTACAAACGCGCGCGAGCTCGCGTTCAGCCGCGAGTACCGCACTTTTGTGGGAACGTATGAAGGCGTTGAACTCGCGGTAACCAGCCACGGCGTTGGATGTCCGGGAGCTGCGGTTTGTTTCGAGGAGCTCATTCGCGCGGGGGCGAAAACCCTGATTCGCGTCGGCACGGCCGGATCCTATCGGGCGGATACCCCCGCGGGAAGCCTTGTTGTCAGCACGGCTGCGATCCGTACGGATGGCTTGACAAAACAGCTCGTGCCGGACGGCTTTCCAGCGGTTGCAGACAGCCAGGTAGCGGAGGCGCTGTACGAATCCGCGGTTGCAATTGGCGAAGGCGTGGTGCGTAAAGGGATTACTGTAACCCTGGACGTGTTCTTTAATGGCGTTGAAGAAGTACCGCACCAGAAGTATAAAGCAGCAGGAGCGCTCGGCGTAGAGATGGAAATTGCGGCGCTGTACGTCGTTGGGGCGATCCGCGGCGTTCGCGCCGGTGCGATTGTCGCCATGGACGGTTTTGCCGACGCCGATCTCGCGGCCGAGTACGACCCGAACACGAATGTGGTTGCCGACGCGGTGGAACGCGAAATTAACACGGCCTTGCAGGCTGTGGTGAAGCTGGCGAAGCAGGTTTAGTAAGGGGTAAGAAAGCCGGGTTTCCTGAGCGTAAGCTGCAGGAGACCCGGCTTTTTATTTTGCGTAAGATGAATTCGGGGGAGTATCAGGAACTTGCAGCTGCAAATCCAGGCATACCCATCTTTACTGTTTGGACGGCTGGACCGTGAAGAAGGGAACCTTCTCAATACCCACAGCTCGAACATAAGTGAATAGTTGCCCTTTATGGTGGATTTCGTGATCGACCATGTTGCTCAGCCACACTTTTCCTGGGGCAACGAACCCGTTAAAGTCCAGCGGCTGCTCCAGCAGGATGTCGGACAATTCATTAAAAACCGCCGTAGACGATTCGGTCGAAGTTTGCACGATATTTCTAATGTCATCAATGGTTTCGAATTCGGTGGAAATAGAGGGTGGAGAGAACGAGCCTTTTACAATGGAGCGCAGGAACATGTCTGAGGACGCCGCGATATGAACTGCTAATGCGCCCAAGGTATAGGCGTTCTCCCACGGTTTATAATCCAAATGCTCGTTCTGAACGTCCTGCAGCAGATGAAGCAAGACCGTGCGGTGTTTATGCCATCGTTCGAATAGCTGTTGACCTTCATGACTCATGATTTGTCCTCCTTGATCGATCACAGAATAAATTTCTTATATGATGCGGCTTAATTTGCGGTTCATAAAAACAGTTCGATAAGAAATAGCGGATTCCTTCCCTATGCGCAAAGCTATAGCCAGATGTTGAATTTAATAATTTTGGAAAAAGCAGTTGCAAAAATAAAGCGTACCGTATATACTGAGTTTGATTAGTTATTGGTCAATCAATAACGATAAGGAAAGGAGGAGGAGAAATGGCTAGAGCTTCAACCTCTGCGAATCGGCGCAATGATATCGTGGCGGCAGCCATCGAAGTGTTTGCAGAAATCGGATATTATCGCGCGACCACGGCTCAGGTTGCCGAACGGGCAGCGATATCCCAGCCATACGTATATCGGTTCTTTACCAAGGAATCGCTGCTTGTGGAATCACTGGCTGTTTCCTGGGAGCGCATTGTGAAGGCATTTCAAGCGGTGATCGAATCCGCTTCTCCAGAGAATCTGGAGCTGGGTTTGATTCAGGCATACGAAGGGATTGTGCAATCGCATCGCAGCGAGATCCTGCTCCAGATGCAGGCGCAGACGATTCAGGAAGCGCCCATCCACGAAGCGATGCAGCAGGGAATGAATGAGGTGAAGGATCTCGTGGAGAATGCCTTTGTGCGAGCGGGATTTGAGGATGCAGATAAGAAAACCTCCGATTTTCTGGCCCGCGGCATGCTGTGCAATGTAGCCATGGCGATGGATATGCCGAATATGATGCCCATAAGATAGAGCATGCCCGGTCGTGCTCTGAAGTGCCGCACCGCGTACCTCAAGGCTGGTGCGCGGTGGAATAAGGGCACTTTTTTATAGATTATTATGAAAGAGAGATTGATGGAAAAAACGATTCTTTTGCAAGGAAGTAATTGATCAATCAATAATTAACTGAAAATTGAATGTAGATTAGCTTTAGGAGGTGATATGGTTGGCTAAACTTCATTTTAAATTCGTTGATGGGATATTCGTTACAGTCACGCTGTTGTGCGTGCTCAGCTGGTGGGATTAAGGACAAGGGACGTAATGTCATATCGGATTAACTAAATGATAGGGGGTGAAATGATCATGAAGGAAAATATGGACTCCATGTGGTTCTCAAAGTATTCGTTCTTGTTCGGGGTTATAACGGTACTGCTGGTATTGTTCTCGATGTGGGATTAAAGGATCGAAGCACGCTGACCACGGGGGTTAGCGTGCTTTTGTGGTTTGCAGTGCTGAGTCAACTAATGAAGAGGCTTAGCATTCGTATCGAGAGATGCCGTTTTTTTCTGTTTGAGCGTAACGAAAGCTACAAGGATACCGATTAATGTTGTTACTGTATTTATAATGAAAGCGATCCGAATGGCTCCGTTCAAATCACCAGGATCCATTGATTCCATAGGCGTATTTGTACCCAAGCTTGACGAGATGATTGCCATGATGACAGCTAATCCCACGGCTCCTCCAATTTGCTGTCCGGTCGAGACGATCGAGGATGCAAGACCTTGCTCGTTCATATGAATATTTGAACTACCGGCAATATACATCGTCGTAAATACGAACGCCTGACCCAGACCGATAATAACCATGCCCGGGATGATTCCCCACGCAGAGCCTGTCTCCGACAATCCGGTAAGAAGCATAAACCCGATAGCACCAAGGCCCATACCTTCGGCAATGGTGCCGGCAACGCCAATGGTAGATATCATTTTGTTTATCAGCTTGGCACCCAGAAGAGCGCTTAAGGTCAGTGGCAAAAAGCTGAGACCCGACTGGATGGCAGTATAGTGAAGAACCTCTTGGGTATACAGCGTTAAGAAGTAGTAGAGCGTTCCGAATGACGCGGAAAAAATGGTGGCGGTTAGAGCGGCTCCGGTTAAACTGCGCAACCGAAACAGTCTAAAGGGAATCAAAGGCTCCCTCGTCCGGGTTTCGATAATAACAAACAAGATGAGCAGGATTATCCCTATGACGCCGGGGATGATCGTTCTGGAATTCAGCCAGCCATCTACCGGGGATTGAATCAGATAATAGACAATCAGCAGCATGCCTGCCGTTACAGACAGCGAGCCAGCCACATCAAAATGGCGTGAACGAGACGATGTTCTGCTCTCCTTCAGGGCGATCGGTGCAAGAATAAGGACAAGAACGGCAATCGGTACATTCACGAAGAACGTGGACTCCCAACCAATGTAACTCGTTAATACTCCGCCGAGAAGAAGTCCAAGCGATAAGCCGACTCCACCCATCGCAGCCCAGATTCCCATGGCACGATTGCGTTCTTGGCCTTCTTCAAAGTTAGACATGATCAATGACAAGGTAGCGGGCGATAGAAGGGCGCCTCCAAGACCTTGAAGTCCCCTTGCAATAATTAACAGGGACTGGGAGTCAGCCAAGCCGCCAAGCAGAGAACCCAGACCGAATAACCCCATGGCGATCATAAACATTCGGCGTCTGCCGAGCAGATCGGATAATCTTCCTCCGATGAGGAGGAACCCCCCGTAGACTAATGAATAAGCGCTGACTACCCATTGCAGATGCAGGGTCGAGAAACCAAGTTCCGCTCCAAGGGACGGTAAAGCGACAAAAATAATGGTGTAATCCAGCGCAAGAATAAGCTGGGATACGGCTAATAGCACCAATGCTAGTCCTTTATAGTTGTTTGGATTCATATCGAACGAACATCCTTTCATCATTATTTTTTTAGACTAAACAGTCTATAATTTGCAAAAAAATTAGGTGTTGAAAATATTCATTCCTAGATAAGTAAAAGGCATAACTACCACCCCCTTTCTAGACTGAATAGTCTGAAATGTCTAAAAAATGATGAAGCGAAACCAATCGCTTCATTATTTTTTCCAGTCTTTATTAGGCATCCAGTGCAGACAGCGTGACTGCAGCGATATCGTCCAATACTGCCGGATTCGTCGAAAGCTTCGCGGCTTGCGTTAACGCATATCGCGCATGATATAAATATCTGGCAAGCGCCCGCAGGTCATGCTGCCGATCACTTAATTCGCCTTGCTGCCGGGCACGGATCAGAGCCGCGTAGAAGGCTCCTTCCAGTCGCTCCGAATCCTGTCGGAACAATTGCGCAATCTCCGGATTGTGAGGAACCTGGTCAACGGCACTGTGCAGGATAAAGCATTCATTGCGGCGTTGCTCATCCTTAAGCACGGTCACGATCTCTTTAAAGATCGCGGCCACAGCCTCCTTCACCGAACCGGGACGTTCCAGGATGGAGACGGTCGTCGCTGATTTTTCATTCACGTAGTGCTTCACAGCTAATATGAACAGATCCTTTTTCGTCCCATAGGTGTCGTATAAACTTTGTCGTGCTATGCCTAACCCGTCAAGCAAATTTTGCAGCGATGTGCCCTCGTAGCCGTAGTGGCCAAAAATCTCCATGGCCTTATGAAGAACAAGCGTTGTGTCGAACTCTTTGCTTCTTCCCATGGTCTTCATGACGCCCCCTTTATTTACACATCATATATTTTCCGGACTGTTTGGTCAAGAATTTTTTTTTTGAGAATCCATCAGTTTCTTTTGCCCAAACGTTATATTAACAGAAAAGACAAAACGAAAAGTGAGAGGTTGGCTAATGCAAGTATGTGATCTCTATGAAAATCTGAAGGACGATGTCCAGCGTTATGCCAGATCCATCGCCAAGCATGCTTACGAAGCGGATGATCTGGTCCAGGATGCCTTTATGAAGGCCATCAAGGAGCCGAACCTGGCAGCTCTGCCCATTCACAAGCAAAAGGCCTGGTTCTTCAGAGTCGTCAAAAATCGCATGATCGATATTAGCTGCCGGGAGAAGCGGCTCGTATCGTGGGAGGATGACCTGGACGTCGCCGAGCTCCCCGTTTCAAGCCGCAATATAGAAATGACGGAATGGCTCGCCCGTTTGCCGCAATCGCAGAGCGATATCGTGTTTAAGCGCTTTTGGCTCGGAATGTCCAGCCAGGAAATCGGCGAGCAGCTTGGCATGCCGGCAGCCACCGTTCGGTACAAATTGCAAACCGCCATCAAAAAATTGAGAAAACTATGGGAGGAAGATATGAAATGAGCAGAATCATTGAGAACGTAGGAATGTTGGATCTTACACAGGCAACGGAGGAAACCGTAACAAGCATCGAACGGATCGGAAACGTGGGTCTTGTGATATACCGGGCAGAGACGGCACACCTGCTCACGCTGTTGAAAAACACAGGCAATATTGGCAAGACGATAGAAATTCCCGAGGGACACCGTTATTACAGCGGCACGCTGCGGCTGGACGAGGAATATTTCCGGCTCTTGGAGCAGCCGGATCGCGTATTCGTTAACGGAACGGTCATCATCGATAAAGGAGTATCCCTTGAAGCATTCCAGAACGGCACGCTGCACCTGGTGGTCAACGGCGAGGTCTATGCTCCCCGGCATCTGGCCGCTGCCGTTACCTCTGCACTCCTCAAAGTGGGAGGTGCCAGCGCGGAGATTCACGCTTACGATTACGAACCCAGGTTCGAGTCCGGGAAAGTGCAGTTGAACAATGCATACCTGTCCTCCAGCAGCGAGCCTATGGAGCTGGTCCTAAACGGCATGGTTCACTTGGATAAGGAGCTGGATATGGAGCAGTTCACGGCCCGGATTGAACGGATCCAAGTTAACGGCAAGGCGATTATCCATGAACATCAATCCCCATATTTCTACGAAAAGTTGAAAACGATAAACGGCTTGGTCGAGGTGATCCCGGCAGGGTTCGAATATGTAACCAAACCGTTAAGGCTAAACGGAAGAAACGTTCGGCGCTTTAAAGGACATAAGCTCTACACGAATAAGCCGCTCATTATCGAGGCGGACGTGACCCGAGACGCCTTCAGCCAGGCCGTGTCGGAGATACAGTCGACTTCCTTTATCATTTGCAGCGAGGAGATCGAGGATCTGGTTTGGGAGCGCTGCCCTAACCTGAATACGGAAATCGTAAGTTACGAGCGGCTGTTTGTGTTCATCAGCGGCGAGGAGACCTGGTCGAAGGATCAACTGGCGGCTTTGGGCCAGCCGGCGAGCTTCATCGTTGACGGAACGTTGACCTTTGACGATGACGTCACCGAGGAAGATATTAAGGCCTCGGTGTCCTCCCTGGATCTTTTTGGCGAAGTCGTTGTAGGGGAAAAAAGAATTAAAGGCATTTTGTACCCTTACCTTCGGGCAAACAATGGAAGTATTATAGTGAAGGGGACGGAAGAGGAGCTTGCAGGTATTGGTAATGTCGGAATGTTGTCGCTATAAAAAGAAATGAGGAATGAAACCATGAATATCAATAATGAAGATATTGCCAAACAGCATGTTCGCGATCTCCGTCAGGAACTGGAACGATGCCGGATGGCAACGAAATGGCGCTCGAAACGCAATGAAGCGGTCCACACCGGAGCGGCTGCACGCACAGTCGAAGGAAAGTGGAAGTCGCTGCTTGAAACCATCACCATGATGGGAAGAAGTATGCTTTAATCGGTTGAGCGATTAAGGCACCAAACGAATTTATACGAATCGTCGACGCGGTAAGCGTCGGCGATTTTTAGTTTTTTTACCTACCGATTCTGGCACGGGAGAAGGCGATGGAGAACGAGGATAAAGAAGATGCAGCCGATCTGCGCCGGGAACTTACGAAGCTGGGCATTACGGTGCGGGATGACGGAAAAAAACAGTATTGGAGGCAGCACGGGCAGAGGCCATAACGCCTCAGCAGCTATAGCAGGCAAAGCCATCATAGCGACATAATGGCTCACTATATACCGGAAGCGTATAATCCCGGCTGAACGACAAGCGGTTCATTCAGATGGCAGTAGTCGCCCAGCTAAAACAGATGATCGCTATTGTCATTCATAAGCCGATGATGCGATCATCTGCTTTTTTATAGGATCTTCGCGTCGCTATGGTTTGTCATTACATTTGTCCCCCTTCTTATCGAACAAAATGACACCTTTCCCGCTCAGTCGAGCCTGCGGCAAACAATATCCCTCTATCGGCAAGACATCCGGCAGTCCTCTCTTCCCATGAGAAGTTTTACAATGAAAGCGATACTTCAGCGAAGGAGATGTCTTATGAATTTTGATCTGAATATCGTACCTTTCAGCCGTAGAGAGTCCTTCTTGGCAATTTCCTTCCTGCCCGCAGCAAAGGACCGCAGACCAGGACTTTACCTGCGCACCGTCCGCGGAGGGGATGACAAGTTTGGCGAGGCGTTTCTGATAGAACTGCTAAACCGGCAGAACGAGCCGGTTCCGTTTGAACCTATTGCATCACCCGACAAAATCAGGCTAACGGCCTCCGATTCGGAAGGCCATGCAGACATTTGCATATCGGACTCCCGGACCGCCCGGTTCCGCTCGGAAGGCTGCGGCATAAGGCTAACCTTTTTCCCCGCAGCGTATGACTACGCCTACGAAACAAATCCGGACAGCTGGGAAGTGAACAGCTTCACGCACGGCTGCCGCTTCATGCTGACCCGGCTTGTTGGCCAGATGAGCATGGAGGTCGAATGGAACGAGATCAAGAGCTCGCGGGTGACCGCCGACTTCTCCGTGGACACTGCAGCCAATACGGCTGAATTCGCCGTAGAAGAGTTCATGACCGTCATGACGCCGCGCACTGACTGGGAGTCCTTCGACGATGCGGTTGAAAGCGTACGCAAGGATTATGCCCATTGGTTGAACAATACCCTGACCGTCTCTGAGCGGTGGCAGGCAGCAAGGGGGCTCGCTGCCTATATTACCTGGTCCTGCGTAGTTCCGGCCGAAGGCTGTTTGACCCGCCCAGCCATGTATATGTCCAAGAATTGGATGACGAACATCTGGAGCTGGGACAACTGCTTTAACGCGATGGCCCTCGTGCGGCATCAGCCGGAGCTGGCTTGGGATCAGTTCATGATCTTTTTTGACCGGCAGGATGAGAGCGGCCTGATCCCGGACTTTGTGAACGATAAATACGAGCTTTGGAATTGCAACAAACCGCCGATTCACGGCTGGACGCTGGCCTGGATGATGCGTCGGACGGATTTCATTAAGGAGGCCCAGCTGCGCGAGGTCTATGGCCCATTATCCAAATGGACGGAGTGGTGGTTCACGCACCGGGACCATGACGGCGACGGCATTCCCCAGTATAACCACGGCAACGATTCAGGCTGGGACAACAGCACGGCGTTTAATAACGGCATCCCCGTCGAGAGCCCTGATCTTGCGGCCTATCTGATTATTCAGATGGAAACGCTGGCTGAAATCGCGGGTTTGCTGGGCCTGTCCGAGGAGTCGAGTCAATGGAGACGGAGAGCGGACGATACGCTGGAGCGTTTGATACGGCACTTCTGGAAGGATGGCCGGTTCACGGCCTGCCGTTCGGGAACGCATGAGCCGTCCGAAGGGGACAGCCTCCTGCTGTTCGTTCCCATCCTGCTGGGAAGACGACTTCCCGATTATATCCGCACGGCTCTGCTGGAAGGGCTTCGGGATGAAAGCCGATTCCTGACGAGCAACGGCTGGGCGACAGAGAGCGTAAACAGCCGCTTCTATAAGGCGGACGGATATTGGCGCGGGCCGATCTGGGCCCCTTCCACGATGTTGCTGGTCGAAGGGGTGGCGGCAGCCGGCGACATGGAGCTGGCGATGGAGATTGCGCAGCGGTACTGCCGGATGGTCAGCCTCAGCGGCATGGCCGAGAATTTTGATGCCCTGACCGGAGCGGGGCTGCGCGATCGGGCGTTCACCTGGACTTCCAGCGTATTTTTGATTCTTGGACATGAATACACCGAATAACGATGACGGACAAACACTTCTTCCCGGGCTTTTTGCCTTGCGGGAGAGGTGCTTTTTCCGTTTTCTCTCATTTTCCATTTGCCGCCTAATTACAAGCTCATTGTTCGGGTTTATAATGAAAGCGGTATCACGGACGGGTTCGCAGTCCTGCCGCATGGGGAACGAGTGGATGTAAGTTTCGCGATACGATACAACAATGGGGAGAGAAACCATGAATCTTCAGGGGATCAAAGATCGAGTGGGCCGGCTGTTCACCGGCACCTATCACAGTATACGAACCAAGCTGCTTACTTGTTTTTTAATCGTCACCCTGATTCCGCTGTTCTCGCTTGGCGGACTTTCTTATGTTCAATCCGCTAAAGTGATTAACTCCCAGTTCGGTAAATACGGCGATAATGCCGTAGCGCAGCTGGAGCAGCAGACCAGTTCGGCATTGGAGCGGATGAAGCAGACGGCGGAGACGATCTATTCCTATCTACTGGACCCGAGCCACTCGGGAATCGGAGCCGGGACGCCATCCACATACGGCGACATTATGGAGAAAAACGACTTCGAATCGTTGTTGAAGTCTCTTCGGACGCAGCTGACAGCAGGAATTTACATCATAACGTCCTCCGGATATTACTATGGGGAGAACAATCTGGATATGAATAAACTCGGCAATATCCCGATGTGGAACACGAGGCCGAAGGCATATGCCGGGACTTATTGGCTCGGTTTTTATAAACAGGATCATTCCATCAAGAGCAGCGATAGCGACAACGTGCCTGTCCTGGGATTGGCGGTGCCGATCCATCACCCGGACAAGGCTCAGGACGGCAGCGTCATTCTGATCGAGGAGAACGCCGAGGAGCTGCTGCGAAGTTATGCCAAGTTCGAGGCCGACACGCATGCCCACCTGCTCATTACATCGCCGGACGGCACGGTCGTGTATGAGACGGACGCTCCGTATACGCCCCATGACAACGATGTGACCTGGTCGCGGACGCTTGACGTTAACCAATGGACCATGGAAGCCAGAATTCCCGCCAAGGCGTTCTATCAATCCTCGGGCATTATCCGGGCGAACACGATGGTTGTTGCCATCGTCTCCTGCCTGCTCGCTTTTGGCATCGCTTATCTGTTCTCCTCCCGGTTCACCTCGCGAATCCGGACCTTGAAGGACTCGATGCAGAAGGTGAGCTTCGGCAAGCTGGATACCCGTACGCCAATCGAGGGCAGGGATGAGCTGGGCAGCCTCGATATGAGTTTTAACCGGATGGTTACGGGCGTGCAGACACTGATTGGCGAAGTGGAGCAGAGCGAGCGGCTGAAAAAAGAGGCGGAGCTGCGCGCATTCCATTATCAGATCAATCCCCATCTCTTGTTCAACACACTCAACTCCATCCAGTGGAAAGCCAGGCTGGAAGGCGCGGAAGACATCCGTCAGATGCTGTATCATCTGACGATGGTGCTGGAGGGGAATTTGGATATTTCACAAGAGCTCGTCACGCTGAACAGGGAGCTGCGCATGATCGGTCACTTTCTGAAAATCCAGGAGATCCGGTACGGCGAGGTGTTCCGTTATGAGCTGGATTGCGATGAGGCGCTGCTGCCTTATTTGATTCCGCGGATGACGCTTCAGCCGCTGTTCGAGAATATTTTTTTCCATGCCTTCACCGATGGTCAGGGAGAGATCCATGTCAAGGTCAAGGAGGATCATGATGAGCTGGTGCTTACGCTTCGCGATAACGGGGCCGGCATCAAGGAGGAGAAACTCGCCCGGTTATTCTCGCAGGAGATGAAGCGGAAGGGCCGCGGCGGGCTTGGCGTACGGAACGCCGATCAGAAGTTCAAGCTGCATTTTGGCCCTCTGTACGGACTCAAGGTGCATTCGGTTAAGGGAGAAGGAACAACGATTACTATACGCTGGCCGAAAAAGGAGGAGTCTTGCGATGATGAAAGCAGGGAACATTAGGGTGATGATTGCCGACGATGAGAGCATTGTGCGGAAGGGACTCCGCTCAACGGTCCCGTGGGACCGGTTCGGGATGGAGGTTGTGGCAGACAGCCCCAATGGTCAGGCGGCCTGGGAGGCTTTTCTGGAGTTTCGTCCGCAAGTGGTCATTACGGATATTGTCATGCCGGAGATGGATGGGATCGAGCTGTCGCGCAAGGTGAAGGAGGTTGCACCGGAAACCCGGATCATTCTGCTCAGCTGTCACCGGGATTTTGAATATGCGCAAGAGGGGATGAGGCTCGGCGCTTCGGGATATCTGCTGAAAACCGCCTTCGAGGACGAAGAGCTCGAAGCGATGCTGGGAAAATTCCAGCGTGAGCTGTCCGATACGCCAGCCTACGGGTACGAGTTGGAAGAGCAGGTATCCGCTCACCTGTTTGCTTGGCTTAACGGTCATAGCGATCGATTCCCGGGAGAACTCCGGCAGCTCTGCAGCCTTGCCGGGCAGGGGGAGGGCAATCCCATCTCGCTGTATCTGATCAAGACGGCGGGCTGCAGCAGCAATTGGGAGGGGATGCTTCAGGAGCAGGGCACCGATGAGCCGGGGTTATGCAGCAGCAAGTTGATTCCTTACGGCGCGGACAGCTGTTATTGGGCCGTACCGGAGCAGTTTAAGGGAGCGGCAGACAGCCTGCTGGTGGAGATCAAGAGCCGGTGCGGGAAGCTCACATGGAATTCGCGGGAATGTCTTCACGATTTAACGGATGTGCAGGCAGCCTTTCAATCCTTGCACAAGGAAGCCGAGCTGGAACGGGTGTACGGTCTGAGCGGCGAGCATTGGCCGGAGCCGATCCTGCAGGCGGTTCATCTGCTGCACGAGCATCCAGCGGACGAGTGGTCGGCAGCGGAGCTGGCCCAGCAAGTCGGGCTGAGCCGCAGCCATTTTTCGATCCTGTTCAAGAAAACGGTTGGCGACAGCTTCATCACATTCCAATATAAGCGCAAGCTCCGTCTCGCCTATGGTCTGCTGCGCGAAACCTCCTTAACGATGCAGGAGATCGCCGAGAAGACGGGTCTTGGCGACAGCAAATATTTCAGCAAATGGTTCAAGCGCTGCACGGGTCAGACGCCAAGCCAATATCGTGCCGAACAAAAAGGGGAATCATTGTAAACAAATGAACACCAGCACGTGCAAGTTCGAACAAAAATACGATCATCTGCGAATCAGCGCACGTTTTGAACCGCTTTCATCCGAGTTATGATGAAAGCGGTTCAATTCATATCAACTCAATACTTTAGGGGAGCTGACAATATGAAAAAGAAAATGTCATGGATCGCGTTGGTTTCGGTGATGACGTTAATGGCATCCTTGCTGGCCGCATGCGGCGGCAGCGGCGGGACTGGGGCATCGAAGGAGCCGGACGGCAATTCATCGGGCGCGGCAACGACGCTTCGCTTCGCTACCTGGGATACGGGAGATGCGCTGAAGATTGAACAAGAGATCGCCAAGAAGTTCGAGGAGTCGCATCCCGGAACCAAGGTACAGGTGGAGGCATATGCCGACGGCTTCGATCAGAAGCTGGCCGCGGGATTTGGCGCAGCCAATCCGCCGGACGTGATGTACATGTGGGATTTTCCAACGTATCACCAGTCCCTGGAGCCGCTGGATTCCTACGCTTCCAAGGACGAGGACTTGAATATTGAAGATTTTTACCAAGGATTGTTTAACTACGGCAAGATTGATAATCAACTGTACGGAATCCCGGCTGGCTTTACGACCCGGGTGGTGTACTACAACAAGAAGATGTTCGACGATGCGGGCATTGCCTACCCGAGCGATGGATGGACATGGACGGAATTCCAGGAGATCGCCCAGAAGCTGACGGATAAATCCAAGAAGCAGTACGGCTTCGGCGTTCGGGCCGAGAATGATACGTATGACCTTCAAGGGTTCGTATGGAGCAACGGCGGTTCCTTTATTTCGGAGGACGGGACAACGATTGAAGGCTACATGAACAGCAAGGAAACGGCGGAAGCCATTCAAATGCTGGGCGATATGCTGAAGAACGGCTCGGCCGTCCTGACCGGAGGCAAAGGGCAGCAGAGCGGTGAGGATATTTTCAAAGCCGGCAAAATTGCCATGTGGGAGAGCGGCATCTGGCCGCTGGAATCCTTCAGGGAAGCCGGAATCGATGTGGGTACGGTGGAAATGCCGGCCTTCGAGGGCAAGCCTGTGAAGGGCGTGTTGGCCGAATCCGCTCTGTCCATCGCGAAGGATTCCAAGAACAAGGATCTGGCGTGGGAATTCATTAAGTTCTACGTATCGGATGAAGCGATCAAAATGCGTGTGGCCGACCTGCCTGTCCGGGTCAGCGTGGTCAACGAGCTGAAGAAGGATCAGGATCCGCTCTACAAGCCGTATTACACGATGCTGGAGCGTTCGGACAATACGCCGGCCTTCCTGCTGAATCCGAAATGGAACGAAGTAAACCGACAGCTGTCGGCAGCCGTGGAAGCCGTCATGTTTGGCAGCGATGCCCAGGAGGTTCTGAACCAGGCGGTGAAGGATAGCGAACGCTATTTGAAATAAACGAAGAAAGAAGGTTCGCGAAAATGGCCCACACTCAAACTCCGTACTCACAACAACAGACAGCGGCCCCGAAGCGACTTGGACCAAAACGTTGGGGTGGGGCCGTGCCCTACCTCTTCATTTTTCCATGGATATTCGGATTCCTGGTTTTTACGCTTGGTCCGCTGCTGTTTTCCCTCGTCATTTCGTTTTTTGATTGGCCGATCGTTGGCCAGGTGACCTTTGTCGGCATCGACAACTATGTGGAGATGTTCTCGAATGATCCGCTGTTCTGGAAATCGCTGCTGGTTACGCTAAAATTCGCTGCTTTGTTTGTGCCGCTGAACATCATCGTGGCTTTGGGACTCGCCATGCTGCTGAATCAGAAGGTAAAAGGGAGCGCGTTCTTCCGCACCGCCTTCTATCTGCCGTCGGTCATTTCCGGCGTAGCCCTGGCCATGATCTGGTCCTGGGTATACAGCGGGGATTACGGGATCCTGAACTATTTCTTATCGCTGGTCGGCATCGAAGGGCCGGATTGGCTGAATGATACGAAGTGGTCCCTGGTCGCCATGGTCATTGCAAGCCTGTGGGGACAGGGCTCGATGATGCTTATTTTTCTGGCGGGTCTCAAGGGAATTCCGAAGGACCTGTATGAGTCGGCCTCAATGGACGGGGCGGGCAAGATTCGGCAGTTCTTCAACGTGACCATTCCGATGATTACGCCAACGCTGCTGTTCAACCTGATTACGTCCATCATTGCCGCATTCCAGCAGCTGACGCTGGCCCTACTGCTTACGGGCGGGGGCCCGCTGAAGTCGACGTTTTTCTATGCGATGTACATGTACGAGAATGCGTTCAAATATTTCAAGATGGGTTATTCCGCAGCCAACGCCTGGTTCATGTTCCTGATCGTGCTAACGCTGACGTTCCTTGTGTTTAAGTCCTCGGAGGCCTGGGTGTTCTATGAGGGTGAGATGAAGAAGGAGAAGCCGAAGCCGAAGCGTGCCAAAGCAGGCGTGCCTGCCGGCAGAGAGGGGCGTTCCGCATGAAAAAAGTAATTACTTACACACTGCTCATCTTGTGCTCGCTGTTGTTCATTGCTCCGCTCTTCTGGGCGATCACAACAGCGCTGAAGTCGCAGCAGGAGCTGTATCTGTTTCCTCCAAAATGGTTTCCTTCCGTGTGGAGATTCAGCAATTTTGCGGAAGCCTGGAGCATTCAGCCGTTTAACCTGTTTTTGAAAAATACGCTGATTGTGACGCTGCTGTCGACGCTCGGGCAGCTCATATCGTGCACGCTGGTGGCATACGGGTTCGCCCGGTTTCAGTTCAAGGGGCGGGATGCGCTGTTTCTGATCGTGCTTGCCACCATGATGATTCCGTGGGAAGTGACCATGATTCCGCAGTATATGGAATTCAACTACCTGGGCTGGATCAATACGCTCAAACCGCTCATTGTTCCGTCCTGGTTCGGTTCCGCCTACTTTATTTTTCTGCTGCGCCAGTTCATCATGACCTTGCCGAAGGAGCTGGATGAAGCGGCAACCATTGACGGGGCGGGCAAAATGACCGTTCTGCTGCGGATCATCGTACCGCTGATGGGACCCTCGCTCATTCTGGTGGCCGTGTTCCATATGATGAGCTGCTGGAACGATTATTTGGGTCCGCTCATCTTCCTGAATGATCAGACGAAATATACGCTGACGCTGGGGTTATCCCAATTCAAGGGCATGCACGGCGTCGACATGCAATCCATCATGGCGATCACCTGCCTGATCTCAATTCCGCCGCTGGCCGTCTTTTTCTTCGCGCAGCGTTATATTGTTGGCGGCATTGCCACGACGGGGATCAAGGGATAAACGGTGCCGGTTGATAATAGGCATCCAAGATCGTTATGTTGCATGATGCAATATCCGAACATAGAAATGCGTGTTCAAAAACTATGGAAAGATGACTTTTTGAACGACCTCTAGAAGCTTAGACAGCTTGGGAAAGGATGGAGAGACATGATGAAAGACCGTCATATAAGCCGCGACTGGGATGACCTGAGCGTGCTGGAACGGAACCGGGCGAAGAGCCGGGCCTATTTCATTCCGTTCGCGGATGAGGACGGAGCGCTCAGTTATGACAGAGGCAGCTCGGCCTGGTACCAATCGCTGAACGGGGTGTGGAAATTCCACTATGCCGAGGAGCCGGAGAGCGCTCCTGAAGCATTTTATCAAGAGGATTACGATGTATCGGCCTGGGATGACCTTCCGGTTCCGGGGCACTGGCAGCTGCAGGGCTACGGGCATCCGCATTACACGGACCTGTACTATCCGTTCCCTGTGGATCCGCCGCATGTGCCAAATGCGAATCCGACCGGAAGTTACGTACGCGAGTTCGAGCTTCCGGAACATTGGGACGGCAGAAAGATTTGCGTCAAATTCGACGGGGTGGACAGCGCGTTTCATGTGTGGCTGAACGGGTCGTTTATCGGTTACAGCCAAGGCAGCCGGCTGACCTCGGAATTCGATCTGACGCCTTATTTAAAGCCTGGGGTAAACAGGATGTCCGTCCGGGTATACCAGTGGTCCGACGGAAGCTATCTGGAAGACCAGGACATGTGGTGGATGAGCGGCATTTTCCGGGATGTGTATCTGGTTGCCGAGCCATCGGCGCTTCGCTTCAACGACTTCCGCGTAACGACCGAGCTGGATGCGGAGTATCGGAACGCCAAGCTGCAGGTGCGATTGGAGCTGGAAGGAACGGAGTCCGGGTTGGTACAGCTGCAGCTGCTGGATGGAACCGGTGCGGTGGTGGGTTCAGTCGAAAAGGACGTCGCACACTCCGCTGCCGAGGATTTTGCGATAGAGGTGGCGGCCCCGGATTTATGGAGTGCCGAGTCACCGGCACTGTACCATCTGGTGGTCACCCTGCGGGATGCCCAGGGAAAGACGCTGGAGACGGTGGCGCAGCGAGTCGGCTTCCGCACCATCGAAGTAAAGGACGGGCAGCTCATCGTTAATGGCAGGGCGATCCTGCTGAAGGGGGTCAACCGCCACGACCATCATCCGGACACGGGCCGAACCGTCACCCTGTCCACGATGCTGGACGACATCCGCTTGATGAAGCAGCACAACATCAATGCCGTACGGACGGCGCATTATCCGAATGATCCGCGGTTCTACGAGCTGTGCGACGTGTACGGACTGTACGTGATGGAAGAGACGGATCTGGAGACCCACGGCTTCGAGCCGCTCGGCAACATATCCCGCCTGAGCGACGATCCCGAGTGGAAGGAAGCGTACGTGGACCGCGTCCGCCGGATGGTGGAGCGGGATAAAAACCATCCGTCCGTGCTGTTCTGGTCCCTCGGCAACGAGTCCGGCTTCGGCTGCAATTTCCGTGCAATGGCGGACTGGTGCCGGGAGAATGACCCCACGAGGCTGATCCATTACGAGGAGGACCGCGAAGCCGAGGTGTGCGACGTGGTGAGCACCATGTATTCCTCCGTCGAGAAGATGGAAGGCTTCGGAAAAATGACCGATCATCCCAAGCCGCATATTCTGTGCGAATTCGCGCACGCGATGGGCAACGGGCCTGGCGGACTGCGCCCCTACTTCGATGCCTTTGAAGCGCATCCCCGCCTGGCGGGCGGCTTCGTATGGGAATGGATCGATCACGGGCTGAGCAGAAGGACCCCGGACGGCAGGAAGGATTATGCATACGGCGGCGATTACGGCGATGTGCCGAACAACAGCAATTTTGTCATTGATGGTTTGGTCCGTCCGGACCGGACGCCTTCACCTGGACTTCTGGAATACAAAAAGGTCATTGAACCTGTCCGCATGTCGATGCCGGGACACGGTGTGCTTCATATCATGAACCGTTATGATTTCAGTTCGCTGGATCATTTGCAGGCCCATTACCGGGTATTGGCCGATGGACAGCTTGTCCACAGCGGAGCGCTGGACCTTCCCCGCATCGAAGCAGGCACAAGCGCGGAGCTAAGCCTCTCGAAGGTTTTGGAGCAGGCGACAATAGGCGTGAGTCCTTATGCCGAGCTGTGGCTGGAGGTATCCCTCTCGCTGGCTGCGGACTGCCGCTGGGCGGAACAGGGACATGAGGTGGCGTGGTCTCAGCTTCTGCTGCGGGAATGGTCGAAGCCTGAAATCGAGTCAACGACTGCCCTGCGGCGGGGAGCTTTGCAGATAAGCGAGGAGAAGCATAGCCTTCAAGTGGGGAATGGAAGCTTTCAGTTGTCCCTCAGCGCCCTACATTCCGGCTTTGAAACCTTGTCCATGGATGGCAAAAGAATCATGCTTGGCGGACCCGCGCTGAACTTCTGGCGTCCGCCGATCGATAACGATATGTACGTGCTCCCGGATTGGCGCAAGGCCCATCTGGACCGGCTCTCTGAACGGATCGATCATTTCGAATGGAAGCGGTTAGACCAGGAATGCGTTGAGGTACGGCGGGTTTCCCGCATTGCCCCGCCGGTATATGACTGGGGCTTCCGCTGCGAAACGACCTATACGATCACCTCCAGCGGTCTGATGATTTTGGACGTGAAGGGCGAGCCGATCGGCACGCCGCCTGCCATGCTGCCGAAAATCGGATTGCAAATGCAGGTCGCGGGCGATATGGAGCATGTCCGGTGGTACGGCAGAGGACCTGGGGAAAGCTACCCGGACAGCCGTGAAGCGGGACGGTTCGGGGAATACCGCAGCACCGTGGACGGGTTGTTCACGCCTTATATTTATCCGCAGGAGAATGGGAACCGATCGGATGTCCGCTGGATCTCGCTCGCGGATGGCGCTGGTTTGGGGCTTCTCGCCGTTGGCGAGCCCTCCTTGAACTTCAGTGCGAGCCGTTACACCGATCAGGATGTCGAGGCCGCGGCGCATGCAAGCGATCTTGTTCCGCGCAGCTTCATTACGCTGAACCTGGATTACCGGCAGAACGGGCTTGGCAGCAACAGCTGCGGTCCGGCACAGGCTCCCGAGCACTCGATCAAGCCGGAGCCGTTCTCGTTCCGCATGCTGCTGAAGGCTTACGCCGCCGAGGATACCGACCCGGTACGGCTGAGCCGGCGGATGCGCTCGGAAGCGCTCGGAAGCGGAATTATACAAGTAAGCGACTGATTTCATTTCAGATCGTCATCGGATTTTCTGGAGAAGGGGAATAACATGTCCTTTTACATCAAAGACCTGCTGCAGCTGTCTACGGGGGTGCGCCGGTTCCTGATAAGCGAGGCCTTCTACGGCATCGGAATCGGTCTCTATACACTCGTCCTGAATCTGCATCTGCTCTTCCGGGGGCTAAGGGAGGACGAGATCGGCGCGTTGGTATCGATGGGCATACTGATCATGGGCGTTCTCGCCATTCCGGTATCGCTGCTCGCTAACCGGACCGGAAGAAAGAAACTGCTGGTTACCGGCGTATTCTTTATTGCCGCGGGCAATGTGCTGTTTGCCGCCAGCGATGAATTGCTGTGGTTTTATGCCGCTCAAATATTGGTGTCTGCCGGCTTGACGCTGGTGGAGACGACGGAGATCCAGCTTCTCTTCCATTATTGCCGTTCCCGTAAGGAGGAAGCCCGTGCATTTTCCTTGATGTTTGCCGTCTTTACGGCTTTCACGGGTCTCGGAACGCTGGCGGCAGGATATATTTCGAAGGGGTTCGAAGGAAGCAGAGGTTATGAAGTGTCGCTTCTGCTGACCGGGCTGGTGCTTGTGCTTCACGGCGTCATCCGGGCGTTCTGGCTTCCTGCCGAGAACAAGGCTTCGGAGGAGGCAGCGGCGACAGTTTCGCCTTCGAGAGGCATCTCCAGGCTTATGGGGCCTCTATCCTCCGGGACCTTGTGGCTGTTCGCCGTGTTTACGGCGCTGCTCGGCGGCTGTATCGCCATGACCGGCTCATTCCTGAACGTCATCGTGAAGTTCCGCCTGGATTGGATGGACGACCAGGTATCCCTGATTCTGGCCATCGGCGCGATCCTGCTGTTTATATGCTCGTTGATGACGCCGTACGTCATGGAGCGGTTCGGTTATAACACGGCCATTATCTCGGTATTTATCGTTAATATTTTGCTGTTTGCCGCTCTATACATGATTCTCCCCGTATGGCTGTTTGTCGGGCTGTTTCTGCTGCGGGGCGGTGGCGTAACCATGCTGTCCAATCTGCTGGACAGTCTGCTGATGTCGGCCTTCAATGAAAAGGAACGGAATCTGTACGCCGGCATGAGGTCGGTATTCCGAAGTTTAGGCTCGTCCGGGGCAACCTTTGTTGCCGGACTGATCCTGGCCCGGCAGGATTATCGGCTTCCCTTTCTGGCCACGGCCGGCGTGCTGCTCCTATGCGGCCTGTATTACGTATGGTGGATTCGCCCGGTCTTATCCAAGAGAATAAACAGCGGTATCGAGCCATGATTGTGAAGGGCCGTCTAAAAGGGAAATCCGCCTTTTAGGCGGCCTTTTTGCCGATTGCAGCAGGCTCTTTCTTATTCATCTTACGGCGTCTGCTTCACCGCTGCAGGCTGAATCCATATTTGTCCCAGGGAAAGTCTTTAAACATATTGACATCAAAAATTGGTACATGTTTAAATAGAAGAAGTGTTAGCACTCTGTTGTAAAGAGTGCTAAAAAGAAACCTCGTTCAGATTGGAAGGGAGATTTTTTCATGGCGAAAAAACAGTTTAAAGCTGAGTCCAAACGGCTGCTCGAGATGATGATTAACTCCATCTATACGCAGCGCGAAATTTTTCTGCGTGAGCTGATTTCAAATGCCAGCGACGCGATCGACAAGATTTACTATAAAGCGCTGACCGACGACAACTTGACCTTTAATAAAGAAGACTACTACGTTAAGATTACTGCAGATAAAGCAAACCGTACGCTGACCATTACCGACACGGGGATCGGAATGACAAAGGAGGACCTCGAGAACAACCTCGGCGTCATCGCAAAGAGCGGTTCCCTTGCATTCAAGAGTGAGAACGAAGCGAAGGACGGCCACAATATCATCGGCCAATTCGGCGTAGGTTTCTATTCAGCCTTCATGGTTGCCGATGTCGTTACCGTGACGAGCCGTGCCCTCGGCAGCGACGAAGCATTCAAGTGGGAATCCGAAGGCGCGGATGGATATACCATTACGCCGGCCGATAAGGATTCCGTCGGAACCGAGATCGTTCTGAAGATCAAAGAGAACACGGAAGATGATCAGTATGACGAGTATTTGGAAGAATATCGCTTAAGAGCGATCATCAAGAAGTATTCGGACTTCATCCGTTATCCGATCAAGATGGACGTGAAAACGCAGCGTCCGAAGGCTGATGCCGAGAATGAGTTCGAGGAAGTCCAGGAAGAACAGACCATCAACAGCATGGTGCCGATCTGGCGCAAGAACAAAGGCGAGCTGACGGACGAAGATTACGTGAATTTCTACAACGAGAAGCGGTACGGCTTCGATAAACCACTCAAACACATTCATGTCAAAGCCGACGGTGCCGTCGTATATAACGCGATTCTGTTCATTCCCGAGAATACGCCGTTCGATTATTACACCAAGGAATACGAGAAAGGGCTTGAGCTCTATTCCAACGGCGTCCTGATCATGGACAAATGCGGCGATTTGCTGCCGGACTACTTCAGCTTCGTGAAAGGGATGGTCGATTCCGAGGATCTGTCGCTGAACATCTCACGCGAGATGCTCCAGCATGACCGTCAGCTGACGCTGATTGCCAAGAACATCAAGAGCAAAGTGAAAAGCGCGCTGCAGGGCATGATGAAGGACGAGCGGGAGAACTACGAGAAGTTCTTCGCATCCTTCGGCAGAGGCCTGAAATTCGGCGTCTATAACGATTACGGCATGAACAAGGAAGATCTTCAAGATCTGCTGCTGTTCACTTCCTCCAAGGAGAAGAGGCTGGTCTCCCTGGACGAGTATGTATCGAGAATGCCGGAGGATCAGAAGTATATCTATTATGCTTCCGGTGATTCCATCGACCGGATCGAGAAGCTCCCGCAGACGGAAATGGTGCTCGACAAAGGTTATGAAATTCTGTACTTCACCGACGATGTCGATGAGTTTGCGATCAAGATGCTCATGAAATACAAGGAGAAGGAATTCAAGTCGGTATCCAGCGGCGATCTTGGCCTCGATTCCGAGACGGACAAACAGGAGAATGATGCTGAAGAGAACGACAATAAAGAGCTCTTTGAAGCTATGGGCAGCCTCTTGGCCGGCAAGGTGAAATCCGTTAAAGCCTCCAAACGACTGAAATCCCATCCGGTATGCCTGTCCACGGAGGGCGATGTATCGATTGAGATGGAGAAGATCTTGAAGGCGATGCCGAACGGACAGGATATCCAAGCCGACAAGGTGCTGGAGATTAACACGAACCATGAGGTGTTCAAATCCCTGAAGGCACAGCAAGCGGATCAGGATAAGCTGAAGCTCTACACGAATCTGCTGTACAATCAGGCGCTGTTGATCGAAGGCTTGCCGATTGCCGATCCGGTGGAATTCACGAACGATATTTGCAAAATCATGGTGTAACCGTCGTAGCTAGCTCATGCGATGATAATAAACAAACCCGAAACGCTGGTAAGGCACCAGGGAATCGGGTTTGTTTTTTTGTGCATATCACCTGAACGCGATGCAGCTCCCTACGCCACGTCCGCGGCAAGATCCGATAACAATCCGTTCTCGGGCGCAATACCCAAGAGGTCATATACCGATATGGGAAACATCGGAAAGCCGACATAGTACGGCGTGATGGCATATAACGGATAGAAGATGACCAGTGACTTATCTGCCAGATAGAAGTCCTGATTCGGCGAAACGGTGACCGGACCGTTCTCCAGCACGGGAATGCCGCGTTCCTTGATCTGACGGTTCACTTCGGCGGCCAAAACGGCTTGATAGCTGGAGCCCGGACGGAACAGGTCGGATAAGGCGTAGGATTTACCGGTGGCCGTGGAGAAGGTCAATCCTTTGGTCACCGTATACCCGTGCGCCATATGCTCGGAGTAAGTGTAGTTGGCCAGCACGAGGCTAAGAATGCCACGCTCGTTCGTTTTAATCTCAAAGGTGCCCGTCGTTTGCGGGTTGGTGCCGGTCTGAACGTGCTGCTGTTCACGCTGCATATCCTGGATTTTAACAATAATGGCCCGGTTGATGGCTTCTTCTGCTCCAGGATTCATAAGGCCGTATACCTGCGGATAATGAATCACGAGACCGGGTGCCGTATGCGTGAGGGTATGGATGCTCACCGGCGGTACATATTGTGCCATGCGTACCATCGCTCCAATCTAACATCAGATACGTTAGCCTATTCGGAAACGGGCGCGGAGGTTACGCAGCCGGAGGGGAGGAAGTTCGGACTCCCGAGGCTGGTGGGCTTAGAGGGTCGGCAGCCCGGTCAACCCGGCAGAACGGCTTCGGTCAGGCAGAGAGCTCCAATGCGACAGAACGCTCCAATGCGACAGCGGGAGTCCAAGTCCGTGGGCGTGTTTGTTGTAAATCGGACGGCCCTCACTCCTTCTCTGCAATACCAGACGTAAGCAGTCTTCTAACAAAGATCGTGAATATGGCCAAGGATACGACAACCGATACTGCCGTAACCGTAAACAGATATGCATAGCCGATACGCTCGGAGACCAGGCCCAGCAGGATGGCGCCAAGCCCGATGCCGAGATCGAATGCGGTCATGAAAGAGGCGTTGGCTGCGCCTCTCCGATCTTCGGGAGCAATGCGCAGGGTGGCTGCTTGAAGAGCGGGCTGGGCCGAGCCGAAGCCGATGCCGTACAGAATGGCCGCCGTAATCAGTCCGGGCAATCCGCTCGACAGGCTTAAGACGATCAGAGCGCCGGCCGTTACGACAAGGGACGGAATGATGACAGCCGCTTCGCCGAAACGGTCCGACAGCTTCCCGGCAAAGGGCCGAATTAACGTAAGAGCGACGGCGTACACCAGGAAAAAGGTTCCCGGATTGACCCGGATGGACTCGGCGAACAGCGGGAGAAAGGTTGTAATTCCCCCATAAGCGACAGCCAGAAAAAAGATGGCGACGGTGACCGGGAGAACGGATTTCTCGACAAGCTGAATTCGTCCTGCCGAAGGTTTGGCTTGATAAGGGGCTCTGGTCATGTAGGCCAGTATGAAGGCAATCAGAGAGAGCCCGGTAGCGACAAGAAACAACGTCCGAAACGAATACCCGCTAACGATATAAGTACCCAGCATCGGGCCGATGGCCATTGCCACCGTCATCGCCATACCGTACCAGCCCATGCCTTCCCCACGACGGGAGGTCGGAATTAAATCCGTAATGACCGTTCCGATAGAGGTTGTCGAGAAAGCCCAGCTCGCGCCGTGAAGGATTCGCAGCGCGAGCAGAAGCAGAATGCTGCCAACCCAATCGTAGAGATACATCGAGAGAACAAAGAAGATAAGACCCCAAATGTAAAAAGCTCTCCTGCCGTACCGATCCACCAATCCCCCGACCATTGGGCGAAACACAACCGCCGTCAGCGTGAACGCACCGGCCGCCAAGCCCACCTGGGTCTCGGAGCCGCCTAAATGCTTGATATACAGCGGAAGCGTGGGCAGCAGCAGATAGAAGCCCGTAAACAGAAACAGCATCCCGACCGTCATCTGAATAAACGGTTTTGTCCATAAACGTTCCATCTTCCTATCCCTCCTTATATCCAATGTGAAAAACGCTTGAACGCTAGTCCTCTTCGGACTTAACGGCCGTTATTTCTTTCTTGACCCACTCGATATTCGTCATTCCCATCTGCTTCCGGTGATCCAGCACCCTCAGCAATTGAAGCCGCTGTTTCGCTGGCTCAGGCTTGTAGAACGTGATCTCGGCTTCAAAGTCCGTCACATGTTTCAGGTTGGTCTCCAGATAAATCAAATATTGCTCTAGACAATCGAGCCGAACCTTCTTCGGTACATACCTGAAATACACCATTTTGAAATGGAATATTTGCTCCGTGTCCATGTTGTAGTCCAGGGGGGTCTCCATAAGATCGAGAAACTTCTTCCGTCCGGAATCGGTAATCCCGTAGATTTTTCGGGGGCGTTTGCCTCCGCCGGATTCGTCCAGACGAAGATGGATCCACCCGTGATCCACCATCCGGGAGAGCAGGGGGTATAACGTTCCGGAACTGATCTGACGGTAAGGCCCACCTGCATTTTTAAGAATCTCTTGGAGCATATAGCCGTGTTTATCCCCGGTCATCAATTCACCCAGAACAAAAATTTCATACATATGAGCTCCTCCATAAATATATCGTATCGATATAAATATATATCGATACGATACAAAAGTGCAATACCTGGAGAGTATTTTAGCAATCGCTCTCCAAGTAACAGTCGTCCGAATTTCAGGATGGAGAGGTGCAACGATTGAAGCCGATCCCAGAAGGATCGGCTGGAAGAATGCGAAGGGGGAGGAAAGAAGCCAACTCAAATTGAGAAATATAGCAGAACTTGGATGCGTTGTGCACAGCAGGGAGTAGATGCATGTGCTTGCAGAGGCGAGCCGTCCCTGGCAAGAGCACTAAGGGTTTTGCTTCCTGCGTTTACAGTCCGCCTGCGTTTTTTCCATGACTTTCACCTTGTTGTCCGTTGACCTTCTCGACATAATCCAAATGTTGAAATCCCCATGTGCACATGTCGGTCAGAACGCTGTCCAAGCTCTTTCCATGCTGCGAGATGGAATACTCCACCTTGGGCGGAATCTCCTGATATACCTTGCGTACGACCAGCCCATCCTGTTCCAGTTCGCGCAGCTGATTCGTGAGCATGCCTTGGGTCACGCCCGGAAGCAGACGCCGGAGCTCCCCGAATCGTTTGGTTCCGTCCTGCAGCAGTATAAATAGAATCAGCGGTTTCCACTTGCCGCCGATTAATTGCAGAGTTGTCAGGATGCCGTCGGTGTTAGGCCGTTCATGATCGGTTGTTCTCATATTCTCATCTCCCATAGGAAGTGTGTCATCGGTCTTTGTTCATTTGATGTTAGTAATGTAGCACAGTATTCGGTTTAAACCCAGTACTATTCTTCTTCGTACTTAGTACGTTTTATCGTACTATGCATGGGATGTATAGGTACGCTAAAACTGACTAAGTACATAAAAAGAGCGTACTTTTCAACGAAACGGATCCGAAACATAATGGGGGTGTCAAACAAACCAAATGGGACAGGAGAGACCTGAATATGAAAATCATGGTGATTGTGGTTCATCCGAATTTAGACAACTCGCGTGCGAATCGAGTGCTGATGCAGCACAGCAGGCTGTATGCGAATGGAAATGTAGATATCCGGGATCTTTACAAGGAGTATCCGAATTGGATTATCGATATTGAACGCGAGCAGCAGCTTCTTCTTCAGTATGATCGGGTAGTGTTCCAGTTCCCGTTTTACTGGTACAGCTGCCCGCCCCTATTGAAGAAATGGTTCGATGACGTTCTGACCTTCGGTTGGGCGTTCGGACCGGAAGGCAACAATCTGAAGGGCAAGGAATTTATGCTGGCCACGACGGTGGCAGGCTTAGAGCAAGGGTATCAGGCAGGTGGGGACAATTGGTATACCGCCAGTGAGCTGCTGCGTCCGATTCAAGCCACGTTGAACCGGTGCAAAGTCCGATATTTGCCGGCCTTTGCGACCTATAACGTAGAGAAGGTAAGCGATGAGGAGCTCCAGGCGGAGGCCGGCAGATATGCCGACCAGGTTCTAGCACCTGCAGCCGAAAGCCGATACTGAGGAATGCTTCTCGGCCGTGAACCGATAGAAGATTGGCACTTGTCGGCCGGAGCCATAAAGGGCATGATGGAGTCATACCACGAGCATGACCTGAAGCAGTGCTTATGCGCTTCGAGGCAGACCATAACGGTTTGGCTCGAAGCAGCTTCATATGCATATGCGTACCAAATTCGAAGGAGGCAGCTTCATGACGATTGATGAAGCCATTCACTTGGAGTCCTATGACAAGCAGTGGGCGGATCGGTTTAGCGACGAACTTCAGACGTTAACCAAGGAGATCGGTCCCTATACGGCTGCCATCGAACATTTTGGAAGCACATCGGTACCGGGGATGATGGCCAAACCCATTATCGATATTCTGGTGGGCGTGGAGAGCACGCAGCATACGAATGAAATCATCCCCAAGCTGACCGCTATGGGTTACGAGGACTTGGGCGAAGCGGGGATCCCCGGTCGTTTATATCTCCGCAAAAGAGGCAGCGTTGCCTATAACGTTCATATTGTGTTATACCGTGGCGACATCTGGAATCATAACATCATGATCAGGGATTACCTGCGGGCACATGCCGTGGAAGCCGAGCGTTACAGCGAGATCAAACGACGGATCGTTTCGCAAGGGACCCGGACCCTGCTCCGATACTCCGATGAGAAGAATGCGTTCGTTGAGCAGCTGCTTGTCAGGGCGAAAGCATGGAAGAACGGTGTGCAATTCGAATAAGCGCCTGCGAATTTATCCTCCATTCATGGCCTTGCACTGCTTTCGGTAAGCGGAAGGGGTGAGGCCATGAAATTTTTTGAACGTCTTGCTGAAATGGACATAGTCCGAGAAGCCGACGCGGTAGGCTGTTTCCTGGGCGGAAAGCTCAGACTCCGCCAGCAATTCCCTCGCTTTTTCCATACGGACCTGCACCAGGTATTTTACGAAGTTCATATTCGTTTCGCTCTTGAAGGTACGGCTTAAATATGTGACCGACATCCCCACCGAATCAGCTACCTCCTGCAAGGACAAATCCTCCATCGCGTAATTCTCTTCAATGTAACGTTTGGCCTTCTGAATATTGTGGCGAGACCCTAGATTTCGGGAGCCCTTAATCAACGCCAGCATTTCCTTGATCTTATCTTGTATTTGACGGCTGCAGGCAATGGGATCGTCCTGTGGCCATTGATCCTCGCCAATCTCCATCGCAAGAAGCAAACCGCGTTCTTTCATCGCCGTCAGCAGATCCTGCATCAGCATTTGGGCGTACCGTGACACGCTGACTTCTTCTGGCCCGCTCGTCTCGAAAAGAGTCATGATCTCGCGAATTTGTTCCAGCGCTCTCTGTTCATCGGCAGAATACAGCAGCTCAGCCAGCCTGGCTTTGTGGCGCTGCTGCGAAAGCGTCCATTCCGTTTGCCGGGAGAACCGCGCTTTCCGCTCATCCAGCTCCCTGCAGGCACGTTCCAGCGTCGTTTGGAACTGGGCAGGGTCGATGGGCTTCAGCAGGAAGTCCGAAACGCCATAGCGCAGGGCCTGACGTGCGAATTCGAAGTTGTCATGGCCCGACAGGATAATGAAATGCATCTGGGGATGGGATTCCCGGACACGGCGGATAAATTCCAGACCATCCATTTCAGGCATGCAAATATCGGTTACGATGATGTCGGGTCGGCTATTTTCCAGCATTTCCAAAGCCTCAACCCCGTCCTCGGCTTCGCTGGTGACGACAATTTGAAGACCCGACCTCTCAACAAGCTTTCGCAAACTCAAATGAATGGCGTATTCGTCATCTATCATCATGATCCGGTACATGGTGTCCCTCCTCGCTAGTCCTGTACGGCAATCTGATTTCAAATATCGTGCCTTCCAAGGGCACGGATTCCACAAGATGCAGGCCATACTCGTCACCGAAGGTAAGCTGAAGCCTTTGATGAACGTTCAAGAGGCCGATGCCGCTGGTGGTTTCCTCCCCGTCGTTTTGTTGCATGCCTTCACCCGGCTTCTCGCGGGTTTGCAGGATTTGCCTGATCTGCCACAGCGTTTCCGCCGTCATGCCAATCCCCTTGTCCCGGATGATGATGGCAAAATAGCCCGATTCCGCACGGGAGCTGATCCCCAGGTAGCTTGGCTTCTTGCCTCGGTATCCGTGTATGAATACATTCTCTACAATCGGCTGCAGCGTGAGCCTTACGGCGTTTACGCGATTCAGGTCCCGTTCGTTCAGGTTCATATCGATCCGGAGCCTGCGGAAACGGGCGCTTTGAAGATCAAGATAATACTGGACATGCGTCATTTCCTCCCGCAGCGAAACGACGGATCCGGCATGACCGATATTGTAACGAAACATATGGGCCAGCGCCCTCGTCATGCGGCTGATTTCCATATGATCGTCCGCAATGGCATATGAATTAATAATCTCCAATGAATTGTACAAAAAATGCGGGTTGATGTGGGACTGCATGGAGCGGAGCTCGGATTCCTTCTGCTTGATCATGAGCTCCCGTTCCTTCAGCTGGGAATCCTGGACCTCCCGGATCAGCCGCTTCAGCTCTCCCGTCATGCTGTAGAAGCTTTGAAATACGGCGGTCATTTCATTGTTGCGGAACCGGTTCATGTTGGTAGGAAGCACAAAATCCCCTCGCTCGACGCGGGCCATTAGCTTCTGGAGCATGGAGAGCGGCCTTGTTAAAGACAAGGAGAAGCCGCCCACAAGCGCCAATGCAATGATCATAAGGAGGGCTGCGGCCGCAAGCGAGTAATTCCGCTGGGTGATCAAACCGCCGATGAGATTGTTCAGCGGCAGGTCGGCGACAACCGTCCAGCCGGTGAGCTGCGAGCGTTCATGCAGAACCATCTTTTCGGTGCCCGAAACGGTGTCTTGATGCCGGAAGAAGGAGGAGTCCCGGTTTTGAATTCGTGTTAACAGCCCCGGTTCGACTGGGGTTCCGACCCGGCTCGGATCCGGGTGGTAGATCATCTGCCCATCCTTGCCCATGATCCAGACATCAAAGCCCCCCAGCGAATCGTTAGAGCAGATGGCTCCGATTTGCTTCAGATTGAGGTCGACAATCAATAAGCCTTTATAGAGAAAGGACGAATTGTCATACAGCTTCCGGGCCACGGTAAGGGCTGGTGTGTTTCCTACCCGGCTGAGGCCGATGATTTGAAAATCGTTGAATTGATCCAGCTGCGCCTGATAGGATCGGTTGCGTTTGCGGATTTCACTCATGTCGAGCAGTCCCGGTGCGCTTTCGTAATCGGTAATTTGTCTTTTGTTCTCGGCGACGAGCGAGATTCCAATAATGTCGGACCTGCCGTAAATCATCTGGGCAAACAAGTCGTCCTCCACTTTTTTGGCAAGCTGAAAGTACGCATAAGGAGTAAGCTGTGTGGTCGAGAGAAATTGCTGGATCTGCGGGTTGTGGATAAAGGGATAGGTGGAATTCTCCAGATTGGATATGTACGAATCCAGCGAGACGTTGGTTTGTTCGATGATACGCTTGTTAGCACCTGCGGCAAACTGTTCAATCGCTTTGGTAGACGACTGGTACCAAAAGCTGCCGAGCAGAAAGAAGGGGAGGCCAATGAATAGGATGATCAGCACGAACAAACGTTGGTTAATGGTCAGATTACCGGTGGAAACGCCTTGGATGTTCATCGCTCTTCCGCCTTCCTCGCTTTGAAGTAGGGAATGTAAGGAACATTGTAGCAAAAAAACACAAGTTGTAAATAAAAAACCATGATGCCGCAGCAAGAAATCACAAGTGGGCTAAGAAAGCACATGGGCGCATTCGGTCGTTATCAACTACAATCGCATTAATCCATTCAAACAATAGGGGGCGAGGATTTGTGAAAAAGAGAAAAGGGTTTTACAGCTGGTTAACGGCCTTATTGCTGATATCCGTTATGGTAAGCGGTTGCGGCAATGCTGATGAGGGTAAGACCGGCACTGCCACACCCGGCACCGGAGGGGATGAAGGGAAAAAGGTAGAAATCCTGCTCGGGTATTATTCCAGCGACAGCTCCGATGCGAAGATGAAGGAGCTGATCGAGCAGTTCGAGGAAAAGCATCCGAACATTACGGTGAAGACGCAGAGTGCGCCTTACGGGCAGTTCTATCAGAAGCTGGATACGCAGATCGCGGCCGGCCAAGCGCCGGACGTATGGCTGTCCGACGGCGTCTACGTGATGAAATACGCCCAGCGGGGCGCGGCCAAGGATCTGACCGATTGGATTGCAAGGGATCTGAAAGCCGATGAGTACTACGGCCTCGATTTCAACAAGGACGCGGACGGGCGCTATTGGGGCGTGCCGCAGGGCATACAGGTCGGCGTGTTGTTTTACAACAAGGATCTGTTTGATAAGGCCGGCGTAGCGTATCCTTCGGATGAATGGACCTGGGAGGATCTGAAATCATCGGCAGCCAAGCTGACGGTGGATGCCGGCGGAAAAACGGCCGAGGACAGCGGGTTCGACGCAGCCAGCGTGAATCAGTTCGGGCTTACGTTCTTCAGCATTACCGAGGGCTGGTTCTCCGTGATGAAATCCTACGGCGGCGGAACCCTTGACGAGAAAGCGGAGAACTCGATCATCAATTCCCCGGAGAACAAGCAGGCGTTCGAATGGATGGTCGACGGCATGCAGCGCGGCATTATTACGGATCCGGTCGACCTGAAGAGCTTCCAGAGCAATACCGCCGTGTTCCCTAGCGGATCGGCAGCCATGCGGATCGGCATCTATGCCCGGGTGCAGGCAGCGAATGAGGCCGGTCTGAATTACGATGTGACGCTGCTGCCGAAGGGACCTGACGGCAAGCGGGTGTCCCCCGTCATTGCCAACTCGTGGGTGATTAATCAGAAGTCAAGCGATGAGAAAGCGGAAGCTGCCTGGGAGTGGATTAAATATTGGGCGACGGAAGACGATGTGCAGAAGCAGTGGACCGAGCTTGGCGAAGCCGTGCCCGTGAAAAAATCCGTAGCGGAATCCGAAGTGTTCCTCAAGGCTGGAGAGCAGCCGGCTAACCGCCAGGCCTTCCTGGATAGCCTGGAGTTCGCGCAGACGCTCGACAATAACGCGGTCTGGGAAGAATGGGTAGGCAAATTCAACGAGCATGCGGAGCGTGCCTTCCTGGGGGATGCGACCATCGATCAGGCTTTAAGCGAAGCGGACGCAGCCGTTCAGGCGGTCCTCGATGATTTCTATAAAAAATAAAACCAAGGGTGGAAGAAAGGCGGGAGTGAAATGGACAATACGCTAAACGACAATGCAGCACTCAAAGCCGATCCGATGCCGCACGGAAAGCCCGCCCGAAAACGGAAATGGGATCATGAGGGGAGATGGGGGCTGCTCATGGCCTCCCCCTATGTTCTCCACTTTATCATTTTTGTGGCGGGGCCTCTCGCCGCATCCCTGTATTTCAGCTTTTCCGATTATGACATGCTGAATCCGCCCGAGTGGAGCGGACTGGATAATTTCCGGCGCATGGCCGATGATTCGATGTTCTGGCGTTCCCTGTGGAATACCTTGTATTTTGCTGTTCTGTTCGTGCCGCTCCAGACCTTCCTGGCCTTGGTGCTGGCCGTCGCGCTAAACCAGCGTTTGAAAGGGCTTAAATGGTTCCGGATGGCCCATTTTATCCCGGTGATCTCCTCATGGACCGTCATCCTCTACGTTGCTGACGCTATATTCAACCCTCGCTTCGGTTTGGCAAATACGCTGCTTGCCAAGCTTGGGCTGGAAGGGCAAGGCTGGCTGCAGGATCCGAAGCTGGCGATTCCGCTGCTCGTGTTCATCGCGGTCTGGAAAGGGATCGGCTATATTATGGTCATTTATCTGGCGGGTCTGCAGAGTGTTCCCGGGGATCTGTATGAAGCCGCGGAGATCGACGGTGCTGGAGCCCTGCGCAAATTCCGGTACATTACGGTTCCATTGATCTCGCCGACGACCTTCCTGGTTGTCATCATGAGCACGATCTCTACCTTCCAGGCATTCGAACAGATCTACGTGCTGACCGGCAGGGGCGACATCAGCTCGGCGGGAGGCCCGAATAACTCCAGCCTGGTCATGATGCTGTATTTATATCGCGAAGGGTTCACCTTTATGAGGATGGGGTATGCTTCCGCCATTGCCTGGGTGCTGTTCATGATCCTGTTCCTGCTGACGCTGATACAGCTTCGGGCCCAAAAGAAGTGGGTGCATTATGACTGATCAAGCGATCAAGATGGAACTGGGGATTTGGAACCGCATCGGAGGAAGGAGTGGCCTCAAATGAGAAGAAAGCTGCTGGGAAAAAGTATCGGATACGTGCTGATCGGGATCAGCTCGCTCATCATGATCGTGCCGTTTCTGTCGGCGCTCATGAACTCATTGAAAACCTACAAGGAATATACAACGGTTCCGCCCCGCTGGATTCCTGAAGTATTCCAATGGTCCAATTACGCCCAGGTGTTCCAGCTTGGGAATATTGGGGGCTACACGCTGAACAGCATCTTCGTAGCCGCATTGTCCGTCATAGGCGCCCTGATCTCCTGCTCGATGGTCGGGTATGCGTTCGCAAGACTGCGCTTTCCGCTGAAAAGTGCGTTATTCGTAATGGTGCTGGGTACGATGATGATTCCGGCGGTGGTCATCATCATCCCACATTTCATCATTTTTAATAAGCTGAACATGCTGGATACGCTCACGCCGCTGTGGATTATCGAATGGCTGGCTCAGCCGTTTGGGATTTTCCTCATGCGTCAGGCTTTCATGAATATACCTAAGGAGTACGAGGAGGCGGCCAAGATGGAGGGCTGCAATCCGTTCCAGATCTACCTGCGAATTTTTATTCCGATGGCCAGGCCTACGCTGGCGACGCTGGCGATCTTTACGTTCATGGGCAAGTGGAACGAGATTCTGACGCCTGTCATTTATTTGACCTCGAATGAGAAGTATACGCTGCCCATCGGCATTCTCTCCTTGTCAGGCCAGTGGACCGGCAATGAACAGCTTATGATCGCAGCCGCACTGGTCAGTCTGGTTCCAATCCTGCTGGTATTCCTGTTTGCCGAGAAATATTTTGTGCAGAACCACAATATGGCCGGGATTAAATAATGGAACGTTACTAACGTTGCTATCGGCTCCGGAAGGGGCCATGTCTGTGATGGAAAGGATGAAAGAGAAGATGAGAATAGCGGCATTCAGCGGATCGTTAATCGATTACAGCATCCATGAAGCGTTGTCGATCGCGGCCGGGCTCGGTTTCGACGGAATCGAAATTGCCTGCCGCGAACCGCACTTAAGTCCGGAAGCTTCGCTGCCGCGGGTTCGCGAAATGAAGGCTGTTGCGGAAGACCATGGCTTGGATATTCCTGCATTGGCGGGTTATATGGGACATTTCTCGACAAGCGGAGATGCGGAATGCGCTGAGGCTTACGATCAGTTTATGGGTCTGCTTGAACGCGCAGTAATGTTGGAGGCGGGGATGATCCGGATCTTTCAGGGGGGGCCGAATGCCTTCCTGGCGGAGGATTATCATTATGCCAAGGCGGCCTTCTGGATTCGGAAATGCGCGGAGGAAGCTCGTGCTGCGGGAAAACGGATCGTGCTGGAGATTCACAATCAGAGCCTGGTGGAGACGACAGATAGCGCTCTGCGACTGCTGGATTTGATCGGCGATGACCAGGTTGGTCTGATTCATGACGCAGGGAATATGTACATTACCGACACGGAATTTGGGGAAGAGTCGGTCCGGCAGCTCGGAAGCCGTTTGTTCCATGTGCACATCAAGGATGAACGGCGGATCGCACAGGGAGGCGCACCGGGAACGTTTAAGAACTTGACCCGTCACGGGGAAGAGTTCTTCCTGCAGTGCCGCCTTGGTGAAGGAGAAGTGGATCACGGCGGGCTGCTCAGGGGACTTCGGGAATACCGGTATGGGGGTTGGCTTACGCTGGAATGCGCAGCTCCCTATCCGCCGAAGGAACGGCTTGCTTATGATCTGTCGGTCATCAAGGAGTGGCTGCAGGCTGTGGAGGTGTCGACCGGATGAGCGGAAAAGCACGGAAATTTGGAATCATCGGCTGCCAGCATGCCCATATCGGCATGTTTATCGAGGAGATGCTGGCACTGGGCTACGAATGCGCAGGAGTATACGAACCGGACAATAAGCCTTTAGCCCGCACTCTTGCCGACCGGTACGGTCTGGAACTGACAGGGGATCAGGAATCGCTGCTGAGCGATGAAGGAGTGAGCGTTATCGGCTGCGCGGCCATCAACCATGAGAAGATCGATGTCATTGAGCTGTGTGAGCTCCATGGCAAGCCTGTCATGATCGACAAGCCTGCCGTGACAGATCGGGCGGGGCTGACCCGGCTGCGCAGCGTTCTGGAGCGGGGAAGAATCGAGATAGGGATGATGCTGACCGAGCGCTTCCGCCCTTCCCTGCATACCATTCATCGGATGATCCGGGCGGGAGAGTTAGGGGACATCGTCCACATCTCGATGCGTAAGCCGCATCGGCTGAATCCGGAATCGAGGCCAGCCTGGCATTTTGACAAGTCGCAATCCGGAGGCATCATTAACGATCTCTTCGTGCACGATTTTGACCTGTTACGATGGCTGACGGGCCGGGAGGTGGAGACGGCATCCGGTTATCTGGCGAAGCATATGCTGCCTGAATATCCGACCTTCTATGATGCGGCCGGCGTTCAGGTATTCATGGATGGCGGGATCACGGCACAGCTGTACGCGGACTGGCACACGCCCGCCGGCAGCTGGACTTGGGGAGATGGACGGATATTCGTAACGGGGACGCGCGGCACTGCAGAAATTCGGCTGGAAGGCGATCCCTTATTATCGAGTGATGAGGTTGCGCTTGTGATCACCGATCAGGAGCTGCGTTCTTTGCCTTTAACGCCTCCCGCGTTCTCCCTTTCGCAGGATTTTCTGAACCGGGTGGAGGGAGTAGCGGGCCTGATCACGCATGACGATATTTACAAAGCCTCGGAGGCTACGGTGATGGCGGATGAGGGAGCACGGGTCCTGATCCGGGAATAGGGAATGTATACGGCTTTCATCGAAAACAGAGCGTATTGAGGAGGCGTAGGGAACATGACGAAGGAAAAGCTGCCCGTCCGATTCGGTATTATCGGCTGCGGGATTATTGCGGATATTCATGCGAAGGGCATTTTGAATACGGAGGAGGCTGAGCTTGCCGCCGTATTCGATACGAAACGGGAATCAGCCGTCAAGCTTACCGAAACGTACGGAGGAGACATCTGCAACACCTTGGAAGAACTGCTGGCACGCGAGGATGTGGAGGTAGTCTGTATCTGCACGCCAAGCGGCATGCATGCAGAGCAGACGGCGATGGTCGCCCGGGCGGGCAAGCATGTGCTGGTGGAGAAGCCGATGGCGATCCGGCTTGACGATGTCGAGCGCATGATTGAGGTATGCGCCGAGAACGACGTGCTGCTCGCAACCGTCTTTCCGAGGCGCATGTCCCCGCAGGCTCGATATGCCCGGAAGGTCATTCAGGAAGGACGGCTTGGGAAGTTCAGTTTATGCTCGGCATATGTCATGCTCTACCGCGATCAAGCCTATTACGACAGTGCGGGCTGGCGTGGGACCTGGGCGATGGATGGCGGCGGAGCGATGATGAATCAGGGAATTCACACGGTGGATATGCTGCAATGGCTCGTTGGGCCCGTAGCATCCTTGTCCGCGAAGGCCAAAGCCGTGCTGCGAAATATCGAAGTCGAAGATACCGTTATCGCTGCACTTGAATTTGCGAGCGGGGCGCTCGGCGTGTTGGAGATCACGACGACGGCCTGCGACGGCAAGGGACAGCGGCTGGTTATCCATGGGGATAAGGGCGTGCTCGTCATTGAAGAGGATACCATCGTTTCCCTTGAGATCGATGGCCAGCAGATTCAGCTGCCTGAGTTCGAACCATTTAAAGTCATACCTGACGGTCATCGCCTGCAAATTCGAGATATGGCGCTTGCCGTTCGCGAAGGCCGACAGCCTGTTATTACCGGGAAGGACGGCAGGCATTCGCTGGAGATTATTCTCTGCACCTACGAGGCTTCCCGCCAGCGCAAGGAAATTCAACTGCAGACCGGAACGCCGGTGTTGTAAGGGATGGAGGTGACTATGATGTCTCAGCGCAGCGTAAAGCCTGTGCTTGAAAAAGTTCAGGATCAACTGAAGGTCCGCGTTTATGACCAGCGCAAAGCGATGGGGAAGGCGGCCGCCGCCGATATCCGCGGGGCCATGCAGCGCCTGCTGGACGAGAAAGAGCGCATTCGCATCGTCTTTGCGGCCGCCCCGTCCCAGAATGAGTGCCTGGAAGCGCTGGTGCAATCGGACGGATTGGACTGGAGCCGATTCACGGCTTTTCACATGGATGAATACATCGGCCTTCCCAAGTCGGCCCCGCAGCGGTTCGGGAACTTTTTATCCCAGCGGCTGTTTGATCGGGTATCTCCAGGAGAGGTGCATCTGATCGACGGTTTGAATGATCCTGAAGCGGAGTGCGACAGATATAGCGGATTGATTACCGCTGCGCCGATTGATATGGTGGTCCTGGGCATTGGCGAGAACGGGCATATCGCCTTCAACGATCCGCCCGTTGCCGATTTTGCGGATCCGTTATGGGTAAAGCGGGTGAAGCTGGACGAGGATTGTCGCCGACAGCAGGTGAATGACGGCTGTTTCGCGAGCTTGGAGGAGGTTCCGAAATACGCGCTTACGCTTACCATTCCGGCCTTAATGTCGGCTGCCCATCTGTTCTGCGTCGTTCCGGGCGCAAGCAAGCGAGCGGCGGTTCAAAGGACGCTGTACGGCGATATAAGCGAGGCCTGCCCGGCCAGCATTCTTCGGCGGCATTCGGATTGCACGTTGTACGTGGACCGGGAGTCTTATGGGGAAATCCGGAATGGATAGCCATGAACTTGTTCGTATGGGTCGCCATTACGGAACAGGGGAGCGAATAAGGCTAGAATGGGACTCTGGCGGCCGGATAGAACGGATACTTCCTCACGATGGTGAAGAGGAGACGTGGATCGCTCCCGGATTGATCGATCTTCAGATTAACGGCGGTTACGGACATGATTTCAATTCGCTGCCGCTCACAACGGATACGATCATTGGGGCAACCCGGCGCTTATGGGAGAAAGGCGTAACGCTGTACTACCCCACCGTCATTACCAACGGAGACGAAGAGATCGAGCAATTGCTGCGAGTTATCGACGCGGCTTGCCTGGAGGATGAAGCGGTCGGTTCGACCATAGGCGGGATTCATTTGGAAGGCCCTTTTCTTTCTCCGGAGGAAGGGCCAAGGGGAGCACATGATTCCCGGTACATCAAGGAGCCGGACTGGGCATTGTTCACGAGATGGCAGGCGGCATCGGGGAACCGGATTCGGATCGTCACCCTATCGCCGGAGTGGCCGAATGCCGCGAGTTTTATCCGGTCGTGCGTAGAGGCGGGGATTACGGTATCGATCGGGCACACTGCCGCGACGCCTGCGCAAATTCGGCAAGCCGTGGAAGCAGGAGCCACGATGTCCACCCATCTGGGTAATGGTGCACATCTGACGCTGCCGCGGCATCCGAATTATATATGGGAGCAGCTGGCGCAAGATCAGCTGTGGGCAGGCATAATTGCGGACGGGAACCATCTGCCGGATTCGGTCATCAAAGTGATGCTCCGCGCCAAGTCGTCCAAAGCGCTGCTCGTCAGCGATGCCGTCTATTTAAGCGGGATGCCGCCAGGAAAATACGAGACCCATATCGGCGGAAATGTTGTCTTAACGCCTGAAGGCCGATTGCATCTCGCCCGCAAGCCCGAGTTGTTGGCCGGCTCAGCCATGATGCTTGCCGATGCGGTTTGGCGGCTGGCTCAGTCGGAGCTGTGCACGTTTCCTGAAGCTTGGGACATGGCTTCCATGCGGCCCGCCGAGGCGATGGGGCAAGCGGAACCCTATGGCCTGAAGAGAGGAGCACAGGCCGACTTCGTAGTGCTGGAGAAGCGCAAGGGGTGCCTCCGCATAGTGGAGACCATCAAGGGAGGGCGTTCAGTTTACCAAGGGGATTGATAGATGTTAAAATATAGAAAACGTAACCAAAACCCAGATTGCGATCTGGGTTTTTCCTTATCACGGAACAGGAGGGAGAGGAGACATGCCATTGAAATGGAGAGTTCCCGTTGTACGGAAAATCTCAGCATGGACATTTGTGCTGCCTATCCTCTTATTCACTATAGAGATTCTGTTTATCCGCGACGGACACTGGTTTCACTTTTATGGACTTCTGTCCACTGTCGTTATTCCGCCATTTGGTATCGCGCTATCCATACGTTCCTATGGCGTAACCGATTCAGCCAAGGACCTGCTATTAATAACCTGCAATGCGCTTGCGCTATTCTCTTATTTTATCTACACCTTTTTAGGATATCTAATACTGGGTCCATAGGTTGTAACGATGCAGCTGCAGATTTCTTCGCTCTTTCATTTTATGTTAAAGACCACGTATAAAAAATCCCTTCTTGAGTTCAAGAAGGGATTTTTGCATTCATTTTTTATTCTTATGGGGAGTCTGAAATTAAACATATGGTTTTATTTCTTTTTGATAAAAGTCATATAATTGATTTACGGAAGAACTGGACAAGATCTGAGCGGCTCGTTCAATTCGCTCGCGTTCCCAATCGAACCATCGCATTTCCTTTAACTTCTCAATTTCTCCATCCGTAAAGCGTTTCTTAATCTCTTTAGCAGGGTTACCGCCTACGACCGTATAGGGCGGGACATCTTTTGCAACAACCGAACCAGCCGCCACAATAGCACCTTCGCCAATGGTCACACCTGGCATAATCATGGCGTTCATTCCAATCCAGGCATCACTTTCGATGATGGTATCGCCTTTTGGCGCGTAAGAAGTTTCAATCTGATCGACAAAAGGATACACGGTTATCCATTCAGGATGATGATTGTGATTTCCACCCATTAGTATAATAACACCACTTGCTATACATACGTAATTGCCAATAATCAACTTATCTATATGCCAACCATGGTCTTCGATGGGATTAAACAACCTTCGGGATTTCTCATCCCCCCAAAGGTATCTAACGCAACCATCTTCAAAATCATGATGATCGTAATAACCAGAGTAGTAAGAGTACTCTCCTACTGTAATCATTGGGTTAGTGACAATATCCTTCAAATACTTAATTTCGGACCAGTGTTCGAACCGATGTTGTTTCATTCTTTTACCTCGCTTCTAAGTAGAGTAGATCATTTTTACTTAGAAGCTTAATACAGTAGCGACATTCTTAAACCTTATCAAGCGACGAACCATCGTCCTCATCCTTTTCCTCAGTATTGGTGAGATTGTAACAAAAGGTTGATCTTTTCGTCAAACGTACAGCATTCCGATAAAGTAATCCGTACCCTTTGCCAAAAGGAGAGTTTGCTGCCCCTAACCATACTTCGCCATCATCTCCTTCAGAATTCCCTTCATGCGATCCACCAGCTCCTGCGGCTCCTTCGCGGTCGCTTCATTTCCTAAACCGATAAAAAATTTAGCAAAATACAAAAGCTCGCTGGCAGGGACGTTCTGATCAAGCCGTCCGCTTCCATCCGGCCGCTTAGCAATATGGGGGACAGGACATAATTCAGATTCACAGCGCTGAACGCCTTCCCGGCTCAGATCAACGACCATCCGAATATAGACGGATTTCTCCGTCCCGTATTCCCTCCAGTTCCCCAGATGGATATGGCGGTGATCCCGCGGCTCGATGCCGGTTGTATCACAGGCCACGGACTGCATGCGGTCGCAGCGAAACAGGCGGAAATCATCGCGCAAAAAACAATAAGCGGCACAATACCAGAAGCCGTTGCTTGCATAGATGCCCACGGGCTGGATGCTTCGCGCGGCATAGCCTTCCCTGCCCTCGTATAACACCGTAACGACCCGCTGGTCGACGGCGGCATCCAGCAGAACCCCGAGAGATTCAACCTTCTGCTGCCTTGTATGCGTCAGAAAATCCACCCGATTCTTCATCTGGTCAATCCGGTCGCGCACATCCCCGGGCATGTAATAATAAAATTTCTGTAGCGCGGTAGAGGACTCGGCTTCAAAGGGAAGAAATAAATAGTGACGCAGGGCGTGGCTGGCAAAAAACATCGCAACGGCTTCTTCCTCGCTGAAGGCGATCGGGGGGAGAATCCGTTCTTTGAGCACCTGGTATCCGCCGTGAGGTCCTACCTCGGAATAAAGGGGAACGCCGAGCTCGCTCAGCTCCTGCAGGTCCCGCAAGATCGTGCGAGAGGACACGCTGAATTGATCGGCCAATTCCCTTACCGTGAATTTTCGCATCCGGTTCACGGTCATCATCAGCTCCATGAGACGTTTGGATTTGGACATAAGATCAGCTCCGTATCTGTTTGATGACTATGACAATAGTTGTCACTATTATACGCTATACTGGCCGTAGAACCCAGAGACCCCTTATAACTAAAAAATGGAGTGATGAAACGTGAATCAATTGCATGAAATGAAACAGCTGTTGTTCGAGGAACTGGAGCTTATCGTTAGGACGAGTTCGAATCTGATCGGTAAAATTTCACCGGAGCATTGGGATTACAGGCCTGCCCACAATATGAGATCGCTTCAGGAACTCGTGCACCATTTGGTGTCGGTGCCTGCCACGGACCTGTTGATTCTGCAAGAGAAGAGCGAAGCGGAGATCCGGGAGCTGGAAGCTAGCATCGCCGCTGACGGCGTGGACAAGGACAAGCTGATATCCTGGATGACGAAGGGACTTGCGGATGTAAAGACATACATGGACGGACTGACAGATGAAGAATTTATGCAGAAGAAAACCAAACCCTTCTACTTGGAGCACGGTTCAACCCAAGCCAAGTGGCTGATTGAAATCGTCACGCATGCCCAGCATCATCGGGCGCAAATGTTCAATTACCTGAAAGCCCAGGGCTATGAAGTGAGTATGTTTGATTTATATTAAAGTTATAGCACGGATACCTAGTCCATAATGAAAGGAGAAGTAAAGATGCTGAAATTGTTTTTAACATCTTCGTTTAAAGATGTTGTTGATCTCTTTAGGGAATTCGTTGCGGATGATCTGAAAGGGAGGAGTATAACGTTTATTCCTACTGCGAGTATTCCAGAAGAAATCACCCACTATATTCATACAGCAAAAGAAGCATTCGAGAAGTTGGGAATCGTCGTTGAAGAGCTTGATATATCTGTAGCGCCATCGCAGGAAATCAAAGAAACGCTGGAACGAAATGATTATATTTACGTATCTGGTGGAAATACGTTCTACTTGTTACAAGAGCTGCGGAAATCAAAGGCAGACAAGATCATAACAGATCAAGTTCATTCGGGAAAATTGTATATTGGAGAATCAGCTGGATCCATAATAACATCTCCTAATATAGAGTATGTAAAATTTATGGATGATATTGGTAAAGCGACTACATTGAAGTCGTTTGAGGGTTTAAACTTCATAAATGTTTATCCTGTTCCGCATTATAACAACGAACCTTTTAAAGACGCAGCTACTGATTTAATGGCTCACTACGATTCTAAATTAAATCTTGTGCCTATTTCCAATACGCAGGTAATCCAAGTTGAAAATAATAAAATAGTGGTTCGTTAAATTGATGTTTGATTCGATGATTAAAGGGATGGCAACGGCCATCCCCAGGCTGTTGAGAAACCCCCTGTTTTTTGCAGGGGGTTAAAATTTGCCTTAATAGTCTCAAAACTAGGGGTCTCAGATCGTTTTAAATCGATTTTTGGTTTAAAAGATGAGCCTCCCCATATAAAAAATAAAGTGTCGAAAAGTCCTCTGGACTTTCTCGACACTCTGGGGATGGCAACGGCCATCCCTTTTTTTATCTTATACCATAAATATAAATTACCTTGAAAGTGACGCAGCGTCATCCTGTACAATGGCTTCAATGTTGAAAAGGGGTGGAAAAGTAATGAAACGATATGCACCAGCTGCACTCCTATGGATCCTCTGCAGTTCTTGCTCAGTGCATGCGGTTCGAGGGGCGAAGAAGAGGAAGAGGAGCAGCTCCAACGTGCAACGCTTGAGGAGGTTGAAGTGCTGGAGATCGACCATGGCAGCACCACTTTATTCGTGGAGACAGGGGAGGTGGAAGCATTGGAGGTTTCGCTGCTCCAAAGCGGCAGTTCCGCAGGCTCCGGTGCTGGCCTGCATGAGGTGAAGCTCAAAACCTCCTCGGGGGAACATCTCGATAAAATAACATGCTAGAAAATAAGAAAAAGAAGCATCCCCACACTGGTCCGCTCCAGAGTTCACAGTTTATGTGCTCTAGAAGCAGACGATCAGGGGATGCTTGGCATGTTAACCTATTAAACTCTTATATGACAATGAAAAATGATAGCACCTTATTCTTCGGCAGGCACTGAAGCCTTGGATGAAGTGGAGGATCTCATATATTGAGGTGGGTTTACGTCATCGATCAGCAGAATACCGTCGTATTGGTCACGGGCAATGAGACTTTCGGGGATCATGCCCCAGCTATAGGCAAAACGCGGCTCGAACATCCAGGAATTACCCGCCTCACGTTTTTGGTAACGCAGGTCAACGAAGGTATACGGCGAGCCTGCGGCCGACAGGATCGATTCGATGGATCCCGGCTCTGCCGGCAGAACGTCATGCACATTCCCCATGTTATCTGCTGTTTGTCCGCTGGCTGGATACAGGCCAAGCACGTAACTGTATTTTTTCATTTCATCCGAGAGTTTTTCTCCCATTAAAGTCACCGGATATGGCGAACCCATCACCTCGGTTTGGGCTTTGCGGATATGGTCGTTATGTCCCCAAACGATGAATTTCTCTGTCGGGTATACTTCGGTTGCCAGCCACATGAGATTGTCATGCATTGCCTGATCCCGCCATTCCATCGATTCCAGGAACGGGGCATAATCGCCGCTTTCCATGCCAAGAGTCGATTGAATGGAGAGCTCCACGTATTCCCGAGCTACCCGAATCCGGTCGTTCAAGCTTCTTTCAAGCAATATGGAAAGTTTGGGGTTATCCGGATAGAGCTGCTTCAAATGAGCTTCGTTTGCCTCCGTCTTTAAGGATTTTAGGGCGTCTTTATATACTTGAATCAGCTGCTTTTTCTCTTTGCGGTAAGCGTCAAGATCCGTACCAAGAGAGAATTCGGACAATTTCTTCTCAGCTTCCGCTAGGCGCTTAGCCATGGCCTGATCCTGCAGCCATTGTCCATCCAACAGCGGATGCTGCAGCTGCATGTCAAAACCGGTCAGCACGAGCGGCTGCTTGCTCTTTTGTGCTGTTTGTATGTATTCGAACAACGGCAATATCTCCTTGGACCACCAGACGCCAAAGATGGAATCCTTCATCGTTTGTTCCGCGCTCTGCTGTCCGGCCCGGCCGTAAGCCAAGGAGCTATTACCAAGACCGCTCTCAAAGGCCAGAACGTTGTACCCCATCTCCTGATGCAGGAACTGGATCAAACGGGTCTTAGCCAGATTGAACTCGGCAACGCCGTGGGAGCTCTCGCCGAGGAACACGAAACGTTTATCTTGCAGTAATGGTTTTAGCATAGCCAGATCCTTATATTGATTTGGACCGCCCGCCGTGTCGGTGGGTTGAATCGTGTCCAGTCGGTACGCATGGTCTTTGGCCCAATTCTCCCACTCGGCAATTTTTTCATCCGAAGTTCGGGCTGTTTTAACTTCTGTAACCTGGCCTTGGATGGAATCGGCGGTAGAAGCATATGCTTCTCCGTGAGGGATTAGGGAAGTTCCTACAATAGAAGCGGTGAGCAAAAACACGGTGAATGCTTTTCTAGCGTTATGTAGTGGCATAGAGGATCACTCCTTATAAGATGTTGTATGGTTTTTAAATTGAATGAACGGACGTGTAAAGATGCCCGCCACTATGTGCTTCGTGCTTTGAATGTGGGAATCACCTCCTTAACATAGTCGAGATTACGGCTCTATGGATCAATGCTGTTATGCGGTGGTGCTTCATCCTCTTCCCAGAACAGATCGTTCAAAGTACGCGATAATGCCTTGCATATGGCAACGCACAGACTGAGTGACGGATTATATTTCCCCAGCTCGATCAGGCCGATGGTCTGCCTGGAAACACCGACGATCTGGGCCAGTTCTTCCTGCGATAAATCCTTCTCGACGCGGGCCATCTTCAATTTGATGTTTTTCATGCGGCAGTCACCCTGTTATCCCTTTCTACGAGTCGAACGGATCGTTCTGCGACATTTTCTGGCTTACCTTGTTGGCACCGTAGTGGATCAACCAATTCCCCCCGACAAAGAGCGGGATGTAGATGATCAGTGAGACGAAGAAAACGCTAAAGAAATATTTGAGCTCGGTCGCACTGTTGTCATTGCCAAACAGAATCGCGCTGCGGATACCGAAAAAAAGAGCAAGCGCAACACCGATAACGAGCCCCCATATCGCCGTACGCATGCTGAACGAAATTTTGCTCCGCTGGTCATGGACCTCCACTTCATCGGAGTATATCCCCAGCGCCACGCTGCGTATCCCAAAATATAAGCTTCCTCCCAGCATGATCAGCATTTCCAGCCAGACGGACTCCGTTCGCGGGAGCACAAAAGATTTGATGATGACGGAAATGCTGCATATGATCATGATCAAGGTATACACCTCTTTATATAACTTGTTCTTTAGATTGACGATACGCTCATCCTCAGCCGTGCTCTTCTTAAACCAATTCAAGCTCATCATTCCTTCCTTTTGGTTAGAGATAGGTTCTTGAGATTTTCTGAATACCTGCATTGTAATAGTATTTACGTCTTTTTGCAATATATATATGTCATTTTGAATTTAATATTTGTCTTTTTAAGTGAGGAGGTGGATAGAGTCTCAAGCACTCATCATAGTCCATAGTGGGAGCTTATTCTTGATATATTTTGCTGAACCGGATGCTTACCTCGGAGGTTTACATTCTGTGCTCGCGTGTTAAAATTGGATTAGGGCATCTCTTGCCCGAATCGATATCAGGAGCGTGTTTTATAAAGTGATCCATTTCATTCGTTTACGTTAATGTGAGGTACAGATCAAAGTAGGCTCGGCCCATTTTTTTGACAACTGCGGCCGGAGTTTATTTTTCTGTGCCTTTTTCATTGCGATCAATCGAATGAAAGGGTGATTTTGCTGTGTCTAACAATGAAAAATTGTTAAAAAAAGCGCAAAAACTTTCGATACACGAGAAGATGTTTCAATGCCCGATTTGCGGCGGTGCCATAAAGGTAGAACGGATGGCCAGCCTGGAATGCGAGAATAGGCATTGCTATGATATATCCAGACAGGGATACGTAAACCTATTGAACCATTCATCCAAAACCAAATACGATAAGGCTTTGTTTGAGGCTCGAAAAACAATCAGCGGCAGCGGCTTCTTCGGCCCTATGGTAGAAGCGGTAACGAGTCGCCTGATCCAGGCAATGAAGTCCAGGGAATCCCGGAAGTCTGTAAGGCTGCTTGATGCAGGCTGCGGGGAGGGCTCCCATCTATCCGCCATTTTGCGTAAGCTTCGGGAGCAACGAATGGTGCCGGACGTTCTCGGTGTGGGTATGGATATTGCCAAAGAGGGCATCGTTATGGCCGCTAAGACATCCCCGGACCCTATATGGTGCGTGGCTGATTTGTCTCAGAGCCCGTTTGCCGACCAACAGTTTGATTACATTTTGAATATTCTGTCTCCTTCCAATTATTCGGAGTTCAGGCGGCTGCTAACGAGTGACGGAATGTTAGTGAAGGTAATCCCGGGGAGCATGTATTTGCAGGAGCTTCGCGCTTTGTTTTATACAGGTACAGGTAAAGAGACGTATTCCAATGACGGCACGATGGAGCTGTTCAGCCGTAACTTTGAACGGATCGAATTCGATGAGCTTCGGTATTGCGTCATTCTGGACTCCGATCAGATGAAGCAACTGATTCACATGACGCCGTTATCCTGGAGCATCTCACCTGAGGTTATTGAACGGATGCCAGATGGAGAGATGGAGGTAACCGCCGACTTCACACTTCTGTATGGTTGGATATGAGGGAAGTAATGTTCCCGTCTTAGATTTGCGTCATATTTTGCTAAAGTGATCCTGTTGGGAGATAATATGAGTTATCCACTTCAATATGAAAATAAAAGGTGGTTAACGATCGCATGACACTTCGATTGAATCCGTATCTCATTATGGACGGGAATGCTAAGGAAGCTATTCAATTCTAAGAAAAGGCGTTGGATGCCCAGGTGGTCATGGTTCAGACTTTCGGCGAAATGCCGGCGAACCCTGATTTTCCGCTGCCGGAGAGCGCGAAGGATCGCGTTTCCCACGCTTTGCTGAGGGTAGGAGAGACGGATCTGATGTTTTCGGATACGTTTCCCGGCCAACCGGTTGAATCGAGCAATCAGGTTCAGATCTGCATCATGACCGATGCACCCGAACACGCGAAGCGGTTCTATGAAGCGCTGCTTGAAGGTGGTCAGGTGGTTATGCCGCTGCAGGAGACGTTCTGGAGCCCGGCCTACGGGATCGTAACGGACAAATACGGCGTATACTGGAATATATCAACCGAAGTTGAAGAGCAGAAGTAGATTCTGCTCCTGTAGGTATAATAAAAAGGGCCCTGACGATTTGCCGTCAGGGCCCTTTTTCGGTTATAGCAAAATTCAGCATCCTAAATTACGCCCGCGTTCCATCCCACCACTTATAGTAGATATGGACATGCCCGGCGGGGCTTGCCACGAGCGGATCGATAATAAGTGTCTTCCCGCTCACCTTCAGCTCGATCACCTTCTTGTTCTTCTCGGCGGAGTCTATCTTCGCGAGGAAGGCGGAATCGACCTGGAAGCCATACAGCTGGAGGAGCTCGATCAGCATGCTGCGCTGCGTTTTATCGGCGGCATTGGACAGCGCGATTCCGCTGAACTGCATAATCTGCGGCTCGAATTGAACGGACACGGCGTAATCCGTCTCGCCGGTTTGCTTCGTGCTGGTCATCACAATTTTGTTCGCTCCGTCGTCATAGATGCGGTATCCGCTGTAATTCGAGAATACCTTCTGACGAATCACGAGATACATCTCGTCCCGATACACATCCCAAGGCGTTGGCAGCTTCGGAAGCATCGCCTCCGCACTTGGCACGGCGGGACGATCGTACAGGTTCGACATTCCTCGATCGGTCAGGTTTTTGATCAACTGAAGCACTTCGGCGCGCGTGATGGTGCCGCTTCCTACATACCCTTCAATCGTGTTTTCGCCCTTGATTCGGCCTTGTGCGTACTTTTTGCCCAAAACGTATTGAATCGCTTGATTTCCGTCGTAGTTCACGCCGTCGGCGCTGGATATCAGCTCGGCCACATGGGCCCGCGTTATGTATTGGCTGCGCTTGGATTTGTCTGCGAATCCGTGAACGGGATAGTTCTTGAAGTGCAGAAAATGATAATATTTATCCGACCATAGCTCGGTCAAATAGTTCTCCTGCAGGTCTTTGCCCGTGATGCCGACAACCAGCATGCGGATGAATTCGGCCTCGGTCACATTCTGGTTGGGCATGAACATCCCATTGGCATAACCGTTGACAATTCCCTTATCGACGCCCCATTCGATGGTCGTTTTTGCCCAGTGATTATCAATATCCCGAAACGTAACCCCGGCGGAAGCGCTGCCAGCCCCAACGAATAAGAAGGCAACCAGGAGTATAGGCGCACATAGTGCCCTGAACTTCAACATCTGCAATCCTCCATCTATAATTTGCTAAAATACTACAAAATACATTGTATAAGTGTGTTTTTCGACTGGTCAAGCGTCTGGAAGCGCTTCTGGTCAAAGATGGGCTGTTATAACTAGCTAACTAACTTAATCGATACTTAGCGACTACAGGACTAAGGGAGTGCATAAATCCTCCACTTTGAAATATGGAATTACGAAAGGTAGACATGTTTTTCGCGAAGGAGCTAGGGAATGGAGTACGCTATACCATGAAATAATAGAGCGCGGAACAAGCAAGCTGTAGTCTAAAAGTTAGGGGTTCGGAATTCCTATTGGAAGACAACATGCCATTAGGTGAAATATCCCTTATTGACTATTTATAAAAGAGGGGCGAAATTCGATGAGATTGGTGCGAAAATCCGTATTGACCCTATGCAGCCTTTTGCTTGCAGTCTCGGTCCTATTTCCGCAAACAACGGTTCACGCAGCGGATCAGAAATGGATGAATCAAGTATGGAGCGAGTATAAATCCTATAACAAGAAGACGGTAAATGCGTATAACAATTACCAGAAACAAGTAGACAAGAAATATAAGTTATTTTATGATGCAAGCCATGCGTCCCTGGATCAGCTGGAGAAAAAAGTACTGGAGGATCAAAAGCAGTGGGACGAGAAGCTTCAAGCAGATCTGGATCAGCTGAAGCAGAAGTATGAAGGAAACCGTGACTTAAAAGATAAGCTGACACAATATGAAGGCTCATCAATCCAAGTCATTTAAACAGTCCGATGTGGAAGTATGCGAAAGCCGCAGATCGGGATTATTTGAACAGTACCCTCTGGAAGCTGAGCAAAGCAATGAACGAGGATTATTTGAACAGCTTGATGTGGACATATAAGAAGACGATCACCCCGAGCTATTTGAACAGTTCCGCATGGAAATTCAGCAAAATGGTCAGTGAAAGCTATTTGAATAGCCCGATGTGGAAGCTTCGTAACGGATCCAGTAAGTCGTACCTGAACAGTCCGATGTGGAAGTACAAACAGGGGAAAATCAGCAAGGCAACAGCTAAGAGACAATACAGCAAGCTGTTTAAGGAACAGACAACCGCGATCTCCAAGGGCAATGCCGCAAGAAAATCCGAAATAACGAAAATGGCAAGCGGTACGCAGAAGAAGATAGGCGAGCTATACAAGGAAACCGTAAACACGCTTGAGACACGCCGCGAGGAGGCACTGAAGAGCATCTCCGACCTCCGGATCGAAATCACCGGAGAAGGCTTGCAGTGGGAAGCGCTGCTCGTGGAGAAACCATAATATCGTAATATTATCTCTTTACAAGAGAGGAGCTGTCCTGCTGGTCTGAACATGACCAGAGGACAGCTTTGTTTTTGTAAAAATGAAAACAAGAAAATGCAGGATATTCTTTGACTTTGACTGCTTTTTCAAATAATATTATGTCTGTAACCTAACAAAAACTAACATAAATAACATGAGAAATGAACGACAAATTCGCACTTAAGTAGGTAGATAATGATGAAAACGAAAGTGACGATTCAGGAAATTGCCGATTTTACCGGCGTGTCTAAATTCGCGGTATCCCGTGCTTTGTCGGGAAAGTCGGGCGTCAGTCCGCAGACCAGGGACATGATTCTGAAGGCAGCGGGGCAACTGGGGTACTTTAAGGATCAGCCGAACCAAGCCGCGGGGAAAAACCAGCAGCTTCAAGATCCGGAAAACAGAAAATGGGCGGGGGCGGTGCTTGTTCTGTTTCCGAATGTCCGTTATCAAAATCGGGAATCCCTTTATTGGGGACCGGTGTTTGACGGCATATCCGCTCGCTTGAACCAGAAGGGGTTGGACATTCTTACGCTGACGGAGCCATCGAATGACCATATGTTCACTCTGCTGAATCCCCAGGGCATTCTCGGGATTGTGACGGTGGGATCGGTATCCACCCAAAATTTAATGGACATCAAGAAGCTGAACATTCCCGTGGTCATGGTGGACCACATGGACCCGGCTTTTCAATCGGACACGGTGTTCACCGACAATATGCACAGCATGAAACAAATCATGACCAAGCTGATCAGCAGAGGTTATAAAAAGTATCAGTTCATCGGCAATATCGAAGATGCCCAGAGCTTTTATGAGCGCTGGATCGGCTTCTCGTCCGCGCTGGCCGATTACAAAATCGAACATCGTCAGCTGCCTTCCCTGATCAGCCCGGAGATTGAGAATATACACGTAGCGTTAGAAAAGGCCCTTGCCGGAAACGAGCTTCCGGAAGTGTTTGTTTGCGCCAACGATATCACCGCCATGTTTGCCATGGAAGCGCTCAGGAATCAGGGCATCGACGTACCGGGCCGCGTACAGGTGACCGGATTTGATAATACGTACGATAACCTGCCGATTATGGCAACCGTCAATATCGATAAGGAACTGCTCGGGATGCGTGCCGTCGATCAATTGCTCTGGCGGATATTGAACCCGGATTCCAATTACGAGCGGCTTCTAATTCAAGCGGATGTCATTGTTAGGGAGTTGAATAACGCAACACGCGATACGGATGAACCGTAAGCTGCATTGTCATATTCTCACGTTAGCCCCGATGTCTTCATGACATCGGGGCTTTTATATATTCATAACAAAAAAATAACAAAAACTATGATCATATAAAGGTCCGATTCGCTAGGTGGTTTCGAAATATATCGTTGATATATAAGGGGTTTTATCGAATAAAGCTGAGTTATGCAGATTCAAATTGTAATCGTTACCACTAAATATTTATATAATTTTAAATAATTTATTTAGGTTTATTGTTATTATTATCATAAAATATATTGACGAGATTACAATCAGAGTGTTATATTTTTTGGCAAACAGGGATAACGGATTGGGGGGGAGCCAAGGGGAGAACAACAGGGATGCCGGGAACGAGGAATCCAACATCATCTTGGGGGGACATACAGCATTTATACAGGGCGTTTAACAAATAGGGGAGGTTTTTAGCATGAGAAAAATGAAAGGGCTTTCTTTAATGCTTGTCTGTTTATTATTTTTGATTACAGCCTGCAGCGGCGGAGGGGCTAAACAAGCGGAAACACCGCCTACGGCTCCGGCTACCAGCACGGAAACCGCAACAGAGACTCCTAAAGAAGAACCCGCTGAACCTGAAGCAGAACCTGTTGACCTAGGCGGCCGCGTGATTAAGGTCGCTGCGTGGTGGGACTTGAAGCCGACCGGCGAAACAGCCGGTGAGAAAGCCCGACTGGAGAAGATTGCTGAAATCGAGAAGAAATACAATTGCAAAATTGAGTTCGTGAACGTACCCTTTGAGGAATATATGAATAAATTTACGACAAGCGTGCTGGCAGGCGAGCCGTTTGCCGATATCGTGCAGCTGGAATACAAATCGGCACTGCCTGCCATTATGAAAGGACAAATCCTGCCGATCAGCGAGTTTACGACGGATCAGAACAATATTAATAACGAAGCTGATCTGCAGACAAAATATCCTTCCATAGGCGGAGGGGAATACGGGTTTGATAATCCGACCTCCGTCGGACTGGGACTTCACTACAATCGCGATTTGTTTAAGAAGAACGGCCTCCCAGATCTTCAGGAGCTGTATGCCAAGGGAGAATGGAACTGGGATAAACTCATGGAGATTGCCAAGCAGGCAACCAAGGATACGAATAACGACGGGAAAACCGACGTATGGGGCTTCTCCGGTGGGGCGATTGATGCGGTTAAGCATTTCACCGCCGCTAACGGGGGCAAAATCGTAGATGATTCCAATGGCAAAGAGGGCTTGTCCGATCCCAAAACATTGGAAGCAGCCGAGTTCGTGAACAGCCTCTATAACGTGGAGAAGGTTGTAAAAGTGAAGAGCGGCAACAAAACGAACTGGGAAGAAAGGAACACCTTTAAAGACGGCGACGTGGCCATGTTTACGGCGGCGGAATGGATGCTCAAGGACATTACGTTCGAGGTTGGCGTTGTTCCGATTCCAAACGGTCCGCAGGGCTCGGCAGAAGCAACGTATGCTAATACCGGCGCGTCTGCAAAGTTCATTCCTAAAGGCGTGAAAGATCCGGCCATCGTCTATCAAATTTATGAAGAGACGTTTGATATACCGCCAACGGAGGAATATCCGGGTCAGGATTATCTGGAGAGCATCTATACCAATCAGGAAGACATCGATATGATTCGTGAACATATTGCAGGAACGGGCGTCATAACGGTTGACGAAGCGTACACGGATTATCCTACGAACGCTTTTATAGAGGATATAATTGTGAACAATCAATCGGTAACCGCAACGGCCGAGAAGTATAAGCAACAGGCACAGGCTGCTGTCGAAAAAATGGGCAAATAAGATGGACAGGGGGCGAACGCTGCAGCCCGCCCCCTTCTCCTGAATAGGGGGATGAACATTGATACTTCATGTGCAGCTGAAAAAATGGATTAGCAGACTCGTGATTCTTCTGGTGGTAATTGCCGCCTTGTTTCTGCTCTTCAATAGAGGAGGAAATGAACCCGGCGGAAGGGCGGAAGGCAGCCTGACTGAATTGTCAATGGAACGTCCCGCATCGCTGGTCAATCTCAGTAATCAGCCGGAAAAAAGCATTTCCTATGCCCAGTATTTGTCGGATCATGACGGAAAAAGTCGACCGGATCATGAAATCATCATTCCTGCCGCGGATTACAGCCGTATTGAGGGCGGGGATTTCCGCAAGCTGGAGGCCTATGAGGGTCGGCCTGGAACCTCGCTATTTACGGGGGAGAAGGGTGAGGTGGAATGGAAGGTTCGTGTAGAGGAAGAGGGACTGTACAATCTATCCTTGCTCTACTATCCAGTGGAAGGAAAGAGTTCCTCCATTGAACGCTCCATTCGCATCAACGGGAAGGTGCCTTTTCAGGAGGCCGCCTATTTGCAATTCGACCGGATCTGGGATAACGCCAAGGACAGCATTGATCAGGATAACCAGGGGAATGACCTGAGACCGAAGCAAATCGAACGTCCGGCTTGGGTCGAGACGGTGCTTAAGGATGCGGACGGATACATCACGGAGCCCTTTCTTTTTTACTTTGATAAAGGGGTGCATACCGTGTCCCTTACGGCAGCGCGGGAGCCGATGGTCATCGGGGAACTGAAGCTGTTCAAGCAGGAACGCCCGCTAGCGTATGCCGAGCTGCACCAGCAGTATGAGGCAGAAGGGATTCGAAAGACTGAAGGAACTTTGCTTACGATTCAGGGAGAGGACGCAGTTGCCAAATCATCACCAACCTTGTACCCGTTAAGCGAGCGCTCGAGTCCGAGCGTCAGTCCATACAGCGCATCACAGGTCCGGATCAATACCATTGGCGGTTTCAACTGGCGGCTGCCCGGACAGTGGATCGAATGGGAACTGGATGTACCCGAGAGCGGGCTCTACAAGATTGCATTCAAATCCCAGCAAAATTTTGTAAGGGGCATTTACTCCACGAGAAAGCTGACAATCGACGGCAAGGTTCCGTTTGAGGAAATGAACCACGTCGCTTTCCATTTTAAGAACGGATATCGCATGGACGTGCTTGGGGGCGATGAACCTTATCTGTTCCGGTTGGAGCAAGGGAAGCATGTGTTACGCCTCGAGGCGAGTCTGGGTGAATTCGCTCCGCTCATTCATGAGGTGGAGGACAGTCTGCTGAGCCTGAATGCCATGTACCGCAAAATATTGATGATTACCGGTACGAATCCGGATGAATTCCGGGATTACCGGGTGGAACAGCGGATACCGGAGCTGCTGGAAATCTTCCGGTACGAGAGCGACAGACTGAAAGCCATCGCGGCCCGATTAGTTGAGCTGTCCGGTCAATCCGGAGACCAGGAGGCATTGCTGAAGACGATGGCCGTTCAGTTGGATGAGATGATCGAGAAACCGGATACAATTCCGCGCAGGCTGGAGGCCTACAAGACGAATACCGGCGGACTCGGAACATGGCTGCATCAGGCTAGGGAGCAGCCGCTGGAGATCGATGCGTTGTATGTTGCATCCGCCGATGCCAAGCTGCCGAAGAGCGGAATGGGTGCCGGTGACAAGGTAATGCATGAGTTATCCACGTTCTTTAGCTCCTTCTTCATTGATTATAACAATATCGGTAACGTTACGGATGAGAAGAATCAGCGTTCGATTACCGTATGGATCGGTAGCGGGCGAGATCAAGCGAATACCGTCAAGGCGATGATTGACGAGACCTTTACGCCGGAAACCGGCATCAACGTCAATCTGAAGCTGGTGAATATGGGAACGCTGCTGCCTGCAACCTTGTCGGGGCAAGGGCCTGAGGTCGCGATGCAGATCGGCAATGACCTGCCCGTGAACTTCGCCATGCGGAATGCCGCAGCGGACCTGACGCAATTCAGCGATTTTGATTCGGTAGCGGAACGATTCAGGGACAGCGCCTTAGTGCCTTACCGGTACCGCAGCGGCGTATACGCACTGCCGGAGACGCAAACCTTCAACATGATGTTCTACCGGAAGGATGTGCTGGAGGAGCTTGGTCTTGAAATTCCGCACACTTGGGACGATGTGGCCAGTATGCTTGCCGTATTAAACAAAAATCATATGCAATTCGGCCTTCCCGTCGTTGCTCAAGCACCGGATCAGTGGACCACGCTGCCGCCGAATTCGTTGTATGCGGCACTTCTGATGCAATCCGGCGGTCAATTCTACCGCAACAACGATTCGGAATCGGATCTGGATTCCAAGATTGGGCTGGAAGCGTTTAAACAATGGACGGAATATTACACGGATTACAAGCTGGAGCGGGAGTACGATTTTGCCAACCGGTTCCGTACAGGGCAGATGCCGATCGGCATATCCGACTATACCACCTATAACCAGCTGTCGGTGTTCGCGCCGGAAATTCGCGGTGTATGGGGCTTCGCGCCGGTTCCGGGAACCGTTCAGGCGGACGGCACTATTGACCGTACCGTGCCGAGCGGAGGCAGCGCTGTTCTGATGCTGGACGATGCCAAGGATAAAGATGCGGCTTGGGAGTTCCTGAAGTGGTGGACCAGCGATGCTACGCAGACGAACTTTGGCCGCGAGATGGAAGGACTGATGGGAGCGGCAGCCCGTTATCCAACCGCCAACATCAAAGCGCTTGACAGTCTGCCATGGCCGGTAGCCGATTATGAGAATTTGAAATCCCAATTTGAATGGGTACAGGGAATTCCGGAGGTGCCGGGCGGTTATTCCACGGGCAGACATCTATTCAATGCGTTCTACCGTGCGGTGATCAGCGGCATCGAGCCGCGGGAGGCATTGATGGATTCCGTTCAGTACATTCACGACGAAATCCGGACCAAGCAAGAAGAATTCGGCGAGCCGCAGGAATAGGGGGAATCCAAATTGCATAATGCCAGCCTTCAGGATCCTGAGGTTACGATGTCTGCAGCTATCCGCCCCGTTAAGCCGCAATCCTGGTGGAAGCGGAAGCTGGCGGAGATGAAGGCCAGCAAGCATTCCTATATTTTGCTTGCGCCTTACATGATCCTGTTCACGCTGTTTACCGTTTTTCCGGTCGTCATTTCGATGATTCTCAGCTTTACTTACTTCAACATGCTGGAGTTTCCGCGGTTTGTCGGCTGGGATAATTATACGCGCCTGTTCCTGGAGGATGATATCTTCCTGGTAGCGCTGAAGAATACGCTTCTCTTCGCCGCCATAACAGGACCCATCAGTTATTTGGCCTGCTTCCTGTTTGCTTGGGTCATCAATGAGCTGGGTCCGCGGCTGCGGGCATTTATGACCCTGATCTTCTACGCGCCGTCGATCTCCGGGAACATTTACTTCATATGGCTGATGATCTTCTCGGGTGACCGGTACGGGATAGCGAACGGCATGCTGATCAAGCTGGGCATCATTCTGGAGCCGATCCAATGGCTGAAAACAGAGGCCTTGATCATGCCGATTATCATTCTGGTCCAGCTGTGGCTCAGCCTTGGAACAGGCTTCTTGGCTTTCATCGCAGGTCTTCAGACCGTTGATAAAACGCTCTATGAAGCAGGTGCAGTTGACGGGGTACGCAACCGATGGCAGGAGCTGTGGTACATTACGCTGCCTTCGATGCGGCCGCAGCTCATGTTCGGTGCGGTCATCCAGCTTACGACTTCGTTTGCCGTGGCCGACGTATCGATTGCGCTTGCCGGTTTCCCGAGCGTAAACTACGCGGCGGAAACCATCGTGACACATCTCATTGATTTCGGCACGACGCGCTTCGAGATGGGCTTTGCTTCCGCGATTGCAACTGTGCTGTTCATCCTGATGGTGGGAACCAACTTGATCGTCCAAAAATTGCTGCGCAAGGTAGGTGAGTAGACGCATGAGAGCTACATACGAACTTCCGAAAAAACGGGGCGGCCGCTTGCTGAACATAAGGCTGAACGCTCGCAGCAAACGGGTAAACCGGTCTTTCATGGGCACCTTCTCCCTGTTTGCACTGCTGGCGGTGTTCGGCGCTTTCATGGCACTCCCCTTGGTGTACGCCATCAACAATGCGTTCAAGCCGCTGGACGAGATTTTCCTGTTCCCGCCGACGCTGTTTGTCCGCAATCCCACGTGGAATAACTTTTCCGATTTGATCAATCTGCTCGGTCAATCCTGGGTACCGTTCTCGCGGTACATCTTCAATACCGTCTTCATTACCGGCGTCGGCATTGTGGGCCACGTGATCTTTGCGTCCGCCGCGGCTTATCCGCTGGCCAAGCACAAGTTTCCGGGCAAGGTTTTCCTGTTCCAAATCGTGGTGTTGTCCCTGATGTTTACGCCGGTCGTTACGGCAACGCCGAACTATATGATTCTGTCGTGGCTTGGCTTGATCGACACTTACTGGGCCGTCATTATACCGGCATTCGGTTATTCGCTCGGCCTATACCTGATGAAGCAGTTCATGGAGCAAATTCCGGATGCTTTACTTGAAGCGGCCAAGATCGACGGAGCCAGCGACTACCGGATTTTCTGGTCCATCGTGATGCCAAACGTGAAACCGGCGTGGCTTACGCTGATCATACTGCTGTTCCAGATCCTGTGGGGGACCGACGGCAACGGCTTTATTTATAGCGAGCAGCTTAAGACCCTGCACTATGCATCCAATCAGATCATTCTGGGCGGCATTTCCCGGGCCGGCGCAGGCGCAGCTGTGGCAGTCATCCTGATGAGTGTGCCGATTGTTCTCTTTCTGTTCTCGCAGAGCCGGATTATCGAGACGATGGCCACATCCGGGATGAAGGATTAGGGGGGATCATATGTCAGCGAAAAAATGGTTGCTATCTCTCGCGGCGGTCTCCCTGCTGCTAACCGGCCTGGTGCCGGGGAGCGTCTCCGCTAGTGCTCCGTATGAGAGCTATATCTACAACTATTGGGAAGAAACCGTTGCCGTGCCTGCGGCCTATATGCCGGTGCGCTCCGTCACGGGGAAGGACCTGGGCATCGGAGAGTTTCAGGACCCCAGCGATATGCATGTGTCAGGGGCCGGAAATATCTATGTGCTGGACAGCGGCAACAAGCGAATTGTTTGCCTGGACGAAACGTGGAACGTGATCCGGGTGATTGATTCTTTTAATAATGAAGGAAAAGAGGACGGCTTTGCCAATCCTTCCGGCATTTTCATTGACGGCGACGAGCAAATCTATGTTGCGGATACGGAGAATCAGCGGGTTGTCGTGCTGACGGCGGAAGGGTCGCTTGTGCGAATCATTGAGCAGCCGGAGTCGGATGTTCTGCCTCAAGGCTTTCAATTCATCCCGCTAAAGGTGACGGTCGATGAAGCCAAACGGATATTCGTTGTGGCCCGCGGCGTTTACGAAGGCATTATGCAGTTTGAGGAGGACGGCGCCTTTCTCGGCTTCGTCGGAACGATTAAGGTGAAACGCGATTATGGGGATTATTTCTGGCGGTTAGTATCAACAAAAGCCCAGAAAGCCCAGATGAGACTGTTCATTCCGACTGAATTCTCCAATCTGGATATTGACGGCAAAGGGTTTGTCTATGCCACGAATATCGATGTCGGATCCAAAGAACCGATTAAACGTCTCAATCCGTCAGGTGAGGATGTGCTGAAACGCTTTGGCTACTTTCCGGTTGCCGGGGATATTTATTATCGGACAACGGTAGGCCCTTCCAAGTTCGTTGATATTAAAGTGCTTGGCGACGGGATATACAGCGCACTGGATTCTACCCAGGGACGCGTATTCACTTATGACGAGACCGGGAATCTGTTGTACGTCTACGGCGGTATCGGGAATCAGATGGGGGTGTTTAAGACACCGGTGGCGATTGAACAGCTTGGAGATCATCCGCTTGTCCTGGACCGGGGAAAGGCAGCCATCGTCATGTTCGAGCCGACGGAGTTCGGGAAGCAGGTTAACCTTGCTGTCCGCCATCATTACAGGGGGGAAGATGCGGAGGCAGAAAGGTACTGGGAGCGCGTGCTTCAGCTCAATGCCAACTATGATATTGCTTATATCGGCATCGGAAAAGCGAAGCTCATGAAGGGGGAGAACAAGGAAGCCCTTCGATATTTTGAGCTGGGCATGGACCGCAAGAATTATTCCGTTGCCTATAAACGATATCGCAGAGAGGTTATGAAGGAGCATTTCGGCACCTTTTTATCGGCTGGAACCGGGGTAGTGCTGCTCTACGCGGTCTATAGAACGGTAAGATACCGAAAGCAGAGGAGGGCAGAGCATGAAGCAGGATTATCTTAAATTCCCCCTTCATTTGATCGTTCATCCCTTCGACGGGTATTGGGACCTGAAGTATGAGAACAGGGGACGGCTCGGAGTTGCTTATTCCGTACTGCTGTTGGTGGTTATAGCCATGATTTTGCAGCGGCAGTATGCGGGATTTCTTGTCAATTACAATGATCCGAGGACGCTGAGCAGCATCGACGAACTGATTTATATCGTGCTCCCGTTCTTCCTGTGGTGTGTGTCCAACTGGTCGGTCACCACGCTCATGGGCGGGGAAGGGAAGTTTAAAGAAATCGTCATGGCAAGTGCCTATGCCTTGATTCCGATGGTCCTGATTTACCCGCCCATGACGCTGGCGAGCCGTTACATGGTCCAGGAAGAGACCGTGTTCTACTATCTGCTTACGACGGTCGCTGCGATCTGGTTTATCGGGCTGCTCTTTGTCGGCACGATGACGGTTCATCAGTACTCGGCTAGCAAAACGATCGTAACGATTTTTCTGAGTCTGATCGTGATGGGCATTATCGTATTTCTGGGCACGCTGGTTCTGAGCATGATGCAGCAGATTTACACGTTCGTTGTGAACGTTTACCGAGAGATCATATTCAGGCAATAGAGGAGGCCGCAACCGTGAAAAAAAGAAAATGGCTGTACACGGTGCTTGCATGTACCGTTATAACGTGCATTGCTGCGGGCTTTCTGATCTACGTGAACCGTGGAGCACCGGCGGTGGACGTGGCTGCTTACCGTACCGCGGCGGCCGAGCCGGCGCAGGGCAGCGAGCTCTCCCCCCTGAACGATACGACAGGCGGCATGCCGGGCATGCATCTGGTAGCGGAGACGGACGCGCTTGCCCTGTACTATCACCCGGAAACCACCGAGGTGGCGGTACGGGATAAGCGGAGCGATACGGTATGGTACAGCAATCCGTCAGACCGGATGGAGGACGGAATTGCCTCGCCTTATGAGAAAGAGGTGTTATCTTCGCAGTTGACGCTGACGTTCCGAGATCAAATCGGTACGCTTGAAACCTACCCGAATTACACGTGGAGTGTCATGAACAAGAATTTCACAGCGGAAAGCTTGGACAACGGAATCCGGGTCACGTATACGCTGGGTGATGTATCGCTCGGGATCGATGCGTTGCCGAAATACATCTCGCAGGAAAGATTGCAGGAGAAGGTTATCAGTAAGCTGGATGAATCGCTGGCCAAGTACGTGCAAGCGAGGTATTACCCTTTGAAAGATGACCCTGGTATGCTGGAGCGCCTGGATGACCAGATCAAGAAAGAGCTGGTGCTGAAAAAAATGCTGGGGGCGTTCGAGCAGGCCGGCTACACCGCAGAGGATCTTGCCTTTGATAACGAGGCGGGTGGGGGAGCCGCAGCAAGCGCCTCTTCGAAACCGCAGTTCAAGGTTCCGCTGGAATACCGGCTGGAGGAGGATTCGCTCGTCGTTTCGGTACCGCTTGACCAGGTAACGGAAAGCGAGAATCACCGTTTGCGCAGCGTGGAGCTGCTCCGCTATTTCGGCGCGGCAGGCACGAAGGATCAGGGATATATGCTGGTGCCGGATGGAAGCGGCAGCCTGATTAAGCTGAATAACGGCAAAGTGAAGGAAGAGCAGTATGTGCAGCGTATATACGGCACAGATCCGAATAACAACAGCGGCAGCCGCGGGCAAGTGGCCGAGCAGGCACGGATGCCCGTGTTCGGAATGAAGAGCGGTGACCGCGCCTGGTTTGCCGTAATTGAAGAAGGCGATGCCATTGCGAGTGTGTCCGCCGACATCGGCGGGAAGCAGAACTCGTACAATCATGTATTCAGCAGCTTTGCCGTGCGGGGCGAGGATATGCTGGAGCTGTATACCGGCAGCACGATTCAGGAGATTCAGCTCTTGAACGATAAGCTGTATACCGGGAACCTCTCGGTAAGATACAGCTTCCTTGAAGGCGAGGATGCCAGCTACTCAGGCATGGCCCGCTTGTATCAGGAAACACTCGTGGAAGATAACAAGCTGGCTCCCCTGGAAGAAGCGAAGAGCATCCCGTTCTATCTCGATATGCTGGGAAGCGTGGATAAACGGAAATCCTTTCTGGGCGTACCTTATGATGCCGTCGACTCGATGACCACCTTTGAGCAGGCAGGCGAGATCGCCGCTCTTCTGAATGGAGAAGGCATCACCAATCTCCGAATGCGCTATCTCGGATGGTTCGGCAAAGGCGTTCATCACAAGACCCCGGTGAAGGTAAAGACCGATCGCGTGGTTGGGAACGCCTCGGAGCTGAAGGCCCTGTCCAAGCAATTGAAGGATTCCGGCGGCGGTTTGTACCCGGACGTTGCCTTCCAGCACGTCTACCATGACGATGGGGCGTTTACGCCGTCATCCGATGCCTCCCGTTTTGTGACCAGGGAAACGGCAGAGCTACATCCGTATGACCGGAACACGAACCGGATGGATTCCTACTATGGTACGTACAACTTGATGTCGCCGGCGAAGCTGCCCTATTACGTGGACAAATTTGCGGGGCAATATGAGCGGTATGACATTGGGGCCGTGTCATTGCGGGATTTGGGCGATGTTCTAAGCTCCGATTACCGGGTGCAGCGGGTTATTTTCCGTGAAACCGCTAAGTCTATCGTGACCGATCAGCTGAAGAAGCTGCATGAGGCATACCCGGACACGATGGTTTCCGGCGCCAATGCTTACAGCTGGGCATACGCCGACCACGTGATCGATGCGCCGGCGTCGAGCAGCGGATTCGGGCTGACGGATGAAGTAGTGCCGTTCTATCAAATGGTCATTCACGGATACCTGGATTATGCGGGGGCAGCGGTCAATAACCTGAATGAGCAAAATTTGCGCAAGCAGCTCCTGCAGTCGCTGGAGTTCGGATCGGCTCCGCACTTCCTGTGGTCTTATGAACAAAGCTCGAAACTGAAGTACACGCGATTCGATGACATGTACTCCACGCACTACAAGGACTGGTTCGACGAGGCGGTTTCATTGTACCAAGAGCTGAATGAGGTGCTGGCACCGTTCCGGACACAGCGGATGCTGGAGCATAAGCGGCATGCCGACGGGGTGGTTGAAGTGAGGTACGAGAACGGCGCCTCGATTCTGATCAATTATACCGATCAGGCGGTCGAGGTTAACGGGATCCTTGTGGAACCGCAAAATTATGCTGTAGGGGGTGACCGGGCATGAAAATGAGATTGTCCCTGACCCAGAAAAGATCCATGCTCGGCCTCCTCTTTATCGCGCCATGGCTGATCGGCTTCATCTTTTTGTTTGCGGGGCCTCTGTTCCAGTCCATTCTGTTCAGCTTCAGTAAATTGAGCATTTCCCCTACGGGTTATGAGCTGGATCCGGTTGGATGGAACAATTTCAACACCGCGCTGTTCGTGGACGCGAATTTCAATCGGATCTTAACGGAATCGATTCTGGGCATGGTGGTGGATGTTCCGCTTATCTTGTTCTTCAGTCTGTTCTCAGCCATTCTGCTGAATCAGAAATTCAAGGGGCGAGCCCTGGCCAGGGCGATTTTCTTCCTGCCGGTCATTCTGGCATCCGGGGCGATTTCGGCAGCGGAAACCTCGGGTCTGATCAATCTGGTCGGAAACGCCACGGTGGCGGAGGAGCTCGGGCAAGCTTCCGGGCAATTTAATGTGCTCTCGATGGTGCGCATCTTAACCGAGGCCGGGTTCCCTATTACCGTAACCGAGTATATTATCGGGGCCGTCATGAGGATCTACGATATTATCAGCAGCTCGGGCGTTCAGATTCTGATCTTTCTTGCCGCCCTGCAGGCCGTCCCAGGTTCAATGTACGAGGTCGCGAAGATCGAAGGGGCTACCGCTTATGAATCGTTCTGGAAAATCACCTTTCCGATGGTGAGTCCGCTCATCCTGACAAACATGATTTATACCATCATCGATTCGTTCGCGGACAGCACCGTGACCCGAACGATTTATGAGACGGCTTTCAAAACGCAGAATTTCGGGCTCAGTGCCGCGATGGCTTGGCTGTATACCATCGTTATCAGCTTGCTGCTGATTATTATGGGGATCATCGTCTCAAGGAAAACCTTTTATCAAAACTAATGGCTAAGAGATTCCTGACGGTACAGGAAAAAAGGAGGTCCGTATGGCATCGATTCGGGATCGCTCGGACGAAACGGCTCAGGAACGAATGAACCGGTTCAAGAACAAGGCGCTGCCTATTCTGTGGGCGGTGTTCCGCTACCTGCTGATCATCGGCATTACATTTATCATCATCTATCCGATCATCTCCAAGTTCTCTGTCGCGTTCAAAGACAAACAGGATATTTATAATCCAACGATTTATATGATTCCGGTGCATTTCACATTGGATAATTTCAAGATCGTGCTCGATTTGCTGGATTATTGGCCGCTGCTGCTGAACACGATGATTTACGTATTCATCACGATGCTGCTGACCACGATGTCGACCGCGCTTGCCGGGTATGGCTTTGCCCGGTTCACCTTTCCGGGCAGCAACCTGCTGTTCGGCCTGGTGGTGCTGACGATTCTGATCCCCATGAGCACGCTGATGGTACCGATGTATTTGCATTTTCGCAGCTTCGATATTCTGGGGCTGGTTCACTTATTTACAGGAAAAGAAGGCATCAACCTGCTGAACAGCTACTGGCCATCGATCATTACTTCGGCAACGGCCACCGGGCTTAAGGCCGGACTATTCATTTATATCTTCCGTCAATTTTTCCGGGGGCTCCCGAAGGAGATTGAGGAAGCGGCGTTGATTGACGGTGCAGGCGGGATTAAGACGTTTTTTGCAATCATGCTGCCCAATGCGATTCCGCCGCTCATTACGGTGACCCTGTTCTCGTTCGTCTGGCAGTATAACGACACCTTCTACACCTCGCTCTTTATGAGCGAGCAGTCGCTGATGCCGCTGAAGATCGCTTCCCTGCCCGCGGACGCGAACCAGTTTCTCCCGGCGCTGATGGGACTCGGTTCATCAGCCAAAGCCGATCCGAACTATGTGGCACTCGTAGTGGACACGGGGATATTGTTGGCCATTCTGCCGCTCATCGGATTGTATTTGTTTGTGCAGCGCCATTTTGTGGAGAGCGTGGAGCGTACCGGTGTTGTCGGGTAGTGGCTGCTGCAGGACAGGTGGTTATGTCGCAGGATAGATGTCGTGTTACAGGATTGACGTTATGTTACAGGATAGATGTCATGTTGCAGGATGGATGCCATGATGCAGGAGAGATGCCGTGTCGCAGGATAAGCGCGGTGCGTGAGACAGGTTTTGTGCTTGTCTGATAGGTATGCCGCAGGAATCGGGCTGTGCCATTTGTATGACGGATGAAGGAAATCTGTAGGATCTTTCATCCATACGGCAATTACAGGACAGGAGTGAATCGCATGACAAAAGCAAGCAGCACCCGCTTTGAGGTCCAGCCGAACCTGATCAACCCGGCCGCTTCCGATCAGGCCAAACGGTTAATGGGGTATTTGTGCAGCATCTACGGCAAACGGATGCTGACAGGGCAGCAGATTGGTGTTGTATCCACGCCGGAGTTCGATATGATCCACGAGGTCACGGGAAAATACCCTGCCGTCGGCGGATTCGATTTTATGAATTACTCCCCTTCACGGGTGGAGCGCGGAGCCGAGTGTCAGGACACGGATCTGGCGATAAAGTGGTGGAATCGCGGCGGGATCGTGACCTTCTGCTGGCACTGGAACGCCCCGAAGGATTTAGTGGATTTGCCGCCGGATCGGACCTGGGGCCGAGGCTTTTATACCAATGCGACAACCTTTGATATCGCACGGGCAATGGCGGAGCCATCATCGGAAGAGTACGGCCTTATCATCCGGGATATCGATGCGATCGCTGCCGAGCTCAAGCATCTGCAGGATGCCGGCATTCCGGTGCTGTGGAGACCGCTTCACGAGGCATCGGGCGGTTGGTTCTGGTGGGGAGCGAAAGGCCCCGAGCCTTGCATCGCGCTTTGGAAGCTGATGTACGAGCGCATGACATATCACCACGAATTGAACAACCTGATCTGGGTATGGAACGGGCAGCACAAGGATTGGTATCCGGGCGATTCTTACGTCGATATCATCGGAGAGGACATTTACCCGCCTGCCCGGGATTACGGTTCGCAATCCGAGCGGTTCCGCACGGCTTTATCGTATACGGATACGGCAAAAATCATTGCGCTGACCGAGAACGGTGTCATTCCCGACCCCGATCTCATGCTGGAGGACGGATGCCCGTGGGCATGGAATTGCACGTGGTATGGAAACTTCGTGTTCACAGAAGAAGGAATTAAACGGAGGTATTCAGAAGAGTATACGGATGAGCAGCAGCTGATCCGTACCTATCATCATCCGTTTACGGTCACACTGGATGAGCTTCCGGATTTAAAAGGCTGAGCGGCTTGCATCTGACAGGGATGCAAGCATAAGCTCGCAGTTAACCTAAGCATAGAGTGGAGATCAAGCTGATGCGCGGAGAAGCCATATCTGTATGGAATATGACCCGATCCGCATCAAATAAATATATAGAGATGGAGAGACTACTATCATGAATAATAACGTTATGACCTTAAACCAATGGAAATTCAAAGCGTGCGACGAATCCGAGTGGCTTCCGGCCCAGGTGCCGGGCTGCGTACATACGGATCTGCTGAAAAATGACAAAATCCCGGATCCCTTCTACGGAACGAATGAGCATGACCTGCAGTGGATCGACAAGAAGGATTGGGAGTATGAGACGACATTTGATCTGGGTCCGAATCTGAGCGCCCAATCCCGCATTGAACTCGTATTTGACGGCCTGGATACCTACGCGGACGTATTCGTGAACGGAACGAAGGTGCTTTCCGCGGATAATATGTTCCGTTCATGGCGGATCGATGTGAAATCGCAGCTCAAGGATTCAGGAAATGTGATTAAGATCCGCTTCCGTTCTCCGATCCAGGAGGATCTGCCGAAGCTTGAGAAGCTCGGATATCCGCTGCCTGCTTCGAATGACCAGTCCGAGGTTGGCGGGATGGGCGACCAGAAAGTGAGTATTTTTGCCCGGAAAGCGCCTTATCATTACGGCTGGGATTGGGGACCGCGGTTTGTGACCAGCGGAATCTGGCGTGAAGCCCGGATTGAGGCTTGGTCGGAGGTGCGAATCGATGACTTGTTCATCCGTCAGGATGAGGTTACGGCTGACATGGCTAGGGTTACGGCGGTAGCTGCAATCGAAGCGGGACAACCTTGGCAAGGGGTGCTGCGCGTAACCGCAGGCAGCCAGGTTTGGGAACAGCACGTACAGCTTGAAGAAGGCCGCCACTCGGTTGAATTAAATCTTGCGATTGTGGAGCCGAAGCTGTGGTGGTGCCGCGGCCTGGGCGAGGCTCATCTGTATTCGTTCCATGCCGAGCTGTTGGAAGCGGAACGTGTCGTTGCAGAGAAAAAGGTTAGAACCGGTCTGCGCAGCGTGAAGCTGGTTCGGGAACAGGATAGTCGCGGCACTTCCTTCTACATTGAGCTCAACGGCACGCCTGTGTTTGCCAAGGGGGCGAACCATATCCCGAATGACAGCTTCATTACGGAAGTGACGGCAGAGCGCTACCGTCACGAAATCGCATCCGCGGCGGAATCGAACATGAACATGCTGCGCGTATGGGGTGGCGGTATTTATGAAGAGGACGTGTTCTACGATCTGTGTGATGAATATGGAATCATGGTATGGCAGGATTTCATGTTCGCTTGCAGCATGTATCCAGGCGACGAGGCGTTTCTGGAGAACGTGCGGCTGGAAGCGGAGGAGAACCTGGTCCGTCTGCGGAATCATCCGAGCATCGTGCTCTGGTGTGGCAACAACGAGATTGATTCTGCATGGGCGCATTATGAAGAGAAAGGCGGCTGGGGCTGGAAGCAGGATTATACCGAGGAACTCCGTGAGAAGATCTGGAGCGACTACGAAAAGGTATTCCACGAAATTCTGCCTGAGGCTGTAACCGGTTATGCACCTGGAGCGGAGTATTGGCCATCATCCCCGTTGGTATCGCTCAGCCATGATAAGGACCAGCATGCCAATCCGTCCACAACGAGCGGAGATATCCATTACTGGGGCGTATGGCATAATACGGAGCCGTTTGATAACTATAATGTTTATGTCGGCCGGTTCATGAGTGAATACGGATTCCAGTCCTTCCCGGAACCGAAGACGGTCCGTACCTACGCCGAAGACGGCGATATGGAGCTGGAGTCGACGGTTATGCTGGCGCACCAGAAGAACGGTGCCGGCAATCGCTTGATCAAGACTTACATGGATCAATATTATAATGAGCCGAAGGATTTTGAAGCTTTCCTGCATATGAGCCAAATTCAGCAGGCCGAAGCAATGAAGATGGCGATTGAAGCCCATCGCCGCAACAAACCGTACTGCATGGGCACGCTGTACTGGCAGATGAATGACTGCTGGCCGGTCGCTTCGTGGGCGGGCATGGATTATCTCGGCAGATGGAAGGCGCTGCAATATGTGGCCAAGCGCAGTTTCCGGGATGTGAGTCTGTCGATCGAGTCCAAGGAACAAGAGATCATCGTCCATCTCATATCCGATATTTCAGAAGCGGTTCAGGGCACGCTGAAGATTCAGTTATTCGATTTTAACGGAAAAGAGCTCTATATATCCGAGCAGCCGATCCGTGCGGAAGAGCAAGCGTCACTCGTCGTATTCCGCGCGGTGGCCGATGAGCTTCTTGGCGGACATGATGCATCCGAGGTCGTGCTCCTGGCGCAATTTCTTCAGGATGAAGACGTGATTGACAGTAAAACATTCTATTTCGTGAATGACAAGCATCTTCGTCTGCACAGCCCGACCATCAGCATAAAAGAAGTCGAGGGAAGCGACGGCACGACGTTTGTGCTGGAGAGCAACGTGCTTGCCCGCCACGTATGGCTGTCCTCGGAAGCGGAAGGCTTCTACAGCGATAACTTCTTCGACCTGATTCCGGGCATCCCAATGACGGTTTCCTTCAGCTGCCGAGATAACGGAGAGCAGGCATTCGTACTTGGCAAGCCGGGCCAGGTCGAGGTTCGGTCCATGGCCGATTGTATTGACCCGGCGATGGTGCTGGCGGTTTAATTCATCGTGCAACCATTCGCTAAAAAGAGCCGCCCCTTCCACCAATTCTGGTGGAAGGGGCGGCTTTGTTTGTCTTTAATGGAGCCATGAATTTGATGCTAACCATTTCTTTGTTGGCTTCATCATAAGCGGGGGATCCCGGGGGTTCGACACCTTGATCACAATACCTCTATGTGATCAAGGGTATGCCAAGGGTTTCTGATACGGGTCGCATGGGGTCGGATGTCAGCAAACGAAAAGAAGTCCGGCACGCTGCTATCAGTTATTCTAGGTTGGTACAAATCAAATCCTGTTGGACATGCTCATACCCATAAGCAAAGATCGGAAAGGAGGCCAGATCTTGAAAAAACAAGTTTTGTTCATTCATAGTGCCGGCCCGCAAGGCCTTCGCCAAGGAAGCAGCGGATTGATCGCCCATTTACAAGATCAGCTGGGTGAAGCTTATCATGTCTTATCTCCCGGCATGCCGGATTCGGATTACGCTCTGTGGAAAGCGCAGTTAGCCAGTGAAATCGAGGGACTGGATGAGGAGGTTACCCTCGTAGGCCATTCCCTAGGCGGCTCGGTGCTGCTGAAATATCTCTCGGAAGAAGGCTGCAAGCGAACCATCTCTGGACTGTTCTTGATCGCAGCCCCCTATTGGGGCAAGGACGGCGATTGGCAGAACGAAGAATTTGCGCTGCCGAAATCTTTTGCATCCAAGCTACCGTTTATACCGAACCTATTTCTATATCACAGCCGTCAAGATCCAGTAGTACCCTTCGCGCACGTTCAGCACTACGCAAAGCAGCTTCCCCAGGCCGTCACCCGGACATACGAGGGCGAGGATCATTACTTCCGAGAGGGCTTGCCCGAGCTTGTAGATGATATCAAGCGTATATAAAAAAGGACGACATTAGCTGCGCGTGGCTAATCATTCGTCCTTTTGGTCTTTAAAAAGCAACTTCGACTATGCTTCCAAAGTCAGCCCGTCCATGCCAGACTTCAGCGGAGAAGGCGGAATGATTCTGGAGAAGCGAAGCGGGCTCCTTTGCCACCGGATTTCTACATTTAGAAAATCCATTCATGGAAATCTGGGGGCAACAGAGATCGGAAGAATCATCCGCATGCGGAGCGATGCAAAGAACTACCCCCATTGCGATGCTATGGGAGCCACCCAGAAGTTAAGCGGCCGTCCATATAAACCTCGCATCAAAAAAAGACGACATCAGCTTTTCGCTAATGTCGTCCTCTTTTTTACTTGCTCCCTTTATATGCGTTCAAGAATTCCTTCACCTTCGCCGGATCGGCCACCAGCTCGTTGCCGGTTTTTACGATTGGGCTGACGGTGGAGTAGGCTTTGATTTTGTTATTGTTGTAGTAAGTCAAAATCTCATCCTGGTTGATGGAGTAGAGCACCGCTCTTCTCAGATCATCGCTTGTTGCCACATCACGGTTCTTCGTGTTGAACAGCAAGTAGGATACGGCGTTGCTCTCGATCGTTTGCAGCTTCAGCTTGCTGTCGCCTTTAACCACATCGTATTTCGTTTCAGGGACGCCGTAGTACAGGTGAATTTCGCCGCTGCGCAGTGCGGAGAGCGTGCTGTCCGCATCCTTGATAAAGCGAACTTTCACTTGCTCGATTTTCGGTTCGTGCTCCGTGCCCTTCATGTAGCCAGGGTTTTTGAAGAAGGTGGCTTCATAGTCCGTTTTGGAAGACAGGATGTACGGACCGCTGGCATACAGCGTATTGTTGTATTTGTCGCCTTCGGTTACCGTGTTTTGGTCACCGTAAGGGATGTCTTTGTTCACATCGAATTTCTCAACGTCATACGTGTTAATGGATTCCACTTGTTTCTTCGATACGATACCGGCCGATTGGTGAGCCAGGTAGTTCAATACTTGCGGGAACGGCTCGGTGGTCGTCAATTTAATGACTTGGTACTTACCGTCTTTGGTGCTTGCTTGATTCTTGTCATCGACGAGAGAAGTGATCTTGGTATCCAAGCCGGCTTCCAGAGCATCCTTGACGCTTTCGCTGCCGCCGGATACTTTGGTGTTCTCCAGTGCGCTCAAATCCGTTACAGCTTCAACCGTATTGATGTGCTCGTGAAGCGTGTAGGTACGATGATCCGGTACCGAATTTTTGTCTTTGGCTCTGTTCATGGAGAAGATGACATCGTCGGCGCCTACGCGCTCGCCGGAATCTTCAGCTTTTTTGTTCGTGATTTTAGCAAAGTTAATGTCGTCTCTAAGAATGAAGTAATACTCCGAGTTGCCTTCGCCAATGGCATGGTTATAAGACAGCGATCCTTCGGATGTGATCTTGTCATCATCGGTCAGGTTGATCAGACGTACGTTCATGTTGGTGTTGATGATGTTGATGGAACCGTCATTACCCTTGATTGGATCAAGAGAAGTCAGTTCAGAGATTGATTGGGACAGAATCAGCGGCTGCGTAGCACGCTTGGATTGGTCTTTGAAATCAACGGCTTCCCAAGGAAGGGAACGGGATTTCGAAAGACGGACGGAATTCTCGTCCAGGACATCCTTGTTGAACGCTTGGCTCTTCAAGGAAATGTACAATGGAGCGATATAAGCTTTGTCCGTTACGAGACGTTGCTCCAGCTGCTTGTAAGTTTCAACAGCGTCTTCTGGCGTTTGTGTAGCCGCTTGGTCGATCAGCTTGTCCACTTCTTCGTCGGACAGGATGCTGTAGTCGCCGCCGGTTTTGAACAGGGAACGAACGGCATAGTCAGGGTTACCCGTAACGGTAGTCCAGCTGGACAGCGCGATGTCGTAGTTGCCGGCATCCTGCTGTGCCTTGAAGCTGCCGTAGTCCGGCTGCAGATTCAGCTTCACGTTGAAGCCGTTCTTTGTGAGCTGGTCGCGAATGATGTTGACATCCGATTCGTTAGAGCTCATGCCAAGCAGCTCAATATTAACAGCAGATGTATCCGTGGCTGTATCCGCTGGTTCTTGCTGATTTTGCTGTGCATCATCTTTGGTTGTTACGTTGCATCCGGCCAGTACGATGACTAGCGAGAGAAACAGTAACAGCAAGGAACTCTTTTTCATTAGTGATACCCTCCTGAGTTGTATATATATATAATATTTTTTGAAACCGATAGTTAGTGTGCCAGGGGCACGTAAAGCATTAATCCAGCTTAGGATCCAGGGCATCCCGCAGTCCGTCGCCAAGGAAGTTGAAGGACAGGACAAGCGCGATGATGGCTAGACCCGGATAAATGGCCAAGTAGGAATGCGTCTCAAGATACGTGCTTCCGATCTTCAGGATATTCCCCCATTCCGGGATGTGCGGCTCAACGCCGAGACCCAGATAACTCAAGCTGCTCGTCGAGATGACGGCTGCACCGATGGTAAGCGTGGATTTGACAATCATGGGTGCAAGCGAGTTAGGAACGATATGCTTGAATATAATCGAAAAATTGCTGGAGCCGAAAGCTCTGGCCGCATCGACATATTCAAAGGTGGAGACCAGGAGCACGTTCGCCCTCATGGTTCTCGCATAGGTCGGTATTGCGCCTACGCTGAGTGCCAGGATAAGGTTGACAGTGTTGGCTCCGAATGCAGCAATGATCGCAATAGCGAGTAAGATGCCCGGAATGGCGTACAGCACATCCAGTAAACGCATGATGATGTTATCGGTATGGCGGCCATAGTAGCCCGAGATGGCACCGAGAACACCGCCGATGACAACCGGGATCGCCGTAGAGGCAAATCCGACGATCAGCGAGATTCGGGCTCCAAATACGATTCGGGAGAACAAATCCCGGCCGAAGTTGTCCGTACCAAAAGGGTACACAAGGCTTGGCGGCTGCAGGATGGCGCTATAGTTGTTATCGATCGCAATGCTGTAATCGAAGGTAAACAAACTGGTTACCGACAGACAGAACAGGAAGATTACAAAGAACAGTCCGGACATGGCTGTCGAGTTGGCCGTAAGCTTCACCCATACATCGCCCCAGCGGGTCATCGCCGGATTGCCGTTCTTGCGTATCTTCGCAAGCAGGTTGATGCCGAGCACCAGAGCAAAAATATTGCCCGTTACCGCAGTCAGAATGACCGGAAAGGCAAGCCAGGTCAATGCGGGATGCGTATAATTCGCTTTGACGTACCTGGCAACGAGTATAAGCGCGATCAGCTGAATGACGGCAATAACCATAAGCACGGCCATCGCCGGAAGGAACGTATTCGAGACGTAAGGCTTGAACAGGTTCAGCGCCGATATCGCGATGACAAACAGCTGGGTTAACAGCATGTAGACGGCAATCGTATATTCAGGAGGCTTCTGCTTTTTAATCAGATTGAAACCGAAAGTGACGGTAAACAGATTTCCCGTGACAATACTCAGCAGCTGAATGTAACCCAGGATCCTCGTTGAGCGCCGGATTTCTCCCTGGCTTTGAAGATCTCTTCGGATCAACAGCGTAATGATAATCTGAATGATGGTAAACAATGCATATACCGCAAAGGCGGTGAACACCCACGGTTTAATGGTTCCCCCAGTGAAATCAAAGCTGTTCAGAAGCAGGATCACCGTTAAGGTCAAAGAAATAACCCATGTGAAGCTGGCTTGACTGTACTCGTGTGAGGATTTCAGCTGGTGTTTGGTTTCTTGTTTAGAAAGAAGCTTCTTGATCATGAGTACACCTGCTTTAGTATTGTTTCATCTTGGATCTGATCCGTGGATCGAAGAACGCGTACAAAATATCAATGATGACGTTCACCAGCGATATGGTGATGGCGGTGTAAACCACGCCGCCCATAATGGCCGGGATGTCAGGGATGAATTGTTTATCGACGATGTAGCTGCCGATTCCGCTGATGTTGAATACCTTCTCCGTAACGGCAGAGCCGCCGAGCATTCCGCCGAACTGAAGTCCGATGACCGTAATGATCGGAATGATGGCGTTGCGGACAGCATGCTTCATCAGAATGGTGCCCTTGCTGAGCCCCTTCGCTCTGGCTGTGATCATGTAATCTTCATTAATAACCTCCAGCGTAGAGGAGCGCGTCATTCTCGCTACCGAAGCGGTAAGTCCTGTACCGAGCACGATCACCGGCATGACCATGGACAACCAGTTCTCCGGATTAAAGGTGGCGGGGAGCCACTGCAGCTTGATCGAGAAATTCAGGATGAAGATTAGTCCCTGCCAGAAGTTTGGAATGGACAACCCGATCAGCGCGATAAACATAAACGTATAATCAAAAAACGAATTCGGTCTCGTAGCCGAGATAATCCCGATCGGCAATGCGATCACAATCGCGATAATCAGGGAAATGACCGTAAGCGTCAGCGTAATCGGGAACTTTCTGGCGATGCTTGTAGTAATCTCTTCATTGCCCGAGAAGGATTTGCCGAGATCGAAGTAGGCGATTCCTTTAATGTTGTTCCACAGCTGCGTGAGATAGCCCTGATCCAGTCCGTGCATTTTGTTAAAAGCCGCGATCTGTTCCGGCGTTGCCGTCTCGCCCAGAATATTGGCTGCAGGGTTGAACGGCGACAAGTGGAGAATCGTAAAGACGAGCACCGCTACCCCGAAGATAACGAAGACCGTCATCACGAGTCTCTCCAGAATATATTTCAGGTAAGGGTTGCTGTACAAAAAAATAAGGATGTACATCAGCAAGCCCGGAATAAGTGATATAATGAAGAACAACGGATTCTCGATGAGAGAACCAAACGTATCGGCCATGGTCAACCGTTTTCGGTTGTTCAGTTTCAGTTCCCTGACAGTCCGTTCCTTAAGGACTTCCCGGAACCTTGCTTCTACGATATTGTCGACTTCCTGCCGGAGCTGCCCCTCATTGACTTTTTGCTTGAAAAAGTCGTGCTTGCGCTTCTGCTGCTCCATCATCTCGGAGCGAAGGGCCTCCAGATATCCGGCAGCCAGCATCTCGCTGCGTATGCGGTTCTCAGCCGCCGCGTAGTCGTCCTTATTTCTCTGAACCAAATAAAATAGGAAGACCACGAGATTCACGGGCGCTCCCAATAATAATAGTAAGTATCTATAAGAAGGATTCAGAAGGATCTTACTGTATGTGCTGCTAATCAAACCTATGAGTCTGTTTGGTCTTGCTGCTTCTGTCCCCCCCATAAGCTGCCTTTCCTCCTTGTTTCAAATTGCATTATTCCGAGTGATATAGTATATTTTATTTTAGCCTATTTTAAAAGTCAATAGATTATAAGAGTTGTAGATCATATTACTTTAATGACATAAATGCATAATGGCAGGTGAGCAGAGTTGGAACCGATATTGCAGGTTAAAAATTTGAGTGTAGCCTTTCAATCCCGTGATTCAGAATTTCACGCGGTGCGTGGGGTCAGTTTTGAAGTGAAGAAAGGGGAGACTCTCGGGATCGTTGGAGAATCCGGGAGCGGCAAAAGCGTCACGGCCCGCTCGGTCATGCGGCTGCTGCCTTCCCCGCCTTCTTATATGAAGGATGGGGAGATCCTGTTCCTTGGCCAGAACCTGGCGGAGAAAACCGAGAAAGAGATGGAGAGCATCCGCGGACGCGATATCGGGATGATTTTTCAGGATCCGATGACCTCGCTTAATCCGACGATCCGAATCGGGGAGCAAATATCGGAGAGCCTGGTGAAACACCAGAAGCTGTCCAAGCAGGAAGCGAAGCAGCAGGCGCTTGAGATGCTGAAGCTGGTCGGCATACCGAACAGTGAAGCGCGTTATAACCAGTACCCGCACGAGTTCTCGGGGGGCATGCGGCAACGGGTCATGATCGCCATCGCGCTGGCGTGCAGACCTGCGCTGCTGATCGCGGACGAACCTACAACGGCGCTTGACGTAACGATTCAGGCCCAGATCCTCAATCTGATGAAAAATATGCAGGAGCGCTTCGGTTCTTCCATTATATTGATCACGCATGACCTCGGCGTTGTCGCAGGCATGTGCGACCGCGTGGCGGTGATGAAGGACGGCGTGATCGTCGAAACGGGAACGACGGAGGAAATCTTCGAGAATCCTCAGCATCCCTATACTTTGAAGCTGTTAAACGCGCTTCCACGTCTGGACGAGAAGAAGAAAGCCAAGCCGGCGCCGATCATCGTGCCAAGCACGGATTACAAGGGACCTCTGTTAGAGGTTAAGTCCTTGAAGCAGTATTTTGATATGGGTAAAGGTAATGTGCTTAAAGCGGTGAATGATATCAGTTTTCACATTCAGGCTGGGGAAACGCTCGGGGTTGTCGGGGAATCCGGCAGCGGAAAATCGACGACGGGACGAGCCATCCTTCGCCTTCACCAGCCAACCGGCGGAGAAGTGCTGTATCAAGGAATGTCCGTAAATCGCCTTTCTACTTCGGAAATGAAGGCTATGCGGCGCCATATGCAGATGATTTTCCAGGATCCATATGCCTCGCTCAATCCGAGATTGAAGGTGGTGGACATTATCGGCGAAGCGCTCGATGTTCACAAATTGACCGGCAGTAAGCAGGAGCGGAAAAAACGGGTCGAGGAGCTGCTGGATATGGTCGGATTGGATCCGGCCTATGCCACGCGCTATCCGCATGAATTCTCCGGCGGTCAGCGCCAGCGAATCGGGATTGCCCGGGCGCTTGCGGTGGAGCCGAAATTCATCGTGTGCGACGAGCCGCTCTCCGCGCTCGACGTGTCGATCCAATCGCAGATCGTGAAGCTGCTGGAGGAGCTGCAGCATCGTCTGGGCTTGACCTATCTGTTTATTGCGCACGACCTGTCGATGGTGAAGCATATCAGTGACCGCGTTGCCGTTATGTATATGGGCAAAATCGTGGAGCTTGCTGAAAGCGAAGAGCTGTACTCCAATCCGCAGCATGATTATACGAAGTCCTTACTTGCGGCGATTCCGGTACCCGATCCGAAGATCGAATCCAAGAAGAAACGGGTACTGCTGGAAGAGCGCACCGGTGAGGACAAATATAACCTCGAGCATTCGGAGCTTGTGGAAGTATCGGAAGGCCATTGGGTGGCCATGCCAACCGGAGCTTAATGGAACCATAACAGAACCTGTCCCGACTTTGGGGCGGGTTTTTATATGAGGAAATAAGAATAAACTTAGAGGCTTACCATCCTGATCTCGCAAGAAAAGCTTCCGCTTAAAGCGGTCTGTCTCCTGAGAATATACGTCGATACACGTTTTTCTCTTCCAACGGGCCGTGCCAAAAAATTCGCTCATAAATCAACGATTTGCATGGTACATAAAAAGGAATTGAGCCCTGCATGGCAAATATTTAATGCTAGGAAGCGTTCTCACGAGAAATGAGCCTACGGATTTCCAATTGTACGTACATTAGCAACATACCGATGAGGAGGAAGTGGAATGAATCGTTTGCAGCAAGGGGATGTCGTATTATTTCAAGGAGACAGCATTACGGATTGCGGTCGTGACCGGAACTTTTCCGGCAGCTTGGGGAACGGATACCCGCTATTGATCGACTCGTTGTTCGGCATGAAATTTCCTGAGTTAAACGTAACCTTTTTGAATAGAGGGATCAGCGGAAACCGGGTCGTCGACTTGAATGCTAGATGGCAGGAGGATTGCCTGGACTTGAAACCGGACTGGGTATCCATCTATATCGGAATCAATGACACTTGGCGCCGGTATGATAGCGGGGACCCGACAAGCACCGAGGATTACAAAGCCGGCTACCGTAAATTGATCGAACGCACCAAAGGGGCGCTTGACGCCAAGCTGATTCTGGTTGAGCCGTTCGTGCTGCCGCATCCGGAGGATCGGAGAGTTTGGCGCGAGGATCTGGATCTGAAAATCACGGCTGTTCGTGAATTAGCAGTGGAATACGGGGCGCTGCTGGTGCCGCTGGACGGATTGTTCGCTGCGGCGTCGGCGCGCCGCGAAGCTGCCTTCTGGGCTCCTGACGGCGTGCATCCGTCACCGGCCGGACACGGGCTAATCGCAAAGGCTTGGCTTGAAACGATGGGTGTTCGTTTGGATTAATTCAGATATCAGCGAAAAGCAGAATGCAATGCTGCAGGATAAGCTTGATGAGCTGATCGATTAGGAAGGGAAAAGAGCTCGGAGGTGAATCACTGCCTTCCCGAGCTCTTTTTTTGATAGGATTTGCACGGGATATGAAATATGGGCGCGCCGCTGCCGATACATATCAAAATAACTTTCATTTTTTTAGCCTATGTGGTGTAATGCATTAAAGCGGAAAAATAATGGTTGACGCCTCCTATTAAATCCTATAGGATTACTTGTATTAATTAGTATAGTCCTTTTAACGGAAAACAGGGGGAGAGAGAACATGAAAGGCAGTAAACATGTAAGGAAATTAACCGCGCTGGTGCTTGCGTTTATGATTGTCTTAACCGGTTGTGCTGAATCGGGTAGCGGCGGCGGTAGTGGAGCAGGCAATCTGGCGGACAAGGTTGAGAACCTGCCTGCAGGCATTGCCGATAAGGATCCGGTGAAATTGATGGTCGTCCGGAAAATCGGGGGCGATGATCATACGGCGCAATTTTTGGCAGGCGCGAAGCAGGAAGGCGAGGCTCTCGGGTTTAAGGTAGATACCTTCTCGGCGAACGGGGATTCCGCCAAATTCCACGATGCGATCGCCCAAGCCATTGACAGCGATTATGATGGATTTATCATTTCGCACGGAGACGATCCTGCATCCGTTCAAGACGTGAAGAAGATTACGGATAAAGGAATTCCTGTCGTCACCTTTGACTCCTTGCCTGAGATTGGCGACATTGCAGGGGTAACCCAGACGTCGCAGGATGATGAGCAGCTGGCGAAGCTGGCACTGGACAAGCTGGTTGAAGAGCAAGGGCCGGAAGCCAACATCGTCTATCTCTGGGTAGATGGATTCCCGCCGATGGTACGACGGAATGCCGTATACCAGGAAACGCTGAAGAACAATCCGGGCATCAAGGAAGTGGAGCGTTTCGGCGTGGCGAGCGACCAGACTTCGCTGGAAACGCAAAATGCGGTATCCGCCATCCTGACGAAGTATCCGAAGGGCGAAATCGATGCGATCTTCGCAACCTGGGATGCTTTCGCCATCGGCGCAGCCAGAGCGCTGGAAGAAGCGGGACGCACCGAGGTTAAGATTTACGGCATCGACGTATCCAACGCGGACCTGGAGCTGATCCAGAAGCCGGACAGTCCTTGGGTAGCTACCGCAGCCGTAGATCCGAAAACGATCGGCGCGATCAATGTCCGTTTGCTTGCTAAAAAGATTGCCGGTGAGGAAACGCCTGCCACGGTCAATCTGGAGCCTGTATTGATTGAGCGCTCCAGCCTTGAGGGTGCAGCCGAAGCGGTCAACATGGTCAACCTGGCGGATATTATCCCTAGCTGGGGGACGAGCACCGAATTCGAAGAGGACTGGATGAAGGCGTTGAAAGACGCAGGCGGCAAATAAACAGCATTATTCATACAGGCGCTCTTGTCGGTCATCGATAAGGGCGCCCTATCCTATTTGAAGGGAAGAATACACTTGCGAAGCGTTATGGAGCCAACAACTGCCACATCGACCGACGTGTCGGGTGCGGCGCCCTTACTTCACATGAAGCATATCTCGATCTCTTTTCCAGGCGTTAAGGCGTTAATCGATGTGGACTTTCAGACGGTCGCAGGAACAGCACATGCCTTGATCGGCGCGAATGGCGCAGGGAAATCTACATTAATGAAGATTCTATCGGGTGCTTACAACCATTATGAGGGCGAGATCTGGATCGATGGGAGCAAGGCAGACATCCGTTCCCCGAAGGAAGCGAAGGATCTGGGCATTCAGATCGTCTATCAAGAGGTGGATACGGCGCTCATTCCGAACCTGACGGTCGGAGAGAACATTATGCTCGACCGGACGGTTCACGATATGGGCAAGCAGCACTTGATCCGCTGGAAAGAACTCCATCGAGAAGCCGAAACGATTCTTGCACGGATGAACATCCGGGTTCCCGGCAAGAAGCTGATCTCGGAGCTGACGCTGGCGGAGAAGCAGATGGTGCTGATCGCAAGAGCCGTCTCCAAGCAGTGCCGGATTTTGGTGCTCGACGAGCCGACCGCGCCGCTCAGCCACAGCGAGACAGATCAGCTGTTCAAGCTGGTGCGCAAGCTGAAGCAGGATGGGGTCGGCATTATTTTCATCTCGCACCGGCTGCCGGAGCTGTATGAAATCTGCGATGATATTACGATCATGCGGGATGGTCAGCTGGTGAAGAGTGACCGCATTGCGAATATCGATCAGCCCAAAGTGGTGGAGTACATGCTGGGCTCCAGGATGGAGCAGCAGTTTCCCCATATCGAACGAGAGATCGGCTCCGTCTGCTTCGAGGTGAAGAACATGTTCGACCCAGGCAAAATCAACGGTGTTCACCTGCACATTCGAAAAGGGGAGATCGTCGGTCTGGCCGGACTGGTCGGGGCCGGGAAAACGGAGCTGTGCCGGGCGATATTCGGAGCATCCGACACATCAACCGGCGAGATCACGCTGAACGGGAAAAAGCTTCGCATCCGCTCGCCGCATGATGCCGTCTCGCATGGCATCGCGCTGGTCCCCGAGGAACGCCGACGCGAAGGCGTCTTCGTGGAAGAGCCGGTGTCCGTCAATTTAACGGCTGCGGTGCTGTCCCGTTTTTCCAGATTGGGATCCTGGCTTAGCTTCGGCAAGGAAAAGCAGGCGGCGAGGGAGATGATCGAGTCGCTCGGAATTAAGACCCCGAACGAGCGGGCCAGAGTGAGAAACCTGTCCGGGGGCAACCAGCAGAAGGTGGCAATCGGCAAATGGCTGCTGGTCGACGCGGATGTGTATATTTTTGATGAGCCGACCAAAGGGGTTGACGTTGGCGCGAAGCGGGACATTTTTCATCTGGTGGCGGAGCTGGCCAAGCGGGGGAAATGCGTGCTGTACGCCTCCAGCGAGCTGTCCGAAATCGTTGGCATCACGGATCGGGTGTATGTGATGTATGACGGCGGCATCACGAAGGAGCTGACGACGAAGTCATCCAGCGAAGAGGAACTATTGCTTTACTGCACAGGAGGCGGGTTAACATGAATACAGCAAGACCAATTAAGGAGAAGCCGGCGGCTAGTTTCGCTTTTGATTTTCTATATAAATACGGCACGTTGATTACGGTATTCGCACTTATTCTCGTGTTCGGGACCGTCGCCGACAACTTTTTGAATACAAGCAACATAATCAACATACTCCGTTCGATCTCGATCGTGACGATTATTGCCGTGGGACTGACCGTATCGCTGGCCGTGGGCGGCTTTGACCTGTCTGTTGGCTCAACGGCTTCCCTGGCGAACGCGCTGGTCATTTCCATGTTCGTCTGGCACGGGCAAAATATCGGCATCGGCATCGGCCTCACGCTGCTGTTCTGTCTAGCCGTCGGGCTGATCAACGCGTTTCTGGTCATCAATTTCAAGATCGACGACATGCTGATGACCCTGGCGACGATGTTTATCTTCCAGGGCATTGCCTTGACATATACCCGGGGCGCTACCATTTCCCAGAATATGATCCTGCCGAGCGGAGATTTCGCCACCGGTAAAATTCCGGCGGTGTTTGAGAAGATCGGGCAGGTGCCATGGATCATTATCATCATGGTGCTCGTGGTCCTCGTGGTCCATCTGTTCCTGACCTATACCAAACACGGACGGTATATGTATATGATCGGAGGGAACCGTGAAGCGGCGGCTTTATCCGGGATTCCGGTGAGCAAATACCGTTTGATTGCATACCTGGTCTCCGCATTGTTTGCCGCCATCGGCGGGATTATCCTCGGGGCACGCGTCATGACGGCCGAGGTGGGCTCCGGCGGCCCCTATCTGATGGATGCCGTCGCTGCAACCTTCATCGGATATTCCGTATTCGGAGCCGGCAAGCCGAACGCGCTCGGGACCTTTGTCGGCGCCGTGTTGATCGGTATATTGCAAAACGGTCTGATCATGCTGTCCGTGCCGTATTTTGCGATGGATATCGTGAAGGGCTCGGTGCTGGCGTTGGCGCTTGCCTTAACTTACTATAAGAAGAGACATTGATGGCTAAGAGGCACGTATTTTGATCCAGCTTGTTCCATTCCTTCTTATCAAGACCATCCCTCCAGTGATTCTGCTCTGGAGTGGGTGGTCTTTTTTCATGGGCAGCTGCATTCGGGCAGGTTATCCATGATTTGGTTATGTAGTTGACGGACTCAACTTGTATTGACTATCCTTGTAGAAGACTGATTATAATTGTACATACATTTGTCTCTTATAAAGAGAAAGGGGACTCATCATGAAAAAAACAACCTTCATACAACCGGATCCCAAGGCTTGGCTGGACACGTTTCACTTTGAAATTCCGATAAAGATAAGGTACTGCGAAACGGATATGCTGGGTCATGTCAATAACGTCAGTTATTTCATGTATTTTGAGCAGGGACGCATTGAATATTTCGAGAACCTGGGATTGACCGAGGAACTGTTCAGCGAACAAAAGGTGTCGGTGGTTGCGGATTTGGAATGCCAGTATCTTGCTCAATTGTATCTGAAGGACCCGCTTAAGCTTCATGTCCGGGTGGCTGAGATCGGACGTTCCTCCATGGACGTCCAGTATGCGATCGTGGTGGACGGCACCTTAAAGGCGGCCGGTCGCGGAACCATTGTGCTCATCGATACCGCGTCAGGCAAGAGCACGCCGATTCCGGATTCGGCACGCGAGCGGATTTCGACTTTTGAAGGATGGATGTAACGAAAATTGAAAGATCACTTACTATTAGATAAGAAGGGAAGGGATTAGGGATGAACATCCGTTTTGCCGTGATCGGCACAAACTGGATTACCGAGCGGTTTCTTCAAGCTGCTCTGGAGACGGAAGAATTTATTCTTGCTGCCGTATACTCCCGTACAGAAGAGAAGGGCAGGGCTTTCGCGGCCAAGTACGCGGACCCCAAAGTGTACACCGATCTTGTAACGATGCTGCAGGATGACGAGATTGACGCGGTGTACATTGCGAGTCCGAATTCCTATCACGTCGATCAGGCGATATTATGCATGAATCACGGGAAGCATGTTCTTTGCGAGAAGCCGATGGCTTCTAACGCAGCCGAAGTGTCCGCCATGATTGAAGCAGCGAAGAATAACAACGTTCTGCTCATGGAAGCCTTGAAGTCGACGTTGATGCCGAATTTCAAAACCGTCAGGGACAACCTGTACAAGCTGGGTCCGATTCGGCGTTATTTTGCAAGCTACTGCCAATACTCGTCCCGTTATGATGCGTACAAGCAGGGGACGGTACTGAATGCGTTCAACCCTGAATATTCCAACGGTTCACTCATGGATTTGGGGATATATTGCCTGTACCCGATGGTCACCCTGTTCGGTAAACCGGACTCCGTCAAAGCTTCCGGCTATATGCTATCCTCCGGGGTTGATGGCGAGGGCAGCCTCTTGTTGTCCTATCCTGAGATGGATGCCGTGATCATGCACTCCAAGATCAGCGATTCCTATGCCCCAGCCGAAATCCAGGGCGAGAACGGCACGATGATCATCGACAAGATCAATCAGCCGTACGATGTGAAGATTCACTACAGAGACGGCACCATCGAAAACGTCACCCAGCTGCAGACCCATGAATCGATGTATTATGAAGCCCGGGAATTTATCGATTTAATCCAATGCGGCGAACGGGAAAGTGCAATCAATACCCATGCCAACTCACTCATTACGGCTGAAATCATGCAGGAAGCCAGACGCCAGGTAGGACTGCGGTTTCCGGCCGATGCCCGCACCGATATATGATATTTGTCATACTCCCGAAATGACGTTTATGACTACGACACGCGTGACATCCTATCTATAATTAGATTAGACAAGTGCGTGACAGCTTCACAACGTCCTTGCGCTTCATTTCGAGGAGGAAGACAACTATGGCTAAACCTGATAACAAACTATCCAGCTTGAAAAAGAACGTTGCCCCTTATGAAGAAATTGACACAAAGGCGAGTATAGGTCAGCTTTTCAATACACTGGTTCCCTTGATATTGCTATGGTGTGCAGCCTATTTAAGTTTATCCGTATCATATTGGCTAACCATGCCCATAGCGATTATTGCATCGGGCTTTGTTGTTCGGACGTTTATCATATTCCATGACTGTTGTCACGGATCTTTCTTTAAAAGCCGCCGGGCGAACAAAATTCTCGGCACGATTACAGGCGTTATTACATTGTGCCCTTACGAACAATGGAAGAACACGCACGCGATTCATCACGCGACGAGCAGCAACCTCGATAAGCGGGGAATCGGCGATATGTGGGTATTGACCGTTGAAGAGTATGGGGCCGCTTCCTTTTGGCAGCGTCTATACTACCGGGTTTACCGTAATCCGATTGTGATGTTTGGACTGGGTCCTATTGCTATTTTTCTGATAACCTACCGTTTTAACCGTAAAGGTGCGAGACGCAAGGAGAAGATCAGTAACTATATAACGAATATTTCGATTGTTGCGCTGTATGCATTGCTGTGCTGGGCGATTGGATGGCAGGCATTTCTGCTCGTTCAAGCTCCTATATTCATGGTATCAGGGATGCTTGGCATTTGGTTGTTCTATGTACAGCATCAATTCGAAGAAACGTACTATGAGCATGATGAAGAGTGGAGTTATATCAATGCAGCCGTAGAAGGCAGCTCTTATTACAAACTTCCGAAGGTCCTGCAATGGATCACGGGTAACATCGGCTTCCATCACGTTCACCATCTTAGCCCGAAGGTTCCCAATTACAACCTGGAGAAGGCGCATGAAGCCGCTCCTCCGCTGCAAAAGGCAACAACGATTACACTGAAGACCAGTTTGAAGTCTATACGTTTCCGTCTGTGGGATGAAGAGAAAAAGGTGTTTGTCACGTTTAGGGAAGCAAGGAAGTCGCTCCGTAAACCGCAGGAATCGGTATTGGCGAAAGCCGAGAAGAGCCTGGCGAGCAGCAGACGCAGAGTGCAGGGCGAGTAATTCCTTGCGGCTACGAGGTTATAATAGGAATGAATAAGAATACGCGTTAGGCAGAAATAAGGACGAAGCTTGAACCGATAGAAGGTGGGACTCCATGCAGAAATGGTATCAGATATTTCATAAAAGTACGGGGCTGAGCCCTTATGTATGGGTCGTCTTCTACATCCTTCCGTTCTATTTCATCTTCCGGTCGACCTCTACCTCTCAGGTCGTCTTCGGCACTCTGATGATTGTGATGTTCTTCGCCTTCTATGTGCTTTCATTTCTGGCCAAAGGCTGGCTCGTCTACTTCTGGACGAGTCTGCAAATTCTAATATCGATTACGATGTCAGTGGTGTTCGGGTATGTTTATTTCTCGTTGTTCCTCGCATTTTTCATCGGGAACATCAAGAATAAGGCCGGATTTATTACGCTGTATTCAATCCATCTGGTCACGACCATCATTACGGTCAATTATGGATTATTAACGCGGAATCCGTTTTTTATCACACAGCTGCCATTTATGCTAGTCAGTGTAGTCGGGGTTATTCTGCTGCCCGTGACGAACTATAACCGGAATAAGAATGATCAGCTGCAGGGTCAGCTGGAGGATGCCAACAAACGAATTTCGGAACTGGTGAAGCTGGAGGAACGTCAGAGGATTGCCCGCGATTTGCATGATACGCTCGGACAGAAGCTATCTCTCATTGGCCTCAAAAGTGATTTGGCCGGTAAATTGATGACGCAAGATACGGAAAGAGCCCAGGCCGAGATCAACGATGTACGCCAGACGGCCAGAACGGCACTTAAGGAAGTGCGCGAGATGGTAACACGGATGCGGGGGACCCGGCTTACGGATGAAATTTTCCGAATTCAGCAAATTCTAAAGGCTGCCGAGATTGAATTAACCTTTGAGGGAACGCTGGAGCCGGAAAATCTGTCGTTAATGAATGAAAATGTGATCAGCATGTGCCTGAAAGAGGCCGTGAATAACATAGTGAAACATAGCAATGCCACGGCTTGCTCCATTGTGATCGAATCCACGGATACGGATCTGGTTGCGAGGGTGAAGGACAATGGAACAGGGTTCGTGACCGATGCGAGAAACCGCGGCAATGGACTGCGGGGAATGAGAGAGCGGCTTGAATTCGTAAACGGAAGCATGGAGCTCACTTCCGGCGAGGGGACTACGCTGGTCCTACGTGTACCTAATGTGCTCAGAATGCCGGATAAGGAGGCGGGAATATGATCCGAATTGTCATAGCCGAAGATCAGCGATTGCTGCTTGGAGCCCTGGCCTCACTGCTTGATCTGGAAGAAGATATGCAGGTGGTCGGGACGGCAGGTAATGGGAAGGATGCCGTACAGCTTGTCAAACTTCATAAACCGGATATCTGCATCATGGATATTGAGATGCCGATGATGAACGGACTTGAAGCGGCTGAAGAACTAAAGGGCTCTGGCTGCAAGGTGATGATCTTGACGACCTTTGCCCGACCGGGGTATTTCGAGCGTGCCGTGAAGGCTGGTGCCAACGCCTACCTCCTTAAGGACAGCCCGAGCGAGGAACTGGCGGCATCCATTCGGAGCATTATGGCCGGCAGACGAATATACGCCTCCGAGCTGGTGGATGAAGCGTATTCCGGTGAAGAGAATCCGCTGACGGAGCGGGAAAAGGAAGTGCTGGGCCTGATTGCGGATGGCAAGAACACGAAGGAAATTGCCAATCAGCTGTTTATTACAACGGGTACAGTGCGGAATTATATTTCGGTTATTCTTGATAAGCTTGGCGTCAGCAACCGGATCGAAGCGATTACGCGTTTTAAAGAAAAAGGTTGGTTTAAATAATCATCTGAAAATAGCCGGAAGCCCCGTGGTTGCAGCCACCGGGCTTCTTTTTTTGTGTGGATTAAGAGAAAGGGGTTGGCCAATCTTCGCGATATATGTATTTTTTTACCTGGCATCGTATGCATTATTATGTATAAATATTCATTCTCTTTCGTGTGGTAAAGTATGTGGATATAATTTATATTTTTTGGAAACCATAAAATCACTAATAGAATTAAGCCTGTACATTATGGAGTAAATATAGCATCTATTGGGTTATCAAGCAAGAATGCTGCTGTTACTTGTAAATCTATGCATTTTTATGTATAATAGAAATGATTGCCAGAAGTCAAATTTGAAGAGGAGGTCTTCTATGGACCATATGATGTTTGAGGTTGGAACTGCTCTGATTCTGGTTGCTATAGCCTCCGTAATTGCTGGAAAGCTCAAGTTCTCGATCATACCGTTCTTGATTGTGCTCGGGATGCTTGTAGGTCCCCATGCACCAACGATAGGGATTCTTGACTTTAAGTTCATCGAGAGCCAGGGGATCATCGATTTTCTGGGACAGATCGGTATTCTATTCCTGCTCTTTTACCTTGGTCTTGAATTTTCCGTTCAAAAATTGATCAAATCCGGAAAAAACATTGTGGTAGGCGGAACCGTATATGTAGTATTGAACTTCGTACTGGGTGTGGCTTACGGTTTCGTGATCAATATGCCTCTGTACGAGACGCTGATCATTGCAGGGATGCTGTCGGTTTCCTCCAGCGCCATTGTCGCTAAGGTGCTCGTGGATCTGCGGCGCACAGGAAATGCGGAGACGGAACTCATTCTCGGCATGATTTTGTTCGATGATATTTTTCTTGCCGTGTTCTTATCGATTATGTCGGGACTGCTGTTAGGCGGGGCTACATCGATAGGGGCAACCATCATCTCGGTTTGCATTTCCATAGGTTACATGTTGTTGTTCTTTGTTATTGCGAGAAAAGGCCCGCCTATACTTAACAAATTGCTGAATATTACGTCCAGCGAGATTTTCATTATCGTTGTTTTCTCATCGATGTTCTTTATTGCCGGGTTTTCGGAGACACTGCACGTAGCCGAAGCGATCGGCGCGCTGTTGTTCGGACTGGCTTTATCGGAAACAGATCATAGCGAACGGATCGAGCAGCTGGTCATTCCTTTCCGTGATTTTTTTGGAGCTATCTTCTTCTTCAGCTTCGGTCTGGGTATCGACCCGACCACGCTTGGGAATGCGTTATGGCTTGCTTTAGGCGCCGTGGTACTGACTATTATCGGCAACCTGGTCGCAGGCATGATAGCGGGTCGCAAGGCCGGACTATCGCATAGATCGTCGCTTAACATCGGATTGACCATTATGGCTCGCGGGGAGTTCACGATCATCGTTGCGAATCTGGGACTCGCCGGCGGACTGTCCGCTATGCTGAAACCATTCTCGGCCCTCTATGTTCTGATTCTTGCGATTCTCGGTCCTCTTCTAGCCAAGGAGTCAAAACGTATCTACCGCGGAGCGAATAAAATATTCAAATGGAGCGAGCCTGTGGAGAAAGTAAAAAAAAGGAAGGCGTAAGGCTGCTGGGCTGATTTACTTTCTTCCAACTAATCTATATAATCTAGAGATTGAATTAACCCCAGAACGGAGGATTTTCACATGAGTATTATTCGCGAATCTGATCTGCCGGGTATCGGTAAGAAATTCCTTATTCAGGCGAGATCAGGGGATAAGCTGGTTATTGTTATTCATGACGATGGCCGTAGAGAGCTGTACCATTTTGAAGATGACGATCCTGAGGAGACCATCTCCCAGATTACATTAGAGGATGATGAGGCTAGACAAATCGCCGGCATCATCGGCGGCATGACGTATAAACCGAAAGCGCTCGAGACCATCGAGGTGACACTCGAAGATCTGATCATCGAATGGGCGCGTATCGAGCCGCATTACAAATGCGTGGGACAATCCATTGCAGGGCTTCAGGTTCGTCAACGTACAGGTGCTAATGTATTAGCGATTGTGAACAAGAAAGAGCAGAAGATCAATCCGGGTCCGGACGACATCCTGACAGCGGGATCGACGCTGGTGCTTGCGGGCGAGCGCAAGCAGATCAAGCAGTTGAAAGAACTGCTGGTTAACGGCTAATATTGCTCCTTCGTGGATGCGAAGATAACCATACTGAAAGCAAGCTCCTCCTTTTGTGGGGGGCTTGCTTTTTTATGTGGAGGGCAACCTATTCATCAAAGGGATGATATCCGAAGCTGTTTTGCATAAGAAAAAGCGCCAAGGGCTTCGGCCCTTGTGCGCTTTTTATGTTTACCAGCGGGATGCTGCGGGTTATGGATTGCCAGAGGGGCCGGTTATTTCCGGGCCACTATCATAAACCGGGCGGAATTCGTCCGGATTCCCCGATCTGTGCGATGGTCTCTGATGAACTGCTGCAGGATACGAAAATCCGATTCCTCCTGTCCAAATCCGGGGATAATGGGCGTGTGCTTCAGCAGAAAGATAAGATCCTCTTCACGTTCATAGTATTCATCCGCATCGTATTCGGCATATTGGATATTGCGGAACCCGGCAAGCCGAAGTTCCTCCATATATTGATCCTTTAAGGCACCGTCTTCACGGGAGGATTGTCCTCTGCCAAAGGCTTGAGCCAGATTGGCTTTATCAGATTCGCGAACCTGCTGCGTCAAAAACACGCCATCCTCTTCCAGTACTCTTCCCACCTCTGATGCACGGAAAGGGGAATGTCTGCATGAGATCAAATTGAAAAACGCCTCCGGAAATTGAAGCGACTCTGCATCCATCTGCATAAAGCGTACATTCGAAGCCGCAGCCTTCCGTTTATTACTCTGGGCAGTCTCTATCATCGAATGGGAAAGATCGATTCCAACCAGCAGGGCTGCTTTGTCGGCGATGGACAACAAGCTCTCTCCACCACCAGTGCCGATATCAAGCACAACATCGGATGGTTCACATAATTTGCCAACCTCATCGTAAAAATCCCACTCCACACCCTCCGAGATACATCTGAGCTGGCTGAAGTCCCAGCCGTTTAAGGCTCCTACGATATCATAAAATGATTTGTATTCCTGTGATTTCATATATATTGTTCACCTTTTCAATTGAGATAAAATGGGATGCTGAAAACAGATCGTCTCTTATTCGTTCGTAGCCAGTTACTGTGATTCTGGCTAGGCCCGGTCCAGTATTATAGACCGGGCCTAACTACTTCGAACGGCAAGGATCCTAATCAACATCCAATTCACCCCAATTCTGAAAGATTATTTTTAAGAGATAAGAAAGTATAAGCTTCAGAGGCTTACCATCCTTATCTCGCAAGAAAAACTTCCGCTATACGCTGTCTTCTGAGAAAGTCCGTCGATAGATGTTTTTCTTATTGTAAGTCCAAGGATTCTTCATGATCAAGGAGAATTTTATTAGGAGGAAGGACCATAATCTTAAGCAAATGATAAGAATTTGGAAGTATGGCGTTAAGAACTGTCTACTATACTTGATGAGTCTGTTTCGCAAGGAACGAGAATAATCGGATTTTAAAGATGAGAGGGTACTGTCATGAACAAATTAAAATCTTTATCAAGGGAACGTCTTCCCGAGCTGCAATTGGTACGCGCATTCGCCATCATCGGCGTGCTGTCCGTTCACTCCACATCGTATGCCGTATCTGCGATGACGGATTCCAGATACTTTTTTATGTACAATTTCATGAACATCTTCATGAAATTCGGAACGCCGACATTTATATTTTTGAGCAGTCTGGTACTCTTCTATAATTACTATGACCGTCCCACAACGAAGAAACTGATCAGCGGATTTTACAAGAAAAGACTGCTGTATATTATCATTCCATATACGCTGTTCTCCGTGTTCTACTTCGCGCTGCTGCACTATTTATATTATCAGGGGAGGCCGTTCGGTGAGACGATGGAGAGCTTTGTGCAAAAGCTGTTGACGGGCAAAGCGTATACGCATCTCTATTTCGTCTTTATCAGCATTCAGTTTTATGTGCTGTTTCCGCTCGTATTGTGGTTGTTCAAGAAGATGCCGCAGCTTGCAAAATGGGCGATACCGATTGGACTGGTGATCCAGTGGACGTTTATACTAATGAATAAGTACTATTGGCAGGTGCCGAATAAGGGAAGCTGGGCCTTGTCCTATATAGCTTACTTCATGCTGGGCGCTTTTATCGGCATCTATTATCCGAAACTGAAGGCCTGGTTTGTCATCAGCCGTGCCAATGCACAGCCTTACCGTATCGTCGCTTGGACGATGCTGTGGATGGCATGGGCAGCTGCCGGTCTCGGGCATGTATACATTTATTACAACAGCCGGCTGCATGGAACCGGGTATAATTCAACGCTGTATGAGCTGCTGTGGAATATGCATACGTACTTTGGGGCGCTTGTCCTGCTCCAGTTCGCCATTTTGTTCTACCGGGCAGGAGTACGTGGATGGACGCGGGCGCTGGAAAGACTGGGGGCCGTGTCCTTCGGGATATATCTCATTCATCCGTTCTTTTTGCTCGTCTACCGTGAGTTTCCGCTAACTACGGGGAATTCAATGCTGACCCATCTGTGGTATGCAGGCGGTTTTGCGGCAGCATTAGGCTGTTCATGGATCGTCGTAGAATTGACGGTTCGATTTATACCAGGCTCATGGGTGATATTCGGTAATATTCCGAAGGCGAAGAAATCGGTTAAGCCAGTCGATTCGCCATCTGTGCCGCTTTCCGGTTCATAGTCTGTTACGTTAGCAAAAAAATGGATGCATACCTGACGAGGGCATGGCCGTGGCGAAGAGAAACCAAAACAGCAGCAACGCACAGTCTGCACATCCATGGTGCAAGACGACGTAAAAGGCGTAATGCTGACTGCCGCTTTTAATCAAGGAGGAGCCATGTCTGGAGTTACGATATTAATGGTTGATGATGAAACCGAAATTTTGAAATTGATGGAGATTTACGTCAGAAATGAGGGCTACACGCTGCTCACCGCATCTCACGGCCTGGAAGCGCTGGAGATTCTAAGAACCCATAAAGTGGATTTGATCATCCTTGATGTCATGATGCCGCAGATGGATGGCATTGAGGCATGCATGAGAATTCGGGAGGAGAACAACACGCCGATCATCATGCTGTCTGCCAAGAGTCAGGAGATTGACAAGATCGCCGGACTCAGCATCGGCGCGGATGATTACGTGACCAAGCCGTTTAGCCCGCTGGAATTGATCGCAAGAATCAAATCGCAGCTCCGCCGATACAAACAGCTGAACAACAGCTCGGTGAGGGATGAGAACGAAATCCAGATCGATGAGCTGGTTATTAATGTCGCTTCCCACCGGGTAGCTGTGGCAGGCGTTGAGATTAAGCTGACGCCCCGCGAATTTGCTCTGCTGCATATGCTGGCCATCAATCGCGGACTCGTGCTTAGCATGGACAAGATTTATACCGAGGTGTGGAACGAACCGTTCATGGAATCGAAAAATACGGTCATGGTACATATTCGCAAGCTGCGCGAGAAGATCGAGAAGGATCCGCAGCAGCCAGTATATATTAAGACGGTGTGGGGGATTGGCTATAAAATAGAGTAAACTTAAGCAGAGGTGACTAACTTGAAAATAATGAAGCTTCATAGCATCCGCCTGAAGATGCTGCTTATGCTGCTTGCCAGCATCGGCATCACGGCCGCCCTGCTTATCATACTCTACGCATTAAGCACGCTGATACTCTCTATTCCGGCCATCAAGCCGCCGCTCGTCTGGATCATTAACAACATTGGCTCGGATCCGGTTATGCTGGTTGCGGGCATTATTCTTTTTTCGGTCAGCTATTATGTGAGCACGAAGTGGTTTGTCCTTGATCTGCAGAAGATTCAGACCGGTCTTCAGGACATCACGTCGGGGCGATTCGATTCCAGAATCGAGCTCAAATCCCAAGACGAATTAGGCGTCGTCGCTTCCAGCATAAACCGCATGACCGATCAGCTGAACGTTTATCTGGAGGAAATCAGGAATGGGCTGCGCGAGATTGCCAAGGGGAATTTCGACACCGATATTCCGGTTCAGTCAGGCAGCCAACTGGGTGAGGTGGCCGAGAGCATCAACCAGATGAGCAGGCAGCTTCACCAATCCATTCTGGAGGAGCGTAACGCGGAGAAAACAAAGAATGATCTGATTACGGGAGTTTCCCATGACTTGCGGACGCCGCTTACATCGATACTGGGATTTCTGGAGGTTATCGAGGAAGACCGGTACCAGGATGAAGTGGAGCTGCGGTATTACGTGAATATCGCTTATGAGAAAGCGCAAAATCTAAAGAAGCTGATTGATGATCTGTTCGAATATACGAGGATCAATAACGGGCTCCCACTGGATATCCGGGAGATCGATATGGCTCAGTTCATGAGACAGCTGATCGAGGAATTCGTGCCTGCCCTGGAGAAGTCCGGGATGGAATGCAAGCTTGCGGCAGAGGAAGGCCTCTTTATTCGGGCAGACGGCGCCCAGCTCGTCCGGGCTTATGAGAATTTGATATCCAATGCGATCCGTTACGGGGAGTCGGGCAAAAGGATCGACATCGCCGTCCGCAGCGATGGCAATCAGGTGAGCATCAGTTTCACCAACTATGGCGATCCGATTCCGGAGCGGGATTTGCCTTTCATCTTCGATCGCTTCTACCGCGTGGAGGCTTCCCGTTCGAAGCAGACCGGGGGCACCGGCCTGGGACTGGCGATCACAAAAAGTATCGTGGAGGTCCAGGGCGGCGAAATCCGGGTGCGGAGCGACCGGCAGAGGACAACTTTTGAAACGCGGTTTCCTAAAGTTGTATAGTTGCTGTTTCTTCAAACTTACCGCGCGGTGGTTTTCTGCCTTTGCATAGCAATAGAGGAAATCCAAGCGAACGCTCCCTCGAAGGGGGCGCTTTTTTTATAAGACGGAAGTCCCCGCTTGCTTCTGAGAGGTCCAAATAGAATTGTTCAGTTTTATTTAAGCATTCGTTAAGAACTTGGATCACTGATTGATAAGATGTGTTCCTTATACTTTCCTTCAGGAACGTACATAAGGAGGCAGTCGGGATGGGATTCATACATCATGCGAAACGGAACATGAGGCTTACGATGGCATGGCCGGCAATCATTGTGCTGGTTGTTGGTGTCATATTACTATCGGGATGCGCAGAGTTCAGAATATCCCGCGAAGATACGCAGATTGAGAACCGATCCACTCAGGGGATGGCAACAGCAAGCAATGGAAGCACGTCAATGACTCCAGCATCGTTTCTCGGGCAGTTATGGGGGGACATATCGGACGGGGTGAAAAACCGCACCAGAAAAATGACAGGCAGGCAAACGCCGAGCCGTACTCTATCCGAAGCAAGTTGGCGTATGGAGGTACGATAATGCGGAGAAGACGGCTAATTGTGAATTTGCAGCAGAAATCATTTTAACGATAATCTTTCGTGAATGTACATTTGCAGTAAGAGATTGATAGACTCCTTTCCTGGAAGGGAGTTTTTTGTTTTGATTTTGGAACAGTTTGCCTTATAATAGCGTTTACATTATATAGGCTTGTATGGGAGAGGATGGTTTCTGTGAGTTTACGCGTATCGATTCGAAAGCGACTATTCATCGGAATAACGGCAGCCGTCTGTATTTCACTTGTTGGGCACCCAACTCAGCGGACACAGGAGAGCGCACATGTCGTATTCGCTGATGCTGCAGAAGCTGGGGGCTTTACATCCGGCCAACGAGTTACGATTCAGCAGAAGGCTGTTTTATTTCCTAAAGCGCTTAGTAAGAATAGCCATCTGACAAATCTTAAAGTGAGCTATTACGGCGCCAAGGGGGAGAGGCTCCGGCTTACCTCCGTGAAGGGTGAATTAGCCTTTATCCAATCCGATTCCCGGGGAGACTTGTGGCTCCCGACATGGTATGTTTCCAAGGAAGCTGCCCAAGTGAAAGAAACTTTCCCGCTCTCGCTTCAACTACGCAGCAGCGGCAGTATATATCTTGCTCCTGGAAGCGCGATGAAATGGCCGGTATCCCAAACCGGAACGTCGCTCATCGCCGTAGCGCAGTGGAAGGACTGGTACGGGGTCATGGTCGCACCTTCCAAGTGGAAGGAAGACTACCGGATCTACCGCCCAGCAATGATGTGGGTACAGGGTAAGGACACGACAGCCAAGAAGGCGATGCCTGAAGCGCTATTAGGTGGGGATTCGGGAGTACCGACGGATGTGGTGCGGAACTTGACGGAGTTTCTTTTTAAGAAAGGGACTCCTTCTTCATACGTGAAAAAGCTGCTCGGCGAACCGCAGGTGAGGGAGACATCGCGGAATCAGGAGATGAGCTCCAATAAACCGATGATACTCGGCGAGACCTGGAGATATGAGCAGCGTGATGCCCATTATACCGTGACGTTCTCCCCATCCGGAAAGCTGACGTCCAGCGAGTGGGTGATCCCTGGGACAGGATCCTTTGAACGGTGTTACAGTCCTGGCGATGATTACGAGTTTACCTATCGTTTTGCCGCCGTGCCGCCTCAAAAGACGATTGAAGCCGAACCCGACTGGCGAAATCAGGGCAATCTGAATTTTACCTTCCTGCTTGAGGCAAGCGAGGACGTCCTGCTCCTCAAGGGGGATGATGGCGGATACAGCGGGATGCACGATAATTCTTCCCTGTATGCGATTGACCGCAGCACCGGCAAAAAGCTGTGGCAGGAGGATGCGGGATTTGGCTGGTATACGGCTGTCACGGATAAGGAGCGGGAGCATGTTACCATGTACTCGGCCTATAACCCGGAGGTTAAGGATTATGCAGCCCGCGTGCGGCATATCCGATTGTCGGATGGCAAAGTGATATGGGAGGTTAAGCCGAAGAATGAATTTGGCCTGACAATGACGGCTGCGGCCGATACGATCATTCTGGACGAAGCTTTGAATATGAACGAAACCAAAACCGAAAGCGTGCTGAGCGTGCTGGACCAGGAAACCGGAAAACTGCGTTGGAAAAAGACATTGTCCGGCGAACACCGCTTGCTGAATGCAGGATCGGGTGATACGTATGTGCTCGTCGAGCAGAACGGACAGCTTACCGCTTACGATCCGGTCACCGGCAAAGCGGCATGGAATGTAAAGGTCGGTAAGAGGGCTATGGACGATCCGACTCAAGATCCGTATTTTATCGGAGGGTATCGCTACAATCCGGTATCCCCTGCGGATATGACAACAAGATGGATGCTGCTTGGCAAGGAATGGGTTCTGCTCAATACGGAAACCGGGGCGCGCGAAGCCGTGTATCCGGCCTATGAGATGGAAAGGTTCGAGGTGCTGAATGAGCGGTATCTATTAGTGCAGCGTGCGCTGAACGGAGAGTATTTCAGCGGGGCTACCGCTTACGAAAGCGTATTGTATGACAGCCTGGAAGATAAGGAATTATGGACCGTGAAAGGCAAAGCCGCCCGCGGCGTCATCGAGGAAGAACGGGTCTATCTTACCTTGAACGGCATTCCGGCAGCGATAGATATAGAGAGCGGCAGCATCCTATGGAAGATGGAGACTACTTCCAAAGCGGGCGACGATCTGTCCCATCTGGTTAGCAGCAGCTACGGGATCCTGGATTCGTACCTGCTGGTAAGTTTGGAAAGCGATCTCGTGGTGCTGAACAAGGAAGACGGCAGAAGCTTGGGCAGATTGCATAACGTGGTCACCGGCAGCGTTGATTTGCGAGAGGTTTATACCAAGAACGGTGCGTTGAACGTAACGGAACGGGAAGTGCTCGTCGGCACGGTCAACGGAGCCTTTATTCGTTATGATGCCAGAGCTTTAAAGGAACGCTTGGATGAGCTGTAATAGCTGTTAGCGATAGATGATAAAGACCGTAGGGAGACGTCCGCAAAGGAGGAAGACTTATGGGCAAGAGGCTTAAGATAACAGGGATTCCGATCATCAGCCTATTGTTGATCCTATGTTTGGGCTGCGGCAGCAAGCAGTCGGCCAGTTATGCGTCTCTGTTAAAGTACGATGATCAAGAGTATATCGGAAAAGGCATTGAGGATGCCGAGGCTTTTGCGGAGGTGGATTTGACCTTGGCGGGCACGATCCAGAAGCGGCTCGAACCGGATCAATACCCGGATACGCATTTATCATCGAACGAGCTGCCGGAAGGCACGGAAATCTACGTAGTCGATGATGATATATTGGTGGCTTTGCAGGAAGGCCGAAGGTTCAAGGTGTTTGAGCGCATGGAATAAAATGAATGGATGGATAAGCGTCCCTGGCGTCTGGCGACAGATGCGGGGGCGTTTTTGGTCTTCTGCAATCTTGCAAATTTTGATATTGTTTCATTTCTATAGAATGGTATAATATTCCTGGTTCGAATGCACTAGATTTGAAAGACTTACATTCTGACAAGAGATGAGGTTCATTCATGTTTAAGAAAATGTTGGTTCTGCTGTTGGCTGTTTGTGTGATGGTTCCCACCGTGGCCGGGGCAGCTTATGGGGAGTCGGGCAAGGCAAGCTCGAAGATTGCAATGCTATTGCCTGATGGCACACCCTTGATGGAGGATGGCACGGTCTGGGTTACGTACAGCCGCCTTCCAATCAACCAAATCCCGATTCCGATGGGTGGAGATCTAAAGTTCATCGCAGGCTCTAGCGGATATGGATTCGGCGTTAATAACGCTGGTGGACTCGTTACGTGGGGGGAATCGGGATATCAGGCTGTAGCGGGTGTGAACCATGTGAAACAGCTTGGACAAGGTTACTGGTTGACCTCTGACGGCAATGTTCATCGCATGGTTAACTCCAAGCCGCAAGCGGTAAAAGGCTTTGAGGGAATAAGCGTTTTTGACGAGAGTAAGGGAATTATCGGCGGCGTTACCCAGTCGGGAACAATCTTATATCACAATAGTGCCTACTCACCGGAGCCTGTGACTCTGGGTCAAGCAGCGGACGTGAACGCGATCCGTAAAATCAAGGTTGCCGGCGATTACGCGGCTATTTTATACAATGACGGAAGACTTGTACTGTTCAGTACGCTTCGAATCAATGGCAGCACGACGTATCTGTCGCAAAACTTGATTCCTGACGGGGCTGACATTTCTTTTGGGAAAGAACAGAAACTGATTTTCGTTAAAAAAGATGGAACGGTGTGGAATGCGAGATTGGATGTATTCACGCAAACCTTCGAGATGAGCCCGCTGAACGGGATCAGCGGAGTGAAAGAGATTGTGGGAATCGAAGGTTCCAAAAGCTTTTTCGCCAGGTTATCGGATGGTACTTGGACGGAGTATGATAGTGGACAGCAATACGATGTGACGGTACCGAGCATTACCGGCGTCACGATTAAGGTATCGAACAGCAAGCCGAAGGTGGGGAGCTCCATCACGCCAACGGTTGAATTTCAGTACAGCAGCGGAGAGAAACACAAGATTCCGGCGAATATGATCTCGTTATCGGTAGATAAGCCCCATCTGATCAAGGCAGGGGATAAAGGCACCTATAAAATCATGGGTGTGGGCGAGGCTACGCTGACGGTGGAAGTTGCAGGCAAGAAGCAATCGGTGAACATCGTTTCTGGACTTGGCAAACCATTGGGGAATGCCAAACAGGAGAAGGGGATTACTTACCTGCCGTTGAAGCCGGTGTTTGAAGCCATGGGAGGTTCAGTTCAATATCAGGCTGCTTCCAAAACCTTTGATATTACCGTAGGACAGACCGAGATTACCGTTAAGGCAGGAAGCAAGCAAGCGAAGATCAACGGCAAAACCGTGAATATGAAAGGCGCTCCGATCCAGAGCAAAGGGGAGACGCTCGTATCCGCGGATCTGTTGATCGCAGCGCTGGGCGCAAAACTGAAATGGGACGCATCCAAACAGCAAATGACCGTGACGCTGGGTGCGGCACAATTCGTTGTAAAGGGCGAGCCGAAGAAAGCAACGAGCAGCGGTAACACCGGAAACTCAGGGAAGAGCAAAATGTCATCGGTCCCTGCAACCGGAAGCATGGCTGGTTGGAGGCTGCTAAAAGGCCATGAATATGATAAATCCTTGCGGATTTATTACCAATACAAGAATGGCATCCTGTCAACCAAAACGGAGGATATCCGTAAGGTGGATTTGAATAAAAAGGTGACTTGGACGGATGATTACGGCCGCAAGCATACCAATACCGTCCGTGAAATCTACTCTCTGTTTACCCTTTCGAATGAATATACCTCTGAATGGCTCTACAAGAAATTCGGTAAGCTTTATGAGGATTGGCTGCTAAGCTCCTTGGTAGATGCTGCTCGTATTGTTGAGCAATATCTGCAAGAGACCGGCCAGATGCCGAGTTATGCGCCCAATGTGACCCTGACGCCGGATGCGGTATTTAAATACGAGTAAGTGCACACGAGCAAGGAAAAAAAGATATTCTCGTTTCTGATTAAGGGCCAGGATATTCCTGGCTCTTTTTGCTATGGATGCAAACATGTCCGGTAAACGTCATTTCTGTGCAAACTCCATGCATGGAAGTTGCGGCGAATATTATAACTTACATCTAAATATAGTAGACGTAAATGCAAGCCTTGTTTACTTGCAATTTAAAATAACAAGGGGGGACACTCATGAATCGCAGGACAACGCCTAACCGATCTCCTGAGCCGGGGGGGCCTGATTCTCCGCCTCCCAGAAGGCACACCTTGTTTTGGAGACTATTCGCCAACTATTTTCTCCTCATTCTCATTCCCGTGATTGTTGCGTCGGTTCTCGCTCAGGTGCTGGTCGTTCGCATTATTGAAAAGGATGCCGAGCGTTTCAATCAAGTGATGATGAATCGCTTCTCCGAGCAGACGGACACCGAGCTGCAATCCTTGAAGACTAGCATGATTAATATCCTCAGCACCTCCAGATTACGGAGCGTGCTTCTGGCTCCCATGGCCTCTTCGCCGGATAGCCTGCTGCTTCCGGAATTGCTTCATTCCCTGCGGGAGCAGCTGCAGCAGCTGGAATCCGATGATTTGGTCGAGAGGGCGTATTATTATTTCGTTCACCAGGATTTGATGATCGATGCCGAAACCTACACGAATAAAGCGTATTATTTTCGTTCCCGCTATCCCCAGGATTTGAACCGACGCCATCAGCTGGAAGCCGAATTATCCGGCAAAAAAATGATGGATTTCATGGATTCCCCCGCCTCATTGACAGCTGCCATGAGCTACCCGTTTAATACGGCGGCCCCTGAAGTCTATCTCCTGGTCGAAGTGAAACGAGACAAGCTTGAGGAGCAGATTCACATTCCGGAGAGCTGGGTTACGGGCACGGCGATTGTAGATAATGGGGCCAAAGTGATCGCCCAGAACGGACTGACTGAGCAGGACCAGCTTGCTCTGCAGCAGCGAATACGTACGGACGGCACTGCTTCGCAATTCACGATATCGGACAAGAGGGGGTTGTCCTTCATGGCCTCCGGCTTCGATCAGTCCTGGCATTATATCAGCATGATCGACTTAGGCACATTGATGAAGCCGGTCTATATGACCCGATGGATCTGTTGGTTGTTCCTCGTATTCTTCCTTCTAGTCGGCGCACTCGCCTCGTATTATTTAAGCCGGCGATTATACCGGCCGATCCGTGAGATTAAGGATGGGTTGAAGCTGCATCACGCTCCGAATGGGGAAGTCGGCCATGAAGGAAACGAGTTTGATGCCATCAAACGTTATTCCCAGTTCATCATGACGGAGAATAAAGAGCTGTACCAGATGGTGAACGGGATGCTGCCGATCGTGCAGGAGCAGTTTTTCACGAAAATCCTGCTGGGGCAATACCGGGATGCCTTATCGATTGAGTACTACGCCAAGGAGATTGAGTTTGCTTACAGCTACAAGGCGGCAAGAACCGTCCTGTGTATCTCTTTCCACTATGACCGGTCGGTTTACGACTCGACATCGGAATCCGCCAAGATCTTTTTGCTGACCGAGCTGAAGGACAAGATTCTTCGGCTGGCACCCGGCATGGTCTGGATCTGCCAGACAAGGCCGGATCTGATGGCATGCATCGTGGAGCATGGTCACATCACGGAGGGCCAGGGTCATCCTGAAAAAGTAGCGGAGCAAATTCGGCACATTTTCCTGGAATACGGGGCTTATTATAAAGCGACCATCGGGATCGGAAAGACCGTTCGTGCCATGGAAGAGCTGCACCAGTCTTATGAGCATGCCCTGGCCATGCTGAAGTATCGGGGGCTGCATTCCACCGTAGAGATTTGTGGCAGTCAGCCTTCCCGGGAGCTGCAGCAGTGGGATCCTTTCCTATCCGTGCAAGAGGTCCAGCGGATCCTCAATCAGTACAAAACCCGTGAGTATGACAAGCTGCTTCATTCTGTGCTTGCTCTGCTGGAGGAGGGAAAGGGCAAGGATGCAACAGCCGTGCAGATGAAATATCTGCTTGCCGATGTGCTCAACACCTGGATTCGGGCGGTGGAATCGGAGCGCAATGAACTCAACGTTCCGTATTACTCGGGGCTGTTCGAACGGATGAATCGCTGCATGACATGGGACGAGCTTACGTGCTGCTTTACGGAGATTCATGGTTTTCTGTTTCGGAAGCCTGCTTCCAGCAGCCGGAGTCAACAGTTTATGGAGATTCTGGAGTACATTCATAAGCATTACGATCAAGAGCTGTCGATCGAGCATTTTGCCGGGATGATGAATATGTCCATCGGGCATTTCAGCCGGACCTTCAAGGAGGAGGTCGGCGAGAAGTACGTGGAATATATTGCGAAATACCGGCTGATGAAGGCGAAGCAATTTTTGCTTGAAACCGATTTGAAAATTGACGAAATTGCTGAGAAGGTCGGGTATTGGGGCCGAAATTCTCTGATTCGGGCTTTCCGCCGATACGAGGGCATTACACCTGCTAAATACAGGAGCTCCCACCATTAGGAAAGAGACTGCATTTTTTTCTGAAGTCTCTTTTTTTGCATGGACCCAAGCGGAAAGCCTTGTGCCACGGGGGTTGCAAAAGGAGTGTCTCCAGGAAAAGATGCACGCTTTACGCGAAAGAAGGACGGCTCGTATAGTGGGGACAACAACAAACGAATGTAAATGCTTTCAATCGGAGGTGAGGATTATTGGCGCAGCTATCACGGATCGGCTATGTTCTGAGAAAGCATAAAGCGTTGTACTTGCTGATGCTGCCTGGCATTTTGTATTACTTGATATTCAAGTACGCGCCGATGTACGGCATCATCATCGCCTTCCAGGATTATTCGATCGGCCGGGGCATTTTGGGAAGTGAATTTGTCGGACTCAAGCATTTGATTGAATTTTTCTATGTCACCCCCGATGCTTGGAAGCTGATTCGCAACACAATCATGCTGAATGTGTACGATCTCCTGTTTCATTTTCCGGCACCGATCATTCTGGCGATCCTGTTCCATGAGCTGAAGAGTAAATGGTTCAAAAGGTTCGTGCAAAATATCAGCTACATGCCGCATTTCCTGTCCACCGTCGTTATCGCGGGCATTCTCGTGACCTTCCTGTCACCGACCACGGGCGTCGTGAACCATCTGCTCGTTAAGCTGTTCGGTATTGAGCCGATCATGTTTCTGGGCATGCCGGAATGGTTCCGGACGGTGTATGTGGGCTCCGAAATATGGCAAAAGGTGGGATGGGGTACCATCCTCTATCTGGCTGCGATTGCCGGCATCGATCCGACGCTGTATGAAGCGGCCAAGATGGATGGGGCGAACCGGTGGCAGCAGGTCCGGCATATTACGTTCATCGGCATGGTGCCGGTCATGATTATTCTGTTCGTGCTGTCGCTCGGCAATTTCATGGAGGCCAGCTTCGAGAAAATCCTCTTGATCTACAACACGATGAATTATGAAACCTCGGATGTCATTAACACCTTTGTGTACAGGCGGGGCATCCTCGATGCCGATTTCAGCTTCGCGACCGCGGTCGGCCTGTTCCAGTCGGCGATTGGCTTCATTCTGGTCGTTGCGGCCAACCGGATTGTACGCAAATATTCGGAGACCAGCCTGTGGTAAGGGAGGTGCGTGATGAAAAAACAGGAAAGCTTCGCCTCGAAGCTGTTTGACGTATTCAATGTCTTGTTCATGATTGTGCTGATCATTGTGATGGCCTACCCGATGGTGTATGTATTCTCGGCTTCCATCAGCAACAATGCCATGGTCGCGAGCGGGGCGGTGCTGCTGTGGCCAAAAAAAATTACGCTCATCGCCTACGAGCAGCTCATCTATAACCCCGATCTCTGGGTGAGTTACTGGAATACGATCCGGTATACGTTCCTGCATACGGTGCTGACGCTGATTGCGACCTCCGCGATGGCGTATCCGCTTGCGAAGCGATGGCTGCCCGGTCGGAGAGTGATTCTGCTGATGGCGGCTTTCACGCTTCTCTTCAGCGGCGGCATGATTCCAACCTTCCTGATCGTTCAGAAGCTGGGGATGCTCGACACGATCTGGGCGATCGTCCTCCCTTCCCTGATCAGCACATGGTATTTGTTTATTATGCGGACATTCTTCGAGGCGCTGCCGGAGGAGCTCGAGGACGCGGCTGCCATCGACGGGTGCGGATCCCTTCAGATTCTGGTGCGGATCGTTCTGCCATTATCCGTGCCCGTCATGGTCACGATTGGCCTGTTCACGGCCGTGAATCAATGGAACTCCTTCTTCAGCGCTTTGATCTATCTGAATGACCGGGAGATGTACCCGCTGCAGATCATGATGCGCAACATCCTGATCGCCGGCACGAATGTTCAGGGCGAAGGGGACCTGACGCATCTGGAGACGTTGAAATACGCCATGATCATGATCGGGACGCTGCCAATTCTGTGCGTTTATCCGTTTATCCAGAAATATTTTGTACAGGGCACGATGATTGGCGGCATTAAGGGGTAGTTATGGATTCCACGCTAATCCATTTCTATACGTTGTGATGATAAAAAAGGAGGTTAGGAAATGAGGCGAAAGGGGTTCAGAACAGCGCTTGCCATAATTCTGCTCTGCGCGATGCTGGTTACGGGATGCACCGGCGGGGGCAAGGATGATTCGGGGACGTTAAGCCCTGACAAACCGGTTACTTTTTCATGGCTGGTATACGACCGGGTGGAGGGCAAGGTTCGGGATGACTGGGAGATTTTCAAAGAGATTGAGGCCAAGACGGGCGTCAGTGTGAAGTTCCAGATCGTAAGCCAGGAAGGACTTGAGGAGAAAAGGCAGATCATGATTGCGACGAACACGGCCACGGATTTTATCCAGGTGCCGACGCAGGACGGCCGGGAGCATGGGCCGGAGAAGGTGTTCCTGAACCTTAATGATTACTTGGATCGGGCACCGAATCTGAAAGCCTTTTACGAAAAATATCCTGAGGCCAAGGCGCTGGCAACGGGCACGGACGGGGGCCTGTACACCGTACCCGTACTGGAAGGGGATGCGGAAGGCAAGGGCTTCAACTTTATCTGGTATGCCCGCAAGGACATCATGGATCAGCATGGGATACAGGCACCGACCACGGTGGATGAATTTTATGAGTATCTGAAAACATTGAAGGAGAAGGTTCCGGATTCCTATCCGCTCATATCTAACGCCATCGTTGGCGATACAGGGCTGTATACGACCTTCGGGCGTATCTTTACCGGCATTAGCGGTTTTTACAACCTGGATCCAACCACGGATCAATACGCATTCGCGCCGTATCATGAGAATTATCAGGATATGCTGGTGTACTTGAATAAGCTGTATGCGGAAAAATTGCTGGATCCGGAATTCTCGCTGCTGACGCAAGCGCAGTGGGAGGAGCGCATACTGACGGGCAAATCCTTGGTGACGTTTTTCTGGAAGGCGGATCTTGAATCCTTGGTTGCCAAGGCGAGAGGAGCCGGTACGGCGGAATATGAGCTGGACGCGATTCCATCCTTTGCCGCCGAAGGGATCAAGAACTATCAGTTCTCCCGTCCGGTCGTTGGCACCGTCGGCCGAGCGATATCGGCCAAAGTAAAGGATAAGGAGCGTGCCGTGCAATTCCTCGATTATTTGGTCAGCGAAGAGGGAACGAATTATCTGTCCTTGGGCATCGAAGGCAAAACGTATACGATGGAGGACGGCAAAGCGGTATACAACAAGGAGTTTGGCGAATCTCCGTTTAATGCGCTGCGCAAAGACTGGGGCGTATGGTATGACCTGATCACGCTGAATAATGCCAAATCTCGTGAGGTGTGGGAGCGCGGGTTAAGCGAGAAAAGCAAGGTTATCAATGCAAGGTATGAGCAGTATATCGTCCCTGCACCGAAGCAGATCGTCAAGACGGAAGAGGAGCTGGAGCTCGAGAAATCGAAGCTGAACAATTTGAATAAATTCCTTGAACAGAAGGTGACGGAGTTTGTAACCGGCAAAACGCCGATCAACGATTCCACTTATCAGCAATTTATTGACCAAGCGAAGAAACTCGGCTCCGACGAACTTCTTGCCATGTATAACACCGCTTATACGCGCACATACGGCGGCAAGTAATTCTTAATGGAGATTGGGGGAATCAGGCAATGGACGATACCAAAATTATCGATGTCGACGTTCATAACGAGCAGGACGACAGGGCGCTGCTGCCATATCTGCAGGAGCCCTGGCGCTCCCGGGTAGCGACATCCGGCATCGGTTATGCAGGCTCAGGGTATTACTCGCCGATCGGCGTGATGAAAAAAGACTCGATCCCTCCGGGGGGAGGCAAGGCCGGCTCCGATCCCGATTATATGATCAAGCAGCTGATCGAAGGCTACAATCTGGATTATGCCGTATTGACGGGCGTCGTATACAACATCTCCTCCACGCATGATCCGGATTATGCGGCGGCGATATGCTCGGCTTATAACGATTATCTGATCGCCGAGTGGCTCGGCAAACATAAAGCGTTCAAAGGCGCAATGGCAGTAGCCACCCAGGACCCGCTGCTGGCGGCACGCGAGATCGATAGGATCGGCGGCCATCCGGATATCGTAGAGGTGATGATCTCCAGTGCGGCGAGGGCGCCGCTGGGTCAGCGCCACTATCACCCGATCTACGAAGCGGCGTCGCGCAATGGCCTTCCGGTCGCGATCCATCCGGGAGCGGAAGGCGGCGGGAGCTCGACGGCTCCCACCGCGGCCGGCTACCCGACCCGCTACATTGAGTGGCACACCTGCCTCTCCCAGATGTTCATGGCACATCTGGTGAGCATGGTATGCGAGGGCGTATTCGTGAAGTATCCGAACCTCAAGGTCGTTCTGGTTGAAGGCGGAGTGGCCTGGTTGCCGGCCCTGATGTGGCGGCTGGACAAAAACTACAAGGCGCTGCGCGCAACCGTGCCTTGGTTGACGAGAATGCCGAGCGAGTACATCCGGGATCACTGCTACTTATCGACGCAGCCGATTGAGGAGCCGGACAATCCGCAGCATCTCATCGATCTGTTCAACATGATTGATGCCGAGAACATGCTGCTCTATTCCAGCGACTACCCGCACTGGGACTTCGACTCGCCGGGCCACATTTTACGGGGGCTGAAGCCGGAGGCGCGGCGGAAGATTTTTTATGAGAATGCGAAGCGGCTGTATCGGCTGGAATGAGGGAACGGAAGATGCCGGGGGCTGATGAAGCTGGTTTTGGATAACTGAAAAGCAAACTTGCTGTACGAAGCAGGCATGCATGTTCGAGGTTGGCTTGCACGATCGAAGCAGGCTTTGCATGATGAAGTTGGTCAACGATCAAAATTGGGATAACTTTGCTGTGTATGAATAGCAATTCAAGGTCGACGATTTGGCTATCTGAATGGAACAGACTAAAGTCGAAGTGAGTATTTGGACTAATGAATATAACAATGTGGACTGGTAAGTGTCGTAACTCGATTGACCGGAAGTAATGGGAATTTGACTGGGTTAACTAAGATACTCTGGATGAATCGCACCAGGTGAAATGCAATCTCATTCAATGAACTGGCAAGAGGTGAATAACAATCAGAACAACTAACAGGCATTGAAGGCAAGGAGGTGCATGTATGGCGGTACATTACGTGCTGGTGGAGGAGGACGTTCCGGAGGGTGAGCACAAAGTCGTAAACATCGAGGGACGCGAAATCGGCATTTATCGGGTCAACGGCGAGTATCATGCGATTCTGAACTACTGCCCGCATCAGGGGGCGCCAATCTGCGCAGGACTGGTCTCCGGTACGACGCTGCCCTCGGAGGTATACGACTACGAATACGGCCGGGCAGGCGAGATCGTCCGCTGTCCCTGGCATGGCTGGGAGTTCGACCTGCAGACCGGCAAGTCGCTGTTCAGCGACCGCATCCGGGTGAAGAAGTATAAGGTGGAGGTCCAAGAGGGCAAGATCGGGGTGGTGATGGGGAGGTAGCAGGCGGGGAGTTGAAGGGATGTAATTAATGAGGCTGCAGGTATTATTACTAGCCATGAGCACTTAAGTTACTTGTGTCAGCTTCAGATTTTAACGGACCCTAGATCCGTTATTTAAGATCAAAACTCGATTTTTTACAATATACCGGACTACAGATCCGCTATTGTGCGAATTACGGGTGCCAATACCAATAAAAACAGCAAATAAGGTCCTCTGTGTCCGCTAAAGCTACCAAAAGGGCTATTTTGTACAAAATAAGGTATTCTGAGTCCGTTAGCAAGTCCTAACGACCATAGAGCAAGGGGACTTCGGGACATCTTGAATGATATGGCGATTGTATTTTTGGAAGTTCGGTTCACAGGTGATTTTCTGCTCATTGCTCTGTTGTCTAAGCGGGGCGAATAAGTACGGTGCTTAGTCCGGGGCATTCTTGGATGGTTCTCGATTGAAAAAAGAGCGAGTATGGTGGGAGTGAGTCCCTCATACTCGCTCTTTTGGTCATGACGATTTTAGAGAACGGATTAATGTTGTCCGAAACAAGATTACGCTAGCATATTGGGTGCTCCTCTTAAGAATGAAATACACTAATGTTCAACCGGCTTCATAGATCTGGCGACTTCAATCATTTGTTCCTTAGTCAAAACGACGCTGCTCATTTCAATGTAAGTATCACCTTGAATCCATTTCAGAAAACCGCCATTCTGTTCTTTAGTGGCCCATGACTCAAATCGCGCTTCGACATCATCCCATGTGACCAGTTCGCCCCTAGAATCAAATGTAAATGTACGCTCTTTTTGTTTGGTTGAGCTGGTGTTATTTTTGATATCTATGTTTGTAATGGACTGAGTGAACCTGTAACCGTACGCTTTATGTTGTTCGACTCCCATTAAATAAATAGATCCAGACATATCAAAGTAACTAAATCTGGTTAAGGTAATTTTTTTCTTGCCGGGTTTATACGGATAAGGCACTGGGATGTCCAGTTTCCAATCGGTCTTCGGCAGTTGAGGCGCATAAATAACAAAATCAGTGTCTTTACTGAGCTGGTGCAAAACTTGATCATCTGCAAACGCCGACTGCGCTAATCCAAACAAATGCAGGACACACATTAGGGCTAATGCGATCTTCTTCATCTTCTGTTTTTTTCCTTCATACTGGAATGTTTATCCTAGTTTTACCACGCTCAACCGATTTATCCTTTCGTATATAACACGAGGTTGAAATAAAAATAAAAGACTACGGTATTCCGTAGCCTTCTCTCTAGATAATCTATTCGTGACTGCAAGTAAATTTACTGAAACAGAATCCCTCCTCACACCACCTGCGACAGCACCAAGCCCCCGTAAGCGAATGCGGCCAGGATCACCAGTGCCGGGTGGATCTTGCGGATGTTCATGGCCCAGAAGGCGACGGCGGCGATGCCGAGGGATTGCAGGAGGCCGATGGAGATGACGGAGCTTTTGCCGATCTGCCAGGTCAGGGTCAGCATCATGATGGCGATGACCGGCTGAACCAACAAGGTCATGCCTTTGACCACGGGCGACGTGCGGTATTTCTGTAGCAAATTTAGCAGCCAGATGAGCGCTACCGCGGAAGGGATGACCGTCGCCGCGAGGGCGAGGGTCATGCCCATCCAGCCGGATACGCCATACCCGACAAAAGCGGCAATTTTGGTGGCGATCGGTCCGGGAAGCGCGTTGCCAAGGGCAAGCATGTTGGAGAATTCCGGATCGGTCAGCCATCCGTGATTGGTGACGATCTCCTTGTACATGAGCGGGATCGAAGCGGGACCGCCGCCATAACCGAGCACGTTGGAGACAAAAAAGCTGATCAGCAGCTGAAGCCATTCTTCCATCAGGCGGACCCCTCCTTATCCCGTCTTTGTTTTTTGAGTTTGGCTACGGTTCTAAAATGCACGGTGCCATAAGCAAGGAACAGCATAATGACGAGGGCCGGATGGAGCTGGAAACTCTCCAGCAGGAGAAACGACACCACAAAAAATCCGATCCCGGCGTAAATGCCAAGTCCCTTCACGGCCTTCTCGCCGAATTCGTAAGCCATCGTGCCCAGCATCACCGCAATGACCGGCGTAACGCCGGCAATCATGCCCGCCACCACTTTGGAGCTGCTGAGGAACGTCACAGCCGACAGCAGCGCGATCATCGCGATGCAGGTCGGGAGGATATGCGCAAGAACCGCGACCACCGCGCCTAGCACTCCTTTTTCCCGGTAACCGAGATAGGCCGCCATCTTCGTGGCGATCGGACCCGGGAGCGCATTGGCCAGAGCCAGCACCTCTCCGAATTCATCATCGCTGAGCCAGCTGTAACGAACGACGGCCTCATGCCGGATCAGCGGAATGACCGAAGGACCGCCGCCGTAGCCGAGTATGCCGGTTCGGAACATGCCGAACGTTAATTCAATATATGGATTGCTATTATTATCATGCAAGGGTAGGAGTCCTTTCTGTCGAGAGAGTTAGAGTCGGATGCCCATTCGGCTTTTATAACGCTTGATTAAGATCTGCGTGTCCACGCTGGTTATGCCCGGAAGCGGGTATAGCTTCTCATTTAAAAACATTTCCATTTCCTTATGATCGGTAAAAAGTCCGTGCATATGCAGCTTACTGGGACCGGTCATATGATACAGGCTGGTGACATATGGCTCGTTCTCCAGTGTGTCCGCCACCTGCTGCAAATATTTGGGCTCAACCTCCACATTAAAAAAAGCGGACACCGAAATTCCCACTTTCTCCGGATTAATGACGGCCGCGAAGCGCTCAATGACGCCGTCATCGATCAGGGCATTGACCCTGGCCTGTACCGCTACGCGGGACAATCCAATCTCCTTGGCCAAATCCGTGTACGAGATTCGCCCGTTCTTGCCGAGGATCGCAATGATTTTGCGGTCCGTATCATCAATCTGGAGAGACGCGTTCTCACCGGAAGAATGAATATTCATGGGCTGCAGCTCCTTTTGTTTTACTTATATGTAAGGCTTACCTCATGTAATTATTACAAAACGTAATTAAAGTTGAATTTACACTTACGATACGTTTAAATATATAAGCGAATTACGATGTTTTCAATATAATTTGCAAAAATTGAAACTTTTTCTTCGCATTTCAAGTCTAAGGCTATGAGTAGATAAAGATAGATTTGATTTATTTAGATGTTGATATGCCTCAATGGAGAAGGCGGCATGATTCTGGAGAAGCGAAGGGTCCCTTTTGCCCCTGCTTTCAACCGCTTTGATCCGTTATAAAAAATTTGGGGATGACAAGGGATCGGAAGAATAATCCGCATGCGTAGTGCTGAACGGGCAAACTGGGTAGAATCCGTTTTTAATTCTATTAAATGGTTCGTTTGATATAAATACCCTTTTCTATCAATTTATGATAGGATAAACATGGTAAATGACTAGCTTCTTAGAAGTTCTTATTTGGAAAGGCGGCATGGAGATGAAGAGATTATTTTGCCTCATTCTGGTTTTCGTTATGCTTCTCCCGGTCAGCATTGTTTCGGCAGCGGGCACAACCACTGAAGCCAAGTCGAAGAGTAAACCGATAGATCTTGTTTTTGCAGGTGACATTCTGTTAGACGGCTACGTGGGGAACCAGATTGATAGATTCGGTAACCTATATCCTTTTAAGAAGGTAGCCCCCATCTTGAAAAAGGCGGATATGGCGTTTGCCAACCTTGAGACGCCGGTCTCCATTCGTGGCAAGGCTGCGGATAAAACCTTTGCCTTCCGTTCGAAGCCGGACACGCTTCAGGGCTTGGTCTATGCGGGAATCGACGGCGTCACACTGGCGAACAACCACATCCTGGACTATGGCCAGCAGGCGATGCTGGATACGATTACCCATCTGAAGCGCCAGAAGATCGGGTACACGGGAGCCGGGCGCAATATGGACGAGGCCTTCCAGCCTTACGTGAAGAACATTGACGGAAAGAAAATTGCGGTGCTGGGCGTCAGCCGGGTGCTGTCGGACAATTCCTGGATCGCGGGCAAGAACCATCCGGGCGCTGCTTCCGCGTACACCATGGAGCCGATGCTGACCCATATCAAGAAATCGGCAAAGACCAACGATTACACAATCGTGTACATCCACTGGAACGAGGAATTCGCTGATTATCCGGAAGAATATGCGCGCACGATGGCCAAGAAGATGATCGACGCCGGTGCCGACATCATTATCGGATCGCACAGCCATACGTTGATGGGCATCGAATATTACAAGAACAAACCGATTTATTATTCGCTCGGCAACTTCGTGTTCAACCGCTCCACTAGGGGCGGGGACAAAACCTTGCTGTCGATGATGGTTCATGTTGAGATTCAAGGCTCCAAGATCACGAGCCGGATTACGCCGGTGAAGATACTCCAAGGCCAACCGAATCTGATGGACAAGAAGTACAACAAAGAGATCATCGCGAAACTGAACAAACTCTCCTATAATGCAAAAATCGATGCCAACGGCAATGTCAGCAAAAAATAATAGGGAATCTTGAAAACAACTGCGGCTATAAGCTGCGGTTGTTTTTTTTGTGCGCTCTTGGAAGGGTCACCGTAGAAATAAGTCGGAAACTGGCGACGAGGCGTTTGTTTTCATTCCCTGCTTTCGACAAAAGCTGCGCTTACGTCATCCGACCGGAAATTCCTGCCGAAAAAATAAAATAAAATTTTATAAAATGTATTGTAATTTAAAATAAAATTTCAATATGATGAAGGGAAGAAGACGGGTTAATTTCATTCGTCGTAAGCGGTAAATACGGATCGGCAGCATACTTTTTTGCAGCCCTTCCAGCTAATGACTGAATGTAAAGCCGATAGCGGCAGAGTTAACTTCGTCTTAACACAGATTGGAGGTGGAATTAACAAGCGAGCGTTATACTCCCGAGTAGGTCTTTCGTTCATGAGCGGACTTACAACCGAGAGGAACCAGAGTCCAAGCAGAGAGAAGGAGGAATTCATGTACATGTTAAGGAGCAAAAAGAGAATAGCATCGCTGCTCAGCGGAGTGATGTTTCTATCGCTGCTGTTTCCCGCAGGACAAGCTGCTGCCGCGGATCCAGCCGCCGCCGCGTCATCGATTATTGATATGCGGCAGATGGAGATCGGGCCGGGGGCTACATATACGTGGGCCAATATGCAAAAGGGCAGTGGCGAGCAGAAGGTCCATATGGTGGAGTTTGATCCATCGCAAGGAAATCTGGAGCTTCAGCCGGGTCTCACCGATGGCAAAGTATATGGCATGCAGGGAGTCAGCAAAATGGCATCCGATGCCGACAAGGCAGGCAATCGCGTCATCGCCGCGGTGAACGGGGACTTCTACGATATGTCCACCGGAATTCCGCTCGGATTGTTCATGGGGGGCGGGGAGCTGTTGACGGATCCGCCCAGCGGCCGGAACGCCTTTGGCATTAAACAGGACGGAACGAGCCTCTACGGCAGTCCGAAATTAACGAAAAACGTGACGATAGGCGGCGCAGTCAGCAGTCTGTCCTCTATCAACCGTCTAAGAGGGACGGACGCACTTGTTCTTTATACCGAAAAATTCAATGCCACCACGATGACCAATAATCTAGGAGACGAAGTGATTCTGGATATCGTGAGCGGCAGGGTCGCCAGCGGGGAGACCTTGAAGATGAAAGTCGTTTCCGTTCTTAAGGATCAGGGAAATTCGCAGATCGGCCCAGGCCAAGTGGTTCTGTCCGCTTCGGGCTCGCAGCGAAGCAAGCTTGCCGGGCTGAAGGCAGGGGATGAAGTGACGGCAAGTTTTCAGCTGGATAACGAGTGGCAGGACGTCACGATGGCGATTGGCGGTACCGTGATGCTGGTCAAGGATGGCGTCGTGCAGCAGCATACCGATCCGGCTGTACACCCGAGAACGGTGGTGGGCACCAAAGCGGACGGCTCCGTTGTGCTGTTCGAGGTTGATGGTCGCCAGCCGGGGTTCAGTGAAGGGCTTAACTACATCGAGCTTGGCGAAATGCTGCAGGAGCTTGGCGTAGTGAACGCACTGAACCTGGATGGAGGCGGTTCGGCCACCTTCGTTGCCCGCCTGCCGGGAGAAACGGAGCGCAAAGTGCTCAACTCGCCGTCGGACGGCGGGGAACGCAAAACGGCCAACGGCATTTTGCTGGTGAACAAGGCGCCAGAAGGAGCAGCGAATAAACTCGTTGTAGCGCCCACGCTGGAAAGAGTGCTGACCGGTTCATCCGCTACCTTCAAAACGGCGGCCGTGGACCAGAATCTGCATCCGGCGAAAATGACGGAGGCTACAGTTTGGAGCGTTGATCCAGCCTATGGGACAATCGACGGCAGCGGGACGTTTAAGGCAGGCAACCAACCTGGAGTGACCGAGATATCCGTACAATCCGGTAATCTGACGGGTAAAGCCGCATTGGAAGTCGTTGATGAGCTTACTGAGCTCAAGTTCTCCGACGTCGTGAAGACCTTCTCCTCCGGCTCGACCGAGACGCTCAAGGTCACGGCGCTTCGCAATGGTCAAGTGGTACAGGCCGACAATAGCCGTTTGGAGTGGCGTACCGAAGGCGATATCGGGACGATTGACGGCAACGGTACGTTTACCGCCACGGACAAGCAGGACGTCAGCGGCAAAATCTTCGTGAAGTACGGTCAAATCGAGACCTCAATCGAAGTAAACGTCGGTCTTCCGCCGGTCATGATCGAGGATTTCGAGAACGGTCTTAGCCGATACAAACCAAGTGCCGGTGCACAGTTCAAGTCGACCAAGGTATCCATTGAAACGGATGAGACCTATATTCGTTCCGGGAATGGCGCCTTGAAGCTGGAGTATGATTTTACCGGAATGACCGGTACCTCCGGTGCTTATCTGCAGACGAACGGCACCGCGGACAATATCGAAATTCCGGGCTATCCGGAGAAAATCAGCATGTGGGTCTACGGAGACGGTAATGCGCACTGGCTTCGTGCCCAAATTCGTGACAGCAAGGGCGCGATCCCGCTTGATTTTACCGATCAGACGGTCGGCGTCGATTTCAAGGGATGGAAGTATCTCGAAGCGTCCGTACCCAAAGGAAGAACCCTTCCGCTGGTGATGGACATGCCGGTTCGATATATGGAAACACAGGCCGCGAAAAAAGACGCCGGTGCCATCTACGTGGACGAAATTCGGGCGTTGTACGGTCCGGCCAACGACGATATCGATCCGCCGGTTCTGAAGAAATTCTCACCGGCCGAGGGTGCGGAGATTACAGAGAACATGCCGATCATTACCGTGTATGCCGAGGATGCAGGTTATGATCCTGTGGCGCACCCGGGAACGACGCTGATTGATCCGGATAAAATCCGATTCTATCTGGATGGCAGCTTGGTACAGCATACTTTGTATCCGCCTGAAGGGAAAATTCATTACACGCCGAATGTTCCACTCGCCGATGGCGTTCATCAGGCGAAAGTCACCGTCCGTGATCTGTCGGGTAACCAAACGACCCATGAATGGAACTTCACCGTAAATACCGGTGCAGCCAAAGTGGTGTACAATACGCCGGATATGATTTATGTTGGCGGCAGTTACACGCTGGATATCGGCGGTGTGAAGACATCCCAAATCCGCAGCGGCCATGTCGATTTTCAATTCGATCCCACCAAAGTGGAGAATCTGGAGCTCATACCAGGGGATAAGCTGAGTGCATCCCAGGTTAGCGCGAGCATCGACGGTTCAACAGGAAAGGTGAGAGTGACCTGGAAGGACATTCATACCGCATCCCTTCAAGATACGGATTGGATCGGCCAAATCCGGTATGACGTGAAAAAGAACGCAACCGGCAGCAGCATCATTTCGCTTACGTCCGGGGCGGTATCCTTCTCCGATACGGGCAATACCGAATTCTCGTTCTACGGTCTTCCGATAGAATCGCAGATCGCAACGCATTATGCGCTGAGATGGAATGAGGAGGGAACGGTACAGGGTTATGAAACCGAATTTAAAGTGACCGATGCCCATGGTCAGCCTGTGGAAGGCGTACAGATCTTAGCAGACGAGGCAGCGGTGGGCACAACGGATGCTGCAGGTATCCTGAAGACCGTGGCGCTGACGTCCCAGGTCAAGACGTATACCGTGCAGGCCGTGAAAGGCAATCAATACAGTCCGGCCTTGGAGTTTAAGGTTTCGCCGCTGGCTGGAAGCCCGACACCGTTCAACATCAGCGTAGGCATGGGCGAAGATCCAACTACGACGCGGATGCTGAACTGGCACACGGACCCGGCAACGGATGGGACCGTCGTGGAATTGGCCAAGCGGTCCGAATTTACGGATTTCGATGCGCCGAACGTCCAGAAGTTCAATGGTGCCAGCGAGCTGTACCATACCTTGGATCTGGGCACGGTCCGCGTCCATAAAGCGACGGCAGCTGGTCTTGAGCCTGGCACGGAGTATGTTTACCGTGTCGGCGATGGACAAGGCCATTACAGTGCACAAGGCTCGTTTAAAACAACGGAGGTTGCGGGAGATACAACAAAATTCTTGTATTTTGCGGATTCCCAGGCATCCACCACCAAAGAGTTCGAGCTGTGGGGGAATACGATCGACAAGGCGGCTGCCGAGCATCCGGACGCCGAATTCATGGTCCATGCCGGGGATATGGTGGACAAGGGCTTCCTGGAGGAGCAGTGGAACTATTGGTTCGATGAAGCTCAGAAGCATTTCCTGAATACGACGTTAGTGTCGGCCATCGGCAACCATGAAGTGATGGGGACGAAGGAAAACGGGGACTTCCTGGCTCACTTTAACCAGCCGGGCAATGGCTTGGATAGCCTGAAAGGAACCAACTTCTCTTTTGATTACAAGGACGTTCATTTCATTATGCTGAACAGCGAGTATCAGCTGGAGGAGCAGAAGAAGTGGCTTCAGCAGGATCTGGCTAATAATGATAAGAAATGGACCGTCGCGATGTTCCATCGCGGGCCTTACGGCAGCATTTACGACTCCGCCGAGGTACGCAGCCTGTGGGCGCCGGTGCTTGAGGAATCCGGCGTGGATCTCGTGTTAAACGGGCATGATCATATTTATATTCGCTCCTACCCGATGATGGATAACCAGATTGTTGCGGAAGGCAAGGGCACGACTTACGTCGTGGCGGGGTCGTCAGGTCCTAAATTTTACTCCCACACGGAGCGTGGCTGGCATGAGGTGGTCGACGAAGAGAAGACCCAGATGTATGCCTCTGTGGAAGTGAAGGGAGACGAGCTTCATTTCGTAACCAAAACGCTTGGCGGACGCGTCGTGGATGAGTTTACGCTGACGAAGCCTAATCCGGAACAGATTGTTGTGAATTCTGACGAGCTGACGCTCGCCGCTGGCGAAAGTCACGAATTGCAGGCTGCGGTGAAGCCGAGCCGAGCTGAACGAACCGTGGTATGGTCCGTATACCATTCCGAACCGTCGGATGACGTCGTCAGCGTATCCGCAGACGGCATCGTGACGGCTCAAGGTCTGGGCAATGCCGTTGTCAGAGCGACCAGCACGGCGGCACCGGATGTCTATACAGACGTGAGTATTACGGTAGACCGAATCCCGAACGGCAGCATCGAATCGATACGCTTAAGCGGCAAATCCGAGCTTAAGATCGGGGATACGGATAAAACGGTTACGGAGGCCGTTTATACCGACGGCAGCCGTATCCGTTTAATCGAAGGCATTACCTATGCGAGCAGTAAGCCGGATGTAGCTTCCATTGATGAACAGGGCTCGGTACGAGCTTTGTCAGAAGGGGCGACCGTCATTTCGGCAACCTACGAAGGGTTTAAGTCGGAATATGATTTGAAGGTGACTACCCGGGGTGGAGGTAATCCCGAGCCGGGACCAGAGCCGCCGGTTAAACCACCGGTAACACCGCCAGTAACGCCGCCGGTGACACCACCGTCAGGCAGCATCACCTTATCGGCCAGCGAGCTTGCTGCTAAGCTGTCGAACGGGCAAGTAACCTTGTCGGTGGATGGAAGCTTTACGGATATCACGCTGCCAGGGAATGCAGGAGACATACTCAAGGATGGTTCGATCCACCTTGAAGCAAAGAATTTGTCCCTAACGATCCCAGTCGAAGTGCTTCGCCAACTGGGCGGCCTTGCAGATGCTGGCCAGCTTGAGAAGGGCACGATAAAACTGAGTGCCGCCACATTAACGGAGGCCGAGAAGAAGCAGCGGATCGCCCAAGCTGCCCGCGTTTCCGGTGCGAAGCTGACTTCAGCGGGAGCCATGCTGGAGTTCGAGCTTAGACTTACGACAGCGGATGGCAAAGTTCACAGCTTAACTGAATTCGATCGTCCGATCATGCTGGAACTTCCGGTATCTTCAGATGCTAATGGCAAAAGAATCTCCATGTACTATTTATCCGGCAACGGAGAGCTGGAGTATATTGGCGGTGTAAACAAAGACGGCCGAATGGCTGCGGGAATCCGCCATTTCAGCGCTTACGGTTTGCTGGATTATGAGAAAACCTTTGCCGATGTTCCATCTTCGTTCTGGGCCGCGGAAGTGATCGGCGATTTGGCGGCGAAGCAGCTCATCGAAGGCGTCAGCGTGGACCGCTTCGCACCGGCTCAGCAAGTGACCCGGGCGGAATTTGCGGCGATGCTGGTTCGTCTGTTGGATCTTAAGGCAGAAGGTCCTGCGCCGTTCGCCGATGTAGCATCAAGCAAATGGTACGCCGAGGCCGTGTCAGCAGCTGCTGAGGCAGGCATCGTGAACGGAACCGGTAAAGACCGCTTTGCGCCCGACGCTCCGATCAAACGTCAGGAAATGGCGGCGATGCTGGTGCGTGCTTATGCCCACGCGATGAAACAGCAGCAGGAGAACATCAGCGCGGGAAGTGGATTCTCCGATCTCGCCGAGTCTCCGGACTGGGTTCGGGAAGCGGTAGAAACCGCGCATGCCCTCGGTTTTGTTCAGGGCCATACGCCGAGCCGCTTTGAACCGGAAGGCCTGACCACGCGTGCGGAAAGCGCTCAGGTCATCTACAATCTGTTGAATAAGCTGAAGTAAATTCTAGAAGGCAGAATACCGCTTCTCTTCTCCTGTAGACCATCGCAGTAGAGAGAGGCGGTTTCTTTTTTTAAGACTAACCACGGTCTATCTTTTCATGACATATATGTCGAAAGACATTTTTCTTACAGGTTAAAGAATGGCGGAAGTTCCGATATAATGATTACATGGTCAATGAGTGAATGTAAATCGAAGTAATGGCTAATCTGGTAACCGGGAAGAGGGGAAGAGGATGACGGAATACGCGAACACGCCGAAGCCGCCGTATTATGCCTGCATTTTTGTGTCCAAGCGTACAGAGGGTGACCGGGGTTATGGGGCGATGGCCGATAAAATGGCAGAGCTCGCAGCGCAGCAGCCTGGCTATTTGGGGGTGGAGTCTGCCCGGGATGAGGGTCTCGGGATTACGGTATCGTACTGGGATTCCCTGGAGGCCATTCGTTTATGGAAGGAGAATGCCGCACATCAGGTAGCACAGGAACGGGGAAAGAACGAGTGGTATGAAAGCTTCGGCTTGCGAATTTGCAAGGTGGAGAGGGATAGCTTCTACAAGCTTTAGGCAAGGCCATTCAAGGATGAGGATGAGGAGGAGTAATGATGAGGCAGAATCCGGGCAAGATCAGATGGGGAATCATGGGGACAGGCTGGATTGCGGAGCAGTTTGCAGCCGATCTGGCGTATGTGGAGAATGCTCAGTTTGTGGCCGTGGGCTCACGTACGGCAAGCAGTGCAGGTGAGTTTGCGTCCAAATATGATATACCGCAGGCTTATGGCAGTTACGAGGAGCTCGTGAGGGATCCCGATGTCGATGTTGTGTACATAGCGACTCCGCATCCGCTGCACCGGGAGCATGCCTTACTGTGTCTTCAGGCCGGCAAAGCCGTCCTGTGCGAGAAACCCTTTACGATTAACGGGGATGAACTGGAGGAATTAGTGGCGGCTGCACGGGAGCAGAAGCTGTTCCTGATGGAGGCCATGTGGACGCGTTTCCTTCCGCCGATCCGGCAGGTCCGCGAATGGCTGAACGACGGACTTATCGGCGATGTTCGGCTGCTGAAGGCCGATTTTGGTTTTCGGAGCGGCTGGAATCCGCAGGGCCGTTTGCTGAATTTGGAGCTTGGCGGCGGCGCGCTGCTGGATGCGGGGGTTTATCCGGTATCGTTTGCATCCATGGTTTTTGGAACCGAGCCGGAGAAAATATGGAGTACCGCACATATCGGCGAAACGGGCGTCGATGAGCAGTTCTCGGTTATTCTATCTTATGAATCCGGCAAGACTGCTTCGTTAAACGGGGCGATCCGGCTAGGATTGACGAATGAAGCTTATATTTATGGCACAAACGGGTATATTCACATTCCGTCCTTCCTGAATGCGACATCTGCTTCGCTTCATGTTGATGGCGAGGAACCGGTGGTTGTTAAGGATGATCGTCAGGAAAAAGGGTATAGCTTCGAGGCTTACGAAGTGGGGCAGTGTCTGCTGGAAGGGCGGCTTGAGAGCGATGTGATGCCGCTTGATGAGTCGCTTGCGATTATGAGGCTGCTGGATCAGATCCGGGGGCAGTGGGGACTGAAGTATCCTTCGGAAGGTTAAGCCGTGACGCTGATTTTCGGCCTTTTTGAATACGTGAACTGAATGAATCATGAAGCCAATACGGGGGATTGTCCCCTGTTGGCTTCTTTTTTGTGATTCCTACGTCATGGACAGCTGAAATTCCTGCCTGATTTATAAAATTATATTTTATTAAAACTATTGAAATTTGAAATAAAATTTCAATATGATAGAGATAGAGATGAACATGTATGTACAGACCATCACGATCATCTACTCTAGCAGATCGATAGGAGGTGAGCTGCAGCCGATTTTGCTTGGAATTGGAATTCAGTTTGGATAGCAAGCACTCATACTAAAGGGAGTGAATTCGTGAATGATAATCAAAAGGCGTGTCTATCGAAGTAAGTCGATCCTATCCATGACGCTGGCGTTAGCCGTGATGTTCAGCTCTGCTGTTTCTGCTTGGGGTTATTCCGTTGATGAGTACGCAAGCACCGGAGAACCAGGGGCGATCGTTATGGAGGATTTTGAATCGATAACAAATTTGTCCGCATCCTCCGCAAGGGGAAAGGCCCAGTTGGATGTAGTGGGGTGGCCGGAGCCAATCTATTACGGACATCACGCTGCAGCTTTAACTTATGATTTTGTGGGCAGTGAATCCGGCACCTCGGCGGCTTATCTCAACTTCAAAGACCCGGACGGTTCTACCGGCAGAAGCGTCCCCGGTTCACCGACTGCACTCGGTTTATGGGTTTACGGCGATGGCGGGAACCACTGGCTCCGGGCCCAGCTTCAGGATTCCTCCGGCGGCAAGCATGCCGTGGATTTAACGTCTACCTCCGGTTTTAGCTGGAAGGGCTGGAAATACGTCAAATTTAACGTTCCCTCTACCATCAAGGCTCCTCTCAAAGTGAATCAAATCTATATCACCGAATTAAAAGATACGAATAAAAACAAAGGCACCGTTTACTTCGACAGGCTGTCCGCATTCTATACGGGTTCCCCGGTGTACGGGCTCGACATTGGCGGGCTGACGCCCATGGGCGTTGGAGAAACGGTGAAGCCCCAAGTATATGCAACCTATGAAGGACATACGGAACCTGCATTATTAACAACCGGCGTGAAACTCACCAGCAGTGACGACAACATCGCTACTGTGACAGGCGCTACATACGACACCATTGAAGCATTGGCGCCGGGAACGGTAACCATAACGGCTGAATACGGAGATGCACCAAAATCTCAGTATGAGCTTCATATTACGCAGGAGGTGCCAGCCCCTGAAAAATTGCTGTTATCTGGGCCGCTGCATATGGAAACCAGTCTTACCGGAAAAATGAGAACCAGTGTGGTTTACTCCGTATACGGAAACCAGACGGATCCTGTATGGCTGACTGAAGGAATTAGCTATGCAAGCGATCAACCGGGCGTTGTATCGGTAGATCAAGCTGGTCAATTGACCGCAGTTTCTGCGGGAACGGCAGACATTACCGCTTCGTACCGCGGAGTAACCGCACAGCATGCCATTACGGTGACGGACCCGGTTCCGGTTCTGCAGAGCATCGAACTTCAAGGTCTTACAGCGGTTACGGTTGGAGACTCCTTCGAGACGGCGGTGTCCGCAACCTACTCCTGGATGGAGGAGCCGGTGATTATAACGGAAGGTGTTACGTTTACCAGCAGTCATCCCGATGTAGCCGTTGTCGATGATAAAGGAGTGGTGTCCGGCTTGAAGATAGGTTCCGCTAGAGTAACAGCCACATTCCAAGGAAAGACCAGCTCACTCTACATTACGGTGAATAAAGCTTCGGAGCATCCGAAAGCCGAGATGAGAGCGGCGTGGATTGCAACCGTCGACAATATTGACTGGCCCGCCAAAGGAGTCACCGATCCGGATCAGCAGAAACAGCAGTTTATCAGCCTGCTTGATCAGCTGGAGGATGCTGGAATGAACGCGGTCATTATGCAGATCAAGCCGACGGCGGATGCATTCTACCCGTCCAATTACGGGCCATGGTCAGAATGGCTGACGGGAGTTCAGGGCAAGGATCCGGGGTACGATCCGCTGGCATTCCTGCTGGAGGAAGTCCACAAGCGGAACATGGAGTTTCATGCCTGGTTTAATCCATACCGCATCAGTCTTCAAGGAGACGTTAACAAACTTGTGGCAGATCACCCGGCCAGGCAGCATCCGGACTGGGTCGAAGAATATGGAGGCAAGCTCTATTTCAACCCGGGGATACCGGAGGCACAGCAGTTTATTATTGACGGCATCATGGAGGTCGTTCGGAATTACGACATCGACGCCGTGCATTTTGACGATTACTTCTACCCGTATCCCGTAACCGGCGTGGATTTCCCGGATACGGACACCTTTAACCAATATAAAGGCTCCTTTACGAACAAGGGCGATTGGAGAAGGAACAACGTCAATCAATTCATTCAGAACGTGAACGAAGCCATCAAGGCCGAGAAGAGCTACGTGAAATTCGGCATCAGCCCGTTCGGTATCTGGAAAAATAAATCCAGTGATCCGACCGGCTCTGAAACCAATGGCCTTGAGAGTTACAATGCCATCTATGCCGACTCGAAGAAATGGGTTGAAGAAGAGTGGATCGATTATATCACGCCTCAGATTTATTGGAACATCGGTTATTCCGCTGCCGCTTACGATAAGCTGATCGATTGGTGGAGCGGGATCGTGTCCGGCAAGAACGTTCATCTATACAGCGGACAAGCCGTATACAAAATCGGGTCGAATGCCGATTGGTCCAATCCCGAAGAGATGCCGAACCAGATCCATTACAACCGCAATTTTGAGGAAGTCCGGGGCAGCATGTACTTCAGCTCCAAATGGTTTAAGGATAATGCACTCGGATTTACGGACAGGCTGAAGAACGATCTGTATCGATATCCGGCATTGATCCCGGCGATGCCTTGGATCGATTCGGAAGCGCCGACAGCGCCCAAGAAGCCTAAGGCTGATCACGAGCAGGATGGTGTGAAGCTAAGCTGGAGGTCGACAGATGACGAGACGTATTATGCGGTCTATCGTTTTGATGGCAGAGGCGCCGGCAGTGTTCAAGATTCGTCGCATTTGTTAGGAACTCTCCGAAAAACCGACGATAAGACGCAATTCTTTGTGGATCATACCGCAGCGGAGGGACAAACCTACACGTATGTTGTGACGGCTGTCGATCGTCTGCATAACGAGAGTGCTGCAAGCAAACCGGTCACGGTGAAAGTGAAACATCGTGGTAAGCCTGGAAAGCCTCCGGTGAATCCACCGGGGAAACCGAGCAAATCGTGAGTTTACATGCGCGCCTAGAATATTATCCATACTAGTTAACGGCTGGTTTACTTCCCTAGCAAGACGTCACTTTAGAGAACGGACTGGCCCGCATCAGAAAAAAAGGGACATCCCCGGCTTATAGCCTTGGGATGTCCCTTTTGCTGCTTGTTCCAATGGACATGCTGCGTGATACAATAGGTGCATTACGACCTGGAGTGTGGTGTATGTTCAAGAAATTAGGAATGGCATTAATTTATGCAGCCATAGGTAGTCTTGTTTACTTTTATGGCGATGCCATATTGGTATGGATTCGATCGACAGACAGTATGACGCTGATCATGTTCATGGCTGTCATCATGGCCTTGTTTCCGGTGATTCCTTATCCTGTGGTAGGAGGGGTAATCGGTGCCGCCCTCGGGCCGGTCATCGGAGGAATCGTCACTTGGGTCGGCTCTACCGTTGCTTCCATCCTCATGTTTATGTTCATCCGTTACGGTTATCAGGAATGGGGCGACCGGGTGCTTTACCGTTATAACAGGCTGGGAAAAGTGACAACGATGTTTGAACGGAACGCCTTTATGACCATCCTGTTTACCCGGTTGATCCCGTTTATTCCTTCCATTGTCATCAATGTGTACGCGGCTCTCAGCAAGGTAACGTTCGCATCATACAGCATCGCGTCCGCGCTAGGCAAAATCCCTGCCATGCTGCTGTTCTCGATGGTAGGCGATCATCTGATGACCGACCCTTCCCACATCGTTATAACCATTGGGGTATACGGCGTATTTCTCGCGATAACCCTGCTGGTTTACCGGTTGTCAGGCTTTGGCCGTTCAGGAAGAACGTAGGGCGAACGGTTATAGCTGCTCAATGGACGAGGCGGGACCACTCCGTTCTACAGATGCGGAGGCCTCGCCCTTTTTCTTTTGGAACCAAGCCCGAACCGCCTCGATCTCTCGCTGATCCATGCCGTTTAAGCTTTCATTGATCTCGCTGAATATCATCTTCACTTGCAGAGACAGGAGCCCTCTTCTTCGCTGTCTGCGGGTACCGCTGACCTCCATGGCGATAATCTGCGGCCGCCGTATATACCTGGTGGACATTGCAATGAAACGGCTGCGGATCGTCAGCTGTTTGTCCGTTACATTAAGTCCGGAATCCCGGTGCGAAAGGAGTCCCCAAGCTAACGCGAGCGGAAGGAGCAGAAGTGACAACAAACCGAGTTTGTCAAAATACCAAATGCATGCGCCACTAACTATCGCGGCAAAAGCCAGCTTCCACCGCAGGTACATCCATTTTGCGCGGGGCGGCGGCGAAGCGGTAACGGACTGAGCGCTGAATTGAGGCGTAACCCGTTCCAGCAGTGCGGGAATATCTCCGGTTTTCAGCAGAGGATGAAGCATGAAATGCTTCTCGGACTCTGACGTAAGCACATGAACCTTCACTTCGGCGTAACCGAACCAGCGCCGGAATACGCCTTCTTTCACGCTAATGGCCAGCACTCGTTCGGGAGAGAAGAGCAGTCGTTTTCTCTCCAGCAGACCGCAGCTGACCGAGATTTGTTTTCCGATCCGCTCGACGGTAAATCCCGCATATTTGATCGTGTAGAGCACGGCGGAGAGCAGCCAGGATATGATGAGCGCCAAAACGGCAATGCCGATCCAGCTGCCGGGCAGCAGCTTCCCTGCCGATTGAAACAGTGATTGGTATATTTGATCCGGGAGCAGGTCATCGGCAAAAGATACAATACCACCCACAAAGGCTAAAGCCAGTGACAGGTTGGGCGAGGAGAGCGCGGCAATGAGCAGGCGTCCGGAGGATAGCTGGAGCAGCGTGCTGCGTTCCTCTCCTGCCGTGATTGGATCGCTTGCGTTCTTTCTGCCAACGATGCCTGAATCGGACTCCCCCAAAAGATCGCTTCCGTATCCCATGTTATGATGCGACGGTTGAACGGATTCGTGATTTTCTCGGGATTCCGACGGTTGAACAGATGGCCTCTCGCTCGGAGCGGGAAAGCTCTGAGCGGATGAGTCGGAACTTTCATGAGCTTGGTGAGCCTCCCGTTCCGTCTGCCTTGTTCGGGTTTGCTCGCGCAGCCAGCGCTGCAGCCGTTCGCCTTCGCTATTGGTGACGGCAGGCAGTATGCCGCCGCCTTCCGTTTTGCCCGGTGTTTCGATTCGGACCTGGGTAAGTCCCAGTATGCGCTGCAGCAAGGGCTGCTCCATATTCATGGAATGAATGCGGCCTGTATAGATGGACAATTCCTCACGGAACAGAACGCCGCGGCGGATGAGGATTTTATCTTCTTCCAACGTATAGACGAAGCGTTTCCACTTCAGATACCCGTACAAAAGCAGAAGCGAGACCAGGATGACGATGGCGGCGGACAGCCAGTACCAGGGGATGTCCCGCAGCGATTTTCCGTTAAGGAATTTGATGGATACCAGGGCGGCTATGGGAATGAGTGATTTTACGCTGCCTACGAGCGGGAACAGGATGAACAGGCGGTGAAGTCTTGTCGGTTCATTCATCGTGATCCACCACTTTGGCCAGCTCGCCGATCTGTTTCTTCAGTTCCTCTGCTTCTTCCAGCTTGAGCGCCTGAATGACATGAGTCGTTGCGGCGGTAACGACCTTTACCTTGGCTAAACCATATTTACGAAGGAGCGGCCCCCGCTCAAGCTCCACATGCTGTACACGCGTTATCGGGACAAGGGTGTCACTGAGCCAGATCCAGCCGGAGCGAAGCTCCAATTCTTCCTCGCTTACCTTGAAGCCGAATTGTTTGTAGGTGAAAGAGGGCACGGCCCAAGTAAACCAGGCTCCGAGCACCAGAAGGCCGATGGTGATCCAGCCCGGTATCAAGGTCCACCCGAATATAGCGGCGATGATCAGATAAGCTACAGCAGCGAGCAGGATCACTCCATCCGTAATGAAACCCGTGATGCGGGAGATCGTTACGGAGTCCGGGTGACATCTGCGCATGGCGTCAAGTCGATTGTCCATATGTATGTTCCTCCTTGATGTTACAGATTCGAGCAGTTTTTGCATTTATATGTACGTCTACGTTGCTCGGGAAGGATTCGTTTCATCCCGTCTCCCGACTTGCTTGCCGTGCTTATCATTGTAGCATAACAGGCTAACGAGCAATTGAACCTGACCTAACGGTTGCATGAACACATGCCGAATCTGTTAAGCTTGAGTTAAGGAAGAACTTGAAATGATTGAGAATGAAAGGATCGCATGCAATGAAAATAGACCGGCTATTAGCCATAACCGTCCTGCTTCTGAACCGGGGGAGACTAAGCGCCAAGGAGCTGGCCGATCGGTTTGAAGTATCAAGCAAAACCATATATCGCGATATGGATACGCTTTGCCAAGCCGGGATTCCGATTGTGGCCCACCAGGGAATATCCGGCGGGTTTGAAATTATGGAGCATTATATGATCGACAAGTACTGGCTGTCCGCTGAGGAGATGAGTACGCTGGTTACAGCCGTTAAAGGGATGAGCAGCGCACTGGAGGACCAGCAGATGGGCATACTGCTTGAGAAGGTAAAAGCGCTGCTGCATAGGGTAGAGCAGGGGCTTGGCGATGAATATCGAAGGGAACCGGTGGTCATGGACTTTCAGCCTTGGGGACAGCGTCAAGGACTGAAACCCGCCGTGGGCTTGCTCAAAAAGGCTATTCAAGAAAAGCGCAAGGTCGTGATGGAGTATATCGATCATCAGGGCAATGCGGAGCGAAGAACCATTGAACCGGCATCCCTGATTCTGAAGGGAAATATTTGGTATGTACAAGCCTTTTGTCTGGAGCGGGAAGACCATCGCCTCTTCCGGTTGTCGCGTATGCAGGATATCACGTTGCTGAGCGAGACGTATGAGCCAAGACCATGGCCCGGCAAGGAGCGATTGGAGTGGGATTCCTCTTGGTCAAGCGCGCTGGAGCAGGAGACTGTGCTGCTATTCGAAGCTGCCGCGCGTCAGCGGGTGGCGGATATTTTTCCGCCTGAACAAGTAACCGTCAACCTGGACGGTTCCTTACGCGTTCACGTGTTATACAAATTAGATGAGTGGTTTTACGGCATGATTCTAAGCTTTGGTGATCAGGTTCTGGTTGAGCAGCCGGGCGAAGCGGCGGAGGAAGTGAAGCGAAGAGCGCAATTGATTATGCAGCGCTACGATAACCAGGACAGATAGATGTCCACGTTACCTCTTTAGAATAGAGATATATTCTTTTTAAGGAGGATACACATGAGTAACAGCAATCAGAATCAGAGTGAGCGATTTATAGAGGTTAGACCCGCCATGTCCATTCAGGGTGTCGGCGTTCGAACGACGAATGAAGCGGAGGCAGGACCGCAAGGCAAGATACCGCCGTTATGGGACCGGTATTTCCAAAGCGGTTTGCAGACACAATTATCTGAAAAGGATCAAGCCATATATGCTTTGTACACCGATTACGAAAGCGACGCATCCGGGGAATACACCTTGATTATCGGCAACAGGATAGAGGAAGACGTGGCTGCTGCAGCTTCTTCGGAGGAACTGAAGCAGGCGTCCGTCCCGGCAGCCAAGTACATGGTATTCCGGACAAGATGTGGCCCTTTGACGGAAATTGTCCCAGAGGTGTGGTATGAAATTTGGAGTTACTTCCAATCAGCCGAACAAAGGACGTACACGGGCGATTACGAACGCTATGACATGCGGCAATTTGATCCTGCGAATACTGTGGTGGACGTTTACATCGCCATTGAATAACGGTTAAAAATCGGCAGACGGCTCCAGTGCTTGGAGTGGAACCAACTATTCTTTGGGGGATATGGCCTAATCCGGGAATAAGCAATATTGACAATAACAAACTAGAGGGTGATTCCGCAGCGGGATCACCCTCTTTTTTTCACAATCCGGAGTCCGGCATCTTGACCATCGTTATGAACGTAGTACCGCCCTGATCAAACGATGTTACCTTCGAGAAGCCCAGCTGGGTATACAAGCGAATGGCTCGTACATTGAATTTGGCAACGGTCAGCCGAAACGATTGGCGATTGTGAATTTCAGCGATCGATGACAGCACGAACGAGAGGAACTCTTTTCCCCGGCCTTGCCCGGTCGATTCCGGTTTCATGCCAAGTCCGAAATCCAGCAGATCCTCGTCATATGCACCTAACGGGATCGCAATCGGAATTTGGGCAGATGAGCCTGTACAGCAAAAGCCGAAGAGCTGCCCTTCCTCGTCCAGTATGGCGTAATACGAACACTCCAGAAGTTCTTTCCGAAACTCCTCAACCGGCTCGCTGTTGTAGAAGTCATAGGGAGGTTCATAGCTCCATTGTATAATTTGATCGGCATACGTTTCGGTCATGGCCGTGATACGAAGAGGCATGATTCTCATCCGTTGGGTTTGTTGATATAGGTTTCTTCTATTCCCCTATATTTCGATTTGGAAACGTAAAAAACCTTCTCTTCCACGTACATGGCCGGGCATACGCCCGGTCCATGCTGAGAAAGAGAAGGCATCCAATCCGAAGGTCCAGCTTACTTAAACCCGGTCAACGCCGATCCCGATTTCATGAAATACTTCTGTCCGAAGAAATAGATCAGGATCATGGGAATAGCCATGATGGTAGAAGCTGCCATCAGTTTCTCCCACTGCGCCCCGTGGTCCTGCTGAAAGCTTTGCAGGCCAACGGTGATGGTCCATTTTGCTGAATCGTTCAGATAAATGAGCGGGCCCATGAAATCCACGTACGACCATACAAAAGAAAATAAAGCGACGGTGGCTAATGCCGGTTTCAGGATCGGCATGATGATCTTGACATATATTCGCAGCTCCGAAGCCCCATCGATCTTCGCTGCCTCGGACAATTCGGTCGGTACGCCAAGCAGGAACTGCCGAAGCAAAAAGATGAAGAACGGTGCCCCGAAGAATGCGCCGATGATAAGCGGCATGATCGTATTGACCCACCCGAGCTTGGTGAAGATGATGTACTGCGGAATTATCTGCACTTGCGCCGGCAGTATCATGGTCGCCACCACGATGGTAAAGATGATGTTCCGGCCCTTCCAAGGAATGCGGGAAATCGAGTAGGCAACCAGCGGTGCAGAGAATAGCTGACCGATGATATTCACCATACAAATCAGAAACGTGTTCATCATATAGCGGGTAAAGGGAATGGCTGAAAGCGCATCTTTATAATTGGACCACTGAAACGTCTCCGGGAAGATGCTCGGGGGGAACTCGAGTATCTCTTCCGGCGTCTTCAACGAGGTCATCACCAGCCATACGAATGGGAACAGAAAGATCACAGCGAATAGAAGAAGGACCAAATGCGGTATGATCACTCGCAGCCTGACAGCCATATTAATCACCTCCGTAATAGACCCAGCGGCCTGACGTTTTTAACAGGATGAACGTAATCAGCAGCACAATGATAAACAGAATCCAGGCGAGCGCCGAGGCATAACCCATCTTTAGAAAGACAAAGGCTTCCTGGTACAAATTGACCGCGTAGAACAGCAGCGATTGCTCCGGCCCGCCCAAAGAGCCGCTTCCGTCCACCTTGCCTCCGGCCAGAATATAAGACTCCGTAAAGATTTGAAAGGCACCGATCAACCCCATGATGAGCTGAAAAAGGATGATGGGGGACAGGGCAGGGACCGTGATCTTCCAGAACCGGTACCACCAGTTCGCTCCGTCCACCTGAGCCGCTTCATAATATTGCCTCGGCACGCCCTGAAGGGCGGCCAGGAAGATTAATGCGCCTGCACCTGATCCCCATAGGCTCATCAGGATAAGAGACGGTTTCGTATAACGGGGATCCAGCAGCCACGCCGGGTCTGTTAAACCCAGGGTACGAAGTGCCATGTTAACCAAACCGAAGTCGGGGTTCAGCATCCATGTCCACAAGAGAGCGCTTGCAACGATCGGTATGACGGATGGAAGGTAGAAGATGGTACGGTAATAATTGATGCCTTTCACTTTGAAATTGAGCATCATGGCAATCAGCAGTGAGACGGCCAGCGTGATCGGCACGGATATGAACGCCATGAAAAAGGTGTTACCGAGCGACTTATAGAAGCGGTCATCCGCAAAGATTAACTCGTAATTCTGAAGCCCTACCCACTTGGGAGGGCTGAATAAATCGTATTCGGTCAGACTCAGGTAGAGCGAACCGAAGAACGGATAGACGGTAAAAGCCAGAAACCCGATGATCCAAGGAGAGGCGAACGCCAGGCCAAGATATACATAATGACGCTCCTTCCTGGACCAGCCCGATACGCGTTTTCGTTGATTGGCTGCTGTGGAGACTCTCATCTTCGCGATTCTCCTTCCTCTTTAAGTTTTTTTTAGTATGCAGCTCCGCCCTATATATCACTGCATTGGACGGAGCCTGCTTAGTTCATCATTTCACCAGGGGCTGTATCTTTGCCTTTACCTTGTCCAAGCCTTCTTCCATGCTGACGGTGCCTCGGAGAATAGCATCATATTGCGCGCTGAATTCCGTCATGTACTCATTCGCGTAGGAAGAAGCAGGGAAGGACTTCAAGTTTTCGCTTCCCGAATAGTCCAGGAATTCCTTGAACCCGGGCACATCCTCATAGAGTGGATTGGAGAAGGCAGAGTTCCTCGTCGGGAGATTCCCAAGGGCAGCCGTAAATTCGGCCATTTGCTCCGGCTCGGTCATCCATTTGATGAATTTCCAGGAAGCGTCCGGGTTTTTGACGCCTTTCGGGATATAGAATACGCTGGTGGACACATTTCCGGAGTTTTTAAATTCCGGGTTGTTCTCATCATAAGGAATCGGGGCAATGCCATAATTCAGATCAGGCGCATATTGTTTGATGAAGGTGGGCAGCCATTCACCGTCAATCGTCATCGCATACTTGCTCGAGAAGAACGGATTCTGTGCCGACATGTATTGCCCAAGTCCGGAAGAGAATCGATCCAGATTATCGGAACCGTATTGATCCCAGATCTCCTTCGAGAGCTTAATAGCCGATTGGATCCCGGGATGGTCCGGCGTCACCTGCTGCGTCGCTTCATCATAAAACGATCCGTTAAAGGCATAGCTGAACGTATACGCATCCATGCCGGGCCACAGTCCGAGCCGCTGGAGGCGCCCGCCATCTTCGACGATGCTCAGCTTTTTGATATATTCTTTAAGCTCGCTTATTGTTTCCGGTGGACCGTCATAGCCAGCTTCCTGCAATATATCCTTGTTGTAGAACAGCATGGATACGTGCATGGCCGTCGGGATTGCATACGTCTTGCCTTCATGCTGGGAAGAGCTTAAGGCAGCCGGCACGAAGTCCTTAAGATCGACGCCATCCTTCGCGATATAATCATCCAGCGGCATCATGGCGCCGCGGAGTCCCCACGGCACGACATTTTGTCCGAATTGGGATGCGATGTCCGGAGGATTGCCCCCGGTGATCGCGGTAAGCTGTTTCTGGTAATCGCTTTGGGATAAACCTTTCACTTGAATGTCGGGATTGGCCGAGTTCCACTTGGCAATCAATCGTTCCAATGCTTCCGCTTCCGGTCCGGTCCATCCGTACCAGAAGTCGAGTGTTACGGCATCCTGGGCAGGTGGATTATCGGATGGCTTGTCACCATCACTGCCTGATTGCGGCGCATTACCGCCTGAGCATCCTGTTGCGATAGAGATCAATAGAATAAGGCTCCAGATCCAATGTTTCTTCTTACTCATTCCTCTTCCTCCCCTTGAGCTATCGTGTACAATCCGTGTACGTAATCAAAGTTCTATTAATTTCCCTCCCCAAAACAGTTGACTAAACAACTGGCCCTGATCCAGTTATTTGTAAGAATTATGGATATCGTAGCATGTAAAAAAATCATTTCATTTCACTATCGTGTTCAAAAATAGGATTATCGTATGGCATTGTAACGTTCTATTTGATCGCTTGTTTACGAAAGTCGGTGGGGGAGATGCCCGTGTATTTTTTGAAGATTCTGCAAAAATAGGAGAGTTCATTAAAACCGGTGGAGTAGCAAACATCCGTGACGGTTAACTCCGGCTGCTTCAGCATCATCATGGCCTGTAGAATCCGCAGGTCGGTGAGATACCGGTTGAATGTTTTGCCTGTCCATTCTTTGAAGAGGATGCAGAACGTGGACCTTGATAAATTCGATAGGGTGCATAGATCATTTATATTCATATCTTCCTGGTAGTGGTTATGGATGTGATCAACGACTCTTGTCATGATTCCCCGGTATTTCTCAGACTTCTCGAATCCTTCTCGGAGCAGTTCACCGTTGACCTGCCGTACCAGAATCGAGAGGAGGATAAGCAGCTTCGCCTTGAGCGAGATTTGAAAAAAAGGGGTTCGTCTCTCGTATTCAATCAGCATGTCCTTCAAGACATTTTGGACCGTTACGTCGGTAACGCTGTCCAGCGTAATTTTGGCCTGGGTGTTCATTTCCTTGCGCAAAAAGTATTCCAGAAACGCCACATCGAAAAAAGCATGATCTGTTGGCATTTCCTGAAATCTCTCGTTTACGAAGGCAGGCATAAATTCGCATCCGTAAATCTCAATGTCCTCATCGGGTGAAATGCTGACACTGTGCAAGGTAAATGGAGGTATAACAAAAATATCGCCCTTGGAGATCTCGTAAGCCTGTTGATTGACGGTGTGTTGGAATGCCCCTTTCGCCACATACCAAATCTGAAAATAATCATGACAATGCGTCCATAAGCTCTGTTGATAGGTCAATTTATACATTTTGCACGGAAGACCTTCCAACATTTCCATCTTTGAGTTAAAATAAACGACACCTGATCCAGTTAGTTCTTCAAGATCCACCTGACTCCAATAAATACTCATTGTTTTACCCTCCCCTATTGATTTCCTTCATTTAGGAAAACGCTTTCAATTTATTGATCAGCCATTTTCCTAAAGATGATTATCCCTGAAAAACGAATCGTGTACAGCATTCCTCTTCCTGCCCTTTGAAATATGTTTCGCATTCGCAAACATCCTATTTCTAGGGGACGTGGGGTTGTTATGAAAATTGTATATTTGGATGGTTTGAGAGGTTTAGCTGCCTTGATCGTGGTCGTATCTCATTTTTTTCAGGTGTTTGCACCGTCGGTTTTTGAGGGGAGGAAGGAGATCGAGCATTTCGCTATCGAGGGGATTGCCGCGCGAACACCGTTCAATCTGCTGTTTAACGGCAACTTCTCGGTCTGTCTGTTTTTTGTGTTGAGCGGATATGTGCTCAGCTATCGATTTTTTCAAACCGGGGACAGGCTCGTCATTTATTCGTCTGCCATTCGCCGCTATTTTCGTTTGGCCGTACCCGCCTTGGTGTCCGTTTTGCTTGCTTATCTGATCCTCGTGCTGGATCTCGGAGCGTACGACAATATACGCGGAATGACGTTATCTTCGATGCCGGATCCGTTTGCTGCTGACGCCAATCTGTTGGTCATGCTGAAGGAAAGCCTGGTTCATACCTTTTTCACGTATGGATCGCAATACAATCCCGTGCTCTGGACGATGACATACGAGCTGTTTGGATCATTTCTGATTTTTGTTATACTAGTCACTTGTGGCCGTCATGGGATTCGTTATGCCGTTTATGCCGTCCTTATCTGTGTATTCATCGATTCCTATTACCTGGGATTTATATTGGGCATGCTGCTCAGCGATGTAAAGAATAGCGGGAGGGACTGGCTGGCATCTATCCAGCGGCCCTCGATCCATATCCTGCTTCTCTGTATCGGCATTTACACAGGCTCCTATCCCTATGTCGCGCCGCAAGGAACGATTTATTCGCTTCTTCAATGGGGAGCTTCCGATTTTAATTTCTTTGTGTTCTATCATGTTATCGGATCCTCCCTCATCTTAGGGGTCCTGTTGAATTCGAACCGAATGCAGACGATATTCAGCCACAGGTTATTTGCTTATTTGGGTAAAGTCTCTTTTTCGTTGTACCTTGTGCACTTCACCGTTATTTGTTCGCTAGGGAGCTTTATATTTCTGTTTCTTAGCCCGCTTCTAACCTATGGCTCCAACGTGCTGCTTACAACGATCATCACGTTCCTGGTTATCGCTGTCACGGCCCATGGGTTCTACAGGCTGATTGATGCCCGAATTCTGCTCTGGTTGACGCGGTGGAACAAGCGGCTGTTCCCTGCTCAGAAATTAAGGGGACAGGGACATAGTGGGCGAGTACAAACGGAGCAGACCATGAAGGCCGATTAAATCAATACAGATCCATTTACCTCAGCGTGTGGGCGAAAATAAAACGAAAAAACCTTCTCTTCCGCGTACATGGCCGGGCATACGCCCGGTCCATGCCGAGAAGAGAAGGTTTTCTTATGTCACAGCAGCAATTCATGATCCGCTGGCATGGGTCTGCACCACATGCTGCCTGCGGTATGCGCCCGGCGTCATGCCGACGGCCTTCTTGAACGTCCGGTTGAAGGAGGTAATGTTGAGGTAGCCGACACGCTGGCTGATCTCATTGACGGTCAAGTCCGTGCATGCCAGCAGTTCCTTCGCTTTGTTCATACGGATGCCAAGCAGATGATCGCTGAAGTTAAGACCGGTCTTCTCCTTGATATAGACGGAGAGGTAGGCGCTCGACAGGTTCAGCTTGGCTGACAGATAGTCGAGAGACAGATCATCGGCATACTGGTTATGGATAATGTTCATGAACATGGCGATGAGCGGCTCTTCGCCAGTATCCTTTTTCTTGCGAATGAGGGCGCAGGAGGCTTCGACGAGCTGACGGAATACCCCCTGATAATCGGTTAAACAATGGCATTCTACCAATCTTGTGCTCCACTGCTTCAAGGATTGGACAGATGTTTTGTCAATCTGGGCCGTCTCCATGTAACTTAGAATCTTGGAAGCGACCGAATCGGCGAAGAAACGGAATTGCGAGATGCCTGCCTCCTTGCGCAGCATGGCTTCGAGCGCCTGATCGATGATTTGCAAGGAACGGCTGTCGCTGCCGGACTGCAGTGCATCAAGCAGTCCTTTTTCCTGAGACGGGCTTAGGTTGACAGTGTTTGGAAGGACCCGCTGCTTGGTTACGATCTGTGATTCCTCCAAGAGATGTGCCTGTGCGGTCAGTCCTTTGACCTGATGGTAGGCTTGATTGAATTCGGACGAATGGCTCACTTGGGAACTGACGGCGATGGTGACAAGGAACAATTCCTTTTCCTCATTTAACATATCCTTAATTTCCTGCAGCAGTTCCTCCAGGCGGGCGGCTTCCTCCCGTTTAAAGATGGATACGATCTCATTTTTTTCGATCTGGAACGTATGGGATCCCGGATAGCGTTCTGCCGTGATCAGATGAATATGCTCCAGCATATGGCGGACTGCCTGATCGGTCTGGAGGGGGAGCTCATAAACTGGATTCATTCGGAAACGGATATGATACAGAACCACGATGAAACTTCCGTCATCCGACAGGAAATCCTCCCACTCGCTAATATCGGTATTGATGCTCTTCAACTGACTGATATAAGAGTAACTGGTTAGAACGGATTTATGCTTGTTCATGCGCTCCCGTATTTCTTCCTTCTCCCGGAACAGCTCTTGAATCCGGTTCTGGATCAGATCGTATTCGGTGATGCTTCCGGATTCCGGCATGGATGAACTGTTGGCTCTGTTCAGCACGGTTGTTAAAATCTGCTTCACCGGCTTGTGCAATCTGCGACTGAGGAACAAGGAAGCGGCAAGGGCCACGCCAAGCGACAGGCAGAAGATGAGCAGCAAACCGCCGGTTAACCGGCTCAACTGCGAAGAGACATGGCTGTAAGGCACGGCCGAGACATAGGTCAGTCCGTCGGACCCGGCTTCGGCAAAATAGTAAGTTCCATCTTTGAGCACGGCCTTCTGTCCGGCTTCAAACGTCGGAAGCTGATCTTGGTTCATGGAGCCCAGCGTATAGAGCACTTGGCCTTCGTCATTCAGAATGGCGAGTGCACGATCATCGGATTCGCCGAAGAAGGACTGAGCGGCCTTGTCGATATCGATAAGGGCAATGACCTCATAAGGACTGTCCGGCTGCTTGTAGACAAAAGGCATCAGTGTTTTCTCGGACAAATCGTTGTTGATTCGATAAGTTGCCGCAGGGAGGAGCATGAAGGATTCCTGATGGCCCTCGTAGCTGCTCCAGAACGAATAAGGATACATCGGGCTTGCATAGGAACGATTGAACATATAGGAAGCATCGCTGCTTCCGGATTTGCTCAGTACAAAATCAAACTCCCGGAGATAAATCAGGGTGTCCTCCAGAAAGAACAGCGGGTTATAGATATCGCTCCGCATCTGCATCATCACATCTCGTGCCTTCAAGTAATTGACTTCGTTTCCGGCCTGGTGGCGAAGCTGATTATTGAAGCCGATTAATTCGGATTGATTGTATATTTCGAACATTAATACCTGCAGCCTGCTGAATTGGTTGTTGAACCGCTCTGCCGTATCGTGAACCGCCTGCTGGCTGGTATCGATGATTTCTTTCTGCAGGCTGGTCTTAAAGAGTTGGAAAATGACCATATAGAACAATCCGAATAACACGATGATGGCCAGAAAGCTCAGAAAAATTTTAAAGAATACACTGCGGCTTTTATGTCTGATCCAATTCACAGCCTTCCCCCCTTTGTATTTTTCTGACGTCCAAGGTTTCACAACATTATATAGGACAAGTGTTAAGGCTTGTGCCCGATTCATGTTAATCGTTCGTAAAAAATGGATAGTCAATATTTTAGATTTTAAGCAATGCTTTAGGAAAATGGCGCTTCTGCCCATCCATCCAATGAAAGGCGAGACATCATTAAAATGGTCAATAGCCCTAATGCGTTCGGGTCGTTTATGATGCAGACGTGGACCTTGGGACACACGAAGACGCATAGACGAAAGAGGGGGGATTGCCGATTTTACAACGTCATCTAAACACCGTGGAAGCGCATTCAAACATTCGCAGGAAAAGTGCTTGGCGAAGATGGATGATGCAGGTTCGCAGAAACTGGCAGCTTTACGCTTTATTTGCACCAGTTCTGTTATACTTCATTGTATTTCATTATGTACCCATGTATGGCGTCCAAATTGCATTTAAGGACTTTATTGCGAACAAAGGGATCATGGATAGTCCATGGGTAGGCTTCAAGCATTTTGAACGCTTTTTTGACAGCTTTTATTTTTGGCGCATTATCAAAAACACGATGGGCATCGGGTTATATGAGCTGGCGGTCGGATTTCCGATTCCGATTATCCTGGCATTGATGATCAATGAAGCCAGATCGGGCCGGTTCCGCCGATTTGTACAAACCGTAACTTATGCACCCCATTTCTTATCTACGGTGGTCGTCGTCGGCATGATCATGATGTTCCTGTCGCCGGTCAGCGGCCTGGTCAATTCGATTATCACCTCCTTCGGCGGAGAGCCGATCGCTTTCATGACGGAGCCCTCCTGGTTCAAGAGCATCTACGTATGGTCCGGCGTGTGGCAGGGTATGGGCTGGAGCTCTATTATCTACTTGGCGGCACTCGCCGGGATTGATCCGCAGCTGCATGAGGCGGCCAAGGTGGATGGAGCAGGCTGGTTCCGGCGAATATGGCATATCAATCTGCCGGGCATTGCTCCAACGATGACCATTCTGCTGATTCTGAACATCGGTTCCGTTCTGGGCGTCGGCTTCGAGAAGATCTTCCTGATGCAAAATTCACTCAATATGGAAGCGTCTGACGTCATTGCTACGAATGTATACCGGAGTGGTATACTGGGTGCCCAGTACAGCTTCTCGGCTGCGGTTGGCCTGTTTAACTCCGTTGTAAACTTCATCCTGCTGATTACCGTAAACCGGATCGCCCGAAAAGTCAGCGAGAACAGCCTATGGTAAGGAGGAATGATGCGTATGCCGCAAAGCCGAAGTGAACGAATAGCCGGAGTATTTATTTACATTATACTATCTTTTATCACGCTCCTTGTACTGTATCCTTTATTTTTTGTGCTTATTGCTTCCATTAGTGCACCCGAAACGGTCATGCGAGGGGAAGTGTGGCTCTGGCCCAAGGAGCTGTCATTTGTCGGATATGAGCGGTTGTTTGCCAATTCGGAGCTTATGCGAGGATTTCTGAACACCTTGCTCTATACCACGACGGGAACGGCGCTGAATGTTCTGATGACCATTGCGGCAGCCTATCCGCTCTCCAGAGTTGATTTCAAAGGTCGACATGTATTTACACTAATCATTGTCTTTACCATGTTCTTCAGCGGTGGGATGATCCCCAATTACTTGCTGGTGAAGGAACTGGGAATGCTGGATACGATTTGGGCCATCATTATTCCTTCGGCCGTATCGGTGTGGAACATTATCATCATGCGGACCTTCTTCCAAAGTTCCATTCCGAAGGAAATGCAGGAGGCAGCGTTCATCGATGGGGCGTCCAATATGCGGGTACTGCTGCGGATTGTGCTGCCGTTATCCGGACCGATATTGGCCGTGATGGTGCTGTTCTACGCCGTGGGTCACTGGAATTCGTATTTCAGCGCGCTGATCTACTTATCTGATCGTGACAATTATCCGATGCAGCTGTTCCTGCGCGAGATTCTGGTCCAGGGACAAATGCAGGAGATGGTGGATATCAGTGATGATTCACTGGCGCGAAGCCTGATGGACGCGGAAGCCATCAAATATGCGGCGGTCATTGTGACGAATCTGCCAATGCTGCTGCTGTATCCGTTCCTGCAAAAGTATTTTGTGAAGGGTGTTATGATTGGTGCAATTAAAGGTTGATTACGGATATTTCATGAGGAGGAATTGAATTTTATGGTGATGAGAAAATGGACTTCACTCACATTGGCAGCTGTACTGGCAGCCGGATTGCTGGCAGGCTGCGGTAGTAAAAGCGGGGAAGGTGCAACGGATAAGGGTGAGACGCCGCAAGCCAATTTTAACGAGACCGGCATGCCGATTGTGAACGAGCCCCTCGATCTGACGTTCTTCACGGGCAAGTCGCCATCAAACGGGAGCAAGTTCGAGGAAACGCTCGTATGGAAAACCTATCAAGAGATGTCCAATGTGAATGTGACCTGGAACCTCATTCCATTCGATACCCTGACCGAGAAGCGGAACTTAGCGCTGGCAGGTGGAGATTATCCGGATGTATTCTACTCCGCAAGGGTCAGCTCCGCAGAGTTAACCCGTTATGGGGAGCAAGGAGTATTTATACCGCTGAATGATCTGATCGATAAATACGCACCGAATTTCAAAAAGCTGATGGAAGAGTACCCGGATATTCGAAAAGGGCTGACGATGCCGGACGGCAATATTTATTCCCTGCCTTCTTTCTACGATCCTGCGCTGCTCTCCATGTTGATTGGTACACCGATTTGGATTAATCAGGAGTGGCTGGATCAGCTCGGGATGAAAGAACCGCAGACGACAGAAGAATTCTATGCGTATTTGAAGGCGGTAAAAGAAACCGATATAAACGGTAACGGAAAGCATGATGAGATTCCATTCGCTTCAGCAGGCATTACCGGAATCATCGATCACTTGAAAGGCTCTTGGGGACTTGGCACAAGCGGACTTGGCCATAAATTGGTGGACATAGATCCGGACACAGGGAAACTGCGCTTCACCAAAGCTTTGCCGGAGTATAAGGAAATGCTCCAGTTCGTAAACAAGCTGCACCAGGAAGGACTGCTCGATAAGGAGATCTTTACGATTGAGGGCGGCGCATTGAATGCCAAAGGGCAAGAGGGCCTGCTCGGTGCCACAATTGTGCCGAATCCGGAGATGGTGATGGGACGCAAAGAATACATCGGGCTCGGGGCGCTTAAGGGACCGCATGGTGATCAGCTCTATTCTCACGTCAAAGTGCCGATGGTTCACGTAGGTGCATTTGCGATTACCGATAAGAACCCGAATCCGGAAGCAACGATCCGCTGGATGGATTACTTCTACGGGGATGAGGGCGCCCAGTTCTATTTCATGGGTAAAGAAGGCGAGACATTTACGAAGAACGCTGACGGCCAGCTGGAATATGTGAAGGAGATTACGGAGAATCCAAATGGATTAACGCAGGATCAGGCGTTGGCCAAGTATTTCACTTGGCTCGGGGGCAGCTATCCGGGCTTTGTACGGGAGCAATGGTTTAAAGCCTCGGAGACACGACCTAACGCCATGGCCGCAGCCGAAAAGGCAGAGCCGTATGCCGTGAAGGAGATCCTGTACAATTTTAACTTTACATTGGAGGAAACGGACGTCATGACCTCGATTGGTAAAGATATCGAGGATTACGTTAAGGAAATGGAAGCGAAATTCGTGAACGGCTCGGCCTCGTTCAGCCAATGGGATGAGTATGTGAATACACTCAACAAGATGGGACTGGACCGCTACATGGAGGTTTACCAGGCCGCTTATGAGCGCTACCAGGCGGAGTAAGCGGAAACGATGACAATCGAAAGACGCGGTACGGGGAGATCCCGTATCGCGTTTTTTGCTACTCCAAATAATTGGTGAAATATGCCAAAAGAGGTGATAAGATCATATTAAATGACAACCAATTTTGGGGAATTACATCACTGAGGGGAGGGAGTGTCAAACGGGTGAGAATCGCGTTTATCGTATTGGGTGTCTTTAAAGGATTAACTCATTGGTTTTTGAAGCCGAGGCGGAGATATACTTCCAATAACAAGGTTGAATGGATGGTTGAGCGGTTGATTCAGGGCTTTTTGATCATGTGGGCCATCCTGTTCATACGTTGGGTTATTTTGATCAGCATAGCAACAATGAGGCATTTTGGAATCATTGATTAAAGGCGATGAGGATGCTGGTACTTGTTCTGATAAGTGGAGTATCACAATACATATGAAGGTGATTTCAAGGTTGGCAGGTAGCTAGTATACAGCTGCCGCTTATAGAAGCCCGGCATAGCTGTCGCGGCTTTTTTGCTGTTTGACGTCCATTTTACACAATCCGTGACCTTTATTGAGGATGCGTTAACACTTCTTTCTTACACTTGGAATTAAATAAGGATAGAAGAGGGGATATGGAGTTGAAGCATAAAAGCATGAAAGTAGTCTCGCTGTTGATGGCGGCGGAAATCACGATGGCCTCCCTATTTTCGGCAGGCACCGTGATGGCTGAAGAGGGACAGGAGATACTCCAAACGACCAGCGCGGAAACAGCCTCACAAGATGCAGCTATCGCTGCCGTTGATTTCGGTATTACCGATAAGATTTTTCCGGATGCACATGCAGAAGAGGCATATACGGTAACAGTTGATGTGTATGGTGGACAAGCACCCTATACCTTCTCGGCGACGGGATTACCGGAAGGCTTGGACATTACGTCCGATACAGGATCTATTACGGGCACGCCTGCTGCTGGACAAGAGGGTGAATATACGGTTGAGGTAACGGTGCAAGATAGTGCAGCCGTACCTGCAATGGCTCAGTCACTTGTGAAATTACAAGTATTGGGAAAACGCCCTGATCCGGTGGCTGACAATATGACCATGAAGATGATCGGGCATTATTCCGTAGGTACGTCCAACAAGGATGGCGGCGTTGCGGAGATTGTAAAATACAACAAAGATAACGGGAAGCTCTATTTGGTTAATGGGTCAACTCAGCCGGCAAGTCTCGAAATCGTGTCGCTTGGCGCTGACGGCAGCTTGGTTAAGGACAAGCAGATCAATGTAGAAGTTTTGGCGGGCACGGACGGTTTCCGGTATGGGGACCTGACCAGCGTGGATGTGAACACCAAGACGAAGCAGGTGGTGGTCGCTGTTCAAGAGCAGGATCATACGAAAGCCGGCAAGGTTCTGGTACTCGACTATGACGGTGGCTTGATCGGATCTTATGAAACCGGCATCCAGCCGGATATGGTCAAGTATACTTCCGATGGGCGTTATATTCTGACAGCGGATGAAGGCGAGCCTCGTATGAAGACCGCTCCTGATCCTGAAGGAAGCATTACGATTATCGACACCTTATCAGACGAAGTAAGTCATCTGAAGTTTGATGACCCGATGATCATTGACGATCAGGTACATATTCGCGGACCTGTGGAAGCGGACGGGCAAATTCGCAGCACCGGAACCAAGGATGATGCGATTCGAGATCTGGAGCCCGAATACATCTCGTTGTCTGAAGATGAGCTGACGGCTTATGTCGCCTTGCAGGAGAATAATGCAATCGCCGTGGTTGATATCGCCTCGAAGCGTATTCAATCGGTCAAGGGACTCGGGTATAAGGACTTCAATCAACCGGAGAATCAGCTCGACCTCCTGAAGGATGGACAAATCAAGTTTGAGAATGTTCCTTTCTACGGGATGTATATGCCGGACGGAATTGCGACCTACAGCGTGAACGGACAGCAGTATATTCTGTCTGCGAACGAAGGCGATGCAACAGGCTGGGATGAGCGAAGCAATGAAAGTAACATTGGCAAAATGAAACCTAATCTGGATCCGTTGTCTCCGGCTGCTCAATTTCTAGCAGACAAGGGAACCACCTACGACAAGGTTGAAGTTGCCAGCGATATGGGCAATGAGGGACTGTATCTGTACGGAGGTCGTTCATTCTCCATATGGGATGCAGCCGATATGTCCCAGGTATTCGACAGCGGTAGTGATTTTGAGAAGATTACGGCCGAGCGCTTACCGAATCATTTTAATGCGAGCAATGACAAAACCGATCTGGACAGCCGCAGCGCCAAGAAAGGTCCGGAGCCCGAATATGTAACGGTAGGTAAGGTAGGACAGAAGACGCTGGCTTTTGTCGGACTGGAGCGCATTGGCGGCGTCATGACGTATGATGTAACGAATCCATCCGACCCTGCGTTTTTGAACTACATCAATACACGGGATTTTAACGGCGGGATTGAGTCGGATTCCGGGCCGGAGGGATTGGGCTTTATTCCGGCTGCGGACAGCAAGACAGGACGGCCGCTGCTGCTGGTCGCTAATGAGGTCAGTGGAACGGTGGCGCTGCTGGAGCTCCAGGTGACCAAAATTACGCTGGACAAGACATCGCTGAAGCTGAGTCCAGGCGGTACACCGGAACCATTGCAAGCGAGCATTGAGCCGATCCAAGGCGGCTCAACCGAGCTGACTTGGCGTTCCTCCAATGAAATGGTGGCTTCCGTGGATCCAACCGGTCTGGTCACGCCGGTCTCCGCAGGTGAGGCCGTGATCACCGTCTTGAGCAAGGATGGCTATGGGTCGGCGGAAGTACAGGTTAAGGTAACGGATGGTTCGTCGGAAGGCGAACCATGGAAGTTAACGGTGATGCATACCAACGATACCCATGCACATCTGGCGGAAGTGGCCAGACGAGCCACGCTGGTTCAGGAGGTCCGCAGCGAGGGCGGAGACAGCCTGCTGCTGGATGCAGGGGATGTCTTCTCCGGCGATCTGTATTTTACCAAATGGTTTGGATTGGCCGATCTGGCCTTCATGAACTATATGGGTTATGACGCGATGACGTTCGGTAATCACGAATTCGATCAAGGCACCAAGACGCTTGCAGATTTCGTGAGCAAGGCGCAATTCCCGCTTGTCAGCGCGAATGTGGATCTTAGTCAGGATGCTAACATTTCGCACCTGATTCGTAAGCCGGAGGTGATCGATACCGATCAGCCAAAGACGACGGCAAATAACGGAGTATATCCATACGTGACATTGCTGGTTGACGGCCAGAAGGTAGGGTTGTTCGGCTTAACGACCGAAGATACGGCGGAAACATCCAGTCCGGGTAAAGACGTCGTTTTTATGGATGCGGTGACTTCTGCACGAGCCGCGGTGGAAGCGATGGAGAAGGAGGGGCTTGATAAGATCATCGCGCTGTCTCACCTGGGTTACGCTAAAGATCAGGCGCTGGCCGAGGCCGTCGAAGGCATCGACCTCATTGTCGGAGGCCATACCCATACAACGCTCAATGCACCGGAAGTGGTGACGGACAATCAACACGGTACACCAACCGTCATCGTGCAGGCGAATGAATGGGGCAAGTTCCTTGGCCGGGTAGACCTGCAGTTTGACAAAAACGGCGTTGTTCTCGTTGGCGAAGGTGAACTCGGCGGCAAGCTGATTCCGGTAGACAGTACGGTCCAGGAAGACACGCAGGCCAAGGATATGCTGGCTCCTTACAAAGCGGAATTGGAAGAACTGATGAAGCAGGTTATCGGTACTGCAGGAGTGGCGCTTGATGGAAAACGCGAGAATGTCCGCTCCAAGGAGACAAACCTGGGCAATCTGATTGCGGATGGCATGCTGGCTAAAGCCAAAGAGCTGAAAAACGCCGATATTGCCCTAACGAATGGCGGAGGTATCCGCGCCGCCATTGATGAAGGTGAAATCACGATGGGCGAGCTGAGAACAGTGATGCCATTCGGGAATACGCTGTTTGTCATGGATGTCACGGGACAGCAGCTGAAAGACGGGCTGGAAAACGGAATAGGCGGTGCCAAACTGGCGGATCTGCCAGGAAAGTTCCCGCAAATCGCCGGGATGAAATTCAAGTGGGATCCTAGCGCTCCGGCAGGCGATAAAGTGTTCGACGTACAGATCATGAAGGACGGAAGCTACAAACCTCTCGTATTGACCGAGACGTACCGGATGGCAACGAACAGCTTTGTGGCCAAGGGCGGGGATGGATATAAATCCTTTGCCGATGCGATTGCCGAGGGAAAGTACAACGAGGATCTGGGTTACCCGGATTATGAAATCTTCATGGAATATGTGAACAAGCTGGGCGGTAAGGTTACGCCTAAGGTCGAGGGGCGAATTACGGAGCAGAAGAAACCGGCGAATCCGGGTGACGGCTCCTCACCGGGATCAGGTTCAGGATCAGGCGGTTCGGGAGGCGGTTCTGTAACACCGCCGGTATCTCAGCCTACCCCTCCTTCCTCAGGCGGAGAAACTTCATTGCCGAACGTAATGACAGGCAAGGATCTGATTATAAACGCTGCAGGCGGAGCAGTGGACCACATTACGGTGAAAGAAGAGGCATGGAAGAAGGCAGTTGCCGGATTGTCTGCCAGCGGGCAGCAGGAACTGATTATTCGGGCTCCGGAGTTGAACCGAGCCGCCGAGCTATCCCTTTCGGCAGCAGGTCTGAAGTTGGCCATGGAACGGAATTCGAATACGACCCTGGTGCTGGAAACCGCACTTGGCGCCTTCCGTCTTCCGGTAACGGCTCTACATTTGGATGAGGCTTTGAATCCGGCACAAGGCTCCGGCAGCATCCAAGTGAAAATATCCGTGACCCCGGTTGGCAGTAGTGTGGTGGATGCTATGACAAGCAAGGCAGCTTCCATGGGCGCCTCGATGGCTGCGAACGGAGCGCTTCAGTTTGGCGTAGCGGTTGGAGCACCAGGCGGAGAGCAAGAATTGAAGGATTTCGGGAAGCGTGTAATCAGCCGTATCCTGCCGCTGCCGGCAGGGACAACAGCAGCTCCGAATTCGTTCACTGCTGTAATTTATGATGCAGATGCGGGAACCTTCCGGTTTGTACCGGCTGCCGCGACGACATGGAACGGTAAACCGGCCATCGAAGTGAAGCATGCTGGAAACGCCATTTATGGACTGCTGCAGTACAAGAAAACCTTTACGGATCTAAACGGCCACTGGGCGAAAGCGGAAATTGAATCCATGGCCTCCAAGCTGCTCGTGAACGGAGTCAACGCCAACTCGTATGCACCGGGCAAGGTGATCACACGAGCAGAGTTTACGGCTATGCTGGTCCGCGCGATGGGACTTAGTCCGGTCATCGAGAGCGGAGCATTTAAGGATGTCCAGGATGACGCCGCGTATGCCGGCGAGATCGGCGCAGCGTTGCGTTACGGCTTGGTCGAGGGCGGCACCAGCGGTGCCTTCTCGCCAAATGCCAGCATGACCCGAGCGGAAATGGCTGTCATGATCACTCGGGCCATGGAGGCGGTAAGTCCGACGGACCTGCCGAATCAGGGTGCAAATGCCGCTGCCGGATTCAAGGATCATGCATCCATCCCGGTCTGGGCGGCTGCCCATGTAGCCAGTCTTACTGAACAAGGCATTGTGCAGGGCGACAATCATGGTCATTTCGGAGCACTCGATTCGGTTACCCGCGCACAAGCGGCACTTGTTCTGAAACGTACTTTAGCTGCATTGAAATTTATGAACTAAGCAAAACAGGAATTCATTAGAAGTATTAGACCGTCCTTAAGGTTGCTGAAACCTTAAGGGCGTTTTTTTATACCAATGTCCATAGCGAGCGGTTAAAGAGAAGTGCTCTGGTATCCGATAATATCCGTAAGTGTTAGAATAACGATGGGATAAGGATGTGAGTTCATGCGCATTGCGTCTGCATATACTTACTGGAGTCAGGTGAAACGGATGGACGCCGAATCAGCCCAAGGAGGGTTTGAACAGCTGCTCCAGAAGAGCAAGAAGGAAGAAGAGAATAAGGGAAAGCTGGTAACCGTAAGGGAAGGCGGTTATTTGCGTCAGTATATGGTTCAACCGGATGGGAGCAAAATGCTGTTAAGCGAGACGAAGCAGCACGAGAGTGAATCTGCCGCCAGTTCAACAGATTTATCGATGTCGTTGCCTCGGGCAGGCGGAATGAGTCATAATACCAAGGACGCTCTCGATCTGCTATGTCTACAGGCTGGAGCGGTCGGCACCCGTTCTAGCTACAAGGTATTCGATATCACCTAAAATGAATAAATACCAAAAAATCATACTGGTAACAAAATGATACTTGCTGTATAATTCTCAGTGAGTATTGGTTGAACGTGAGATTTTTCATTGTATTCCATTCTAATTTCGTTTATTTTGAAAATAGATGTATTTACATGAAAGGATTCATGCTATAATTTCAATACATCAACTAAGCTTATAGGAATTATCGGTTAATCAGAATGATTGCATGACAAAAATAAAACATGAATATGGATCTTCGGGGTAAGGTGAAATTCCTAACCGGCGGTGATGTTTCGTTCCAGAGTGAACGAAACTCAGCCCGCGACTCGCTGCATTCTGGCACGAACAAGTATGCAGCGACTGACTTGGTGCAATTCCAAGGCCGACGGTAAAGTCCGGATGGGAGAAGATCAAAGATGAGTTTGCCGTGGATGCGAAATTTTCCATTCGGGCGCAGGCTTATTTGATCAGCCCCCGTAACGTCGACACATGTCGATGACGGGGGCTTTCTGCTAGTAAGACCTCCGTATTCAAGACAGGAGAGGGCAAGATGAGTAATATGAATACTGGAGTCAAGGTGAAACCCTTTGGTTCCAACGCACAGGCAAGTCGACGTTTTAAGGGAGGGTTCTGGCTCGTCGTTTTGGGAGCCGCCCTGTGGGGCGTAGACCCGTTATTCCGGGTCATTCTGCTCAAGAATCTGACTTCGGCTCAGATCGTTTTGCTGGAACACATCATTATTTCTTTGATCGCAATCCCTGTATTGTGGAAGAACCGCGAGGAGCTAAAAGGCCTTGGCTGGAATCATGTCGGCGCACTGCTGTTTATATCCTGGGGAGGATCGGCATTGGCTACCGTATTGTTTACGATGGGGCTGTCGAGCGGCAATCTGAATGCCGTCCTGCTGCTTCAGAAGCTGCAGCCGCTGTTTGCCATTATTTTGGCCAGCCTGCTTCTGAAAGAGAAGCTTCCGCGTCATTTCGGGATACTGCTCATCATCGCATTGGCGGGCACGTATTTACTGACCTTCGGTTTAACCTTGCCGATTGGCCATTGGAACGAGTTTATTCAAGTTGGCAGCCTCTTGTCCTTAGGCGCAGCAGCGCTGTGGGGCGGTTCAACCGTCATGGGACGCCTGATGGTAGGCAAACTCAAATACGAGACGGTAACCTCGCTGCGCTTCGTGCTTGCACTACCGCTTCTAACCGTCATTACATGGAGCGAGGGGGCAGCCTGGAATATGCCGGCCTGGAATACCGGGGCATTTGCCTTGGTATCGCTGAACCTGATCGGCCAGGCATTGCTGCCGGGGCTCCTGAGCCTGCTGGTTTATTATAAAGGATTAACCACAACCAAAGCCTCTGTGGCAACACTCGCGGAATTGAGTTTTCCCATGGTGGGCGTGCTCATTAACTGGATCGTATTCCAGCAAATCGTGACAGGTCCTCAGCTTCTGGGATTCCTTCTGATCTGGATCGTGCTGTTCATCATATCCAGACAGCAATCCGAGGCTTCTCCACAATTACAGTAATTTCATTAGTGTTTGCAGAAAAGCCGATCCGAATTGGATCGGCTTTTTTGTCGTTACAAAGTTATTCCAATGGGCCTGCCTTGCGAAAGGATCATTTTTTTGAAAGATGTGTAGGGTTTTCGGAATTATAGGTGTCTTATATAGTAGCACCTGATCTATGGCTTGGTTAACCAAAGGAGACGGTTATTAAGGGGGGAGGATCCATGGAGGATCGAACATTGCTGGATGGGCTTGCGAAGAAAGATCCGCGATGTTTTGAAGCATTGGTTGACCGCTATTCACGCTACATAGCCGCGGTGGTCGCTAAGGTGGCAGGCGGGCGGTTTAATTCCTACGATGTGGAGGAAATAGCCGGTGATGTCCTCGTTAAGCTGTGGACAGACGGGCACAAAATTATCCTGCGCGGAGATAGTCTCAAGCCTTATCTGGCCATATCCGCGCGTAATCATACTTTGAATGTTTTGCGAAAAAGACAGCGGGTCATTGAATCCGAATTGGAAGATGATGCGGTTTCTTGTCCTTCTGCAGAGGCATTGGCTATTCTGCGGCAGGAGAAGGAAGCGATTAGCGGCATGGTCCAGGATATGGGGGAACCGGATCGCGAAATCTTCATCCGCAGGTACTTCTATTTGGAGAAAGTCCGAGATATTGCAAGCAGGCTGAATATGCAGGAGAAAGCCGTCACCGCCCGGATCCGCCGGGCAAAGGATAAACTGCGCATTCATTATGAAACCGAGAACCCGTAGGATTTTCTATATGGACCGTGTCTATAGGAATGAAGCTTCAAATCGATAGCGAAAGGGGATGGATGCAAGTGAAGCGGCGAATTGTAGATATCATGGCCAATATCGACAATCAGGAGCTGGAGGATCTCCTCCTTACGGAGGAAGAGGAACGCGAGTTGACGCAGAAGATCGATATGGAACGAATCAAGAGCAATGCGATGAGCAAGATTCAAGAGGAGGAAACGATGGTGTTTAAAAACAGGAAAGTGAAAAAATATAAAGCCAGCATCGTTATCGCTGCCGCGATGATTATGATACTTAGCACGACCGCTTTTGCGAGTCAATACATGGATAGCTTGAAGCAGTTCTTCGGTCAATCCGCGTCCATTGCGGAAGATGAACGATCACCCATACAAGGGACGGATACGGTGTCCGGGGTGACCATGAATGTTGAAGAAGGAATATATGTCGGCAACAGCGGCTATTTGGTGGTCAGTTTCATGAAAAAGGATGGTACGCCGTTCCCCGCGGGTGTTTCGATACCCGGACTTGAGCTGAAAACGGAGCATGATGTGAATTATATGGTGGGGCAGCAGCTTCTTGACGGTAACAAAAAGCTTATCGCTGTATTTGAGATGGATGCGATGAATGACCTCGACGGGCTTAAGGCACGGATCACAGCTGATCGAATCACGTCAGCGGACAACACCCAAGCCGTTGAAGGCCCTTGGGATGTACAATTCACCATTGCACCCGGCAAGCAAAGAGAGCAGAGTCTGAATCTGGCGATCAATGAGGGTGAGGAGGCACTGTCTCTCAACACAATTAGTGTCTCTTCCATCGGTGTAGCTATCGAAGGCAAACGTACCGACGGTGAGCTGGATAAACTCCCGGAATATACGCCGGAGGTTAAGGTCATCGCCGCGGACGGATCCGAAATGATGCTTCGTGTTAGTTCGACGAGTACTACAAAGAGCGGGTTTCAGTGGCTGTATAATCTGGACAGCAAGAATAACCTCGTTTTTCTGGGAGATGTGGACATCAAGAGCATCAGCATTGACGGCAACGTGACGGAGCTGAAGTAAATATAAAGCTGGCAGGGGCAGGGGGGACCTCAAGGGCAGAAGCGATGACTTCTGCCCTTTATACATGAAGAGTACCTCAGCAAGAATGGAATACAAAAGCCGTAGAGTTTCGGGCACAGCCTGAAAACGCTCACGGTTTTTTTTGAGGCCTGGGATCTAAATTTTATTAATGAGAAAAAAATGTATTGAAATTGTGGAAAACGTCCATTACAATAAAACCAACTACCATACTAGTTATACTAGTATGGTGAAGTGTGACACTCTACATAAGTGGGAGAAGCAGTTGGATCACTCTGTTAGTCTAACGTTCAAGATACGGGAGTCTATTTTTTAAATGAATATGTAAGCGCTTAATATTGGAGGGGGGATCAATAGAAGGGGGGATATTACCCTGCCGTAACGGTTGCAGCCTGCTTATAGCCATAATAAATGAAAACGATTTCTTAGGGTTATTGAATGGAGATGGATCATGAAACACGGCCGTATTCCATGAATGAAGAAGTATGAGAAGAGGCCATACGGATTGGAGTGAATAACGTCGATGGAGCCAAAAGTTGCAAATCATTCCCTGCCAGCCGTGAAAGCGGCCAAGAAACCACCCAAACTTAAAACCGTCGCTGTCCTCATCCGGAAGGATTGGCAGCTGTATTCTCTATTGATTTTACCGGTGATGTATCTGCTCATTTTTAAATACGGACCGATGATTGGCAACGTGATTGCTTTCAGGCGGTTTATGCCCGGAGGCAGCATCTATGGGGAGAAATGGGTAGGACTGCACTATTTCAACATGTTTATCCATGACCCTGCGTTCTGGAACGTGTTCAAGAACACCCTGCTGCTCGGTGCGTTGTCCCTGCTTTTTACGTTCCCGGTCCCCATCATCTTTGCACTGCTGCTGAATGAGGTGAAGAGCAAGCGGTTCAAGAAATTCGTCCAGACGGCTTCCTATCTCCCACACTTTCTGTCGATCGTTATCGTTGCCGGGATGATCCTGCAATTAACGTCGGTCAACGGCTCCGTTAACTCGCTCGTGGAGTTCTTTAATGGAGAGCGAATCAATTTCATGCAGCGGGCCGAGTGGTTCCGGACGATCTATATCTCTTCAGAAATCTGGCAAGGCATGGGCTGGGGCGCGATTCTGTATCTGGCCGCATTAACGACGATTGATGAATCCCTGTACGAGGCGGCCAGGATTGACGGGGCCAACCGCTGGAAGCAAACGCTGTTTGTCACGATTCCCGGCATCCTGCCAACGATTGTGACGCTGCTGATCCTGAATATGGGAGCGTTCCTGGCGGTAGGATTCGAGAAAATATTGCTGCTGTACAATCCGGTCATCTATGAGACGGCCGACGTCATCTCGACTTACTTGTACCGAGTCGGTCTTGTATCCAACAACTTCAGTTATGCCACAGCCATTGGACTGTTCGAGTCCGTGATCGGACTTATATTGGTCTTCTCCGTGAATGCGATCTCGCGAAGACTGACGGATCGAAGCTTATGGTAAGGAGGGAGCTCAATGAAGGAGTCAAGATCCTATAAGGCGTTCAAAGTGTGCAATGCCATCATTCTGCTGTTCGTTGTTTTCATCACGCTGTACCCCTTCCTGAACGTGGTCGCTCAATCCTTCAGCGGCGAGGCGTACATCAATTCAGGGAAGGTGAACCTGATTCCCAGGGGCTTTAATATCGATACCTACAAAACCGTGACCAAAGACGCCATGTTCTGGACGAATTACAAAAACACCGTCGTATACAGCGTGGTCGGCACCGCGATATCCATGTTCTTAACGACGATTTTTGCTTACGCCTTATCCAAGAAAAGGCTGGTAGGCCGGAAGTTTCTAACGATGTTTGCCGTATTCACGATGTTCTTCAACGGAGGGCTGATTCCGAACTATGTGCTCATTAACAGCTTGGGCTTCAGCAACTCGATCTGGGCCATCGTAATCCCGGGAGCCATCAGCATATATAACATGCTCATCATGAAGTCCTTTTTTGAAAATATGCCGGAAGAGCTGGAGGAAGCCGCGGCCATTGACGGCCTGAACACCTATGGCATGCTGTTTCGGATCGTGCTGCCCTTAAGCAAAGCGGTCATCGCGACCATGGTTCTCTTCTATGCCGTCGGACACTGGAACTCCTGGTTTCCGGCCTTCCTGTACCTGGATCAGAAGGAGCTCTTCCCGGTCACGATCTATTTACGCAACATGATAGCGGGCGCAACGGGCGTGACTTCCGCGGGCGCCACCTCGGCCGATAACCTGACGCAGATATCCGCCAATATCAAATCGGTGACCATGGTGCTGACCATTTTGCCGATATTGACGATTTATCCGTTCGTGCAGCGTTATTTCGTAACCGGCATCATGCTGGGTTCCGTAAAGCAATAGGACCATCCGCAGGGACATTTTATTGATAATATGGGGGGAATGAGAAAGTGAAAAAGAGTCATCGATCGTTTGCTGACAAAGCTTTATTGATATCATTGATTGTTGCGGTATTGGCGGCGTGCACCGATAAAACAGGCGGCAAAGAGGCCGAAATCCAGGATAAGGGCGCCATGGAAACCTACGCCGTGGGCGATACGTTCAAGGCGACGGAGCCGTTCGATCTGTCCATCCTCTACAGTGACCAGCCGGCGTATCCTTACAAGCAGGACTGGATGCTTTTTGCTAAAATAAAAGAAATGACTAACGTGACCTTGAAGCCGACGATCGTGCCGATGAGCGATTACAGCCAAAAGCGCAGTCTGCTGATCAGCTCCGGCGATGCGCCGCTGGTCATTCCGAAGACTTACCCCGGGGAGGAATCCGCGTTCGTGGCTTCCGGTGCGATTCTTCCGATCAGCGATTATATTGATCTGATGCCGAACTTCAAGGACAAGATCGAGAAATGGGACATGGAAAGCGAACTGGAAGGGCTCCGCCAGGAGGACAAAAAATACTATGTGCTCCCGGGCCTCCATGAAGCGGTGTGGCCGGACTATACGTTGATCGTGCGCACGGATATTTTCGAAAAGCATAACATCGCAATTCCGACGACCTGGGATGAGCTGTATACGGCCATGAAGCAGTTGAAGCAGGAGTACCCGGACGTTACGCCGTTCTCCGACCGGTTCAAATTCAACAGTACGCTGAACATCGCGGCTACAGGCTTCGGCACCAAAGGCGGATGGGGCTACGGCAGCGGACTTACGTATAAGGAAGATACGGATGAATTTGTGTATACGGCGGCAACGGATGAATATAAGGACATGCTGGCCTACTTCCACAAGCTGGTGGACGAAGGGCTGCTGGACAAAGAGAGCTTTACCCAGGATGACGATCAGGCCGTGCAAAAGTTCGTGACCGGCAAATCCTTCATCATTAACGGCAACTCCCAGACCGTGGTGCAGCACCGCAATGATATGGATAAAACGCTGGGCGAAGGCAAGTATGCGATCAGCAAAATCACGGTTCCCGGCGGCCCGGCAGGCCAGCTGATGTCCGGCAGCCGACTTGAGAACGGCGTGATGATCTCTTCCAAAGTGAAAGAGAGCGAGCATTTTAAAGCCATCCTGCAGTTTATCGACTGGCTCTATTACAGCGACGAGGGACAGGAATTTACGAAGTGGGGCGTCGAAGGCGTAACGTATACCAAGGAAGGCGGCGTACGCAAGCTGATGGACGACATTAACTACAACGGACTGAATCCGAAGGGCACGAAGGATCTGCGGATCGAGCACGGCTTCTCGGGCGGCGTATTTGCGTACGGCGGCACGACCGAGCTGCTTCAATCCATGTTCAGCGAGGAAGAGCAGCAGTTCCAGAAGAGCATGAGCGAAACAAAAACCGTCGTGAAGCCGGAGCCGCCGATTCCGTACTCGGTCGAAGAACGCGAGCGAGTAACGCTTTTGAGCACGCCGCTGAAGGACTATACGGATCAGAACACGCTGAAGTTCATTCTGGGCGACCGCGATCTTGCCGAGTACGACAAGTTCGTGAAGGAGCTGGATAGCCAGGGCGTGGGACAATACCTGGAGATTGCGAATAAGACTTATAAAAAATATAAAGAGCAACAATAACCAACGGATCGACAGGCTGCCGTTTCTTTATGGAAAGGCAGCCTGTCTGGAGGTTCGGACGGTCGCGATGATCCATCCTGCAATGTTGACGACAAGGAGGTTGTTCTAAATTGAGTGTGACCGTTCAAGACGTAATCAACCGATTAACAGAACCAGCGGGACGCTTTGAATCCACGGTGGACAGGGTTGTAGCCGGAAGCACGGATGCCAACGTTCACGGCATCGTCGTCACGTTCGCCGCCTCGTTTTCGGTTTTGCAGAGAGCCGTGCAGGCCGGAGCAAACCTTGTGATCACCCATGAGGGGATCTTTTACAGCCACCATGAGGATGGAGTGGATGGGATGCAGGCGAGTTCTGTCCACCAGGATAAAATAGATCTGATCCAATCCGGCAATCTGACGATTTACCGGTTTCATGATGCGCCACACAGGTATGTTCCCGATATGATTACACAGGGATTGGTTCATGCACTCGACTGGGAACCATATATCGATACGTACCTTCCTACAGCTGCCCTAGTCACACTGCCCGGAGAACTGACAGTTCAGGAGATTGCAGAAGATATAAAAAGAAAGCTGAATCTTCCGTATCTTCGTTATGTCGGGAATAGAAGCGGAATATGCTCCAGAATCGGCATAACCGTCGGCTACCGTGGCGGCGGCGCGCATGCCATTCCCCTCTGCGTGAATGAGCGCTTGGATCTTCTTATCGCGGGCGAAGGCCCGGAATGGGAGACACCCGAATATATCGGCGATGCAGCGGCGCAAGGCCGGAACCCGTCCATGCTTCTGCTTGGTCATGCCGCCAGCGAGGAGCCCGGTATGGCCTGTGCGGCCAAGCTGCTCCGCGAGCTTTTTCCGCAGATTCCCGTACATTATATACCGCCCGTGCCCTTGATTCAGGTAATATAGAGGGAGAAATAACTTCAACAGTATCGGAAGAGCCATCCAAATAGGAAGCGATGCGTCAGCCGAATCTTATAACGTAAGCAAAAAGAACATTGAGCATAAGAGAAAGAGGTAACGACATATGTCAACAGAGCAAAAGATTAAAGGCTCTACCAGGGAGTATTCCTATCAGCTGCTGAAAGACCGGATATTCCATCTGGAGCTGGAGCCGGGTACGAAAATCTCGGAAAAGGAAATTGCGGATGAATTGAATGTCAGCCGAACGCCGGTCCGGGAAGCGTTCATGAAGCTTGCCGAGGAGGAACTGCTCGACATTATTCCGCAAAGCGGGACAATCGTATCCCGTATTAATCTCAGGCATGTTGAGGAAGGCCGGTTTATCAGGGAGAAGATCGAGAAGGAAATCGTGGCGCTCGCCTGCGATTTTTTTCCCGAAGAGTTCCGTTTCCGTCTGGAAACCAATATTGCGCTTCAGGACATATGCGCGGGAAACCATAATTTTTATAAGCTGTTTGAGCTGGACGAGGAGTTCCATCAAATTCTGTTTGAGGGTACGGGCAAAGAACGGACCTGGAAGATGCTGCAGCAACTGAATATTCACTTCAACCGTCTGCGGCTGCTTCGCCTGTCCAAAGACTCCAACTGGGAGCATATCATTTCGCAGCATAAGGAAATGTATCAGCTGATCGTCCATAAACAAGCGGAGCAGGCCATGAACGTAATGGAGCGTCATCTGCGTCTTGTCGTTGTGGAGCAGGATATTTTACGCGAGAAGTACCCGCATTATTTTATTTAATAAGCTTTATTTAAAAAGAATGACCCGCAGGAGAGTCACTTGGGATCAAGTGACCTGCCTTGCTGGCCATTTTTTTCATTAGATTGATCTGCGGATAACACGGTCAAGAATTTGGGCCACATGGGATGGTCCTTGCTCCAGATCCTGCTGATCCAGGGTAACCCAGGAGTGCTGTTCATCCATATCAAGGGATCGCTGGAGCCAGCCTGATACCCCTCTGCCTCTGCGGTCGACTTCGACCAGGACGGAAATCCCTTCCTGCTCCGGATAAAGAATCAATTCAAGCTCTTTGATATGGCCGGCATAAGAGGAGCCAGGATAAAATTCAATTTCTTGCACAAAAGGAACGCCCTGGCCTAATCTCGGGTGATATTCGCAGGTGGCCATTTTGAAGCTGAAGCCAAGTCCTTCCACGGCGTCAAAGACAACGGATGCGCCTTCGTTCGGTTCAACGTCGATAAAATCACGGTCCTTCGGATCGATGGCATTATCGATATCAAGGCCGGTATGGATCCATACCGGCTGCCGCGAAATGGTGAGCGGCGTTTCCAGCGGCAGGGCAAAAGAAAATGGTATTTCCTGTTGATCGCCAGGCTTTAACGTGAGGCGGCTGGAGACATTGATTTTGGCAAGGGTATAGGATTCTATGTACTTCTTGTCGTCGCTTTCCCTGGTATATTCCGTCATCACTTTCAAGTAAATACGGTCGACCGTCTGCTCTACGTTTCCTCCTTTAATGTGAATGACGCCGCGTACTTCTTCACCTGGATAATAGGAGGATTTTTCGAGATGCGTATCGATCTGGGCTGCTCCAATTCCTACACTGGCTAGCATTTTGTTAAAAAACGACATAAAAGATACCTCCAAAAGAGAATGTATGATAATGGAATTATACGCTGAAAGATCGCCTCTGGTTTCCGAATTGCAAAAATATTTTTTGCGGTTTTACGCAGTGAAGATATTGACGCCTAGGAAGCTGAAGAATACCCATGAAATCAGGAGAAAGAATACAGCCCGTTAGCATTCGCAGGTTCGGCATGGTATATTGGACTCGATACCATTAAGGATGGAGCATTCAAGGCATGAGCGAACAACGACGTTCCGGACAAGGAACCAAAAACAACAAATCAACGGCATACGGAAAGAAGCCGGGTGATAGGGCGGCAGCGAACCAAACAGGGGCCAAGCCGGCTTTTAAGCGCGAACATAGGAAGAACAAGGATTCGTTATCGGCTTCATCGTATTCGAAGGCGAAACCGTCCGATAAATATAAGCAAGGAGTACGCGGGCCACGGCCTTCATCCGGACGTGAGCACGCGGATGAGCTGCAAGCAGGCGACATTATTGTCGTTACGATCAAACGGCTTGGCATTAACGGTGAAGGAGTCGGCTATTACCGCCGCAAAGCGGTGTTTATTGACGGAGCGATCACGAACGAAGTTGTCAAAGCCGAGGTGAAAGAGGTCCAGCCTAAATTTATCAAGGCACAGCTGGTAGAAGTGGAGAAGCGTTCGCCTTACCGGATTGAACCTCCTTGTCCGGTTTTCGGCATCTGCGGCGGCTGCCAAATTCAGCATATCTCCTATGAGGGACAGCTGCAGGCTAAGACGGATATTGTGCGTGAGGCGTTCAGCCGGTATGCAGGACGGGACGATGTAAAATTTAAGCCGATCCTCGGCATGGAGCACCCATGGGATTACCGGAACAAAGCGCAGCTGCAGCTGAAACGGAAGGGCAACGAAGTGATCGCAGGGCTCTATGAAGCGGACAGCCATACGATTGTGGACATTAGCGGCTGCCCGATTCAGCATCCGAAGGTGAATGAAGCAGTGGAGAAGGTCAAATCCGTCCTCGAAGAAATGCGGATTCCGCTGCACAAGGAGAATGGAAGCAAGGACGGCGTACGGACGATTGTGGTTCGCCATGGCTTCCAATCGGGAGAGATTCAGGTGACGCTGGTCACGGCCGGAAGCAAGCTGCCAAGGCAGGACGATCTCGTTCGCATGCTGCGCCTTACCATTCCGGAGGTGAGCGGGATTTCACTCAATATCAATCCGAAGAAAACCTCACTCATCTTCGGAGACCGGACAATCTCGCTGTGGGGAGCCGAGAGCATGCAGGAATCGCTGAGTGACCTGCAATTCTCGCTGTCGCCCAGAGCGTTCTTCCAGCTGAATCCGCAGCAGACGGTCAAGCTGTATGAGTCGGTCCGGGGGGCGGCCGGATTGACGGGGAAGGAAACCGTCATCGACGCCTACTGCGGAACGGGTACGATCGGCCTATGGCTTGCGCCTTATGCTCAGGAGGTGCGCGGCATCGAGACGATCCCCGAAGCCGTCGAGGATGCCAAGGCCAATGCGCAGCGAAACGGACGGGCTAATGCGAGCTTTCACGTCGGCCAGGCAGAGGAACTGCTGCCGCGCTGGGTCAAGGAGGGTTTGAAGCCGGACGTCATCATTGCTGATCCGCCGCGTACCGGCCTGGACTCGCGTTTCCTGGAGACGGTGCTCCGCACCAAGCCGAACCGGTTTGTATACGTATCCTGCAATCCCTCGACCTTGGCGAAAGATTGCAAGGTGCTGCTTGACGGCGGTTATGAGCTTGATTGGGTGCAGCCGGTCGACATGTTCCCGCAGACAAGCCATGTGGAAGCGGTAACGCTGTTGGTCAGGAAAGACAATTAAATGGGAGATATTGCAAAGAGGGGCGAAAGAGATTCCAGCCCGCTTCGGTCGACAACACACTTTTTCTATGATATGGTAGCAAGTAATTAGGCATTTCGTTCCCTTGGGACGAGGTGCCTTCTCGCATATTTATAGCCGTTTTACATTTAATGTCTATCTGGAGGTGATGCAATGGTGCTCCTGATTTCCCCGCTACGGGGGGAGAAATCCGTAGTTCATTATGGACGATCGATGGAGAGTGCACCCAAATAACGATAATCTGAGGAGTGTTGTTGAGATGAGAGTGAATTTACGAGCAGAAACGCGCGCCGCGATGAACAAAACCGGATTGAAGCAGCTTCGTCTTTCGGGACGAATTCCGGCGGTTGTATTTGGCACAGGGGAAAACAATATGATGATTCAACTGTCCGCCAAAGAATTCGGCAAATGGGCAAGGAACGGCAAAGGAGGAATCCTTGAGCTTCGTTTTGACGATCGGGAGCCGCTACCGGTTTTGCTGGAGTCCGTTCAGCGTGATCCAATCACTCGTGAATACATTCATGTCGACTTTTTACGCATCAATATAAATGAAGTGGTTCGGACGAGAGTAAATCTCGATTACATCGGCACCGCCAAGGGAGCCAAACTTGGAGGCGTCGTCCAAATTCAAAGCACGTTTATCGAGATTGAGTCTTTCCCTGACCGTATTCCTGCCATCATTCCTGTAGATATCAGCGAACTGGAGATCGGGAATTCCTTACACGTCGGGGATCTTAAACTGCCCGACGGGGTCGTGCCGATCTCATCGGCAAACGAACTGCTTGTGTCGGTGGTGACACCGAAAGTCCAGGCGGAGCAACCGGAGGCTATGTAACTTCTGCTGCCGGCGATTACTTCCCGATACTCCATCGGGAAGCGATCGCCGGTTTTTTGCGTAAAACCTTGAACAGAAGCCGAACTTTCCATCAAATGAGACTAGGCTTGGCCTTCAATATTATTGTACACTCAAGTCATGTGAACTGCGGCTGCCGCTTATTCGGCAGCTGCATACTAAGCCAATGAAGGAAGTGTCGAACCATGAATGCAGAATCCGTTATGGCGGAGCTTGAAGCACTCGGCAAGGAACGGCTCAGGAAAATGTATCTGTCCAATGGGGCGCGTGAACCGCTCTTTGGCGTGGCGACAGGCGCCATGAAGCCGATGGCCAAGAAAATTAAAATCAATCAGCCTCTGGCTGAGCAGCTATATGCCACCGGGAACTACGACGCCATGTACTTTGCCGGCATCATTGCAGACCCTAAAGCGATGACGGCAGCGGATTATAATCGCTGGATGGATGCGGCCTATTTTTATATGCTGTCCGATTATGTGGTTGCCGTAACGTTGGCGGAGGCAGATATTGCGCAAGACGTTGCCGATCAATGGATCGCAAGCGGCGAGGAGCTCAGAATGTCGGCGGGGTGGAGCTGTTACTGCTGGCTGCTCGGCAGCAGACCGGATCGTGAGTTCCCGGAGAGTAAAATCTCGGCCATGCTCGAACTGGTGGAAAAGACCATTCACGAGTCTCCGGACCGAACGAAATCCGCAATGAATAATTTCATGTACACCGCAGCCATATCCTATTTGCCGCTTCATGATAAGGCGGTTGAGACCGCAACGGCCGTAGGACCGGTAGAAATGAAGCGGGACAATAAGAGCAAGTTCCTGAACGCTTCCGAAAATATTAGGAACGAAGTCGAGAGAGGGAAACTAGGTTTTAAACGCAATTATGTGAGATGTTAAACCATGTTTTTAATCGGCAGGTTTGATGGAGGAACTAAAGAAGGCGGTGTTTGCTGCCTTCTTTTAAATATCCTTTTTCATATAGTAATGCGTATGCCGTCCGGCATTCTCGATCTTGCCATATACCTCATACCCCTGCTTGATGTAAAAGTCCAAGGCTTGGAAGCTCAATGTATCCAATTTAACGAACTCGCATTGCTTATCGATTGCTATTTTTTCCGCCTCGTTTAACAGCTTGGTGCCGTACCCCGATTGACGGAAAGGTTCATCCACGAGCAAGTAGTGGATCTCCAGCCAGTTCCAGCATATTTCCCCCACAATTCCGCCCAAAATTTGACCGTCCGCATTCCTCAACAATACGTTGACTTCCTGATAACGACCCTTTAAATCGTCTGGGAAGTGCTTCAGATTATACTTAATCATTTGGTTCCTTACGTAATTTATGTCGGCGCTGTTTGATTCTGCAGTTTCATTAGTGAAATAGATCTCCATATCGGTTTGCTCCTTCTAGTATGTCAGATTACGGGTATTCATTAGGATTCGGAACGGTTTATTCCAACTTTCTCAACATACCATACCCATCCCTAGTACTGATGGTAAAGAACCCTTTAAAAAGAAGACTCCCATGAACCAGGCAGGCGCCCATGTTATACTGTGGTTGTTATTTGATCCGTTTCATCTAAGGGAGGATTGTCTTTACATGTGTTGCATCGCATTCATACGTATTCGTTAATGAGGGTACAGAACATCTAAATCCGTCCATTTTCATGTAAAAATGCGAAGGATTATTTGTGCTGTGCCTTTTTCATTACTATACGAATGAATGAGGTGCTTTTTTGTGTTTAAACATAATAAAAATAGTCGGAAAAAGCTGAAGAAACCGTCTAATTTTTCCGCTCAGCATTTATTAATCAGCAACCGGCTGATTCATGATATGATCGATTTGGCCCAGATCCGATCCACCGATACCGTTCTCGATATCGGGGCGGGGACAGGGGCATTAACTTTTCCGCTCGCAGAGAAAGCGGCACATGTGATCGCTATCGAGACAGACCCGGCTTTTATTGATAAACTGTTCAACAAGATAAAAGATGGCAGCAACATTCGCGTTAAACCGTCTGATTTCCTGGAGGATCCTCTTCCGAAAAGTCCGTTTGCCGTCGTAGCGAATATTCCGTATTCGATCACCACAGCGATCATGGCGAAGCTGCTGGATCATCCCGGCGTGCCGCTGCAGCGAGCCGTGCTGCTTGTGGAGAAGGGGGCAGCCAAACGTTTTACGGCAGTTCCTGTTCAAGATCCGCGTATCTTAAGCTGGAGGATGCATTATGACATGCGGCTCGTGCGGACCGTATCGCCTCAACATTTTGCGCCGCCTCCCAAAGTGGATTCCGCTATTCTAATCATCAACCGGAGGAAAAAGCCGCTCATTGCCACGCAGCATCAACCGAAGTTTAGAGCGCTGGCAGCCTACGGATTGCGGGACTCGAGGCTGCCGTTATTCGCGTCTCTGGCGGGCGTGTTCACGCCTCCTCAGATTACGAAGCTGGTCCGAGTGCTGGGGGTGGATCGAGAGCTCCCCATCGGCCGGCTGAACGAAGAGCAGTGGGGGACTGTATTCCATACGATGCTCCAGCATGTACCGTCGAATCGTTGGCCCAAATTTTCTGCAAGCTCTAAAGGCAAAGCCAAGAAAAGAGAATAACATCGATGGGGGTATCCGTCGTTTCTAACACGATCATTAATAAAATATTCGCAGAATTCGCTTGACCCTGACACTAGTGTCAGGGTTTACAATGAAATCGAATCGTTCATCCAGGAGGCGAAAAAGCATGAAAATCGGAGAACTTGCAGCCCGTACCGGCGTCAGCATCCGTTCGCTTCGATACTACGAACAGCAAGGATTGCTTATGCCGGTTCGCAGCGAGAACGGATACCGGGAGTATTCGAATCTCGCAGAAGAACAGGTGCGTACCATCCAGTTATATTTGAATTTGGGATTGTCCACCGAGCAGATCGCGGGTTTCCTGCATTGCGTCTTGAAAAATAAAGAGGCGTTCTGCGCGGAAGTGTTCCCGATTTTTCGTCAAAAAATTGCAGAGATCGATGCGCAAATCCACCAGCTGAACCATATCAAGATGAATCTGGAGGAACGCATGCAATCGATTCTGGAGGAACGAGAATCGGAAGAAGCGGAGGAATGCAAATGAGTTTACCACGAATAGATGCAGCCAGCTTTCAAGGCTCGATTAAACAGAATGGAGTCACGCTGGTTGAATTTGGAGCCAAATGGTGTCCGCCGTGCAAAGTGCTGCTTCCCATTCTGGAAGAGCTGAGTCAGGAAGAAGCGGGTCGCCTGGAGGTCTATCAGGTGGATTGTGACGAATCCCCGGAGCTTGCCGCTCAATTCGGTATTATGTCCATGCCGACGGTGATCGTGTTTCATAACGGAGAACCGGCAGACAAACTGATTGGGCTTCGGCCTAAGAGTGTGTACCAAGCCGCGCTAGGCCGTTATGTATCATAGAATCGAATATGGATGATTGAGCGAAAACGCCTCTGATGTTTGATGACACAGGGGCGTTTTCTATGGAGGTAGAGGGCATTATGCGCCGTGTATCGAATTCTTATATAGCAACCGTAATACGCTGCCGAAGGAGATACTTTCATGAGATCAAGAAGGAAAATCGTTTCTCTTCTGACCATCATCGTACTAAGCTGTCTTGCCATGAGCTTGGTAGACGCGGTGATCCGTCCGGATTATGCTGTCAAATCCGCCATCAAGATCATCCTTTTTCTGACATTGCCGATTGGTTACGCCATGATCGCCGGCGGGGTACCGTTTCGCAGGCTGTTCACCTTCGAGAGAAAAGGCCTCCTGATGTCCTTGCTGCTGGGATTCGGCGTATTCACTATCATACTTGGCGGATATTTTTTGTTGAATCCTTTATTTGATTTCACCAACGTAACAGGGGCTTTGCAGGACAATATGGGAGTGAATGCGGGCAATTTTGTGTTTGTAGCCCTTTATATATCGATTGCGAATTCACTGCTGGAGGAGTTCTTTTTCCGCGGGTTTGCTTTTTTCACACTGAAGGAGCAGGTCGGACGACGGTTTGCTTATCTGTTCAGTGCCGGGGCCTTTGCCGTGTATCATATTGCGATGATGTCCAGCTGGTTCTCGGTAGGACTGTTCCTGTTGTTAATCGCGGGTCTGGTTGTCGCGGGCCTACTGTTTAACTGGTTGAATGAGCGCAGCGGCAATATTTACGCATCCTGGATGGTCCATATGTTTGCCAATCTTGCTATTAACTCCATCGGATTTATGCTGTTTGGGATCATCTGATAATAGGATTTTTTTGCGGATAAGTATATGCCGGTAAGGCGGTGGAAATTTTAAGGAGGCGTTTTAACTGACAACAGAGATCTTTTTCTCTACCAACCCCATCGGTCATGTAACGGATGAGCAGCTTCAAATCATGCTGGGCAGACACAATCTAGGGAACCTCATTTCAGCTGAGAAAACGTCTAAGGGAGTAGGAAATCAGACGTTGTTCATTAACTCGAGCAGAGGAAGCTATGTATTGAAGGGAAATCCCCTTTATGCAGGGCAGTTCGCTGAAGAGAAATTTTATACGGACTATTTGCATGAATATACATCACTGCCTTTATCGGCCCCATATCTGCTGGATGAGTCCGTCGATATTTTCGGCTGGAGGTACGCGATCATGCCCCGTCTTCATGGCGTACATATGAACGATCCACAATGTAGAGCAAGTCTTGGCGCAGCGGATCACATAGATATTGCCTCTTCAGCAGCCAATATTTTAAATGAAATGCACGGCTGGAAAGTGGATCAGTATGGCGAGCTCGACCCGCAAACACAAAGGATCCGCCCGTTTGAGGGATCTTATAAAGAGTGGCTCTACAACCGGATTCGGTTTTGGTTACAGGATGCCAAGCAATATTCCCAGATCACGCCAACCGATACGGAATGGGTTGAAGAGGTGCTGCGTGCCTCGGCGGATGAGTTCGATAAGCAGTGCACCCCCACTTTTGTTATGGGGGATTTCAAGGCAGAGAATATGCTGGTAGCGTATGATACGGTTCGTCAGGAGTGGCGAATCAGCGGCATTTTTGATTTTACGACCGGATATTTTGGGGATGGAGTTGCGGATTTGCCCAAGATGGTGATTATGTATTGGGATTTCGAGGAACAGGAAGTAGCCCGGCATTTTGTACAGATGTACTTACAGGGCTCTGCCATTAAGGAAGGCTTTGTTGATCGGTTTAGGGTGCATATGCTCCATCAGCGTATACTGGATTGGGGATGTGCCAAAGCGATTGGTGCAGTCACTTGGGATCCGCAGCTTGCTTTTTCCGAATGGGCAAAAGATTATGTTTATGCCATGGACTACTTGAGATCGTGGAATGCATCATGTACTGAGTAAACAACCTGAAGAATCGTTAGGTCCCGGGTAATAGGGCAGAGCAGTCATTACAGACTTAAGCTCTGTTTTTTTTTTTAGATATCAGAAAGTATAAACTTCGAAGCATGGCCTACCATATATCGCTAGAAAAACAACATCTAAACGCGGTCTGTCTTCGAGAGTACGTCGATAGACGTTTTTCTTATATGCTAGTGGATTTGCGGATTGACCTTCACATGATGTGATGGTTTACAATGCGGTTAACCGAATGAAAAGGAGCTGCTGCGTGTGCATATTAGTGAGTTGTCACGTAAAACGGGCGTAAGTTTGCGTTCCTTGCGTTATTACGAGGAGAAGGAACTATTGTCTCCGGACCGTCAGCATAATGGCTACCGTGAATATAGGGAGACGGATATCGAGCGGGTTCGGCTGATCCAGATGTATTTTAGCCTGGGATTGACGGTGAAGGAGATTATGAGTTTTTTCCAATGTGCGTTTGATGAGCAGCCCAAAATCGAATGTCTCCCGAATGCGATTGAGGTGGGGAAGCGAAAGCTGGATGAAATCCAGCTGCAGATCGAGCTGCTGAAGCAGGCGGAAATCCATTTGCAGGAGAACATTACGGCATGGGTGGCTATTTTGGACAAGGGGGACCGGCGTAATGAACAAGGTTGACGGACAGGTTGTGAAGCGAGTTGCTGTCGTGACGGGGGGCAACCGCGGAATAGGAAAAGAGATTGCAAGGCAGCTTGCTGCCAAAGGACTTCAGGTGATCATTACATCTCGGGACGAAAGGAAGGGGAGGTTAGCTGTCCAGGAATTGCTTGCGGTCGGGCTTCATGTAAAGCTGCAGGTGGCGGATGTCCATGAAATCAACGATGTGGCCCGGATGATGGAGAGAATACAGTCAGAGTACGGCCGTCTTGACGTGCTGGTGAACAATGCCGGGGTGATTTTGGACCGAGGGGTTTCTGTGCTGGATGTAGAGGAGTCGGTCGTGCGCCAAACGCTGGAGACGAATTTTTTTGGTGCTTTGCGAATGACGCAGGCGGCGATCCCTTTGATGAAGAAGCATCATTACGGGCGTATCGTAAACATCTCTTCCGGTCTTGGCGCCTTCGAAATAATGCAGGATGGTTACGGTTTAAAAGGGTCGTCCTCGGCTTACCGTATCTCCAAAACGATGCTGAATGCGTTAACCTGCCTCGTCTCGCACGAGGTAGCCGGTACCGGCATAAAGGTAAACGCGGTTTGTCCGGGCCGGGTTCAGACCGATATGGGCGGTGAGGATGCTCCGTTAACCGTTGCCGAAGGGGCTGACACGGCTGTGTGGCTGGCGACGATGGAGGATGATGGACCTAGCGGGGAGTCTTTTCGAGAGCGGCAGCGAATCGCTTGGTGATGTGGTGGGATTTTCGCTATGCAAGGGATGACGTCTATTGTTTGGGTTACCGATGGATGACGCTGCTAATGATTAGCAATATAAAAATACTCTGAAAAAGCCCCATTTCGAAGATGCTGATGTATAATAATCGGTATCAGGAGGTGCAGAGTATGAGTGATATCAACATTTTTGGCCATCAGGCTTTGTTTGAACATGTCTACAAAAGTGCTCCAATTGGCATTGCCCTGGTTACGATAGAAGGAAATTGGATCAGCGTAAATCCTGCGGCTTGCAAAATGTTTGGCTTGACGGAGGAAGAATTGATGTCACAGCCGGCAACCGATTATATTTATTCTGATTGCATTAACAATAAAGATAAGCTGTTTCAATCCTTGGATGAGACGTCCTCAACCATTTCGGTGGAAAAACAATTCGTGCATAGAGACGGCCGTGGCATCTGGGCATCGATGCATGTTTCTATGGTTCGTGACGAAAAGGATCATACTCCTTTGTTTTTCATTTCGCAAATTGTTGATATTACCAACAGCAAGGTTGCCGAGCAAAGGCTCCAGGAGAGCATTGAACGCTACACCTCGCTGAAGAAGTATAACCATGATGCGATCATTTCCTTTAATCTGGAGGGAAGGATCATTAACGGGAACCAGATGGCAGAGCAGCTGACCGGTTTTAAAATTCCGGAATTAATTGGAACCAAGATTTCGAATTTGATCGGTGAACGTCATCTTGCCCGTATACTCTCTCCTACAGCCGATTTCGTTGCTGTCGAGAAAGCTATAAACGTTATCCATCACAAAGATGGACATACGGTTGAAGTGCTCGCTACACTGGCACCCATTGTCATTCATAACAAGAATGTGGGTTTCTATATTATTGCCAAGGACATGACAGAGCAGAAGAGGCTCATCATCGAGAAGGAAGCAGCCGAGAAGACGAATAATGCCAAAAGCGAGTTTCTGGCGATGATGAGCCATGAGATCCGTACGCCGATGAATGGTGTGATCGGGATGACGGACCTGATACTTGAAACAGAGCTTGATGAGGAGCAGCGGGATTATGTACAGATCATTAAGAAAAGCGGGACAACCCTTCTGAACATCATCAATGATATTTTGGACTTTTCAAAAATCGAATCGGGCAGAACGGAGCTGGTGGAGGAAACATTTAACCTAAGAACGGCTTTGTCCGAGACATTAAACCTGATTCTTCCGAAGGCGCTGGAGAAAAATATTGAGGTAACCACATCCGTATCTTCGGACGTTCCGAATAAGGTTTACGGGGATGTGACGAAGCTGAGGCAGGTCTTAATGAACCTGCTTAGTAATGCGATTAAATTTACGCCTAATGGTGCCGTCTCCATCGCTGTGCAGTGTGTCGAGAACCAGGGGAACTCGGCCCTTATCCAATTCTCCGTTACGGATACAGGCATAGGCGTGCCGAGTGAGAAGGTTGCGCAGCTATTTGAACCCTTTTATCAAGTCGACCATTATATGACCCGCCAGGTGGAAGGGACGGGGCTGGGGCTGGCGATCTGCAAAAAACTCGTTCAGTTGATGGGCGGAGATATCTGGTATGAGAAGAATCAGAACCAGTCGGGGTCTGTCTTTACGTTTACGGTTGATTTTTCGTTTAAGTCGAATGATGGCAATCAACAGGAGAATGGGGCCGTCCACGAGAATCACTCCTTAGGAAACGATCTGAAAATTTTGATTGCCGAGGACAATGAGGTAAATCAGTTAGTCCTCAAGAAAATGATTGAGAAGTTGGGATACAATTCGACCACCGTCCAGAATGGACTCGAGGCGGTTGAAGCCTTCGAGCGCTATTCGTACGACCTCGTGTTCATGGACATTCAGATGCCCTTCATGGATGGAACGGAAGCGGTCCGGCTCATAAAAGAATCGGTTACATCCGAAAAGAAGCCTTATATCGTGGCCGTCACGGCCCATGCGATCAAGGGCGATCGCGAGAAATATTTAGGGATGGGCATGGATGAGTATGTAAGCAAGCCTGTCAGCATGAATGTGATCTCGGACATTATCGATAAGTTTGTGGCTGAGCGAGATATGTCTCAAGCCTAAACAGATGAAAGCTCAAGTGATGTCGCTTGAGCTTTTGTTCATTCTAATTGGAACCACATCGCATCCAGTTTGCAGCTGCTCATCTGCCGTCGCGTGTATGAGGGGTGCAGCCGTAGTGAATGCAAAACGGCCTGCGGGAAGGCTCCCGACAGGCCGTTAATGTTATATAAGATGTCCTAAGAGGCGTTACCGGTTACGCTGCTTCCGCTTTTCGTAAGATTGTAGGTGATAACCTCACCGCTCCAGAAATGGAACTTGAGGATCACTTCTCCGTCTCTGACCTCACTAAAAAAGGTAGGCTTGAGCTTGATTTCACCGGTCGAGTAGGAAGGGGAGAACGTATATTCAAACTCTTTGAAGGAGGTCCAGTCCTGCGGTCCTGCATTGCCTCCCGTCGCGTATACCGCCTCCATCGTGGCTAGCTGATCTCCGTTGAATGTCGTTGGAATGCTGAACGAATCGGTTGTACCCTGCGTGTTACGCAGCTCAGGCTTATCATGGAAGATGACCCTGAAATTCCAGTCCGCACCGCGGTTGAATTTGGCCGTCAATACAGCATTCACGCCGAATTGGCCGGATGAAGTCAGTCTGGTCAGCAGGCTGGATGTAAACGTGATCGCATTTCCGTTAAGCGTATAATCCTGCCCGGCAACTAGCAGCTGTCCGTTTGTACGGACTTCGGTTAACGTGTTGCCGTTTAAGTTCAAAGGGATGCTCTTATTCTGGATGGCAGCTCCTTTTTTTACGAAGACCAGATCGGTATCAGCCGTGGAAGAGCGCCCGCTCCAACCCGCCTTCATGATGTTGTACAGCTCCGGATCGGACCAGGTAAAAGCGGTTCGCTTAAAGTGCTGGCCGTTGTCCCATAGCATATGGGTAATGTTCTTCTGTTTGAGATAATAGGTTAGATACTCGAAGAACTTCAGTTTCTCTCCCTGCTCAATGACTCCCGTGCTCTGATCGAAGCCAAGAAGTCCGTATTCACCCAGGATGACAGGAATCCCTCTTGCGATAAAGGTGTTATACACATTGTTGAATGTTTGATCGATATCGTTCCGGGTAACCGTCTCAAAACGGGTATAACCCGCGATGTTCACACTGAACGGCCAAAATCCATAATAATGGACTGTGGCAATGAGATTGGAGTCATTCAGCTTCGTCATGGTGTTATATAGTTCGTTCATTCTCTCCTGGGTTGGAGAGGCCTCCAGGGTAGATAGCACAAGCGGCCGGGTTGCGTTGCGTGCTCCAGAGCCGCGGACGATCTGATGGAATGACACATGAAGTTCATCCAGCATCTGAAATGCTTTCTTCTCATCGGTGGTCCCGCCATCCGAGAAACGAGGTTCATTGACGCTTTCAAACATCAGTTTGTTGGAATGGTTCCGGAAGCGATGGGCAACTTGAGTCCACACGGCGTTGTACTTGGCAACGACCTCATTGCGATTGTTCTCCATATGGCTAATCCAAAGCCAAGAATCGTGATGGACATTGATCATGACATATAGATCGGCTTTAAGCGCCCAATCGACAACCTCCTCGACGCGGTCCATGTAAGCAGCGTCGATGGTATAGTTCGGCCCGCTGCCGATATGGTTGTTCCAGGTTACCGGAATGCGGATGCTCTTATATCCCTGTGCCGCGATTTGGTTGATCAAAGCTTTGGTGATGCGCGGATTCCCCCATGCTGTTTCGTCTGCTCCCACGGCGTCCAGCGAATTGCCAAGGTTCCAGCCGGGCTGCATATCATTGACGAAGGCTTGGGGATTTTTCTTTGGAGACCTTGAATGTTCGTTTTTCGCAGCGGATGCAAAGGATGGGAATAGTGAAAGGACCAGAACAGCGATAAGTGCCAAGGAACATAGGGATTTCTTATTCAGGTTTATCATTAGCAGCTCCTTTTGTAATGAAAGTTGTAAATCGATGTTTTAACTAGAGTGACTTCGTGTGAGGTATCTGTCGGGTGTTGAGGTTCTAGTTGTTACGAAAGGATTCAGAGCAGACGTTCACCTCCAATTATATATTGAAAGCGCTTTCCTGTTTATAAATTATCATATTTTCCCATTTGGAAGTACCCGGACAATTCGTCATAAAATCATGTGAAAATTAGTTATAAGATGCAGGTAGTTCCAGGAGTGGGGCTTGGTGGAGGAAGGGGTGAAAAAAGAGCTGTTCCCCATGGTCAAATTTGACCGGAGGAACAGCTCTTTATGTTAGAGAAGGTTGGTATTCTACCTTCGACTAAGGTTTTTTAACTAATACAAGCGTTTTGGATGCTTCGGATAAAGGTGTTGCGGATGGAGCACTCGAAGCGATTTTCTTGTCTTTGGACAGCACGGACAGGACATAAACGGCATATTCCGTATTGTCTTTAATGTCTTTACCGAAGGCATCTTTGGCAGGGATTTCAATCAGAGCCGAGATATCTTTGCCATCGGGTTTTATTGTTGCGTTTTTATCCTCTTTGGCAGCGGCGTCCGTTGCTGCTTTAAGATTGAAGGTCTTGATGTTATCTTTCTCTACAAACAATAGGCGGTAAGCCGTAATGCTGCGCTCATCGATCGCCTTCTTGAAATCGACTTGAAGCTTCCCGCTTGCATCCAACTTGGCTGTAACGCCCGTTGCTCGGGTCGGATTCGGGATCGTAAACACATCAGAAGAATCGGACAGAGTATTGCTGGTAGAAACAGTGCCATCGGCAACAGCCAGGATGAATACACTGTACTTTTGGCCAGATGCAATGACTGCACCATTGACGTCTTTCGTTGTAGCCTCCAAGTTTTTTACATATTGTTTCTGGCTGGAATCGACATTAACTATTGTGTAGTTTCCAAGCGGTACATTATTTGCTTCAAAATCGCCAAATTTTTTGTTGGCTGGTACCACCATGATTCGATATTCTTTAATGCTTCCTGTAGCGGCCGAGAATTTGACTACAATATCACTGCCATTCCCGTTGGTGCTTTCAATCCCGGCATATACATCCGAAGGAACCGTTACAGCGGTACCCGTAAGCTTAATCGGCGCAGATGGTGCCGACAGGGCACTGCTTGTTGAACCATTGTTGCTTACGGACAATACGAATACTTGATAGTCCACCAAATTGCGAATTGGCTGACCTTCAACATCGTTTGTTCCAGGTCTCAGAACGTTATTGAAATTGTCGCCGACCGGTACACGATCAAAGTTGCCAGAAGCTACACTGTTAGCTTGATTTAAATTAAAATTACCAGCGTTTTCTTGCTTCACGACCATGATACGGTATTCCTTGATGTTGGATTCATTCGCAGCCTTGGTAAACGAGACTTTCAAGTCGCTTGCGTTATTGTTGTCGCCTGCATCAGCAACCGTAACGTCCTTTACGGCTGCTACCTGGGTCACGCCTTGAATCGTAACGGCATTAGAGACCGATGATAGAGCATTGCTGTAATTCGAATAGCTGTTGCCTCTAGATAAGACGTACACGCGGTAGCTTAAACCTCTTTGAATGAGATCCCCGTCGGAATCCTTGGTCGTGCTAGTCAAATCCCGAGTGATGGTGCCGCCGGTTTTGTTAACCGTGGTGTAATTCCCGTTGTTGTAAGCTTGCGACACGTTCAGGCTTTTGTTTGACTTCACGACGAGAATCCGGTAATGATCGATGTAGCTTTCGCCATAAGCGGGACTGAAGGCGACTCTCAGATCGCTTCCGTTTCCGTTGTTGCCGTTCAGTGTCAACGTTGGCGTAGAAACAGGGTTTACATTCTGATTGTTTTGCCCAAGCGTAATGGATGCATAATCGGACAATGCATTGTTATTGGTCGAATATCCTGCGGACAGGACATAGACGCGATAGCTGACGCCATTGCGAATCAGCTCTCCGTCGATATCGCGACTGCTCGAATTCAGCACTTGCGTCATGTAGTTGCTGCTGCTGTTGTTCTTGCTGATTTGCGTATAATAATAGCTGTTTAAGTAGGTTGCTCTGTGCAGATCAAAATAACTATCGGATGATTTTACGACGAATACCTGGTAATGGCTAATATTCGATTGATCGGACGGGCGGTAGAATGACACCTGCAGATCACGTCCGTCATTGTAGTTGTTCACGTCGGTGACAGACAGGCTGGTAACCGCGCCCACATTGTAGCTGGAACTCAAGATGATGGAGCTTGATGGAGCGGACAGCACGTTGTTATTGGCGTTATTGTTGTCAAAGGCCATGACGAATACGCGATAGTACACGCCGCTACGAATCGTGGCTCCATCCACATCTCTGGCACCCGATGCAAGCGTCAAGTTGTTAATGTTATTGCCGGTTTTGTTGACATGGGTATAGTAGTTGTAGCTGGAGGCGGTATTGGCTTTACTTAAGTTGAAGCTGTTATAATTGCTGTCCTTTACGACAAACACGCGATAAGAGTGAATGTTGGATTCGTTGGAAACCTTGTTAAAGCTTACGCGAAGATCACGGCCATCACCGAAATCAGCGATATCCGTCACCTGGGTAATGAAAGGAACCGTTGAATTACCCGTGCTGAGGGTGATTGAAGACGAACCTGAAGACAGGTTGCTTGCAAGTACGTTCTCATTGCTGCTCACAGACTGGACGAACACGGTGTAAGCGACTCCGCTGCGGATAAGCTCCCCTGACGTATCACGAGCGGAAGAACTCAGCGTCGTGGACAGCGTTGTATTCGTCGTGCTGGTTTTACTTACCGTCGTGTAATTTTGGCTTTGAACGGATTTGGCAGCCGCCAGATTAAACTTGGCAGCATCCTTCGTTTTTACCGCAAACACGCGATAGTTGGTTACATTGCTCTCATTCTGGGCACGCGTGAAGCTGACCTGCAGATCACGGCCATCTCCATAGTCGCTCACATCGCTTACCTTCACGTTGGTTGCCCCGTTTACTGAATTGGTGTTGGTCAGCGTCAACGACGGCGAAGCCGAGGAAAGGGCATATGTGCCGCCTGTTTTGCTGACTGCCAATACGTAGGCTTTATAAGCCTGGTTATCGCGGATCAGATCATTATCCACATCCCTTGAGCCCGACGTTAGGGTCAGCGTCGGATCCGAGCCGGACGGGTACACCGTTGTGTAAGCTGCCGAGGACACGCGCTGTGCCTCAGATTGGTTTAACGTCTTGGACTGCTTTACAATCATCACCCGGTAATGTGAAATTAAAGACTCGGTGGATGATTTGGAGAAGCTCACCTGCAGATCGCGGCCGTCGCCGGCATTACCAATGTCCCGAAGCGTCACATAATTTACAGGCACGATACCGGTATTATTTCCGCCGCCTGAATTGTTCGTTGTTTTGACGGTGACCGTTTTCGTTTTGGAATTCCAGCCGATTTTTTGGCCGAGGGCTTCACTTACGAAGCGTACCGGCACCATGGTATTGCCTTTTAAGTTTTTCGCCGGAACATCCAGCGCTACCGTCTTGTTATTGATGGTGGCCGTCTTGGAGTTGATTTTTAGAATGACGGTTGTGCCATCCTTGGTCGCTGTGACGGTTTTCGTTTTTTGATTCCATTTAACCGATGCATCCAAGGCTTCGAAGATGGATCTCATCGGAAGCATGACGCGTCCTTGGATCATGACAGGTGCTTGAGGCGTATACAGCTTGACGCCGTCAATCAAGACGCTGATGTTCACTGCCGCCTGTACCTGCGATTGGAATGTCATGGGGATTAACAGTATAGCTGCTAGCAAGGCAGTCCATATTCTTTTCACACACTCAACCTCCTGAAATTTAGATTTGTTATTATTTTCCTCTACAATATGACGCATTGGCCTAGAATAAAGTTTCAACTATAACATCGGCAATCCGAAAATATTTTTTAGTACCTGGTCATAAAAAAGAAAGAAACAGCGTGTTTCTGCCGTTTCTTCCCTGCTGATGTTGATCAATATTGTTTAATTGTATCGGTGCCGCCCAGGATCGACCGGGTCACTGCATCATATATATTCGGCGGGTGCTCGGCTATCCGGTGGCACAGGTACAGAAACCATTCTTCACCGTAAGTCAGATAAATCCGAATAGGGAAGCCGTCAGCTTTCATTTGTCTGGACAGGTCCGGACGTATGCCATACAGCATTTCAAGCTCGATGGCTGAAATGCGATACATTTCGTTGCTGGTCATATGCCGCAGGATCCTTTCATCATGGGTGGCGACCGATACGGGCCTGCCTGCTTGAACGCATAAATCCACCATTTGTACATACCTCGAAGTCAGCATCTCCGAACGGGGAATATAGTGCCCCTCTTGTTCCTGATAAGCGCCCTTCACGATGCGGATCGTGCCGGAGCCGTCGCTAAGAATTCTTTCGAGATCTTCCATCGTTCGCGGGAGCTGCGCTTGCAAAGTAATACCGACATTCGTGTATTGGGCCGAAGCTTTTCTGTACAGTTTAAGGATGGCATCCGTTTTGGCGGATTCCTCCATACTGATGACCAGCTCCAATCCAGCTTCCTCGGCTCGGCGAGCCAGTTCAAGAAGATGCCGGTATGCCAATTCCTCGTCTACCGATAATCCGATGTGGGACAGGTCGAGTGAAATGCGGGTTCCTGTCCTCTGTTCCGCACAAGCTTCAATTAACTTAGTAAACTCCAGGAAAGCCTGCGTGCATTCCGCCTCGGTCAGCGTGTTCTCCCCGATATACTCCAGCGAAGTGCGATAACCTTTGGCGTCCAGAGCATCCCGACATGACAAACCTTGTTCCAGCACATCGCCCGTGACAAAACGCTCTGCTGCACGCAGCAGGATCGGATACCATTCGGCGGATTGCTGGACGTACTGTTTGAGTTGCAGGTTACGGGCGACTGACTTCAAAGCGTCGGCAAAAGCCGCATCCGTTAATGAATCGTTCAAGTTAAACACCTCGTTTGATTAAGATCTTCTGTGATTCTATCAACGTATAGGCGAGGGGGTCTTGTATAAAATTGCGGTTTGTTTAAGATGTCGCTGCTTTTGCATACCGAAGAGGCGTTGTCCCTACGCACCCGGCAAAAGCTCTCGTGAAATGGCTCTGATCGTAAAACCCGGTCTCCACAGCAACGTCGGCTATGGCTTTTCCTTGAAGTAACTGCTCTTTGGCGTAATTGATGCGCAATAAATTCTGATAAGCGTGGGGAGCTAGATGATAGGATTCTGCAAACATCCGAATCAGGTGGAATTTGCTGACTCCGGAGATGCCTTGCAGAATATCAAGTGTAATGCGATCTTTATAATGATGATCCAGATACTGCTTCACTCGGAGAATAGCCGGGGATTGATGAGCGCTGCCGCTAGACGCCAAAGCGGCTTCCTCTTGAAGGAGACCCGTCTCCCGCATGAATGTCATAAGCACGGACTCCACTTCGAGGGGAGTGGCATTTTGCTGAAGCAGTGTCCTGCAGGAACGGATCAGATAACGGGATCGTTCGTTTTGATATTTCGGATGCAGGATGGGCACATGGGGTTGATGGTACTTGGAATCATAGTCCGAAGAGGTTTGACCGAGCCACCGGGGATGGATAAAAATCATCGTGTACTTCCAGTTTGCAGGATTCTCGGGATGACAGGCATGAGGGAGCAGCGGCGGAAAATGCACAATATGCCCCTGGGCAGCCTCAAATCGTTTCCCGGCCGACCATACGCGGGTGGCTCCCTTTTCAATGAGGCCAATGGAAATTTCTTCGTGAAAATGCTTCTTATAAGAAAGATTGTCTATAGTATCGCATTCTTTGATTTCGAGAAACGGCAGGTCAGGATCACGCAAAAAAGTGATATCGGGCATTTCCGTCATTCCTTTCCTTCAAACATCAATAGATTCATTATAAGGAAGGCGTTATGTTTGTTCAAAGATCCGTCCATATTTGTATATAACTTTACAGAAATATAACTATAAAGTAATATAATAAACATGTTGAACGATAACCTTTTTGAAGTATTGGCAGAACCGAATCGCAGGACGATATTGGACTACCTGCGCCTGAAAGAGTGCACGGTGGGCGAGATTGTAGATCTCATGCAGCTCAGCCAACCAGGCGTATCCAAGCATTTGCGCATTTTGCGAGAAGCCGGTCTTGTCTCGCTGCGGAAAGAGGCACAAAGGCATGTGTACAGCCTGAATGCCAAGCCTCTGGAGGAAATCCATCACTGGCTGGAGCCTTACCGGCAGTTCTGGACGAATAAGCTGGATGATCTGGAGAGGCTGCTGGATGAGGATGAATCTCCTTAAACATCCTAATGTAGTTTGATTGGAAGATCCATTTTTGAATAAAACATTACTAAGGAGGATGAAAAAATGCTGGCAGTAGTACAGCAAGACGAGTTCGGAACGACCGTCCGATTGGAACGCCGCCTGAAGCATTCGGTTGAGAAGGTGTGGTCCTATCTGACGGATAATGACAAGCTCACACAGTGGTTCTCGGAGCTGAAGGTGGAAGATTTGTGTCAAGGCGGAAGAATTACATTTGACTTGCAGGATGGAACGTTCGAGGAATTTGAAATTACGGATTATCGGGAGTTATCGGTACTGGAGTATACGTGGGGAGAGGACCGGGTGCGTTTTGAGCTGCATCCCGAGGCCGAAGGCTGTCGTCTGGTACTGATCGAGACGATAACGAAAATTACGGATCATACACCGAAGGATATTGCCGGTTGGGACGTATGTCTGGACGTCATTGAAGCACTGCTGGATGGCAGAACGCTTGAATCGCGCAAGGACGCCTGGTCGGAAAAATACGAGCAATACGTTCAAGTATTTAAACAATTGCCGCGTGAATAACAATCTGCTCCGACCCAGTACGTAAACATGCCGGGTCGGAGCTTTTTTATTGGAAGATGGATGAATTGCATCTATAATCGGGTTAGGGATATATTCCCATATGGAAACCGCTTGGGTGGAGGGGTAAAAATGCCGGATTACACGGTACACATCTTGCAGCTTAGAGAAGATAACTATCATAATGGGCTAAAACTGGGTCGCCGTCTGCGAAATCAACCGATATTAAAAGCTTTCGAAGCGGTCACCAAGCCGGAGATCGACACGGAACAACTGAAGAGCATTTATAATGAGTTTGCCCCGCAGCTGTTATCGGAGCTTGAAGGACTGGCGGAAGGCTTGGAAATGCCTTTTTCCAAAGCCGCAGCGCTTCTCGGCGGATATGACGTCCCGAAAATCGCGGCCATGGGCTGCTCGGCAATGATCACCGCTTCGTATTACGTAAGAAATTACGATTTTACGCCTGCGTTTTACGACGGTTATTTTACTGCCGCTCAAGCCGATCAAGGGTTGGCAACCGCAGGCTATAATTTACAGGCATTAGGCAGGCATGACGGGGTAAATGAAAAAGGGCTTGCTGCCGGGCTGCATTTTGTCAGCTTTGACGGATACCAGGCGGGCCTTTCGCCATGGATCGGTGTTCGGATGATATTGGAGTCATGCGGTACAGTAGAAGAAGCGTCTTACATGCTTCGCCATATTCCCCATGCGGCTTGTTATAACTATTCCATAGGGGATGCACGAGGGAACATGGCCGTTGTGGAAGCAAGTCCGGATCAAGTGATTACCCGTGCGGGCGGGGAGGCGGCGATCGCCTGCGTTAACCATTATGAGGCTTTGCCGGGCAAAAACAGGCCATCCATCGAGCATTCCCTTCGGCGTAAACGTTATATCGATAGCTTGGATGCTGAACAGTTAACCCAAACCGAGGCTTTCGGTTTGTTTAAGGACCGAAAGTCCCCGATATTTTTTACGGATTACGACGATTTGTTCGGAACGCTGCATACCTTTTCGTACTCCTTCGAAGAAGGAAGGGTCATGACTTCGCTTGCTCAGGGCGACGTGCTCGATTTTTCGTTCAGGGATTGGGTCGAAGGCAAGGATCTTCAGGAAGCGATACTGACCGGGCATATCGATTAACAATAAATCCATCAGAGAAGCGCTTCTTCTCAGACGAGAAGCGCTTTTTTTGTGCTGTTCGGGCTCTTTCGAATTTGGAACATTCTGTGACATTGCCATCGCGGGGGAGGCTGCGTTTTCTTTGGCCGATTTGTTTGTGCTACACTGATTTTAAAGGATCATTTCATTGAATGAACGTCAGAAAACAAGGAGTCTAACAACGATAAACACACAAATACTAGGTATAGCACAATCACGACACATGCCGAAGGTCGTATCCAATCACGATGAACGGCTCAACGGCTAAAGCACCGGATAAGCCCCCTTTTGGGTTACATTAGTTTACATAACGATTCAAGCCGATTTTGCAACCATGAGTTGGGAGTGGAGTACACATGGCTTTTGTGAGCATGAAGGATGAATATAAGCGCTACCGAATGGGAGAGACCACCATTGTAGCCAATGATGGAATCAGCCTAGAGATTGAAAAAGGCGAGTTTGCGATCATTGTCGGTCCCAGCGGTGCAGGCAAATCCACGGTGCTGAATATATTGGGCGGCATGGATACGGCGGATAAGGGACAAGTACTCGTGGATGGAACGGATATCGCCAGGTTTAACAGCAAGGAGTTGACGAGCTATCGGCGCAATGACGTCGGATTTGTGTTTCAATTTTATAACCTGGTTCCCAATCTGACGACAAAAGAAAATGTGGAGCTGGCTTCGCAGATTTCTCCTCGGGCCCTGGATGCGGAGCAAGTATTGCGGGATGTCGGCCTGGGTAATCGTCTGAACAATTTTCCGGCACAGCTGTCCGGAGGAGAACAGCAGCGGGTAGCGATTGCCAGGGCACTCGCGAAGCAGCCGAAGCTGCTTCTCTGCGATGAACCCACGGGTGCGCTTGATTATCATACAGGGAAGCAGGTGCTTAAGCTGCTCCAAGACACTTGCCGCCATACCGGAACGACGGTTATCGTCATTACGCATAATTCTGCCCTGACGCCGATGGCGGATCGGGTCATCGAGATCAACAATGCCAAGGTCCGAAACATGGTTTTGAATCGGAACCCCGTTTCTGTAGACAACATCGAGTGGTAGGGAGACACATATGATGAAGAAAAGAGCGTTGTGGACTGATATTTTCCGGGAAATATCGCGGACAAAAGCGCGGTTTCTGTCCATTTTTGCCATTATTATGCTCGGCGTCGGTTTTTTTGCGGGGATAAAAGCCACGGGTCCAGATATGCTGGACACAGCGGATCACTACTATAGCGATTTAAAGCTGATGGATCTTAAAGTTCAGTCCACCTTGGGTCTCGAATAAAGCGATATCGAGAAGCTGAAGCTGATTGCCGGAGTAGATGAGGTGCAGACGTATTTCTCGGTGACAGCGGGCGGATCGCGAAGGTCCTCTCCTATGACCCAGGAAATAATCTGAATCAATACGTGCTTACAGAAGGTCGAATGCCGGAGGCCACAGGAGAGATTGTCATCGACGCGGGAGATCGGGGGAACGAATTTAAACTGGGGGATCAGATTACCTTTACCAATCCGGATCAGGAAGTCGATCTCAAGAAAACGTTTGACCGCCTCACTTATACGGTCGTGGGAAGGGCGAAGAGTCCGCTGTTCATCAGCAGCATGAGTCGGGGAACGAGCGGCATTGGCAAGGGGACTGCGGATGTGTTCGCCATTATACCGGAACAGGACTTTAAGCTATCTGTATATACGGAAGCCTACCTGACATTCCAAAACACAGCTGCATCAGCTCCCTATACGTCTGAGTATGACGAGAAGATCAAACGGCACAAAGAAGCGGTAGAACTGGCACTAAAGATCATGCCGCAGGAGCGGCGGCTGGCAGAGATTCGTGCCGAGGGGCAGAAGAAGCTGAATGAGGCCTTGGACAAAATCAAGGAGGCCAAGAAGCAGCTGACCGATGCGGAGCAGGAGTTAAAGGAAGCGAAGATCAAGCTGAATGAAGGAGAGCAATCCTACCACGATGGCGTGAATAAACTTCAAACCGAGCTGGCACAGGGACAAGCCAAGCTGGATGTCGCGGCAAAAAAGCTTGCCCAAGGCAGAGCGGAGCTGAAGCGGAATCATCAGCAGTTGGAACAAGGTCAGTCCCAGCTTAAGACAGGTCAAAGTCAACTGGATCAACAGAAGTTGGAGCTTGTGCCAAAGCTGGCACAAGGGCAGCAATTGGCGAGGGCGCTGCAGCAAATCTCCGGTTTAGATCCGGAAGACATACCGGAAGAACAGAGGCAAGAGCTGCTTTCAGCGGCTCAGGCAGCAGATCCGAAACTGGGAGCAGCCACTGCGGGTTACATGGAGGGAGCATTGGATGGTGCTGCTTTGCAAAAGGCTGTTTCTGCGTTCCAGAGCGGTTTAAACGAAGCTTCGCTGCAGCTGGATCACGCTCAGCAGAAGCTGGATGCAACCCGGGCACAACTAAAAGAAGGAGTAGCCAAGCTTCGGGAAGCCGAGCGTCAGCTCGTGCAGGGTGAAGCTTCGTTGAAGCAAGGAACGGAGGAGCTTGCTGCTGCTAAACAGGCAGGGGAAGCCAAGCTCGCGGATGCGAAAGCGGAGCTTAGCCGTGGACAGGAGAAATACCAGGAGGGGCTAAAGAAATTTAGTGAGGAAAAAGTAAAGGCTAAGCGGGAAATTGCCGATGGCGAGAAGGAAGTGGCGGAGGGACAGAAGGAGCAGGATCAGCTCGAGCTGCCCAAAGTCTACGTCATGGACCGCAGCGTCAATCCGGGTTATACCGAGTACAGCGATAATGCGGACCGCTTATCTTCCATAGCTACGGCATTCCCGGTCTTCTTTTTCCTGATCGCCGCCCTCGTCAGCCTGACAACGATGACTCGGATGGTTGAGGAGCAGCGGCTGCAGATCGGTACCTTGAAAGCACTCGGATACAGTAACCGGGATGTGATGAAAAAATTCCTGGTGTATTCGACGCTGGCCAGTGTTGCGGCCTCAGCAGCCGGACTGGCTATCGGCTTCACCTTGTTTCCCGCTATTATCTATGATGCTTACGGCGCTTTATACAATCTGCCGGATGTGAGAACGCGATTTTATCTCAGCTACAGCATCATCTCGATCATCGTGGCCGTGCTCTGTACGACCATGACCGCTTTTGTGGCGACGCGGGTGGAACTTCGAAGCAACGCTTCGGTCCTGATGCGTCCCAGAGCGCCCAAGAACGGATCCCGCATATGGCTGGAGCGAGTGCCTTGGGTGTGGAACCGGCTCGGCTTTATCGGGAAAGTCACGGCACGTAATCTGTTCCGCTACAAGCAGCGGATGTTTATGACCGTCTGCGGCGTTGCCGGCTGCACGGCTCTGATTCTGACCGGTTTCGGTCTCAAGGATTCCATTGGGGATATCGCGCCGCTGCAATACGGCAAGATTATGCAGCATCAGGCGACCGTTGTATTTCAAGAAGATAACGGCGACAGCGGTATGGCGGAGGATTATAACCAGCGTATCGAGGCTATGCCGGACATTACAGGAATCCTGAATGTGACGCAAGAGGCGATGACCGCGACAGCCCCCGGAGTGAATGCCCAGGACGTGAGTTTGTTCGTGCCGCAATCTCCGCAGGAGATTGATTCGTTCATCGTCCTGAAACCCCGTGGGCAGGAGCAGACGCTGTCGCTCACGGATGACGGTGCGATCATTACCGAGAAGCTCGCCAAGCTGTTTGATCTCAAGATGGGAAGTACTTTCACTGTCCAGAACAGCGACAAGGATCCCTTTGAAATACGTGTAGCCGGGATAACGGAGAACTATGCCATGCACTACGTCTATATGACGCCGCTGTATTACGAAGAGATTTTTGATGCAGCGCCGGAAGTGAACAGTCAATTGCTGGCGTATGACAACAACGGTCATAATCCGGAGTGGGAAGACCAGCTTGGTGAATCGTTAACCGCAAGCGATCGGGTGGCAATGATCAGCTTCACGAGCGGAGTAAGCGATGCCTTCAGCGATACGATGGACAGCATGAATGTCGTGGTGGTTGTCCTGATTGTATCCGCTGCGGCACTTGCCTTTGTCGTGCTGTACAATCTGACGAATATTAACGTATCCGAGCGGATACGGGAGCTGTCAACGATCAAGGTGCTTGGCTTCTATGATAAGGAAGTAACCATGTACATTTATCGTGAAAATATGATTCTGACCGTGCTGGGGATCATAGCGGGCAGTCTGTGTGGCGTGTTCCTGCACCGGTTCGTGCTCCTAACCGCGGAAGTGGATGCGATGATGTTCAGTCCCGCGATCCATGAAATCAGTTACGGCTATGCGGCACTGCTGACGTTGTTGTTCTCGGCCATTGTGATGGCCTCCATGCATTACAAACTAAAGCGGATTGATATGATTGAAGCGCTGAAATCGGTGGAATAGATATATGTTTCAACAAGAGAGCCCTATTCGAGAGGAGACAATCCTGAAGAATAGGCTCTTTTTTTTCATCTCCTTTGCAAAGCTTCCTGCACAAGCCAGGAGTTGCGTTTTGGAATGTGAATTCCCGTGATATTTTTAATCAGCCGGTAAGTTCTAGGAGAAAATATATTATAATAGACATATCCAGCTTCTTGTACGAACTAATATTGCTACTACATGAAGACCAGTGGGTAATTGATGGTAGAACATGATAAAGGTCTTCAGCCTCGGAGGAATGCATATGGAAATGGTCTTCTCGATCTTGAAAAAGTACCGCGTAGCAGCGATTGCGGCACTGGTAATGATGCTGATTGAGCTCACTGTTGAGCTGATTCAGCCGCTGCTCATCTCTAAAATCATTGACGACGGCATTCAGAAACAGGATTTGTCCGTTGTATGGATGTGGGGAGCCGTTTTAACTGGAAGCGCTATTATTGCCTTTATAGCGGGGATATCCAGCTCTTTTTTTGCGGCGCATACGAGTCAGGGACTCGGCTATGATCTGCGTGATCAGCTGTATGAAAAGGTGCAGTCCTTCTCTTATTCGATATTTAACCGGTTTGCTACCTCATCTTTGATTACCAGACTTACAGGTGACGTCACCCAGATTCAGGATACGGTGTTCATGGGCTTGCGGTTTATGACGCGCGTTCCGCTCGTTGTGTTGGGAAGCATCATCATGGCATTGGTGGTGAATGTGAAGCTGGGCTTGCTGCTTGTCCTTACCGTGCCATTATTGTTTATTTTTATCGCTTGGATTATGAAGCGGGCAGCGGATGCGTTTCGCCATGTACAGCAGCGACTGGATGCGGTAAACGGAGTCATTCAGGAGAATCTGACCGGCATTCGGTTGATACGCGTATTCGTACGCATGGGTCACGAAATTGAACGCTTTGCCCGTATCTCTGGCAAGCTGATGAGCACCACGGTCTCGACCTTGCGATTAACGGAGACAACGATGCCGTTTATTCTTCTCATTATGAATGCAGGGATCATGGCGGTCCTGTGGTTCGGCCGCAAAGACATCGCGTCCGGCAGTGCCAGCGTCGGCGAAGTGGTTGCCGTAGTCAATTATTCCCTGCGTTGTATCGGTGCCATGTCCGCCCTGTCCTGGGTTGTCGTTGCCTTTTCCCGGGGACGCGCTTCCGCACAGCGGACGCAAGAGGTGTTAAAGACGGAAGAGGATGCAGCAAGCGCGAGCAAGGATAAGAATACAAAGGTTCAAATTCAAGGAGGCGTGAAGTTCGAGCAAGTGAGCTTTAGCTATCCGGGCAGCGACATCGCCGTGCTGACGGATATTTCTTTTGAAGCGAGGCCCGGAGAGCGGATCGCGATTATGGGAGCGACAGGTTCCGGCAAATCTTCATTAGTACAGCTGATTCCGCGGCTTTACGAGGAAGAGAAGGGAACAGTACGCGTAGACGGAATGGACGCGAGATCGATTGATGAGGTAAATCTGCGCAGCAGCATCGGTTATGTGCCGCAGGAAGTGCTGCTCTTCTCCGGTACGGTCCGGGAGAACATTGCCTGGGGACGCGAGGATGCTTCCATGGAGGAAATTAAAGAGGCGGCGCGCAGAGCGCAAATCCACGATACCATTGAGCATCTGCCTAACGGTTATGACACGATGCTGGGCCAGCGCGGGGTCAACTTGTCCGGCGGACAGAAGCAGCGCTTGTCCATTGCGCGGGCTCTCGTGCGAAAGCCCGCCATCCTCATTCTGGACGACAGCACCAGCGCCCTTGACGTCCGAACGGAAGGCGCTCTGCTGGATGCCCTGAAGGATTTGTCCTGTACAACGTTTCTGATCACGCAGAAGATCAGCTCGACCACTTCAGCTGATTTGATTCTGCTGCTGGACGATGGGCGTTTGATTGGAAAAGGGAACCACGAAGATTTGATGGAAAGTTCCTCTCTATATCGACGCATCTATGAATCCCAATACGGAGAGGAGGCGCAGCAGCATGCTCAAGGCATTCACTGAACCGTTTCGTCATCCAAGACCGAAGATCGATCTTGGCAAGAATAAGGATGGCGGTCAGGGCGGCAAGCCAAAAGCCAAGGCCAAAAACTGGTCGGGCACCCTCTCCAGAATATGGGCTTATCTCGCCCGCCGCAAAGGCAAGCTCGCACTTGTACTGCTGATGGTGTTGATCAGCTCAGGCCTTGCGTTGCTAGGTCCCTATCTGCTTGGCGTCGGCGTGGATAGATTTCTGGATGATGTACGTAATCCGGAAAGCTCCATCGACTCGGCCTGGTTGTATTTTCTCGCTGGCTTGGCCGCCGTCTATGTTCTTCAGGCTTTAACTACTTGGCTGCACAACGTCTGGATGATCGGCATCGCGCAAGAGACGGTGTACCGGATGCGGATGGATCTGTTCACGCATCTGCACCGACTACCGATCCCATTCTACGGAAAGCGCCAGCAGGGCGAGATTATGAGCCGTCTGACGAATGATATCGAGAACGTGAGCTCAACGCTGAACAGCTCAGCCATTCAAATTTTCTCGAGCGTGTTGACCTTAATCGGCACATTAACCGTCATGTTATGGCTTAGTCCGCTCCTTACGCTGCTGACATTCCTGGTCGTGCCTCTAATGATGATGGGGATGCGCTGGATTACCAGGCGGACCGGTCCCTTGTTTAAGGAGCGTCAACGCAACCTGGGGGATCTGAACGGTTATATTGAAGAAACGCTGTCGGGGCAGCGGATTATTAAGGCTTTTTCCCAGGAAGAACGGGTGGTCCGCGAATTCGATGAGCGCAATCAACGGATTCGTCTGTCGGGCTTCTGGGCGCAGAGCATATCAGGCTTCATTCCGAAGCTGATGAACGGGCTCAACAACTTGAGCTTTGCGATCGTAGCGGGCATCGGCGGCATCATGGCGATCCAGGGACATATTACAATCGGCGTCATCATTATATTTGAGAGTTATGCAAGGCAGTTTACGAGACCGCTGAACGATCTCGCGAACCAATGGAATACGCTGCTGTCTGCCATTGCGGGGGCGGAACGCGTATTCGAGGTGCTGGATGAAGAAGTTGAAGCGAAGGACGAAGGAGCTGCTGTCACGCTGAAGAGCGTGGAGGGCGCGGTGAAGTTCGACAACGTCTCGTTTTCTTATGAGAAAGACGGAGACACACTGGAAGGAATCAGCTTTGAAGCGAAACCCGGCGAAATGATTGCGCTGGTCGGTCCGACCGGTGCGGGGAAAACGACCTTAATTCAGCTGCTCTCGCGGTTTTACGATCCGGACAGTGGAAGGATTACCCTCGACGGGCGGGATATTTCTTCGATCCGCAGGGAGAGTCTACGCTCGCAGATGGCTTTTGTGCTGCAGGATTCCTTCCTCTTCCAGGGCACGATCCGTGAGAATATTCGCTTCGGAAGACTGGATGCCACCGATGAGGAAGTGGAAGAAGCCGCGAAACTGGCCAATGCCCACTCGTTTATCGTGCGGATGAAGGATGGTTATGACAAGAAACTCAAGCCTGACGGCAGCGGCATCAGTCAAGGCCAGAAGCAGCTGCTTGCAATCGCGAGGGCGATTCTGGCTAACCCTTCCATGCTGGTGCTGGATGAAGCGACAAGCAGCATCGATACCGTAACGGAAATCAAAATCCAGGAAGGATTGCAGCGATTGATGAAAGGGCGGACGAGCTTTGTCATTGCCCACCGTCTAAACACGATCCGCTCGGCGGACCGCATTCTGGTGCTCAAGGATGGACGCTTATTAGAGCAGGGCTCCCATGATGAGCTGCTGAAGCAGGGAGGATTCTATAGCGACCTGTATTACGGCCAGCTGAAACGGGCGGCGATGTAACAACATGGCGCAGACACCATGATAAGGGAGTGTACCTCTCCTCTGGAACCACTATCATCAATTGTCCGAACTGGGTTCCCCCAAATAAGGTTCCTGGTATAGGGCATAGTTGGAGCCGAGCGTCCCATACCATTTGGAATATCGCATTAGGCATAATCAAAACCACCGGAGAGGCTTTAAGCCAAGCAGGGCTCCGGTGGTTTTTTTGGGTATTCGGATTTTATGATTTTCACTCATTCGTTGACAGTGGTTCCGTTAGCTTCCACTTTTTGCGCGATTTGAGCTTGTTTACTTACAACCGTTCCGTTATTTAGCCGTTTGCTGCCAACAGGCCCCTTTTGGGCCAATTAACGGATCCTGTCACTATAACCGGGGTAAAGTCCACGTTTCAGGGGCTTTATTGGAACCGGTGTCATCAATGGCCGATTTATGACTGCGGCCCCACTCTCTCCGACCCGTATTCGTCTTCGTTTGTACCACAAGGTTTTGGAGCATACCCCAATAAACTATGGACGAGTACTGAAGCTTCATCCCCTTGCGGAAGAGAGAAGTCAAGCTCTTTCCGCCCTCATCCGTGATTATCGGGAGGACTTGACAGCCAAGCAATAGTTAACGTTGTCGAATGCCGTTATTTTGTGATCAGGCTGCCTCTCATTATAGGCCTGAAACAGCTCCCTTGTAATCTCGGAAGGAGTTAGATGCTGGTAAATCAACAAATTAGCCTCTTCCAGCAATTGCTCCAGCTCCGCGTAGGAATAGCCTGCTTGCATGGGTTCGCCCGCACGCATGGCCATCATGACCTGCTTCTGCGCCCGTTCACCCGCCTCCGGGGTAAGCGTAAGCTCATCGGGATAATCAAAGACAAAGCTGCTGCCGCTGGGGACCAGCCGGGCAATGGACGACAACAGCTGCTTGAATGCATGTTTTGGCAAATAATAACTGATTCCGAGCAAGCTGCTGAAGCTGATTCGTTCCGGGTCAAAAGCTGGGCAGGCTGCTAAACGGCTTGTCCAGTCCGCTTCTAAAAAGTCTGCGGCAATGCAGTGTAGATTCGCCGGCTTGGCCAATGGGAGAGCGGATACGCGCCTTTCTTTATCCGCTGCCGTCACGGGATGATCGATCTCGAAAATACGCAGCTTTTCAGCCCACTCCGGCTGTCTGTAGGCGAAGGTGTCGTAGCCGGCTGCAAAGATTAGATACTGTTCGGCTCCCAAGCTGGCGGCAACGGCGAGTGATTGCTCGGCAAATGCTGCTCTCCCGAGTGGAGAAGGAGACAGCTGATAATCGACTACTTCGCGTAGCGCCTGCTCCTGCGAGCCGACAAACGACGGCCGGAAAAAAGAAACTGCTTGGGACATGTTGAAGGCTATCTGCTCGTATTCCTGATCGGTTAACAGCTGGATGGCGATGGGATCGTCAAAAATTTTCACTTGATTATGCTCGGCGTGATACGCCCGCGAAAACGCGCTGACAAGAGCAGTCAGGCTTTTCTTTTCCATGATGGATCACCTCTTATCCGTTGTAGCATGGCAAAGCCCGGCAGGATAAGACTTGACTTTCATGTAAATTTATGGTATAATGAAACTGCTGAAATAGTTAAAATTCACATTATCGCCATATTTGATAGGCGTTTTTTTATTTTCTCCTAATTTTGGATGGGCTATCTGGTAAATAAGGCACCCGAGTGGAGCGATTGGATCGGCTACTTGGAGAATCCGGGAGCCACCAGCAGTGACGAAAACCAAGGGACTGCCCCAAAGGTCCATTGACCAGGGACAGTCCCTTGGTATGTTGTTGTAAGACGCTGCGAGTACTTAATCCATTTCTCCAATCGCTGCTGCCCCCAACGAAAGATATTCGAGGACAAAGGCGACTGCTATGCTTTTCCGGGGTCGCCTTTGTCCCTCGGCTACTTCTTCGATTTTCAGACTATTTTATTTCCTCTAACTTTTTATCCAACTCGATTTTCTCAGGTGTATTTAATTAAGCCAAGTAAAAGTATACAGACGAGCTGATGATCCCGCGTGGACGTGCAGGATATGAATGTTCGCCCCATCGATCGTAAAAGTATACTGCGGAAAGCCGGATAACCGGGCTTCGTGTTTGCGCCAATCGTACGAGGTCCGCCAATAGTCCGCCAGCTTCTTGAGATAGTCGAACGGAACTCCGTAATTCCAGCCTTCATCAGCCAATTCGTCAGGCCGACGGGTTCGGGCTAGACGGTCTCGAAGGTCGTCGAGCTCACCTTGCGGAATCTCGATATAAAACGGTCTGATTTCCGTATCGTATAATTCTGGGCAATCCTCATTTAGAGCCTGCTGCTTGAATCTTCAGCCTGCGCTGCCCCGCCTTGCCAAATTGCAGCATAAACAGCAGAAGAACTCCAGCTTGCAAGGCAACCAGGACGATATAGATGTTGCTGTAGGTGGAGGCACCCTGGAACAGGTTCAGCGGATTCCAGGAGCTGCCGGCGCCAAGATCGACGGCTTTGCCGTACACCCCCGTGGCAATCGCGCCGGACAGGAAGTTAAGCAGCGAGAACAATCCCATCCCGACACCGGTTTGCTCTTTGGGCAGCGACAATGAGATTGTCTTGGAGAGCGAGATTTGCATAAATATTTGACCTACATTGCCGAAGACCAAAATCAGCGCAATGAGGTATGGCGATACGCCCGCGAAAGTGGACAACAGGGCGAAACAGAGCAGAAGCAGGGTGGACGCTGTATAGAACAGATAACGCGTTCCCTTGGTATCCGCGAGCTTGCCGCCTCTTCCGCCGAGTATGGCCGCAACAACGGCTCCCGGCACCATAACAAATCCGATCCATCCCGGAGCCAAACCGTTAATATCCGCCAGCAGCTGCGGAGTAAGAAAAGGCAGGGCGTAACCGACACTCATGATGAATATGCCAAGGACCAGACCGACCGAATAGCTTTTGTTGCTGAATAAACGGGGCTGGACAAAAGGCTCTTTAGCCGATCGAATGCGAAGGAGGAACAACAGGAGCAGCATGAAGCTGCCTACGCCGAATATCCATCCACTCTGCGTCACCGCAAGGAGCAGCAGCGCAACCGTTCCGGCGAGAAGGCCGCCGCCGAGCCAATCGATTCGTCCACCCTGACCTTGTTCGTTGCCCAAATATTTGCGGTACAGCGGCAAGGTAACAAGGATCAACAGCGGGATGCAGAAGAGCCATCTCCAATGGAACACGCTGACGATCAAAGCCGAGACTACCGGCCCAATCGCGCTTCCGATGGCGAGTCCGGTGGCGGTTATGCCGAGCGCGCGGCCCCGGCTTTCCGCAGGGAAATAGCGAACGGGAATGATCATGGCGGTTGCCGGAATGACGGCTGCCCCCGCAGCCTGGAGGATCCGCCCCAGCAGCACCATCCAGTAGGCTTGTGCCGACAATCCTGCAATGGAACCGACTAAGAAGAGAAGCAAACCGAAAGTGAGCAGATTTTTGAGTTTATAGGTGTCGGCCAATTTTCCATATAGAACAGAGCCTATGGCATAAATCAGCATGTAAATCGACGATACCCAGCTGACCTGGGCAAAGGAAAGCTGGAATTGCTTGCTGATTTCCGGAAGCACGATATTAAACATCGTTGCGCTCATCGATGAGAGAATCATCGTAAAAGCCAGGATGCGTATTAATTTTTCAGCCGATGGTGGTTGTTGCTGATGTTCGTTCATGTGATTTCCCCCTTTCTTTTGGTTACGATTTATTCTACAATCGATAGTTAATAAATAAAAATATATATTATGACATATATTCATATACTAAAGGATATCAATGGAGGAGGAACATCGTGGAACTGCTTCAGCTGCATTATTTTCAGACGGTGGCCAGAATGGAGCATATGACCAAGGCTGCGAAGGAACTCCGAATTGCCCAGCCTGCGCTCAGCAAGACGATTGCCAGGTTAGAGGAAGATTTGGGGGTACAGCTGTTTGATCGGCAAAATCGGCAAATCAAGCTCAATTCATTCGGGAAGGCTTTTCTGAAAAGCGTGGATACGGCATTATCAGCGCTTGAGGAAGGGAGGAGAGAGGTGTCGGATTTGGCAGGTATGGAGCGGGGCAGCATCCGCATTGCAACGACGGCACTGCCTCGGCTGTCCAAAGCATTGGGAGCTTTCCGTGCGCGATATCCTGATGTGAATTTCCGCATTATCCAGATTCCGCCTGACTCGATGATGGAGATGGTACAGATGCTGGAGAATGGGGAAGTTGATTTATGCTTTGCGGCAGCGGCATTGGATGATGACAAGTTTCGGGAAATCCCGGTCCTCCATGCCGAGGTGTTCTTGGCGGTGCCCCACGGTCATCGATTGGCGGGCAGGAAGAACATTTCCCTTCAAGACGTTGCGGGAGAACCCTTCATCGAATACAAGGAAGGCCACCCGTTCCGAAAAATGAATGACGAGTTCTGCCGATTGGCTGGGATCAGCCGGGATGTCGTCTGTGAAGTGGATGAACCTGCCGCTTTGGGAAGTCTGGTAGCCGCCGGGCTTGGAGCCGCATTTGTACCCGGGTGCAAAGGGGATGAAGAGCCGCCGTACGCGATGGTGCGTATCGAGAAACCTTCCTGCTACCGGACCTTCACTCTAGCGTGGCTGGAGCAGCGATATTTATCCAAGGCCGCAAGAGAATTCCAGTCATTCCTGGTAGACTATTTCGGCGAGTTTCAGGAGCCGATGATTCATAGGGACGTGATCTGACAGGTCACGTCTTTTTCCTGTTCCGGCGATTCCCTTCTACATAGGCCGGGCCTTCTACGCATACAGATAGATCAAGAACTTTCAAGGGAGGAACACGATGCTCGATCCAGTACTGACATCTCCGAATTTGAAGCTGTTTGCGGACTCGAACGACACCTTGAACTATAAACGCGATGCGGGAAATTACATAACCCAGGTGTTTGAAAACCAGATGCCGGCCATTGCCACAGGATTCTTCAACGTTCATATGACCAAAGGGATCATCATCCAGCCCCATTGGCATACAAATGTGAACGAGTTGGTGTTTGTCATCAGTGGAGAAGTGCTTACTTCCGTATTTAATCCCTTCACGCAGAAACTGATGACCTACAAGCTGAAGCCGGGACAGGTATCCATGCTTCCGAAAGGCTGGTTTCACTGGATTTTGACGCTGAGCGACAAAGCCCATATTCTGACCATATTCGATCAGCCGACGCCGGATATCGTATACGGATCGGACTTCCTGAGGCATATTCCGAAGGAAATCTTGCATATTGCCTATTGCGTGAATGAGGAGGATTACGCCAAAGCGGTTGCTCCGCTGAAGGAAACGGTCATCTTGGGGCCTCCGCCGGGCTGCGGCAAGCGGGACGATCATGCCCCCTACGTTGAATCGATTCAGCAGCAGCCATTTGCGTTTAATGCACAGCAAGCTTCGCCGCCTAGCTATTATGGATATGCACCACCGCCATCCTATCCATCGTATCCATACAATTATCAACAGGCGAGGATGCAGCAGTACGGTGTTTCCCCATCGTATTCCCCTTATTCACAGCCGCCTTCTTATCCGCCGCAAGCTTCCTTCTCGCCACCCTATGCGCAACCGGCACCCTATGCGCAACCGCCACCCTATGCGCAACCGGCACCCTATGCGCAACCGGTAACCTATTCGCAGCAGGTACATCAGCAATCGCCATTCTTCCAGCCGCAGCCGTTCCAGCAGCTTCAGTATCTGTACAGAACGAGTCCGGATCCAGAGCCAGTCTCTAGCCGTGGTCCTGAACCCGATACGGAAATTGGGCGAGAGGGTCAGTGACACCATAAACTAGTCACCATTTGTTGGAAGTATAAGATGATGTTTCTTGAAAATTTCATTACACGACAACGAAGTCTTCAAACTCCTTCGCGGTTGGTTTCGAAACCGGCCCGGGAGGAGAAGGCTTCTTTTTGTTTGCCGGATCGCCCGCACGATTTACCTTCCGAAAAAAGCCTTGCCTGATCTGGAACGTTCTGGTATGCTATTGTCCTTCTCTCATTTTCGCCTTGTCTGAAGTGGATGGGTCTGCCATCTAAAATGCTTATCGGAGGTGCTTCATGCTTTATTTCACATTGGCTTCCAAAGCCTATGCCCGCAATTTGCAGTACCGCGGAGCCCACATGGTGCACAATATCGCCAGCGCGATGTTCGGCTTCATGTATGCCTGTATCTGGATTGGTCTCGGTGCAGACTACGCGCTCGGAGAATACGGAACGCAGGGAATGGTCGGATATATCGCCTTTACGCAAGCTGCGCTCTGGGTTTCCAGTTTCGTCACGAATGGCCTCGGCATTCCCCAAGCCGTGCGAACCGGCCATATCTCTCTGGATTTGATGCGTCCCGTTCATTTGTTCAGTCATTTGATGGCCAAGGAATGGGGGCAAATCGCCTACCAATTCGTTTACAAATCAATCCCGATCTACCTGGTGTATTACTTTGCCTTCTCGCTGCATTTGCCCGGAAAAGCATCTACCTTCCTCTATGTTGCCATTGCGCTCGCAGGTGCCGCCTATTTATCGATCTGCATCAACTATCTCATCGGCGCATCCGCATTATGGACAACGGAATCGTCTTGGTTGTATTGGGGCAACCACGCGATGATCAATCTTCTTGCAGGCTTCTTCATTCCGATTGAATGGCTGCCGGGCTGGCTTCAGACGATGGCCTGGTGGTCGCCGTATCCTTATCTGCTCTATGTGCCGACCCGAATCTATCTGGGTTTTGATGACGTTTCCTATCTATGGGGGACACTCCTATGGTGCGTGCTGCTCACGCTGGCCAGCCTGCTGGCTACAGGCTTTCTAAGACGGAAAGTGGAGGTGCAAGGAGGATGACCACAAGATCCTGGCTATCTCTGTACGCGCTGCTGATCCGCACCAGCATCAAAAGCCGCATGCAATACAAATTCAATTTTATCCTGGCTTCGTTTCTGGCGGCGCTGATCCAAATTTCTGAATTTCTTATGGTTGCTATCGTGCTCTACAAGTTTGGGGCCATTCAGGGTTGGTCCATGCATGAAATCGGGTATTTGTTTGCCGTTATGACCTTATCGAAGACGCTCTACCGGACGTTTGCGGATGAAGTGCACCATCTTGAACACTATCTGGTCAACGGGGAGCTTGACCAGCTGCTGACTCGTCCCATGCCGGTACTGCTCGCGCTCATGCCGCAGAAATTCCGGATTATGCTGGGCGAAGTGCTGCAGGGCGGTTTTCTGCTCTGGTGGTCGCTGCATGGCATGATGGCGGCAGGGCAAGTCGGATGGAGCGCGGTGCCGCAATCGCTTTATATTATCGTCACGGGGGCCGTCATCCTGTTCTCGATCGGACTCGCGACAGCCACGTTCGGTTTTTGGACAACCCGGATCACCGAGCTTCAAAATATTACGGAGGACGCGGCCCGGACGGCAGCGCAGTATCCGCTCACGCTGTATCCCAAATGGATGTCGTCGATCCTGCTGATCGTGGTCCCGGTCGGTTTAGTCAATTACATCCCGTCATTATACATACTGCGGGGCGAGCTCGGAGTTTGGGTGCTGCCCGCATTGGCTGGAGCGGCTCTGGTATGTCTCTTCTTAAGTCTGAAATTCTGGCAGTTTGGTTTGACCAAATATCAAAGTACAGGGAGCTAAGGGAGGAACGCGTCAATGATTGAAGTCCATAACATTCGCAAGGAGTTCAAAACGCCGGTTGTGAAGGAGGGACGCTTCTCCGGGCTGCGAACCCTGTTTACGCGAGAATACCGGACGAAGGAAGCCGTGAAGGGGATCAGCTTTCAAGTGGAGCAGGGGGAATTCGTCGGTTACATCGGACCGAACGGGGCCGGCAAATCCACCACCATCAAAATGCTGACCGGCATTCTCCACCCGACCTCGGGTCACGTATCGATCGGAGGCATGAATCCGCACAAGGAGCGGCGCAGCGTCGTGAATAACCTGGGCGTCGTGTTCGGTCAGCGGAGCCAGCTGTGGTGGGACCTGCCGGTGAAGGATTCCTACGATATTTTGGCTAAAATGTACAGCGTGAATCAGGCGGACAAGGAGCGCAGACTCGGACAGTTTGCCGAATTGCTGGATTTACGCGCGTTCTGGGAAACGCCTGTACGCAAGCTCTCGCTCGGGCAGCGCATGCGCGCCGACCTCGCCGCCGCGATGCTGCATGATCCGGACGTGCTGTTCCTGGATGAGCCGACGATCGGTCTCGACGTGAACGCCAAGCGGAATATCCGTCATTTTCTCAAGCTAATCAATGAGCAGTTCGGCAAGACCATACTGCTTACGACGCATGACATGGATGATATCGAGCAGCTGTGCAATCGCGTGATGGTCATTAACAACGGCGAGCTGTCTTATGATGGAACAGTAAAGTCTTTACGGGACACCATCGGGCTGCCTACCGTGATCACCGTCACTTTCCGCGGTCCTTTTGCCATTCCCGATCAATCTTTACGCGAAGACGGTCTTTCCGTCCCGATTCGGGTGACAAGCACGCTGGATAACACCGTCACCATTGAGGTGAACCGCCGCGAGATGAATACGCTTGATATTTTTAAAGAGCTGGGCCGCTGGGGCGAGCTGGATGATATCGATATGGAAGATCCCGATTTCGAAGATGTGATTCATAAGGTGTACTGAACAGAGTCAAGAGCGGGCTCCACCGCATATTTAAACAAAACTTAAACTTCAAGTCACCTCAATGCTCTTTTCGTTAAGTATGATGAGCTTGAGGTGATTGACATGAATCATTCAAGAATGAAGAAAGCCGGGTATACGGCTTGTTTTGCCGCCGTTCTGTATGCTCTTCCCCATTTCTGGTGGGGACTTGGCATCGGGTTTGCATTCCCGGGGGATTTCCAGGAAGCGCCTGATGAATTTTGGACGCATGTGATCGGTTACTGGGGAATGGGGACGCTGGCCTTATTGGCAGCCGTATTCGCGCTTGCTTTTGCCAGGCCGTGGGGGCTGCGCTTACCGAAATGGATGTTAACGATTCCAGCTGCCATTGGTTCTGTTTTGTTGTCATTATGGGGATTTATCTACTTTGTTCTGCAGTATTTATTAGCGGTTGGCCGCGTTCAGTCAGCACCCATGTATGCCACTCAAGATGCAAGTCCCATGGCGGCGTGGGGATACTTCTGGTACGCACTCTTCCTGATCTGGGGAATTTCACTGGGTATTGCAGCCTACTATGCGGGAAAAGTACGTAAGCAGAATAAATCAAATGGTTTCACTAAATAACGCATGTAATCTTTTGGATTGGACATTTTTGGTAACCTTGTACAATATAATAGGATACACACCTGAAGAGGAGCCTGAAGGGTTCCTCTTTAATTTGGGTGCAAATGGACATAGAGGAAGTATAATATAGAGGTGAGAGGAAGGAGTCCTCTGCTCTAATCATACGAGCCCAAGAATAACATCTACATACAAAGGATGAGCCACCATGAAGTTGATGAAGCGGATCTGGTTCCGTATCGGTAACCATTACAGGAAGAAGCGGGATTATGAACAAGCCCTTAAATATATGAGAAAAGGCGAAAGTGCCATTACCAGTTTCAATGATAAGCTGCACTATGCGGAACTGCTGCACAACAGCGGCCATTCGGAAGAGGCCGTAGCTTATTTGGGGCGCGTGATCGATACGAGCGGAAGCCATCGCGCTTATGAGCGGCGAGCTCATATTTTGCGTGAGCTGAACCGGGAGCGCGAGGCCATTGAGGATTTGAATGAAGCGATTCGGTTGAATGCCGACAATTATATGAATTGGTATACCCGGGGGATTGCCCACAAGGATTTGAACCAATATGATGAGGCGATTCGGGATCTGAAGGAAAGCATTAAAAGAGAGGACGACAGCACGGTTATTTCGACATACTATGAGCTGGGCATGACCTTTTACGAGAGCGGCAACCCCGCGGAAGCGGCGCATTATTTTCGCTTAAGCATCCAGCAGCCGGAACGCGCCATCCCGATGTATTATTACATGCTGTCCATATCGCTGGATTTGATGGATCATGTGCAGGAAGCCGTGGGTGTTCTGCAGGACGGAATCCAACTGGCCGATCGGTATGAGGCGGAAGCGGATGGCGGATATGCGCTGTTCGCAGGCAGCACCAATTACAGTTATGGGGCATTCCAGACGTTTCAGCGGCAAGTGCGGGAGGCGTATTCCTTTCGGAAATCCATGGCGGACCTGTACGTGCAGCTTGGGGATATGGGACAGGCCGAGCACTATCTGTCGGAGGCCATTGAGCGGTATCCGGATTCATACGAGCTTTACTTAAAGAGAGCGGAGGTCTTTAACCGGTCCGGTAACAAAAATGCGGCCAAAGCGGATTTGGAGTGGGCGATTGAAACGGCGCCGGACGATTACCGGGCGTATTTCGATTTGGCCCGGATCTATCGCGAGGATGGTCTGGAAGATCAGGCCTACGAGCTGATTTCGAAGTTGTATGCAAGACAGCCGGAATCCCCGCTGGCCTGCTATTGGATGGCCGACTGCTACTATCGGCTGGGTCGTCAGGAGGAGGCGCTGGCGATCAATGACAAGCTGCTTAAGCTTGAAAATGATGATGCACCCAATTATGTGCAGCGCGCCGATATTTACATGGAGTTGAATGATCTGCCATCTGCGGAGCAGGCTTTGAAGGAAGCAGCCACGCTTCAGGACGGGACCGAAATCCGCAACAAGCTGAGTTATGTGCTTTATCTTCAGGGACGTAATGAGGAAGCGCTGCTTGAGCTGCAGGAAGCGGTTAAGCAGGAGGAGTCCTTCTCCGAGCATCCGACGTATTTGGCGGCCAGCGGGCATATCTATAAGGAGATGGGCATGTGGGATCTCGCCATCGATGCTTATTCCCAGGCGATTCAGGCGCATCCGTCGAATCCGAGATTTTACGAGTTTCGTGCCGTTTGCTTTGTGGAGACCGGACAGCTGGAACGGGGATTAGCGGACTGCGCTCAAGGGCTCAGTTTGAACCCGGGGCAAGGCAGCCTCTACAGTCTGCGAAGCGGAATCTATTATTCGATGGCGGATTATGCGCGGGCGAAGGAAGATACGCTGCAAGTGCTGGAGCTTTCGCCGGGTCATCCGGGCGCTTATTTCAGACTGGGACAGATTTATTACAAGGATCAGGATGAGGATGCGGCATTGGCTGCATTTGACGAGGTACTGAGGCTGGTTCCCGAGCATGCCGACAGCTATCTGTACAAAGCACATATTTATTACGGCCAGTTCGAGCATGAGGATGCCATACAGGCGATCGTAAACTGGAGCTTGCATCTTCAGAAGGAGATGCCGCCGGCGGACAAAATCCAAGCCATCGAAGGTTTGGAGGGTTTTGAGGAAGGTTTGCTGGATAAGGCGGTAGAACGGTTAACGGGCATGTATGGGCATCAGCTTTATTTGTCCTGAGTCCGCTGGTAACCAGCAGAATCATGTAATCCTGCACTCACCCTGTAAGTCCGGTGCTTATGTAGGGATGCGTTGATCACGAAGAAGTTAGAGTCCGCCAAGAAGTGGTGTCACATTTTGTCTAAAATTATGGTATGATTCAATAGTTGTTGCAGCATAACATGCTCGCAGGCTGCATAGCCAAGCGGGCTTTCTTCATGTGCAAGGAGGGGGATTATCATGATCTCACTGCAAGAGGTCAGTAAAAGCTTTGGCAGCGGCAGTGACCGTTATCAGGCGATAGACGCTGTCTCTCTTCATATTGAGGAGGGAAGCATACACGGAATCATCGGCACGAGCGGAGCCGGAAAATCGACGCTGCTGCGCATCATGAATGTACTGGAGAGACCGGATTCCGGCCGAGTCGTGGTGAATGGTCAGGAGCTGACCTCCCTTGGGGGCAGGGAGCTTCGGGAGGCGAGAAGATCGATTGGCATGATCTTTCAGCTGTTCCAGCTGGTCAGCAACCGGACGGTATGGGGCAATGTTTCGATGCCGCTTGAGCTGGCAAAGGTACCGAAGATCGAACGGGCGAATCGTGTCCAGGAGGTTCTGCGTTTTGTCGGACTTGAGGATAAAGCAAAGTCGTATCCGGCTCAGCTAAGCGGCGGGCAGAAGCAGCGGGTAGCGATTGCCAGAGCATTAGCCAATTCGCCGACCGTCTTGTTGTGCGATGAGCCGACCTCTTCCTTGGATCCGCAGACAACCGCAGACATTCTGGAGGTGCTCCGGCATATCAACCGAACGCTGGGGGTAACCATCGTGATCGTTTCCCACGAGATGGACGTGGTGAACGACATTTGCGACCAGGTGTCGGTAATGGAGAATGGACGTCTGAGCAGAACGTACCGCAATCAGCTAAGCGATGGAGAGACTTCTCGGGGTTCCGGATCTTCAATGGATGGTCCAGGGAAAGTGGGGGATTGTTAGTTCCATGAATGACATCATTCCATATTTAAGTGATTATTTCGCCTATGTCCTGCAGTATCAGAGTGAAATCTGGCGGGCGATTGGCGAGACGTTCATCATGGTGGGCATATCGATTGCTGCCGCTGTAATACTGGGTCTTCCGGTCGGAACACTGCTATTTTTGTGCCGAAAAGGCCAGCAGTATGAGAATCGCCTGTTATTCTCTATTCTGAATGCCTTGGTTAACGTCATACGGTCCTTCCCGTTCCTGCTTCTGGTTGTCATTATGATACCGGTCACGAGATGGATCGTCGGCACTTCCCTCGGGACGCTGGCCGCTGCGGTGCCTTTATCCGTCGTTGCGGTGGCTTACTATTCAAGGCTGGTAGAGCAATCCTTGCTGGAAGTGCCGAAGGAAGTGATGGAGGCGGCCGCTTCCATGGGGGCATCCACACTCCAGATGATATACAAATTCCTGTATGTAGAGGCCCGCTCGGGCCTTGTGCTCGGGCTGACAACATCTACGATCAGTTTTATCTCGTACTCCACGGTGATGGGGATCGTGGGCGGGGGCGGCGTCGGGGATTTCGCGATCCGCTACGGGTACCAGCGATTTGAGGGAGAGCTTATGTCATTTACGATCATCATTATGATCATTCTGGTACAGTCCATCCAGTTCGGCGGGAACCTGGCATCCAGGCTGCTGGATAAGAGAAAAGTTTAATTCTGTTTTTTTGAACGCATGCACACCGAATATATTTTAACTGGAGGTAACCAAACGATGAATAAGAAATTAATGCTGCTGATGCTGACCCTCTTGCTGGTGCTGGCAGGCTGCGGACAGCAGCCTGCCAAGGACAAGGCTTCGGAGAGCGCTGCACCCGATGCCGCTGAAGAAGTTACAATAAAAGTCGCAACGCTCATTCCGCCAATGACCGAGGTGCTTGACCTGGTGAAGCCGATGCTGAAGGAAGAAGGCATCAACCTTGAAATCCAGATCTTGTCCGATAATGTGCAGCCGAACAATGCGCTGGCCCATAAAGAGGTAGATGCGAACTTCTTCCAGCATGTGCCGTACATGGAAGAGTACAATGCGAACAACGGCTCGGAGCTGGTTCCGGTCACGCCGATCTATAATGCCGTTTTTGGAGCCTACTCCAAAAAATATAAGACCATCGAAGAGCTTCCGGACGGTGCAAGCATCGCGATTCCTAACGACCCTTCCAACATCGGCCGATCCCTGGTGATGTTCGAGAAGAACGGTCTGATTAAGCTGAAGGAAGGCGTCGGCATTCAAGCGACGCAGGCGGATATCGTGGAGAATCCGCACCAATACAAGTTCACCGAGGTGGATCTGCTGATGCTGGCCCGAACCCTTGACGACGTCGATATGGTTGCCATGACGCCGGCGTATGCGAAACCGCTGGGACTTACCCCTAAGAAAGATGCTCTCGTAACCGAAGGCAACGACTCCGATTTCACCATTACGCTGGTGGCTCGTAAAGATAATGTGGATTCCGAGCCGATTCAGAAGCTTGCCAAGGCGATGACCAGCCCCGAAGTGAAGAAGTTCTTCGAGGAGAACTATTCCGAGATCGCGCTGCCGGCTTTTGAATAAGACGTAGGTATAGATTTTTTAATGATCCTTGTGTTCCTGGTGACCGCTCCCGAGAGGGGCGGTTTTTTATTATATATAGGTCAGTTTTCGAAGGATCAGGAGATGCTTTTGAGAATAGTTTTTTTAGAGTCCAAAGAACGGGACCTCAAAACTCCTTGAGGATGGGTTTACGCTAAGCCTGTCCCTTTTTTTGATTAGGGAGGTGGACAGCTGAAGTTGAGCTCATTGTTATCTCAATATTAATTTTGGGCCCAAATATCACACAAAAGATTTACTGTCAATTAACAAAAAACTCTTTGACAGCAACTAAAACCGGCTGTTATCATGACTGTAGGAAGTTTATGGGTTTGGGGCAAAAAAACTCGGATTTTGGGTACATATATTTCTGGACTGGTTTTCTGATCGCGGATTGAGAGAAAGGAGAGTTACATTATTGCTACTTTAAAGGATATAGCAAACCATGTTGGAGTATCGATCTCCACGGTATCGCGTGTCATCAATAACGATACGAGCCGGCACATCAGTCAGGCCACCCGCACCAAAATTGTCGAGGCGGCCAAAGAGCTTGGCTATGCCCTCTATGAATCCGAGCGGCCGTCTCTAAAGAAGAGTAATCCTCCACAGACAAAAGGATATCGTCAGATTGGCTGCATCGTGTCCGTTACGCAAAACAAGTATAACCATCCTTATTTCTCGCCGATTTTGCAGGGGATTGAGACGAAGCTGTCCGAGCTGAACAGCGTGCTCACTTATGTGCTCACGATGGATGAAATCAAGGGTGAAGGGGCGATGAACAAGCTTGCACAGGATGCCCAGCTCGATGGCATGATTATCATCGAGGGGATTGACCCGAATGTTTATGAATTTATCAAACAAACAGTTCCCTCGGTTGTAGGTATCGATATATCCGATTCAACCGTGCCCGTGATTCTCTATGACCGCGTGGCTGCTGCGAAATCGGCTGTACAACATTTGATCGAACGGGGGCATCGCCGGGTCGGCTTTATCGGCGGGGCGGGACTGACCGGGGATCTCGAGCGGGAGAAGCGGTATCGCGGTTACCGTTATGCTATGGAGGAAGCGGGGCTGGACATTGACCCCCGGCTGGTGGTGAATACAGGCTGGGATGTCAATAACAGCTATACACTTGTTTACGAGCTTCTAAATCTCCCGGAGAATGAACGGCCGACCGCCATGTTCGCTGCGAGCGATATGATGGCGATTTCCGCCATGAGGGCGGCGGCGGAGCATGGGCTTCATGTTCCTCAAGATGTGGCCTTCGTGGGATTGGATAACATTGAGGTATCGCAGTACACCTCTCCTCCGCTCTCCACCGTTCATATTCCCAAGGAGGAAATCGGCATGATGGCCGCCAAGGTGCTGATCGATCAAATCGAGGGCAAGAATCCATTGCCATTCAAGCTGTTTGTGCCTTATCAGTTGATGCTGCGGCAGTCTTCGGACTATTTTCGGGAGTAGAAAGAGTGTACATATAAATTATTGAGGTGCTAGTAACGGTGCCTCCTCTCTTTTTATACCCTTATTGGAAAATCGGATAGGAGTTTGGGGCCAAAAATAATTGGCGGAGGAAGAAGTGAATGAATCAAATTCGACTAGGAATCATTGGACTTGGCTGGAGATCGGGTTTTACGAAGTATTGGCATCAGCCGAATGGGAGATCCATCGTCGTAGCAGGTGCGGATATCGATCCCCTCAGACTAGCCAAATTCCAACAAAATTTAAACCCCGAAGCGGAGGTTACCCTGGATTACAGAGAGCTGCTCCAGCGGAAAGATATCGACGCGATTGTGATTACAACCCCCGATGACAGCCATGATGAAATTGCGGTCGCAGCGCTGCAGGCCGGAAAGCATGTGTACTGCGAGAAGCCGTTATCCATTACGGTAGAAGGCTGTGACCGGATATTGACGGCTTGGGCTCAGTCAGGAAAACATTTCATGATTGGTTTTAATATGCGCTATATGAATATGTACCGCACGATGAAGGAGATTATTGACAGCGGTGAGATCGGGGAGGTGAAGTCGGTATGGGTCAGACACTTCGTCGGCTTGGGAAGTGATTACTACTATCACAGCTGGCACGGCAGCTCAAGGAATACAACCTCGCTTCTGTTGCAGAAGGCTTCCCACGATATCGACCTGATTCACTGGCTGACCGGGCGATATACAAAGAAAGTAGCCGCTTTTGGCGGGGTTGATTATTTTGGCGGAACGAAGCCGAATGAGCTTACATGCCCGGAATGCAGCGAGAAAGCGACTTGTCCCGAATATCGTTCCGGCCCGCTTGTGCAATGTGCTTTTCGTGAGGAAATTGACGTGGAGGACAACAGCATGGTGTTAATGGAGCTGGATGGGAGCATCAAGGCCTCGTACATGCAGTGTCATTTCACACCTGACTATCAGCGGAACTACACCATTATCGGCACCGAGGGCCGCATCGAGAATGATGAGGTCGCACAGCGGGTTTACGTCAAAACACGAAAGTCCCAAACCTGGCGCGATCTGTCAGACAAAATTTACGAGATTAAGAAAGCCGAGGGTTCGCATAACGGAGCCGATCCGATCATTTGCGAGGATTTTCTGGATATGATTCTGGAAAATAAGGAGCCCATCGCTGAACCGATCGCAGGCCGCATGAGTGTAGCGGTCGGCGTAGCCGCAACGGAATCGATGAGAAAGGGAGGCCAGTTAGTGCATGTAAAGGAACCGGAGCCCTGGATGCTTGGCCAGAAGAGCAACATATTCGGAATATGATCGACATGTCGATAGAAGCATTGCTCCAACAATGCTAGGAAGGGGGTTTCTTAGTGAATACAGAACCTGTCAGGCGAACAGAGGCTCGAGAAGCCGTGCCCGCGAGGTGGAGGGCGTTTCGCCGAACATTCCGTAAAAATTGGGAATTATATTTGCTCATTACTCCTGTCGTTCTTTATTTCTTCATCTTTGATTACCTGCCGATGTACGGCATACAGATCGCATTCAAAAACTTTGTAGCGGCCAAGGGAATATGGGCCAGCGAATGGATCGGGTTTGATCATTTCGAGCGTTTTTTTAACAGCTTTTATTTTGACAGATTGATTCTGAATACACTCGGCATCAGCTTGTACCAGCCAGCCATCGGGTTTCCGATTCCTCTCATCCTGGCACTCTTGCTCAATGAAGTAGGCAACAGGGATTTCAAGCGTTTTGTCCAGACGGTTACATACGCTCCCCATTTCCTATCAACGGTCGTCATGGTAGGACTCATCATCATTTTTCTCTCACCTCAGAACGGCATCATTAACCACCTTATCACCTTTTTCGGCGGTGAACGCATCTCATTCATGACGGAACCTGGATGGTTCAAATCGATTTATGTATTTTCCGGTGTATGGCAGGGCATGGGATGGAGCTCCATCATTTATCTTGCGGCGCTCGCCGGGATCGATCCGACGCTGCACGAAGCGGCTAAAGTGGATGGAGCCAGCAGGCTCCAGCGGATCTGGAAGATCAACTTGCCGGGTATTATGCCAACCGTCGTCATATTGCTTATTTTAAATGTCGGGCAGATCATGGGCATCGGCTTTGAAAAAATTTATTTGATGCAGAACGATCTGAATATCGAGAGCTCTGATGTTATCTCCACCTATGTGTATACACAGGGGATTCTGGGTGCACAGTACAGCTTCTCTGCCGCCGTCGGCTTGTTTAACTCCTTGGTTAACCTGATGCTGCTCGTTCTTGTCAACCGAATCGCCAAAAAAGTCAATGAAACCAGCCTATGGTAAGGAGGGGATCAGGGTGAAGGAATCCGTCCAGGATCGTATGACACTCATGGTTATTTATATATTGCTTTCTATTATCCTGCTGCTTGTGCTGTATCCGCTGATTTTTGTCGTCAGCGCCTCGATCAGCGATCCGCTCACCGTATCGAGAGGAGAAATGTGGCTGTTTCCGAAGGATTTGTCCTTTATCGGCTACGAGCTGGTATTTGCGAACAAGGAAATATGGACCGGCTATGCGAACACGCTTCTGTACACGCTTGTGGGGACCGCAATCAATCTGGTCATGACCATATTTGCAGCCTATCCGTTATCACGCAAAGACTTCGCGGGTCGGAATGTCATCACGGCTTATATCGTATTCACGATGTTTTTCAGCGGAGGCCTCATCCCAACGTATTTGCTCGTGAAAAATCTTGGGATGATCAATACGATGTGGGCGCTGGTCATTCCGGGCGCGGTATCGGTTTGGAACATTATCATCATGCGGACCTTCTTCCAAACCTCCATTCCGAATGAGATTCAGGAGTCGGCCTCGATTGACGGCTGCTCCAATATGCAGACGCTGTGGAGAATCGTGCTCCCTCTCTCCATGCCGATCATCGCGGTTATGATTTTGTTTTACAGCGTGGGGCACTGGAATTCCTATTTCAACGCACTCATCTATCTGAATGATCGGGATAAATACCCGCTGCAGCTGTTCCTGAGGGAAATCCTGATCAAATCCCAAGTGGATCAGATGGCCGGAAGCATGGATTTATCGGTACAGAAGCATCTGATGGAGGCCGAGGCGATTAAATACGCCATCGTCATTGTGGCCAATTTGCCTGTGCTGCTGCTGTATCCGTTCCTTCAAAAGTATTTTGTCAAGGGTATGATGATCGGCGCTCTCAAGGGTTAGAAAACGGCTCTTGTTTCGCAATATATTTTTGAAAAGTGGAGGTCTGAGAAAAGATGAGGAATCATTTCAAGCGATTCGCTTCAATCCTGCTTACAGGCGTGTTGACCGCAAGCCTTGCAACTGCCTGCGGCAGCGGAGGAAAGCCGGCGGCGGAGGAGCAGCCCAAGCAGGAAACGGCTGTAAACCCCACAGGATTTCCGATCGTGGAGGAGCCCATCAAGCTTACGTTCTTCGCAGGTAAAGCCGCTTCGGCTCCTGCGGATTGGAACGCGCTCCAGGTATGGAAGGAATATGCCAAGCAGACGAACATCGAAGTCGATTTTCAACTGACGCCTGAAGAGAGTCTGGCGGAGAAGCGGAACCTGGTGCTGTCCGGCGGCGATTATCCAGATGCCTTCCACACTGCGCGGTTGTCTCCGAATGATTTGATGAACTTTGGAGGCCAGGGCATTTTTATTCCGCTTAATGATTTGATCGACCAGTATGCACCTAACTTCAAGAAGCTTCTGGAGGAGCATCCAGAGGTCAAGAAAGGATTGACGATGCCCGATGGCAACATCTATTCCTTCCCGACGTTCTATGACCCGAACTTCAAATCGGTGCTTATTGGAACGAAGCTGTGGTACAACCAAGCGTTTCTTGACTCGCTCGGCATGAAGGAGCCTGAAACGACGGACGAATATTATGAATACTTGAAGGCGGTCAAGACCCAGGACCCGAACAAGAATGGCAAAGCGGATGAAATTCCGTATGCCGCCAGCGGCATCGGATCCTTGCTTGATGAACTGAAGGGAGCGTGGGGTCTAGGAAACCGGGGAAATATCCATGGGCGGGTGGATATGGATCCGCAGTCCGGTAAGCTCCGGTTTATCCCGACGGACCCAAGATATAAAGAAGTGCTGGAATACTTGAACAAATTGTACAAGGAAGGCCTCATGGTTCAGGATATTATGACCATCGAAGGTCCCCAGGTGAATGCGCTTATGGATGAAGGGCTTGTCGGTTCCGCGGAAACGAACAGTCCGCATGCGATTGGCGGCGTAACGATCGAGCATTTTGTAGGGGCTCCAACGCTTAAAGGACCTTATGGCGACCAGATTTTCTCAAGAGCGCGTTCTCCGCTGATCGATATCGGAGCTTTTGTCATCACCGATAAAAATCAGCATCCGGAAGCGACGGTACGCTGGATCGATCACTTCTACAGCGAGGAGGGCAGCAAGCTGTTCTTCATGGGCGTGAAGGATGTCAGTTATGTAGAGAACCCTGACGGTTCGATTGAATATACCGAGGAAGCGCTGAAGGAGCAATCGAAATTCGTGTCGTGGGCAGGCGGGTTCTACCCGGCGATGCTAACGGACAAAACCTTCAAGGGCGGTGAAGCGAGCGAGCAAAGCATCGCAGCCGCGGCGAAAGTCGAAGGCCAGTGGCCGGAGGAGGTATGGCCTCAGTTTACGTATACCCAGGAGGAGCTTACCCAATTTACGCCGCTTCATACGGACATCAATAAGTATGTCGATGAAATGAGGGCCAAATTTGTTGTAGGTGATGTACCGTTCAGCGAATGGGATAAATATGTAAGCACCATTGAGAAAATGGGATTGTCTCAGTATCTTGAAATCTACACAGCCGCGTATGACCGGTACAAGGCCGAATAAGGAGGGAGGGCATGATGATGTGGAAAAAGGCTTGCTTGTCTCTGCTGACGGTGATGCTGCTGTTGACGTCTTTACTGCCCGGTTCAGCCGCGGCTAGCCAGGGTGCTCTGTTCGATATTTGGGTACCGACCAATACGGAGAAGGTGATGCGGGATCAAGCTTTTCCGGGCAGGCCGAATTCCATCATTCGGATCGGAGCCGCACGCAACGAATATGAGAGCGGCCAGGTCATCGTGAAGGCCAATCAAGCTTTACGCAAGCTGCAGGTATCCATGAGCGATCTGAAGCTTACGGATGGAAGCGCCAAAATCGGCAAAGAGCATATTCAATTGTTCAAACAGCATTACATTGAAGTAAAGACTTCCACAACGCCGGCCTATCCGAAAGGCTGGTATCCGGATGCCTTGATCCCTTTAAGTGAGCAGTTGGAAGTTGCGGAAGGACATAATCAAGGGATCTGGTTCAAAATCTATGTGCCTAAAGGACAGCATCCAGGTACGTATACTGGAGAATTGACGCTGCATGAGACAGGAAATCCGGTCCGAATCCCGATCGAACTCACCGTATGGGATTTCGAGCTTACCGATGAGAGCCATGCCAAAACCAATTTCGGGGTCTGGGGTGGACCGGTTCAGGAGGCTCACGGCAATGTCGTGGGCGAGGAGGCATGGAAGTACATCGAGAAGTATTACTACGCATCCGTTGAGCATCGCCTGACGCCGGGATACTTGCCGATTCCGGACTCCGACATCGACAGCTACGTTGAACGAGCGCCAAAGTATGTAAACGATCCGAGAATATCCGCCTACCGCTTGCCGTATTATCGGACAGCTGACGGCCAGCCGGATATACAGCGGAACAAGCAGCTGGTGGATCGTTTAAGGGAGGCAGGCTTGCTGTCCAAAGCGTATTATTATGTGTCTGAGATCGATGAACCGAATCGAGATAAATATGCCCGTGTGAAGCAGATCAATGAAACTCTCGAACAGGCGGCTCCCGATGTTCCGCATCTGGTTACAATCCAGCCGGTCGATGAGTTAATCGGGGATGTGGATATTTGGGTGGCGGATATTGAAAAGTTCGACAAGGCTTTCACCAAGGAACGGCAGGCCGCCGGCGATTCGGTCTGGTGGTACACCTATGTGAAGCCGAAGCATCCGTTTCCATCTTATCATCTGGATGACGACTTGGTCGGAACGCGGCTGTTAACCTGGATGCAGCGCGATCATGGCGTAGAGGGCACGTTATATTGGGCAACGACCCAGTTCCAGAAGTATGATGCCGCACAGAAAAAATACGTGAGCCGTGATGTATGGACCGATCCGCTGGCATTCCCGGGGGCGAACGGCGATGGATATTTATTTTATCCTGGAACGGAAGTAGGCGTCGATGGCCCGATTGGAACGATCCGTCTGGAGGTTCTCCGTGAGAGCATGGAGGATTACGAGTATCTGTGGCTGTATGAACAGAAACTGCGCGAAGCGGCCTCTAGGCTGGGCGTAGTAGAATCCTTCCCTTATCGGGATGCGATGCGTCCATTCTATGACCGATTGTATGAGAACATCAAAACCTTCGAAGAGAATCCCGAGAAGGTGATGCAGGTACGAAGCGAGATCGCTCAGGAGATCGTTACCGCTTCGGAGGGGGCGCCGGTATTGGTTACGGTCGGCAGTGAAGCGGACGGAAGCCGTGAGGTTTCGATCTATGCGGAGAAAGGCTCGAAGGTTACGGTGAACGGACTTCAAGCGCCGAAAACCGCTGAGGGAGAGAAGCACGATCAATTTTCGCTAGTGCTAAGCCTGGACCCTGGAGCCCACGAGCTGGATATCGTCGTGAGTAAGGACGGATCATCCAAAACCGTGAAACGGACCCTTGTCGTATATGAAACCAATGCTCCGTATACGGTCGCTTTAAACGATGCCGAAACCGAAGAAGCGATCAACCGCTTCACATCCCAGACGGTGGATACCGATCTCGCCAATGTGAATGTCACCGAGGGGACCTACTCCATGAAGGCTGTGTTCCCGGCAAACGTGAATTTTCCGAATTTGCGGTTGTTTGACGCAGGGAAAGGATTCAAGAGCAGCGATTGGTCGGCATTCGAGACGCTGGAGTTCGACGTGTTCAATCCTGGCGAGACGGTCCAATTCTATGTCAAGTTCCATCAGCTGGACGGGAAAAGCGATGATACCTTCATGCAGTATATTCGTGCAGGCAGCGGCGAAACCGTCCGCATTCCGCTTCGGCAGGTGAATTTGGACCTCAGCCGGATCAAAGGCATTGAGCTTTGGATGTGGCGCCAGTCGGAACCGATAACCTTGTATTTTGACAACTTCCGGTTCACTTCCGCCGCGCCTCAGGATCCAATGACACCGTGAGGCAGGTGTGGCTGGCACGAAAACAATCGGGTCAGTCCCTAGCAACTCCATTTTGATAAAAAGAGGGGAAAGGATGAAGCTGACTTTTCTGGGGACGGGGGCTGTGGAAGGAATCCTTCCCCGTTCTGTGACTGCCGGACGTGCGAGAATGCCAGGGAAACCGGCGGACGTAACAACCGGAGACGGCAGAGCGTCTTGATCAATGACAATCTGCTCATCGATTTGGGGCCGGATATTTTCGCTTCCTGTGCCGGGCTGGGCATTTCACTGCGCGACCTGGACTGCTTATTGATCACCCACAGCCATCTCGATCATTTCGATTCCGTTAATCTGGTACTGCGGGGCAAAGCATTTCGTTTGGCAACCGAGCTGCCGGAGCTGACGATGCTTGCAGGACCTTCCGTTTGGACGAAATGGGAAAACTCCGGAGGGCATGACCAGGTGGCGGGGATTCAAAGACATCTTATTCATCCGGGGCAAACGGTTCGGCTGAAGGAATATTCGATTACGGCGATTGCCGCTTGCCATCATTTGCGGATCGGAGATGCGATGAATTATCTGATCGAAGATGGGAAGGCTTCGCTGCTATATGCATCGGATAGCGGGTATTATGAAGAAGCCGTATGGGAATCGCTGAAGGGACACCGTTTTGACGCCGTTGTCCTGGAAGGGACGATCTGGAACCGTCCTCCCGGCAAAGAGCACCTAAATCAATCGGACTTTGGCCGAATGGTGGAGCGGCTGAAGAGCATCGGGGCCATCACCGATCAGACGCAGCTCATTGCGACTCATTTTTCCCATCAATCCGTTGGTCCGCATCATGAATTGGCGGAAGAGGTCGGTCAGTTCGGCGCACAGTGTGCTTTCGATGGACTGACGGTTCATATCCTTCCTGATCAATAGGGAGGGCAGGCGTTTCTAACATATTCTAAACGAAAGACGGTATCTGCAGATACCGTCTTTCTTGTTCTTTTCGTGAAATTGACCTGGGCGGCGGCGACTGGATATAATGATGGATGATTAAGGAAGGATGCCTTGCTAGCAGGACACGTATAGTGAAGATTATCGGTATAGAATACAAAGAGCCGTACATCCCATCCGCAGCAAGTCCATATGCTACGATATGGCGGTGTAAAATCGGAAAAAGACATGATAGGAGTTGAGAATTTATGAAAAAAGAAGTAATCGACAGACTCATTACCTATGCACAAGTGGATACACAGTCAGACGAGAACAGCAATACCTGCCCTTCGACACCGGGACAGCTGACACTGGGTCAGCTGCTGGTGGACGAGCTGAAGGAAATCGGCATGCAGGGCGTAACGATGGATGAGAATGGCTATGTGATGGCCACACTTCCGGCAAACTCGGATAAACAGATCCCGACCATCGGCTTTTTGGCACATATCGATACGGCTACCGATTTTACGGGTGCCGGTGTCAAACCGCAGATCGTCGAACAATATGACGGACAGGACATCATTCTGAACAGAGCGCAGAATGTGGTGCTCTCCCCGCAGGATTTTCCGGAGCTGAATGGCTACAAGGGACATACACTCGTTACAACGGATGGCACCACCTTGCTTGGAGCTGATGATAAAGCGGGAATTGCCGAGATTATGACGGCGATGGCTTATTTGATCCAACACCCGGAACTGAAGCACGGTAAAATCCGGGTTGCTTTTACGCCGGACGAGGAGATCGGGAGAGGACCGCACAAGTTCGACGTGGAAGCCTTTGGGGCCAAATACGCATATACGATGGATGGCGGACCGCTCGGGGAGCTTCAATACGAAAGTTTTAATGCGGCAGCGGCGCTGGTCACTTGCAAAGGGAAGAATGTCCATCCCGGAACGGCCAAGGGCAAAATGGGCAACGCGGCGAAAATTGCCATGGAGCTGAACAGCATGCTCCCCGCGGAAGAAGCGCCTGAACATACCGAAGGTTATGAAGGCTTCTATCATCTCACTTCCATCGAGGGTGATGTAGAGCTGACCGAGCTTCGTTATATTATCCGCGACCATGACCGGGAGCTTTTCGAAGGAAGAAAGGCCAAGCTGGCCTCCATTGTGGAGGAGCTTCAAAACAAGTATGGAGCCGAGCGGATCATCCTCCAGATGAAAGATCAGTATTACAATATGCGTGAAAAAATCGAGCCGGTCAAAGTAGTGGTCGACATCGCCCAGACAGCAATGGAGAAGCTGGGAATCAAGCCGATCATCGAACCGATCCGCGGTGGCACCGACGGTTCTCAATTGTCGTACATGGGCCTGCCAACACCCAATATTTTTACGGGCGGGGAGAACTACCACGGGCGGTATGAGTATGTATCCGCGGACAATATGGTACTGGCCGTTCAAACGATTATTGAAATCGTGCAGCTGTATGAGGAGCGAGCTTAAGTCAAATCTTTTCAAAAAAAGCTGCCGGCAGGAATGCCGGCAGCTTTTTCGTGTGCTCTGGTTCGACCCGCATTAGGTATCTTGACTGTTAGATCATGCTTTATTAGAGCCTTTCTCCAGGCTGTATTTATACTCGCTTGGGGTCATGCCTGTCCATTTGCGAAACTGCTTGGAGAAATAGAGTGCATCATTGAAACCGACAGAGGAAGCAATCTCATGAATGGAGAAGGACGATTTCATGAGCGACTTGGCTTTCTCGATACGTACCTTCATGAGATATTGCATGGGGGACATGCCTGTATGCTGTTTGAACATTTTGGACAGATGTGCCCGGTGATAGCCAAGCGTCTTGGCCATCTGATCAATGGAGAGCTGTTGATGATACTGGGTCGAGATCCATCTCTCCGTCTGCCTTACCCCTCGCTCGATATCAGGCACGTCATTGGAGTTGGACGGAAGATGCTCGCGGTTTAACATCGCCAGCTTATGGAGCAGTAATCGGAGCCACCCGGAAGCCTGAAGATCCTCAAGCCAGGGGTGATCCGATTGGTTAAAGCCCAGACGGAGATGACGGTACATGTCGATCAGCGCCCTTAGCTCAGCTTCATCCGTGCAGTGGATAATCGGTTTAGCCGGCGTAACACCCATGTCGGCCAGCAGCATCTTGGTGCCTTTTTCTTGTAATGCAACCCAGTTATAGTGCCAGGGGTTCCGATCATCGGCTTCATAGCTGAAAAGAACACCGGGAAGGATCACGAAGGTATCGCCTGCCTGGCAATGATGTACGATGCCGGCACATTCGAAGATGCCTTGGCCTGTCAAGACGGTGTGAATGAGGCAGTAATCATGAATGATCGGACCGATTTTGTGGCGTGGTATGGGAGTTCCCTCACCGCTGAACAGGATGTTCAGGTCGTGACCACCCGGTGAAGGATTCATACCAATCGTGTAGAGCGTATGGTCTGGCAAAATGGACATGCGCTATCCCCCCTTAAACGTGTGCGAGATCAATCGATAAAGTGGATGTTGAGTTAGGGCTAGCTTACTCAATGAAACAACAAATGTCCATATCGCACTTGTTTTGCTCCATATTCAAAAAAGACCGATTATCATATAGTTAGTCTTGTAAAAGCGTATTAATTCATGGAGTTTAGGGAGGGAATTAATTGATGTCTAAGATTACATTTATCGGAGCAGGAAGTACCGTATTTGCCAAGAATGTCCTGGGGGATTGCATGCAGACCCCGGCTTTGCAGGGATTTGAACTTGCTTTGTATGATATTGACCCGATCCGTTTGAAAGATTCGGAGAACATGCTGAATAATATAAAGAAGACCAGCGGCAGCACCTGTGTCGTCAAATCATACAGTGACCGCAAGGAAGCTCTTCGCGGAGCAAAATATGTTATCAATGCCATCCAGGTCGGAGGATACGATCCGTGTACGATTACGGATTTTGAAATTCCGAAGAAGTATGGACTCAGACAGACGATTGCGGATACCGTGGGAATCGGCGGGATTTTCCGTAATCTCCGCACCATCCCGGTCATGCTGGATTTTGCGGCCGATATGCGGGAAGTTTGTCCACAGGCGCTGTTCTTGAACTATACGAACCCGATGGCGGTGCTGACCAATGCCATGAACACGCTGGGCGGCGTACAAACGGTAGGTCTGTGCCACAGCGTACAGGCTTGCATTCCGCATCTGTTCGATAATCTGGGGATGGACAAGGAAGGCGTGCAGGCCAAAATCGCCGGCATTAACCATATGGCATGGCTGCTTGAGGTAACGAAGGATGGCGTAGACCTGTATCCGGAAATCAAGAAGCGCGCGGCCGAGAAGCAGAAGGAGAAGCATCATGATATGGTTCGTCTCGAGATGATGCTGAACTTCGGTTACTACATTACGGAGTCGTCCGAGCATAACGCCGAGTACCATCCATATTTCATCAAGCGTAACTATCCGGAGCTTATTGAGCGCTTTAATATCCCGCTGGATGAATATCCACGTCGCTGTGTGAACCAAATCGAGGGATGGAAGGCGATGCGCGAGGATCTGGTCAACAACCAGGATCTGAAGCACAACCGCTCCCATGAATATGCTTCCTACATTTTGGAAGCGATCGAGACCAATGTTCCGTTCAAAATCGGCGGCAATGTGATGAATACGGGACTGATCACGAACCTCCCGAAGGAAGCTTGCGTTGAGGTTCCGTGTCTGGTCGATGCCAGCGGCGTAACCCCGACCTATGTCGGCGATCTGCCTCCGCAATGTGCCGCGCTGAACCGCACCAATATCAATACCCAGCTGCTGACGCTGGAAGCGGCAGCAACCGGCAAGAAGGAGCATATCTATCATGCGGCGATGCTCGACCCGCATACGGCTGCCGAGTTGTCCATCGATGACATCAAGAGTCTGTGCGACGACCTGATTGAGGCGCATGGAGACTGGCTCCCTAAATACCAATAATGCCGAATGAATGAACGATTGTAACGCAAGGAGCAGGAAGAATTTCCTGCTCCTTGCTTTTTTTTGAGGCGCACTTGACTAACCGATGTTACACTAAACCTAATGATAACCCGGTTTTGACTTTCTCTGCCCTATATGTAAGTAGTTATAAGGAGAGGTATAAGGAGGGGCGGAATGAAGCTGAAGCTATTCATTGGCTTGCTGTTGCTGCTTACGACCGGATGTGCCGGGGATGTAACGGTGTTTGAGTCCGCAGTTTATTCGCTGGAAGACGACAGGATTGCCGTGGACTGCTCCGACGAAGTGAACCGTAACCGGAAGAACCACACGGATGAGGGGTACCACTGTGAGGCGCTGGTCACCGAAGCAACTTCCCTCAAGGAAAGTGGAGGAGGTACGATCAAGCTGGAAGAACTAAAGGACGGCGATCTTATTCGGATCACATTAAGAAAGCCGTTGAATATAAGCAAAAACCACAGAAGTTTTGCAGCAAAAGAAATATTATTACTGGATCCATAAAAGAGAGACGCTCTGGTAACTACAGCGGCGTCTCTCTTTATCGTTAACGGATTGCGTGCGGAAATTACCTATGGATTTATATTGGCGTGCGGGAGCGTGATGAGAAACACCGTTCCGGATCGTGGCGAGCTCCGAACCGAGACACTTCCATTCATGGCGCGGATGGCTTGATAGGAGAAGGTGAGACCAAGTCCGGTGCCGCTCATTTTAGTGGAATAGTAGATCGAACCGAGACGGCTCAATTGCTCGGGCGTCATGCCGATCCCGTTATCCTTGATTTCGATGGATACCTGTTCTGCTTCTTCATAGATGGTGATGTGGACCGTGCCTCTGTCGACGTCTTTACTGGCCTCAATCGCATTCTTAATAAAGTTGACCAACAGCTGCTTGAGCTCCGCCGGACTGCCTAAAATGTAGATGGGGAGCTGAGGGCAATCAGCGCTAAGGGTCACGTTGCTCATATTAGCATATGAAATCATGAGCTCGACGACAGACTTGATCTGGGCCGAGAGCTCGATTCTTTGCTGAAACGGCAAGTGTGGTTTGCTGATCGAGAGATATTCGGACAAGATTTGCTCGGTTCGGCGAATTTCCTCCATGCTGATTTCCAGAAAACGTTCGGTTTTTTCCTGAGGGAACGTACCGCTCTTAATCAATTGCAGGAATCCAAGAACGGTGGTCAGCGGATTGCGGACCTCATGGGCAAGGGATGCGGCGACATGATTGACGGCTTCGGCTTTCTCATTCTGGATATACCGCAGATAAAGCTCTTTGTCGGATACGGATTTGTTAAACAGGGTAACGAGAAGCCATATTCCGAGCGAGTTATGAACAGGCATGGCTAAAATATTAAAAAGAAAGTAATTCATGATGTAATCGGGTTTGGTTATATAGAGCAGCAGGAGCGGAAGGACAGAGAAGCTGATGCCGGCTATAAAAATGATCCATAATTTGTGTTTGCTTCGGTGATACAGGAATGACAGCAGAACGGACAGCGGGAACGTAAAGATCAAGATAATAATGGCGTCGGTCATGCCGGATCCGCCAATGTACAACCTGTAAATTAGAAATTCCACGAGCAGGATTGCCCCAGTTAGGAACCCTCCGAACAGCATGCCGAAGAACATAATGACATACCGCACGTCAAAGATCAGCCCGCTTTGAACGGACGAAGCAAAGGTCATGGACAGCAGCATGCACAGCGAACAAATGACAATGATGAAATTACGGGAATAGTTGACTGTCAGTTTTCTGTAATAGATGTTGTATGCGACAAAAGGCATCAATGCAAACAACAACTGCAGCAAAACATCTTTAATCACAGGCAGTAGGCCCACCCCTTTGAAGAGTATCGGATCGTCCGCTAGATTACCTTGTCCATTCAAGTTCGACGTCAATTGGAAAAATCCTTGAGGCTTGAATAAAAATAACAAAATTTATTCGTACTCAGATGGAGTGGAGGAACATATAAATCTATCAAGAAAGCGCTTGCATACAACCGTGTTTGTCCCGGATACTCAGCACTTAAGTGAGAACACATTTCCATGAATGGAGGGTTCACAAGTGAAGCTGAAGACCGTTCTGAGACCCATGTTCATTCTTTTGTTGGCCGCGTCTTTTTTTGCTGCCGGATGCCAGAGTGTAACGCCGCCGACAGCATCAGATCCGCCGCCCAAAGAAAAGGTAAACACACCCGGAGGCAGTGATGAGCCGGCACCGCAGGGCGATGCGAAAGCGACGCCGAGAAATGAAACGCTTTACGTGAACGGTTTGCAATGGGGGGCACCTACGAATTTTAACCTGCTCAGCGGAAACCCGGCGTTTCCGATTAACTACGGAAACTCCAGAGAACTCGTCTATGAAACCTTGTTTATGGTCAATCAGCTGACAGGCGAGTTAGAGCCGCTCCTGGGTACCAAGTATGAATGGACCGACGATCTGACCCTGAAGATCGAATTGAACAAGGATGCCAAATGGAGCGACGGCAAGCCGTTCACCTCCGATGATGTCGTCTATACCTACCAGCTCGGCAAAAAATACGACATTAACTGGAGCAGCTTCTGGACCTACATCGAGGACGTAACGGCAGACGGGCCGCAAACGGTGAACATCAAGCTGAATAAAGACAATCCGAACAAATTGACGGTGCTCGACAGCATCGAGATTATGCCGATGCTGCCTAAACATGTATGGGAAGAGGTCGAAAAGAAAGCCAATAACGACCTTGCCACCATTCGTAAAGAAGTCAACGAGGACCCGATCGGAACGGGGCCTTACAAAATGTATTTTTACAATGATCAGAAGATCACGATCGTACGGGACGATAACTACTGGGGGCAGGCACTCTTTGGCAAGCTGCCGGCTCCCAAATATATCACCCACGTCATCTATAAAGACAATGCAGCGGGTGATCTGGCATTCAAGAGCGGTCAGGTCGACGTATCGCAGCAGTTTATTCCGCAGGTATGGAAAATGTGGGAGGGCGGGGCTCCGGTTAAAACCTATATCAAAGACGCTCCCTATTATGTGCCCGGCTCCATGCCATCGATCTTCTTCAACATGACGAAGGAAGGTCTCAACAATGCGCATGTCAGAAAAGCGATCGCTATGGCGATTGATTACGGCAAAATTTCGGAGCTGGCCATCAGCGGCTACTCGGCACCAATGGAGCCGTCGTTGACGCTGAATACGGAGGCCGAAGCGAAATATGTAGACCAGGCGGCTATCAAACCGCTCCAATGGACAACGGATGTGGATGCGGCCAATGCGCTGCTCGATTCCATCGGCGCCGCGAAGGGGAAAGACGGCATCCGTGTCTTGAACGGAACCCGCCTCGGTCCGTTTGAAATCGAATGTCCATACGGCTGGTCGGATTGGAATGCGGCGCTTGAGATTGTTGCCCAGAATGCGAAGGCAATCGGTATCGAGATTCGAACCAAATTCCCGGAAGCGCCGGTATGGACCAATGATCTACAGACCGGCAAGTTCGATATCATCATGAACACGCCTGCCGGCGGAGTCAGCCCAAGCCAGCCGTGGAACCGCGCTATGACCATCATGTACTCCAAGGGCGTTTCGCCAATGGGCGAGATGGCATTCTACAACTGGGGCCGGTATAAGAACGATCAAGCCGATGCCATCATCGAGAAGATTCCAACCATTACGGACGAAGCTGAATTGAAAGCGCTCTACACTGAATTGACCCAAATCTGGTTAAAGGATATCCCATCGATTCCGCTCATGTATCGACCTTGGGTATTCGATACGGTCAATGAATCCGTATGGAAGGGCTTCCCGACCGAAGGGGACGGCAGCAACATACCGCCTCAAATTTCGATGGATGGAGCCGGTATCAAGTCGCTGTATCAGATTCATAACTGATGGATATAACTCATTGAACCAAGACCTATATTGGCGGATCTGCACCCCTGATATAGGTCTCTTTTCCACCAATTTCAGGGTGTGATCCATGGGGGTGAGCTGCTTGAGCGTTTACGGAAAATATATCGTCAAGAAGTTCTTCTGGTACTTTCTGACGCTGGTGATTGCGGTCACGCTGAATTTTCTGCTGCCCCGGATGATTGAAGGGAATCCGGTGAGCATGATTGTGTCTGAGATGACGCAGGGGATGACCGACAGCGATACGATCAAACGGGTTTATGAGACGTTTCTCGTCGAGTTTGGAATCGACAAGCCTTTATGGGAGCAGTTCTTCATCTATCTAAAAAATTTGGCAACAGGCAATCTGGGCACTTCATTCGGCCTATATCCGAAACCGGTAACGGAGATTCTGGCCTCGGCGGTTCCATGGACGATCGGGCTTCAGCTTCCGGCCATTCTGGTTGGCTGGCTGATCGGGAACGTGCTGGGCGCCGTTGCGGCTTACCGCAAAGGCGTATTCGATAAAGTGATATTCCCGGTGGCCTTGTTTGTGAATTCCATTCCTTTCTTTACCCTAGCCATTATTATGCTGTATGTATTCGCCCTGTCCCTGAACTGGTTTCCGCTGCACGGGGGCTACGATTACCAGATGGTGCCGTCACTCAGCTTTGAATTCTTCGCTTCCGTACTTCGGCATCATACGCTTCCATTTCTATCGATCGTGCTGGTTACGATTGGCGGCCAAGCCATTGGCATGCGGGAGATGTCCATCTATGAGCTGAATTCGGATTATGTACTTTACAGCAAACTTCTCGGGATACGGGACTCGAAGATCGCCAGGTATGTATTCCGAAATGCGATGCTGCCCCAGATCACGGGATTGGCGTTATCTATCGGTACGATGGTGGGCGGTTCGCTGATCTGTGAAATCGTATTCAGTTATCCGGGAATCGGAACCTGGATGTTCACGGCGATCCGTCAGCTGGATTATCCGTTAATTTCGGGCTGCACCCTCTTGATCGCCCTGGCTGTGCTGCTGGCCAACTTTACGATTGACCTAATCTACGGCTGGATCGATCCACGAATCAAGGCCGCTCAGATGGAGGATCAATAATATGAACAGTTCCTTTCGCATATTGATCAAATCGCCAAAGTTTATGTTCGGAGCCTGCATGCTGCTGGCTATGATCGGGATGGTGCTGATCTACCCGCTCTTTAACCGCAACGATCCGCTGGAGATGATCGCCCTGGCGTACCAGCCGCCGGATTCGAAGCTGCTGCTGGGGTCGGATAACTTCGGCAGGGATTTATTCCTTGAATTGATCTACGGCATTCGGACCTCCCTGCAGGTTGGGCTGATTGCCGGCGTATTTGCTACTGTGATTGGTCTTGTGATCGGTTTAGCCTCAGGTTATATCGGAGGCATGATTGATAATCTGCTGACCGCCATCACCAACATTTTCATCGTGATACCTTCCTTTGTCATCCTCATTCTGATCTCGGTCAGCATCGATTCGCGCAGCTCGTTTGTCACGGCGGTTATCATTGGCATTACCAGCTGGCCCTGGACGGCCAGGGCCGTACGTGCGCAGACCTCCTCGCTGCGAAACCGGGATCACGTAAATATCGCGAAAATATCCGGGTACAGCACGCCGCGCATTATCATCTCGGAGATATTGCCGTACATCGCTTCCTATGTTGTCATGGCGTTTGTGCTGCAGACGGCATCAGGTATTCTGTCCGAGGCTTCCATCTCGATGCTGGGGCTGGGACCGTACAACACGATTTCCCTTGGCATCATCATGAACTGGGCGCTCGTATTTGAAGCACCGGTTGCCGGCGCGTGGTGGGCCTTTATCCCGGCGGCGATCTCCATCGCCATCATCACCTTCTCCTTGTACATGATGAACACCGGCATGGATGAGATATTCAATCCGAAGATTAGGAGCTGATGGGTGTCGTGAGCACAAATATACTGGAAGTGAACGAATTGAAGACCTATTACCGTACCCGGTTGAAGGAGCATGTCTATGCCGTAGACGGCGTGAGCTTCTCGCTCGAGAAGGGGAAGACGCTTGGCATTGCCGGTGAATCCGGCTGTGGCAAATCGACCCTTGCGCTCAGCCTGATGGGTTTCTATTTTCCACCGCTGCATTATGGCAGCGGCTCGATTGTCGTGAGCGGCACGGACATTATGAAGCTTGGCAAGGAACAGCTCCGATCCCAGGTGTCGGGAAGAGAGATATCGTATATCCCGCAAGCAGCTATGAATGCCCTGAATCCTACGCTCAAAATCATTCATTTTGTCGAGGATATTATGAAGGAGCATCGCCCTGAGCTGAACAAGAAGCAGGTGTGGGATATGGCGGCGGAACGGTTCGAAACCTTGAACTTATCAACCAAGGTGCTGAACTCCTATCCGAACGAGCTGTCAGGCGGCATGAAGCAGCGGACGGTGATCGCAATCTCCACCATTCTGAATCCCAAAGTGCTGATTGCGGACGAACCGACCTCGGCGCTGGACGTAACCTCGCAGAAAGCGGTGATCAAGCTGCTGAAAAGTTTGCTGGATCGGGGCTATATTCAGTCTCTGGTATTCATCACGCACGAGCTGCCGCTGCTTTATCACGTAACGGATGACATCATCGTCATGTATGCAGGGGAGATCGTGGAGCGCGGAACCGCAGAGCAAATGATTTTTGACCCGATACACCCGTATACGAAAAAACTGATGGGTTCCATCATTGTGCCGGAGGAAGGCATGAAGGGCCATAAGCTTGCCGCCATTCCGGGGACCCCGCCCAATCTGAAGAACGTGCCGGAGGGCTGCCGGTTCGCCGACCGCTGCTCCTATGTGCAGGATGCCTGCCGGAAGGGCAAGATAACGAGCCGGACCGTGGAGGACCGAATGTATCGCTGCATCGTGGAACCGGGTGTGCTTAAGGAGTGGTATGCAAATGAAGAGGAATGATGTCCTGATTCGGGGAGAGCATCTCACAAAGGTATTCGGTTACGGGAAGCAGAAGACAACCGCCGTGGAGGATGTCAGCTTTACCTTTCATGAAGGCGAAATCATATCGATTGTCGGCGAGAGCGGAAGCGGCAAAACGACACTGGCGAAAATGATCATGGGCCTGCTGAAGGAGAGCAGCGGTACGATCGAGTATATGGGCAAGCCAAGGCAGCTGAAGCGGCACAGAGATCGCAAGTGCTATTGGAAAAACATTCAAGCGATCTTTCAGGACCCGTTCTCTTCGTTCAATCTCTTCTACAAAGTCGAGAAGCTGCTGCTCGATTGCATCAAGCTGCAGGGGGATAAACTGACGAAGGAGGAGCAATTCCGCAAAATGAAGGAAGCGTGCTCCTTCGTCAATCTGAAATTCGAGGAGCTGCACAATAAATACCCGTTCGAACTGTCCGGCGGGCAAATGCAGCGCCTGATGATCGCCCGGATCTTCATGCTTCATCCGAAGCTGCTGATTGCGGATGAGCCGACCTCCATGGTCGACGCATGCTCAAGGTCTACGATACTGGATATGCTCTTGAAGCTGCGGGATGAGAACAACATGACGATTATTTTCATTACCCATGACGTAGGGCTTGCCTATTATGTAAGCGATACGCTGTATATTATGGAACAAGGGAAAGTCGTGGAGCGGGGGCCGGCGGAGGAGGTTATCTTGAATCCGCAGCATCCTTATACCCAGCAGTTGATTTCCGATGTGCCCAAGATCCACTCCGAGTGGGATTTGGCATGAGCGATGTGAACGATGGAAATCTCAAGAGAAAAGCTCGAAGCGTAACGCCGCTTCGGGCTTTATTTTGTTTCCGTTTATTTTCGCGGATAGGACACTTCGAATCGCTGCGTAAAATTTCTCTATTCTTGATCTTCGCATTTGTGAAGGATCTGCCGATAAATGATATGGCTGCCATTTGATTCATCCGCAGCTCGCATTCGGTATACCGCAAGGCATCTGACATGACTGCGTGTATGCTTCATAAGGAGACCACCAAACATCATGTGTACTTACTTCTTGGGGGCAACCATTTTGGTATTAGTCGCCCTCACCATTACATTCTGGATTTTTTTGTTCAAAAGCGCATATCAGCGGAAGTTAAGCCATCAGGCCTTGGACATGGCCGAAGGCAGATTCCGCTTGCTTGATGATATGCTGCTTACGCTTGATGTTGGCATTTGGTCATACGATTTCGCCACAAGGAGTATCCAGAATACTTCTTTGGCTTTTCATAAAATCACAGGTTATTCACATCGTGATTTCACAGTCGGCCTTTCCTGGGAAACGCTGATCCATCCGGAGGATATGGCGCTGTTTCGATCCTTGATTGACAAACTTCGACAAGGTGACGCCGTTCATACCGAATACCGCATCATCCACGCGGAGGGCGAAGTACGCTGGGTTCAAGTGAAAATGATTCCGACGATGAATGAAACCGGTCAAATCGTCCGGACCGATGGCATTGCCATTGACATTACCACCCGCTTTCGCATGGAAGAGGCGCTGTATGATATTACGGAATGCAAGAAGATGGAACAGGCGCTCAAGGAAAGCGTGAACCGGTATCGCAGGCTGGTGGAGTTATCTCCTATTGCCATTGCAGTCTGCAAGGACCGCAAGCTCATGTACGTGAATCCCGCCGGACTTCGGATCCTTGGGGCGGCGGGTCCTGAGAACATCCTGGGTACCGATCCTTGGGACTGGGTGCTTGATCCCTATGAGGAGTGGGCCCGCAAACGGCTCAGGCAGCTGATTCGGACAGGGAAAGTTGTTGCCGAAGAACTATCCGTAAGGCGGGTTGACGGAGAGCGGGTCGATGTCGTGGCGACGGCCCTTTATGATGCGGAATCGGACACGATTGAAGTTTTTTTCGAGGATATAACCGCCCGTAAATCGGCGGAACGGGCCCTTATGGAGAGTGACCGAATCAACCGCCATATCCTGGATATCGCTCCGGTTGCGATGTTCCTGCATTCCGATTTTTCTTATATTTATGCGAATCCCGCGGGCTTTTCCTTATTGGGCATTACGGATATCGCACAATTGGCGAGTACTTCGCTCCAGGATATCATCCCTGCGGATCAGGTTGAGTTCGTGATTTCGGAGGTTGAGCATGTGTACGAAAGTGGGAATACCTCGGAGCTCGCCGGGAACAAACTGGTCCGGCTTGATGGAACGATCATTGATATTGAGGCCATTACCACGCCCATCCCATATATAGGACACAATACGGCTCTTACCATTATTCGGGATATCACAGAGAAGAAGCGGGCGGAACGGGAACGGATTGCGGCAGAAAGGCTTGTCCGAGAGAGCGAGGATCTGTATTTCAGGCTGCAGATGAGTCTGGATCAATTCTCCTCCGATCTTTTCGGGATGGTGAAGATCAGCGAATTGAATGCCCGGATCGTGCAGGAAATCAAGAAGGTACTGGAGACGGATCGGGTGAGCCTCATCCAGATCAACCACCACAGCCTGCATATCAAAATCCAAGGGGGCGATAAAGATCCGCCACAAGGGGTGCTGCATGCGATCCATACATGCGGTCCTGAGCATATTCCGTTCTGTAAACTGTTTGAGATGACTGACGGATATTTTGTCAAGATTGGAGAAATGAACGGGGACAGCAGCATTGTCTGTATTGGCGGCGAGGTTCCCTTGCTCCTGATTCAGGCCCAAAAAATATGGCTGGAGACCATTACACGTTATGCGAGTGTTCTGTACGATAACTTCCGCGTTATTGAGGATTTGACGAGGGAGCTGGAGAAGCTGGGTTCATCCCAGCAGATCATGCCCCTATGGCTGCTGCGACTGATGCTTCATTTATCCGAGAATGAGCGGAAGCGATTGTCCCAGGACCTTCACGATGCCGCGCTTCAGGAACAGATTATATGGTACAGGAAATTGAATCAGATTACTTCGGATCATGAGCTGCAGGAGGATTTGCGCCCGCAGCTGGAGGAGATTGAGCAGGGGCTTCTGGATGTCATTTATCAGATTCGAATTACGTGCAACGAGCTTCGTCCCCCGCTGCTGAAGGAGGAGGGGTTGGAACGTTCGCTTGAGGCATTGTTTGAATTCACCCAGCTACGCACCAATTATTCCATACAATTCGACTGCTCAAACTTCGATGATGATATCAGTGACGACCATTTGATCGGACTGTACAGAATTGTCCAGGAGCTGCTGGCCAATGCAACGAAGCATTCCAACGCGACGGAGGTAAAGCTCCGTTTGTCCACCCAGTCGGATGAAGTCAACCTGAGTTATGAAGACAACGGGATTGGGATCGACCCCAGCCAGCAATCGGACCAATTCAACAGCATGGGGATCGGCGGCATGAAAGAGCGAGTCAGAAGCATGAACGGCAAAATCCAGTTCGACTCGTCGGATAGCGGAGGGTTGGCTGTCTATATATCCATAACGGCACGGTAAATTTACCGGAAGTGAAGGCAGGCAAGATACCAGACTGAAGGAGTCATGACTGACGATGATCGAAATTTTATTGGTGGATGACCATCCCTCGGTAATGGAGGGAACCAAGGTGCTGCTTGAGCAGGAAAAGGATATGTTCGTTAAGCTTGCCAATACGCCGGAGCGGGCGCTGGAGCTGGTGAGAACGCTGCATTTTGACGTGATGCTGATTGATATGCATATGCCGGGCATGAACGGAATTGATTTGGCCAAGCAGATCCTCCGGATTGCTCCGGACGCGGTGATGCTGATTTATACGGGCTTTGAAGTCAGCAATCATTTTAATTTGATTATGGAGGCCGGACTGGCTGGTTTTGTCTCGAAAACGTCGGGCAAAGAGCAGCTGGTAACGGCTGTTCGGTGTGCGCTGCGAGGGGAGGTCGTTCTGCCGTTGACACTCGTGAAGCAGCTCCGCCGCGTTACCGCAAATGGTCCGGAATGGATAGCAGGCGCGCCGGCAGCCCAGTCTATAACCGATAAAGAATATAGTATTCTCAAGGAAATCGCTCGCGGAAAGAGCAACAAAGAGATTGCGGGGACGGTGATCATGAGCCAGCGTTCACTCGAGTATTGCTTAACCAATCTCTTCCAAAAGTTGAATGTGAAGTCACGTATAGAAGCTGCACTGAAGGCAAAGCAAATGGGAATCCTCTCGGATTCGGATTTTGTCCAGATGGGCTGATAGACTAATTCTCTTTCCGATTCAGAAGATGAAGCATGCATCCCGCGACTTGTTTTGAGGCGAATTCGCTACCGTTCGACAATAATCGCAGGGCAGCCCGCAAAATTCTTGCGTGAGCACGCAAGAGAATTTCGGTTACGAAAGGTATGTAAGTGTATATGCTTATCTTACTGGATGGATATAGTCTTTAAGTAGGAAGGGTGGTTGCTTTCGGCATGACAAAGGACCTATTTGAATATGGTGTCGATGATCTCTTGTCACCGGAAGAGATTGAGGAAGTTTTGGCGCAGCTTGAAGAAGAGTGGAATGAATTTAACAGCCGGAAGAAGCGAGGGTGACTTATAATGAAACGATGGAAATCTTTGAAAGCTCTGTTGGCAATGAAACTCCAGAGTCGTATGCTGCTTATCATTTTGGGGTCGATCACGATTTTTCTAGCTGTCATGATGACTTATATCAGCATGACTACTACGGAGGAGGCTCTGGATTCGGCCAAGACGCTCGCGGTGACAACGAGTGAGAAGATTGGCGCGCTTGTACAAGCAGAGCTGGACGATGTCATGAACTCCGCACGTACATTGGCTGTAAGCTTTGTTGGAATGAAGGAGAGCGATACCACAAATCGCGCAGCCGTGAATGAAATATTGAGAAGAAATTTGGAAGACAATCCCTCCTGGAAAGGGATCTGGACCTTATGGGAGCCGGATGCCTTTGACGGCCAGGATAACGAATACAGAAACAAACAGGGCAGTGACCAAACGGGGCGAATGATGTCCTACTGGGCAAGAACGGAATCCGGATTGGAACGTTCCGTCATCGAGGATTATGAGCACGAAGGGGAAGGTGACTTCTATCTCCTGGCGAAGAACAGCGGCAAGGAAATCATTATGGATCCGTACGTCTTCAAAGTAGGAAACGAAGATGTCATGATGACATCGCTCGTTGTTCCGATTATCGATAACGGAAAGACCGTCGGCGTGGTTGGCGTCGATATTTCCCTGGCACATTTGCAAAGCATAATGGAGCAATTCCGATTGTTCGATACGGGTTATGCTCATATTTATTCGAATACCGGCGTGATCGTAACGTCGCCGGAGGACGGAGTGATGGGGCAGACGCTTGAGAAGACATATCCTGGCAAGACGGTTCCTCTTATACTGGATGCGATTCGGAAAGGAGATGTCTATACCGAGGAAGATGCCGAGCTGTACAAGCTGTATACGCCGATTAAGACTGGATTGACCGAAACGCCATGGTCTGCCGCTATCATTATCCCGATGGATGAGATTACGGCGAAGTCGGATGCACTGATCATCTCCATTATCGTTGCTGGTGCAGCCACCTTGGTAGCTATGGCAGCTGTCGTAGTCCTGTTAACGAGATCCATCGTGAAGCCACTGGGCGTTTCCGTTTCCATCGGCGAGTTCATGTCGAAGGGAGACTTCACGCAGGAGGTTCCCGCGGCTTATCTTCGCAGAGCCGACGAGATCGGCACGTTGTCCCGAGTATTCGCGCAGCTGCTGGAGAGCATGCGGGAGATGATCGGCAGAGTGAACATGAACGCATCATCGGTAGCCGCCGCTTCACAGCAGCTGTCAGCCGGTGCCGAGGAACTGGCCGTTGGGAGCAGCAATCAGGCTGAATCCGTGCAAACCGTCAGTGAATTGTTCCATGAATGGTCGAATGCCATCAATTCCGTTGCAAGCGACGCCTCGGCAGCATCCGAGCTTGTAAATCAGACCTCCGGCATTGCAACGGAAGGCAGCGGCATCGTCCAGCAGTCGGTGGAAGGCATGAACCGGGTACGGGAGCAGGTTGCCAAACTCGAAGCGGACTCCCAGCGGATTGGCGAGATCATCGAGGTCATCGACGATATCGCCAAGCAGACCAACCTGCTTGCCCTCAATGCCACGATCGAGGCTGCTCGTGCCGGCGATCAAGGAAGAGGCTTCGCTGTGGTGGCGGATGAAGTGCGCAAGCTGGCCGAACGTAGTGGTGGGGCCACAAAGCAGATCGCCGATATCATCAAGGGCATGCAGAAGAATACGGCCGACAGCGTGGAGGCCGTGAATCAAGGCGTTATCCACACGGAAAAAGCCGGAGAAGCCTTTGCCTACATTACAAGCATGGTGAATGAATCGGCGGGCAAAGTGATGGATATTGCAGCCGCCAGCGAGGAGCAGGCAGCCCAGGCTGCCGAGGTGGCAACCGCCATTGAAACGATATCTTCGTCGACGGAGGAAACGGCGGCTACAAGCGAGGAATCGGCTGCAACGGCACAATCGCTAGCCGAGCTTGCCGAAGAGCTGAACCATACCGTATCGGCCTTCAAAATCTCGTAGCACCACTGGCATATTGATGATAAGCTTGGCCTAAGGGCCAGGCTTTTTTTCATGCAAGGAAGTGGAGATTCTGTCTTCCGTGAAGGACGTCGATCGACGGTTTTATTATAATTTGAATGCCGTACTGCTCGGACGAAGGGAGGAATACGTGTTGTGAATGGCAGCTTGTTTCAGCAGATGTTAGAAGAGGGGGATTACGTCCCGCGCTTTTACGCCTATTACTATAAGCAGTGGATGGATTATGAAATGCCTTACCATCAGCATGATTCAACCGAAATTATGTATATGATCTCAGGGGTATGCCGGATTGACGTGAAGGTAGGCGATACGGAAAAGAGCCTCACGCTGAAAAAAGGGGAGTTTATGGTACTGGATGCCGATGTCCCGCATCGGTTAATCGTTGAGCAGACGGTCTCCTGCCGAATGCTGAATGTGGAATTCGGGTTTATGGAAACTGAAGGAAGGGCACTTTCCCTTAGGCAGATTGCCCGGGAGGAGCAAGAGGTGTCTTTTCTGCTGAATCGGCCGTTTCCCTACTTGGTGTTAGTGGATCAAGAGGAGGTATATCCGGTGTTAAGGAGCCTCGTCCTTGAACTTGACCAAAGAGGGACTGAGGGCAGAATGATGACGCATATGCTGTTTATTCAGCTGCTTGTATGCATCGCCCGGCTGTATGATGAAAGGGAACGCAGCGAAGTGCAGCAGAGCGAGTTCTACATTAAACGAAGCGTCGATTTCTTGCATCAGAACTATGACCGTAATATTCAGGTGAAGGACGTTGCCGCCGAGGTGAATCTGCATCCCGGCTACTTGCATCGAGTATTCCGCAGAGGGACGGGCAGAACAATAACCGAGTATCTGACCATGATTCGAATGGAAAAGGCCAAAATGCTGCTGGAGCAGACGGATATCCCCATTCATGAAATATCGGATTACGTGGGTGTTGGCAGCAGGCAGTATTTTCATATGTTGTTCAAGAAGTATACGGAAACCACGCCGGTGGAATATCGGCTGCGGAAGGACCGCAATGCCTGGAAATACGGTGATCCGGATGCCGGAGCAGATAAGAAGTGAGGATTTTTGACTCGGAAGAGTTCAAGAGGTCATGATTTTGATAACGCTTTCCACCGCTCGATTGCTACAATAACTACAATTAATTTTGCTGCTAGGGAGTGGATAGAATGTCATTTAAGGTTGCTTTTATCGGAGCGGGAAGCATCGGCTTTACCCGGGGAATTCTGCGTGACTTGTTGACTGTACCGGAGTTTAGAGATATCGAGGTTGCTTTCACCGACATCAGCCAGCATAACCTGGATATGGTCACGGAATTGTGTCAGCGGGACATTATCGAGAACGGGCTGTCGATTGCGATTCAGTCCACCACGGATCGACGACAAGCTCTGCAGGATGCCCAATATGTCATCTGCACCATTCGCGTGGGTGGATTGGAGGCGTTTCGCACGGATGTGGACATTCCCCTGAAATACGGCATCGATCAGTGCGTAGGCGACACGCTCTGTGCAGGCGGCATTATGTACGGCCAGCGGGGAATCCCCGAGATGCTGAACATTTGCCGGGATATTCGCGAGGTGAGCGCGCCTGATGCACTGCTGCTGAACTATTCGAACCCGATGGCTATGCTGACATGGGCATGCAATCAGTATGGCGGCGTTCGGACGATTGGTTTATGTCATGGCGTGCAGCATGGACATCACCAAATCGCCGAGGTGTACGGTTTAAAGAAACAGGAGGTCGATATTGTCTGTGCCGGAATTAACCATCAGACTTGGTATATTCAAGCCTCGCATCAAGGCAAGGATTTGACGGCTGGACTGCTGGAAGCGTTCGAACGGCATCCGGAGTACAGCAGGACTGAGAAGGTTCGCATCGATATGCTGCGACGTTTTGGGTATTACAGCACCGAGTCCAACGGCCATCTAAGCGAATATGTTCCTTGGTACCGTAAACGGCCGGAGGAAATTACGGAGTGGATTGACCTCAGCAGCTGGATCAACGGAGAGACGGGCGGATATTTGCGAGTCTGTACCGAAGGACGCAACTGGTTCGAGACGGATTTCCCGAACTGGATGAAAGATCCGGCTATGGAGTATACGCCGGAGCAACGGGGAGAGGAGCATGGCTCCTACATTATTGAAGGCTTGGAAACCGGCCGGGTATACCGGGGCCATTTTAATGTGGTGAATGAGGGCATTATCTCCAATCTGCCGGATGATGCCATCATTGAGGCGCCGGGTTACGTGGACCGCAACGGCATATCCATGCCGCAAGTAGGGAATTTGCCGTTAGGGCCGGCTACGGTGTGCAATGCAAGCATATCCGTGCAACGGTTAGCGGTTGAAGCGGCGGTTCACGGAGATGACAAGCTGCTTCGTCAGGCGTTTATGATGGATCCGCTGGTCGGTGCGGTATGTAATCCGAAGGAAATTTGGCAGCTGGTCGATGAAATGCTGGTAGCCGGCGAAGAATGGCTCCCTCAGTACGCGGCTTCGATTGCCGAAGCGAAGGCACGTCTAACATCTGACAATCTGATACCAACCCGTTCGTATGAAGGAGCAGCGAGACTCAAGGTGAAGACGGTGGAGGAGATGCAGCTCGACCGGGAGAAGGCGAACAAAAACGCAGGTGAATCCGACAAAGGGAAGGATCGCGAAAAAACGTTAAGCTGATTGCGCATTAACGAAGGTGTCAAACAACAGAAATACATAGAGTTTCATGAATGCGTTTAATCTAAACACTTTGGATGAGGATGATATAACGGACAAAAATCCGTTATAATCCCTCTGTCAGAAGTGTTTTTTTCTGCATGCAGTTCATCTTTCACCTGCATATACTACGGATACATAGATATAAATTCGGATGGACAATCCCTGACCTTAGACAGGTACACAGTTTGGGTAAAAATGGTTACAATTCAATTAGATAGGCAAAGCTCACCATTAAGGAGGCATGGGGATGATAATCGGGGTTCCCAAAGAAATCAAAAATAACGAAAGCCGTGTAGGCATGACGCCGGGTACGGTCGTCAGTTTCAGGAATGCTGGGCACGAAGTGCTTGTTCAATCCGGGGCAGGCCTTGGGATCGGTTTTACGGATGAAGCTTACAGAGCGGCTGGAGCCAAGGTGGTTGCATCGGCTGCTGAAGCGTGGAAAGCCGAGATGGTTGTGAAAGTGAAGGAACCCCTGCAAGAGGAGTATGAATACTTTCAAGAGGATATGATCCTATACACGTATCTGCACTTGGCCCCCGAGCCCGAACTGACCAAAGCACTGGTTGATCGTAAGGTAAGTGCCGTTGCTTATGAAACGATACAATTGACGGATGGCAGCTTGCCGCTTCTGACACCGATGAGTGAAGTGGCAGGTAGAATGTCCATCCAAATCGGGGCGCATTTCCTGGAAAAAGCACATGGCGGCAAGGGTGTCCTTCTAAGCGGCGTACCTGGGGTCGCACCGGGTAAGGTTACCGTTATCGGCGGCGGCATCGTTGGCACCAACGCGGCAAGAATCGCGCTGGGTCTCGGTGCGGACGTCAGCATCCTCGATATTAATCCCGGCCGACTTCGTCAACTGGATGATCTTTTCCAAGGGCGGGTCAAAACGATTATGTCCGATCCGTATCATATTGCGGAAACGGTGAAGGCCGCCGACCTTGTCGTGGGCGCGGTATTGATCCCCGGTGCAAGGGCACCTCGCCTCGTAACGGAAGAGATGGTAAAAGAGATGAGCCGGGGATCGGTCATCGTGGATGTGGCAATTGACCAAGGAGGCTCGATCGAGACGATCGACCGGATCACCACGCATGATAACCCGACCTATGAAAAGCACGGTGTTATTCATTATGCCGTAGCCAACATGCCGGGCGCCGTAGCCAGAACCTCCACCCTGGCACTGACCAATGTAACGGCACCCTATGGTTTGAGAATAGCAAGTAAAGGGCTCCGCTCTGCCGCTCGTCATGATAAAGCGCTTGCCAAGGGCATTAATGTCATCGACGGCAAGGTAACCTATGAAGCGGTTGCGGCGGCTCATGGTTATGCGTATACCAGCATTGACGATTATTTGCTGGCATAGAGATAACAAGTATTAAGCATGCAGAGCCATTTTTCATAAATTAGACACGATACCGGGGTTATGACGTAAACCTTAGCGGTGCTTTCGTTGGCCGCCGTGGACAAAGCTGAAAAATGGCTTTTTATGTTGGTTAGACGCCTTCGCCTAGTTCAACATGAACAGGAGCTGATGCAGTTCCGTTTCCTTCAAATGCCTCCACTCCCCCCGTTCCAGCTGATCCAGTGTAATATTCATAATCCGAACACGCTCCAGCTTCAGGACTCTGTACCCCAAGGCTTTACACATTCTGCGGATTTGCAGATTAAGGCCCTGTGTCAAAATAATACGAAATACATCTTCGCTTTGCCTGTTAACCTTGCATGGTTTGGTTATGACGTCCAGGATTTCAACGCCTTGAGACATCGCTTGCATAAATTCGTCCGTAACGGGTTTGTCCACGGTCACCACATATTCTTTCTCATGGTTATGCTCCGAACGCATCATTTTGTTCACAATATCTCCGTTGTTCGTAAGTAAAATCAAACCCTCAGAGGCTTTATCCAACCTCCCAATGGCAAAAATGCGCGATGGATAGTTAATAAACTGAATAATGTTTCCCGCCACATGTTCTGCTGCCGTACAGACAATACCGATGGGTTTATTGAGAGCCAGGTAGACCGCTTCGCTCTCATTATGAGGAATTTTCTTTCCATCTATCAACACGATATCGTGCAGCTCAACGTTCGCCCCTTTTTCACACACCTTGCCATTGATTGTAATGCGTCCGGCTGCAATCAATCGGTTGGTTTCTCTGCGCGAGCAATATCCCGTTTCGCTTATGTATTTGTTTATTCGCATGCTCCACCGCTTCTCCTGTGTAATATTGCTACAGGTTCATTTTAGTTAGTACACCTTCTCTTTTCCTTGATCTTTGTGAAATGTGGCATGCTCCAGCTGGGGAGATTCGCCAGCCGGAATTCCTCAAGCGGATCCAGTTGGGATGATAACAGCTCTTCTGGCGGATCGAAGTGATAACCGGGGAGCAGCGAGCCTAGTAAAAGTCTTGCGACATGTTCTCTTCGTCTGCAACAGCCTGTATCTCCTCCGATCCGATGCTGATAAAGCGGTAGCCGTCGGCTGCCTGCTTCTTCAGGGCACGCTCTTTGATGAACTTGGGGCTGGCTTCGCCGTTATCTTCGTCATATACGAGCAGAATACCATCGGTCTTGCGGAGAAGCAGATCATCTCTGGCCGTAAACTGCCATGGCCCCTGATAAGGGCCCTTGCTGACGGGTGCATAGAAGTCTACCCCCTTCATCACTTCCTGAAAATAAGCTTTTTTATCGTCGTTCCATTGCTCCTCGGGATTCTGGTAGGCCGTCAGAATGGAGCATTTCAGGTTGGGGTATTGGGACTTTAGTTCGATAGCCGCTTCGATGGCCCACAGGTCCACGCCATATTGGCCGGGCGTGATGACCCACTGGAGGCCTTCCTCAAGCAGTGGAACCAGGCGGTTGGCAATCGCTTTACGTATATAAGGTATGCCTTGGTGTTTGTTGTTATAAATACCGAGCTCATGGGCCCGATATCCGGTAATCAGAATGTTTTCCAATCGAGCACGCTCCCTGACAAAGAATAGGTCTAGTGTACCTTTTTCGGAAATTTTGATCAATCGATGTTACAAATCGTATAGAATGGGGAAGTAACTCGGAATACATATTTTAGGAGGAAATTCGATTGAAGAAGTGGACAGCAGCATTACTAGGGGCAATTTTGGTTATGAGCATGACAGCATGCGGCAAGGACAACAAAGCAGCAGACGACGCCGCAACGCCGCCAGCAACAGAACAAGGGACGACTCCTTCGACAGAGACGCCAGCTAAAGAAGAACCGAAGGAGGATGCTCTTCCGACTGCTGACGAGCTTCTTCAGAAATCGGCTGAAGCTTCCCAGAATTTGAAGAGCTTTGCGATGAAAGCCGATGTTAAACAGCATATCGTGGTTGAAGGCGAAGAGAAGCAGGAACAGGATGTTAATATGTCGCTTGATTCGGAACTTACGCTCGAGCCGGTGGAAATGATGCAGAACGTCGTGATGGATTCTCCGGAAGGCAAGGTCGAGATGAAGCAGTATATAACGGAAGACGGTATTTACATGCTCATGGATGGTCAATGGATGAAGGTTCCGAAGGAATCGGAGCAGGAGATCCGCGATAGCCTGGATCCAAGCAGTGCGAGTCCGGAGCAGCAGCTGGAGCAGTTCAAGACCCTCGCTAAGGACTTCAAAGTTACGGAGGACGGAGACACATACGTCCTGACGGCGGATGTCTCCGGCGACAATCTGAAGGAGCTTGCCAAGTCCATGATGAGCCAAGCGGGCAACGATCCGCAGATGGAAGCCATGATGGATCAAATGGATATCAAGAGCATCCATATTATTTATGGCGTACAGAAGGAATCTTACCTGCCTGCAACAACCGATTTGGACATGGTGATGGCAATGGAAGCCGAAGGTCAGAAGGTATCCTTGGATATGAAAATGAAGAGCACCTACTCGAAGCATAACGAAATCAGCAAGATCGAAATGCCGAAGGAAGCATTGAACGCGAAATAATGCTGTTTGGCAGATGATATGAGAGGAATATAAAATGACGATATTCCTCATGAAAAAGGCTGCCCCAATTCTGTAGATGCCTACAGACCGGGGCAGCCTTATCTGATGATGGACTTCAGGCTCGGAATAGAAGTTCTGATAGTTAAGGTGGTGAAAACTTAGTCCTGAGGTTTATCGACTTCCACAATGACGCTGCCGAACAGCTGACCGTTAATGGAGACCATAATGCGCCATAGTCCTGGCGAAGGTAGCAACATGGAGGTTGGTATCGCTGCATCGGCACCGTTATGAGGATAAGGACTGATACGAGTTTTAAATATATCAATGATCTCGGTCGTGTTTCTTTTTACCGCCGTTATGTGCAAGTCACCCTTCAATTCCTCGTCACGACCCCAGAAGTGCCACATATATTTGTTGGGTTGCCCAGCGATAAAGCCCGGATCAATAAAGCCGAGACGCCCTTCGATGCCTGTCATTTCAGTGGGAGGATATTTTGAGGAAAGCATCGCCTCCACCGGGTCTTCAGAAGCAGCCGAAACGAAACTCGGGCTCGGCTCCCAGCTGCTGTCCGGCACATCGACCACGATATCGCCGTATTTCTGCTGATCCACCATCACGTCGAAACGCCATAAACCTGCCAGTGGTATGCCAAAGCGGGAGACAACGCGGGTTGATTTATCGTAAGCCATGTCTCTGGTAATTCTTGTCTCAGGAAGCTCCTCCAATATCATTCCAGTATCTCGGTGAGTGGCTAATATACGAATATGCTTGCCTTCAAGTTCTTGAATAGGCAATTGAAGAAACCATACGGCGCCGGCCGGAGAGCCTGCGGCATAATCACCACCCTGGACCGCCTGGAGTTTATCTACTCCCGCCTCCGTGTACACGTTGCGGGGAGCCCAATCGGCAGCATTTCCCCAACCCTTGATCGGGATCAGCTGTTGAATCACGGGTGATTCCCGCCATCCCCATGCCACCACGATTAGAAGAAGCATGAACACACTTGCGGTCATCATACGCAGACGTGTTGGAGACTTCCGTTTTTTTCTGCCCATCCTTACAGAGCCGTTAGCAGCGTTGTTTAATACTCTGGATTTCATCTCTTCGGTGAACATCGGCTCGTTAAATGGAGAAGAAGCGAGTTCTTGAATCCAATCGGGCTGCAGCTCTTGTTCGGTCTTCACTGGACATCCTCTCCTTTCAACATCATTTCCATTCGGGCACGAGCCCGGTGCAGTCTGGATTTGATTGTTCCTTCGGATATGCCGAGCAGTTCCGCTATTTCTTTTCGCGGCAGCTGGTAATGGGATTCAAGGATCAACACCTCCCGGTATTTGGGCGGCAGCTCCAACACGTACTTCCAAATCTGCGAGACAGCAGCAGCATCCATAAACTCTTTTTCAGCGGAAGGTTCTGTCTGCTTGGAAGTGATCCAGCCGGTTAATGATACCCTTGTCATATAGGAAGACTTGAGATAGTTCAGGGAAAGATTGCGGGTGATGGTTAACAGCCATGTTTTGACAGAGCTTCGGCCCTGAAAATCATTCCAGTGCTTAAATGCTCTCAAGAACACGTCCTGACTGATATCGTCAGCCGCCTCTTTGCGTTTCGTTAGGAAGAATGCATAGTTCCATACGTCCTGGCCGAAGGACTCCATCCAATCATTCAGCACGGTGCTCGCATCATTCACGGCCACCATAGATTTAAGGTACTCCAATAACATCACCTCGAATATTAGACAATCGAATAACGGATCGGTTCCCGAATTTCCCGCAAAATATTTGAAACAATTTAATCTGCAAATCGTTGTATGAATAACAGGTATGCAGGAATCGAGGAAGGGGAGAAGACCTATGCATTTATATTTTAAGGATAACTTTTTTAGCTCGGGTATAACAGATATTATGGATAGGGAAGGCAGCGTCATTGGAAGTCTGGATTTGAAGAGCGCTTTCGGTTCCTCGCTGGACGTGTATAACGCTTCGGGAGATCAGGTATGCAGCGGGTCGTTTCGATTCTTCTCGAACAAATGGAATATTACTGGCGGCAATGGGGAAGAACTGGGCCTGCTGCGCATGCGGATGAGCTTTTTTACGAAAAAATTTGAATACGATGCGGGATCGCGAGGCGTATACGAGATCACTTCGCCTGCTTTTTCCAATGAGTATGAAATAACGGATGTTGCCGGAGGGGGCATCGCCCGTTTTTCCCGCATTAGCGGCTGGCTTCAAGCCGGAGCCTATCAGCTGCAGAATGAGAGCGACGTTCTCGGTGACTGGGAGCTCGTTGCCGTCGTGATGGGGATTCACCAGATACGCAAACGCAACAACAGCGCTGCCGCATCGAGCTCTCATTAAGCTCAAGGGAACCCCGGTTAGATGATGAGAGGAGGAAGCAGGATGGACGAAGTCAGCGACCATCTGGATTATGGATTGACTCTTGTATTTATCGGTTTTAATCCGAGTTTGCGATCCGGGGAGGTCGGTCATCATTATGCGAACCCTCGCAACAATTTTTGGAGGATACTGCATAAATCCGGTTTGACCCCGCGCTTATATGAAGCCGCTGAGGATGGAGAATTGCTTAAACTAGGGTACGGATTTACCAATATTGTAGCCAGGCCCACCAGGGGTGCCGAAGACATAACCCGCGAAGAGTACAGGCTCGGAAGAGAGACACTGCGGGAGAAGCTGGCCGAGTACAGACCGGAGGTTGCCTGCTTTGTCGGCAAGGGCGTGTATACCGAATTCAGCGGGAAAGCCAAGGCGGATTGGGGAATTCAGCCGGATTCCGTCATTGACGGCGTCCGTGAGTTTGTAGCTCCTTCTTCCAGCGGACTGGTGAGAATGCCCATGGATGAGATTATCGGAATTTATCGGCGATTGCATGATTTTATATCAAGGAATGAGTACTGAACAGGAGTGTACGGCAAAAGCCATCTATGGGGGGACAATGAAAAAGAGGAACGTCCAGGAGGCCCGGTTGTCGGGCTCTTGGTGCTCCTCTAATGAATATAGAAAATATAAGCTTTCAGTGAAGCTTAGGCTGCCGTATTACGGACGCTTCAGCAGCGCAGGATCAATCCTCGGCACAAGCCCTTCATCGGCTGCGCGGTTCAGCAGGGCTGAAATCGCGGCATAGCCATCTTCGCCCAGCTCCGCGGTAAATGGATTGACGTACAGTTCGATGTGAGCATCGGCGACATCCGGGTCCATTTCCTGAGCGTGATGGAGGACATAGGCCCGAGAGTCCTCGGGATGTTTCCAGGCATATTCGACTGAGGAGCGGATCCAGTTCGAGATGCTTGCCAGATCCAGCGACCTGCGGGCCACAATCGCTCCCAGAGGAATAGGCAGATTGGTATCGGACTCCCACCAGCTGCCCAGATCCGTCATCATCTTCAATCCATAAGACGAATAGGTGAACCGTGCTTCGTGAATGACAAGCCCGGCATCAATCGCTCCATCCCGGACAGCCGGCATAATCTGATCGAACGGCATCACCACGATTTCGCCAAGCCCTCCGGGTACGTTCTGTGCGGCCCACAGACGGAACAACAGATAAGCTGTGGAGCGCTCGCTTGGAACGGCTACCCGCCGGCCGGACAAATCCGCAGGGCTGTCAGGAGTTTTACCATCCGTCAGCTTGTCCGCTGTCAGAACGAGCGGCCCGCATCCGCGGCCAAGTGCTCCTCCGCAGGGCAGAAGGGCATATTCATCCAGCACCCAGGGCAGCGCGGCATAGGATATTTTTAAGATATCATGTTCTCGATCTTCGGCCGCCCAGTGATTGGTGATATCGATATCCGCATAGGATACATCCAGCTTGGGGGCGCCTGGAATCCGTCCGTGAACCCAGGCATGAAATACAAATGTGTCGTTGGGGCAAGGGGAAAAAGCGATTTTCATCGTAACACCTCCGGTAGTAATGAACTTGCGGTCTCAAGCGCCTGCAGCGCCTCCTTGATCTTCCATGCACTGCGGTCCCGCGGGCCGACCTGATTGGATATGGACCGGATTTCAAGCACGGGCACACCGACTGCAGCGGCAGCGGTGGCCACGCCGAAGCCCTCCATCGCCTCGGCTGCGGCTTTCGGCACCCGATGGAGGAGACGTGCAGCCGTTGCGGCTGTTCCCGTCGTGGTGGAGACCGTCAGCACAGACCCGAGGGTTACGGGAACGCCAGCATATTGTAAGGCCTTCGCGAGTTTGCGGGCAGAATCCGGATGTGCCTGCACCCGATCCGTTCCGAAGCCGAGCTCCCGGACGCTGCTGAAGCCGTCTTCGGTTTCGGAACCGAGATCAGCGGCAATGATGGTGTCCGCAATGACGATGGAACTAACCTCAGCACGACCGGCAAATCCTCCGGCGATACCTGCGCTGATAACCCAATCATAGGTGCCTTGAACCAACTGGCGGGCAGTCGCAGCAGCTGTTGCCGCTGGGCCGACTCCACCCGCGATGACATCAAATCCGTGAGCATTGTTAAGCCCGCGTTGCACGGCTTCTTTTTCAGCATCAACCGCCGTGACAATAAGTACGCGTGTGGAAGACGGGTCTTGCGAGTTATGTGACTCGGTTATATCCACCGAGTTGGATTGGGTATGTTTCTGCATGTTATTTATCTCCTTCTTGGCTGTAACGATAAACATCGTTATCCTTTTACGTTATAACGTTCTTGTGGCGATGTAAAGTCTCGTGCATGTTAAGACTGGACTTTATCTGTAGCAGCAACTTTCCGATATAGAGTATAATGGACGGTAACTTACATACATCATGAGTAGATTCGGAGGTTGGATAGCTTTGCGTAAGAAGGGTGCGAACGGACAAGAAAGCCGGGCTAGACTACTGATTGTCGCTGCTAATGAATTTGCAAAGTCAGGATACCATCAGACCAAGATCAGCACCATCGTTTCTCGGGCTGGATTGACGCAGCCGTCATTCTATTTGTATTTTGAGAGCAAAGAAGCCGTGTTCAAGGAGCTGGTGGAGAAATTTCGAGCTGAGCTCAAGATCCTGCTCGAGGGCAGCAGATTGGAAAGCGGAATCGATGAGGATCATGTGACCGGCCGTTTGCAGAGCGTGCTGACAGGGTTGTTCGCGTTTCTTGGCAAAGACCCGGATCTGACGCAAATCGGTTTTTTTATTGGGGATGACGCGGTGATCGTAAAGTCGGAAATGGCAGCCATGATTGAGCAAAATCTGAAAGCTGAGCAGCGGGACGGGTACTTTGACGGTGATTCCGATATGCATATCGTTGCGGAGTGCTTGGTCGGTGTCATTGAAAGACTGACCTCCCAGCAGCTTCTGACAGGCCAGCGGACTCCTGAGGATCTTGCGCGTCACGTGGTGAGTTTATTTATGCACGGTATCAGCATTTATCCGGCTAAGCGGGTTACATAAGGCATTGAAATTCAATGTTCAAAAATAAGATAATTAACATATCAGAAACAGGCTGCAACATGGTTAGGTTTAACTGTGGACGGTCTGTTTTTTGCTGCCGGCCATAGCCAAATTTTAGCAAGGGTTTGATCTTTTTCAAAGAATTGCAGTATATTCATTATACGTTATGTAACCGATTGCAACTGAAGATGGCGAACGAAGGATCAAGGATCGGGGGACTTATTCATGAAGAAGATGATGCTGGTGTACGGTGCGCTTCTATTGGCTTTTCTCACCTATGTCTTCATGTACAGGCTGGAGGACAAGCGTTCTTCCGCTTGGGAGGAGGGCGGCCTGCACGGCAGCATTGGTGAGAATTATGTCATGGTGACTTTTCAATCCGGCATGGAATACTGGAAAAATATTCTGAAGGGCTTCGAGGATGGAGGGGATGCGCTGGGCGTAACTGTCGATTATCGCGGCTCTACACAATACGACGTGGAGGAACAGATCACTGTTCTGGAACAAGTGATTGCCAAAAAGCCTGCCGGTATCGCCTTGTCGGCCATCGATTCCAAAGCGCTGACGTCGACGATTAATAAAGCCGTGGATGCCGGGATCCCCGTCGTGCTGTTCGATGCGGATGCGCCTGACAGTAAGGCCTATTCGTTCCTGGCAACCAACAATTACAACGCTGGCGTTGCGGCCGCGGACAAAATGGCGCAGCTTCTCGGCCGGGAAGGGGAAATCGGGATTGTTACCCAGCCCGGGCAGCAGAATCATGATGACCGTTCCGAAGGCTTCAGGGACACTTTAGCGCAGCGATATCCGGGCATGTCCGTGGTGGAGATCAGGGAAGGCAAAGGGGATACCCTCGTTGCCAAAGAGGCTGCTGCCGACATGCTGGTTAAGCACCCGGATCTCAAAGGGATCTTCGTAACGGAGGCCAGCGGCGGAATGGGCGTGGCGGATGCCGTTATCGGCGCAGATAAAGCAAACCGGATTACCATCATCGGATTCGATACGAATAAAGGGACGCTGGACCGGATTTCCGATGGAACCATCGCGGCAACGATCGCTCAAGGGACGTGGAATATGGGCTATTGGTCCTTGCAGTATTTGTTTCATCTGCATCATGGTCTTACCGTACCGGCCCCGACGCTCGGCAATGACGTGTCTCCGCTTCCGACAAGGGTGGACACCGGGATTTCCATTGTGACCCGAGAGAATGTGAATGATTATTATGCAAAATAGAAACAGAGCGGAATTCTGGCGCGAAGGCATCTCGCGGTGGCTGCGGTTCGGGGATTTGCCGCTGAGATACAAGCTGGTCATTTTGTTCCTCATGGTTGGCATCCTGCCCTCAATCGCGCTGGGTGTCCTCGTCAATTGGACGGTTAACCGCATTGTGGATCAGCAGGTAACCTCGAACACGATTCAATTGATCGGAAAGGTCAATCAGACCCTGGACAATGATATGGAGAATCTCCAGAACATTACGTATTTGATCGGATTTGATCCGCGCACGGAACGATTTCTGGATGGGGAAATCCAAGGGGACAAGCCAGCCGTTGGAACCGAAGATACGGGTAATTCCGGCCCGCGAACGGCCTCGGTCAAGCAGGACAATGCGGAGAATTATGAGATTAAGCGGTACCTTCAAGGCTTCACGACGCTGTACCCGGAAATCGCCTCTATTCTTCTGGTCAATCGCGAGGGAGAGTATATCAGTAACGAAATGTACGCACGCAGTCCGGCAAGTTTGACGGAGGAAGAATGGTACCGCGAGGCTGTTTTAAATGAAGGTATTTTTACCGTGCTTGGCCATCCGGCTGAGCGTAATGTCACCACCCATGTTCATTACGGCAACGAGGAGTTGGTATCGGTCGTTCGCTCGATTGTGGATCCGGATACGAGGGAAGTAACCGGTGCGGTATTGATCGATTTGAAGCTGCGGGCAGTCGCGAGAGCGGTCCGGGATGTCACGCTTGGAAAGAGCGGATATTTGATGGTGGCAGAGGCCGGCGGCTCCAGCATCTATGCTCCGGAGGATTCCATCATTCCGTCCATTCCCCCCTCGTGGTTTCCGGAAGAGGACAGCGGCGCCTTGATCCGCGAGGTGAACGGGGAGCGTCTGCAATTGATATACGGCACCTCCTCCTTTACCGGCTGGCGGACGATCGGCGTATTTCCAACCAGCGAATCGGTGTATGAGGTCCGGGAGATTCGTTTTTATATGATTTGTTTCTTGTTTGTGGTGTGTTTGTTTGGGGTTGCGGCATCCTATACGCTTTCACAGTCGATATCCAGACCGATCTGGCAGCTCATGTCCTTCATGCAAAAAGCCGAATCCGGGGATTTGACGACCCGTTACTGGGGAAACCGGCAGGATGAGGTGGGTATGCTTGGCCGCAGCTTTAACCGCATGCTTCTACAGATTCGCAAGCTGATGAAGCTGAGCGAGCTGCGGGAAAAGCAGAAGCGCGAAGCGGAGCTGCGCAGCCTGCAGGCTCATATTAAGCCGCATTTTCTGTACAACACACTGGATACGATTCATTGGATGGCCCGCAAGAAAGGAGCGGACGATGTATCGGATCTGGTGGAATCCTTGTCGAGGCTGTTTCGGATCGGGCTCAGCAAAGGGGATGATATTATTCCCATGTCCGACGAATGGACGCATATCAGCAGTTACCTGCAAATACAGAAAACGCGATACCGCGACAGGCTGCAGGTTGAGATGGAGCTTTCGCCTGAGGCTGAGAAATTGTACGTGCTGAAGCTCTTACTGCAGCCGATCGTGGAAAACGCGATTTACCACGGCATTAAGGCCCGTAGAGGGCCTGGGCGAATTGTCATCAAAGCCCAGGTGAACGGAGACGTTCTTCTCCTTAGCGTCCAGGATAATGGGGCCGGCATGTCTTCTGATCGGCTGGAGGCGCTTCGCAAACAGCTTGCCGACCCGGTAACGGCCATGGAGGCGCCCCCGGGAGAAGGGCTGGGCGGAAGCCGAAGCTACGGCATGCTGAATGTGCAGGCACGTATCAAGCTAACGTTCGGCGATGAGTACGGTATCACGATTGACAGTACAGAGAACGAGGGAACCACGGTGGTGATTACGCACCCGCTGGTGCATGCCGTTCCTTCGTCCTCTGATCATGATGGGAGAGACAGGTTATGAAGAAAGCGTATCAAGTCTTGATTGCCGACGATGAGCCGATTATCCGCGAAGGCATTCGGGATGCGGTCGACTGGGAGGCACTCGGCATGGAGGTGGCTGCCGAAGCGGAGGATGGCGAAGAGGCGCTGGAGCTTGCGCTTAGCCAACCGATTGACATTATGCTGGTCGATATGAATATGCCGTTCCTGGACGGCATCGGGCTTATGAAGCGGATGAAGGAAGAACGTCCCGAATGCCGGTTCGTCATTATTACCGGCCATGACGAATTTGCTTATGCGCAGGAAGCGATCCGGCTCGGGGTTAAGGATTATATATTGAAGCCGGTGAATGCGGATCACCTGATCCAGGTGCTCAGCAGCGTTCGGGATGAGCTGAACGACCATCAAATCCAGGAGAACTACCTTAAGAAGGCGTCCGAGCAAATCGAGAAGAACATTCCGCTGCTGCGGGAACGGTTCTGCCTCGAATGGATGCATGGCCTGCTGGATGAGGAGGAGGCGCTCGAACAGCTGGAATTCCTGGGACTGCCGCCTTGCCGTCCATCCCGAATCGGCATCGCCAGATGGACGGAGATGACAACTCCGCAGCCTTTGATGAAGGAAAGCGACCGGCAGCTGTATCTGTTCGCGATGGAAAATATAATCGCCGAGCTGTTTCATCCCGCGCCCTGCGTTTTGTTCCGGGATCACACCGGATGGATCGGCATCTGCTGCTGGGGAGTAGCAGATTCGAACATTGGGGCCGATGCCGAGCGGCTGATCCAGAAGTACTTAAAGCTGGCCGTGAATGTGCATCTGGAGCCTGTTTCGGAAGGAGCGGACGGCGCGGTTGCAGCTGCCTATGAGGCTTGCCGGGAAGGGGTGTTCAAGGAGGCGCAGCTCTCTCCGCTGGTACGGCGGGCTCGTCAGCTCATCCAGGAACAGTATGCCGTTCGGGAGCTGACGCTGGAATCTTTTGCCCAGGCCCTGCAGGTTTCGCCCGTCTATCTGAGCCGGATGCTAAAGAAAGAACTGGGCACGTCTTTTATCACGCTCATGACCCAGACGAGGATTCAGAAAGCGATCCAGCTGCTCAACTCCACCGAGCTGAGCATTCTGGACATCGCGGAGCAGGTAGGGTATGACAGCCAGCATTATTTCAGCACGGCTTTTAAGAAGGTAATGGGGGTATCGCCGAACCGTTACCGCAAAGGGGCGACGGTTCAGGAAGAGTAGGCGGTTGAGTGACGGCCAGAGAGTCTCTGTTTTGTTGGGATAACCAACAAAACAGGGGCTTTTTTTATGCGGGCAACCGCTTGGGGCATGCTGTGAACGAAGCCGGAACGTTAAGCAGCTATGCACACTCGCGTGAATCCCAGAACAACAAAAGTATGAAAATTATAAAAAAGGTTGTTTTCGTGGAAAGACCCCTCCACCTGATGGGATGTATCCTTTTTAGTACAGAGAGGCTTTTCGAACCTTCGGTTGTAAGCGCTCTCGATTCCATTTTTCGGAAAGGGGAACTACCGATGAAGAGAGGATTGCCAGGATTGCTGATCGCGGTGCTGCTCTTGGCCCTGACGGCCTGCAACCTCGCCGAAAGCCAAACCGGCGATGCAAAGAAGGGATACGTCGGCCTTGCAATGCCAACGAAATCATCCGAACGCTGGGTGGCTGACGGAAAGAACATGGAGCGGCTATTTCAGGAAAAAGGATATAAAACCGATCTTCAATTCGCCGAGGACGTGATTGAAAACCAGATTTCCCAAATCGAGAACATGATAACGAAAGGTGTCGACGTCATCGTCATTGCTTCCATTGACGGCAACACGCTGACAGACGTGATCAAGAAGGCTCATGATCAGGGAATTAAGGTTATCGCTTACGACCGGTTGATTCGAAATACCGAGCATTTAAGTTATTATGCGACCTTCGACAATTTCCAGGTCGGTGTTCAGCAAGCATCTTATATTGAAGAGAAGCTTGGCCTGAAGGAAGGGAAGGGGCCGTTCAATATTGAGCTGTTCGGCGGATCGCCGGACGATAACAATGCTTACTTCTTCTATGACGGCGCGATGTCCGTGCTTAAGCCTTACATGGATTCAGGCAAGCTTGTGGTTCGGAGCAAGCAGACTACGATGGCCCAGATTGCGACTCTGCGCTGGGATGGGGCTTTGGCCCAGTCGCGGATGGATAACCTGATCAGTGCCAACTATTCGAGCGAAAATTTGGATGCGGTGCTGTCGCCTTACGACGGGATCAGCATTGGCATTATCTCTTCGCTCAAGGGAGTAGGCTACGGGACGACGGCCAAGCCGCTGCCGATCATCACGGGTCAGGATGCGGAACTGGCTTCCATTAAATCGATCGTGGCCGGTGAGCAAACGCAGACGGTGTTCAAGGACACGCGCCAGCTCGCCGAACAGGCGGTCAAGATGGCGGAGAGCGTGCTGAAGGGAGAAGAGGCCGAGGTCAATGATACCGAATCGTACGATAACGGCATCAAGGTCGTGCCAGCCTATCTGCTCCCTCCGGTATCCGTTGATGCTTCCAACGTGGAGAAAGAGGTTGTGGAGACGGGCTATTATTCCAAGGAAGAAATCGGATTGAAATAGTCTTTAGGCAGCGAACACGAAACGATAGGAAGGTGAAGCCAGATGTCAGAGTACATTCTTGAAATGCGGAATATTACGAAAGCGTTTCCCGGGGTGAAGGCGCTGGATAACGTGAATCTGAAAGTTCGCGAAGGCGAAATCCACTCCCTGTGCGGGGAGAACGGAGCGGGCAAATCCACGCTGATGAAAGTGCTGAGCGGCGTGTATCCACACGGCTCATATGAGGGAGATATTTTGTTCAAAGGCAGCGTCTGCCAATTTAAAAATATTAAGCAAAGTGAAGACCTGGGCATCGTCATCATCCATCAGGAGCTTGCGTTGATCCCGTATCTGTCGATTGCCGAGAACATTTACTTGGGGAACGAGCGTGCCGAGAAGGGCATCATGAACTGGAACGAGACGATGATCGGAGCTAAAGAGCTGCTGGATAAGGTGGGACTCAGCGAAAACCCGAACACGCAGGTCGGCAGCATTGGCGTCGGCAAGCAGCAACTGGTCGAAATCGCGAAGGCCTTATCGAAGAAGGTGAAGCTGCTTATTCTGGACGAACCGACGGCGGCCCTCAACGAGGACGACAGCGAGAACCTGCTCGAGCTGATGCTGGAATTCAAGAAGCAGGGAATCTCCTGCATCCTGATCTCCCATAAATTGAACGAGGTGTCGAAGGTATCGGATTCCATTACGATTTTGCGCGATGGCCAGACCATCGAAACGCTCGATATGAGAGGCGGCGAGGTGAACGAGGACCGGATCATCCGCGGCATGGTCGGCCGGGATTTGACAAACCGCTATCCGGAGCGGACACCAAAGATCGGGGAAGTCATTCTGGAGATTAAGGATTGGACGGTGTATCACGAGCAGCAAGCAAGCCGCAAAGTAATTGATAAAGTTAATATGAATATCCGCCGTGGAGAAATCGTGGGCATTGCCGGGCTGATGGGTTCCGGCCGGACCGAGCTGGCGATGAGTGTTTTCGGTAGGGCATACGGCAGGAATATTACAGGAACATTGTGCAAAGACGGGAAGGAAATCCGAAATCAATCTATTACCGAGGCGATTGAAAACGGCTTTGCTTACGTGACCGAGGACCGCAAGGAATACGGACTGATCCTCATGGACGATATCAAACGCAACATCTCGCTGACCGGACTGTCCAAGCTGGCAAAGAATATGGTCATTGATGAACGGGAAGAAATCCTTGTGGCGGAGGATATGCGGAAGAAGCTTAAGATCAAAACGCCGAACATTCTCCAGAAGACGGGAAACCTCAGCGGGGGGAACCAGCAGAAGGTTGTGCTGAGTAAATGGATCTACGCCGAGCCGGACATTCTGATTTTGGATGAGCCGACGCGGGGGATTGATGTTGGGGCCAAATACGAGATATACGCGATCATTAACCAGCTGGCGGATGAGGGCAAGGGCGTGCTTGTCATTTCCTCGGAGCTGCCGGAGATTATAGGGATCTGCGACCGGATTTATGTCATGAGCGCGGGACGGCTGACCGGAGAAGTTAGCAGAGAGCAGGCTTCGCAGGAAACCTTGATGAGATACATGACCAAGAATGGAGGGGCTTAAGCATGGAGACACTCAAAAAAATGTTCAAAAACAACATCCGCCAATACGGGATGATTATCGCCCTTGTTGTCATTATGATATTTTTCCAGATTATTACGGGCGGACTGCTGCTGGAGCCGATCAACATCACGAACCTGATTCTCCAGAACAGCTACATCCTCGTATTAGCCATCGGCATGGTGCTAGTCATTATTACGGGTCATATTGATTTGTCGGTCGGTTCGGTAGCCGCGTTCGTCGGTGCGGTTGCAGCGATCATGATGGTCGATATGCAGCTGCATCCCGTCATTGCCGTCATCGTATCCTTAATCGTCGGCGGCCTGATCGGAGCTTGGCAGGGATTCTGGGTGGCTTATGTGAAGATACCGGCCTTTATCGTAACCCTGGCGGGCATGCTCTTGTTCCGCGGTCTAACCATGATCGTGCTGGAGGGCCAATCCATCGCGCCATTTCCGGGAGGCTTCCAGAAGCTGAGTTCCGGCTTTATTCCGGACTTCGGTAATACCGGCACCAATCTGATCGCCATTCTGGCGGGTATCGTCTTTACGGTGATTTTCCTGATCAATGAGCTTCGCGAGCGAAAATCGCATAAAAAATACAACTTCGAAGTTCTGCCAAACGGCTTGTTCCTCTTGAAGCTTATCCTTATCGCGGCGGTGATCAATGCCTTTACGTTCATGCTGGCCAGTTATGCCGGCCTCCCGAACATTCTGATTCTGCTGTTGGTGCTGATCATCATCTATTCCTTCGTGATGAACAAAACCGTGATGGGCCGTCATATTTATGCGCTCGGCGGCAACGAGAAGGCGGCGGCGCTGTCCGGCGTGAAAACCAAGAAGGTCACGTTCTGGGTATTCGTTAATATGGGCGTAATGGCAGCGATCTCCGGGTTGATCTTTGCCGCCCGCTTGAACGCGGCGACCCCAAGAGCCGGGACGAACTTTGAGCTGGATGCCATCGCGGCGAGCTTCATCGGCGGCGCATCGGCTACCGGCGGGATCGGTACGGTCTTTGGCGCCATTATCGGCGGTCTTGTCATGGGCGTGCTCAATAACGGAATGTCGCTGGTAGGTCTTGGCATCGACTGGCAGCAAGGCATCAAGGGCCTGGTTCTTCTCGCGGCGGTAGCTTTCGATATTTACAATAAAAAGAAGAGCAGCGCTGCTTAATTCAAAGCGATGTAAATGATAAATGGCTGACTCCGGAGCAGATATGCTGCTATCCGTGAATCAGCCATTTTGGCGTACATATTACATTTTGATCGTAACTCTTCGCGTGATCAGCCGAATCAGAATAAGTGCAATCAGGATGACGATCAGGGAGCCTGCAAGAGAGACCGGCAGCGTAACGGAAAAGTCTGTCGTGACCGGCAGCCACTGTTCCCATATGGAAGCCAGCTCGAATTGCCACAATGCGTCCATGAAGCCGATCAACACGAGGGCTAGTGCGATCCACCCCAAGCCGCGAATCCAGCCAAACCGGTAAAACCCGGATCCAATCATCCATCCCATCAAATAGTAGATAAAGATTTAGACGCCATAGGAGACAAGTATCAGCAGCCAGTTGTTATCGAACTTCTGCAGCAGCAAGGTGCTGCTGGCATCATGGGAGGTAACCATCCCGATGATCCAATTGACCAGACCCACTACGACTGGAAAGGCCAATGATAGATAGACGGCCGCCAATGCGGCTCCCTTAAAGAAATCCCTGCGCGTAATCCCGTGTCTCACATAATAGCTCAGAAAGCCGTAGGCCGAAATGATGCCGATGACGAGCATAAATCCTTTGGTAGAGCGGTAAGTGATAGAGAAGAAATCCTCCTCTGCGATTCCTGCGCGAACATTGACACCCATGCTGGTACCGATGCCGACTCCAATATTGATCAGCAGCACTACAAATAGAAATCCCAAGGCCCAACTGCCTTGATGAAAAAACATGTCCGTCGATACTCTGGTTACGGCAGATGACGTCTTTTTCATGCGGAATATTCCTCCCCCGTCAGATGGATAAACAAGTCCTGAAGCGAGATCGGCCCGATCTCAAGTCCCGCCCGGTGTGCGGCCAGCTGAGCTTCCTCGCTTAATTCTCCATAGACCATGACGGCTTTGGTAGAACCGAGCTGCTGCACGGTGAGCACCTTCATACCCTGGATGAATTCATCTACCTTAGCCGCCGGGCCCGTAATGGAAACGCCTCGGGATGTGAGGCTTTCATAATCGTCTTGCAGCACGAACTGGCCTTTGTGAATGATAATGACTTCTTCGAACAGATAATCCATCTCCGAAACCAGGTGGGTGGAGAGAATGAATGTACGGGGATGGCGCTCCTGGTCTTCCAGCAGCTCCCGGTAAAAAAATTCGCGTGACGGCGCATCCATGCCGAGATAAACCTCATCCAATATGGTCACCGGCGAGCGGCTGGCAAGTCCGATGCATACGTTAAAAGCGGATTGCATCCCTTTGGAAAGCTGCTTCAGCTGTTTATCCAAGGGCAAATTGAATTTGCGTGCAAGCTCAAGGGCATATCCGGTATCGAAATGGGGGCGGTGCCTGGCTGCCGATTCAATCGCTGCCTTGACCTTGTCGGTCTCGTCTTTATAGTCGATATCGTAGATGAAGGAGACCTCCTTCATGATTTTTGCATTTTCGAACGGCTGCTCACCGCCGACCGTAACCGATCCCGATGAGGGTTCACGAAATGAAGCAAGAACAGACAGAAGCGAGGTTTTGCCTGCTCCATTCCGCCCCAAGAGACCATAAATTTTGCCGGCCGGGAGATGAAACGAAACATTGCGGACGGCTTCGAGGTCACCATATACCACCGATAGGCGATCAAGCTGAATATCAAGATTCATGGACGTCACTTACTTTTAACTGGGTTATGATGTGGAAAAGCTCATCCGTGGATAAGCCGAGTTTGTCTGCTTCCTGTACCATAGGCACCACATAATGTTCCGCAAATGCACTCTTTCGGGTCTGGAGCAGCATTTCCTTGGCCCCCTCTGCAACAAACATGCCGACACCTCGCTTTTTATAGATGAGTCCGGCATCAACCAGCAGGTTGATGCCCTTTAATACCGTGATGTGATTGATTTTGTAAAATTGGGAGAGCTGCGTCGTGGAAGGAACCTGTTCACCTTCAAGCAGTAGATCATTCACGATCTGGTCCTCGATCTTCTCCTTGATCTGGATGAACAGGGACTTATTATCTGGGTGTACGGTACCGCTCAATAAGAATCACCGCCTTGCTTTCATGTCCTGTTAAGGTTATATACTTATATATATGACTATATAACAAAAAGGTGAATCGAATGTCAAGCATTTGGTTGGATGTCACGAATCATCAAGAGCGTTGGTACAGAATAACGTCAAAAATGCCGACCAGAACGATCTGGTCGGCATTAATCTAAACGGTGATGCGTAAGGTTTGACGGACATGCGCTGCTTAGCCGTTCACTTTGCTTCCAAAGTTTCGGAAGCGTCCATGGGAGGGAGCTTTCCCCGTTTCAAATCACGGATCGTTAGTCCAAAATCGATCTGCAGATGCGGATAATCCGGAAAGTTGGCCCAATCGCCGCCCCACTGGAAGCCTAATTCTTTGGCAATCTCCACAACTTCCATCCAGTCGGCCTTGCCGTTTCCGTTCCCGTCATATTCCATATCCCAGATAACGGTGCCATCCTTTAGTCTTAGCGCAAAATCAATCGCAAGGCCATAGTTGTGGAGGGATTCTCCAGCCTTGGCATTCGTCACGATGTCGCCTTCGGTGCTGCGGCCCTGATTGTAGATTCGGGTCTGCTCCTCATGGCTGCGGTAACCGTCCGTTATGATAATCGTGATTCCTTTTTTCTTCGTGAGACGGACAAGCTCATTCTTTTGCTGTAATACATAAGGGTGGAGCTGGGTGATTTCAGGGGTTTCTTTGCTATTAAAATCAAAATCGAGATCGCTGATGAATCCCGGTATGGCGGTTTGCAGCTGCATGTAAAATATGGCGAGTAATAAGGCAGCAATTAGGAAAAGTGTCGTTTTTTTGCGTTTGATCATGCGGACTCTTTAATCTACCTACTTTCATATGATGGCTTACTCTATTATATCGGCATCCGGCCCCCTATTCCAACAGACGTGATCTTCCGACCAGATATCGACATGAATAGCAATCCATGGTTTATCGCATCCTATTTATAAAATGGACGCTATCCGGAAAAGGGGGACATGCAATGAATAATATTCAAAATATGTCGATGAGACTCAACCAGCTATCGGGCCAATTGACCGCTGCAGCACAAAACGGGGGAATGAATGAAGTCGGGATGATCGTAAGCCAGCTCAGTCAGATCCAATCCGAGCTTCAAAGCGCCCAGGCTGCGGTTACGCCTGAAACTTCTTCTGCCGTTCGGCAGGAACTGGTGAATTGCCGAATGGTCTTGCATGGGATGATGAACGCGGTGCAGGATATCCGAACAGCTACAGCGGAGCAGTACCGCCAGGTACTGGGCGATAACAAAACGGCATTCGAGCAAATGGACGAGACAACGCAGCAGAGCGAGTATGCCGAAGCTTATCAACATCGTCAGCTGTTCCAGCAGATGGACCAAGTCAGCCAGCAGCTTCATCAGCTGGATGGTTCGATGCTGGACGCGGGTTATCAGATGGAGCGGGGACAGGTGGCCGGCGACAGTCTGAATGGAGCCGTAACGATGGAGGGGCTGACTTCTGGTACAGACGACAACGGAAGCATGATGTAAGACTGCTCGATCGTATGGACGGAACAGGATAACAGGTTTACTACAATGATCAAAGCTGACAGATCCGATTCAGATCAGTTGCGTGAACCAAGCTGGAGAGCCGACGGATTGGTTCTTTGACGGGGTTGTCATGATCTCGGATACCGGGGATTACCAGATCGCATTTGCAGTAGCATACCACGCAAAAATATGGATCCAGCCAAACGACCATGTTACTTGGAAGCAGCCGGCTTCATGCTGATTTCATCTAGGCAGGGTTCGAAATTTTGCAAGCAATAAAAAAGGAGCTGCGCGTATAGCGCGGCTCCTTTTGTGATTGAGCTTATGTCTTATGCTTTCCGCCATTCCTCGATGGCTTTATGCAGGCGAGACAACGCCTCCTGAACGGTGGCGCGCGTGCAGGCCAGGTTCATGCGCATGAAGCCCTCGCCTTCCTTCCCGAAGGCCGCCCCGCTGTTTAATCCAAGCTTCGCCTCTTGAACCAGGAAGCGATTTAAGTCCTCGTGGGACATGCCCATTCCACGGAAATCAATCCACAGCAGGTAAGTAGCCTCCGGTATAACCACCTTCAGCTCGGGCAGATGCTCCTGTGCGTAATTCGCAACCAGCTCCATGTTCCCGCGGATATAAACCAGGAGTTCATCCAGCCATTGTCCGCCCTCACGGTAAGCGGCCTCGGTGGCGGCGGCGCCCATCGGTGTAATGGAGCCGATGGCGTAACGGTTCAATATTTTGCGGAACTTGCTGCGCAGCTGCTCATTCGGGATGATGATGTTCGCCGTGTTAAGACCGGCGATATTAAACGTCTTGCTTGGTGCGGTACAGATGACGGAACGCTCGGCGGCATCCTCGGACAGCGCGGCGAATGGCGTATGCGCACCGGGTTCAAACAACAGATCCGCATGGATTTCATCGGATACGACAAGCACATCGTATTGCTGGCAGAGGGAGGCCAGACGATCCAATTCCGCTCTGGTCCACACCCGTCCCACCGGGTTGTGCGGACTGCACAGAATGATCATTTTGACTTTGCCGGTAGAAAAACTCTTCTCCAGGTCCTCGAAATCCATCGAGTAATCCCCCTCTTCGCTTAGAAGAAGCGGGTTATGCACCAGCTCACGGCCATGGTCCTGAACGACGCTATAGAACGGCGGATAGACCGGCGTCTGGATGACAACTTGATCACCAGGCTCGGTGAACGCATCCACGATAAGACTGAGTGCCGGAACGACACCCGGACAGAATTGAATCCACTCCTGCTGAATGCTCCAGCTGTGGCGTTTCTTCATCCAGTCGCTAATCGCTTCACGGTAAGAGTCGGACGGGAACGTATATCCGAAAACGCCATGCTCCACCCGTTGATGGAGCGCCTTGATAACGGCAGGCGGCGCGGCAAAATCCATGTCAGCCACCCACATCGGAAGCGCATCCGGCACGCCGAAGACGGTGGGAACATTATCCCACTTATGACAGTCGGTACAGGTTCGGTTTATCGCAAGATCAAAATTCATATGTAAATTCCTCCTAGCAAAGATGAGTTAGCGTTAAGCTACAAATTTGGCTAATGTGATTAAGCCGGTAATTGTAATTACGTTTAGTATGGTCGATATAAGGACAGTTTGTGCAGCAAAATCAGGCTCATTCTGATATTCTTCCGCTAGAATGGATGAATTTACGCCAACCGGCATGCCTGAAGCAATGATGAGCGCTTGAGCCGGGATGCCCTTTAAGCCAAGCAGCAGCACGATCAGAATGCCGATGGCCGGCGCGACCAGGAGACGGAGCAGAACGCTCAGGTAAACGTCGAGTCGCCGCAGACGGAGCGGATATTTAATGATCTGTGCACCGAGCGTCAGCAGGGCAATTGCTACCATGGACTGGTCCGCATACATCAACGGCTGCGAAATAAAGACCGGAAGCGGCAGCGCAAGGGCATGCAGCACAATGCCGATGACGAGGGCATAGGGAACGGGCATTTTCAAGAATCCGATGATGGCCTGTTTGTATAATCCTTCCGTCTTGGCTCCCTGAATGGAAATAACTCCGTACGTGAACGTAAGGAGGCTCTGAAAAGACATGATGAGCGCTTGTACGGAGCCGGCCATCGGATCTCCCTTGAAGGCGAGGTCATTGATCGGAAGGCCGTAGTTTCCCGAATTGTCGAGCAGAAGGCTGTTGGTAAAAGCAGCTCTCATCCCCCGATTGAACTTGCGCTGTTTGGCAACCAGCATGCTGATCAGATAGAGTACGCCGATATAGAGCGCATAAAATAAGGCCACCATGCCCAGGAGCTGCGGCGACATCTTGGACTCGTACATACTCATAAATACGGCAGCAGGCGTAATGTAGTAAAAATTGATTTTGGCGAGTGTGTACAAATCGAGCTTAAAAGCATATTGCATAATAATGCCAAAGCCTATCAGGACAAAGATGGGAAGTACCACTTCAAGTAAAATATCGGCGATCATGCTGTTGTCATCTTCTTTCCATGAGTGTAGCTTAAGGTAAATATCTGGCTGTCGTATGACGCCATGTCATTATATCATGACAAAGGATTGTTGACACTTGATTCCGTATGGAAAAAAGAACAATTGTTGCTGGTCGTGTTACGGTCGCTATAGATCCAGGCTGTACACAAAAAGGGTGCTCCCTTGGCCGATGACCAGGGAACACCCTTGAATGGCTATAGCAATAGGTGCGTTTGTCGACGCGCCATTATTGCGGGTTGGTTGTCCAAATCCCGGCGGATTTGACAAATACGCGCTGCGGCAGCTTCAGCGCAGCGAGTACAAGCTCAGCCACGTCTTCCGGCTGCATCATCCGGTCCTCGTCGCCGATCTTCAGGCCGGCATTGACGGCAAGATCCGTGTTCACGGTGCTTGGGGTCAGTGCGGTCACCCGAATATTGTGTTTGCGGACCTCCTGGAGCACAGCTTCGGTCAGTCCCATAACGGCAAATTTAGAAGCATTATAGGCAGAGCCTGTGGCGAATCCACGCTCTCCGGCCGTAGAAGAGATGTTGATGATATCGCCCTTGTTATGCTCGATCATGCCGGGCAGCGCTGCGCGCGTCATGTAGTAAGTCCCCATCAGATTTACGTCAACGATACGTTTCCAGGCTTCAGGCTCCATTTCCAGCAGATTGCCGAACTGGGCAATGCCCGCATTGTTAATCAGAATGTCCACCGAGCCGAGCTCCATGTTTACCGCTGCAAAAGCAGCCTCTGCCTCGTTCTGCACGGAAACGTCGGCAACTGCAGCCACGGCTCTGACACCATATTGTTCAGCAACCAGGGCGCTCAGCGGCTCCAGATCAGCTGCCGTACGGGCGACAAGACCAACGTGCACGCCTTCCTTGGCAAGAGCAATCGCCAGAACACGTCCAATCCCTTTACCTGCACCCGTGATGAGGGCTGTTTTATTTTTCAGGCTCATGTCCACTCACTCCTTCACATCAATAAAAAATATGGTTTCGTTGACCAGTATACCCTGTAACAATGGCTACTACCAAATGCTTGCATTCCATCGACAGGAATTTGTTATAATCGTAGCAGCGAAAAAACGTAACGTGTTCATTATTATTTCAGGAAGTGGAGGAACAATCTATGCTGCACGCGCTGGATATCATAACCGCTTTTCGGCAGGGGGATGAAGCGGCTGCCAAGAGGCATCCATGGTTAATGAAACTGGTATCAGCCGAAGAACGAATCGTGAATCTGGAACGGATTACGTCCATTGGCCAATTGGCCAATGCCAACCCCGTGCTCGATTATGTAGAACGTACATTAAAGATACTGGATTCGCTGCCTGTTTCCTATTGGATCAAAGAACTGCTGGAAGAAGTACTGGTGTGGGCGGAGACGGCCAAGGGCGGAACGATGCGGGATCGCCTTCGCTGGCAGCAGTCGGGCATTAACTTGTTCCTTCATAATATCGGGTCTGCCCAGCTATACGAGAGACATATGCGGGACAGCAATGGGACTATGTCTCCGCATGAGGAGATGGTCCATACACTCATACTTACCCATGGACTGCTCGGGCAACACATTCGCGGGGAAGTCGCTTTTGAAGAGAACCTGCCGCTGCATAAGCTTACGGAGGAAGGACGGCTGACCGCAGATGAGTTGATCCGGCTGCTAATCCCCTTGAATCACTGCATCATCGGCGGTGTATCGGAGGAGCTCTGGCATTCCGTTCAGGAAGAAATAACCCAGCTTATTCGTAATCTTGCCGAAGGGACCGTACCGGATCGGTGGACTTACGAGGAACGGCTGCGTCGTCTTCGATCCGTTTCGATTGCCCGCGGAGAAGACTTCGATAAGCAGCTTCACGGGATTCGTGAGCAGTGTGATCTGTCAGCTGTTCTGCATGGATTTCAGGATATGACGCTCTGGTACGTGGAAGCCGCCCTGCAGGATTTCTCGTTGGAAGAATTCGTGAAGGTTCTTCTGCTTGCTCTCCATTCGGAGAAGCGGGACACGGATCAGCCGCTTGCGGAGGGGCAGGGGGATCGGCTGCTGCCGGATTCGGTGAACCACTTAAGCTTTGAGCCGCTGATGAACGATATGTATTACGATTACAAAGGCGTCAAGAAGCTGAACGTATATAAGAAGAGAATGATTGAGCAATATTTGCGCCAAACGGATTGGGCGTCTTGCCTTCATGGGTCGGTGATGGCCAACCCGCATCTGAGCCACCGGATCGAACGGAAGCCGGAGCTGCCGGATACGGTATTTTTTACCTTCGAATTCTCGCAAGCGGCGGAGAAATTAATTGAATTTTGCATCGAAGCGGAGAAGTCGCCGCTCTATGAGAAAGCGGTCCTGCTCCTGTTCGACCTGTTCGGCCTGCGCCGCGACGCCTACGACAGATTTCATAACGAAGAGAGTTATTTGAGCGATATGAACAGCACGGGAGATTACAAAAAAGTGATTCTGGATTATATTACGGGAACGGCGGTGCTGGATATCGGGCCCGGAGGCGGTGTGCTGCTAGACCTGATCGAGGAACGGCTGCCGCAAGCGTGTCCGGTCGGGATCGACATCTCTTCGAATGTGATTGAAGCGCTGGAGAAACGTAAACGTTTGGAGCACAAAGCATGGGAAGTGATGAAGGGGGATGCGCTGAATCTCAGGGATTACGTGGAGCCGGGGAGTGTGGATACGGTCATTTTCTCCTCGATCTTACATGAGTTGTATTCGTACATTGAGACGGATGGTTCACGCTTCAATACGGCGACCGTGGAGGCAGCCTTGCTCAGTGCCTATGATGTGCTTGCACCCGGAGGCCGCATCATTATCCGCGACGGGATTATGACCGAGCCCGAGGATGCCTGGAGAAGAATCCGCTTCCTTGAGACCGACGGTATGGAATGGCTGATCCGATATGCCTCGGATTTCAAAGGGCGGGTCATATCATACGAGCAGCTGGCCGAGGCGGAAGTGCGCATGCCCGTGAACGATGCAATGGAGTTCCTGTACACCTATACTTGGGGCGCTGAAGCTTACGTTCATGAAGTGCAAGAGCAGTTTGGCTACTTTACGCCTACGCAGTATGCAGAATGTATACGCAGGACGTTAGGTCCTGAGGCGATCATCCGCGTGCAGCAGCATTATCTGCAGGAAGGATATGCCGAGGCATTGGCTGATCGAATCGAATTCATGGATGAAGATGGGAAGCCGGTGAGGCTGCCTGACAGCACTTGCTTGTACGTCATCGAGAAGCCGGCCCATTCCTAGAAGAGACAAAAACAGGCTGTAACTTAAAAAAAGAGACCCACACGCTCTATTCAGCGTACGGGTCTTGTTTTGTTGTGTCGTTAAACCTGCCGGTATGCCTGTATTCACAAGTGATCCGGGATGTGCACCAATGCACGAACTTGCAAGGCAGTGCTTATCCGAAAAGATGCTATTCCTGCTTCTCGGGGTCCGGATAATCCTTGCCGAGCGTATCAACCGTCACTTTCTTCATGACGGGAACCTCAAGCGGTTTATCCATCTGATCCCGCTCCAAGCCCACGATTTCCTCTGCGGTTTCCATTCCTTCGATCACCTTTCCGAAGGATGCGTACTGAGCATCCAGCGAAGGTGCATCCGCAACCATAATGAAAAATTGCGATCCGGCGGAGTTTGGATCCTGCGCCCGGGCCATCGATAATACGCCTGTCGTATGCTTCAGGTCATTCTGAAAGCCGTTGGACGTAAATTCGCCGGGAATAGCGTAGCCGGGTCCCCCCGTTCCGTTACCGTCAGGGTCGCCTCCCTGAATCATGAAGCCGGGGATGACGCGGTGAAAGCCTGTCCCATCGTAGAATCCTTGTTCCACCAGGGAGATGAAATTGTTCACCGTGTTCGGCGCAACCTCCGGATAAAGTTCAAGCTTTATCGTTTTGCCGTTCTCCATCTCAATGGTGACGATAGGGTGGCTGGCGTTCGGGTCGGGCACGTTCTGCTTAACTTCGGTTTCCTTCGGCGGTTCCGCTTCGGGTGCTGTTGCCCCGGTCGTCGAGCCCGTTCCGCCGCCTGCGCCGCTTTCGGCTCCCTTGTCATTCTGACCGCATGCCGTCATCACGAGCAGCAGCGCAAGGATGACGAATAGGGCGGGCATCCAGCGTGTTCTGCGTTTCAACATCATTGATTCCTCCTGTTATTCCTTATCAAGCCTTAAGTATTTAATCTGTATCATATTTTATCACAGGTTGGACAAGTACTGAAAATCGAAAAAGGTGAGTATACATTAAGAAAACGTTATCGAAGAAATGTCACAGAGGCAAGACCACGTTTGGAGAATGTTGTCCTTGCGATTATAGAATCGATTCAGCTTCACTGAAGCCGATGATCGAGTGGGGTTCAGCTTTGCATTCCATAATCAAAAAATAAGCCTCCGGACTTGTCGCAAGTCTGGAAGCTTGAGGAAAAAAAACGTTTAACTGTCTCTACTTCACCGGGAATATGCCCTCCACTTTGTTTAAAGGGAGCAGAATCCGGGAACGGTTTTTATCCTTGGCGAGCAATTCAATAAAGTCGGCTCCGATTCTGACCAGACGGATCCGGTTAAAGGCACCACGGGTAGAGAAGGTGGTCCGCACGCCTACCAGCACCGTTTTGCCCGGCGGCTTGACATCAAATACCCGAACCGAGTTGAGACTGGACGGCACAAAGAGCTCGCCTTGCACCTTGATGAAATTTTTCGGGAATACCCGCTGCAAACGTCCGGGTTCTAAACCGGTGTTCGGTGCGTTGACTTCTACCAGATGACCGGTTAAAGAGGCCAGCCGCTGCTGCAGCGTGATTTTATGTCCGCAGGGATGGATCGGCAATCCTTTCATATCAGCATCATCCTTCCAGGGTCGTATGGTGTAGTGTATGTTGGAAGGTATGACATGGGTGAACGTAGAGGTTACATCTCCGGTGTGAGGGATCAGGAAGATGAAGAGTTTCCGCGATTGCTCGTTTCACTGCCATCCGGCTTCTCGTGTTTGATGCTGTCGGGTATCGGGATACTGTCCGGATATGAATCCTCAACAAACAGACCAAAATCCTCATCAATGTCGCGTTCGGTCACTAAACGCGGGTTCTCGTCAGGATGCTTCTTCATCGGCTGTTCCTCCTATTAAATCTAGTCTTTGAAATGGTTGGCTAGTATAAGAACTGATAGCTCGACCCATACTGTTTTACTATAAAAGATGTTGTATGGGAGGCATAGGCATGGAAAGAAAGGGAAACATATTAACAGCACTCATATGGGGTACCTTGATCGGCATCCTGCTGTGGATGTCATTTCTCGGCTGGCTGGATATCATATTCGGAAAATAGAGGATCATACCCATACAAGTATAAGACCCGCCTTCCTATTAGGAGAGGCGGGTTTAGCAGGTTTAGTCGTCCTCACCATGGCTGCCGTTTAGTAGATCGGTACCGTGCATCTGTTCCGTCGGCGGGGCAGCTGGGTCCACCGGACTGTTAGCGGCTATTGCGTCCGCATCCGGTACATCCTCCAGCGGCTGGTACTCATCTTCTTCGGACGGGTAATTCGTAAAAATGTCCTGATTTAAAAACGCAGTTCCGCTGCCGGTTAATGAAGCGTCAGCTGCAAGCCGCCGCTCTGTATCGCCGGAGTATTGACCGATAATTTCGTCTCCGGGGCGAGAAGGGGGCTCACCTTCGACGGCTCGCCATTCCCGATCCGTTACATCATCTGCGACATCGCGAATGTAAGTTTCATCGACTGGTCGATCCCGTTCGATCCGGTCTGCTTCAGCCAGTCCCGAGGAGGAAAAGCTTCTCTCGTCGGCAATGGTCCGCTGATCGGGATCGGCACCGGTCGCTTCCCATGCATCGATGGCACTGTGATCCGGGTTCAAACGTTCTTCCGGTTTCGCATCCGCAGGCGCAGCTTCATTCTGATCGTAGGCGATGTGGTCTGCGTCTTCGCTGCTAAGGCTTTGCTCCGTGTAGGTGTTGACGTCTCTCAGATCATCTTGTGGAATCATATCCGTATCCTCGACTCTCCGTTTGGCCTCGAATTCCAAATATGTTAAATCTGCCAGCGTATTACGGTTATTTTCGTCTCGCATATGGTCCATCTCCTTCCATGAGCTCAAATACAATAGGTTTCTATACTTCGACTTTACCCGCTGAATCAAGAATGAATCGTGGATTCCTTCAGGTTATGATAAACCAAACAAGTTTTTATCTTTCCCTGTCATTTGCCTTATTATGAAAATTTTCAACTTGGAAAAATGGACGAAATTCAAGACAAACGGGAGAAAATGAATGATATCGTGGGATAGGTTCCTAAAATTGAATAATGAAATTTTGAAATGATCCCGTTATAATCGAAAAAGTGATTATCGGACCAGGACAATTCTGAGAGTGGATTGTCAAACCAATACAATAGAACAGGAAGTGATCAGGACTTTGTTTCAATGGATTAAACAAGGCTTCTTTGGCAACTCGCGCAGGGATATTTTGTCAGGATTGACGGTAGCGTTCGCTCTCATACCGGAAGCGATCGCATTTTCCATCATGGCGGGCGTCGATCCCATGGTTGGACTCTATGCCTCTTTCGTGATAGCAGTCAGTATTTCATTTTTTGGGGGCCGTCCCGGCATGATCTCCGCAGCAACAGGGGCCATGGCGTCATTAATGGGACCGCTCGTGGCGATGCACGGGATCGAGTATTTGTATGCGGCAACCATTCTTACGGGTATTTTGCAATTGTTGATGGGGGCACTCAAATTCGGGCGGTTTATTACGTTTGTTCCCCAGCCGGTCATCACCGGATTCGTGAACTCGCTGGCCATCATCATATTTCTGGCCCAGCTTCCGAATTTCAAGGGCGAGTCGTGGCCCATGTACTTGATGGTCATCGGAACGCTGCTTATTATCTACTTGCTGCCGCTGGTTACCAAAGCGGTTCCGTCGGCGCTTGTTGCCATCATCGTGATGACCATCATCGCGGTGTGGTTCAAAGCTCCTGTGCAAACGGTGGGCGACATGGGCAACATTACGCAGACTCTTCCGTTCTTCCACATTCCGAATGTAACCATTAGTTTGGATATGATCATGACGATATTGCCAATATCTCTGGCTCTTGCTGTCGTCGGGATGACGGAATCGCTGCTGACGGCGTCGCTCGTGGATGAGATGACGGAGACCGGCAGCGACAAGAACCGCGAAATTCGCGGTCAGGGTGTTTCCAACGTGATCACTGGTTTTTTCGGCGGCATGGCCGGCTGCGCCATGATCGGACAGACGGTGATTAATGTGAAATCGGGCGGTCGCACCCGGTTATCAACGCTGGTGTCCGGTGTGTTCCTGCTGTTTCTCATCATTGTGCTCGGCGATGTCGTGAAACAAATTCCGATGGCAGCGCTTGTCGGGGTTATGTTTATGGTTTCCATCGGTACGTTTGAATGGGGATCGCTTCGCACGCTTCACCGTGTTCCGCTGGGTGATGCCATTGTCATGCTGGCAACGGTAATCATCGTGGTGGCAACGCATAATCTGGCCATCGGGGTCATGATCGGAATTATTTTAAGCGCGCTGAATTTCGGCTGGAAAATGGCAAAAATCCATGCCGTACCGCATGTGCAGCCAAACGGTACGAAGGTATACGAAATCCGGGGACCGTTATTTTTCGGAACGATGATGTATTTTGTAAACCTGTTTGATGTGAATGAGGACCCAGAGCAGGTCGTGATTGATTTTTCCAAATCCCATGTATGGGATCAGTCAGCCACGAATGCCATTTCCAAGGTATTGAATAAGTACAAGGAAGCGGGTAAAGACATCAGGCTTGTGGGGTTGAACGATGAAAGTCAGCGGATGGTTGATAAAGTCGGCATTGCTTCAAGCTCCACGCACTAGAGGTGTAAGGGATTGCTTTTAACCTTAGGGTTAAGGGCGATCCCTTTTCATTTGCCAATATGTAATAAAAAATTTACAAACGGAACAGACGTTTCATGTTATATTGATTGTAAATGAACACGAAGTTTGTCGAATCAGCCGGACGGAGAAGATGCGGACTTTTATTGACTATAGACGGTTAGAGGTGCTGACTAGATGAAGGATATGCCCAAATCCATATTCCTGCTTCTGCTGGTGGTACCGTTGCTGCTGATTATATCGACCATATCACCGGGAAAATCGGACGCAAAGAGTCCTCAAATCGTGATATCCGATTGGCAGTTTATGTGGGATAGCGAACAACAGGAGGTTGTTTCGCCGGTCAACCTGCAGGGACGAAGTTGGTTGGCGGGAATACCAGACAAGAAGGGACCCCCCGAGTCAGATGGGGTGTATTCAGCATGGAATCGTTTTACTTTACCGGCTCTCCCTTGGAAACATTCGGCCATCATGATTGACCGCATCAAGGGACAGGATGTTTTGGCTTTCTTGGAGAATGAACAGGTGTATGAAGCCAAGCGAGACTATATGTACACGAATCATTCTCTTCTGCTTCCGGTTTATCCGGATGATGCCGGCAAGACCGTTTATATATGGACGAACGGCGTCAGGGATATGACGTTAGGCATCGAAGGCGATATTATACTTGGCGAATATGAGCATTTGCGTGGAAGCTTTATCAAGAATGACCTGGAAGATTTCATATTGGGCAGCTCGTTTCTGTTTATTGCGGTGGTCATGTTCTTTTGCTGCTTGTTCCTTCCGAAGCATACGGTATCCAGCTGGCTGTCGCTTAGCTTGGTTATTCTGGCAAGCGGGGCTATGCTTATTACGTATTCACCGTTCCTATACACTTTCTATGGAGATCTAGGCAGCGTGTGGGTCTCAGTGTTTGATATTTCACTCTTCGCCGTACTGCCGGCGCTGTATTACTATTTTGAGAATATATATGGTCCCGGTCCCTATCGAGTCATTCGCTACTGCCGAAGATTTCAAATAGCCTATTCCGTCATATGCCTGATATTTCTAGTTGCCCATGTGGTCAGCCATCATTCATTTTACGAGATCTACTATTTGGTTTCGGTGAAGATCCTGGGTATTCTGATTATCCTGCAGATGCTGCTGCTGGTCGGTACTACGATTCTGTATGCTTCCAAGCGGAACAAGGACGCTTATATCTTTTCTGTAGGCTTCGGGATAATGGCGTTAGCGACGCTCGGAGATCTGCTGGCTTTTTATTACCATGACGGGCAATATCATTTCTTTTTATGGAAGTGGGGCATTATCGGAATGATTGTCTCCTTGATCGTCATGCTGGGCCGTAAATTCGTCCGCAGCCATGAGCAAGTGCTGCAGTATTCCAGGAAACTGGAGATGTTTAATAATGAGCTACAGCGATCGGAGAAGATGGAGATCATCAGCGAGCTGGCTGCCTCAGTAGCACACGAGGTTCGTAATCCACTGCAAGTGACACGCGGCTTCATGCAGCTTCTGGCACAGAACACCAAACAGGCGGAGAAGGAGTATTTCGGCCTGGCGCTGAAGGAGCTGGACCGGGCTTCGGGAATCATCACGGATTTCCTCACGTTTGCTAAGCCTGAATTGGAGAACGAGGCCAAGCTGAATGTGTATGAAGAGTTGAAGCATGTAAAAGGCATCCTGCTGCCGCTTGCCAATCTTAGCGGGGGCTCAATCGAGCTGGATAACGCGAAGGAATTATTTATGACAGGTAATTCTTCCAAACTCAAACAAGCAATGATTAATATCGTCAAGAACAGTATAGAAGCACTGGATGGAGAAGGGGTTATTCGCATATGGGCCTATGCTAAGGGAGAAGAAGTGGTCATTCACATCAAAGATAACGGCATCGGAATGGATGCTGCGGATCTTGAGAGACTAGGCGAGGCTTACTTCTCCAATAAGTCCAAAGGGACGGGGCTCGGCTTGATGGTTACCTTTCGAATCATCGAAGCGATGCATGGCACCATTCATTTTGTTAGTGAAAAGGGCAGCGGGACCGAGGCCATTATCCGCTTTCCGGCCGTACCTGCTACGGAGGAAGGGGAAGTATAAATGGAAGAGAGATGCCATACCGGTATCTCTCTTTGTTATATCTATAATAGAAAATTTTATCATTTTTCCGAATATTAGAAGGTGGAAGGTTTTGTTGCATCGAATAACACAGTAAGAGTTTCACTCATTATAATGTTTGAGGTGCGTCAATGAAGTCTGGATGGAGAATCGCTGTGTTCCTGATCATCGTTTTTACTTTAAGCCAGGGGCTCCCCAGGCTTGTCTTTGCCACCGAAGAAACGGCAGTTCGTGCAGCGATTAAGGAGTGGAGAATCCTCTGGTCGGAGTCCCGGGGGATACCGGAGAGCGTGCCCGTCCATATTAATGATTGGATGGAAACTTCGGCCGGTGATGCGAAGCCTTTTAAGCCGCATACTAAGGCATCCGCGTGGATTCATATGAAGATTCCCGAGATCGCATCCACATCCCCTGGCATTTTGATTGACAAGCTCCACGGACAGCAGGTTGCGGTTTATGCGAACCAGGAGAAGATTTACGAATCTACCCGAACGTACAATTATGAGCTTAATTACATCTTGCTTCCTCTGAATCAGAGCATGCTCGGCAAGGACCTTCACATCTGGCTGGAGACCGCTAGAGATCATGTGACGATTGAAGGAAAAATCCTTGTCGGCGATTATCAGGACATGTTTAATCGGTTTATCAAGTCGAATTTAATGGACATCATTCTTGGGAGCGCCTTTATATTTATCGCATTGGTGATGTTGATCTGCGCTATTTTTCTGAATAGAAAATATTTGGTCGCCGTATTATCCCTTTCTTGCATTATTTTATCTGTAGGCATACTGGTGTTTACATACTCCCCGTTTCTTTATACGATTTTTAATCAATATGGCAATATTTACACTCACTTATATGACATCTCATTATTTATCTTACTACCTTCGTTCAGTCTCTTTTTTGAAACCATCTTTGGACCCGGCTGGAAGGGCTTGCTGCGCAAACTCCGCAAGTTCCAGATATTTTACTCGCTGTTTTGCGGGTTGTTTCTGATTGTTAATCAATGGGCTTCGAATCAATGGTTCGATCTGTATTATTTCTTCTCCGTTCATGTTATGGGTGTTGTGATGATCGTTCAATTTGTATTGCTGGTCGGAAGCTCCATGTATTATGCCGTTAAGGGTAATAAGGACGCTGTTATTTTTAATGCAGGCTTTGCGGTCTTCGCAGTTGTGGGCTTAAGCGAGCTGCTGCAATTTTTCCTCACCCGTGGCAGCTACAATCTCTTCCTCTGGAAATGGGGGATTGTCAGCTTCATTATTGCCTTGATTGTCATTCTCGGACGGCATTTTGCCAAAAACCACGAACGGATTCTTCAATACTCCAAGGAGCTTGAGATGTTCAACAATGAACTGCAGCGATCGGAGAAAATGGAGATCATCAGTGAGCTTGCAGCATCGGTTGCGCATGAGGTTCGTAACCCGCTGCAAGTTACGCGGGGATTCCTGCAGCTTCTCACTGGAAAAGCCCAAGCCACGGAACGCGAATATTTGGATTTGGCTCTGGTGGAATTGGACCGTGCATCCGGCATTATTACGGATTTCTTGACCTTTGCCAAACCGGAATTCGGCAAAGACACCGTGCTTCGGGTTTCGGAGGAGTTTAAGCATATCGAAGGCATACTTGGTCCGCTTGCCCACCTCCAAGGAGGCAGGATTACCGTTGATATTCCGGAGGATATTACGATTCGGGGGAATTCCTCGAAATTTAAGCAGGCTTTTATCAACATTGTTAAGAATAGCATCGAGGCGCTGGGCGAAGAGGGATTGGTTCATATCCGCTGCTATCGCCAGCAGGACCAGGTATTTATTCATGTTGTAGACAATGGCGAAGGGATGGAGCCGGATGTGTTGGCACGGCTGGGGGAGCCTTATTTCTCCAACAAAACCAAGGGCACGGGGCTTGGCCTGATGGTGACCTTCCGAATTATCGAGGCCATGAATGGAGGCATTTATTTTACGAGTAAAAAAGGAGTGGGGACGGATGCTGTCATTACGCTTCCAGCAGCTGGCGAATAATTCGCTAAGCTGCGGCAGCGCTTTGACGGCGATCGTCCCCACTCTTTGTGCCGATTACATCTATTTATGAAATATCCAAGCTGTTATGTAGTCTTTACCAGATGGCTTTTGCTTTGGCTTCTGACTTGATCACGCCTGATGGATTCGGAGGAATGACCAGATACAGCTCGTTAGGGTTCTCTTCAAGCGTTCGAATCTCGATGTGGTCGGGAATCCGTACTCCAAGAACTTCCTTGATGGCGGATTTCGGATCGCTAAGCAATTTTGCCTTAAAGCTAGGATCCTCCCAGGCTTTTTGAATCAATTGTGTTTGAAAGATGGCTTCTGTCGTCATAAGAATCACCCTTTCAAATAAATTGGTTGTTTTTTACTCTTAAAGGATACCATGGAACAAATATAAAATCTATTATTTTTTGCTTAGAATAGACAAGTAATAGTTTAATCCGCCAAAAGAAAGGGTTTCTTTACTGTTTTCGATATGATTCGCTTCGGCTTGAAGCTCGTCCACCATCGTTTGATGAAAGGAGATGAGATGGGGGGCGTCTATATCTATCGATAAGAGATGGGCATGGGTCGCTGCGGCAATGTCTGCATAGGGCTTCAATACATTGTTGATATAGATAGCTTCTTGAACTTCGGTCAGCGTCAGATTTGTGTCGCGCGGTCGTCCCAATTCCGATTTAATGAGAGACAGCAGGCAATTGTAGCTGCCATCTGCAAGATCCTGCTTCCAATCGGTCCAATCGTCCATCATCTGCAAGGTAAGCAAAACATGGTTCATCACATCATTCGTTTGTGGAATGAGTCCTGCTTGATCAGATAAAAGCAATGCTGCCGTGCTTCCCAGCTTTACGGGAGCTGCCTTTTTTGCAACCATGGTAGGGTTGTGCTTGAAGTAATCATCCTGGGTTTCATGGATAACGCCTTCCGACCATTCATGCGTGTAGTTTTTGAAATAAGACCAGAAGTCGGAGTTTGCCGGAAAATAGGGTTGATAGGATGTAAGAAATTCGTAATACAGCAGGTTAGCAAGTGCGAGATGATGTTTCGAATCTGTGGAAGACTGACTGTCATGGGGCGAGTCCATTATGTCGTCTTGAATGAAGTAGTACAACATGCCGATAATGTTGGCCGCTGAGAGGTGTCGGTATACATCGGCGGGGAGTTCGGTCAGTTCTTTCATCCAGAAAGGAAGCAGATAACAAATGTAATTTTTGGAACTGTCCTGCTCGAACACGTCAAACTTTCTCAAGTAGGCAAGACCGATTTCATTCAAGGGAGCAGGGAGCTCGGATAACCTTGCTTCGCAGACTGCGAATGCGGCAGCAAGATCGTCCTCGAACGGCTTGAACCAGTTCATGGAATCACCAACCCTATTCTATTTTTAAGGTACAAGTGCTTACTTGCTATATTAACATGAATATTCAAAAAGTTAAATATTACCAGTCCTATAAACTGGATAAATATGAGATTCCTGATGCTGTGGGGAGGCCTATTACAGACGGTGCTTCGGATTTTTTTGTTTGATTATGGCGACTGGCGTTTAAGTTAGGAATGTACAGCGATAACCGAAAATGACCATTAGGAGGAATTCATATGACTCAGAAAATTGTAGGAGCTTTTCGGACGGAGCAGGAAGCAACCCGGGCCATTGAGGAACTAAAGCAGCAAGGTTTCAGAGCCGATGAAATCTCTGTCATTGCCAAAGATCGCGGAGAATCTTCTCATATTCAGGAGGAGACCGGCACCAAGGCACCTGAGGGGTTGGCATCCGGTGCGGCTACAGGCGGTGTACTAGGCGGTGTAACCGGATTGCTGGCCGGCTTAGGTGCATTGGCCATTCCAGGCATTGGTCCGATCATCGCGGCTGGCCCGATCGCAGCAACCCTTACGGGAGCAGCCGTTGGCGCCGGCGCGGGCGGATTGGTAGGTGGTCTGATTGGCCTCGGAATTCCGGAAGAGCAAGCCGAGGAATATGGGGGCTATGTAGATGAAGGCCATATTCTGGTCATGGTGGATGCAGATGAAACGAACGGTGGCCGGGTATATGATATATTCCGCAGCAATAGCGCCCTTAATGAACATCATTACCGTGAGGAAGGTACCTATAGCGGTTCCGGTGCGCCGGTAGATTCACGCTCCGAAGCAGCGGCTGCCACGGAGGATGCGGTTCCGGACCCTAATCTGTATCAAGGTTATGGTGATGGTAATGGCGGTGCCATAAGTCCGGAGCGGGATGAGATCTCGAAGAGACGGTAAAGGTCATTTATAGATATGGATTAACAATAATAAACCGCCCGGGATGAACCGGGCGGTTTATTTATGCGCGTTAGCGAGTGTTTAGCGCTTACTGCTCTGTCTTTGCGCTCCCCTCGGCCCGTAACCGGGACCGCCAGGACCGTGCCCGTGTCCGGGACCACCAGGACCGCCTGGATGCCACGGACCCGGACCGTGTCCCGGTCCGCCAGGATGCCATGGGCCATGTCCATGCCCGTGTCCAGGAAATCCGTGACCGGGATATCCCGGATAAAACGGAGGGAAAGGATAGACCGGATAATAAGGTGGATAGTATGGATAAGGATAGAACGGGTATCCGGGGAAGGGCCCTGGAATACCCAGGATTGTTTGGGATTGCAGGCCTCTTTTAGGATGATGACTCAAGCCATGCACCTCTTTCTATCAGATAGGTTATTTCATCCTATGTAGAAGCGGAGAAGAAGGGCACATATCCTGTTAAAAATAGGCGAACGACCATCGATGGTATGAATAGCAGCGGTATGTACTGTCGGGTAATAAATTCAGATCTATAACCTAGCAAATAAAAAGGGTGCAAATGACCTTCCCGCTAGGGGAAGGATCAATGCACCTTCAGTATCTGCGTCAAATATATTGAAGACCCGCTGTGTATGGAAGAGGGACAGGTTCAAAGGTTACGCTTCCGTTAGCCCGGTAAGAGGATTCCGGATCAAACAGGATCGAGAGCAAACCCTCATCATCCAGTTCCAATACTTCATTGTTCAAGGCAAGACGGTAAGGACCATGCTCGCCATCTGCCTGAATCAACCCCTCAGGCAGCGCGGGAGCCAGCTGACGGAGCAGTTCCGGGCCGCTAACCAAATACACGGTCCCCTCATTCTGAATATATTCAGGCTTGATGCCGGCAGATTGGATTAACGCTGCCAGCTCTTTATCCTGCCAAGGCAGTGGAACGGTTAGCTCTGACAGGTTGAAGGAGGAGATCGCCTCGGCTATGACCAGCGCAGCCGCTTCAGGGCTTCCCCCCCATTCTACAAGGGTAGATTCTCTCGAAGGAGTCATCACAGCTCCGGGTACGGCGATGATGGCAAATGCAGTCAACACGCCGTCTTCTTTGGCAACAAGCACCTGCTGTTCAAGGCGGATTACGTTGGAGTAGGCGCTCGCACCCAGCAGCTTGTTAAGCTCCGAAGCCGTGGTAACATAACCGGCTTCCCGCTGTTCCATTAGCCTTTGAAGGTGGAATAAATCCTGCGGCTGCATTGCCCGGATGCGCACATGTTTTCCCGTTACCGCCCGTAAGGGCTCAATGACGGCCCTGTCTAGACGGAACCGGAGTGCCCGGCCGAACAAACGGCTGCCTGCCCGGGTATACAGGGATCTGCCGCCAGAAATAAGGATTAAGGATGCCCCCGAAGCTTCGCCATGACGGATACACTGTTCGAGGAGACTGCCTGCGAGTCGCTGACCCCGGTATTCCGGATCTGTGCAGACGGAGCCGATGGAATAGACATTTAAACGAGCACCGCGAGTTTGAATGGTAAATGGTACGAATCCCATGAATGAAACGAGTTTCTCTTGATCCCATGCACCGTAGGAATGGCTGATTCCCGGCGAGAATATCGGAGGAAAGGATACCCCCATAGAAGGCTGTTCCGGCTGCTTCAGAAATATACGGTCTGACAGCTCAACAGCTTGATGTAGTTGATCGCTTTTCATAATAGAAATGTTCACTCGATTGACGCCTCCCCTATGTATGTCGCTTGTTACCAGTATAAAGTCATTGGGCGTGGAATTTCCAGTAAACGTTTGCAAATTTATTGTCTGTCCAGCTCCGCCGTTAATCTTTGACCGATGGAGCACTTACTGTGTGCGAGGAAGCGATGATTTTCGGGTAATATAATGTACGAATCTGACGCACCGGAGGGATGAGCTTGCCAAGTTTTGTTGATTCCATGATTTTATTATGCGGCGCCTTGCTAGTGACAGGTGTATTGACCACAAAATTTTCTTCTCGCTTCGGCATGCCCGCCCTGGTGCTGTTTATTGCCATCGGGATGATTCTCAGCCGCTTCATTTATTACGATAATGCGGAGCTCACACAGCTGGTCGGCATATTTGCGTTGATTGTCATATTGTTTCAGGGCGGGATGCAGACCGATTTCAAAGAAATCAAGCCGGTTATGGGGACGGCCATTTCACTTGCAACGATAGGTGTCTTGCTGACAACGGTTGTCGTCGGAATATGCGCTGCATTCATTCTGGATATTTCGTTACAAGAGGGGCTGTTAATTGGCGCGATTGTTGGTTCGACGGACGCGGCGGCCGTCTTCTCGGTTCTCGGCGGCACGAATTTGAAGAAACGGATTCGAATGACGCTGGAGGCTGAATCCGGAAGCAATGATCCGATGGCGGTATTTCTAACCGTGTCCCTAATCGAATGGATCGAATACCCGGAACTGAATTTGATTGGTCTTATTTTTTCGTTCGTAATGGAGATGGGACTGGGTCTGGTTGTCGGTGTTCTTATCGGAATGCTGGCCGTATATGTGATCAATCGCATCAATTTCGATTCCTCGGGTTTATATCCCGTAACGGCATTGGGATTCGCCGTGATGACTTATGCTGCTGCCGCTTGGCTTGGAGCCAGCGGTTTGCTCGCCGTTTACGTTATGGCTTTGCTGCTCGGCAATACCGAGCTGACATACCGCAAGACGATTCAGGCATTTAACCAAGGTTTCGCCTGGATGATGCAGATCGTCATGTTTGTGCTGCTCGGGCTGCTTGTTTTCCCGAATGAGCTGTCGGAGGTCGTATGGCAAGGGCTGTTATTGTCCCTGATTCTCATATTTATGGCCAGGCCGATCGGCGTGTTCAGCAGCCTGTTGTTTACCAAATTTGACATGCGGGAGAAAATATTAATTTCATGGGCGGGCCTTCGCGGGGCCGTACCGATCGTCCTGGCTACATATCCCGTTCTGGCAGGAATCAAGCACGGAGAATTGTTTTTTAATGTCGTGTTCTTTGTTGTGTTGACCTCAGCGGTGATCCAAGGCACCACGATCTCTCCGCTCACGCAAATGCTTTCGCTGGTGGAGAAGGATAAGGGCAAAGCACCGACTTTATTAGAGTTAATGGCTCTTGGAAAAACGGACTCCGAGATCAACCATATTCTGGTGGATGGGGAGATGCCCATTATCGGCAAGGAGATTCAGCAGCTGAATCTGCCGGACGATATCCTCTTTACGGCTATTATTCGGGAGAGGCGTATCATTACGCCTAAGGGGAGTACGGTCATTGAGGCAGGGGATACTTTGTATGTGATGAATCCCAAGCAAAAGCGGAAAGAAATGAAAACGATCCTGGGGTTGTCTTAGGCTTTTTTGCAACTGGAGAATATGATGCCCATCATAGCAGTTGATCTTAAAAATAAATTAGGATAGGTATAAATAGGAGGTAATTTCTTCATCCTATCTTCATCTGTTAAGTTTCCGATTCCCTTTGCAAAAGAGACAAGAATCTGTTATGATTAATACAAGGATTTAGAATAAGTCTAAATACAATAATAAAGGAGACGATATAGATGAGTAACTTAACCCAACAAACACAAGGAACGACAACCAATGAACTTCAACAAATTTTGAACACGCAGGTAGCCAACTGGAGTATGCTTGGCGTGAAGCTTCACCACTATCACTGGTATGTGAAAGGTCCTCAGTTCTACATGCTGCACGAGAAATTCGAGGAACTGTACAACACAGCAGCTGGTTATGTGGATGAGCTGGCAGAGCGTATGCTGGCCATTGGCGGCAAACCGGCAGCCAGTATGGCGCAATATCTGAACCTGGCCACGCTGCAAGAGGTTTCTAATGAGAACACGGCTGAACAGATGGTCGGACAGCTGGTTGCGGATTTCGAACAGCTTGCCGGTGAACTGAAGGCGGGGATCGAAGCCGCAGATCAAGAAGGGGACGACGCTACATCCGATCTGTTGACCGGCATGGTCAGCGACGTACAGAAGCATACCTGGATGCTGAATGCCTTCTTGGGTAAATAATTTCACATCTGTATGCTTGCCGTCGCATAACGGATTGCGAAAATAAAGAGTGAGATCGACCTGATTGGGGTTGCTCTCTTTTTTTTGTTAACCTTGCGTGTGATGTTGTAAGATTAAATTTGAAATTTATTGCGTCTTTCTTCAATGAACTGCGTATACAGTTTATAGTTACTTTTAATGTTGAATAGGAGTAGTGAGGATGACAGAGATGGAATCACGACAACAGCTGGAGTCGCAGCTTCAAGAGATTTTGAAATGGGAGAAAGAGCAGAAGGATGTCATGTTCTGGGAGAAGCTCGGAAGAATCCCTTTCATGCTGCTGGATCGCCTCACGCCCAAGGCTGTTCAAGAGAAAATCGGAAGCGCCTTGAATGAGGTAGGCGGATTTATTCAGAGTGGCGGGAAGCATCTGGTTCGCGAGAAGTCGGTTATGAACGTTCTGGCACAGGCAGCGGGATTGGACGGTCCGAATGCGGTTTCCGGCCCTTCCGTAAAGTCCGCTCAGGAGGAATCCATAGAAGATGAGAACGAAGTGGAGGTGGCGGCGACTTCCGGGCTTACGCTGGCATCTGCCGCGAAGTTGCCGCTCCAAGTCATGGATACTGCAGCGGATACGCTGACGGTAAAACGAGTCAAATTCGCCGCAGCGCAAGGAGCAGCCACGGGAATCGGGGGCATATTTACGATTGCGGCCGATCTGCCGATGGTGCTTGGTCAATCGCTCAAGGTGCTGCAGGAGATGGCGCTTTGTTACGGTTATGATCCGAACGATCCCCGGGAGCGGGTGTTTATCGTGAAGTGCTTGCAGTTTGCATCTGCCGATATCGTGGGAAAAAAAGCGGTGCTCGAGGAACTCGCCACTTTTGATGATGAACAAATGACAGAGCAGGTATTCTCACAACTGCAGGGTTGGCGTGAAGTCGTTCAGTCTTATACCGATAACTTCGGGATGAAGAAGCTGTTTCAGCTGATTCCGATAGCCGGGATTGTATTCGGTTCGATCAGCAACAAAGGGACGATCAGCGATGTGGCCGAAGCGGGGAAAATGCTGTATAAGAAGCGGCGTCTGAATTACCGGCTTAAGAATATGGAATATCCCCTGTAATCGTTTAGTCCTCCTGATAAAATGACAAATAAAGGGTTGCCCACCTTAGGTGGGCAACCCTTTTCATCATCATTATGGAAAATAGAACTGACATCATTCAGGAAAAAGGCTACCTATCGGTTGTCCACTTTTTCCGGATAGAGATCATGATTCATCAGACGGTTCGCAGCGATCTCCTCGTATTTGGTCCCCGGACGACCGTAATTGCAATACGGGTCGATGGAAATGCCGCCCCGCGGGGTAAATTTGCCCCATACCTCGATATATCTCGGATCCATCAGTTTGATGAGGTCATTCATGATGATGTTGACGCAGTCCTCATGAAAGTCCCCATGATTGCGGAAGCTGAACAGGTACAGCTTCAAGGACTTGCTCTCCACCATCTTGATATCCGGAATGTAGCTGATGTAGATAGTCGCAAAGTCCGGCTGCCCTGTAATCGGGCATAAGCTTGTAAATTCGGGACAGTTGAATTTGACAAAATAGTCGCGGTAAGGATGCTTGTTGTCAAAGCTCTCCAAAATGCCGGGATCATATTCAAACGTGTATTTCGTGCCTTGGTTGCCGAGCAGGGTAACGTCTTCCATTTCTTCTTTTTGTCTTCCAGCCATATAAGGTAGCTCCTTTATTAAAATGAATAAATGCTCAATAAGGCGTAGCGAATTTTTTATGATACCGTCACACGCCGCGTTTATTGCCCCAAACGAGGGTGTGCAATTGCGGCAGGACACGCACATCGTTCAACCGATCGGATTGCATGACGGCATCGACAAGCAACTCGTATCGATCCAGCAGATGGGAGACCAGCGAAGTGGTATCGCCTGTACCTACATCGGGATTACCGGTCTGCAAATAAAACGGCACGTTCGGGTATCGCTCATGGACCGTTTCCGCATAGCTTAGGTCTTTATCGTCAAATACGACAACCTTGAGGCTGAAGGATCTGCCGGGCGCCCGAGCGGACAGCCTGGAGACGATATCATCGAGCTTGCCCCAGTCCGTATCCATACCTGAGCTTGGCGGCTTGGGGGAGATGGTGACCTCATCAATGTCATTCAGCCAATCCTGCCAGCGTGAACCTTGGGTCTCCACGGCAACGGTAATTCCATGTCGGTGCAGCTCATCCACAAGCGTGCCGAGCTGCGAGAGAAGAGCGGGATTGCCGCCGGACAGGGTGACATGATCGAAGCGCTCACCGCCCAGCCGGTACAGCTCTTGCCAGATTTCGCCCGCATTCATGCGCGAAATGGTGTCCTTGGCGGATCCGTCCCACGTAAACGCGGAGTCGCACCAGGAGCAGCGATAGTCGCAGCCCGCCGTACGAACGAACATGGTCTTGCGGCCAACGACCATGCCTTCACCTTGAACAGTAGGACCGAAAATCTCCATCACGGGAATTGGACGGTCCACTGCTATGACCGGGGAGGAGGCAGTTGAATCGTTCTCAGGCTGTACATGTACGTTATTCATCGATCATCCACTCCCGTCTGACCTCAGCGTAACTGGTCGGCGTCTCGAACAGGCGGACGAATTCGGTTCGTGTGCCTTGTTGCTCGTGCGATTCTCTGCTGCGGAGGGATTCTTCCATTTTTTCAAACAGCCAGACCACCATGTTTTCCGCTGTTGTGTTCATTGGCGGCAGGGTCTCGTTCAAGTAACGGTGATCCAGATAAGGCTCAATGTCCGTTTTCCAGCAATCCTTAATGTCCCCGAAATCCACGGTGATGCCCACTTCATTGGGAGTACCGCTGATACCAAAGACCACTTTGTATGTGTGGCCATGCAGGTTCTTGCATTTTCCCTCATAGCAATGCAGATGATGGGCAGCATCAAAGGTAAACTCCTTGGAGACAAGCACCCGCTTCCGATGGTAACGCAGGCTTCCGGCATCGATGTCCTCGCCAAGCTTTTGCAGATGCTCTACAATGCGGAAAGCCCCGGGCTCGCGGCTCATATCAGACGCCCCCTTCGGATACACGATTACGGCGCTGCATATAGTTATCGAGCCCTGCTTTTCTCAGCTTGCATGCAGGACATTCCCCACAGCCGTCGCCCTTGATGCCGTTATAGCAGGTTAATGTATGGTCGCGAACGTATTCGAGCGCATTCATCTGGTCTGCTAGCTCCCAGGTTTCCGACTTGTCGAGCCACATAAGCGGCGTGTGAATGACGAACGGGTAATCCATGGCCAGATTCAGCGTAACGTTGAGTGATTTGATGAAGCTGTCGCGGCAATCGGGATAACCACTGAAATCCGTTTCGCATACGCCCGTGACCAAATGTTTGGCGCCGATGCCCTTAGCCAGCACAGCGGCAAAGCTAAGGAACAGCAGGTTCCGTCCCTCCACAAACGTAGTAGGCAAGCCGTCGCCTTCGGCAATTTCGATATCGCTGCGCGTCAGCGCATTCGGTGCCAGCTGATTAAGCAGGCTCATATCAAGCACGGTTTGCTTCACGCCTTGTTCCTTGGCGATCTGTGCCGCGCATTCTATTTCAAGCTTATGGCGTTGGCCATAATCAAAGGTTACGGTTTCCACTTCGGCGAAGCGTTCCTTCGCCCAGAACAGGCAGGTGGTGCTGTCTTGACCACCGCTGAAAACAACGACCGCTTTTTCATTTTTAAGCATAAAAAAACCTCTCATCCTTCATATTTTAAGAACAGCCAAAAGGGCTGAACCTGTAGAAGAAAGAGAAGTTCATTGAACTGAATCCGTAAAAAAACAAGCCTTATTCTTAGGGTGCAGCACCGAATAAGACACGATAGTTTTTTATAGAGGGAGTTCACGAACCTCTCCCACACACCGCGATAGGCGCATGGATTGTCTTCTGTTGTCCTTTTGTGACCGTATGGGATGTTAGAATCCAGCATGCAGTCTGATTACGCCCTCCATTATAACACGGCCCGATTATTTGATAAACACTCCGCCAAAGGGAATTGCTTCCCGCAGAAAACGCTTGATGATGCCCTCATCGTTTAGTTCGTCCACGAGTCGCTGATTCTGGCGCCCCGCTTGAAACAACACGTAACCGTCACCGGTCAGCTTCCAGTGGTAATTCATATGCTGGCTGGCCAGATGATTGCCGTATACGGTCAGGTCCAGCTTGGCCGCTTCCGGATAGGCGATGATGCTCCCGGCGTCCACATACAACGGCTCGGTAGGATGCAGCTTGACTTTACATACCGGACCCTGGGTCAAAATGCCGATGCTGCCATTTCCGGAAAACTTCATCTTAATCGCGTCTCGCGTGACCAGCATGTTTTTGATCTTAAGAATTCGTGTCTGCATCGTAACATACTTGGTATAAAAGAAAACATGCCGAAAATCATAGAGCATGTCCTGTTCGCCTTCCAGCTCAATTTCATGCATATTGAAGCCTGGCGGGAGCGCAGCCGTAAACTGACTGGGCCCTGTAATATCGGCACGAATCAGTTTTTTCTTGCGGTATATGCCTTTTACGTTCATGAGACGGTCGCTGCGTCCGGAGGAGGGCCCCCGATAGGCAACGATTTGGTCAGGATGGAGGACATGGGCCGTGTCCTCTTCAGTCAGGGAGAACGTAACCGCTTGTCCCGCTCCGCTGCCGGCTGCATCTTCCATTCGGATAATCATGGCCGCGCCTCCTTTTGCCTGGTTGGATGGTAGGGATCTGGATAAAAGCTTGTCTATTTAGAACGGTTTGTTCGGCGCATGCCGAATCGCAGGACGCGAATGATGACAAAGTATCCAGCAGCCAATGCAACGGCGGTGATCGCCACGGTCTTTATACGTTCCGCCCCGCGATTTCGTGCGGCTTCAGCCTCTTGAAGCTGGCTTACCATTTGGGTTAATTGCTGGTTCTGCTCCGCGAGATTAGAGTTCTGCTCCGCCAGGGTCAGATTTTGCTGCTGCAGCCGTTCGGAAGCGATTCTGGCTTTATCAAGTTCCTGCAGGGCTTGGTTATAGTTGCTCTTGAGCTGGTTTATTTCATCGGGCAGTCCGGAGAACTGCTGGATATTATCGTACAAATTATTAAAGTAATTGGCGCTGGCGGTCCGTCCACCGGCCGGCAGCGCGATCCCCGCCACCAGCAATATGAGAGAAAGTTGAATTAGCTTGGATTTTGTCGGCTTATGCAAGAGGGACCACCACCATTCGATTATTTATAGTAAATACGAATCAGATTCCGACAGGTTTCTATTAATATATTACCCACATTTGCGATGGAAGTGAATCTATTAGCAGGCCAAGTTGTTTAATTAGCTCCAGTAAAGGGTAATGTATGTAAGTAAGCGCCCAACAAGCCATCCCATACGAATGATCATAAAATGAACTAACAGATAAAAGGAGATTACAATCATGATGAAGGATAACGATGTGAAGAAAATTATGATTACAGTGAATGGAAAACCCGTGGGTAACGGATTATTAATTGATAAAGTAACGTACGCTCCCATTCAACGTACATCAAGACATATGGGAGATAAACCCGTTTCGGCAGCAGAAATAGGTTAATAGACCCCTGTATAGTGAAATCAACAGCCTTTAAAACCCGGAGAACGTCTCCGGTTTTTTTGCGTTTAATTGCGAATGGAACTTAATTCTTTTGCATATGAGTTTGGCATAAAAACGCAGCGAATCCTATGAAATACACGGCGGCAGCGACGGAGCCGGAACAAGAGCGTGGAGCATCCTCATCATCTGGAGCTTCAGATGCCAAGACTGCCTCAACGGTTCAAGTCGATGGTCAGGTGCTGCTGAAGCTATTGAAAAATCCGATGAGTGCTTTAAATATGCGGGGAGATCAAACGGGTTTAATCTACGGCTTGATCGGAATGGCTTCCAGCATCATCGGGTTTTGGTTGTTTGGCCTTGGATTTAGGCAGCTTATCTATTCCGGCTTGGGCATGGTGTCGGCCTTGCTAAGTAATTTCGGCATGGGGAGCCGGGCGCTTTTACTGGGGTTGTTTTCAACCGTCATTTTATTGGGTTCCTTCTGGTTTACGGGCAATATGGTTACGAAGCAGAAGCTTGACTTGAAGGAATTCATTGCGAAGATCGGTTCTTTTCAGCTGCCGTTCGGGGCGGCGCTTATCGTAAGCGGATTGATCAGCTTCATGTCGTTAAAGCTGGCATTCCTCATCCTTGTATTTGCTTTAATGACCGGACTGGCAGCGAACAGTGCAGCCGTTATCGAATTGTAACGCATTGGATCCAGCCAATGGATGAAATTTTTAGGGATTGCTTTAGGCATTTATGTTTTATTATTTGCCATTGTACAGACCGTTTTATTGTAGAAATAAGTCAATTCCGAGTCAGTAAAAGACTTTCTTGTCCGACATCTGACAAAAATCAGTTTATCCAAAAGACCGCAGCTGCTAGGGCTGTGGTCTTTTTTTGTCGAATTCATATTAAGAACATATGTTCCGTGACAGTAAGATGTCCATCTGTATTGGTACATTATTAGAAGAAGAGGAAAGAGGTGGATGTATTGCAGTCTGGCTTGTTTTCGGATTTTACATGGAGCCACAGCCATGTATTCGCTGGGGGCACCAGTCAGGTCTTTCTGCTGATCGAGTGGAGGGCTGGTGTGTTAACGCAAAAAAAGCAGTCTCATGGCTTTAATCAACGCATGGCTGAAGATGTCCAATTACACCTTCAATTAGGGGAACGCGTTCAAGTGGAACATATGTATGGATGCCATGGCGAGATATTGAATGATCGCAACATTTCGTTGTCTTTAGGTTCATTGTCGGAAGGGAGATCCAAACAGCTGGTTCTTGAGCTGAGTGTCGGAGCCAGGCAATCAGGGGTGTATCCCATTATTACCGCTCTATGGACCTATATGGATGTTCAGAAGCAGAAGGTCGTCTTGCAGCCGTCTCGAACGATTCCGCTTCAATTTAGCAATCATACGGCATTGAAATACCGGAGGGCAGATGATCGCGTTGAGAAGGTGCTGAAGTTATACCAGAATGCTTCCATTCTGGAGCAAGCAAGAAGAGAGCTGGAACGGGGGAAGTTGGCTCGAGGAGAAGAAATGATTCGTAGACAGGCAGATGAGATGCTTTTATACGCAATCCGATTTCGGGACGCGGATTATTTGAGGGAGGCAGAGACCCTTTATCAACTAATTGGATTGTATCTGGATACATATCGGCAATTATCTTCTGAAAATGCGAACAGGAAGAGGGACTTTAGACTTAAAGATTAACTGGAATGAAGAATCTGTATATAAAAAAGGAAAAATGATTTCAGGGTCGAATGTACTATTTAGCAGTCAAGAAAAATATGTCTAATTTACTAGAAAGATAGGGAGAATGCCATATGACAGACCGACTGATCCGACTAATGAGAATCATTACCCTTGTACAAGCAAGACCAGGTATACTGGCTCGAGAGCTTGCCGAACGCTGTGGAACCAGCGAAAGAACCATTTATCGGGATATGGATGCCCTCAGCGCCATGCATATTCCCATCACTCACCAAGGCCGAGGCCGAGGCTACACATTTATCGGGCATTTTGCAATGTACCCGCTTGGTTTAACGGAAGAGGAGGTACAGGCGTTATTTAAGCTATTGACCATATTGGAGCAAATCAAACCGATGCTGCCCGATGAATTTGAAAGCGCTTATGAGAAGGTATTGGCTGCTGTATATAAGCAAAGCGCGGAAAAAGCAGAAATTCAGGCCGGGGACCGGGATGAATCCTCCATCGGTTTATAACGGTACCACTACGTGTAACAATTAAACCTCGAACGAAAGGACACATCTTCATGTGACTATCGTCGAGGTTTTTATTAGTTTATGGGGAATTAATTATTCTCATGTGGAGATGCGAATATAGTAGTAAATTAGAATCAGGATAGGAATATTATACCAAAATAGATGATTATATGATAATATAACTATAATTTCTCTCATTCATCCAAAAATGTCATCGATGTGTAATTGTGAGAGACGGCGGTTGATGTCCCTAAGCAAGGGCGTAGGAAGGAGATATGGAGCAATAGCATAGGTTTATTCCACAACTTGTATAGGAGGATATTCATGAAGAAAGAGGTAACTAACAAGGTAAGAAAATGGAATATAAAGCTATTGGTTATAGCTTTGATTAGTATGACATGGCTCGGGTTATACGATCCTATTCCTGTTGAGGCAGATAGTGCTGTTGGAGGTCCTAAATTAGCAGTTTTGGTGGATGGAAGAAAGGTGAAGTTTCAAGGCGGAGATCCTGTCTTTGAAAATGGCCGGGTGCAAGTGCCACTCAGAGGTATCGGTGAAGCTTTAAAGGCAGAAATCGGCTTTAGTGGTAAAACTGTTACTTATATGAAAGATGGAAAATCGATTGCCCTTACCTTAGGGAGTAAAGAGGCCATTGTAAACGGTAAAAGTGTCACTATGGATACGGCTGCTAAAGCTGTTAAAGGGCGCACTTATGTGCCATTAAGATTTGTAAGCGAGAATCTTGGAGTACCAGTAAACTGGGATAAGGTTGGTAATTGGGTTTGGATTGGTTCAAAGGAAGTTCCAGATATAACGGAAGTAGCGAGTGTGAAAAAATCGAATCTGAACAATGATTTTGTGAAAATGTTTGGATCAAAAACGCACTTGATAGATGGGAAAAAGGATGTTCGAATATTTACTATTGATGATCTGCCATTAAGAATAGATCGATTTATAGTTTACGATTTATGGCCAGTGATGTTCGGAGATTACCAATCAATTAGAATCCGATTTGATGCAGGACTTGGCCCAATCTACTACCTACAACAAGGAGAACTTCCTCGTTATCGAAATTCTGCGGATCCGATTAAGCAATCAGATAAAACGATTATTCGAACCTATAAAACTACTAGCGAGTATGATCAAATAGTCAATAATGATATCAACTATAATCAATTCAATCTAAATAAAGCTGAATATATTGGTTTTCAGATGGGTACAGAATCATTAACTTTGCTTAAGAATCCTTTTAAGTGAATGGTAACCATATGGGAAAAAAGAGAATTCTTTATGTATTAATAATTATGTTGACTATAAAAGTTCTTATTATTCAAAGTGTCTATGCTGCTCTTCCTACAACACCGAAGCCAAGCAATCGCAATGTACATTATTTTGTTGGAATGTTTACTTATGAGATTTGGCGCTATTCAGATGGACAAACTTGGACGCCGGAAGGATACGAGAACCAACCAAATAAATCTATGGATTTTCCGTATTCATTCGATATTCCTAACCGAAAGATTAAAAGTGTATCTGTAGAAAAATTCAATCCTGATATGACTGATCCAGATGGTAGGGATCTATATTTTCGTTCTCGTTATCAGCAAGAAACATGGGATCAGAGGGTTCCGAACGTTAGTAAAAAATATACGCCTACTATTAAAGGGAATATTGGAGGATTAGGAACGGACAATGTATCTTTTAATGTACATGTCATAGGAGATTTAAAAGCAGATGATCCTCTTGAGACAACTAAAGAAGAGCAAAATGTGAATGTCAAAGGGCTCCGTTATTACTTCCCGATCCTTTTCACAATCGAACTAGAACCCGAAGTAGGTAACGCCATTATAAAACATTACACAACTACAGGTCGTTCGCTGAACGGTACACCGGGCTTTACAGACCGTGAAGAATTATTAGAGAAGAACAGTCCATACTTTTTTACTCATACTCCTGGGAATGCAGATTATACATATGTTGGACACAAGAAAAGCACTGTCTCAGCCCCGAGTGGTGGATCAATAACACCTGGTGACCCTAACCGGTTTACTTATGATGGCTCATTCCCGACATATTATCTATTTTTTTACTATGAGACCGATAAACCGCCTCCCAACCCTGACCCACCTGAGGCCTCTTGCACGAGACCTTCTCCAGGGACGAAAATGAATGGTCGTTACATGGATCCGGTGGTCACAGCGAAGATTCTCGCTGACCAGCGTGGAAGTGAACGTTTTGATGTTTTGCAAGGAATACCGACGTCTGAAAGTTTATATGGTAATATCTTGGCTCGCAATTACCTGTATCAGAATACATTTGTAAACATGACAGGTGTCTGTTCCTTTAAAGTGAATGTAGAAAAAACATGGACCTTGTATTGGGACCCAGGAAAACCAGGACCAAATGATCCAAGCGGTAATCCTACAACGGTTCCTGATCCACAACAAGCCGAGGAGAAGGTAACGGAACGATACACCGTGGAAAGGCCATATTCTTACTGGGTGATTGATAATCTCGAAGTTTATAAGATCGATCAGGGGATTCTAAGGAATTACGCACTACCAGGTGAGCAAATTACAATTTATCCGCAAGGGTACCAGCCACCTCAGTTTACAGCCAGTGCATCTGGAGCGTTTTATCCTCCATCCCCACCTGATCCCATTGTAGCTCCATCAGGCTCTTACGGAGGAAATTCATATAAGACAAAACCTTCCCCGCCAAGTGAGAATCTGCAGAGTGTAGCTGAGAATGCTGTAGAAATAGTCGAGGTCACGAATGACTCTCTAATTTTTAACGGATCTACCATTATGAATTCGAATCGAACACCGGAAAAAGGGCCTACACCGGGCAGTATCCCCGCTCCCACACATATTAGTGACAATGTGCTGTACAAGCCCAATAATTTGATTAGTAGTGATAAGGTTAACAGGGCAAATACAACAAGCGCAGGTACAATTCAATATGGTTTATTACCCGGCAACATTAATGGCGGATCTAATCAATCATTTCCGATTCACGCCATTAACACCGTCACCGTCCATACGCCGGTAGTCAATTATTCGTCGGTGACGGATGATCAGGCCCACAATCAGAAGACGACCCCGAACCCGAACCGCTCTGCATTCATCTTGGATCGGCCGTTTACGGTTCGCATCCCTACCTCGGGTCAGCATCGGAACATCCAGGGATACGGAGACCGGGACTATGCGAAGTATGTAAGATCGAAGCAGGTGTATTTTCCGTTCGATGTCTACAGCAGTGACAGGCGCACCTTTTATCCAAAAGACACCTGGATTACAATCCCGACGGCTCAGCTGGACACGGAGTTTTTCCTGCCGGTATGGGTGGATGAGGGGGATTATCAGGTATATTTCCGTACGATTGCGGAGAACGCTCCATCCGAATTCACTACGCAGCCCAGCGCGAACCTGGATTTGGCTCACCATGTGGCTACGGATATAGAACCGGTTGAAGTGATCGGTCGCGTATATGATTTCCATATCACGGATATTGCCGATTATAACTGGGAGACGGTCTTCCGCAAACAAAAAGGGAATTCGGCGCCAAGCGGCGCATCCTATTGGACAGGACTTCGCGATATTGACGGTGGAGCACGCGGGAACGTGCTGCCGTATACACTTCCCATCGCACCGGGCAAGCATCCGGCACAGGGATATAAGAATGCGGCCGTAAAGACAGGCTACCATTTCAAATTCGATTTGAAGACGAAGGGCAATATGTTTGGTTTACAAGACGGCATTTCAATTACCCCGAGCTTTTATTTTGTTAATCAGGACGGCAGCGGACGGCAGCCCGTTGATCTGTATTACCACAGCGGAAACCGGAAGTTCATTCGGATCGGTTCCCCGCAGGATACGGAGAAGCGTTATGTCATCCTGAATGAAAGGCTGCGCAATGTTCCGCAAGACGAGCTGAAGGATACCGCTTCGTATTTGTACAACCGCGGCGGAGCCCCGGCGGGAATGTCCGCGGCAGCCTACATGAAGCAGTACTTGGAGAAGATCAGCAAAAGCAAGACCTGGGTAGGTCGGCTCGACTGGATGCTGCTTCCATTCGAAATACGCACACTGATCGGTCCGAAGTCAGGATTGCCAGCCTCCGTTGACACGGAGCGGGCCAACGCGGCTGTACAGCGCTGGTATGGTGAATACAGTCTTCCTGCCGACGTGTATGTGGTGAAGAAAGGAATCGACCTGGCCGCTTATGGACGGACGAACCGCCTGGACGAGAAATCCTCGATTTTTCTCAAAAAAGGGTATATCGTGGTCAATTTCAACATCGAGACGATCCGGGAGGGCAATACGGCCAAACCCCATTTGCAATATATTCATGGCCCACTCATGAATCAATGGCAGCTTGAAGGGTACAGCCGCACGTATAACGATCCGTATGGTAAGCGGTTTTCTCTGATGGACGGGGATGTCATACTCTATCATGCCGATCAGTCCAGCAAAGGGGATTTTAAATCTCAGGTGCCTCATTAAAGTTTTCACCTGACCTCCTTATGCTAAAGTGGATGATCCCTAATCCTTACCCGTAACAACACCAAAACAGCCACGCCTGAGTATTCTCAAAGGCGGTGGCTGTTTTTGGGTTGTGCTCGCTGTGCTTGCAATGAAAAAGCTCTGTTGATTCACGGCTACACTGTTTACTAGAGGATTAGGGTTCGATACAGACAAGGGGCGGTGTATCCCGTATCGGGATCAAACCGTACGCGTCAACGCCAACGCATTCGGCTTATCTAATACGAGGGCCAGGCATCGTTATCGTAGAGATGGCGGACAAAAGCCATCGGATTCCGATACGAGTTCTTCCAGGCCTCTCCCATCCCGGCCTCCAGGAAACCATACCGTTGATCGCAGCCGTTGCACTCAATGAAATAGAGCCTTCCATCTTGGGTAATACCGATATCCAGTCCAAAATCGGCAGCATACGGAATAAACAGGGACAGGATGCGGGCGATATGCAGTGAGAATTCCGCAATACGCTCGAGGGTTTCTCCAACAGGGGCATTCGGCATGCAGCGTGTTAGAATGTCCGGTACCTGATAGGCGGAGCCCCCCTGCGCGATGTTGGAGACAAAGGTTTGAGGCGGCGAGGTTTTGGCGAACATGCCCGCGATTTCCCAGCTGCCGCTGCCTCCCCGCTGCACGGTGACCCTGATGTCAAAGGGACGCCCCCTGTATTCTGCCAGCGGGATGCGCTCCTGTGCCAGAAAGGGCGCACGTCTGATTCTCTGGTAGATTAGCGGATGAAGCTTTCCCTCGGCCAATGTTACAGTTCTCCATCCTTTAGCCGAAGGGGAGGAGCGGGAATACGTCAGTTGGCTGTGACCGGAACTGCTTTTTAGCCGCATAATGCCGATGCCGATGCTGCCGCTGCATGGTTTTAAAACGAGGTCACCATGTTGGCTTAACATGGATCGAATGGAGATGGGCGTAGCCTTTACCGTATGCGGTAAGGCATTCGTTAATCCCGGATCCTGTTCCAGCATATGGTGTATCGTATCCTTGCCGTAGCGCGTACGGCCGTTAAACACAAAGATTCCTTGTTTGATCAGATCGTCGATCCGCTTGAGTTCACGTCGGTTGTGGTAGATGGCGCGCATATGGATGGCGCGCGGAATGGGAATGTGGACACGGCGGTACCCGGATGGAATGGGTATATATCCTGTCGCCTTTCCGGTATCCAATGAAATATGATGAATGGTAAAAAAACAAGGAACCAGCCCGTACATGGCAGCGGCTTCTTCATAGTTAGCCAGTGATTCAGTGCCGATTCTCCCGCTGGAAATTCTGCGATACGTGTTGTTGTTGAGCAGAATGCCGACAAATTCCGGATGCATGGTCATCCTCCTTGTTACCACAGATCATGGAGTCTTTGTACCACATCGTATGCAGGAGGAAGTTTGTCCCGGGTGGACGGGTGTCGCCCGTGGTTGGCCTATTCTTTATCGTAGATTAGTCACCAATAACCCCTGATTCGGTATATGTTAAGGTATCCGGCCATACACATGACAGGGATGCGCTTTTTTGAATTAGGGCAATGAAACACTGCTGGTATCAAGGGGATGGGTACCTATGATATATCAGTAGGGGTTTTTCATATAGATAAGTTGTGAGAAGGGTGTGGAGTTATGGGTTTGCGGAAGGTGGCCGTTGTGACGCCGGGGTCTTTTGTGATTCCTTCGGGGAGGAGCAGCTCTGTCGAGCGTGTAGTGGAGCAGACCATTCCATTGGCACAGGGAGCCATGGATGTGCGCATATTTGGAGTGCTTGGAAAAGGACTCCCTTCTAAAGACACGATCAACGGCGTTCCATGTTACCGCCTGCCATCGGGAGCGAATTATTATCCTTCCCTGCTGCGGAGGCTTCAAAAATGGAGACCGGATATTATCGAAGTACACAATCGCCCGCTGTTAGCTCAGCGTCTGAAGATGCATCTCCCCGATGTAAAGACTGTACTTAATCTCCATTCCAATACCTTTATATCGCCTCCGTATATGAGCGAGCAGCGGTTTGGGAACATTGCCAGATGGATGGACGGCATCGTGGTGAACAGCCGTTTTTTGCTGGAAGATATCACGATAAGGCATCCGGAGCTGTCGGATAAAATTACGATCAATCATCTCGGAGTCAGTCTGGAGCATTTTACCCCGCCCTTCAGCCCGGCAGCCAAGGCATTGCGGGAAGCCCGACTTGCTCATTACGGATGGAGCGGGCGGCGCATCATCCTGTTTGCCGGACGACTTATTCCGGATAAAGGCGTTCACCATCTGCTGGAAGCACTGCCGCAGATCATCGATAAGCATCCGGATGTACTGCTGCTCATTATCGGGAGTGCCGGATACGGATCGGATCGCGAAACCGCCTATGTGCGGGAATTGAAAAAAGCTGCAAGACCCTACCAACATTGGGTAAACTTTCGCCCCTTTGTGCCATACCCGGCTATTGCGGATTGGTATTCGCTTGCAGACATCGTGGTTGTTCCGTCTGCACCTAGGGAGGCGTTTGGACTCGTGAATGTCGAAGCCATGGCAGCAGGCGTGCCGGTCATCGCTTCAAGTGCCGGAGGAATTCCGGAAATTGTGGAAAACGGAGTGACGGGATATTTGGTGCAAAGCGATGATTTTCCAGCCGGACTTGCGCAGCGGATTAACAATCTGCTGCAGGACGAAAATCTCCGCAGACAGATCGGAATGGCCGGTCGCGAAACGGTGCGGCAGCGCTTCAGATGGGACCATACGGCCGAGCGTTGGGTTCATTTGATGCAAACCATCTGAGGATAACCGATGGAACAGTGGCAGGCGCCCCCCTTGCCGAATAGGATGAAGTAACGATTAGAAGCAGAGGAGAGAGCCGACAGTGAACAAAGCCAGAAGGATCACCAGGGGAAGAGGGAAGAGACCGTACCGGCGATATCCTGGCCGTCTCAAGACATCCGCGTACAGAACGGGCATTGATCGTGGCGGTACGGCCGAGTATGAATTGGCCGATGATACGATTGGCGCGGCTCATCTTCGACATCGCAGTGTAAGAAGCGAGGCGATTGAAGACTATTCTGTATATAGCATTCACTTATCCCCTGAATCGATTACTTCCTCTAAAATTGCAAGCCATTCGGTGGACTTGGCGCATTTGAGCTTTAATCCGGTACAAGGGATGCCTGACAGGCCGTTAATGCAGCAGTTTGGCGATATACCGTTCGTGTTTCCTGAAGGCGTGGACACCATCGATGTTGCCGTCTCACTCCAGTCCCCTTATGCCGATGGAAATTATGTCATGGTGGTATCATGCAGCGACCCCGGGTTTCAAGCGGGGGTCAAGTCACGGAATGAGCTTCAGGCGATGGTCGGCATCACAAGGTCCGCAGGCAATCCGCTTGCAGCCGGATGGTTATCATGGATAGCAATAGGCGGGCAATAGAATCGTAAAAAAGGGCAGGGAGTATACTCCCCGCCCTTTTTGTATGTACAGATAGCGGATGGGGATAAGCGTTGGGGCGAAACCGTACATATGCCGTTACGGTGAAGAAGAGCAAACATACAATAGGATAGATTGCCAAGGAGCAAGTGACCGTTACAAGGGAGGAGGAGTGCAAGTATGCGCAATGTGCAGCGGTTAAGGTCCCGAAGAAGGTCGGTTTCTCGGCATCCTTCCAGGGAATCGTTGCAGCCACCCGCTATTCCTACCGCCTACCGTCCTATGGAGCCACAGATTCCACGGGAGAATCATCCCCATCCTTGCGTGTCTGTCATTATTCCCGCTATGAATGAAGCCGGTAAGATTTCCGCGGTCATAGCAGAGGCGCGGGCGGTTCATCCCGAAACAGAGGTTATCGTTGTTGCGAACGGGTGCAAGGATCAGACCGCAGCTGTCGCAGAACGGATGGGAGCCAAGGTGTTGTCTTTTGCGGAGCCACTGGGACACGATGTGGGACGAAGTGTGGGCGCAGAAGCAGCTAAAGGGCGAATTCTTCTTTTTACAGACAGCGATATGGTGATTCCCTCCGGTGAGTTAAGGCCTTTCGTGCAGGCAGTTCAATCCGGCGTTGACGTGGCCTTGAACGATTATACCGGCCCTATCGAACGGCAGCCGGTTCACCGGGTTATTCTTGCGAAATATACATTAAATTCGATGCTGGGAAGATCTGATTTGCGAGGCGCGTCCATGACAGCTGTGCCGCATGCCTTAAGCCGTCGGGCGCTGGAGACAATCGGTCCAAGTGAGCTGTCCATTCCGCCGAAAGCACAAGCGGCTGCGGTGAACCGGGGGCTGCGTGTGGAGGCGGTCTATGGCGTGGAGGTTGGACGCTTGAATCCCGGTCGAATCCCGGGCGGAGATCCGCTGGAAATGCTGGTGCTTGGCGATCATTTGGAAGCACTGGAAGCCGTGATTGCAGAGCGTGGTATCCGGGGCGGGTATCACGATGGTGGACGAAGACGGAGCGTGGTGAGGTGAGCACGTGCAAAGACGGATTCATAAAAAAATAAGTCGATCAGGATCTAAAGGCCGAAGACGCATAAGGAAAGGTTCCTCACGGGTGCTGGCATACCGTTTAACACGGAGCAGCCGTTGGGAACGGCTCGCGCTGAGTGCGGGAGGTATGTCCGGGAGAAGACGAGGAGCCGCCTCCAAAAGGGATGTTTCCATGGCCTTGGGTCAATGGCTGGCTTCCAGCGGAATCCCCCAGCACCAACTCTATCACGTCCTGCCGGGGGTAGCGGAAGCGTTCCGACGAGGATACGCCAGAGGTTCCAGGCAGTCGATTCCGGCACCACTGCTGCCGCCTCTAAACGGGCGTGCTTCCGTTATCGTGTCCGCCTGCAACGAAGCGGGTTCCATTCCGATGGTGCTGCGAGAGCTAAAACGGCTTCCATTTCATGAAATCATCGTTGTCGAGAATGGGAGCCATGATCATACGTACGCGGCAGCGCGTGCATTTGAAGGCGTTACGGTGATCCACATTCCCGAGCGGCTGGGGCATGATGTGGCCCGTGCCTTGGGAGCGAAGATGAGCACCGGGGACATCGTTCTGTTCATGGACGGGGATATGCCGGTGCCTGCGGAGAAGTTGAGTTCCTATCTGGTTGCGGCAGATCGCGGAGTGGATGTGGCATTGAATGATATCATGCCATTGCTGCCGGAATTTGGCCGCCAAGATGAAGTTACCCGCTGCAAAACATTTCTCAACCGCATGCTGGGACGTGACGATCTGGAGGCCAATTCGCTGACAGCTGTTCCCCATGCGATGACAAGACAGGCGCTGGAGAGTATCGGTTGTGCGAATCTTTCAGTCCCTCCCAGAGCCCAGACGTTGGCCATAAGACAGGGGCTTCGGATTGAAGCGGTACAGACCGTGGATGTTTTGAGCGTAAACCGGCGAAGGAAAACGAATCGCGGCAAGGACAATCCAGTGGCAAAGCTGATCATTGGCGATCATATCGAAGCCCTGGGAGAAACGATGAAAAACCTTGGCGGGCGCCTTCAATGGGGAGAGGTGTCACGGACGGAATTAGCCTTACGGAGGAACAGCCTATGAGCGGACTAACGAGTATTATTATTCCCACGTATAACGGACTGCATCTGCTCCGTACCTGTGTGGAGCATATCCGGGCATATACCGATGTCCCCTACGAGATTATTGTGGTGGACAATGGCTCGCGGGATGGAACCGGTGAATATTGTGTACGGGAAGGGCTTTTGCTTGTCTCGCTGCCGGAAAACACCGGTTTCCCCATCGCGTGTAACCATGGCCTCCGGTTGGCTTTGGGAGATCAATTATTGCTGCTGAACAATGATGTTTTTGTTTCGCCGCGGTGGCTGACGTTATTGCAAGAAGCGTTATACAGCAAGGAAGAAATCGGGGTCGTGGGGCCTGTAACGAATTACGCAAGCGGTATTCAGCAGGTGAAGGTAGGTTATACGGACAGAGCAGGCTACATCCAGGAGGCAGAACGTTGGAATGTACCGAATTCGGCACTGTGGCACGAAGTGAATCGTATCGTGGGGTTATGTTATTTGTTTAAGCGCACGGTCATGGATCGGGTGGGTTACCTGGATGAGATGTTCTCGCCCGGACACTATGAGGATGATGATTACTGCTATCGCGCTCGCCTTGCAGGGTTCAAGCTGGTAGTGGCAGGGAATGTGCTGGTGCACCATGAAGGGAGTGCAAGCTTTCGAACCCGGTTCCCGAGCGGATTCCAGGAGTTGATTGAACGAAACCGGAGACGGTTTGTAGAGAAGTGGAATGTAGACCCATTACAATTCATCGAGGAGAGAGGTGACGCATCATGAAGGGCGTATTGCTGGCAGGGGGGAACGGCACCCGACTACTTCCGCTGACGAAATATATGAATAAGCACCTGCTTCCGGTAGGAAAGCATCCGATGATTGCATATGGAATCCACAAGCTGCATCAGGCGGGCATCGATGACATTTTATTGATTACCGGCTCCAAATCGGTTGGCCTGTACGCCGAATATTTGGAGAACGGACGGAGCTTTGGTGTCAATTTGACCTATAAGGTGCAGGAGCAGGCAGGCGGAATTGCGGAGGCGTTGGAGCTGGCGAAAGGATTTATACCTCACGGTGAAAAATTCGTTGTTCTGCTGGGGGATAACCTGTTTCAGGATGATTTAAAGCCGTTCATTCAGCATTATGTACAGCAGCCATCCGGTACGGCTATGGTACTGCTTAGTCCTACGGATAGCCCCCATCGGTATGGCGTACCTGTATTTGCGGAGGATGGCAGCGGGAAATTGCTTTTCATTGAGGAGAAACCCGTAAATCCCCGGAGCCGTCATGCGGTGACGGGAATATATATGTATGACCATAGCGTATTTGATATCATCAGCCGAATCAGTCCGTCAGAACGAGGAGAATTGGAGATTACCGATGTCAACAATCTGTATGCAGCCAACGGAACATTAATCTATGACATCCTGCAGCAGTGGTGGTGCGATGCCGGCACCTTTGAATCGTTGCAGGAGGCGGCTGTGCATATGAAGGATGAATTGCCATGAAAAAACGGCGTGCAGTGCGGGCTGCAGTCCATGCCGGAGAGCAGCGAGACGGGGGAGTATCGGGCGAGCATTACCGAGCCGGTTATGAGGCCGGTTATGCTCTCGGGCTAAGGCTTGGGCAGGAGGACCGGGGCAGCGCGTTCGAAGGAACGAGCATCATTATCCCTGCGGATTCTCAGCATGATGCAGCGGTTCAAGTCATACAGCATATTGAGACAATGACTCCCCATCTCTATGAGGTGCTTGTTGCCGATGCTGGCGCTACAGCGAACACGAGGCAGTATATTCATGATCGAAGAGGAGTCGTGCGTCACATCAAGGGGAATAGTGGAGATCATCTAGCCCGCGTAGTGAATAAGGCGATTTCAGCTTCGCTTGGCGAGTATATCGCCATATTGGCCAACGATCCTCCACATATGGATAACTGGCTTGGGGTTCTGATGTGCGAGTTTGAGCGTGAGCCTGCTATAAAAATGGTCTACGCCAGTTCCGCAGCAACGGGTTTAGGAGCTGTATTAGTGGATGAGGAGAAGTCAGCTCTGCCGAGTTCTTCACCCAGTCTATTGAGCTGTTTGCTGTTCAGACGTACGCTCCCGGAGGAGATCGGAATGTGGACTGAAGAGATCCTTTCCGCAGAGGACCATATGCACAGATGGCTTGAACGGATACCCGCGGAACAGAGATTACAGATAGAGGCATCATCGCTATTTGCAAGCGGGAAGATATGATTTGAATGTTGCACGGAGAATCCGTTTTCCGCATATGCTGAACTGATAGAAGAGTGAAGGGGAGTACCGACGTGGAGAGCAAAATCGATGATATGATAGCGCATCTTTCGCATTCTCAACAGCAGCTGGCCCGGATTTTGGAAGCTCAGCGCCATGCTGCTGTTCGCATGGCTCAAATTATACATTCTCTTCCTGAATATGAATTTCAGCTCGCTGAAGGACCGAAATCATCAGGAGGACAGACGACCCAAATCAATCGCAGCATCGTGTCATATTTGAACGCCATGGCGGATCTGCAGCAAACCGCAGCGGATAGCCTGGAGATCGTGTTAAAGGAAATGAGAGACCAAGAGGAAGAATAACCCGGTAGTCTTACCGGATGACAGAGGAGGGAATGCAGGTGAGCAAAGAAGAGTCTTTGATGCGAATGCTGGAAGCAGCCGTAGCCATTCAGCGCGAGACCTCTCTGATCCTGGAAGGGAAGGCAGTCGAAGCTGAAAAAGTTCGCGAGTGGGTGCTTTCGCAGGATCCCTCTGCCGGCGGATTGAAGGATTCGCTGGTGATGCATGAGCAAATCGTGGAGCAGATTGAAGGACTGACCCGAATCGGATCAGGGCTCTGCCGGAATCTGCGTGTGGCTTTAGGTACCGATGATCAGGCGTCAAGCGGAGGTTTTGATGAATTTGATTTTGGAGATTCGGATTCATGATTACACGCACCCACCGGGAACATGAAGCAAGGGTAGCCATGGTATCATCTATCGCCAGAAGCCAGGAGGCATTGGCCGGCATTTTGGAGAATATCGCCGAAGTCTCGGCCCATTCCGACGTGACTGCGAAAAAGCTTGCAGAGAATATCCGGCTGCTAACCGGTTACCAGTCGGTTATGACGGAGATGCTGACAGGCATACCGCTGAACCGAACGAAACGGGGATATCCTTCTTCCCCATGGCTTGCAGCCGGAAGGATTGCAAGCCACGGTACAGCTGACCAGGAACAAACCACGCACTCGGGAGGTTAATGACAGGATGGTAGTAAAAATAAAAGGCTTACGAAAGAGCGGACGTGCACGTCGTGCCGGCAGCAAGAGATTATCCTTGGCTGTAAGACGCTTGAAGGTTGTTAAAGGTGCCAGACGGCGTCGAGGCGGAAACTTGATTTTGCGTAAACGCCGCGGGATTCGAGGCCGCTATCGTTTACGAAGAGGAGGGCGCGTTTTCTATCCCGCCTCATCCCAGGCGTATAACCAAGGTTATAGTCAGGCATATGACGAAGGATTTAAATCGGGATTTGCGAAGGGTTACGAAGACGGGCAAATCCCTCCTGCACCTGTATGAAGGCGGACAGGGCGGCTCTCACGGAAGGTTTCGAATCCGTGAAGGACCGCTCTTTTTTTATTTTCACTTGCCGTTTCCAAGGGGGCGATACGTAAGGGCATACGCCAAATTCCCGGTTCAAGGGACAATCGTCCATGATGCATTCGTCCTCTTGGCATATAGTTATATGAACCTTTGTAAATCCCATATGAGACAGGGTGAAGATGGTGAGCTTATCGTTTCTTACAGGTCAGAAGGAGGGCTACCAGGCAGGTTACAGTGAAGGTTACCGTTTGGGGGGGTGCCGTGCGCTGATGGAACGTATTCCAGTTGAGCCCTCGCCATATTTCAATCTGAAAATTCTGTATGTCCCTCAAGGATTTGAGTCCATTGATGAAGGGGTAGTCAAGGGTCTTGGCCGAATCGTTCGGGAATGTATCGTGGTGCCGCCAGAACAAGTGGTGGAGGTGGCACTGCAGCAAAAGCCGGATATCATTCTGGTGATGAACGGCTTGCACGTATTTCCGGAGGGGTTTCGCCATTCCATGAATCAGCTCCGGAACCTTGGCTTCCGGACGGCCATTTGGTTTGTGGATGACCCTTATTTCACGGAGGAGACGCCGGAATTGGCACAGCACTTTGATGTTGTGTTCACGCACGAGCTGAGCTGTGTTGCATTGTATCAAAGCGTCGGGGTGAAGGAAGTGCATTATCTTCCGCTTGGCGTTCATCCGGAACTATTCACCCCTACGATGGCAGGGCCGGCATATCGTTCTGACATTTGTTTCATCGGCAACGCGTTCCGCAACCGTGCGGCACTGTTTGATGAATTGGCCCCGTTCTTGAAAGGGAAGCAGGTTCGTATTATCGGAGGCTACTGGGAACGACTTGTCCGTTATAAAGAACTCTCTCCGTTTGTGTACAGTGGCTTCATTCCGCCTGCTGAAACCGTGAAATTCTACAACGGCGCCAAAATTGTGATCAACCTGCACCGGCCCACGCAAAGCGGCGACGATAACCGCAACAGCCTGAATTATCCGGGACGTTCGATCAACCCGCGCACCTTTGAGATCAATGCTTGCGGTACGCTGCAGATCACGGATATCCGTGAGGATCTCAGCCAGTATTATACGCCAGGAATCGACATCGAAACCTTTGGCTCCGTTCCGGAATTGAAACATAAGATTTCCTATTATCTCTCTCAAGAGGATCAGCGCAGAAGTATAGCGCAGCGGGCGCTTCAGACAACGATGACAAGACATACGTATGTTCACCGACTGCCGGAACTTCTGACTTTGATCGAAGCCAATCGATAGGATGGATTTGTTTTCGTTCAAGCAAATATTAGGGAGGAGCGAAGCGGATGCCTAGAAGTTTAGTTACAGGACTACGTCGGTCCGCCGTATCCGATGCATACGGGGAAGGCAGGAATGCCGGTCTTCAAGCGGGATACGATGAAGGGTACTTCCGGGGGAAATCACAAGGCATCGTCAACCGGATTGTATACACCCCGCCTGTGCGGGATATCCATGTCTTGTTTGTCAGCTCGGGAAAAGGATTTCCCTATTCGCCGATTGATGAGGCGATTATTGGCACGCTGCATGGCATGGTACGTCAGCTTTCGCTGACGGATGCGAAGCAGGATGTAGCAGCGGAAGCAAGCCGCACCAGGCCGGATCTAGTGCTGGTGCTGGACGGTATGTATCTTCCGGTGGAACAGATGGATGCCGTTCGGGCCATGGGGATTCGGACAGCCGTATGGATGACCGACGATCCGTATTATACCGATATGACCATAGGATGGGTTCATCACTATGATTATGTGTTTACGCTGGAGTTTAACTGTGTGGCCCATTATCAGAACTTGGGCTGCGCTCAGGTTCATTATTTGCCATTCGCTGCATTTCCCGGCCATTATCGTCCGATCGTCAAACCTGGAGCGGCAACCCGCGATATCAGTTTTGTCGGTACAGCCTATCCGAAGCGAATTCAGTTCTTTGAACCCATTATGGATCAACTGATGGCGCACCGTACATTTATTAACGGAAATTGGTGGGAACGGTTCCCTGGGTATGGGCGATATAACAACCGAATCGAGGTCAACAAGTGGATGGGCCCGGCGGAAACGGCAGACGTATACAACAGTGCCAAGATTATCATCAATCTGCACCGTGCGGTAGATGACGACGACATTAATCAAAATAGAGGTCATATTCCTGCGGCTTCCCCGAACCCTCGTACGTTTGAGATCAGTGCCTGCGGTACGCTTCAACTCTGTGATGAGCGCGCAGATCTGGCGCGCTTTTACACGCCGGGTGTGGAGATTGAGACGTACCGATCGCCTGGTGAACTGCTGGAGAAGATTGAGTATTACCTTACGAACGATCAACTGCGTAAAGATATCGCCCATCGTGCACTGGAGAGAACTTTTCAGGAGCATACCTATGCACATCGGCTGAACACGCTGTTCTCGATCATCTTCCCATGAGCGGTATGCAGAAATAGATGAATGTTGGGGGAACAAGCGTCGTTGCGGTATCTTTGTCTCCCTAATATATTGTACCAACTGGGTGAAAAGGAGGTGGATCGCATCCGGTACTGCGAGAATCACGGTTACTGAAGATGCGGACGATACCGATGGCCCTTAAACCGAAAATGTTGATTTTTTCACACGTATCCAATCCTTCAAGCATTACGGGAGCGGAGAAGCTGCTTCTGTTCTTCTGCGGGCAGTTAGCTCCATACTTCGATTGTGTTCTGGTTGCACCGAATGAAGGCCGACTGACCATGCTGGCCAGACAATCCGGGATTATGGTCAAAATCCACAAAATCCCATTGCTCCACAGTATATACACACCTGGTGCCCATCTTATGAACGAAGCGGATAAGTTAATGACAACACCTGTATTCCGTGCCTTGACAAAATGGATAGCAAATGAAGGACCTCAGGTGATTCTTACCAATACCTGCGTGCATTTTATGCCGGCGGCTGCCGGAAAACGACTCGGGATTCCCGTGATGTGGCAGCTGACAGAAAAAATTACGGATAACGGGTATGCCCATTTCTCCACTTCGTTAATCCATCAGTACAGCAGTTGGATCATCAGTATTTCCGAATCGGTAGTCGAGAGCTTCCCGCCGGAAGTGAGGCAGTCGAAGATGACGGTTCTTCCTCCATCCTGGAGCGAGTCTGACATTCAGCCGGAAGCATGGCCGGGATGGAGGGCCTCCTACCGGGAGAAGCTTGGGATCACATCGAACAGACCCGTAATTGGGATGATCTCGTCGTTTCTGATCGAGAGCAAAGGGGTCCACCATTTTATCGACATGGCGCTTTCGCTCAAGGATGCCTATCCGGACGCGGTCTTCCTCATTGTTGGCAGCGTGCTGGACCTGGACTATGAGAGATTGTGCCGCGATCGGATTGCTTGGGCCGGAGCTCAGCACCGATTCATATTCGCCGGTACCCAGGATGACATCACTCAGGTGTACTGTGCACTCGATGTTGTTGTCGTACCGAGCGTGGTACCGGAGGGATTCGGGTTGACGGCACTGGAGGGCCTGATGTACGGAAAACCGGTTGTTGCCTATGCGTCAGGGGGACTCCAGGAAGTGTTGACAGCTGCCGGCTGTCCGCATCTGCTAGCCGACCCAGGGAGTACGGCCTCTCTGGTGGAGAAAGTAAGGTTCATACTGGACCAGCCGGATCAGGGAGTTTCCTTGGGAATGCAGAACAGGATGCAAGCGCAGGCTGTTTATGGTCCTGCGATGTACCAGGTACGAGTGAACGAAATGGTTTCCCGGTGGATGAATGAGCATCCAGAGTGGTTCCAGGCGAGGGCAAGAACGGCGAAGCACCTGGCTGCTCCGACGAGACGGCATAAACAGCGTAGGCGCATCCGGAAGAAACGCGGTGAAGCAAGACTGCGCCGAATATTACCTCGCACGAGAACCAGAAGAACAGAAGGAAAACCGACCAGGCGATGGGCATCAAAGCCTAGACAACGCAGAACGTCCGCAAGGCGACGGAAGGCATAAGACGAGGAGATAGGCAGAGCGGTCCTCAGGCTTCTGAGACATTGAAAAGCAGATATGCATCCACTCTGCCTTCTCAAGAATACGGGAAGAATGGTCGTGCTGCGGAAAGATCGCCTTCGGATCTGTGATTAACTTGGCAAGGGAGAATCCGATATGAAAGTCATGACAATCTTGGGTACGAGGCCCGAAATTATCCGATTAAGCTTGATCATTCCTCTGCTAGACCAGTACGCTACGAGGCATGTGCTTGTGCATACAGGGCAAAATTTCACGAATACCTTAAGCGGGGTGTTCTTCTCGGAGATGGGACTCCGCAGTCCGGATTACGTCCTTCAGGACCGTCAGGCAACGCTAGGAGGCCAGCTGTCCGTCATGTTCAGCCGTATGGAAGAGATCTTGGAGCAGGAGAAGCCCGATACCGTACTGCTGCTGGGCGATACAAACAGCGCGCTTTGCGCTGTGCTGGCTGAGCGTCTGGGATACCCCGTGGTGCATATGGAAGCGGGGAACCGCTGCTTTGATCTTGATGTGCCTGAAGAGAAGAACCGCAAAGTCATTGATGCGGTATCCTCCATCAATATGCCTTATACGAACTACAGCAAGAATCATCTGCTTCGCGAGGGTGTGCCGAGTCAGCGTATCGTTCTGACAGGGAACCCGATCTATGAAGTCATGAAGCATTATGAAACTCAGGTCAATCAAAGCCGGATCATGGAGCAGCTGTCCTTGTCGCCTCAGCAATATTTTCTGGTCACAATACACCGCTCCGAGAATGTGGATCGACCTGAGAATTTAAAGGAAATTTTAAATGGGTTAAACGCGGTTGCGGAAACGTTCGGGCACCGGCTCATATGCAGCCTTCATCCCCGGACGGCTTCGCGCCTTGAAGGGGCGAAGGAGGTTAGTCTCCATCCGCTCATTGAATTCCACGAGCCGTTTGGCTTTTTTGATTTTGTGAGGCTCGAGAAGGATGCTCTGTGTGCCATCACTGACAGCGGCACGGTACAAGAGGAATGCTGCATCATGCACGTACCCACAGTAACGGTTCGGCGGACGACGGAGCGACCTGAGACTGTGGATTGCGGAAGTAACATCGTATCCGGCTTGAGTGCCGACCGGATCCATGGAGCGGTCAAATTGATGACTCAATTGAGTCGCGACTGGAAGTGCCCGGAGGGCTACTTGGCGGACAATGTGTCGCGTACCGTCGTAAAATATGTGCTTGGAGGGAAAGTGAATGTTCACTAATCAACGGATTTTGGTGACTGGCGGCACAGGCTCTTGGGGACATGAACTGATCAGCCAGCTACTGCCGCTAAATCCTAAGCAGGTCATCGTCTATTCCAGAAGCGAGGCTACGCAAGTGGCCATGGACCGTGAGTTTGAAGATCCGAGACTCACTTTCCGAATTGGGGACATCCGCGACAAGGAAGCTCTTACGGCAGCTTGCCAGGATGTCGATTACGTCTTTCATCTTGCGGCGCTGAAACATGTACCTGTATGTGAGGAGCATCCCTATGAAGCTCTGAAAACCAATGTAGTAGGCACGCAGCATGTCATTGAAGCAGCCATTGAAAACCAAGTGAAAAAAGTGATATATATTTCAACGGATAAAGCTGCAAATCCATCCAACTTTTACGGCATGACCAAGGCGATTGGCGAAAAGTTGATTGTGTATGCTAATCTGTTGAGTAATCACACCAAATTCGTTTGCGTGCGGGGCGGCAATGTTCTCGGAACGAACGGGAGCGTCGTTCATGTATTCAAGAATCAGATTCGGCAAAAGGGACAGATCAGCATTACTGATCACAACATGACCCGTTTCTTCCTGACCTTGAAGGACGCAATCTCCTTGCTGTTCAAAGCGTCGATTGAAAGCATAGGCGGCGAAATCTTCGTTATGACGATGCCGACCTGCCGCATCGTGGATTTGGCGGAAGTGCTTATAGAGGCTTCCGGGCGAAACGACGTCACAGTGGTTGAAACCGGAATTCGTCCGGGAGAGAAGATCCATGAAATACTCATGAGTGATTTTGAAAGCCAGACTACCGTTGTTTACGATGACGAGTATTTGGTCATATTACCGACTTTAGATATTCCTGATCTGAAGGAACGGTATCAACACCTGCCCAAAGTGTCTTTCAACAGTTTCAGCTCGGAGCATCAATTGATGACGAAGGTCGAAATACGGGATATTCTGCGCCGCGGAGGATTCTTGCCATGAAGATGCTCATTCTCGGGGGAAATGGCATGGCGGGACATATGCTTGTACAGTACTTTCAGTTATCCGGCAAGCATCATGTCTTTTATACGACCCGGGACAGAAGCGATTCACAAGGCCTGGTGCTCGATGTAACCGATATGAGTGCTGTAGAGCATATCGTTAAGGCGGTTGGGCCCGATATCATCATCAACGCCGTAGGCGTCTTGAATCAACGAGCTGAGGAAGACAAGATAAATGCGTATCATATCAATGGTTTTTTACCTCATCGGTTGCGATATTTAGCGAATAGCATTTCAGCCAGACTTATTCATATCAGCACGGATTGCGTGTTTCTGGGGACCAAGGGAGGCTATCGGGAAGATGATCTTCCCGATGGTGTGACTTCCTATGCGGTAACCAAAGCGCTGGGCGAGGTCCAAGATCCGGATCACTTGACGATTCGAACCTCGATCATCGGACCTGAAATTCGGCAGAGCGGAATCGGCCTGTTTAACTGGTTTATGAAGCAGCGAGGCGAGGTTTCCGGCTACCGGGCTGTGCTATGGAACGGTGTTACAACGCTGGAGCTTGCCAAAGCGATCGAATTCTTCATGAACAAGGACGTGGGAGGTCTAATCCATCTCGGACATCCGAATCCGGTAAGCAAATATGAGTTGCTGCTGTTGTTCAAGGACATATGGGGGAAACACGATGTGGTTGTGGTCCCGACCGATGAGTTTGTACAGGATCGGACGCTGCGCAGCACGCGACTCGATGCAACCTATCCATTTCCGGATTATGCTCAAATGTTAAAGGAGATGTATGAATGGCAGCAGAAACATTAACAAACAAAAAACTGCTGATCACAGGAGCCACAGGTTTTACCGGCTTACATGCTTGTGCTTATTTCGTCCGGCAGGGCTGTACGGTCGTTGCTGCCGGTCGGAATAAGAAAACGCTGGATTCGATACAAGGCGTCATATCGGCCGAGTGTCACCTGGAGGACCGTGAACAGGTGAATGACCTTATTCAAAATAACCTTCCCGATTATATTTTGCATTTAGCCGGAAAAAATTCAGCTTCGGAGTCGTGGAAGCATCCTGCTTCATATATGGAGAGTAATGTTATGGGCACCATCTATCTGCTTGAGGCAGTTCGGCAGCACTGTCCGGACAGTCGCATGGTAATGGTTGGGTCCAGACTAAGCGTAGATCCCGCAAAAGGCGCGGCCGCCGTTCCTCATCCATACAGCCTTAGCAAAACCTTTGCCAGTTGGTCCGCAGCGGCCTGGCACAGCATGTTTAACCAGCATATCGTCCTTGCTGAGCCGTCCAATCTGATCGGCCCTGGAGAATCGACAGGATTCTGCACGCTGCTTGCCCGGTATATTGCAGGCTGTGAAGCGGGTAGGGCCCTGCCGCTATTCCGTATCAGTTCCCGATTCGAATCCAGGGACTTTCTGGACGTTCGGGATGCGGTAGCTGCATACGGCGTACTTCTGAAGAGCGGTTCTTCCGGCATGACGTATCCGATCGGTTCGGGGGAAGAGCATACGCTTGGAGAGCTGGCTGAGCGCTTACTGAAGCAGACCGGGGCGGCGGTGCCCATCGATTGGGGACCTGAATCCGCCTCGCTTTCGTTGGATTCATTAAATAAGGGGACCGGAGGGCAGCAAGGGGCCGGGCTTCTCAAAGCGCTGGGATGGAGCCCGCAATACCGCCTGGAGCAATCGCTTGCCGATATTATGAATGACGCCAGAATTCAGGTGCAGTTATCCTCTTCATAAGTATAATGAATCAAAACGCCGATGGATGTTCGTGATCTAATCGGTGTTTTTTTGTCCATAAAATTAGGCTTGATCATCAGTAATCTTCCATGTTAAAACCTTTCAGCATACCACTTCTGCCTCAAGGTCATCCTATACGATGTTAATACACTCATTATAGAGATGGAGGATGAATCATGATTAAATCCAAGGCCCTCAACCTGACCGTCTCCACGGCATTGCTGCTGAGTATGGCTGCAGTAGCAGGATGCGGTAACGCCAACGACGGCAACACGACACGTACGAATAATGTGGACAGTGGCCGTATCGGTGTGAATTCCGTACGGAACAACCAGAACGTCCGCGGCACGCAGCAGCATGACCTGACCAACCTGAAATACAGTAAAACGCTGTCGAGAAAAGTTTCGGATATCAGTGGTTTAGGTACAGCCCATGTATTCGTGACGAACCGCAATGCGTATGTATCGCTGTCCCGGGATGGCATGAACACCAATAACATCAACGGTCGTGTGACGGGTATGAGCACTGGAGCTAATCGTGCCACTGACCGTACGCTGACGGGCACGAACAACACGAATGTAAGAAACCGTACCTTTGGTACTTCAGGTACAGGCAGCGTCGGTCTCCTGCAAGGAATGGCAAACGACACAAGACGTGCTGTGGACAATACGACAGGTCTTGGAACAGGTTTAGGCCGTAATGCCGATAACCGCGGCTTCGGTGTAAACGGAACGACAACCAATGGCGGATTTGGCGGCAGCAATTATAATACGTTAAACGGAACACGCACGAATGGACTGATGGGTACTAACGGAACGAACGGTACAACAAATGACACTCATATGGGAACAGGCATCAATGGCGTTCCTTATGGCACTTTCAACAACAATAACATGGGCATCATGAACAACAATCGTGAAGAGGTTCCTCAACATGTACGTCAGGAGATTACGAGCAAAATTCGCAAGACCGCTCCGCATATCAGTCAAGTATATGTTTCCACGGATGATGATTTTTATCAGCATGCCAATCGTTTTGGAACTGACGGTAATGCAGCGAACACGGTTGGAACACTTACGCGCGATTTCGGCACATGGATTAACCGTGTGTTCCCACTGAACCTTGGCGATCGTGACGGCATGAACGATACCCGCGGCAACCTGATGAAGAATGATACGGATGACGGTTGGTTTGGCGGTAATCGGAACAGCCGGTAAAACCTATATACCAAAAGGAGCTGCCCTTTAGGAATGAAATCATCCCTAAAAAGGCAGCTCCTTTGCTATGTTTGCTATAAGTAATAATCAATCAGGATTAATGTTTGCGTTGTCCTTGAATCCAGACGCCTTGAAGCTCCAGATCACTTGAAAGCATCAGCACGTCGGCATACTTGCCGGCTTCAAGAGAGCCTGTAAGATCAGCGATGCCGATCTTTGCGGCGGGATTAAGACTTCCAACGCGGGAAGCCTGCTCAATGCTTAACCCAACCTCTCGGACCAACAGCTGAAAGCCTTTGATCATCGTCAGCGTACTGCCAGCCAGGCTGTCTCTGTTGCTCTTGAGCGTGGCGATGCCGTTCTCGACAACTACCGGCAGGTCACCCAGCGTATATTCGCCGTCAGCCATACCGGTAGCGGACATCGCGTCGGTAATCAGAATGAGATTTCCGTCTTGCTTCATGCGGGCCAGAATCCGAATGGCTGCGGGGTGGACATGGATACCGTCAGCGATTATCTCGCAGCTTAAGCGATCATCACTGAGCATCGCGCCCACCACGCCAGGCTTGCGGTGGTGCAGTCCTGTCATCGCATTGAACGTATGCACGCCATGGCTAAGACCTGCTTCAACGGCGGCCTCGACTTCCTCATAGGTGGCATCTGTATGCCCCAAGGCGGCTACGATCCCGTGGTTGTTCAGCCAAGAGATAGCCTCTAGTGCTCCCTCGCGCTCGGGTGCAAGCGTCACCTGGCGGACCAGGCCAGGGTAAGTGGATACCCACTCTTCCAGCCAATCGATATTAGCGTGGACGATATGCTCCGGATTTTGTGCGCCGGGCCATTTCGGGCTGATAAAAGGGCCCTCCAGATGTACGCCCACCAGTCTTGTGTAGGGCATGTCTTGGCTTTGGTAGTCGTTAACTTCTTGCAGCACATGGTCGATAGCTGCCTTAGGAGCCGTCATCGTGGTAGCAAGCATGGCCGTGGTGCCCTGGGAGCTGTGGAACGACGTGATTTTATCCAGGACATCCTTGGAGGCATCCATGAAATCTTCACCGTTACCCCCATGCACGTGGATATCAATAAAACCGGGAATAATGTACCCATCCGGTTGATGGATCACTTCAGCAGCGGCCTGCTTCAGATCGGCAGGGAGTCCGGAAGCATCACCGGCGTAGGAGATACTCTCTCCTTGAATCGCCAGCACGCCGTCTTCACAGATGCCGTTTGGCGTCAGGACTTGACCATACAGCAATTGGACAGATTCTTTTCGTTCGCCGCTCATACCAGCAGTCTCCCTGCACCTTGATCCAGAAGGACAACCACATTCGGATGACATTGAAGCAGCGATGCCGGACACTCTGTGGTAATCGGTCCTTTTAATGCACGGTGAACAATTTTCGCTTTATCCTCACCACGGACGAGGAGAAGAATTTGCCGGGCTTTCAAGATCGTGGCAACGCCCATCGTAATCGCATGGGTTGGCACATCATCCAGGGTAGGGAAGAATCTTGCATTGGCGTTGCGTGTTTTCTCTTGCAGCTCAACCACATGCGTACCCCCACTCAAGAGTTCTCCAGGTTCGTTAAAACCGATGTGTCCGTTATGTCCAAGGCCGAGAAGCTGGAGATCAACCGGGCCGAATTCTTCCAGCATTTTATCGTAATTCAGGCATTCTGCTTCCGGATCGGCAGCATTTCCGTTCGGCACATGGGTCCGTTCGATTTGGATGTCCACATGATTGAAGAACTTCTCATTCATGAAAGTGCGGTAGCTCTCCGGATGGTTCTCGGGAAGGCCTACATATTCGTCCAGATTATATGTTGTGGTCTGGGCGAAGCTGACCAGGCCCTGACGGTTCATTTCAATCAGTTTGGCATAGAGTCCGACCGGTGTGCTTCCTGTAGCCAGTCCCAGCTTAGCGCGCGGATTGGTGTGAATCAGGCTGGAGATCAGATTAGCACCTGTTTGCACAAATTGTTCTTCATCGCGGAATGTGTAAATATTCATTGGTTATTGTCCTCCTCGGCTTTTGCGATAGTTTTGAACATTAAGATATGATTGCTCCAGACGGGGAACATACGTAGAGAAGTCCCGACTGGCCATACCCATGAACAGGATGTCAATAATGTGAAGCTGCGCGATACGCGAAGCCATGTCTCCCCGGCGCATTCCTTCCTCTAATGAAGATGAATACAGTGTGATGTCTGCCAGAGCGGAGATGGCGCTGCTTCGGTACGACGTGATGCTGATCGTGAAGGCGCCGGCGTCTTTGGCACAAGTCAACGCATCGATGGTCTCCGGTGTTTCGCCGGAGTATGAAACAGCAACGGCAACATCGCTTGAAGTCAGGGTAGAGGCTGATGTGATCTGCATATGCGAATCTGCGAAAGCCGTGCAGTTTTTGCCGATCCTGATCAGCTTTTGGTAGAAGTCCTGTGCCACAATGGAAGAGGTAGCCACTCCGTACAGATCAATGCGCTTCGCGCGGCATAAGGCATCCACGGCACGCTCCAGCTGACCCAGATCGAGCAGCTCTGTCGTATCCCGTATCGAAGTCAGATGATTGGATTCAATCGCCTCGACGATGCCGGCGAGAGCGTTGCCGGCAACGATATCCTGATAGCGCGTATTTCCCGTACGTGAAGCCATTTCGGCATGAGCAATCTCGGCGGCAAGCTTGAGCTTAAAATCAGGATATCCTTTACACTGAAAGTTCTTACAAAAACGGGTTACGGTGGCAGCGCTGACCTCACACTGCTCTGCAAGATCTTTAATGCCCATATGCACAATCTCGGATGGAGCTGTCAAAATAAACTCTGCGAGCCGTCGTTCCTGACGGGGCAGACCTTCCTTTTCGACAGAAATAATATGCAAGATTGGTGTCATCACAAGCCTCCTTCAAGGTTCCCGGTGAGCTTATTGCCTGGGCATAACGAATGGGATTCCAATTCTGAAAATAGTTTTTATAAATATGAAAAAATAAAGAAAATTATTTTTACACCATCATCATAGACCAACCCTCGAGTGGAAGCAAGGACAAAAATCGCCAATACGGGCCAATCGCCCAAATTGTTCGCCTCTTGCGCACCTTCCCCCCTGATCTTACATAAGATGAGTTGACTGTATCCCTTACCCTTGTTAGACCACACATACCCGGGCAAGGAGGGGTGACACCATTGAAGGGGACCGACCACAACAGTAAGTTCTTGTTAACCCACCGTGAACGCGAAGTTTTTGAATTGCTAGTGCAGGACAAAACGACTCGCGATATCGCCGGGCAGTTGTTTATTAGCGAAAAGACGGTGCGTAACCACATCTCAAATGTCATGCAAAAATTAAACGTCAAGGGCCGTTCGCAAGCTGTCGTTGAGTTGATAAAACTCGGTGAGTTGAAGATCTGACACCATGCCGGTTGCATGAACGAAAGCACAGCGAAAGCCTTCCTTCCCGTAGCAACGGGAGTGAGAAGGCTTTTTTGTGTTTTCATGCCGGGAAACCGGTTATATTCCGTGATTGGAAATGGGCAGGAACCGCCATTACAAATACAAGATATGTTAAAATGTTCGCAGCTGGTATTGGATGTAGCGACGTCGTTTATACGTGATCATGGAGTACAAATCTGCTGATCTTCTGTAGCTATTTTGTACAAATAGCCTGCACATGTCGGAGGTGAAATAAACGTGGGGTGGATGATCGGGATGGTGGCCGGAGCCGTTCTAGTCCTTCTAGCAGTTGTATGGTTCAGACGCAAGAAAAGCAGCGAAAGTGCGCGTAATGTCATCCATTTGAAAACAAAAACGCGAACCCGCAGCGGTCAGGATGGACAAGTGTGCAGTAAATGCCGCCGCAAACGCCAATTAATCTTTTACGCGGATGATTCCGGTGCCGTACGAGGGCTGTGCACCGATTGTAAAAAAGAGCTTGAACGGCATCAGGAATTATATCCCGTCTAGTGAAATGCATGGCGGTATACAAGAGGAAGTGCGAGGGGAAACTAACCTTTCGCATTTCCTCTTTTTTTGAGTAATAAAGTACATATGCCTTGGACATTTGCGGAACTGCGAGGACTCCCTAACTTCAACAAGATTGTGTATAGTGAATAACAGTTCCAAATCGAAAGGGAGTGCAGAACTTGAACAGGTTTGGCAGGCTGAATACACTGCGGAATCAAATCTTCCTTGGATTTATGCTGGTGATGGTTATCGTATTGGCATTGGTCGGGGTGTTTGTATATGATCAGGTGTCGGCTTTGCTGCGCAACAGTGCGGAGAAGCATATTCAGCAGACGGCCGTTCAGGCCACGGGGAAGCTGGATGCGCTGCTCAAGCAGGTGGATACGCTGACGGCCCAAGTCTCGACGAACGCAACGGTTCAGCGCTTTCTGGCGCAGGAGACCGCGGGTAAGCCGATAACATTTGGTGAACGGCAGTCCCTTCAACAGGAGGTTCGTAAATACGAAGCCTATGCTACAGGCATCCGGTCGCTGGAATTATATACGAAGGATTATCGGCGGCTGTTTCCGCTGGATGAAGGAAGTCTGACCAGCCGGGTTAGGGGCGATTGGATTACTGCGGCAGACCAGGGCATGGGGAAGCTGGTATGGTTCGGGCAGGATCCCCGGGATCCGGATGTGGTGGTAGCGGTACGTAGAATTCGGCTGATTGACCATTCCTTTGCCCACGGCGGGTACTTGCTCGTGAAGCTGGAGAAGGACTATTTTGCGCTGGCGGATTCAACTGGCGGCATGGGCAGCGATTCGCGTGAAACGATGGGACTGTTTGATCAGGCGGGGAATGAAATCTCGTCGGAATTTGCCACCATGGTGGATGCGAAGGAAGTTTTGCACCGCGAAGGGGAGACGGTTACGGTCGGCCATGAGGACTACATTGCCGTACAGAAACAGTCTGAGGCCACGGGCTGGAACCTGGTCATCTTGACGCCTGTCGATTATACGACGGAGGGGATATCGGTGCTGCGAACGGCGATTATTGTATCCGGGGGTGTGGGTGCGCTGCTGTTTCTGTTCTTAAGCTTTATACTGACCACGATGATCATCCGGCCGATTTTGAATCTGATCAAAGCCATGCGCGGCGTAAGGCTGGGGATGCTGAAGCCCATAGCCGTCACCTCGAAGACGATGGAGATCAACGAGCTTAACAATTCGTACAACCAGATGGTGGATTCGCTGAACGAATTAATTGAGGTCGTGTATCAGAAGGAGATCATTCAGAGCCGGACAGAACTCAAAGCGCTGCAGGCGCAGATCAATCCGCACTTTCTTTTTAACACATTGGAAGCGTTTTACTGGGCGCTGGATGATCAAGGCGAAGAAGAGCTGGCCCAAATCGTGGTCGCGATGTCCGGTTTATTCCGTTACGTCATTAACCGCAAAGACGAGGATGAGTGGGTATCGGTCCGGGACGAGCTGGATCATGCTGAACGCTATTTGATGATTATGAAAATGCGGATGCTGGACCGGTTATCCTGGAAAATTGAGGCGGATGAAGCCAGCAAAAACGTGCCGATTCCGAAGCTGCTGATTCAGCCGATCGTGGAAAATGCGATCCTGCACGGGGTTGAACAGCGTTTGGGGCCAGGCACCGTCATTGTAAGGGCAACGGCCTCCGAACACCCGGGATATACGGTCATTTCGGTTAGCGATGACGGCCCCGGAATGAACGAGGAGACGGTGGCCTCTCTGTATTCCTCCATGGAAAAGGGATACGCGGAATCTTCTAAAAAAAGCGGTGTCGGCATTGCCAATGTAGAGCAGAGAATCCGGCTGTATTACGCTTCCGGGCAAGCCGGCCTGCGTATTCACAGCGTGGTGGGTCAGGGAACGACGATCTCATTTCAAATTCCGAATGATTTTCAGGCTAATAGTGGGGAGGGGGAAAAGCATGAAAACAATACTGATCGTGGATGATGAGCCAAGAACGAGGGAAGGAGTAAGAAAGACCCTGGAGGCATGGTCGTCGGGTCGCTGTAGAATCGTAACGGCTACAAGCGGCGTAGAGGCGTTGGAGTGGCTGCAGCAGCAGGTGGCGCATCTGGTGGTGACAGACATCCGCATGCCGGAAATTGGGGGGCTGGAGCTGATTGAGCGATTGCATGAACTGGAGCACCCGCCTGTCATTATCGTCATATCCGGCTATTCGGAATTCGATTACGCCCGCAAAGCGCTGCAATATGGTGTCGTGGATTACCTCCTGAAGCCGCTGGATAAGCGGAAGCTGGTAACTGCAGTCGAATCGGCCCTGGAACGCCGGGAAAAAATAGATCGGATTGAGCGGATGGAGAAACTGGTCGACCCCAAGCTGTTGGAGGCGGCGCAGCAGGATAAAGGCTACAGTGTCCAGGTGCAGGAAGCACTGAAGTACGTGGATCAGCATCTTCAGGAGCCGGTATCGCTTAAGGAAGTGGCGGAGGTGCTCCATCTGAACTCCAGTTATTTTAGCGTGTTATTCAAAGAGCAGACCGGACTCACCTTCAGCGAATATCTGACGCGTCGCAGGGTGCAGCGGGCCAAGGAGCTGCTGGCAGGCACATCGCTGCCTGTCGCGGAAATTGCGGAGAAGGTCGGATACCAGACGGCAAAATATTTCGTAAAAGTGTTCCGCGACATTGAGGAAGTAAGCCCGAGTCAATATCGCCACAGCGTATCCGATAGCGGAGAGGAAATCTAATAAAAGTGGAATTAGTCCCAATCATTATGACCTTATACAATCATCCCCTCACTGATAAAATTTGATTAAAGCGGTTTCAATACGCGAACAGCATACTAGAAAAGGGGTTGTAAACGTGTTCAACAAAAAATGGACGGTTCTGCTTCTAACATTGTGTCTCGCTTTGGTTGCAGCTGGTTGTGGATCGAGCAACAGCAGCACGGGAGATACAGGCAACGGGGGCAGCGAAGGCGATAAAGTTACGGTGAACTTCATGCACTTATGGCCGGCTGGCGTTTCTGCAGGACAGAATAAAATCGTGAATCAGATCATCGAAGAATATCAAAAAGAGAATCCGAACGTGACGATCAAACAGGAAGTTCTGGATAATGAGCAGTACAAAAATAAATTGAAAGTGCTTTCCGCCTCGAACGAGCTTCCGGACGTTGGGGTAACTTGGGCAGCGGGATTCCTGAAGCCTTACGTCGAAGGCAAACTGTTTGCACCGGTAGATGATCTGCTGGACGGTCAGCTTAATGGCAAGTTCGTAGCCGGCACGACCGAGGCTTATGCCATTGACGGCAAAACGTATGCGCTTCCACTTGAGTTTAATATCGCTCCGGTATACTACAACAAAGCGATATTCGAGCAGCATAACCTGGCGGTTCCGCAAACCTATGAAGAATTCAAGAATGTCGTAAAAACGCTGTCCGATAACGGGATTGCTCCGATCGCACTGGGCAATAAGGATCGCTGGACCGGTTCGCTCTGGTACATGTACCTGGCAGACCGAATCGGCGGACAAGAAACGCTGGCCAGCGCAATCAACGGTTCGAGTTCCTTCAAGGACGAATCGCTTGTAAAAGCAGCCGCCGAGGTTCAATCGCTGGTGGATGGCAATGCGTTTGTCAAAGGGTTCAACGGCTTGTCCAACGAGGAAGCGAAATCCGAATTCCTGAACGGCAAAGCGGCCATGTACATGATGGGTACCTGGGAACTCCCTAACTTTACAACCAATGAAGAGATTCCGCAGGAATTCCGCGACAGCGTCGGTTTCTTCAAATTCCCGACGGTTGAAGGCGGCAAAGGCGATATTAACAGCTGGGTAGGCGGACCGGGTGTCGGCTTGTTCATCGGAGAGAACTCCAAGGTGAAGGAAGAATCCAAGAAGTTCGTTGAGTATTTCGTAACCAAATGGGGCGAGCAGTCCGTGACAGGCGCCGGCGTCATCCCGGCAACGAAGGTGGATACCTCGACGCTTGAGCTTCCGCAGCTGTACATCGATCTGTTTGATGAAATGAACAAAGCAAGCAGCATTACCTTGTTCGCGGATGTACAGATGGAGGCGAATGCTGCCGAGACACATCTGAACATGATCCAGGCGCTCTTCGGCAAAGCCGTGACGCCGGACAAATTCTCCGAAGAGCATGATGCGGCGATCTCCAAAGGGAACTAAGACTCTTTAGGACAACAAAGAAACGGGAACCTGGTTTATCCGGCAGCGATGCCGGATAAATCTTTCCTCTAGACCATATGGAGAAAGGAGTCGGACACTTTGGATAAAGTGATGTCCAACAAAAAAATCATCGCGCTGTATGTACTGCCTGCACTGCTTGTGATTATGGCCGTCGTTTATATTCCAATCCTATTGACCGCCTATTACGGACTGAACGAATGGAACGGCATCGGTGCAATGACCTTTATCGGACTCGATAACTACCAGGCATTGCTAAAGGACGGAAAGTTCTGGGACAGTGCATGGCACTCTCTGCTGTTAGCCGTATTCTCGGCTGCAAGCCTTATTATCTATCTGGCCGTGGCGATGGTACTGGCCTCCAAGATCAAAGGCGCCAACCTGTTCCGTAAAATCTATCTCATCCCTATGCTGCTGTCCTCCGTTGCGATTGCGCAGCTGTGGCTTCGCATTTACCATCCGACGAACGGGATTGTGAACAGCTTCCTGGAATCCATCGGGATCACGAACCCGCCGGCATGGCTCGCTGAGCCGTCGCTTGTCTTGTTCGCTTTGTTTATTCCGATTCTGTGGCAGTATGCCGGTTTCTATATCTTGATCTATTATGCAGCCCTGAAGAATATCCCGGTATCGCTGGTGGAAGCTGCCAAGATCGACGGGGCGACTTCCCTGCAAATTGCGTTCCGGATCAAGCTTCCACTCATCATGGAAGTAATTAAAGTTACGATCGTGCTGGCGGTGGTAGGTTCCTTGAAATATTTCGACCTTATCTTTGTTATGACGGACGGGGGGCCTAACGGCGCAAGTGAAGTGATGGCGTCCTACATGTATCACACGGCTTTCCGCGCTTATGATTTCGGTTACGGCAGCGCGATCGGGTTCTTCCTGCTGGTGATCTGTCTGATCGTAACGTGGGTCATACGGAAATTAACGGCATCAAAAGAAACGATCCAATATTCATAAGGAGGAATGCTTCATGATATCCGGAGCCACAGGACAGCTCCATGACGGGCGCGCCCGGTCCGGAAACGGAGTGGGAGGCAAGCTGGGTTACGCGCTGCTGTATATCGTGCTGATCGGCGTAGCCGTATTCCAGCTGTTCCCGCTCGTATGGCTGCTGCTGTTCTCTTTAAAAAACAATCAGGAAGTATTCGATCTTCCTCCGCTGTCCCTTCCGATGAATCCGCGCTGGGAGAATTACGAGAAGGTATGGAGTGCCGGCAACATCAGCGTTTATTTTCTGAACAGCGTCTGGATCACCGTTGTCGCGACTGCGCTCACGGTCATTCTGGGAAGTCTCGTCACCTTCGCGATTACGAGAATGAAGTGGAAGGGCAGCTCCTTCGTCCTCGGATTATTTATGGTTGCCATGATGATTCCGGTTCACTCCACCTTGATCCCGCTGTTCAGCATTTTCAACAAGGTTGGCCTGACCGATCATCCGGTTTCTTTGATATTGTCGTACGTGGCTTTCAATATGCCGATTACCATTATGATTCTGCTCGGGTTCTATTACACGCTGCCGAAGGAAGTGGAAGAGGCGGCGGTCATGGACGGCTGCTCGGTTCACCGGGTCTTCTTCCGGATCGTGCTTCCGATGACGGGCTCGGTGCTGGCGACGACAGCCATCATTAACATGATCTACAACTGGAACGAATTTATCTTCGTGAACACGTTCATCAGTTCGGATATGTTCAAGACGCTCACCGTCGGCGTTCAGAACTTTATCGGACAGTACACAACCGATTGGGGCGCTATCGGCGCAACCTTGATGATCAGTATTTTGCCAATCCTGCTGATGTTCCTGTTCCTCAGTGACCGTATCGTGGAAGGCATCGCTGCTGGTTCGGTGAAAGGTTAAGTATCATAGAACTCATCCATTTCCGGATAAAACATACGAGCCGCTTCAAGGAGACTTCTTGTAGCGGCTCGTTTGCTGTATATCCATCTCCATCTGCAGCATGGCTATCAGAAGAAAAGGCATCCCAAGGTTGGACCAACCTTGGGATGCCTCTTAGATTATAAGATTTTGCTGTGTATGATGCTGATTCAATCCTCTGTCGTTAAACCCATCCCAGTGCCTGGGCCACCTGAGTGACCAGGAAGGTGACGCCGATGGCGATGGCCGTCGGGATGGCAAAGGACAGGAACGTCCACTTCGCGCTTTTCGTTTCCTTCCAGATGTTGACGAGCGTGGTTCCGCATGGATAATGAAGCAGCGAGAACAGCATCATGTTCAGTGCGGTCAGCCAGGTCCAGCCTTGGTCCAGGAAAATTTGCTTGAGGGCAAACATATCGGTAACCTCGGTCAGGGAGCCTGTGGCCAAATATCCCATCAGCAGGATCGGCAGCACGATTTCATTGGCGGGAAGGCCAATAATAAAGGCCATCAGAATGAAGCCATCGAGTCCGAGTGCGCGCGCAAACGGATCGAGAAATTCAACGAAATGAATCAGAATGCTGGCATCGCCAATATAGATGTTGGCAAGCACCCAGGTGAGGACGCCTGCAGGCGCCGCTACGATAATCGCTCTGCGCAGTACATAGAAGGTTTTATCCAGGGTCGACCGGAGAATGGTATTCAGTATCTTCGGTTTACGGTATGGAGGCAGCTCCAGCGTGTAGTGGGAAGGAATGCCTTTCAAGGCGGTTTTGGACAATCCCCATGATACCGTGAGCGTGACAACGACACCGATTAGCACCATGCCCATAACAACGGAAGCCGTTACGAGCGTCTGGGCTCCTCCCGAAAAGCCTGCCGCCATGAACAAGGAAGCCAGCAGGATCAAGGTCGGCCAGCGACCGTTGCAGGGCACGAAGTTGTTGGTCAGAATGGCGAGCATCCGCTCCCGCGGCGACTCGATAATCCGGGTCGACATAATAGCCGCCGCATTGCAGCCGAATCCCATCGCCATGGTGAGGGACTGCTTGCCGTGCGCTCCCGTTTTTTTGAACAATCGGTCGAGGTTAAAGGCTACCCGCGGCAAATAGCCGTAGTTCTCAAGCAGCGCGAAGGCCGGGAAGAAGATGGCCATGGGAGGCAGCATCACGCTGACAACCCAGGCGGTTCCCCGGAACAACCCGAGGATCAGCAAGCCATGGAGCCAATCGGGAGCGTGGATGGCCTGAAAAGCCATGGTCAGGTATCCTTCGATCCAGCCAAAGAAACTTGCCAGCAGGGAAGAAGGCACGTTAGCCCCTGCTATCGTTAAGTAAAAAATAACGCCGAGCATGGCCAGCATGATCGGAAATCCCCACAGCTTGGAGGTGAAGATGCGGTCCAGACGCTCGGAACGGTACAGAAGCTCACGGTTGGTGACGGTGACGGCATCACTGCACAGCTCGCGGGATTTTTTGAATAATTCGCCGACGATGTCTTCCCGAACATCCTCTACCTGCTCAGCAGGAATGGCGGCTGTTAGAGCTTCCAAGCGCTTTAGCTGTTCCAAGTGAAATCCCTCCTTTATCCGAAGCCTTCAATCGTTCTTTCAGCGTGGCGATCAGCTTCCGGTCCCCATCGAGAAAGCGGATGGCCAGCCATCTGGCTGGATATTCGTCGCCGAAAATGTCTCTTAATTCGGACTCCAGGCTTGAAATTTGTGATTCCAGCTGTTCGTTGTATTTCATCCGGTACGGCGTAGTCGGAGTCTGCCCTGTGCACATGAGAAGCAGCTGCTCGGACAGGGTATCCAGGCCTTCGTTATTTCTGGCCGATATCGGAATGACGGGAACCCCGAGCTGATCGGCCAGCTTGCGTGCGTTAATCTTGATCCCTTTTTTCTTCGCTTCGTCCATCAGATTCAAGCAGATGATGACCCGGTCGGTCATTTCCAGCACTTGCAGCGCAAGGTTAAGGCTTCTTTCCAGCGCCGTAGAATCCAGAACCAGCAGAGTTACGTCCGGCTTCTCAAAAATAATATAATCGCGCGCCACTTCTTCATCGGCCGAGTTGGAGAACAAGGAGTATGTCCCGGGCAGATCGATAAATTGGAAGCGGGTGTCTTTGTAATCGTAATTGCCGCTTGCGAGACTGACTGTTTTGCCGGACCAGTTGCCGGTGTGCTGCTTCAGGCCGGTGAGCGCATTAAAAAGCGTGCTTTTTCCCGTGTTCGGGTTGCCAGCCAGCGCGACGGTAAAAGTTCTCATGATGACATCACCTTACCCCAGATTAACTGACTTTCTTCTTTTCTTAATGCAATGACGGTACCTGCCACTCTATAAGAGGTCGGATCGCCGAGCGGGCTGGCTTTCAGCACTTCGATAACGGAGCCCGGAACGAATCCGAGGTCCAGAAGCCGCCGTTTATGCTCTCCGCGGATATCCACCTGTTCAATCAGAAACCGCTCGCCGAGCGCTGCCTGATGCAAATGCTGCCGATATTTTGTCTCATCCATAAAGTTTAACCTCTCCCTACTAAATTGGGCCGAGCATATATTGTTTCCTTGAAGCAACTTTATGCCTATAGTATGACTGAATGTGTATGTTGTCAACTGGATTCATCAGATATTTATTCGAGTTTCATGCGGCGTTTGACGATGCAGTCACCATTTTATGCTTGAAGGGGAAACAAGATATATGTTATATGTATATATGAGCAAGTATTCATGTTATTGGAGTGATACCTAGATGATGTGGGATGTAGTCGTTATCGGCGCGGGGCAGGCAGGATTGGCAGCCGGCTATTCGCTGCAGCAGGCAGGAATGAAGTTTCTGTTGTTGGATCGGGGGATGGAGGCAGGTGATGCATGGAAGACGAGATATGATTCCTTGAAGTTGTTTACGCCGAGGACTCATAGTGCCTTGCATGGAATGAGGTTAGAGGGGGATCCCGACGGGTTCCCGGATAAAGATGAGATGGCTTCCTATCTGAAATCGTATGCAGCGCGGTTTAGGCTGCCCATTCAGTTTGAGACGGATGTGAAGTGTGTCCGGAAGGAAGAAGACCGTTTTATACTAGATACCCATCAGGGAGAATATCATGCAAAGGCGCTGATCATCGCTACCGGGCCGTTTCGAAAGCCTCGAATTCCGACGTTTGCAGCATCGGTTCCAAAGGAAATTCTCCAGTTGCACTCATCCGATTACAGGCAACCTTCCCAGCTTCAAGAGGGTGGAGTTCTTATCGTTGGCGGCGGGAACAGCGGGGCGCAGATTGCGGTCGAACTGGCGGGTGGACGGGAAACGTATTTGGCCCTCGGACAGCAGCCGCGGTATTTACCCATGACCATTGGGGGAAAGAGCATGTTCTGGTGGTTGGACAAACTCGGCATTTTATCAGCCGGCGGTTCCTCCTGGGTGGGACGTAAGCTGAAGCGCCGCGGAGACCCGATTTTTGGATATGAATTGAAACAAGCGGTCAAGTGCGGTAAAGTGGTGTTGAAAAAGAGAGCCGTTGATGCCGGCGCATCCGGAATGCGATTCGAGGATGGAACGGAGCTTAAGGTCCGGAATATCATCTGGGCGACCGGCTTTGTTCCCAGCTATGATTGGCTTCATGTGGATCAAGCGCTGGATCATGAGAAGGCTGTTATTCATACACGCGGTATCAGTCCGGTAAAGGGGCTCTATTATGTAGGTTTGCCTTGGCAGACGCACCGGGGCTCCGCACTCTTGGCAGGAGTTTCACGGGATGCCCGCGAAATCGTTGAAGCCATTATGGAGAAGAGGGGATTAGTTTATGGAAAAAGAGCACCATGAGCTGCTGCACGAAGACGAGGCCATGGAAGCGTCACGACTGCTGAAGGCCATTTCGGATCCGACGCGGATCCGGATTCTTCATTTGCTCTCGCAAGAAGAATGTCCCGTCGGCCATATTGCCGAGGTGCTTGGCATGAGTCAGTCGGCGGTATCCCACCAGCTTGGCTATCTGCGAAGTTTAAGACTGGTCAAATACCGGAGGGACGGAAATACATATTTTTATACGTATGAAGATGAGCATGTCATCGGGATCTTACGGCAGGTACTGGACCATATCGCTCATTAGAATCGCCTGACCCGTTCATGCTTGACATTCCGACCGTCCGGCTGTAATGTATTGGAAAATGAATTTCCCGTGAATAACGATCATCAAGGACATGAGGATGCAAGATTCGGCGAGACAGAAAAGAAGCCCTTGGCTGAAAGGCTTCCACCCGCTAGGCAGTGTCCTTCCTACCTTGTAGTTGCCCGCTGTGAACAAGCGGCGCCGGTTCGGCCCGTTACCGCCTTATGAAGCATCTTCAATGGAGCATCTTTTGCGTCCGGCAAGATGGAATCAGGGTGGTACCACGAGCACATTCGTCCCTAGGAGCGAATGTGCTCTTTTTGCGTTAGGGCAGGTTCATTCATGGAATAAGAAGGAGTATGAGGAAGATGCGGCAAAGCCAATTATTGATGACAACGATGCGTGATGTGCCTTCCGAGGCGGAGGCACTGAGCCACCAATGGATGCTCCGCGGCGGCTATATCCGTCAAACGGCAGCAGGAATCTATTCGTATCTGCCGCTGGGACGGCGGGTCTTGCAAAAGATCGAAGCTATTATTCGGCAGGAAATGGATGCCTCCGGCGGACAGGAGATGCTCATGCCCGCTGTTCAGCCCGCCGAGCTGTGGAAGGAATCGGGCAGGTACGATGTTTACGGTTCGGAACTCATCAGGCTGCATGACCGCCATAACCGGGAGTTCGTGCTTGGACCAACTCATGAAGAAGTGATTACGTCCATCGTTCGCCAAGAAATTTCTTCATACAGGAAGCTGCCAGTCAACCTGTACCAAATTCAGAACAAATACCGGGATGAGCGGCGTCCGCGTTTTGGTCTGCTGCGGGGTCGTGAATTCCTGATGAAGGATGCCTATTCCTTTGACCGGAACTGGGAGGGCCTGGATGTGTCCTACCGGAACATGTATGAAGCGTATGAACGAATTTTTAGGCGCTGCGGGCTAACGTTCCGGGCGGTGGAAGCCGATGCGGGTGCCATTGGCGGGCAAGGGGAAACCCATGAGTTTATGGCACTGGCGGATATAGGCGAGGATACCGTTGTTTCCTGCAGCGATTGCAGTTATGCTGCAAATCTAGAGCGAGCGGAGTCTGCGGCTTCAGCTGTGTCTGCAGGAAGAGAATCCGTAAAGACCGACGGCAGCTCAGTTATAGAACAAGTGATTACTCCTAATGTGAAAAGCATTCAGGAATTGACTAACTTCCTGCAAGTCGGCCCGGAGCAATTGATCAAGACGCTGATTTACCACGTGGACGGAGAATGGGTTGCGGTGCTTGTCCGGGGAGACCGCGAAGCAAACGAGGCAAAGGTGAAGTCTTACTTAGAAGCAGAACTAGTGGAATTAGCGAGTGCCGAAGAGGTGATGCAGGCGACAGGAGCCCCAGTCGGGTTTGCGGGACCGGTAGGCTTAGCCTTAAAGGTATTGGTCGATTCCGAAGTAGCAGCTATGGCAGAGGGGATCACCGGTGCCAACCAGGAAGATACCCATCTGAAGGGAGTCCGCCCAGGACATGATTTTTCGCTGGAACACACCGGCGATTTCCGGAATGTAACGGAAGGTGAACCTTGTCCGCGCTGCGGTGATCCGCTTCTGTTTCATCGCGGAATTGAGCTTGGACATGTGTTCAAGCTGGGTACGAAGTACAGTGAGGCTATGAACGCCATGTACCTGGATTCCGACGGACGGGAGAAACCGCTGATCATGGGCTGCTACGGTATTGGCGTCTCCCGCGTCATGTCCGCCATCGCCGAGCAGTGCATCTCGGATGAGCGGTTGGTCTGGCCGATGTCTGTGGCTCCGTTCAAGGTGCACATTATCCCGGTTGCGGTTAAGGATGAGACTCAGATGAAACTGGCTGAACATATCTACAGCGAGCTGAACAAGGCTGGTCTGGAGCCGCTGTTGGATGACCGGGACGAACGGGCCGGCGTCAAGTTCAAGGATGCCGACCTGACCGGCGCTCCGCTTCGCATCATCGTTGGGCGCGGTGCGGTTTCGGGGGAGGTCGAATGGATGGGCGTAGATGGAATCAAGATTAGCATGCCTGCCGAGGAAGCGGTCCAACGTTCACGTGAGGAGGCAGCCCGTCAGCTGAAGTGATATTATGGAGCCTTTCAGTATGAGCCGAGTATTCATTAAGCTGGAGATGAGTAGAAGGAATTAACTTGGAATATCATGGAGTTCCCAGATCGTGCAATTTCCCAAGAATGACTTTATGGATCGAACAGAGAGTGCAAACATCTTGGAAGTCCCTAAGAAAGACTTGCAGGATTAAAATAGAGCGTACTCAGCTAGCTATTAAGTCCCCAAGAGGACCTTGACCTACAATTTTGTCAATGGAGAAGGCATCCCCAAGGTCGTATGACTTTTCGGGGATGCTTTTCCTATATGAAAGATGGTCCTCTGCTAATAGGCTAAGAGGAGTCGACTTGATGGTTAACGCTTTATTATGGGTGAGCTCGAAGCAGTGGAGCGGACGAATCGATTCCGGAAAAGCGGCAGCGTTCGCCTTTGCCCTCGGATTTTTACAATGGATAAATACAGTAAGGAAAATCCGAGGGCAACAGCGATTGGAGGAACGATACGTATGCGCAGCGTCCTCTAGTGAAACATAGTAACTTGCTCGCTTCAATCCGCTAACCAACATGCTGCGCCCCCTTCTATACATATCCCGATTACAAGCTTATGATGAAAGAGTCGGATTTGAAGTCATAATGCAGATGGAGGTTGCAACTACGATGAATCAGGAAGAGAAGGGACCAAGCCCGGACATTCATCATATAGAAGAACATCAGCTCAGTCAGGTGAAGATTACATTGTCCAACCCCTTAAGATGGGTGAACAGCTATGTGCTGCGGGGGGATGACGGTATGACCGTCATCGATCCGGGGCCGCGAACGAGTTCCTCGGAGCGGGAATGGCTGGCGGCAATGGAGCAGCTGGAGATGGATTTCAGCGATATCGTCTCCATCGTGCTGACCCATCATCATCCGGACCACTATGGGCTTGCCGGATGGTTTCAGGAGCGTTCGGGCGCCAAGGTGTGGATGTCAGAGCGGGCGCATCGGGAAGCGATGCTGATGTGGGGAGCGGATTCCTCGATGGATTGCGCGCTCCCGGCGTTCTTCCGCCAGCATGGCATGCCGGAAACCAAGCTTGCCCTGCTGCCGGAGCATCTGAACGGCTTCTTCCCCCAAGTCACGCCGCATCCGGAGATCTCGTTTATCAGCGAGGACCTGCCGTTCCGGATGGGCAACCGGATATGGGTGCCGGTGCAAACGGCCGGCCATGCTCCGGGGCATCTGTCGTTCTTCCATGCAGACAGCGGCGTCCTGCTATGCGGCGATGCCGTGCTGCCGCAAATCTCGCCCAACGTGAGCCTGCTGCCCGGCAGCGACGCCGAGCCGCTGGCACTATTCCTCGCAGGGCTGCGCCGCCTGCGGGAGCTGCATGTCCGGACGGCGTACCCCGGACACCGCCACCCGTTCACGCATTTCCGTGAACGGATCGACGCGCTCCTCCTCCATCACGAGGAGCGCCTGACTACCATCGACGGCATGCTGAGCGCTGCCGGTCGCCTAACCGCCTTCGAGGTCTGCACCGCCCTCTTCGGCGAGAAGCTCGGCATCCACCAGCTGCGCTTCGCCATGTGCGAAGCGCTGGCCCATCTCGCCGAGCTGGCCCGCCGCGGGGAAGCCGAGATAATCGAAAACGAGGATGGATTGTGCTATTTTTCTGTACGGAAACCGCCGCATTCCTGATATAATCAAGACATGAATAAAACCGTCTGCTTGTACGTTGACTTCCATCATGCGTAGAATAGGCGGTTTTTTGTTTAATAGATTCAGAGGGCTACATTGTGGAGCATCTCTTGATCAGATGCGGCCCCCGTACAGCCGCCGCGATCAGGATGCTTGGCAAGTGGCGCCACGGCTTTTTATAGAAGAGAGGCCGGTAAGACCTAAGATGAGAGGGGCCTTCCCTCATTAGAGTCAGAGTTTCTCACTACCCCGCATATAGTTGATGTACCTTGCTGTTTAAGTAAGGCATTCCCTCAAGGCTTTTTTCTTAATCACTCATCACCATGATCCACTCCACCATATTCGTATCGAAGCGTTCCCTTGGTTCCGCAATTTTCATGTTATAGGATTCGTATCTCATAAAGCCCCTTAAAGGAGAATCTGTCATGAAGAAAAAAGATGTGGTCGCTATGCTGCTCGCAGGAGGTCAAGGCAAACGGCTGAAGGGCCTCACGAAGACGCTCGCCAAGCCGGCTGTTTATTTTGGGGGTACATACCGGATCATTGATTTTCCGCTGAGCAACTGCTCCCATTCGGGAATCGACACGGTTGGAGTGCTAACTCAGTATGAACCTCTGGTCCTGCATTCTTACATTGGCGTAGGAAGCGATTGGGACATGGACCGGTTGAATGGGGGCGTATTCGTGCTTCCGCCCCATGAACGCGAGGACGGAACGACCTGGTACCGCGGGACGGCGGATGCGATTTATCGGAATCTTAAGTTTATTGATCAGTACGATCCCGAGCACGTTTTGATTTTGTCAGGAGATCACATCTATAAAATGGATTACGACCGCATGCTGACTTATCACAAGGAGAAGGATGCCGATTGCACCATTTCCGTCATCGAGGTGAGCCTGGACGAAGCGAAGCGGTTCGGCATGGTGAATACGGATGAGAGCTACCGGATTATCGAGTTCGAGGAGAAGCCTGCGCACCCGAAGAGCACGACGGCATCCATGGGCGTTTATCTGTTTCGCTGGAAGCTGCTGCGATCCTATTTACTGGGGAATGCGGAGCTTCCGGATACGAGCCATGACTTTGGCAAAGACATACTGCCGAGCATGCTGGCGGACGGCAAAACGCTGTACGCTTATCCTTTTGATGGGTACTGGAAGGACGTCGGCACCATCGAGAGCCTATGGGAAGCAAATATGGATCTGCTCTCCGAGCAGCCCAAGCTGGATTTAAACGATCCGCTGTGGCGCATTTACACCCGGAACCCGAATCAGCCGGCAGAGTATGTTTCTCCGACCGGCGTCGTTCGGAACAGCATGATTAACGAGGGCTGCACCGTGTGCGGCGAGGTAGAGCATTCGATACTCTTTTATGGCGTGGAGGTAGGGGAAGGCAGTGTCATTACCGATTCCGTCATCATGCCCAAGGTCCGTATCGGCAGCCATGTGCGCATACACCGGGCGATCGTCACTGAGGACATGGTCATTCAAGATCATGCCGTCATCAGTCCGCCTGAGGAAGATCCATCCCGGATTGTGCTGGTAAGCGGTCAAGATGAAGACGTCCAGAGGCTGCTTCAGTCGTCGTCTTCGTCCCATAATAATCAAGGTTAGGACGGGATTCGCTGATGAGAGAACTCATGGGTATCATTAATTTGGAGCATGAACGGGATGTGCTGAGTGAATTGACGTATTACCGGTGCGGGGCCGCTGTGCCATTTGCGGGGAGGTACCGCCTGATCGACTTCGTGATGTCCAACATGATGCATGCGGGCATTGAGGATATCGCGCTGTTCGTTCGCAGGAAATACCGGTCCCTGATGGATCATCTGGGCGAAGGCAGGCCTTGGGATATGCACCGCAAGCGGGGCGGCCTGTTCATACATCCACCGGATTGGAACGATGAAGCCGATGTGTCCGCCGGCGAGCTGCGGCATATTTATAACAATCTTGATTTTTTTGAGCGGGGAGCCGCGAAGTTTATCGTGCATTCCGGCAGCCAGCATATAAGCAACGTCGATTTGAATGAGGTATACGAATACCATTTGGAGCAGGGTGCCGACGTGACGCTTGTTTATACAAAAGTGAATGCACCACGGGAAGAGCACCGTTCCTGCGCTCGCCTGGACGTAGATGAGGACGGCATGGTCAAGGATATTCATTACGATCACAAGCATGATGGGGTATACATGGAGATGTTCGTGATGGAGAAAGCGCGATTTCTGGAGATGGCCGATCACTGCATCGCCCATGGGGGCAACCATTTCTTCCGGGACGCGATCATGCGTAACCGGCACAAGCTGAACATTGCGGGATATGAATACCTCGGCTACCATGCGGTGATCAATTCGCTTGAGAGCTATTACCGTACCAGCATGAACCTGCTGAATCCTAAGACGTACAACAGCTTGTTCCGCAAGCAGGCGGTCCACACCAAGATCAAATATGAGGTTCCCGCTAAATATTTGAATTCGGCCGATGTGAGCAACGCACTGGTGGCCAACGGCTGTCAGATCGACGGGGAAGTGAAGAACAGCATTCTGTTCCGCGGGGTACAGGTAAAAAGAGGTGCAAGCATTCATAACTCGATCATTATGCAAAAATGCGTTATTGGCGAAAATGTGAGGCTCGAGAACGTCATACTCGATAAAGATGTGATCATCTCGCGGGATCATAAACTTCAAGGCGATTTTCGCAAACCTTTTGTCATTGCCAAGGACATCTCGATTTGATCACAAAATAAAAGGTATCCGTCAGGAGGAACTTTCTTTTGTTTAACAACAAGGAAACATTCAAGCAGGTCTTTACGGAACAATTGGTGAGTCGTTTGGGAAAGGGACTTGAGGAAGCAACAGCAGAGGATGTGTACAAAATACTCGGGGGCATGATCCGGGAATATGTCGGACGGGAATGGGCTGCTGCCAACCGGACTTACCGGGATACAGGGCAGAAGCAGGTGTATTATTTCTCGCTCGAATTTTTGATCGGCCGGCTGATGGGGAACAATCTGCTGAACCTGGGTGTGCTGGATATGGTCCGCAGCGGCCTCCTGGACCTGGGATGGAATTTGGAAGAGATTGAGGAGCAGGAACCGGATGCGGGCCTCGGCAACGGGGGACTCGGACGCCTTGCGGCATGTTTTCTCGATTCGTTGGCATCGCTTAGCTATGCAGGCCATGGATGTGGAATCCGGTATAAGTACGGATTGTTTGAACAGAAGATTATTGACGGCCATCAAGTCGAGCTGCCGGACAACTGGCTTCAGCGGGGCAACGTATGGGAAGAACGGCGGGCTGACAAGGCGGTGGAAGTGCGCTTCTGGGGCCGCGTGGAGGTGGATGTGCAGGAGGGGCGAACCGTGTTTCGCACGATGGATTATGAGCGGGTCCTGGCGGTACCCTACGACGTTCCGGTGATCGGGTACGGTGAAGGGCAGGTGAACACGCTGCGGCTGTGGAGCGCCGAGTCCGCTTCGGATATATCTAGAATCCGTTCGGCCAATCATCAGAACAGCTATTATAAATTTTTAGAATATAACCGTTCGGTCGAATCGATATCGGAATTTTTGTACCCGGATGATTCGGCTTACGAAGGCAAGCTTCTCCGGCTGAAGCAGCAGTACTTCCTCTGTTCCGCGGGCGTTCAGAGCATTCTCAGGACGTTCGACAAGCTGGGACGGTCCTATCATGAGCTGCCCGAGCATGTGGCCATTCATATCAATGATACACATCCGACCTTGGTGATTCCGGAGCTGATACGGATTCTTATCGACGATAAGGGCTTCGGTTGGGAGGAAGCCTGGGACATCACGAACCGGACCGTTTCCTACACGAACCACACGCTGCTTAGCGAAGCACTGGAAAAATGGCCGGCCGGCATGGTTCGTGAGCTGCTGCCGCGCATTTACATGATGATCGAAGAGATCAACAAGCGCTTCTGCGGCATGCTGCTCGAACGCTATCCTGGCGATCATGAGCGCATATCGCAGCTTGCCATCATTGAAAGCGACCAGATCCGCATGGCCAATCTGGCAATTGTGGGCAGCTATCATGTAAACGGCGTGGCGGCGCTGCACACGGAGCTGCTTAAGACACAGGTCATGAAACCGCATTATGAGCTGTATCCGGAGCGATTCAGCAACAAAACCAACGGGATTACCCACCGGCGCTGGTTGATGCACAGTAACCCCGGCCTGAGTCAATTGATATGCGATGGTATCGGCACCTCATGGATCACGGATCCGCATCAATTAATTCAGCTCACAGGACTGAAGACCGATTCCGCCTTTCAGCAGGGGATTCAGCGGATCAAACGGAACAATAAAGAACGGCTTGCCGATTACATCGCGAATAAGCAAGGGATCGTGATTAATCCCGATTCCATATTCGATGTCCACGTGAAGCGGCTGCACGGCTATAAACGGCAATTGCTGAATATATTACGGGTGATGCACGCGTATAACGAGATTAAGGATCAGCCAAGCGCGGATCGCGTTCCCCGTACCGTCATTTTTGGGGCGAAGGCAGCGCCGGGTTATTATCTGGCCAAAAGCATCATCAAACTCATTAATGTTGTTGCCGAAGTCGTGAATAAGGATCCGCAGGTTAATGACAAACTCCAGGTGCTGTTCCTGGAAAACTATTCGGTGTCTCTGGCGGAGAAGATTATTCCCGCAGCCGATGTGAGCGAGCAGATTTCCACGGCTGGCAAGGAGGCATCCGGCACGGGAAACATGAAGTTCATGTTGAACGGCGCGTTGACCATCGGCACGCTGGATGGGGCTAACGTGGAGATGTTCGAGCTGCTTGGCCATGAGAATATGTTCCTGTTTGGTTTGAAGCTGGAGGAAGTGCTCGAGTATTACAGGACCGGAGCTTACGTGTCCAGGGAGCGGTATGAGCAGGATCCCAGAATCGCCCGTGTGTTGAATCAGTTAATATCTTCAGGACCTTTCTGCTGTCACGAGTTGGAGTTTGGTCAGATTCTCCAGTCCCTGCTTGATCATAACGATGAGTTTTTTGTATTAGCGGACTTTGCCAGTTATGTGGCAACCCAGTCGGAGATCGATCGTGCTTATTTGAATACCGGTGCCTGGACCGAGAAATCAATTATGCATATGGCCCACTCCGGACATTTCTCCAGCGATAACACGATTCACCGTTATGCATCCGACATCTGGAATGTTTCTCCCGTTAAGGTTGGTGCAAACCGGTAATCTATCTCTATCACGTACTAAAAAAAAGAACCCCGCCATAGGCTTGGCGGGGTTTCCATAGGTGCTCTATTGGAATGTTCTTCATCATATCATATGATGGTCTTTTCAAAAATGACTAGATAGATTTACCGATTTACGTGATTGGACAGCCCGTTTTTTCATAGGTGAGAGGAGCCTTCTTATTATAGAAGAAACTCATCATTCCGGCCCGTTAAAGATGAATGCCTTTCTATCTGCTATCGTCTATAATTCTTTGAAATCACCCACTTTTCGGCTTGTATAGGTCCGGTAGCTGCTTCCTTCTGGTAGGCAGAAAAAAAGAAGATTCGCATGTTGAGCGAATCTTCTTTTTATGAGCGTTTTATTCTTTTGGAAGCTCTTCGGTCGTGCCGTACAACTCGATCTCACGCTCCGCTTGCTTGCGATGGGCGATCCGGCTGCTGGCGGCCGCGGCAACCGCGCCGACGATATCGTCGAGGAAGGTATGTACACGACCGCTTGATTTATCATTCAATTGCTCAAGAATGCCGGGCTTGAGCTTGTCGATATATCCGTAATTGGTGAAGCCGATGCTTCCATAGACGTTAACGATGGAAAATGCCAGGACTTCATCCACGCCGTATAACCCTTCGTCATTGGCCAGCATTTCTTGAAGCGGGGATATGAGATTGCCTTCCTCCGCCAAAATATCTAGTTGAATCCCGGTTAATACCGCGTTTTGTACCTCGCGTTTGCTGAGTACGGCATCCACGTTCTCCATGCACTCTTCCATGGTCAAATTCGGATAGTATTTATTCTGAAGGATCATCACCAGCTCTGCGATTTCCTCCAACTTGATTCCACGCTGATGCAGCAGGTTCCGTGTCGCCTCTGCTACCTTTTTGCTGTTCAGACTGTATGGAATGTTTAAATCGTTTTCTGCCATGATGGAACTCACCTCATTTTCGTGGTTGATGAAGATGCTTACGACGATTGTACTTTTTTCACCCCCCTTTGTCCAGAAAGGGCAAAACTGAGAGTTATTTTTTTGGAAAGGGCTCGTATACATAGGAGTACAACCTGTACAAAAAAATGTTAGGGAGGAACAATACATGAAACGTAGTAAACGTAATCTTCGCAGGCTTTCCGCCGCCGGGCTGCTTGCTGTTCCGATCGTGTTGTCCGGCTGCGGCGTGTTTTCCGGGAAGCAATCGGAGGCGATTGACCCGCCGCCTGCGCAAGTGGAAAAGCAGATGCTGAACACGGCCGGATCCACAGCGGCACAAGGAGACATTGGCACGCAGACAACGGTTTATCTTTCGGATGCGAGGGGAATGCTGGCACCTGTGACCTTAGGTATTCCGAAGGTAGAGGGAGCAAGCGCCGTGAAAGAATCTCTTGAAGTGCTGGTAAACGGAGGCCGCTATGCCGGCTATGTTCCACAGGGCTTCCAGGCGGTATTGCCTGCCGGTACGCAGATCCATAATGTGACGGTCGATCCGGAGAGCAAATTGGCCGTCGTTGAATTCAATAAATCGTTTACGGAGTATCAAGCGGCAGATGAACGAAGAATCTTGGAGGCGTTGACGTGGACGCTGACGGGACATGAAGGCATCGAGTCGATGCAGGTATGGGTGGATGGAGTCAAACTGACGGAAATGCCGGTCAATCACACGCCGCTGGATCGTCCGCTTTCACGAGCAATGGGGATCAACCTTCAAAAGGCGGATGACGCATTGTACACTTCCTCTTCGCCGGTCACCGTCTATTTCTCTTCAGTGACGCCTGAAGGCATTCAGTATTATGTACCTGTTACAAGACTTGTTCCAACCGGACAGGATGCGGTTAAGGCTGCCTTGAACGAACTGATCCGGGGACCGCAGTACGGTGATGGGCTTGTTGAGGTCATCCCGGACGATACCACCGTTGCATCGGTCGAAAAAGGAGAGGACGGCGCTGTTACTGTATCGCTTCAGGACAGCATGTTTGAGCAGGGAGAGCAGGTTCCAACCGAGCTGCTGCAGGCCGTCGTGCTAACCGTAGCCGAGAATTCGGATGATGCGAAGGTTAAAATTCGGATGAACGATCTCTCTGAGGTGGTCGGAACGGATAGCCGCAATTATAGCGAGGCTGTCAGCCGACCGGAGTTCATTAACGAAATTTCGATTTGACGCTTCACCGCTATCTTTGAAATATGCGCCGGAAAAGGTGCTTTTGTGCCTGCACTTTGGTAGAATAGGGGATGCTAATCAGGATTGCGATAAGAAGTAGGAGGCAGAAAACATGAGATCTAACGGACGTAAGAGCGATGAGCTTCGACCGATGAATTTATCGACCCATGTGAATAAATATGCGGAAGGCTCCGTGTACATCGAGATGGGAGACACCAAGGTGCTGATTACGGCGACCGTGGATGAGAAGGTTCCCCCGTTTCTGAAAGGACAAGGAAAGGGCTGGGTGACGGCTGAGTACTCCATGCTGCCGCGCGCAACACAATCCCGTAACCAACGGGAAGCCAATCGCGGTAAACTCAGTGGCCGGACGATGGAAATTCAGCGGCTGATCGGCAGAGCGCTTAGGTCTGTTGTGAATCTGCATGCTCTTGGCGAGCGGACAATTACGCTGGACTGCGATGTAATCCAGGCGGATGGCGGAACGCGGACCACCTCCATTACAGGAGCATTTGTAGCTTTAGCCATAGCGGTAAATAAAATTGCAGAACAACATAAACTGGCGGTATTTCCGATTACGGACTATCTGGCCTCCATTAGCGTGGGCATAGCAGGGGGACAGGCGCTGCTGGATCTGAACTATGAAGAAGATTCCAAAGCGAAGGTAGACATGAATCTGGTCATGACCGGAAGCGGCAAATTCGTTGAGGTTCAGGGAACTGGCGAAGAGAGCCCGTTTTCTCGTGAAGAGCTGGATCAGATCCTGGAGCTTGGTGAACAGGGAATCCGCGAGCTCATCGAGCGTCAGCAGGAGGCACTTGGCCCAATCGCAGCTAAAATCGGTTCCGTGAATGCGGGTACTGGAGTATAGTCCCATGACATTGACACTTGGAGACACGCTAATTGTAGCTACCCGCAATCAAGGGAAAGTCAAGGAATTTGCGCATGCCTTTGCTGCTTTCGGTACGGAGCTCAAGAGCATGTACGATTACCCTGATCTGCCGGATGTCGTTGAGGATGGAGCAACGTTCGCAGCTAATGCATTTAAAAAAGCCAAGGCGGTTGGCGACGCACTGGGATTGCCTGTTCTGGCTGATGATTCCGGATTATGCGTGGATGCGCTGAATGGTGCGCCCGGCGTTTATTCCGCACGTTATGCCGGCGAGCACGTCGCGGACGAGGACAATAACGAGAAGCTGCTCGGTGAACTGGAACAATTAAGGCTTGGTGAGGATACGGAGCAGCCCTTGCTAAGTCCGGCCCGATTTGTCTGTGTGCTGGTGCTGTATGATCCGGTCTCGGGAGAAAAGCTCGAGGCTGAAGGGAGCGTTGAAGGCTGGATTACGTCGGATCCGTCCGGAAAGGGCGGTTTTGGCTATGACCCGCTGTTCTACCTGCCAAGCCATGAGAAGACGATGGCCGAGCTTTCCCTGGAGGAGAAGCAGGAGATTAGTCATCGGGGAAAAGCTCTGCGCAAGCTTGTAGCGGACCTGCAGGCGCGATAATTGAATAGTGAACCTATAAAAAAGAAACCATACCGGCTATTGCGGGTATGGTTTCTTTGATTTTTCGTAAATGATAAGGACTTAGCGTATGGATACGTTATACTCTTTGAGCCAGAAATGAACCTGGGCCAGGTAGGCAAACAGCTGCGGACCGGACATCAATTGACCGAACCAAGGGAGATTGGAGGAAGCATCCGGCGAGGAAGCCAATTCCCGGATCCGTGCCGTATCGATGAGCGGGAGCAGCGGCGAAGAAGGATCGTCCAGAATGGACAGCACCTGCGCTTTGACGGCTGCCAGATAGTTCGGATTGTGAGTTTTGGGATACGGGCTTTTTTTGCGGTACAGGACATCCTCGGGAAGCACACCTTCAAGGGCTTTGCGCAGAATGCCTTTTTCACGGTCCCCTGTCGTTTTGATGCTCCAAGGAATATTCCACACATAATCGATCAGGCGATGATCGGTATAAGGAACGCGGACCTCCAGTCCAACGCCCATGCTCATTCGGTCCTTGCGATCGAGGAGCGTTGGCATGAAGCGGGTGATGTTGAGATAGGACATGACCCGCATTTTGGCCTGCTGCCCGGTCTCCCCGTCCAGCTTCGGCACTTCGGCTACCGCATCGGCATAACGGTCTCCGAGGTATTCCAGCGGTTTGATCCAGTCCCGAATCTCGGCAGACAGCAGCCCGGCTCTCATATCCGGGGCGACAGACCATGGGAAAGTTCCGGAATTCAGCATTTCTTCCCGGTGAAACCAAGGGTAACCGCCGAATATTTCATCAGCGGCTTCACCGGATATGGCGACGGTCGCGCCTTTTTTAATCTCACGGCAAAAGAGGAGAAGGGAGGCGTCAACGTCAGCCATGCCCGGGAGGTCCCGCTTCTGTGTGGAGACATCCAGCGCTTCGACCAGTTCGGGCGTGTCGAATTCAATCCAATGGTGGTTCGTGCCCAGCTCCTCATGCATCCGTTTGATCCATGGCGCATCGTCGCCCGGCTGGAAGGAATGGGATTTAAAATGTTTGTTGTTGTCCACATAATCGACGGAATAGGTGTGCACTTGTCCTTGGCCCGTCCGTTTGTAGTAATCGACGGCAAGCGAGGAAAGCGCGCTGGAATCAAGCCCGCCGGATAACAGGGAGCAGACCGGTACATCGGATACCAGCTGACGTTCAACGGTGTCGCGCAGAAGATCGCCCAAGAAACTTGCCGTCTGATCCGCATCATCCTCATGTGGCTTGCTTTCCAGCTTCCAGTAGGTATATTTGCGCAATCCCTCCCGGTTAAAGATCATCGCCATTCCAGGACGAAGCTCTGCGATATCCTTGTAGACACCATGTCCGGGGGTACGCGCCGGACCGATAATAAACACTTCCGCAAGCCCCTCGGCCCCGACTACAGGCTCCACCTTCGGATGCTGAAGCAATGCCTTCGGTTCCGATCCGAATACGAGCGTTCCGTCAATGTAACTGTAGAACAGGGGTTTTACCCCAACCCGGTCCCGAGCCAAAAATACCTGTTCCCGCACGCTGTCCCAAATCGCGAATGCAAATATGCCATTGAGGCGTTCCAAACAATCGGGGCCCCATTCGATATAGGAGACTAACAAAACTTCCGTGTCGCATTTGGTATTGAAACGATGACCGCGTCGAACCAATTCGTCTTTAAGCTCCGCAGCATTATATAATTCCCCGTTATATACAATGGCATAGACTTCCTCTTCCTGATGAATGATCATCGGCTGAGCGCCATTTTCGGGGTCGATCACGCTGAGTCTTCGGTGACCGAATGCGCACGGGTTGGAAATCCAGGTGCCGGATCCGTCAGGTCCGCGGTGGGCCAAACTTTCTGTCATTTTTACCAGCAGCTGCGAATCCTGCGTCAAATCGCCGCTCCATTGTATAAAACCGGTTATTCCGCACATGACGGTTCATCCTCTCTTTGTCTTTGTCATACGCTGTCCCATCTTTTTAATCCTACGTCGCCAAAGTGATACAGATATATGCCGAAGGAAGGCATAAAATGTCTGTCCTTTTACGAAAACTAAGAAAGAGGACGAATATCAAAGAGAAGGAGAGATGCGTCCATGAATAAGTCGACCTACTACGTTTCCGTCCAGAGCCGCTCCGTGTTGACCGAACAGGGAGCGAGCGCTTATGAATGGGAGATCGAAGCAACACCGGAAGAGGCGGACCAAGTTCGGATTGAGCTGGACATGATGCAGGAGAAGGAGGAGGAGGGGTTTCCAGGCTATGTATTTCCATGGCCGGATACGCCGGAGCAATCCTCTAATTCGTTGTTTCAATCTTCCTTGGACAAGGTGTATCGAACCATTTATCAATTGGGCACACCAGCCACGCGCCAACAAATGGAAGAGCTGCGATTGCTCTCCGACTGACTGAAAACTATACGGATCGTGCAGTCCCTGCACATCTTAATGAAGGAGAATGTATGATGTATGCAATCAGAGATGCAAAAATCCGCCGGATTACGGAAGTAAATGGCGCCCCTTGCGCTGAGGTTGAGGTCTATCCCGCAGCGGAAGGAGAAAGTGCATTGCTGGCTTATCTGACGCCATCTTCCCCGCTGGGAGGATATGAGCTGGTGAAAATCGTCCGCAGCGACGCCAGCATGGAGGTGGATTGGTACGACAACAGCATGCATGACGCTTTTGTGGATGTCACGGACGAAGCGTTCGAGAACACCGTTCTATCCACTGCAGAGGAAGACCGGGATGCATTCAAGCAGCAGCTGCTTTCCACAGGCCAGCTATATGAGCAGCTGAACCAGCGGCTCAGCGAAGGCCCTCAATATTTTTAGAGCTTCAAGAATGAAGAGATCTGTCCGGGCACCATCGGCAGATCTCTTTTTGAATGGGTTAGCTCAATGCCGTCATTCCAGCATTTCCATTCTAAATAATTCAGTTCTGTCCATGCTTTCGTATGATATCCTCGTCCAGCTCCATAAAAGGCCATCCTGGATATTCAGCCGGCAGACGGCTTACTTCATCCAGTCGAGAAAGTTCGGATTCATTCAGAATCAGCCCGCTCGCTCCCAAATTATCTTGCAGTTGGTCCGTACGCTTAGCACCTACGATAACTGTGGTGACCGCTTGTTGATGAAGGAGCCACGCAAGCGCAATTTGGGCGACAGTTGCCTCATGAGCTTGCGCGATATCTTGAAGCACATCAAGAATCGGGTACACCCGCTCCGTATCAATCGGCGGAAAAGCCAATTTGGCATGGCGGTCCTCGGAGCTTCCCTGATGTTCACGCGTATATTTTCCGGTCAAGAACCCGCCTGCTAACGGGCTCCAGACGATCAAACCCATATGCTGATCCTTTAGGGCAGGGATAATCTCTCTTTCGATATCCCTTGCGGCGAGTGAATAATACGATTGGCTGCTTTTGAATGCATGAAGACCGTGCATAGTGGAGATGCCGCGGGTTTTCATGATTTCCCAACCGGTCATATTGGAATTGCCAATGTACCGGACTTTTCCGCTTCGGACAAGGTCATCCAGTGCTCGAAGCGTTTCCTCCCAATCGGTTAATTGATCCGGGTTATGAATTTGATATAGATCGATATAATCGGTGCCCAGGCGTCTAAGGCTTTCTTCCACCTGACGAATGATATGCAGCCGCGACAGTCCAATATCATTGGGGCCCGGACCCGTGCGCGCACGAACCTTCGTAGCAATCAGCGCTTGATGTCGTTTGGATTTCAGTGTTTTCCCGAGAATCTCTTCAGAGCGGCCTTCGGCGTAAGCATTGGCTGTATCAAAGAAATTGACACCGGCATCCAAGGCCTGATCTACAAGATATCCCGCTTCCTTATCGTCCAGGGTGCCAAACATTCCCCACTTCTCTCCTCCGCCAAACGTCATCGTGCCGAGCCCAATTTCTGATACCAGTACACCTGTATTACCGAGTAAATTGTATTTCATCTCTTTCCAGCCTCCTATAATTTGGTTTACACTAAGGGAGACGCTGGTCTGTTGGAATGGACGCAAAAATCAATCAAATTTTTTTGGAAAATGCCGGGGGTGAGCTTTCAGATGGATGCAGTCGCCATTTGGACGGAGTACCATGAGCCTGTTAAAAGGTTTGTCATGACTAGGATTCGGGAGCGCGCTGATGTGGATGATATTGTGCAGAATGTATTTATGAAGGTCCACACCCATATCTCAGATTTAAAGGATGAGGAGAAACGGGGCTCCTGGATATTTCAAATTGCACGCAACAGCATCGTAGATCATTACAGGAAGATACGGTCAGGTGAAGAGCTCCCGGAACAGCTGTCTGTGGTCGATGAATATACAGAGATTGATTATGATCAGGAAGTGATTGCCTGCTTTCAGTCCGTGCTGCCATGCTTGCCGGATAAATATCGGGAAGCTCTTGAATTGACCGAATTTAGAGGGATGACGCAAAAGGAATTGAGCGAGCATTTGGGGATATCCTACTCCGGCGCCAAATCAAGAGTACAGCGCGGGAGAGAGATGATGAAAGAGCTGCTGACGGGCTGCTGTCATATCGAATCGGATGCATACGGAAATATCGTGGATTTTCGGATCGTGTACGATGAGCCGCAGCCGGTAAGAAAAAAGACCAAAAAATAAAGCTTGGTGCGTTCACCAAGCTTTTTTGTTATGTATCATAATGGGAATCACCCCAAAGCGGATATGTTCTTCTCGTGACTATAACAATGATAATTATCCTATATAGGACAATGGAGTGTTTACGCAGTTCTGCAAAATATGTCGATAAAAGATAGGATTCTTGTCGATTTCGATTTCGCTTCGGTAGGGAGTATGGACCACGCGGGACTCTTGATTATGAAAGAGATACAAATAGGGCTTTTCCTCTATATGATTACTGAAGAATCCTCCCTATAATGTTGGATTAGCGTCACTTCTAACATATTAGACAAGGGGAGATTGAAATTGGGTAGATGGAACAAACATATGGTCAAGCTGTGGGGAGCGGGAATCCTGGCATTGTCGATTACATTGGGCTCCGTCCAAGTGCCGGTAAACGCGGAAACCGTGCAGAGCGTCACGGTTCTTGAGTCCACACATGAGCTGGTGAACGGCAAGATGCGCGTGAGCGCGGATATTCGCAACGGAGGAACCGGTGCGGAAGCGGGATTCTATGTCGTGGGTTATGATGAAAACGGCAAAGCGCTTGAGGTTGTCGGTGATTCCGAATATATGATGAGTGATGAAATCGGTACATATGAGGTGGATCTGGACAGCGGCAGCAGCGTTAAGCGGGTGGAAGTCGTTCCTGCAGGGCCCGCCGGCGATCAAGCACAGCTGCTGGCTTCAGGTTACTATACGAATAACGGCGTGATTAACGTGTCGGGTGTCGTGCAGAATTCAACGGTCGGGCACAACGTGGGCATGCTCGCGGTAGGTTATGATGCTTCCGGTAAGGCGGTTGAAGTGACATCGGCGGACAGCTACTTTGGCGGCAGTGATGTCGGTACGTTCATCATACAGCTGAAAGCAGCCAAACTGATCAAAAGCGTAAAGGTATCTGTTATCGATCCGGTTGAAGATGCCGTGAAGCTGCTACAAACAGGAAGCCGCCTGGAGAACGGGAAGCTGGTCGTTACCGGCTCGATTCAGAACCGGAATAAAGGCGGGCAAGCCGGAGTCATTGTTGTCGGCAGCAACGGTAGCGGCAAGGTTTTGGAAGTCAATACAACCTCGGGATACCTTTCATCTAACGAAATCGCGACTTTCCAGGCTGAGCTGGAAGCTGGCAAAGCGGTCAGCGATCTGAAGGTGTTCCTGACGGGAAACAGTCAGACTCCGAAAATCATAGCCGAGGGCAGAACGACGATCAACAATAAGCTTGTCGTTACGATCGGTGTGGAGAACGGGGATGTGTCCCAACGAATTACCGTGAAATCAACGGCGTATGATGCAAAGGGGCGCTCTTTGGGGACGGATACGGATTCCATGTTCATGACGGCCAATGAAACGACGACCCTGCGCATTGATTACGATACACGCGTCAAAAGCGTAAAGCTTAAATATTATGATCAGTCCGGCAAACAAATCGGAGAAGCGCCGATTCGTATCAAAATCAACGGCCAACTCCAATCCTATGCACAGTCACCAGTCATGGTAGGGGGAAGCGTTCTTGTGCCTATGCGCCCGATTTTCGAATCCCTCGATGCCTCGGTTAAATGGGATCAAAAGACGCAAAGCGTATCTTCCAGCAAAGGATCTACCCAGATCAAGCTGAAGATGGGCTCCAAGCAAGCGGTCGTTAACGGAAAAAATGTAGCACTGGATTCGGCGCCGCGAATGGTGAAAGGCACCACGATGGTACCGCTGCGTTTCGTGGCATCCGCGCTGGGCTGTGAAGTGAAGTGGGACGGCAATGAAAAAATGGTACTGATTACAACGAAATAATACAAGAAGGACCATGTGGTTAAGCGCATGGCACAACCAAATAACACAAGAAGGACCATGCAGTTAAGCGCATGGTCCTTTTTAAATATGATCAGTAAGCGTACTCCCTTAGTACTTGAATGCCCATAACCACGTTATAGACAAAAGCCCCGAAGTAGATGATGCCGAACAGGATCAGGTATCCAATGACGGAGCCGAAGGACCCTGCGGTTACGGCCATGTAGATTAAAGGGATCGCTGCGATAACGGGGAACAGGTGCGAGAACAGGGCGCGACGGGCGTGCTTGGCTACATAGGCGTCCGGGGAGAAAATCCAAACGATGACAGGAAGGATGAAGGGGGCAAAGAAGATGCTGAAATACGATAAAGAGGATAAAAGCTGTCTCATGATATCACGCTCCTGAAGTCATTTTCATGATATACATATTACCCAGTAAGCCTGCTCCTGATTCTGTTCCGAACAATACTGAAAAAAAGTTCTTTGAAAAATACAAAAGATGCGATATAATATACTTCGTTACTGTTTAAAAGATTTTCATACATATTTGTCCCAGTAGCTCAGCTGGATAGAGCAACGGCCTTCTAAGCCGTCGGTCAGGGGTTCGAATCCCTTCTGGGACGTAAAAGAAAGAAGCTGCCAGGATTGGCAGCTTCTTTGCGTATTCCAGAAGGGTGATGAACCCATAATGGGGTTCGTCGAAGGTTATGCTTCGTAAGGATTACATCGCAGTCGGCCTGAAAGGCCGTACCCCGACTGGGACGGGAGCGTCACGTGAGGATGAGAACCCCCAAATGAGTAGCACAGATTGAGCCGTTTGGCGAATACATCGGGAGCGAATATAGCTTATGTTTTGAGAAGTGTCTGACATCCTAGCGGTTTCGTCTTATAATAGAAGAAAAAAGTATTTTCGATACATATTGAGGAGGCGTCGAGCATGCAGCTTACGAAAATATCACAGAATACCGCCATTTTATTGGAGCATGCCAGAAAATCGGGGCTAACTACTCCCGAACTGCTGGAGGCTGTTCGCTCGGGTGAGGTAGAGAGATTCCAAGTCGCGAACAATGGTCATTTTCACTATGAGGAATTGTTCTCTTATGCAAAAGAACATGGGGAAGATCTAGCCAAGGCCGTGAGCGAGGGGTACAAAATTACGTTTAATACCCGCAACGGGTTAAAGATCTGGCTGGAGGAAGCCTTCCGCATCAGCTCAGAGTCCGATTTTAGTGTAGGTGAAGGTATTATTGAGGGGCTGAAGCTCCAGGAAGAGCAGGTCGCTCGCTTGAAGGAAGCGCTGGCCGTCAACTGGACCCTGCAGGAAGAGCCTTCAGCAGATGCCGTCCAGGTCAGACTGACCGTCAGAGGATTGCAATAATATAGGATAGCCACCGTACGTATTCAACATGAATCGTACGGTGGCTTTTTTTAGTACAGCGTCATTGGTTAATCTCTTAGAGGGAGATTTACATCCGGCTTGGCGTGGGCAGTCCCAGTACGTCCAGTGCTTCTCCAAGAGTGTTTTTAAATAAGGAAGTGAGCCACACACGGAACTGTAGCACTTCATCCGCCGATTTCAGAATTGGGCATGCCGAATAAAAATTGTTGAACAAGGAGCACAGCTCATAAGTAAAGTTGCAGATGGCGCTTGGAGATAGATCCCGGCCAGCGGCGTACAGGGTATCATGCCAGGTGCTGATATGGCGAAGGAGCGCATGCTCCGCTTTTTCCATGGCAGGGAACCGGGCAGGTACCGACGGCGAAACACCTGCTTCTTGCGCTTTATTGAGCACGCTGAGTGCACGCGCGTAGGAGTAGAGCAGGTATACCCCCGTATTTCCTGATATTTCAGTGGCCTGCTTCAGATCGAACACCACCTCGGTTTGCAGTGCAAAGCGAAGCAGATAGTAACGGATGGAGGCGGCTGCGATCGTATGACTGGATAAACCGTTTTTATCGGAACGGGTGTCTTCGATGACCTTGGCTACTTGATAGATAAGCTCTGTGATTTTAATTCCGATCCCCTGACGTCCGGACATCGCGTAGGATCCTTTCCCGTCGGAAGTATCGATGCCGAGATCCGAGGCGGCAGAAGGGCTTAACGAAACGACGCCGTAGCTGACATGACGGAGCTTGTCGGCCTCTTTATGGAATCCCAAGCTTTCCAGCGCCTGCTTCACCATCGCCTGCGGGTACTGCTGCCTGTAATCAATGACGTTGATGACCATGTCTGCTTTGCCGAAAGAGAGCTGCTCGCCATGAGTGCTCGTCGTCCAAACCTCGTTTGTGAATTTTTTATATACAAAATCGTTGGAGAGCACACCGTATTTCCACAGGTGATAAGCGATGTCTTTGGCGGTGTAAGTCAGGATGCCATTGGAGCGCACGAGCACTTTATCCATACTGTGGTCTGACTCCGGATCGTCCACGGCTTCCGTTCCTGTTTGCTTGAGCACCCAGCAGCCTGCAAGTTTGCCCTCGGTTTCCTGATGGAAGAGCGGCGTGTTCTTCAACAGCTCGAAAGCGGACGCCCAGAACCCCTCTCTGACAATGCTGCTCTCCCAAACGAGCAGATCATAGTCAATGCCGAACTGCTTCATTTCTTCAAGATGCTCTTTGACAATTCTCTCGGCAACGAGCAGTCCGATCCAGGACAGATTCTGGTTACCCTCTTCCAGTGCGTGCAGAACCTCGGTCCGATGCTGAACCAGCCCGGGCTCCCTTTCGTAGGCCTTATTGGTACTTGAATACACGTCCCAGCAGTAATCGCCGAACCGGGCATGTTCCTTTGACAGCGGCGTGTGGAGCATCCCGACCACCGTATCTGCCAGTTGATTGCCAAGGTCGTCGATATAGTTATGAACCTCCACCTCGTAACCAAGCTTCCTCATCAGCCTGACCAGCGTATCTCCGATACAGGAGTTTCTTAGATGGCCGATATGAGCGGATTTGTTCGGATTGATGGAAGTATGCTCAATGACAATCTTCTCGTTCGTTGCCGGAGGCAATTCAAAGTGATGTCCAGCCCAATATTCCCAATCGATACGCAGATTCATAAAACCTGGGGCAACAATCTCCGTGGCATAGACAAGCTGTTTATAGGTCGTATCCTGCTCAAGCTCGGCTTGAATCAGCTCGGCAATTTGCAGCGGAGCCTTTCGAAGCAGCTTCGCTAGCTGCATCGCAATGTTGGTGGCATAGTCCCCATGCTCCATGCTGGCAGGCTGCTCAATCCGGATTGGAGTAGAATCGGGCAGTTGGACGCCCATATCTTCACACACCTGGTTTACAGCTTGTTGAAGGCTCGAAGTAATCAAATGACTTAACACGTTAAATCCCCCTTTGAAAAATAAAAAAAATACGTCAGAAAAATCAAAAAAGCCCTCATCTCCTAAAGAGACGAGGACTTGTGCTCGCGGTACCACTCTTGTTGTTAAACCGAAAGGGTTTAACCACCTTGATACGATAACGGTGTAAGCCGGGGCTTCCTACAATATTTCATTTCGGAAGACCATCTCCTGGGTCCGTTTCACCGCCGACTTTGTACCGGTTTCCACTCTTCCGGCTCGCTTGGACTAAAGTCAAGTGCAGTTACTCTCCCAATCAACGAAAATCAACATGTTCAAGTTTTTCATATTATTAACCATTCTATTTAGAAAATCAACCCTAAAATTATGAAACCTTCTCTGCAAAGACTCGCAGGCGCCTGTAATCTCCATAAAATGCATCCTCATGCCAAAGCGTCGCCTGGGCAGCTTGGCTGATGCGGGCAATTGCTGCGTCCTTCTCTTCAGCCGAGAATCCAGCGAAGAAACGATCGCCAAAATGCAGCAGCCAATACTTCACGCCATCCTTGCCCTCAGGCAGCTTCGTGGGACGGTCGAAGTGATGGGCGATATGCACCCGGAACCCATAGGATTCAAGCAAGGTCGTATACTGGCCCAAGCTGGGAAAATACCACGGATTTCGGGTGTCGGCATCCATTCCATAATGGTCGGCGAACACCGTTTTCAAGGCTTGGTAAATTCCGTCGATATTCCCCTTGCCTCCAAACTCCGCCACGAATCGGCCACCGGGCTTGAGTGCGCCATAGATGGAGCGTACCACACCACCAGCATCCTTCATCCAATGCAGGGCGGCATTGGAGAAGACGGCATCATACGGCGTTTCGGTTTCGAAGTTCTCGCCGTCTCCGGTCAGAAACGAAAGCCCGGGGTATTTGCTTTTGGCGCGCTCAATCATTTCGGCCGAATCATCCATGCCGGTTACGTATGCACCCGAAGCGGATATTTCATATGCCAAATCACCGGTCCCGCAGCCCAAGTCGAGAATTCGTTCTCCGGGTTGAGGCGCAAGAAGCTCTACGACTCCTTTTCCATAAGCCGAGACAAACGATAACTGCCGATCATAATCGTAAGCTTTCCATACTTGCTCTGACATAACAACACCCCTTCACCCATGAATTATCCTCATTGTGACATGTTTAACTTATAATTAGAAATATATAAATGCGATAATATTGATAGGTTTCAGCAATAAACGAACGAACAAAAAGCCGCTGAGCAGCGGTTTTATGTAGAAGCTTATTTAACGGCAACCAGAAGAGCGCCAACGGCAATGAGTGCAACGCCGGCTGCGTTAATCCAGGATATCTTTTCACCAAGAAACACAATGGCCAGAATGACCGCGATGACCACGCTCAATTTATCGATAGGTCCTACCTGCGATACTTTGCCGTATTTCAATGCAAGAAAATAAAACAGCCAGGACAATGCCCCCGCAATGCCGCTGAGCACAATGAAGCTTAATGCTTTCTTCTGAACCAGAATGTCACCGAGTTCCGAGAATTTGCCCTGAACCCCCACGACTCCCAGCAGAAACAGGGCCATAATGACAGAGCGGATGGCCGTTGCCGAATTGGCATCGATGTTTTGCAGGCCTATTTTTCCGAAAATGGCGACAAGAGCTGCCGTGACCGCCGACAGCAATGCGTATACAAGCCATAACGGCATGTTGTTCTCTCCTTCCTGACAAAGATAAAGTCTCTGATTAATGTACCGGATTCCACTATAATAGTATAGAGCGATTTACACAATATCATGAATATCGATGAGATCGAATGATTTGGAAGGGACTGGATGAAGCATGATGTTACATATAGCGCCTTATGCAGAAGAGTATCATGATCGGCTGGTGGAAATCTGGCTTCGTGCCGTATCCCAAACGCATGATTTCCTGACGGAGGAAGATATCCGGTTTTATTATGAGATGATGCAAAACGGAGCGCTGAGAGCCGTAGAGATCTGGGTCTGCTTGAATACCCAACAGGAACCGATTGGATTTATGGGGCTGGATGGCGCCAAAATCGAAATGCTGTTTGTGGATCCCCTCCATCACGGCTTAGGCACGGGAACGAAACTGATCCGGCATGCCGAACAGCTAAAGGGGTGGAGGCTGCAAGTCGATGTGAATGAACAGAACCCCATGGCTCATGCTTTTTATAAAAAATACGGCTTCGTGCAAATCGGCCGCTCCGAGCTGGACGGCTCCGGGAAGCCGTTTCCCCTTATTCACATGGAATTACAGTAAGGTCATGGATCATTTTTTTAGATTATCGAATTTTTAAGTTTTCAGCGCAGCTGAACCCAAGCGATAATTGCAAGAAGAGCATCCTTTATGTGCGGTCTGTCTTCTGTGGACGTGATCGATAGACGTTTTTCTTATACATTCCGATGAAGAAAGAGGTGCATCTAAACTGGAGGAATTCATGAAGTTTTTTCCGAGTAATCTGTCGTTTCGTTATCCGTGGCGCTCCTATCAGAAAAGGGTGCTTCATGGGCTGGAGCATCATCTGAAGAATCGGCATCTGCATTTGGTGGCGCCGCCGGGTTCGGGGAAGACCGTTCTTGGACTGGAAATCATGCTGCGCATTAACCGGCCGACGATCATCCTGGCCCCCACACTCACCATCAAGCAGCAATGGGCGAGCCGATTCGTGGAATTATTCCTAGACGATCAAGAACAGCCCGAATGGATCTCTACCTCGCTCAAGCGACCGGCATTGGTAACGATTACGACCTATCAAGCCCTTCATAGCCTGCTTAGTACTGCTGGGGAGCAAACCTCTGTGAGGAAGAAAGGCACGGCGGAGATAGAGCATGCGCATCAGGTTGAAGATGAGAACAACAGGGATCCCGAAATGGTCATGGAAGCTTCTGAGGCGGAGGTGATAGATAGCGAGGATGATATCACGAACGGTACAGAGGCTCAAGAAACCTTGGAGTTGTTGAAGCGACGGGGCTATCATACAGTCATTTTTGACGAGGCGCATCATCTCCGGATGTCTTGGTGGCAAAGTGCTATGCAGCTGTGCGAAATGTTGGGCCAGCCGACGAAGATTGCCCTTACTGCCACACCGCCATATGATGTTAATCCAAGGGAAAGGCAGCGGTATATCGAGCTTTGCGGTCCCATCGACGAAGAGATTAGCGTCCCGGAGCTGGTCCGTCATGGTGAGTTGTGCCCGCATCAGGATTACATAAGTTTGACCACGCCTACTCAAGAGGAGGCAGCTAAACTCCGGGAGTTTCGGCTGCAGGCAGCGCAGGTTAAGGACGAGCTGGTCCGGGATAAGTTCCTGGCGGATTTGATTGTCAATCATCCTTGGATTGGGCAATCCGAGACGTATACCGAAGAAATATTATCCTCGCCCGAGTATTACTCCAGCATGGTGCTGTATCTGCGTGCCGCCAATCAGCCTATCTGGAAGGAAGCGGTGAAGCTGCTCGGAATGAAGGAGAAGGAAACGCCCGATTTTTCGGAAGAGTGGTTGGAGGAACTGCTTAGCGGCATGCTGTATAAAGATCCGCATATGGATCGTGAGCTGCCGGAGTTAAAGGGTTTGCAGAAGAGGCTCAGCCGAATGGGCATGATTGAACGCCGGAGGGTTTATATGCGTTCTACGCCGGCATTTGACAAAATGCTGGTTCAGAGCGTTTCGAAATTGCACGGCATCGGCCGTATTCTTGATTTCGAGCGTTCCATGCTGGGGGAGAACTTGCGGATGGTGATTTTGACCGATTATATCCGTAAGGAGGACCTGCCGAAGGATGCAGCTGACGAGAAGCCGCTTCATCGACTCGGCGTTGTCCCTATTTTCGAGTTAATTAGAAGGCAGCAACCTGAGAAAAACAGTTCGCAGAGCGAGCATGAACTGCCTATCGGAATTCTGACAGGCTCTTTTGTTGTGCTGCCGGCAAAGGCTATTCCTACAGCTAGGGTTTGTGCCGATCGGCGAGGTCTTCACTTATCGGAGCGCCCCCTTGTGCATGACAGCCGCTATGTAACGATTGATGTACGTGATTCGAATCGCTCGGCTATCGTCGCAATCATAACGGAAGTGTTCTCGGAGGGAGAAATCCGGGTGCTGGTTGGTACGGCGGCTCTTCTGGGTGAGGGGTGGGATGCCCCCGGAATCAATTCCTTGGTCATGGCCTCATATGTCGGTTCGTTCATGCTGTCCAATCAGATGAGAGGGCGGGCGATTCGCGCGCAGCGCGGGAATCCCGATAAGACCGGAGCGATCTGGCATCTGGCCTGCATAGATACAGCCAAGAGCGACGGCGGCGAAGATTTGGGCTCGCTTGCCCGAAGATTTCGATCTCTCGTAGGTTTATCGATCTCGCACCAGACCATAGAGTCGGGCTTGGAGCGCATGGGCCTTGATCTTCGAAAAAGGCATACCGCAGATAGCATTAAGAATTATAACCGCGACACATTGGAGCGTGCGATGCAGCGGCATCTTCTGAAGGGGCGTTGGGATTCGGCGATTGCCCTTCACAGCTCCATGACGGAAGAACTGACGGCGGATCGAGAGAGCATCCCTAGGCCTGTCGTGTTTTCTCATACGGTGAAAGCCGTACTCCTATTCGCCGTTGGTCTGGGATTGGGCGCCTTCAGCGAGACGTTAACGTCTCCGCGTTTGTTCCAATCGGACGCGCCGGCCTGGTTCATTATACTAATCCCGGTTGCCGTTGCCTTACTCGTATCAAGTCCATGGGTATATAAAGCTATCAAAATGCTGGCGCGGCATCAGTCGCTGGAGCGAAGTATCCGTGAGGTTGGTCTCGTCGTTTATACGGCTCTGTTCGATATGAAGCTGGTCGAATCTGTGCCAAGTATTCATCGATTGAAAGCGGAGGAAGAGGGAGGAACCGTCACATGTTGGCTGAGGGACGGAACCACTCAGGAAAAAACACTCTTTTTGGATTCGCTGCAGCAGGTGCTGGACCCGATCGATAACCCGCGTTATCTTCTATACCGTGAATCGCGAAGCTGGTTTGTGAAGAAACGGGATTACCATGCCGTGCCGGAGGAAATCGGTCGGCGAAAAGAACACGCGGAACGGTTTGCCCAGCTGTGGCGCAAGCATATCGGTCCTGCCGAACTGGTCTATACTCGCACGCCCGAAGGAAGGAAAATACTTCTGACCGCGCGAGCGAGAGCATTGTCTTCCATTTTCGTGAAAAAATCGGAGCGGGTCAGTGCTTGGCGATAGGCAGGACTGTTTGTAGAAGCTACAGAGCAAGTGGCGGGTATGCGTTGTTTTAACGGACTCAGGGGCCGTTATTTGCTTGGAAAACGCTCTTACAGGTTTGGTAACGGACCTGAAGTCCGTTATTTATGAAAAATGAGGGTAATTTGCCTATGAAATAGCTAAATAACGGCTGTGGTGTCCGTTAAATTCTAAATAGGGCCGTTTTATCAGAAATAACGAACCTACGGTCCGTTAGAGTTTGTGTTCTGTGGGGGATGTTTTGGAACCGAATATGGAGTTCATATGCCCATTGTGACCCAGAATGGATGCGGCCTTTCAGGCCGACTGCGATGTAGTCCTCTCGAAGGTTATGCTCCGACGTCCCCCTACCAGGGGTTCTCATCCTCACGGACATAAAAAAACACCGTCATATGACGGTGTCAGGCTGTTGAGAAACCCCCTGTTTTTTGCAGGGGGTTAAAATTTGCCTTAATAGTCTCAAAACTAGGGGTCTCAGATCGTTTTAAATCGATTTTTGGTTTAAAAGATGAGCCTCCCCATATAAAAAATAAAGTGTCGAAAAGTCCTCTGGACTTTCTCGACACTCTGACACCGTCATATGACGGTGTCTTATTTTACGTCCCAGAAGGGATACGGCCCTTTGGGCCGACTGCGATGTATTCCTCCCGAAGGTTATGCTCCGACGAACCCAATTATGGGTTCATCACCCTTCTGGAATACGCAAAGAAGCCGCCAACTATAAGTAGTGGCGGCTTCCTCTTTTACGTCCCAGAAGGGATTCGAACCCCTGACCGACGGCTTAGAAGGCCGTTGCTCTATCCAGCTGAGCTACTGGGACATAGAAATTTTTCAAGCAAAAAATATATTATCACATACGTCGGAAAAATTCAATCTTTATTTTAAGTTGCAAAGATTATTGGTTCTGTAAGATTATGAGTGCAGCATATCGGGTTATATTGATAAAATATACGCTGGAATATATAAAAACAGTCGTCAGCTTGTTGCCGGATGTGGCAACGCACGAGGGACGATGGCCTTTTTTTTAACTTGGCATTACATATGCTATAATCAACGAATACGAAAAACAGGACTAGAAAGGAGGTGTCCTTATCAAGGACTCTTACTCCCAAGAACCAGAGGATAAGAACATCATCCTGTTTCCGAAGACGCTGGATTATTACCAGATTCAGCTTACGGTTATGCTCGAGAATGAACGTTACGGTGAAGCGATGGAGGTTCTGCGCTTTCTGCTCAAATGCGGCGGACAGAATGAACGGCATTATGAAGAGTGGAATTCGCTCCTCGACTGGCTTGAAGCTGCATTTCCGGAACAGGCTGTACCCCGTTCAGTTAACGAAGCAGAGCCCGAGGAGGATGATCCGGACGAAGCGGACATGGCGAGGCAGATGGTTAGGGACAAAGTTGCCCAGGATGCCGGATATGCCGACAAGCTGCTGGCTTCGGTCATGAATGGACCGCTGACGGAGCAGACCATTTTGGCGCTGGAACAGCTTGCTTATTTGGACCGTCCGGAGATCGACGCTATTTTGGTCGAGTGGCTGCATGATACGCCGCTTCATCCGCTGCTGCAATTTCGGGTGCTGCAAACGCTCCGGAGAAGAGGGATGGAAGGGCATGTGAGCCTTCATCGCGGGCAGGAAGCCGTCGAGATTGAGATCGAAACGGTTCCCCTGGACCCGGGAGGTTTCCCGGACGCCATTACGAAAATTTTGGAGCGCGTTGCCGATCAGACTGAGGTTCATGAACCGACACTGTTTTATTTTGCACAGGAATTATGGTCTCAGTTCATCATGGCGATTTACGGCACCGAAGATTACCATTCCATGCTGGATGAAAAAGAATCCACGCTTGACATATGGGCGGCTGCGCTGCATGACATTGTCTCGGAGAGTCTGAAAGGGTTTCGCAATGAGGAGGAAATCCGTCCGCTCTACGGCATAACGGACACCATGAGGTTCCGCTATGAGGGAGCCTACCGATCTCTCAAGCAATTTGTCGCAGCTGGCGTGGAAGATTAGCCAGAGTTGGAAAACGTTTACGGTATCGTAGCATAAGGGTTCGCCCTTGAAAAAGAATTTAATGTTGTTTATACTATAGTGGTTATTCGGTACGTGATACATTATTGCGTCGACCACGTGAATTATTTTGGAGGGGAAAGCATAAATGAAAGCAACTTGGGAAAAAATAGAGAAGAACCTTGGCGTTCTTGACGTTGAGGTTGATGCGGAGCGCGTTGCATCCGCCCTCGACAAAGCTTTTAATAAAGTAGCTAAAAAAGCAAATGTACCTGGATTCCGTAAAGGTAAAGTACCTCGCTCGATCTTCGAAGCTCGCTTTGGCGTTGAGAGCTTGTACCAGGATGCAATCGACATCCTTCTCCCGGAAGTATACAGCGAAGCTGTAGAACAAGCGGATATCTTCCCTGTAGATCGTCCGGAAGTGGACATCGAGCAGTTCGCTAAAGGCGAAACTTTCAAGTTCAAAGCAAGAGTAACTGTGAAACCAGAAGTTAAACTTGGCGAATACAAAGGTATCGAAGTTGCTGCAGTAGCTGCTGAAGTTTCCGACGAGGAACTGAGCGAAGAGCTTGAGCGTCTGCAACAACGTCATGCTGAGCTTACCGTTATTGACGAAGGTGCTTCCCAGTCTGGCGATATCGTTGTGATCGACTTTGACGGTTCCGTTGACGGCGTTCCTTTCGAAGGCGGACAAGCTGAGCGTTATTCCCTTGAGCTTGGAAGCAACACGTTCATTCCAGGCTTTGAAGACCAAGTGATCGGAATGGCTACTGGTGACTTCAAAGACGTGGAAGTGACATTCCCTGAAACTTACCATGCTGAAGAATTGGCTAACAAACAAGCCGTCTTCAAAGTGAAAGTTCACGAAATCAAACGCAAGCAGCTTCCTGAGCTGGATGATGAATTCGCTAAAGACGTAAGTGAATTCGATACGCTTGACGAGTACAAGGAAGATCTGAAGAAACAATTGCTGACTCGCAAAGAGCAAGAAGCACAAGGCGTTCGTGAGAACGAAGCCGTTGAAAAAGCAGCAGCTAACGCTGAAGTTGAAATTCCTGATGCTATGATTCAATCCGAAGTTCAAAACATGATGCGCGATTTCGACAACCGTCTTCGCCAGCAAGGCATGAACCTGGAAATGTTCCTTAGCTTCTCCGGCCAAACGAATGCCGATCTGGAAGGCCAAATGAAAGACGATGCTGCAAAACGCGTTCGCAACAACCTTGTGCTCGAGCAAATCGCAAAAGAAGAAAAACTCGAAGTATCTGAAGAGGAAATCAACAAAGAGCTGGAGAACATGGCTGACACGTACAAACGTCCTGCTGATGAAATCCGCAGCATCCTGGGTGCTAACGGTTCCCTTGACAGCCTTCGTGAAGAACTGCTTCTTCGCAAAACAATCGACTTCTTGTTGGAAAACAGCGTAGAAGGCGCTCCTGTTGAGAAAAAAGAAGCAACTGAAGAATAATAAATAGGCAGCTGCGAAAGGCTGCCCTCACATTAGATAAGGCACGTACATTTCATGCGTGCCTTATTTTTAACTAAGAATAGCCAATTTACTACTAATTGTGACATGAATTGGTTATTAATTTCGACATACATAATGAGACAAGTTGGCAGGATATAATTCTTGGCAAGTTCATAGAATGTAAGCAGGGTTAAAAAATGACATCGTGCTTTGAACATGTTAGAATAACTTTTGTAACGCTGTAGTATATTTTTCAAGGAAAAGAGGTTGGTCGCATGAGTCTTGTACCTATGGTTGTGGAACAAACCAGTCGAGGCGAAAGATCTTACGATATCTACTCAAGATTACTGAAGGATCGCATAATATTCCTCAGCAGTGCGATCGATGACGATGTTGCCAATCTTGTCATTGCCCAGCTTCTGTTTCTAGCTGCGGAAGATCCGGAAAAAGACATCTCTTTGTACATCAATTCCCCTGGCGGTTCGGTTACAGCCGGGATGGGTATATATGATACGATGCAGTTGATCAAGCCTGATGTGTCCACGATTTGCGTGGGCATGGCTGCCAGCATGGGCTCGCTGTTGCTTACTGCGGGAGCGCCAGGAAAACGCTATGCTCTCGAGAACAGTGAAGTGATGATTCATCAGCCGCTCGGAGGTATTCAAGGTCAGGCATCCGATATCCAGATCCATGCAGATTGGATCATCAAGACCAGACATAAGCTGAATCAAATCTATGTGGAGCGCACGGGTCAGCCCCTTGAAAAAATCGAACGCGATACAGACCGCGACTTTTTCATGAGCGCGGAGGAAGCGAAGGCGTACGGTATTATTGATGATGTTCTGTCTTCACCGACCAAATCTTAAGGGGTGGTAATAGCATGTTTAAATTTAACGATGACAAAGGGCAGCTGAAATGCTCCTTCTGCGGTAAATCGCAGGAGCAGGTCCGCAAGCTGGTTGCGGGGCCCGGTGTTTATATATGTGACGAGTGCATTGACTTGTGTTCAGAGATCGTTGAGGAAGAACTCGGCCATGAGGAAGAAGTGGATCTGAAGGATATTCCGAAACCGCGCGACATTCGTGACATTCTGGATCAATATGTAATCGGTCAGGATCAAGCGAAGAAATCCCTTTCCGTTGCCGTTTATAACCACTATAAACGTATCAACACCCAGAGCAAGATTGAGGATGTTGAATTGCAAAAGAGTAATATTTTGCTGCTCGGACCTACAGGTTCCGGTAAAACTTTGCTCGCGCAAACCATGGCCAAAATTCTCAACGTGCCGTTTGCTATTGCCGATGCAACTTCACTGACCGAAGCTGGTTACGTGGGTGAGGATGTTGAGAACATTCTGCTGAAGCTGATTCAAGCAGCGGATTATGATGTGGAAAAAGCGGAACGCGGCATTATCTATATTGATGAGATCGATAAAGTGGCTCGTAAATCGGAGAATCCGTCCATTACTCGTGACGTTTCCGGCGAAGGGGTTCAGCAGGCGCTGCTGAAAATTCTTGAAGGCACTGTTGCTTCCGTGCCTCCGCAAGGTGGACGCAAGCATCCGCATCAGGAATTCATCCAGATCGATACGACGAACATCCTGTTTATTTGCGGCGGAGCATTTGACGGATTGGAACAGTACATTAAACGCCGGATCGGTAAAAAGGTGATCGGTTTTAATGCATCCGGAGAAAACCAGAAGGATCTTAAGCCAGGTGAATACCTGACGATGGTTCTGCCGGAAGATCTGTTGAAATTCGGCTTGATTCCGGAGTTCGTTGGTCGTCTGCCAGTTGTGTCTACGCTCGAACCGCTGGATGAGGCAACATTGGTACGGATTCTGTCCGAGCCGAAAAACGCGCTGACAAAGCAGTACCAAAAGCTGCTTGAATTTGACAACGTAAACCTCAAATTTGAGCCAGGCGCGCTAGAAGCGATTGCCCGCGAAGCCATTAAGCGCAATACCGGTGCACGCGGACTGCGTTCCATCATTGAAAGCATCATGCTGGACGTGATGTACGAAGTGCCGTCAAGAGATGACATTAAGGATTGCGTCATTACGGAGCAGGTCGTTCGTGATAAAGTGATTCCTGAACTGCAAGCCAAAAGTAACGAAGACGACAAGAAACAAGAAGAAAGCGCCTAATGTCTTTACCGCATTAGACGTGGAATAAATCTACGCTGATTCTCCACTTCCAGTTATACCCAGTCGGGTTTGGCTGGAGTGGAGCTTTGGCGTTATATGGGAGAGATCGTACCATGTTTTTGAGACAAGACACACGGCCCGTCAAGGTGGGGAATCTCACCATTGGGGGAAAGAACGAAGTCATTATTCAAAGCATGTGCACCACCAAAACAGCAGATGTGGAGGCGACCGTTGCCGAGATACTCCGTCTGGAAGAAGCGGGATGCCAGATCGTTCGGGTGACGGTGAACAATGAGGAAGCAGCTGCGGCCATTAAGGAAATCAAGAAACGCATTCATATTCCGCTTGTGGCGGATATTCATTTTAACTACAAGCTTGCCCTGATGGCGATCGAGAACGGTATCGATAAAGTCCGGATCAATCCGGGAAACATCGGTAAGCGTGAAAAGGTCGAAGCTGTCGTGAAAGCATGCAAAGAGAAGGGGATTCCGATTCGGATCGGGGTTAACGCCGGTTCCCTGGAGAATCATCTCCTTGAAAAATACGGGTACCCGACACCGGAAGCCATGGTGGAAAGCGCCTTGTATCATATCGGGATCCTGGAAGAACTGGATTTCCATGATATCATCGTTTCGCTTAAAGCTTCTGATGTACCGATGGCGATTGCAGCTTACACGAAGGCCGCGGAAGTAATACCATACCCGCTTCACCTGGGCATTACCGAAGCGGGCACCCTGTTCTCGGGTACCGTCAAGAGTGCCGCCGGTCTTGGGGCACTGTTGTCCCTAGGCATCGGCAGCACGATGCGTATTTCCTTGAGTGCCGATCCGGTCGAAGAGATCAAGGTGGGCCGGGAGCTTCTAAAATCCTTCGGTCTGATCTCGGATGCCGCAACTTTGGTATCATGCCCGACTTGCGGACGGCTGGATATCGATTTGTTCTCCATCGCCAATGAGGTGGAGGAGTACATCTCAAAGATCAAAGTGCCGATCAAGGTTTCCGTTCTGGGCTGTGCCGTAAACGGTCCCGGTGAGGCCAGAGAAGCCGACATCGGGATTGCCGGCGCTCGTGGTGAAGGTTTGCTTTTCCGTTACGGAGAGATGATCCGCAAAGTTCCGGAAGCCACCATGGTGGAAGAGCTTAAGAAAGAAATCGATCATATCGTGAAGGTGTACGAGGAAACGGGCGAAATCCCGGGCCGCAAGCACAAATCCACGGTCTAAGCTTGATAACTAAGTTATTGTATAATCGCTTATATCAAAACGGCAGTCTCATTGAATCCTGAGACCGCCGTTTTTCTGTTTTATAAGGGTTTAAGGAAGTGAGGAATATTCTTAAATTTCTTACAACCGTCTAAAGAGTAGGATGACAATCAGGACAAGTAACTCTTTTATTTTTTGATACACGGTAAGACGTTGCAGGAGTCCGTTTCAATGTATTATACAGTAACTATACCTTGCTCTTGATCGAGCTTCTGATAAATGAAGCTCATGCTCTACCCACTCCCCACCCCCACGATGAAGAAGGATGCCATGCGCCGCACCAGCGGAGCGGACGAATCGGTTCCGGAGAAGCGGATGCGTTCGGCTAAAAGTTTTCCGCCGGAAAACTCGCCTCGAAAGCATAAGCTGTTTCCGAATTTCTACATTTGTAACGTCATTCATGAAATTCGGAAACAACAGCGATCGGAGGAACGATACGTACGCGGAGCGTCTCACTGAAGCGTCTCATAGCGTCTCCCGTCTACTTTTTGATACTTTTGCGGCTTCGTCAGCGCATCCTGATTCAATCATCCCCTCTTTTACAATTTGTTCCCCCTCCAGCGTTTTACCATCCAAGGAATCGGCAATACTACCATGTATTAACGTTTGGATAAAGACATAATGGAGTACAGGAGGAATGACTTGTGAATTTAAGTATCGTGATTATGCTGGTGCAGCTGTTTTTTGCGGTCATCATCGGCATTTATTTTTGGAATTTATTGCGCGGGCAGAAGACAAGCAAAACAGCGGTGGATCGGGAATCGCGCAAGGAGCTCGATAAACTCCGCAAACTCCGGTCGATATCGCTAACGAAACCGCTCGCTGAGAAAACAAGGCCGCAAACGATGGATGACATCGTGGGTCAAAAGGACGGCTTGCGCGCTTTAAAGGCAGCCTTATGCAGCGCAAATCCCCAGCATGTGATTGTATATGGACCGCCGGGAGTCGGGAAGACGGCTGCCGCCCGCGTGGTGATGGAGGAAGCCAAGAAGAATCCGCAATCTCCGTTTAAATATGACGCGAAATTCACAGAGATTGATGCCACGACGGCCCGCTTCGATGAGCGCGGGATTGCCGACCCGCTCATCGGATCTGTTCATGATCCGATTTATCAAGGTGCCGGAGCCATGGGGGTTGCAGGCATTCCTCAGCCCAAGCCGGGAGCGGTGACCAAGGCCCATGGCGGGATCCTGTTTATTGATGAAATTGGGGAATTGCATCCGATTCAGATGAATAAGCTTTTAAAAGTACTGGAGGACCGCAAGGTGCTGCTCGAAAGTGCATATTATAATTCTGAGGATGCCAATACACCTGCCTATATACACGATATTTTTCAAAATGGCCTTCCGGCAGACTTCCGTCTGGTGGGTGCTACGACACGTTCGCCTGAAGAGATTGCTCCTGCGCTTCGTTCACGCTGCATGGAGATTTTTTTCCGTCCGCTTTTGCCTGAAGAGATTGGGAGGATTGCAGAGGATGCCATTCAGAAAATTGGTTTGAATGCTGCGCCGGAAGCGGTTGAAGTTGTGAAGCAGTACTGTTCTAACGGGCGGGAAGCGGTCAATATGATTCAATTGGCTGCCGGTCTTGCATTGACGGAGAAACGAGATTCGCTGCGGGCCGCGGATGTGGAATGGGTAGCGAGCAGCAGCCAGCTTCAGCCAAGGCCCGACCGGAAAATACCGGAGAAGCCTCAGATTGGCGTAGTCAACGGATTGGCTGTATATGGCCCGAATATGGGGGCACTGCTTGAAATTGAAGTATCTGCGGTTCCTGTTGAGAAGGGCCGGGGTACCTACAATATCACCGGGGTTGTGGATGAAGAGGAATTTGGCGGAGGTTCACGCAAGCTGCGCCGCAAGAGTATGGCCAAAGGCTCGATCGAGAATGTCCTAACCGTGCTGGGTTCGATGGGCTTTACGCCGAAAAACTATGACTTGCATATCAATTTCCCTGGAGGAACGCCGATTGACGGCCCTTCCGCAGGTATTGCGATGGCTACTGCGATCGTATCAGCCATGAAAGGAATTGAAGTCGATAACAAAGTCGCCATGACCGGCGAGATGAGCATTCATGGAAAAGTAAAACCGATAGGCGGGGTCATCGCTAAAGTGGAGGCGGCATTCCAAGCAGGCGCGACCCGCGTGATCATCCCTAAAGACAACTGGCAGACGCTGTTCCAGGATTTGAGCGGCGGTTTGAGGGTAATTCCGGTCGAATCGGTGGATGAAGTATTCGGCCATATTTTTGGCGGAACGTTCGCTCCGGAGGTTGTACAGCTCCCTGCAAACGAGGTGTTTCCATCCTCTTCGGCTTCATTGCTGCAGGCGACGCCTCCGCGTAACGGTAAAATAACGGACGCCGGAGGATGTTAAGTTTCGTATGGTTGGTTTTTTATACGCAGATTTGATAAAATAGGAATAGTGTCAACATTGAGAGCCATTGGAGGTGCGAAAGCGATGGGACCCAGTAAATCCAAAGGTCGTCGTTTTCCTTTACTGCCTTTGAGAGGTCTTTTGGTCTATCCAAGCATGGTGCTTCACTTGGATGTAGGCCGGGAGAAGTCGGTAAAGGCTTTAGAAAAGGCGATGGTTGAAGACAATTTGATTCTCCTATGTTCTCAATCGGAAGTGAACATTGAAGAACCGACGCAGGATGATATTTTTCGGATTGGCACAGTTGCGAATGTACGCCAGATGCTTAAGCTTCCCAACGGTACCATACGTGTGCTAGTGGAGGGTATGGAACGGGCGGAAGTTATTGAATATACGGATCAAGAGGAATACTATGAGGTCATTGCTCGGGAACTTCCCGAAGAAGAGAACCATGACCCCGAAGTTTCCGCATTAATGCGAACCGTACTGTCTCAGTTTGAGAATTATATCAATCTCTCGAAGAAGGTGACACCAGAGACACTGGCGGCCGTTTCCGATATTGATGAGCCGGGTCGACTGGCAGACGTCATCACGAGTCATTTGTCACTGAAGATCAAGGATAAGCAAGAAATTCTCGAAACAATTGATGTTCGCAAACGGCTCGAGAAACTTCTAGATATACTGAATAACGAGCGTGAAGTGCTGGAGCTGGAGCGTAAGATCAACCAGCGAGTCAAGAAGCAAATGGAGAAGACCCAGAAGGAATACTATTTGCGCGAACAGATGAAGGCCATTCAGAAAGAGCTTGGCGACAAGGAAGGCCGTGCCGGGGAAGTAGAGGAACTCCGAAGTCAGCTTCAGGAGCTTGAGCTGCCCGAGCGCGTACACGAAAAGGTAGAGAAGGAAATCGACCGACTCGAGAAAATGCCGGCGAGCTCTGCTGAGGGCGGCGTGATTCGGAACTATGTCGATTGGCTGTTGGCGTTGCCTTGGACCAACAAGACCGAGGATGATTTGGACATCATCAAAGCGGAGCAAGTGCTGGACGAGGACCATTACGGTCTCGAGAAGCCGAAGGAGCGCGTGCTGGAATATCTGGCGGTGCAAAAGCTGGTGAAGAAGATGAAAGGGCCTATTCTATGTCTGGTGGGTCCTCCGGGGGTCGGTAAAACATCACTTGCCCGGTCCATCGCCCGCTCTCTGGAGCGCAAGTTCGTTCGCATTTCGTTAGGCGGGGTAAGAGACGAGGCGGAAATTCGCGGCCACCGGCGTACTTATGTAGGGGCCATGCCGGGACGCATCATTCAAGGCATGAAAACGGCGGGGTCGATGAATCCTGTGTTCCTGCTGGATGAAATCGATAAGATGGCGTCCGACTTCCGCGGCGACCCGTCTTCCGCCCTGCTTGAGGTACTTGACCCTGAGCAAAACAATACGTTCAGCGATCATTTCGTGGAAATTCCTTTTGATCTGTCCAACGTCATGTTTGTCACGACGGCAAACGTGCTTCACAACATTCCAAGACCGCTCCTGGACCGGATGGAAGTGCTGTACATTCCAGGATATACGGAGCTGGAGAAACTGCAGATCGCCAATCGTTATTTGCTGCCCAAGCAGAAGAGTGAACATGGGCTGACGCCGGAGCAGTTGATTCTGGACGAGGAAGCGCTTATGAAGGTGATCCGGGAGTATACCCGTGAATCCGGGGTGCGGAATCTGGAGCAGCAAGTGGCTGCGTTGTGCCGCAAAGCCGCCAAACAGATCGTCACCAATCAATCGGAATCCATTGAGATTAAGGCTGACGATATTAAGGAATATCTCGGTATTCCGAAGTTTCGCTATGGCATGGCCGAGCTTGAAGATCAAGTGGGCACGGTAACAGGGCTTGCATGGACGGAAGTGGGCGGCGAGACACTGACCATTGAGGTAACCGTGGTGCCTGGTACCGGCAAGCTGACCTTGACGGGTAAGCTTGGCGATGTGATGAAGGAATCGGCTCAAGCCGCTTTCAGTTTTACCCGATCAAAAGCGGTAGAACTGGGCATTGATCCGGATTTCCACGAGAAGCTGGATGTCCATATCCATATCCCGGAGGGAGCCATTCCGAAGGATGGCCCTTCAGCCGGCATTACGATTGCGACGGCTCTTATCTCATCTTTAACCAAACGGCATGTAGCCCGTGATGTGGCCATGACGGGGGAAATTACACTTCGGGGACGCGTTCTTCCGATTGGTGGCTTGAAAGAGAAATCCCTGGCAGCCCACCGTGCCGGCTACAAAAAAATATTACTCCCTAAGGATAACGAACGTGACTTGCGTGATATCCCTGACAGCGTGAAGAACGACGTTGAGTTCGTTCCGGTATCCCATATGGATCAGGTTCTGGAGCATGCGCTCGTTGAACAAGCGGGAGTGCACTAGAGAGGAAAGTCTAAATTATGAAAGTTACGAAAGCTCAGTTTGTCATCAGTGCTGTCGTACCTGCTCAATATCCTGAAGACGCCTTGCCGGAAATTGCTCTGGCAGGGCGTTCCAATGTGGGCAAGTCATCACTGATTAACCGTATGATATCCCGTAAGAACCTGGCCCGTACCAGTGCAACACCGGGGAAAACCCAGCAGCTCAACTATTATCGGGTGAACGACGACCTGTATCTGGTCGATTTTCCCGGCTATGGTTATGCGAAGGTATCCAAGACCCAGCGTGCGGCATTTGGCGAAATGATTGAGAGATATTTGCTCAGCCGGGAAGAACTGAAGCTTGTATTATTGATTGTGGACATGCGTCACCCGCCCTCAAAAGACGATATTAGCATGTATGAATGGCTGCAGCATTATAACCGGCCGGTATGCGTGGTCGCGACCAAGGCGGACAAGATTCCGAAAACACGCCGTGCGAAGCATGTAAAGATTGTGAAGGATACACTTGGCTTCAAACCCTATCATTCTTTTGTCATGTTTTCATCCGAACTCGGTTTGGGTAAAGATGAGTTATGGGCCATCATGGAGTCCCACATGGGGACAAAGGATGACGAGGAAGAGACATATTTGGATTCGGAAACGGAAGGCAATGAGCAATCCTGATCCGGTTGATTTCTTGATGTTTTTTTCGAGGGTAATATAGGGAATCGGTGTATTCTTTACAGGAAAGTGAGCATCTTGAGGGAAATATCGCTCTGATTCCGGCTAATTCCGTTTTTTTATGAAATATGATGGATATTCTCGTTCGAACAGCAGGAAAGACCGCTCGGATCTGCTGTATAATGGTAGTAAGTTAAAAGAATTGAGGGAGATTTTTATGGCTCAGCGGTTAGCCACAGAATATGTTAATGCCACAATGCAAATGACGGATATTCAAATGGATCAATTTCTGCAATATACCCAAGCTTTCCGGGTTACTAACCGGGTAAAAGTCATGGATAGCGGAGAGCAGGAGTTTGTGCTCGAAGATGAAAGCGGGGAAGAAGTTCATTTGCCCTTTGAACGCAAGAATGGCTTGTACGTCTGTGAGCTGTCGTGCCGATTGGTTACTCCCCATCTGACAAATGCCGTACGCAAACTGTTTGCGGCTTTTAAGGGATCAGGTAAAGTGAATCGGATTTATCGCGGCTTTACGATGAGCTACGACTACCACGCGGGAACGGTGCACAGAATTACGCAAGTCGCCGGGAACGACAGCATTGTCATTTATGAGTACAAGAATACGGCAGGAGAGCTGCAGCGACTCTTCAACAGCAATGAAGCAGAGAAAGAGATCGAATCCATCCAGCACCATATTAACGTGCTTCTGGACCAGCGGATTGCAGCAGGGAATGATAAACTTATTACGAAGACGATAGATGAGCGGCTGCGACTGTTTAATCAACGCCTATTCGTGCTAGAAGCCTAAGGAGGCTGCCCTGTAACAGGGCGGCTTTTTTTATTATTGGATTCATGACACCAAGTAGTTCAGACGCACATATATTGAGCTGTAAAATATTTATGGGTTATTTTCGAAAAAGGTGTTGCATTTAAGCGTCATAGATGTTATTTTTAATCTCGTTGAAAAGAATATAGGAACCAGGATTCACTCAGGACATGTAATGTTGCGAGAGATTATTCCCTCGGGAAGTGAATGACGTAGGTCCTAGCGGATGAAATTTTCAAACATTTTATTCCTAGGAAGGGGGAACCCGGAAGATGGAATACTCAACTTTCGGAAGACACGTTGCTGTTGATACTTGGGGAGTCGATTTTGAACTATTGAACAGTGCAGAATTTTTACAAGCTCAGATGGTGGAAGCCGCTGAAGCATGTGGAGCAACGGTATTGTCCGTCCAATCCAAGCAGTTTGAACCACAAGGTGCGACTGTGCTGGTGTTGCTGTCGGAAAGCCATCTCTCGATTCACACATACCCTGAGAGAGGTTTTGCTGCGATTGACTGTTATACCTGCGGGGAGACAGTAGATCCGCAGTTGGCTATTGACTATCTGGTATCCGCTTTGAAACCTGAAAAATGCTATGTCAAGAAGCTTGTGCGCGGACTCGGCGAAATGACCGTGGAAACGCCTGAGATGAAACAGGCTGAACTCGTTTAATCCAGCCTTCTAAAAAATGCGTATACTGATAACCATGGATTTTTCCATGGTTATTTATTTTGAGAACATGAGAAGATCGGCGGAATTCCAGGCAGACGTTCTCTGAAATGAGATTTCGTAGTAAATAACACGTATATCTAAGCTGTTCTATATCCACAATAGTAAGGTGCGATCAAACAGGTAGAAAGCTTCATGAATGGAACGAAGAAGTATGGGGATTTCATAAACATTTCATAAAATAGACAAGGCTGTTCAGCATACTGTGATATAATGAACAAGGTCAAGGAAGTCCGTTGTGAACGGCAAAACTACTCGGAGAAATAGGCAGGTGAACATGCAATGCACATCGTCGTTGTTGGGTTGAACTATCGCACGGCGCCTGTGGAAGTCAGAGAACGCTTTACATTCTCGGAAGAAGACATGCCCAAGGCGTTAGAGCAGCTTAATTCGACCAAGAGCGTATTGGAGGGCGTCATTGTCGCTACCTGCAACCGAACTGAGATTTATGTTGTGGTAGACCGCCTTCATATGTGCGGCTACTTTATCCGCAGTTTTATGGAACAGTGGTTCGGCATTAATCGTGAAGAATTTACACAGCACCTCTATATATATGAAGATGAACAAGCGATTTCCCATCTGTTTAAGGTTACCTGCGGTTTGGATTCCATGGTCATTGGAGAGACGCAGATCCTGGGGCAGGTGCGCAATGCTTTTTTGACGTCGCAGCAGCAGAATGCCACGGGTACTTGGTTCAATATGTTGTTTAAGCAAGCCGTTACGCTCGGCAAGCGGGCTCATTCGGAGACATCGATCGGAGAGAGCGCCGTCTCTGTCAGCTATGCAGCGGTGGAACTGGGTAAACGGATTTTCGGGGCATTTAACGATAAAAAAGTGATGATACTTGGTGCAGGCAAGATGAGCGAACTTACCGTGAAGCATCTTTATGCCAACGGTGCCGCTGAAGTAATTGTGGCCAACCGTACGCTTAGCCGTGCTGAGGAACTTGCAAGCAAATTCAAAGGGACGCCATGCACCATTGCCGAAGCCAAGAATTTGCTGAATGACGTGGATATCATTATCAGCTCCACAGGCTCGAATGAATATGTTCTGAATGCGGAGCGGGTAAAAGAGAGCATGAAGAAACGCCAGTCCCGCCCGTTGTTCATGATTGATATTGCTGTGCCACGGGACATTGATCCGGCGGTTGGGGAAGTTTCCAATGTGTTCCTGTACGATATTGATGATCTGGAAGGCATTGTAGAGACCAATATGGAAATGCGCCGGGCAGAAGCAGCGAAGATTGAAGTGATGATTCAAGAGGAGATGGATGCATTCCACACATGGCTGAAGACGCTCGGTGTCAGACCGGCGATTCGGGCCTTGCAGGAAAAGTCGAATGCCATTCATGAAGAAACGATGGAAAGCTTGTTCAACAAGCTTCCGGAACTGGATGAACGCCAGCGAAAAGTCATCCGTCGTTTGACCAAGAGCATCGTTAATCAGATGATGCATGATCCCATTAACCGGATTAAGGAAATGACGGGCGGCAAGCAGGGCGGTGAAGCACTGGATTATTTTTCACAAATCTTTGCGCTGGAAAGCTTGATCCATGAGAATGAGCAGGAAGCCCGCAGCCGCAACAAGAAAGCAACTGCACCCGTTAAAGCTGAACGGCCGAAGAATGCTGTAGATCAGCAGGCAGAAGAGAAACCGCTTAAGGTGTCTCTGGCCCCAGCTACCCTTTGAGGAGGGTGAGTACAACCCATGCTGTTAAACTTAATTTATATCACCGGCATTTGTATCTATGCCCTGAGCCTTCTGTTTTATATCTCGGATTGCGTTTCACGCAATTCGGTGGCGAAGCGGATAGGCACAGGGCTTCTTGTTATTACTGCACTGTTACAATTCACCGGAATCGGCATCAGAGCGATGGAAGGCGGACATTTCCACTTTCCGGTATTTACGCTGTTTGACTTCCTGTTCCTGCTGGCGTTCTGCATATCGATCACATCGATTGCCCTGGCATATATGAAGCGGTCGGAATTTGCCGTCCTGCTCATAAACCTCGTCGGGTTTAGCGTCATGCTGGTCAATCGTTTATGGTTCACGGCAGGAGACAATGCATTGCACAGCTGGGAGACGGAACATCGTCTCTTGCTTATTCATATTGCCCTGGCGAGTATCAGCTTCGCCGCTTTGACTGTCGGGGCCGTGTTTGCGGCGATTTATATGTTCCTGCACCGGAAACTGAAGCACAAGCAATGGAATGATACGATGCGCAGGCTGCCAAGTCTGGAGAAGCTGGATGTTTATTCTTATAAAGCGCTGATGGCCGGGACGATTATTCTGGTCATGTCGCTCATCTTGGCCGTGATGTCGGTGGCCATGGCTGGACGATGGACCCTGTTTTTGGACATCAAAGTCATGTCTACAATGACGGCGCTTGCGATGTATTTGGTTTATTTCATCAAACGTCGCTTGTGGAGAAGGTCCGGCAGGGAAGCGGCCATATGGGCTTTAATCGGGTATGGGTTCATTATTTTGAATTTCTTTCTCAATACGTGGTCCGCTTTCCATAGTTGGTCAGGAGTGTGATGGCAAAAATGGCGTATGATGATCATTATGTACCCGTTATGCTGAACTGCAGGGGACGTTTATGCTTGATTGTCGGCGGCGGCAAGGTGGCGGAACGTAAAGCCGTCACCCTGCTGAATGCCGGAGCAAGCGTACATATTGTAAGTCCCTTATTACGAAGCGAGAAACTTCAACGTTTAGAGAGCGAGAAGACTCTTCGATGGACGAAGCGGAAGTATCAATCAGACGATCTGATAGGCGCGTTTATGGTCCATGCGGCAACGGATGACAGCAAGCTGAATCTGCAAATAGCGGAGGATGCCGATCGTCTTGGCGTACTGGTGAACGTGGCCAGCAACGGCGAGGCCGGAACGTTTATCAATCCGACGGTACTGCGACGGGGAAGGCTTACGCTGGCTGTATCCACATCAGGAGCAGGGCCGATGGCCGCACGCGCGATACGCGACGAGCTCGAAGTCCAGTTCGGGTCTGAGTATGAGGACTATTTGGATTTTTTATATAGGATGCGTTCGATGATCAGGGAAGAGGTGGAGTCCGCTGACGCACGCAGGCGGCTTTTGCACAAGGCATATCGCATGGATATGCTCGGAGAGATTCGCCGCGGAGCTTATGTGCCCTGGAGTGAGGACAAGATCAAGCAGTGGATTGCGAATAATCAGGAGGAATGAAAGATGCGCACAATCGTAGTTGGCAGTAGACAAAGTGCTCTGGCACTGACACAGACAGGACAGGTTATTGATGACTTAAAGCGTTTAGCCAAGGAGCACGGTCTGGACTATGACTTCACCGTCAAAAAAATCGTCACAAAGGGCGACCGCATACTAGATGTTACCCTCTCCAAGGTAGGCGGCAAAGGATTGTTTGTCAAAGAAATCGAGCAGGCGATGATGGACGGCGAGATTGATATGGCGGTTCACAGCATGAAGGACATGCCTTCCGTTCTGCCCGAAGGTTTGGTGTCCGGCGCGGTGCCGGCAAGAAAGGACCCTCGTGATTGTCTGATCTCCAAAGAAGGAACAACGCTGGATGACCTTCCTACAGGTGCCAAGGTGGGGACAAGCAGTCTGCGCCGGTCCAGTCAGCTCAAGGCTTACCGGCCGGATCTGCAGATCGAATGGATTAGGGGGAATATCGATTCTCGCATTCGCAAAATGGAGGACGGTGAATTTCAGGCCATCATTCTGGCGACCGCCGGTCTTCAGCGTATGGGTTGGGAGGACCGGATCACGTCGTACTTGCCGATTGAAATTAGCCTGCCAGCCGTCGGCCAGGGCGCACTTGGAATTGAATGCCGCGAAAACGATGCAGACCTGCTGCATCTGCTCTCTCTTTATAATGATGAGGTTACCGCACGAACCGTTGCGGCTGAACGCAAGTTTCTAAGCGAGCTTAACGGAGGATGCCAGGTGCCGATCGGGGCTTACGCCGTCCTGAAGAATGTGGATGCCGGAGATTCCCGCCGAGAACAAAACGTTATACAATTAACAGGAATGGTAGGTTCTCCTGACGGCGAAATCATACTGAAGGAAAGCGCCGAGGGAACCGACCCTGAATCGCTCGGAGTGGAAGTGGCTGAAAAGCTGAAAGCTAAAGGAGCGGAGAAGATACTGGCACAAGTTAGGGGCTGAGGATATGGCAGGCAAGGTTTATCTGGTGGGAGCAGGACCGGGCGATGCACGCCTGATCACGATTAAAGGCAAGGAATGCATTGAAAAAGCGGATGTCGTGGTGTATGACCGATTAGCCAGTCCTCGGCTGCTGCGATGGATGAAACCCGGAGCGGAGAAGGTCTATGTAGGCAAGCTTCCGGATCGGCATACGTTGAAACAGGAGCAGATCAATCAGCTGCTGGTTGATTTTGCTTTGGAAGGCAAGACGGTAGTCCGTTTAAAGGGCGGCGATCCAACGATCTTCGGAAGAGTGGGTGAAGAAGCGGAGCTGTTATACCGTCATGGCATCATGTACGAGATTGTGCCGGGGATCACCTCGGCGATCAGTGTTCCGGCTTATGCCGGGATTCCGGTGACGCATCGTGACCATGCTTCGTCTTTATCGATAATTACCGGCCACGAAAGTCCCGAAAAGCTGGATCGAATGATTCAATGGGACAAGGTTACCAATGCAACGGGGACTTTGATTTTTATGATGGGTGTGGCCAAGATTGGTTATATCAGTCGTCAGCTGATCAAGCACGGCCGACCGCCGGAAACCCCGGTGGCTCTTATTAGATGGGGAACCCGGGCAGAGCAGGATACGCTGACGGGGACACTGGCGGACATCGAAGACAGAGTCAAGGCAGCGGATTTTCAGCCGCCTGCGGTCATCGTTGTTGGACAGGTGGTGCTTCAGCGGGAGCACCTGAAGTGGGCGGAACGGCTGCCCCTCTTCGGAAAAAGAATACTGGTCACAAGGACGCGAAGCCAGGCCAGTGCATTGGTATCCCAAATCGAAGAACTGGGCGGAGAGCCTTATGAGTTTCCCGTCATCGAAACCGTCATGCCTTCGAAGAGCGAGAGGCTTACCGGAATTCAACAAGCACTGGACAAGCTGAGTACGTATGACTGGGTATTTTTCACCAGCGTGAACGGAGTCGAATTCTTTTTCCGCCACCTAAAGGAGAATGGTCGCGATATTCGCGCCTTAGCCTCGGCTCGCATCGTCGCAGTTGGCCCCGCAACAGCTCATGCTCTTGGACAATACGGTGTAGTGGCTGAAGTTATCAAGGAGCGTTACCAGGCGGAAGGCCTTATCGATGCTTACGGTTCAGAGCTCCAGCCCGGTCAGCGCGTGCTGCTGCCTCGCGGCGATCTGGCACGCAAGTGGCTGCCGGAGAAGCTGACGGAAATGGGACTGCACGTCACGGAAGCCGTGATCTATGAGAACGTGCTGTGCGGCGAGGACGATGATGAGCTGCTGAAGCTGCTTGAAGATGGAGGCATTCACGCCGTTACGTTCACCAGTTCATCTACGGTTACCAATCTGCTGAAGGTGCTGAAGGGGATGGGCGTGGCAGATCCAGTCGAACTGTTGAAAGGTTCGACGATTGCTTGCATCGGACCATTAACCGCGCAGACGGCTGAAGAAGCCGGACTGCACGTATCCCTCCTCGCCGAGGAAGCGACGGTCGACAGTCTGGTTAAGGCCTTGTGCATTTGGAACGAGAACGATCCACGCCGTGTTGCGCCATAATACCATAATCTCTTATATACATGAACGAAATTACATCATTTGGAGGTATACGTCATGAGTTTTCCAATCGTACGCCATCGTCGGCTGCGTCAAAATGCCGGCATTCGCAGCATGGTCCGCGAGACCGTGCTTCATACGGAGGATCTGGTTCAGCCGATCTTCGTGACCTATGGCAGTGGTGTGAAATCCGAGATTTCCTCCATGCCAGGCGTCTATCATTTTTCGCTTGACACCTTGAAAGAGGAAGTAGACGAAATCGTAAGTCTAGGCATTCCTGCTGTGCTCCTGTTCGGAATTCCCGAGACGAAAGACAGCGTGGGCACATCGGGTTTTGCGGATGACGGGATTGTCCAGGAGGCTACCCGTCTCATCAAGTCGTGGCATCCCGATCTGCTGGTGATTGCTGATACGTGCCTGTGCGAATTTACCGACCACGGCCACTGCGGTATGGTGCATACCTTTGAGCGTGACGGCCACACCTGCGGCGATGTATTAAACGACGAGTCGCTGGAGCTGCTTGTCCGTACAGCGGTTTCCCAGGCCAAAGCCGGAGCCGATATTATTGCACCTTCCAATATGATGGACGGTTTTGTCCAAGCCATTCGTTCCGGACTTGATGAAGCCGGGTTTTATAACGTGCCGATCATGTCTTACTCCGTTAAGTACGCTTCGGCCTTTTACGGACCCTTCCGTGAGGCTGCCGATTCCGCTCCGCAATTCGGCGACCGCAAAACTTATCAGATGGATCCGGCCAATGTGAGAGAGGCGCTTCGCGAGGCGGAGACGGACGTGCTGGAAGGCGCCGATATGCTGATGGTGAAACCGGCTATGGCCTACCTTGATGTTGTCCGATTGCTGAGAGACCAGTTTGATCTGCCGATTGTTGCATATAACGTGAGTGGTGAGTATTCCATGATTAAAGCGGCTGCTCAGCAGGGATGGATCAGTGAGCAGGCGATTGTGATGGAGCTGTTGACCGGGATGAAGCGTGCCGGTGCGGACATTATCATTACGTATTTCTCGAAGGACGCAGCACGCTGGATGCGCAGCTAGTAACCATTAACGATGAAAGAGTTAGGAGTGCATACAATGAGCCAAGATTTGCGAAAAGAAGATTTGTCGCGTTCCGCTTTTGAAGAAGCGAAGTTATATATTCCCGGCGGTGTTAACAGCCCGGTACGTGCGTTTAAGTCTGTTGGACTAACCCCGATTTATATCGATCGCGGAGAAGGCAGCCGGGTATATGATATCGACGGCAACAGCTTTATCGATTATGTCGGTTCCTGGGGGCCGCTGATTATGGGTCACGCGCATCCTGAGGTTGTTGAAGCGCTTCAGGAGACAGCTGCCAAGGGCACCAGCTTCGGTGCTCCAACCCTATTAGAAACGAAGATGGCGAAGCTCGTCTGTGAACGCGTACCGTCGATCGAGGTCGTGCGGATGGTGAATTCCGGTACGGAAGCAACGATGAGTGCCATCCGTCTAGCGCGCGGTTATACAGGACGCAGCAAAATCATTAAATTCGAGGGCTCCTATCATGGCCACGCCGACAGTCTTCTGATCAAAGCGGGATCAGGCATCGCAACGCTTGGACTTCCTGATAGTCCGGGTGTGCCAGAAAGCGTTGCTTCCAACACCATTGCGGTTCCTTATAACGATCTGGAATCGGTACAGCTTGCCTTCGAGCGGTTCGGCGAAGAGATTGCAGCCGTTATTGTTGAGCCCGTGGCAGGCAATATGGGCGTGGTTCCGCCGCAGCCAGGATTCCTGGAAGGTCTTCGCAAGGTCACTTCTGATTATGGCAGCGTACTTATTTTTGACGAGGTGATGACCGGATTCCGCGTTGACCTGAACTGCGCGCAAGGACGTTATGGCATTACGCCGGATTTGACCTGCCTGGGCAAGGTGATCGGCGGTGGTCTGCCAGTCGGTGCTTATGGAGGCAAGCGTGAGCTGATGGATCAGATTGCTCCGGCGGGACCGATCTATCAAGCAGGAACATTAAGCGGTAATCCGCTCGCCATGGCGGCTGGGTACACCACCCTGAACCTACTGACGCCTGCCGTCTATGAACAGCTCGAGGAGCGGGGAGCCCGTCTTCAGGCAGGATTTGAGCGTAACGCTCAGGAATTCGGTATCCCGCTTACGATTAACCGGATCGGCTCCATGGTATGTCCTTTCTTCACGAATACGCCGGTCGTCAATTTCGATACGGCAAAGACTAGTGATCTGGATCGTTTCCGCCGTTATTTTGCAGCGATGGTACAAGAGGGAGTCAGCGTACCTCCTTCCCAGTTCGAGGGCATGTTTATCTCGGGCGCTCATACGGTAGAAGATATCGATGCTACCATTGAAGCCAACTACAACGCCTTCAAAAGCCTATGAGTTACGGGGGGAATTGGAGCAAACGCGGCGAATGGCTGGAGACGACGCCGGGCAAGGCGCTATTGAGTCAGCCGGACCGGAACGAAGCCGCTGCCAAGTGGCTTATGGACACGGTCGGTATGCCCGAGAAGCTGTACCGTAAGCTTCGTGATGAACAGGGGATACAATGGAGAGGGGATCGGCTTCGGCTGGTCCTTTTTCCTTATCGGGATTACGGCATCGAACCGAGATGGCAGGAGCTTGATGTATTGTATGAGGACGATTTCTGCCTGGTCGTGAACAAACCGGCCGGTATGGCCGTCCATCCGGACAACGAGAGCCGCGAGACGACCCTGAATCATGTGGTTGCCGCATATTACGAAGCAGAAGGCATTCATACGGCTGTCCGGCATATTCATCGGCTGGATAAGGATACAACAGGTCCCGTACTGTACGCCAAGAATGAATATGCGCAGCTAAAGCTTGACGAGGACATGCGGGAGAAGAAGATCGTCCGGATATACGCCGCTATCGTTCAGGGGAGGGTCTCTCAGGATTTGAAGAGAATCGATCTGCCGATAGGCAAAGACCGCTATCATTCAAGCCGTCGGAGGGTTTCATTAACCGGGCAGGCTGCGATCACGCATATTCTATCATCCGAGGTGTATCCGAAAGCCAGCCTGCTGCAAATTCGACTGGAAACCGGCCGGACGCATCAGATCCGGGTGCATCTAAGTCATATGGGACATCCGCTTCTGGGAGATTTCTTATACGGAGGACCAGGGGCGTTTCCGCGCCAAGCGCTGCATGGCGAACGTCTGTTATTTACTCATCCTCTCACGGGCGAGAATATCGAGGTGAATGCACCCTGGCCTCTGGATCTGATGGAGTTAAGAGAGCGAATCATAGAGACATCGGAACGTTAAGAAAATTTGCAAGATCCTGAATGAACCCGTAACTTTCACGCACAATTCGCAAAAAAGTCATGCTCTCCTATTTTCGGCATATAGATAAATTGAGTGGCAAAACTTAGGCTCATGCCGTGATGACAGATCACGGATAGTATATGCCAAAAAGGAGGACATTCCCGTGTTTGACCAGTCCTACGGATTGCGGTTCGATATTTACGAGCGTATTAATTTAACGGAAGATTTGCCGGGAATCGAAGAATTGGAAGAGGCGGAGTTGATCCCGCATATTCAGGTGATCAGTCAGCAGGACCAGGCTACGCTTCGGGGTCATCTGCTTCTTGCAGGCCTGTATAAAGGTGACACCGAAGCAGGAGAGACGGAGCCGCTCGAACACTGGATCCCGGTTGAAATCACGGTCCCGATGAACCGGGTATCATCATTGGATGACATCGCGGTCGAGATCGAGAATTTTGACGTGGATTTGTTATCCAAACGCAGCTTGAACATTACAGGGGTTCTGTCGCTCAAAGGAATTCAGGCGGCGGCTCCGGGAGCCCGTGACCAAGTATGGGCCAATGAGGAATTCACAGTGGTACATGCTCCTGAAGCGACTGATTCGTATTCGAACGGGGAGCAGCAGTTCGCAGCCAACCCGTACGAACAGCTTCATGGCGGCGGAACTCATGCAGACGCTAACTCGACTTCGCCTTCTTACTTCAACGAGGCTCAGACCAGAGCCCAAGAGCCCGGGTCGGATGCACGCACACAGCAGTATCTGGCATCCTGGGCGCAGTATGAGAACCAAACACGGGATTCACAGGACTCAGACAGCACCATTAGCATCTCCAGTGCGCCTGAAGCCCGGGATACGGTCGAATATGCCTTACATAATGAGACGGAAGCTCAGGCAGCTGAGTCGTCGATTCCAAGTGTATGGCAATTCGAACGGGCTTCGGTCCAGCCCGAGCCGGAGCAAGAAGATCCGGCAGCCGGTTTCCCTGGTGTCATTGAGCGTAAGGGTGAAGAAGTTGAAGCCGTTCCGGTTCTGGAATCAGTGGAAACGGAGGAAGCCCAGCCTGTTTTCGCTGAGGAAGCAGTACCTTCGGAGGATATGGATGATATAACGGAAGAGGTTTCCATTAAAGCCGAAGAGGTTCCGACCAAGCCGGAGTTAAAGGTGGCCTTCAACACGAAGAACAGCAGCACAAACAGCGCATCGGGCGTAGGCTTCTCTTCGTTGCTTCAATCGAGCAGAACGGTTCAGGATCAGGATCAAGCCGCTCGGGACGAGGAAGAAGAGACGGAGGAATTGGTTGACTCCGCAACGGCCGAGGACGTGGAGTGGAAGAGTCTGTTCCTGGGTAACCGCCGTGAGGAAACGCCTTTCCGCAAGGTCCGGATGTGCATTGTGCAGCGTGAAGAGACACTCGACGTGATTGCCGAGCGTTATCAACTGACGCCGCGAGAGCTTTTGTTATATAACCGCATGTCCGAGCAGAATGTGGAAGAAGGCCAGGTATTATACATTCCGCAGTAATCGGCGGAGGTCAATCGCATAAGAACAAGCAGGTCAAGGTAGGATATCCTTGGCCTGTTTTTTGTTTGGCAGGGAATCGGTTAGGAGAAGAGGGAATGGACGAGCTGAGGCTTCTTTTTATAACGTATAAGATTTATTTGGATCGACAGGTATGATGTCTAAACCGTTCGGAAACACTCGAAATATTGACTATATGCAACAACCACGGTATATTTGAATAGAATATGTACAGGTATTTCAATAAGCTAGAACAACGTTGAACGGGAAGAGTAGGAAGGTATGGCCTTCAGAGAGCGGAATTGCTACCAAGCGCTGTGAGATTCCGCAGGAACCAGCTTGCCGAAGTCGCCCCGGAGTTGCGGACTTGAGATAGAGTAGGGATCGATCGCTACCCTGGTTAGAGTTCGCCGGCCGCAGCCGTTATCTGCGTAAAGTGTCGTGCTTGATCGCAGGCCTTTCATGTTCTTCATGGGAGGACACGATTCATGAATTATTATAAGCACGAAACAAAGGTGGTACCGCGAGAGAACAGTCTTTCGTCCTTTGAGGACGAAGGGCTTTTTTTGTTTCACGCAAACATGGATATCCATGGCCACGCCCGGAGGCTAAAACGTTTCGGGTTGGCAAAACTGATTAACAGTATCGGAGGTACGAAAATATGGATCAAAAACAAAACCAATCACAGTTAGACATGCCGACGACGTATGATCCGAAGGCAGCCGAACAAAAATGGTATCCGTACTGGAAGGAAGGCGGCTTCTTTGAAGCTGGCAAACGACCGGACGCGGAGCCGTATACGATTGTTATTCCTCCACCAAACGTTACGGGAATGCTTCATATCGGCCATGCCCTTGACTTTACGCTGCAGGACATCCTGATTCGCGTAAAGCGGATGCAGGGCTATGATGCGCTGTGGCTGCCGGGCTCTGACCATGCGGGCATCGCCACGCAAACCAAGGTTGAGCAGAAGCTTCGCGAAGAAGGCGTTACCCGCTACGATCTGGGACGTGATAAATTTCTGGAGAAAGTGTGGGAATGGAAGGATCTGTATGCGAATACGATCCGTGACCAATGGTCCAAGATCGGCCTGTCCCTCGATTACTCCAGAGAGCGTTTCACGCTCGACGAGGGGTTGTCGGAAGCGGTTCGGGAAGTATTCGTCAAGCTCTATGATAAGGGGCTCATATATCGCGGCAAACGCATCATCAACTGGGACCCGGCTGCTCGCACGGCTTTGTCCGATATCGAAGTGGAGTACAAAGAGGTCAACGGCCATTTGTACCACTTGCAATACCCGCTGAAAGACGGCAGCGGCTCCATTACCGTAGCAACCACCCGTCCGGAGACCATGCTCGGCGATACGGCGGTAGCCGTTCATCCGGAAGATGAGCGCTATAAAGACATGATCGGCAAGACATTGGTCCTGCCTATTGTCGGCCGCGAGATCCCGGTTATTGCCGATGAGTACGTGGAGAAGGATTTCGGCAGCGGAGCGGTTAAAATTACGCCGGCCCATGATCCGAATGACTTCGAAATGGGTCTGAGACATGATCTGCCGCAAATCACCGTGATGGACGAATCCGGAACGATGAATGAATTTGCCGGCAAGTACCAGGGCCTTGACCGCGCAGAATGCCGCAAGCAGATCGTCAGCGACATGAAGGAATCGGGCGTATTGCTTCGCATCGAAGACCATGTCCATCAGGTTGGTCATAGCGAAAGATCCGGTGCGGTGGTCGAGCCTTACCTGTCCACGCAGTGGTTCGTTAAGATGCAGCCGCTTGCGGAAGCAGCCGTTACTGCGCAGAAATCCGGCAAGGGCGTAAACTTCGTGCCTGACCGGTTCGAGCGAACCTACCTGCATTGGATGGAGAATGTGCGCGATTGGTGCATCTCTCGTCAATTGTGGTGGGGCCACCGGATTCCGGCGTGGTATTCCGAATCCACGGGCGAAGTGGTTGTTGCCATGAATGAAGAGGAAGCGCGCGCGAAGCTTGGCAAGGACGATCTGAGACAGGATGAGGATGTGCTGGATACCTGGTTCAGCTCCGCATTGTGGCCGTTCTCAACCATGGGCTGGCCGAATCTGGACAGCGAGGATTTCAAACGTTATTATCCGACAAGCGTTCTCGTAACGGGTTATGATATTATTCCGTTCTGGGTTTCGCGGATGATTTTCCAAGGGCTTGAATTTACGGATCAAATGCCGTTCAAAGATACGCTTATCCATGGTCTGGTTCGGGATAGCGAAGGCCGCAAGATGTCCAAGTCGCTCGGCAACGGCATCGATCCGCTCGAGGTTATTGAACAGTATGGCGCAGATGCCATGCGTTATATGATATCGACCGGCAGTACGCCGGGTCAGGATCTTCGATTCCGCTGGGAACGTGTGGAGCAAGCGCGTAACTTCGCGAACAAGATCTGGAATGCGTCACGTTTTGCGCTCATGAACCTGGAGGGCTTCACGGCGGCGGATATCGACATTTCGGGAGAGCTGGGAACGGCCGACCGTTGGATTTTGCATCGTCTGAACGAAACTTCCCGCGATATTACGCGTCTAATTGATGCCTACGAATTTGGCGAAACCGGTCGACTGCTCTACAATTTCATCTGGGATGATCTGTGTGACTGGTATATTGAATTTGCTAAGCTGTCCCTGTATGGCGAGGATCAAGCGGCCAAGAAAAAGACGCAGTCGGTGCTTGCCTATGTGCTGGACCGCACGATGCGCTTGATCCACCCGTTCATGCCGTTCATCTCCGAAGAGATCTGGCAGCATTTGCCGCATGAAGGCGAGACGGTGATGTTGGCTTCATGGCCGACCTATGACGAGGCATTTGAGAATGCGGAAGCCGTTACCGAAATGAACCTGCTGATGGATGTCATCCGTGCTGTACGTAACATCCGGGCGGAAGTAAACGTACCGATGAGCAAAAAAGTGGAACTCCAGTTGAAGCCGGTAAGCGAGCAAATTGCCAGCATTATCGATCGCAATGCGGATTATATTCGCCGCTTCTGCAACACGTCGGAGTATCAATCCTCCCTTGCGCTTGAGGCGCCGGATAAGGCGATGACCGCCGTGGTAACAGGTGTTGAAATGTATCTGCCGCTTGCCGGGTTGATCGATATCGCTCAGGAGATCACGCGTCTGGAGAAGGAAATTCAGCATTTGAACAGCGAAGTCGAGCGTGTGGAGAAGAAGCTGAACAATCCTGGTTTCGTATCGAAAGCACCCGAAAAGGTGATTGAAGAAGAACGGGCGAAGCTTGCGGATTACTCGGACAAACGCAGTAAAGTGATTGCGCGCATCGAAGAATTGAGAGGCTAAAGGGCAAGATGAATCTGGACCAGAAGGTGAGAACGATGGTTGATCATTCGGCAGCTGCAGTGGCAGCTCCGTTCCATACCTATGAGGAAGCGGTAGCTTGGATCAACGGGCTGATTCCGTTTGGAATCCGCCCGGGCATGGATAGAATTCAGCGATTGATGGAGCTCCTCGGCCATCCGGAGCGGCGGTTGAAATTTATTCACGTGGCCGGAACGAATGGAAAAGGCTCCACATGCGCTTTTTTAACAAAGGTTCTGCTTCATGGGGGATTCACGGTTGGCACCTACACGTCTCCCTATATTACGAAGTTTACCAATCGGTTTCAGTATAACGGCGAGGACATACCGGAAGAGACGCTGCTTGAACTCGCGAATCGCTTAGCGCCGCTTGTAGCCGAAATTGCGGGCTCCGGGCTCGGATCGCCCACCATGTTTGAGGTGTCCACCGCCCTCGCGATACTGTATTATGCCGAGGTATCTTATCCGGACGTGGTGGTATGGGAGACGGGACTTGGCGGTCGTCTGGACGTGACCAATATCGTTCATCCCATCATTTCGGTGATCACGAATATCGGAATGGACCATACCGACGTTCTGGGTGATACCATTCAGGAGATCGCCACGGAAAAGGCTGGCATTATCAAGCCTGGAGTTCCTGTGGTGAGCACGGTAACTCAGCCGGAGGCTGTCGATATTCTGAAACAAACGGTAGTCAAAAACCGTACAAGTCTGTATCTCGTAGATGAACAATTCTCCTATGAGCGGCTGCGCGGGAACGAAGAAAGCCAGACTTTCCGTTTTAAGGGTCCGTTTCGGGACATGGATCTGGACATCTCGATGCAGGGTGAGCACCAATGCGCCAATGCCGCGCTTGCGATGATGACGCTGGAAGTGCTTCGCCAGTATATGGCTTTCATCGTGGATGATGAAGAATTGCGTACAGGGTTTAAGGATACTTTCTGGGCGGGAAGACTGGAACAAGTGCAGTCCTCCCCGCGGATTGTTCTCGATGGTGCGCACAACCCCGAAGGGGCTGAAACCTTGGCCAAAAGCTTGCCGCAGATCTATAAGTATCGAAAACTGAACTTAATGATGGGAATGCTGGCAAATAAGCATCATGAATCGTATTTGCAGCATATACTGCCAATAGTGGATACGCTTATCCTGACTGAACCGGATTTCCGGAAGAAACTGGACGCCAAGGCGCTTGGTGACATCGTAGAGCAGGTAAGGGAGAAATACGCCAAACATACACTGCAAATCATCATAGAACCAAATTGGAAAAACGCACTTGAAGAGTTGAAGTCACGGACGGAAGCGGAGGATCTTGGGGTGGTGTCGGGCACGTTGTACCTGATTGCCGACGTGCGTTCCAACCTCCTGGGCCTTTCCGATTCTGAAAAAGGTTGGTGATATCTGTTGAATACATCGGAACATGTTCATTTTATAGGAATTGGCGGCTACGGGATGAGCGCCATTGCAAGAGTTATGCTGGAGATGGGTTATAAAGTCACGGGTTCTGACGTGGCATCGCAAGAATTGACAGAAAAGCTGGCGGCCAAAGGCGCCAAAATATACATTGGACATACCGCCGAGCAAGTCCAGGGCGCGGACCTTGTGGTTTACTCGACGGCATTATCCCAAGACAACGTGGAGCGGGTCGAAGCAGAGAAGCTGAACATTCCTGTCCTTCACCGTGCGCAGATGCTGGCGCGTCTTCTGAACGAACGCAAAGGGGTCGCCGTAGCGGGTGCGCATGGTAAGACAACCACTTCATCGATGATTGCGCTCGTAATGGAAGAGTGCGGCGTCGATCCGACATTTATCATCGGCGGGGAAATCATGAACGTGGGCACGAATGCCAAAGCCGGTGAAGGCGAGCACGTGGTGGCCGAAGCGGACGAGAGTGACGGTTCATTCCTTCAGTACCACCCTTGGCTCGGCGTTGTTCTGAATATTGAGGCCGATCATCTGGAGAATTACGAAGGGGATTTTAATCGTCTCAAGGCAGCATATGTACAATTCCTCAGCCAGATCAAGGCAGACGGTACGGCCGTGGTTTGCGCGGACGATAACAACATTCAGGCGATTTTGCCTGACCTAAAATGCAATGTCACCACATACGGCATTCATGCGGATGCAGAGTATACGGCAACGAATCTGGTGCTCGGCGACCGTCACGTCAGCTTCACGATGCTTCATAACGGCATGGAGCTGGGTACTGTGGAATTGTCCGTACCGGGTAAACACAATGTCTACAACGCCATGGCTACGGTGATATGCTGCTTGAAAGGCGGAATCTCGTTCGAAGCGATTGTAGAGGCCATCGTCAAGTTCAACGGAGCTAAGCGCCGCTTCCAGGTGCTGGGCGAAGCTGAAGGCATTCTGGTGATTGACGACTATGCGCATCATCCGACGGAGATCGAGGCTACGATCAGTGCCGCCAAAGCTACGGGCAAACGGATTATTGCCGTATTCCAGCCGCAGCGGTATTCGAGGACCTTTTTCCTGCTGGATGCGTTTAGCCGCGCATTCGGGGAAGCGGATGAGGTGATTATCACCGATATTTATTCTCCTGCCGGCGAGAAGCAGATCGAGGGTATCAGTTCCGGTAAGCTGGTGGAGCTGATTGTCCAGAACAGCAATGCCGGTGCCCGCTATTTGCCTACCAAAGAAGATGTCCTGAGCGATCTCAAAGGTCGAGTAAAAGAAGGCGATCTGGTTCTGACGATGGGTGCGGGCGATATTTGGAAGGTCGGCGCTGCTTTAGCGGAGTCTATTAAAGGCAAGAAGTAAATGGATTGCACGCATGCTTTGCTGCTTCGCTGCAGCAGGGGATTGCATGAGCTTTTGTCTTAGAACGGAGGCAAAGCAGCGGATCGATAAGTAGAACACAGGCTGATCAAGAAAGATGCTTTCTTGATCAGCCTGTTTGTTTTATTTTCGCACACTCATAAGTTGCCAAGCTTGATCATATAGCTAGGTGTAGAAGGACAAGTGAGGTGTGTGGATATGAATAAAGCACGAATGACGATTCGTTTCGATCACGATCCGCCGAAGGACAGCTACAAGGATCATATGCGTGATGAACGGGATTCGCATCAAAAAGTTCCCGCAAGTCGCGATGCTCAAGTTGATGACCGTCATCTCGTATTCGACGAGTTTGACACAATGACTGATCGGTTTACCGATGCGGGCAATTCGTTCGAACATAGGAGCAGCATGCAACATGATCATCTGCGAGTAGTCTCGCCGCTCCGGGAGGAGGACACTCGGGATGTGAACGGACAAGAATGGAGATCCTCGCGTCATACCCGGTCCAAGGGGCGATTAGCTGAGGAAAGAAGACGTCTGGATCATGTCGAGGGCGGGGCGTTCGGTAACGGGTCTGAACCTGCCGATACATATGACGATATGCGTGAGGTTGAGGATCTCTACGATCTTCATGATGACGCGTATTCCGGAAGAGTGGGCCCGGGCGCAAACGATTCGAATTGGAATCTCGGGCACGAGAAAGATCTACATGAGTCACCTGCCGATGATTACGGTTATTATCGCTCGCGCAAGCCTACCTCCTTCTGGAAAATGGCTGTATCCGTGACCGCGGCTGTTGTTACGGGTTTGCTGTTTGGGTATATGGTGCTGTCCATGTTTAACGGCGGCAATGCAGGTGAGGATCCTGCAACGGGGCAGCTTGAAAGCAATGATGCAGTTAACCAAGCACCGGCTGATTCATCCGGGGGAACGGGAGCATCACTCGCACCAGAGTTAACTGAATCGACAGCACGCATTCCGGGTCAAATCTTCTATATGCTTCAGTACGGTGTGTTCAGCACGCCGGAACGGGCAGAGCAGGCGAAAGGGGAGCTGCTGCAGTCCGGTATTGCGGCTGGGGGAGATTTGGATGAGGAGAACCGTGTTTATGCGGGCATATCTCCAGACCGCGAGCAGGCCAAGCTGCTCAGCAATCAGCTTAAAGCCGAAGGCGTCGAATTATACGTGAGAGAAATCGCGCTGCCTAATATAGAGTCAGCTGCCTTTGCGGGCGAGGAGCAGACGCTGACGGACTATTTCACGATAAGCGGAGAGCTTGTGTCGGAGTTGAGTACGCTATCGGCATCGCTGCTGGGGAAGCAGGAGGCCGGCGCGGTGGCGTCAGAGAATATAACTGCGATCACAAATCTGCACCAGCAGTGGATCCAATCGATGAAGCTGCTGTCCGCCGGCTTGGGTCCGGAGACCGGGGCTGTGCTGCCGGCGATGGAGCAATCCATGAACAGTTCGATCACAGCGCTCTCTGAATATAACAAAAATCAATCCAAGGGGCATTTGTGGGAGATTCAAACGGGCATGATGAACTATGTCATGGGCCAAAAGAAACTCCTGGATGGCCTATAAATTCAAATTTACGTCAAATCCGGCTCGGAACTGGAAATAGTTCCCCCTGCCGGATTTCTGTTTGTATTGCTTATCGATTCACCGTATAATAATTAGGGTGTCAAAATATGGCGAGGGAAGAGGATGCATGAAGAAAAACAAAGGAATGCTCATCTTGTTTTTGCTGCTGGGGTGGCTGACGGGAACATGGCTGGCCAAGGCGCTTCAACCTGTTAAGGCTTTGTCGTTTTTAACGTCGACTACACCGATTAAGTGGTCGCCTAGCGCTGATTTTGACATTATTCGTTATGACATTAACCTTGAACTTAACTTTTGCCTGCTCAGTCTGCTTGGCATTATAGCAGCGCTTTGGTTATACCGCAGGCTCTAAGACATGACAAAGGAGATTATCCCCCTTGAATGAGAAGAGAAACCGCCGTATCATATTGGCCTCCACCTCTCCTCGGCGTCAGGAATTGATTGCCTCCCTTCGTATCCCATTCGAGATTATGCCTAGTGAAGCTGACGAGGACACTCCGCACGGGTGGTCGCCAGAGCGAATTGTGGAGTCACTGGCACTACGTAAAGCGGAAGCGGTTCTCCGAAAGCTGACGGATGATCCGGGAGATGGTATCATTGTGGGAAGCGACACGATTGTAGTTGTCGATGATCTTGTCCTCGGGAAACCGGAGGATCAAGCCGACGCGGCAAGGATGTTGTCCATGCTTCAAGGACGGGCTCACCTCGTGTACACGGGCGTGGCTTGTGTCGACCGGGAATCTGGTCGTACCAAGGTCGCTCACCGTGTGACAACCGTAAAGATGAAAACGTTAAGTGATGACGCGATCGCGGCTTATGTAAAGAGCGGGGAACCTGCTGACAAAGCGGGCTCGTATGCGATTCAAGGCTTGGGTGCAACCATCGTGGAAGGAATCGAAGGCGACTATTTTAACGTTGTCGGCCTGCCGCTTTCTCTGCTGTCGGACATGCTGTCTGAAATGGGGATGGATGTACTCACCGATTCATAGATATAGAACAACGGCATTCGAAATGTAGGGGTATCCTGAAGTTTCGGTGACCTGCTGATTTAAATCTTAGAAAAGAGGGGAATATATGGAGTCGCCAACGCTATTGCTGCGCGACATCCCCCATGATGAACGACCAAGAGAGCGCATGATGCAATATGGGGCGAGCGCTTTAAGCCATGCAGAATTGCTGGCGATATTGCTTCGGACCGGAACCCGCCAGGAATCTGCCGTACATATAGCCCAGCGGCTGCTGGGGGAAGCAGGCGGCATCCGGCAGCTCGTTGATCTTAGCATTGAGGAAATTACGCAAATCAAAGGAATTGGAACGGCTAAGGCTGTTCAGCTGAAGGCTGGCATCGAGCTTGGACGGCGCTTAGCCGCATCGAGACATGTAGAGCCGGTTATTATTCGCAGTCCGCATGACGCGGCAGAACTGCTCAGTGAACAGATGCGCTATTTACAGAAAGAGCATTTTGTCTGTGTATTTTTAAATACGAAAAATCATGTCATTGCCCAGGAAACGTTATCGATGGGAAGCCTTAATGCTTCCATCGTTCATCCCCGCGAGGTGTTCAGAGCGGCCATCAAATGCAGCAGTGCATCCCTGGTGTGCGCGCATAACCATCCTAGCGGAGATCCGACGCCCAGCCCGGAAGACATATCGCTGACTGCACGCTTAGTGGAGGCAGGACAGATTGTCGGGATCGACGTGCTGGATCATCTGATCATTGGGGACGGATCGTTTGTAAGTTTGAAGGAACGGGGCTTGATGTAATATAATAGTTCAGATTGACGAAGAAAGGGAGATACATCATGTTTGGTGGTTTTACGAAAGATTTGGGAATCGATTTGGGGACGGCAAATACGCTGGTTTATGTTCGTGGGAAAGGAATTGTCGTAAGAGAACCTTCCGTGGTTGCTCTGCGTACAGATACGAAGAGCATTGAAGCCGTCGGAGAATCGGCTAAGAAAATGATTGGACGCACACCGGGGAACATTCGTGCCATTCGTCCGATGAAAGACGGCGTCATCGCTGATTTTGATACAACGGCTACGATGATTAAATACTTTATTCGTCAGGCACAGAAGCAGCGTTCCATATTCCCCCGTCATCCGAACGTGATGGTATGCGTGCCTTCCGGCATTACGGCGGTAGAGCAGCGTGCGGTGGAAGATGCCACCAAGCAAGCGGGAGCACGCGAAGCTTACACGATCGAAGAGCCTTTTGCAGCTGCAATCGGTGCCGATTTGCCTGTGTGGGAACCTACGGGCAGCATGGTCGTTGACATCGGCGGAGGTACGACCGAGGTTGCGGTCATTTCGCTAGGCGGTATTGTAACCAGCCGCTCTGTACGCGTTGCAGGCGATGAGATGGATGAGTCTATTATCTCCTATATCAAACGTCAATATAACTTGATGATCGGTGAGCGCACATCCGAGCTGCTCAAGATGGAAGTAGGCTCCGCGATGCCGCTGGAGACTGTAGAAACGATGGAAATCCGCGGCCGCGACTTGGTGACGGGTCTGCCGAAGACGATCACGATTACATCGGATGAGATCAGCGAAGCGTTGGCAGATACCATTAATGCCATCGTTGAAGCCGTTAAGGTTACCCTTGAGAAATGTCCTCCGGAGCTTGCTGCGGATATTATGGACCGAGGCATCGTGCTTACGGGAGGCGGCGCATTGCTTCGCAACCTGGACAAGCTGCTTGCCGAAGAGACCGGCATGCCGGTCATCGTTGCGGAGAATCCGCTGGACTGCGTGGCCATTGGCACAGGTAAAGCGCTCGAGAACATTCACTTGTTTAAATCCCGGAGCAGCTCTGCCGTCCGTTCCAAACGGTAGAAACCAAAATAAAAGTGTAAACCCCTAATGTTGGGAGAGAAAACAGTAAGTTAGAGGGTGTTGCAACTGTTTAAGCTGCTAGGCAATAAGCGTTTGTTTATTATGCTCATCGGGCTGGTAGCGTTTATCGCTATTATGGGGTTTACGCTCGGCCCGAGAGCTTCTTTATCTTGGCCTGAAAAATTCGTCAAAGATACGGTCGGTTTTGTGCAAAGTGTGTTTTATAAGCCCGCTGCCTATATAGCGGGTTTCTTTGAAGATGTGCGGAACATGAAGGAAATCTATGAAGAGAATGAGGAACTGCGCCGGGCGGTTGCGCAGTATTCGCGTGAGAGTGCAAATTACAACAACATGAAAGCCAATTACGAGGCACTAAAAGACGAACTTCATTTTACCGAAAACCAGAAGAATCGTGACAAATACGAATATCGAACCGCTCAAGTCCTTAGCGTTAATTCGGATCCGAATAACCGGTCACTGGTCATCGATCTGGGCGAGCGCGATGGGGTTCGCCCTAATATGTCGGTCACCACGGTCGACGGCATGGTCGGCATCATTAGCAACGTCAGCAATTTCACCTCTACAGTGAAGCTGCTGACTACGATGGATGCCCAGGATCCGAATCCGCAGCCGATTTCGGTTACGGCGATCGGGAAAGAGGACAAAACGTTTGGCGTGGTTGAGAGCTACGATGAGAAGACCAACACGCTGCTCATGACGCGAATTTCGGAAGATGATCCGATTAAGGAAAAAGATAAGATCATTTCATCCGGTGCCGGAGGCGTTATTCCTCAAGGCATGATCATCGGTAAGGTCCTCAGCGTTCAGACCAGCCAATACGGTCAAAGCAGAACGGCTACGATCGAACCAGCCGCCAAGTTCGATGATTGGAAATATCTGACCGTTGTCATTACGCCTGAGGAGCCTGAATAAGATGGCCCGTAAACAAATTTTGATTCTGCTGTTGTTCTTGTTGTTTATTCTGCAGGGCACGGTGGTTTTCTGGTTAACGCCAAGCTCACTGCAGCTTCAGATTTATCCTAATTTCGTGTTGGTTTGCTTGTTTTTTGTATCGATTTATTATCATCGCCACACGGGGCTGGTGCTCGGACTTATATTCGGCATGCTTCACGATATCGTGTATTACGGCGAGATGATTGGCACTTATTCGTTTGCTATGGGCGTATCCGCATATTTGGTGGGGCTTGTCTTCAAGTCCCCGCGGGCGCCGCTGCCCATGATGATGACCATTGTCATCCTGGGGAGCTTGTTGTTTGACAGTACGCTTTTTGGCATATATAAGGTGTTTCGACTCAATCCGACTTCTTATAATTGGTCACTGCTTCATCATATGCTACCCAATCTCCTTGTTCATTTTGCCTTTGCTCTGGCGATTTACGTTCCTCTTCGCAAGCAGATTGAGTTGGTTACGAAGAATCAGAGAAGGAAGGCATCCTGAACCCTCCATTATGACATTTTACTAGACTAGCAGGAACTTGAAGGTTTGAGCGCGAAATGTATAGGGATGGGAGGGACAGGCTTATGGCTGTAAAATCCAATCATGTGACGATTAAGGGCATCAAAGATGGCCTGGTATTCCTGCTTGATGACCAGTGTGAGCTGGAGGAGCTGCTCGGCGAGCTGCGCTATAAGCTGGAGCACAGTCATCAGAATATTTTGACCGGACCTATCATTCATGTGGATGTGAAGCTGGGTTCCCGGAAAATTTCCGAAGAAGAGAAGCAGACGATTCTTGACATATTGAAGCAAAAGGGCAACCTGCTGATACGTAATGTGGAATCGCCGCCGCTTGAGTCGGAGCTCATACCAGAGGAGAAGCTTACGCTTAAGACAGGGATGGTACGTTCCGGACAGGTGCTGCATCATGACGGCGATCTCTTGTTCCTCGGCGATGTGAATCCCGGCGGAACCATAACGTGCACCGGCGATATCTACATATTGGGAGCTCTGCGCGGAACCGCGCACGCCGGTGTAGAGGGCAACGAGGATGCGATTATAGCGGCTTCGTATTTTGCCCCTACCCAGCTCCGTATCTCCCAGATGATCAGCAGACCGCCGGATGAATGGGAGACGCGGGAAACGGTCATGGAGTTTGCGTATTTGAAGGACGGAAGCATGGAGATCGATAAGATCAGCAACATCTCACGTTTGGGTCGGGATTTTAATGTGTTTAAAGGGGTGTAGAACATGGGAGAGGCAATCGTCGTAACTTCGGGTAAAGGCGGAGTCGGTAAAACGACGACATCGGCGAACATCGGCACAGCTTTGGCACTGCTCGGAAAAAAAGTGTGTCTGGTTGATACGGACATCGGTCTTCGTAATTTGGATGTCGTGATGGGCCTGGAAAACCGGATTATATACGATTTGTGCGACGTTGCAGAAGGGCGATGCCGACTTAACCAGGCGCTGATCAAGGACAAGCGCTTCGATGAGTTGTATATGCTTCCTGCAGCCCAGACCAAAGACAAGAATGCCGTTTCTCCGGAGCAGGTGAAAGATATCGTACTTGAATTGAAAAAGGAATTCGAATATGTCATTATCGATTGTCCGGCTGGAATCGAGCAAGGATTTAAGAATGCCATTGCCGGTGCAGATAAAGCGATTGTGGTTACAACGCCCGAGAATGCGGCCGTGCGGGATGCGGATCGGATTATCGGCTTGCTGGAGAGCTCTCATGTAGAGTCTCCGAAGCTTGTTGTAAACCGGATTCGCCCGAACATGGTGAAATCCGGCGACATGCTGGAGATTGAAGATGTGCTGCAGGTGCTGAATATTGATCTGATCGGGATCGTCCCCGATGATGAAATGGTTATTAAAGCGGCCAATATCGGGGAGCCTACGGTGATGAATCCGGACTCTCAGGCAGCCATCGCCTATAGAAACATCGCCCGGCGTATCCTGGGTGATACCGTTCCTCTGATGCAAATCCATCAGAAAAAAGGGATGTTCACCAAATTCAAAAAGTTTTTTGGAATGGGTTAATGGGTTAAAGGCTTTTAACACGAACCGGTGCCGGGAGGCATCGGTTTTTTTGTTTACTTCATCTACGCTGTTATGATCTTCATACATTCTGTTCGCCTCTTCAATAGGGCTTGTTCTAAATATCTTTCATCTCCTCATAGGATAGAGTAAGAAAACAAGCCCCAAGGGGGAAAGAACAATGGACATCAAAACTTCAGTTAAGAACCGAAGAGAAGCCCGCATTCGCGAGCTGCTGGAAGGGGAAACGTCACCGGCACCGCATGATAAGTCGTCATGGGGGCCCGTTCCCGAGAAAAAGCCTGCCCATCCCAATCTTCACAAGACAGGCTTTATACAGGAACACAGGGCGAACCCTTCCCCGCTTCTTGCAGAGAGTGAACCGGATCCCGAGCGGCTTTGGAAGCAAGGGCACCGCGGTTGGTATGGTGCGCTGGATCCCGGTGATCCTGGGGAACCGCCAAGAAAAGCTTCGTTTCTGTCGGGCTTGGTGCGCCGCATCATCGTCAGCGCGCTGGTGTTTGGATTGGCATGGGGGGTATTTTCGTTTCAGCAGCCGTGGGCTCTTCGTACGCAAGCTTTTATTGTTGAGGGGCTGAGCCATGAGATGGATTTCCAGGCAGCCCAGGTATGGTACGAGGAGCACTTTGGAAGCGCGCCTTCCTTCATTCCGATTTTTGGACAAACCGACGAACACTCGACGAAGGTGAATGCCGGGACTTCTTTAGTTCCTCCGCTTTCCGGAAAGGTGGTCCAATCCTTTGCCGTGGATCTGAAAGGCATCGTTTTGGAAGCCGGAGGGGGTTCTTTAGCAGACCGGGCGGTTAAGAGTATAGAGACCGGACGCGTGCTTGAGGTTAAAGAACATCCTGAGAATGGGATCACCATTCTCATACAGCATACAGGAGAGAGAACGGCGATATACAGCAGGCTGGCAGAAACGGGACTTAAGGTAAACGATTGGGTTCAAGGCGGAGATATTGTCGGCACATTGGCGTCTTCAGGCGCAGGCAGCCCGCCATCCCTTTATTTCGAACTGAAAGAGGGGGATCGAGGTATCGATCCGGCGGAAGTGATTCCGTTTGATTAAGTTTAAGGGAACGGTATTGTCGCTGCATCCTCTCTTTGTTATTGTCATGCTGGCATCCGTATTCACCGGTCGCTTTTTGGAATTGCTGACCCTGTTTATTATCGTGTTTATTCATGAATTGGGACACGCCGCCGCAGCGGCAGCGATGGGGTTCAAGGTACGAGCCATTCAGATGCTGCCGTTCGGCGGCGTTGCTGTCATTGAAGATGACGGCAGGATGACTGCGATGAAGGAAATCATCATTGCGCTTGCGGGTCCGCTGCAAAATGTCATCATGATTGGCATTACTCTGGCTTGCAGATGGGCGGGGTGGGGAGACGAGCAGCTATTGTCTTATATCATACAGGGGAATCTTATCATCGCGCTGTTTAACCTTCTCCCGATTCTTCCGCTGGACGGCGGCAAAGTGCTGCAGGCCGTCATCAGCTTGCTCGCCCCATATCATGCGACCTTGCTGTGGGCTTCCCGTGCTGGCATTTTGTGCAGCTTGATCATGATCGGATATGGCTTGCAGCCGTTATTTTCCGGCGGCGGTATTCGTTTAAATGTGCTGATGATCGGCCTCTTTTTAGCGTATTCCAATTTTGAAGATTATCGGAATGTGCATTACCGGTTTTTAAGATTTTTGGTCAATCGGAGCGAGATTTATGAACGAAATTTAGATGGACTCGGTCCTGCGCAGCCAATCGTTGCAGATTCTTCGAAACCTTTGGATGATATTATGCGTCTATTTAAACGAGAGAAGTATCATCTGATTTATGTCATGAGCGGACGAGGCAGCCTGCTTGCCGTCGTTCCGGAGCAGCATGTGATCTCTTCTTATTTTGCATCAAATGGTCCGCCCTGGTATGCGTAAATCGTAAACACCATGAGGAAGACGCAGGGCGGGCCATGATTCTTTATCCATTCATATCATCTGAGATTGTGTTAGGATAAAAAAATAGAATATCGTCTTCCATTTGAGGGGTGAAGCCATGAGGCAAATGATAGTTCATTGTGAACATGAGACCATTCAGATGGCCCTCATCGAAGATGGGAGGTTAGCAGAATTCGCCGTTGAGCGGAGTCGTGAGCAAAGTGTAGTCGGCAGTTTTTATAAGGGCAGGGTCGTAAATGTGCTGCCGGGGATGCAGGCGGCTTTTGTAGATATCGGGCTGAAAAAGAATGCATTTTTATATATTGATGATGTGCTCCATCCTCATTTAGAGAAGCAGCCCAAACAGAAGCCGTCTATCTCAGAGCTGCTAACGATAGGCCAGGAATTGATCGTGCAGGTGATGAAGGAACCTAGAGGCGGCAAGGGGGCGCGGGTCACTACCCATTTTTCACTGCCTGGCAGATGCATGGTGTACATGCCGACTGCGGATTATGTTGCCGTCTCCAAGAAAATTGGACGTGATGCGGAGAGAGCAAGGCTGAAGAGTATCGGCGAGCAGCTCCGCGCAGATGAAGAGGGGATCATTATCCGAACGGTATCGGAGGACGAGCCTCTGGAATTCCTTAAGGGAGATCTTGAGTATCTGCGAAAAGAGTGGGCGCGAATTCTCGACAAGGCCGAGTTTTCTTCTGCTCCGGCGCTGCTTCATCGCGATTTAGGTTTGCTGCAGCGTTTTCTCCGCGATGCCTTTGATCCGCTTCATGACGAACTTGTGATCGACAGCAAGCTTAAAGGCGAGGAGACCAAAAGCTATCTGAAGGAAACCGTCCCTGGTATGGAGCCTAAGGTTACATATTACTCGGAAGGAAGTCCGATTTTTCAAGCTTACGGGTTGGACGAGCAGATGAGAGCCGGCTTTGCAAGAAAAATCACGCTTCCGGAAGGTGTGACCATCGTTGTTGATCAGACGGAAGCCATGACCATCATGGATGTCAACACAGCCAAATATATCGGTGGCGATAATTTCGAGGAAACGGTGCTGAAGACGAATCTTCTGGCGGCAGAGCAGATTGCAAGAATTCTGCGGCTCTGGGATATCGGGGGCATTATCATCGTTGATTTCATCGATATGGATCGTGAAGAGCACCGGGAGCAGGTTGTTTCTGCCATGGAGGCTGTAATGCGCAAGGACCGCACCAAGAGCTTTGTAGTGGGCTGGACCAAGCTGGGACTGCTGGAAATGACCCGCAAAAAAGCCAGGGAAAGCTCTTCGCTCCCGTTTGCTAAGCCTTGCGGAGCTTGCGGGGGCAGAGGTTTTGTTATCGAACAATGATGTTGACGGTGAACATGGAATATGATATTATCATTGGGTATGTGTCTAGTGATGGTTTGCTGCACATGCTGTAACCGCTCCGGTTGGGTTACCAAGGACGTTCCGGTTGGGACGGACACCTTATACTAGGCGAGTCTGAGACATAGGGAGGTGCAAGCAAATGTACGCTATTATCGAAACAGGTGGTAAACAATACAAAGTTCAAGAGGGCGACGTATTGTTCATCGAGAAGCTGACTGCAGGTGACGGCGAGAGCGTGACTTTCGACCGTGTACTGGCCGTATCTAAAGAGGACGGGTTGGTAGCAGGTACGCCGGTTGTTTCCGGTGCGACTGTAACTGCAAAGGTAGAGAAGCACGGTAAAGGCCGTAAGGTCGTTGTATACAAATACAAGCCGAAGAAGAACTACCACAAGAAGCAAGGTCATCGTCAACCTTACACTAAAGTAACCATCGAGAAAATCCAAGCGTAAGTAGGTGCGGTAATTGATTACTGTACAAGTACTGCGCGGGGGAGATGGACGGATCCATAGCTTTAAGGTAACGGGGCACGCGGGATATGCCAATCCTGGAGAAGATATTGTATGTGCTGGAGTTTCCAGCATTACAGTGGGAACGGTCAATTCCATTGAAGCGTTAACCGGAACTGTTATGGAGACCCAGATGAAGGGCGGCTTTCTTAGTGCGAATCTTCCGCCGACGGCAAACGACTCCGTCTCGGGACAAGTTCAACTGCTTCTCGAATCCATGGTTGTTATGTTACAGGGAATTGCCGATTCATACGGCAAGTATATAAGAATACAGGAATTGACTACTTGAAGAAGGAGGTAGACAACATGTTGAAATTGGATCTTCAGTTATTCGCATCGAAAAAAGGTGTAGGTTCCACAAAGAACGGTCGCGATAGCCAATCGAAACGTCTTGGTGTGAAACGTGCAGACGGTCAAGCAGTGACTGGCGGCAGCATCTTGGTTCGCCAACGCGGAACGAAAATTCATCCAGGCACGAACGTAGGTATCGGTAAAGACGATACTTTGTTTGCGAAAGTTGACGGCGTTGTGAAATTTGAACGTTGGGGTCGTGATCGCAAGAAAGTGAGCGTCTACCCGGTTGATGTCGCTCCAGTAGCGGCTGCAGTAGAAGCTTAATCGTTTCTTATGCTGCATACAGAAGAAGCCTTTCGGCATCGTTGCCGGGGCTTCTTTTTTTGTAAATAACGCAAAGATCATCATCCAGGGGATGAACCGTCCTGAAGGTCTATGATATACTGGGATTTGGTGAATGTAACCAATTGCTGTTGAAAGACGAGGAGAAGCGATGAAATCCTGGAAATGGATAGCAGCTGGGGCGGGGTTAACCTCCGTAATACCCGTGGCATGGATGGTATGGAAACCGACTTTGGCTGCAGGAGCAGTGTTAACGGTTTGGGCTATCGCTGCGTCTGCCTGCGGAGCTTGGCTTGTCCGGAAATCGGAGGAGCGCAGGCAGCAAGCCATCATTCGGAATGTGGAGCAGACGGCGATTCAGATGCTGAATCACCATCGTCATGATTGGATGAATGAGCTTCAAATTTTGTACGGCTACATTCAACTTGGAAAGCTTGATAAAACAGTGGGTTCTGTGGAAAGAATAAAGGACAGGATGGCGACGGAAAGCAGAATCTCTAAGCTGGGCATTCCTTCGCTGGTTTTTTATTTACATTCATACCGTACGTACAGCAATAATCTGCAGCTCGATGTTGAAGTTGTGGACCAGGTGCAACTGGAAGACAAAGTATCGCCACAAACGGCGGAGTCTTTTACCGAAGCTATCATTCAAACGGTGAGAGCTTTTCAATTGAGCGGAAAAGCGTCTTGGGGGGATACCCGGCAATTAACATTAACATTTATGCAGCAAGAACAAGAGCTGATGGTATGGGCACAAGGAGAAGGATCCTTTGGAGACCCGGACAGCTTGAAGCTTCAGATTGAACAATCCGTAAAAGGCGAAGGCATTCGGGTAGAACAAACGGAGCCGGGGGAGACCTCGTATCGTTTGTATTTGTCGTTTGTGACTTGAGGAAGGTGATTTCATGTTTGTAGATAAGGCAAAAGTATATGTAAAAGGCGGAGACGGCGGCGATGGTCTCATTGCGTTCCGTCGAGAGAAATACGTTCCTGAAGGCGGACCTGCCGGCGGAGACGGCGGTAAGGGCGGCGACGTGATTTTCCGGGTGGACGAAGGACTACGCACGTTGATGGATTTCCGTTACCAGAAGCATTTTAAGGCCAAGCGCGGAGAAAAAGGCCGCAATAAAAGTCAGCATGGCGCCAATGCGGATAGCATGATTGTCCGTATCCCGCCGGGTACCATCTTAACGGATGACGATACCGGTGAGGTGATTGGCGATTTGACCCGACACGGTCAACAGGTTGTTGTTGCCAGAGGAGGCCGTGGAGGGCGAGGAAATATCCGCTTTGCTACCCCGAACAATCCGGCGCCTGAGCTTGCCGAGAACGGCGAGGAAGGCGAAGAGCGTTACGTAACCATGGAACTTAAAGTGATGGCTGATGTAGGTCTCGTCGGGTTCCCAAGTGTAGGCAAATCAACCTTGTTGTCCGTTGTATCTGCGGCTCAGCCAAAGATCGGCGCATACCACTTTACGACCATAACGCCGAATTTGGGAGTTGTTGAGGTTGGAGACGGTCGCAATTTTGTTATGGCTGACCTGCCTGGTCTGATTGAGGGTGCTCATGAAGGCGTGGGACTTGGTCACGAATTCCTCCGGCACGTGGAAAGAACACGCGTCATTGTCCATGTCGTGGATATGGCAGGCACGGAAGGAAGGGATCCGTTTGAGGACTGGGAAAAAATCAATGATGAAATCAGGCTCTACAACCCGGTTCTGGTCGAACGGCCGCAAATCGTAGCCGCTAATAAAATGGACATGCCGGAGGCCGAAGAGTATCTAGCGGCCTTCAAAGAGAAGCTGAAAGAGATTCGTCCGGACATCGAGGTCATGCCAATCTCCTCGCTGACCCGTCAGGGTATCCAGGAACTTCTTTACCGCACGATCGATGTGCTTGAGAGCATTCCGGACGAGCCGGCCATTGAAGAAGTATCCGAGGTTTCCGAGCGCAAGGTTTATAAATTCAAAGCGCAGAACGACAACTCCTTCACCGTTACTAGGGATAATGAGATGTATGTGGTGCATAGCGAGCGGATTGAGCGGATGCTGAAACGGATGCAGATGAATTCGCATGATGCCATTCTGAAGCTTGCAAGAACGATGCGTCATATGGGCGTCGATGAAGAACTTCGGAAACGGGGCGCGACAGAAGGCACCATTGTACGAATTGGTGATTTCGAATTTGAATTTGTTGAAGGCAGCAGCTACTATTAATGTGCAAAAAATACGTTTGTAACAAAATACCGCAAGGTCTGTTTAACAGCAGGCTTGGCGGTATTTTTTTATGGAGGAAGTGGTGTCCCAGTGAATCGATATCACGTAAACATGGGTTGTGGTTTATGGCACCAACTATGAAGTTGTTCAGAGATATCTTTTTCCGCTTAGGTTACCAAATTTTGCATCCACATATCAGGTAAATCGTATACAATGGTAGTACAATAGTCCTTTTCCATAGACTATCAGGATGGAAGGAACGTTGTATAAAGGAGAGTAGAACTATGGCAATTATTGAAGTTGTAAAATATGAAGGACCGCCGAATGTGTTTGCCTGGCGTTATCCGAATCAGGAGTTAGGCACTTGGACCCAACTCATTGTTCATGAGACACAGGAGGCAATCTTATATAAGGGTGGCCAAGCCCTGGACTCCTTCTCAGCTGGGCGGCATACACTGAGTACGGCGAATACACCGATATTATCCAATGTGATCAATCTTCCATTCGGCGGGAAGTCTCCCTTTACGGCAGAAGTCTGGTTTGTGAACAAACTTCGTTCACTGGACGTGAAATGGGGGACCAGCTCGCCGATCCAGCTGCAAGATCCAAAATACAATATTATCGTATCGGTCCGGGCTTTTGGCCAATTCGGCGTACAGATCAGCGATCCGCGAAAGTTCCTGGGGACCATGGTTGGCACACTTCCGACTTTTGACCAAAGCACACTGATTAAATATTATCGCGGCGTACTGATGTCCAATATTACGGAAATCATATCCTCCTATATCGTTCGTAAAAAAATCAGCGTAGTGGAGATCAATGCTTACATAGCGGAAATATCGAAGCATATCATGGAAGCGATTGCGCCTTCATTTGAAGAAATGGGGATCACCCTGCTGAATTTCTATGTGGACTCCATCAACATACCTGAGAATGACCCGGCAGCTGTTCGAATCAAGGAAGCGTTGGCAAAGAAAGCGGAGATGGACATCATCGGATATACCTATCATCAAGAAAGAACCTTTAATACGCTGGAGGGGGCGGCAAAGAATCCCGGCAGCCCGGCAGCGGTCATGGGAACCGGATTGGGCATGGGACTTGGAATGGCTGGTCCGATGTATGAGACCGTGGGAAAAATGTTTGAGGGTTCAAAGGATCCAGGAAAGAACGAGCCTCATATCAAACAGAAGGCTTGTACCCAGTGCGGAACACTGAGCGCAGAAGAAGCACGATTCTGTTCGGGATGCGGACAATCGCTTCAGGTGCAGGCTGAGGAGGAACTGGCGAGAACCGTTCAATGCAACGATTGCGGGCAGCCACTGCCTCCGAATGCCAAGTTTTGCCTTCACTGCGGTGACCCGTACCATGCATGCCCTAAATGTGGCCATGACCACCCGGCCGGTGCCGTCGAATGTCCGGATTGCGGTGCAGCACTTCCTATGCCTTGCAGGGCATGCGGTGAACTGGTGGATGCGGAAGCCAAGTTTTGCCCGCACTGCGGGTCAAGCCATGCGCTTACATGTCCTGGATGTCATCATGAGATCAAACCGGGCCAGAAGTTTTGCATGGAGTGCGGACATAAATTGATGTGAAGTGAAAGTGAGGGAATAGAGTGAGTACAAGTACCACAAGTCGAAATGGATTATGGCTGGCTGCGGCAGTGCTTCCGGTCTTAACCATCCTTCTGTTCGGATTGATCGGAGGGATCGTTCAGCTGAATGCTTGGATATCGGGCATCGCTCTCGGATGCGCCGAAGCGGCCATTCTCGTCTTTATCGGTTTTGTTGTCCACCAGCTCAAAGCGACTTCGCCAGGAGCTCCTTTTTATATTGCTTCAGGCGTCATTATAGGAGTCTATGCCATTTCCGTTTTGCTGGAGGTCATTCTGCTGGGGTATTTATTTAAGCTGCCTGAATCTTCTTATTTTATGATTCATCTTATAACTTTCCTGGGGTTCTCGGTGGTTTTGGGACTGATCGTTCTGGCGGGAAAATATGCAGGAGCTCATGAACGAAAGGAGAGTGATCATCTGGCGGTTAAGAAAGAGACGGTGGCCTGGATCGGGGGAATCCGAAGAAAACTAGGTGAGATGCCAGGAGAGAACATTCATTCGTTAGACCGGCAGATGGCCGAGCTGGAGGAAACGCTTCGTTATAGCGATCCTATCACACACACCTCTTTATATGAAGTGGAGCATATGATCCAGCAAAAAATCGCATTGTTGGAGGACCAAGTGGCTCTAATCGGGGAGACGCAAGCAGAACAACGCGATCAGCTGGCAGAGCAAACCGTTCACATCATCCGCGATATCCTTAGAACGGTACAGGATCGCAACACCGAACTTCTGAAGGCAAAAGCGGGATCAACGTAATGCAGATGGTAGAGGGGATAGAATATGGGAGCGTCTGATCTGAAGCGCTTTAAACAGAAGTTCACGACCATGGATTATTTCATTATTGCGTTGGCGGTTCTGTTTTTTCCGCTGGCCATTGTGCTGGCGGCTGCTCGGGTGCTTGTCACCCATCGCCATAATCACTGTAAGGGAAGAAACAACCGGCTCTTCGGGTGGGTTCTGGTCATAACCTATGGAATCTTTGAATTGCTTATGATCCTTGCGACTATTGATGATAAAGATGTCGACGGCCTCTATTCCGCTTCCATCGTATGGGGCGTTATTATACTGGTTCCAGCCATCATCATGCTGTTGATTGGCAAGAAAGAAGATAAGAAATTCAACCGTTTGCTGCAATTTTATTCGAATGCCATTATGCAAAGAGGGCTCGTCCAAATTGAACATATCGCTCGAGAGGCAAGGCAAACGCCGGCCCATGCTGTCCGAGATATCACGTTCATGTTTGAACGGCGTATGCTGCCTAATGGAAAGCTGGACAACGGTGTTGTCATCATCCCATCCTTGCAGAGGAGACCCCAGTCCTCATTCCAAGGAGAATTTGTTTCGCGCAGCGGGCAGCGAGTGCAATATTCACTAGGTCAAGTTGCGGCTGAACCAGCGCCAATAACCCGAAACGAAGCGGAGCCCGATCCAGGGCCAAAGTCTGTGGAATGCCCGGGCTGCGGGGCAAGGTCGGTCGTAACGCATTCGGAGAAAAAAGAATGTGAGTATTGCGGTTCGGTGATTGTGGCTTAACCTTAGTTATGCGTCCGATTAAGAAACAACATTGAGGAGATCGTGGTATGAGCATTCCAAATAAGCCTTTTAAATCGCAATTTTCAAAATTCGATTATTTTATTATTGGCTTGACGTATGTGTTTTTTCCATTAGCTTTGATCATTGCCGCGTGTCGTATCTTACCTACACAACAACATCACAGTTACAGGGGAAGAAACGCAAGGCTGATGGGATGGGTATTGTTCGGTTCGTACATTATGACTTCTGTGATCTTTTCACTGGCGAGCGAAACCAGTGAGGAGTTCTTAAACGACAATTTAGCATTGGCATTGTGCCTATTAGTCCCTGCCATGCTGCTTCTTGTTGCTGCTGACCTGGCAGACAAGAAATTCCGAAAGCTGTTGAGAATTTATGCAGAGGACGTTTTGCAGCGGCGTCTGATTTATATCGATCATATTGCGATTGCAGCGAATCAAACTCCATCCCATGTGATCCGTGATTTGAACTTTATGATCAAGGAGCGGATGCTCCCTTACGGGAAGATTGAGAATGGTGTGCTGATGATCACTTCATTACATAGAGAGTCAGTAAAGTCAGCCGAGATTCAACAGGATATTGGATCGAAGTCTGTGGAATGTTCAGGGTGCGGTGCAAGAACCGTAATTTCACACCAGGAAGAAAAAGAGTGCGAGTACTGCGGCACGGTCATTGTTGCTTAGATTTCACGCGGAGCGTTTGAACTCAAAACGAAAGTATAATTGTTTTATCAGCAGTCTCCACATACCGGAGACTGCTTTTTCTTGCGCATCATTTACAATTTTGACGTTTATAACGATGTGTTCCGATTCGAATTGCGATATAGTATAGGCTATAGAGTTGACATAAGAAATATCGGGATATCTTAAAAACTGGACACTTATGTATTGCCCTTACATGGTATATCCAGTATAATGTCCACTATACGAATACAGTAGTCTTTGAGGAGAGGACGTTTGTGAAGGAACGCTACTATTTGGTCCGGGAAGACATCCTTCCCGAGGCTGTGGTTAAGACGATGCAAGTAAAAAAATTGCTGGCATCGGGAGACGTTAGAACGGTCCATGAAGCCGTTGAACAGGTTGGGCTTAGCCGAAGCGCTTTTTATAAGTACAAGGATGGAATCCATCCCATCAATCAACTGGAACGTGATGAAATCGTAACGATTTCTATCGATATGGAGCATCGCTCGGGGATGCTATCTGAAGTGCTTGGGTTGGTAGCGGGTGAAGGCGGGAATGTGTTAACCATTCATCAGAGTATTCCGCTGCAGGGAATCGCCAATGTCGTGATATCCGTCGAAGTTTCCCGGCTGAATGAGGAGCTGGATGACCTGCTTGACGGATTGAGGCGAATAGCTGGAGTAAGAAGAGTGCAGATGATAGGCCAAGGTTAAGTTATGGCGATTTAAATAGATATCTATGTGATGGGATACAGGAGGTAGTGTATTAATGAAACCGGTCAAAGTAGGGCTTTTGGGATTAGGAACCGTAGGAACAGGGGTTGTCCGCATCGTAGAGGGACACCAGGAGGATTTGAGCAGCCAGGTCGGTTCGCCGATTACGATAGAACGTATCGCTGTCAAACATTTGGAGAAGTACCGCAGTGTCAATGTGGATCACAATAAACTGACGGAAGATCCATGGGCGGTCATTCGCGATCCCGAGATTGATGTCATCGTTGAAGTGATGGGCGGGATCGAGCAGACGAAAACCTATATTCTCGAAGCGCTTGAGCGCGGCAAGCATATCGTTACCGCGAATAAGGATCTGATGGCTCTCCACGGTGCCGAAATATTAGCCAAGGCGCAAGAGAAGCAGTGCGACGTGTTCTACGAGGCAAGCGTTGCTGGCGGTATTCCCATTATTCGCACGCTGATTGAAGGCTTCTCCTCGGATCGTATCATGAAGATTATGGGGATCGTGAACGGTACAACCAACTTTATTCTGACCAAGATGAGTCAAGAAGGCGCATCGTATGAGGATGTCCTGGCCGAAGCTCAGGAACTGGGTTATGCAGAAGCTGATCCGACCTCCGATGTAGAGGGATTGGACGCGGCACGCAAGATGGCGATTCTCGGCACGCTTGGCTTCCGTACGAACGTCGAGCTCCAGGATGTAACCGTTAAGGGAATCTCGCAAGTGACCAAAGAAGATATCGCCTATGCGAAGCGTTTGGGCTATGAGATGAAGCTTCTTGGTATAGCGGAGCGTCAGGACGATGAGTTCAGCATCACGGTTCAGCCTACGATGGTTCGAAAAGGACATCCTATTGCAGCCGTGAATGGGGTGTTTAATGCGGTTTATGTATATGGAGAAGCTGTAGGCGAAACGATGTTTTACGGAGCCGGAGCTGGTGAGATGCCAACCGCTACATCCGTTGTGGCAGACCTGGTTGCCGTTATCAAGAATCTGAAGCTCGGCGTCAACGGTCTCAAAGCCATCGTTCCATACAAACCGAAGAAACTGAAAACCGACGAGCAGATCATGTATAAGAACTTCATTTTGCTTCATGTCGACGATAAAGCAGGTGTACTTGCCCAAATTACGCAGGTGTTCGCTGAATATAACGTCAGCCTGGAATCCGTTGTCCAGCAGCCGAACGAGCATAATCCGGACGCGGAGATTATCATCGTCACGCACAATGCGAGCAAAGCCAATATGGATGAAGTGTTGAATCATTTTGAAGGCCTGGAAGTCATTCGCCGAATTAAAAGTGTTTACCGTGTTGAAGGATAAGGGATTAGAACTCATTAAATAACCCTATATAATTTTTTCATAAGAAAAGGAGAACAAGAGAGATGCCGTATGAAGGATTGCTTCAAACCTACAGAGAATATTTGCCGGTGAATGAGCGTACTCCGCTTCTAACGCTTAAGGAAGGGAACACCCCTCTGATCAAAGCTGTGAATCTATCCGAAGAGCTCGGAATTGATCTGTATTTCAAATTTGAAGGGCTAAATCCTACGGGTTCATTTAAAGACCGCGGGATGGTGATGGCTGTAGCGAAAGCGATGGAAGAGGGAAGCCGCACCATCATGTGCGCTTCAACGGGCAATACGTCTGCAGCAGCTGCTGCTTATGCCGCTCGTGGCGGATTAAATTGTATCGTAATCATTCCGAACAACAATATTGCGCTGGGCAAGCTCGCCCAGGCGATGATTTACGGAGCAAAGGTCATTGCGATTGAAGGCAATTTTGACCGCGCGCTGGAAATTGTGCGCGAGATTACGGCGAAGCATCCGATTGCGCTTGTAAACTCCGTGAATCCTTATCGAATCGAAGGCCAGAAGACGGCTGCATTCGAAGTCGTCGACCAGTTGGGGAAAGCTCCGGACGTGCTGGCCATTCCGGTCGGCAATGCCGGGAACATCTCCGCTTACTGGAAAGGATTTAAAGAATACCATGCTGCGGGCAAATCGTCCTCTCTGCCGAGAATGCTTGGATTTGAAGCGGAAGGAGCAATGGCCATCGTGAAGGGAGAGCCTATTGCGAATCCGGAAACGGTAGCGACTGCCATCCGTATCGGGAACCCGGCCAGCTGGAAAACCGCGGTTGCGGCTGCTGAGGAATCCGGCGGACAGATTAACTATGTGACGGATGAAGAAATTTTGGAAGCATACCGCAAAATCGCATCGCGTGAGGGCATTTTTGCCGAGCCAGGATCGGCTGCCTCCATCGCAGGCGTTTATAAAATGAAGCGCGAAGGATATTTTAAAGGTGGAGAGTCCGTAGTTTGTGTGCTGACAGGGCATGGACTCAAGGATCCGAATATCGCCATTGCTACCGTGAACGCTGAACCGCTCGTTGTATCAGATACGGAATCAGCCGTAATGAATGCGATTGCTAAGCTTGAAGGAGCTGCACGGGTATGAGTTTGTCCCAAGGTGTCCGGGTGAAGGTACCGGCCAGTACGGCTAATTTGGGACCCGGATTCGATACACTCGGCATGGCATTGTCTATGTATTCCTGGATTGAGATGAAGGCGTCGGAGCGGACCGTATTCCATCTTCATGGTGATGAGATGGGCGGTCTGCCGACCGATAAGAGCAACCTGATCTACAAGGTGGCTCAGATGGTTTTTGAAGAAGCGGGACAGGCTGTTCCCGATCTCGAAATTTCCATGTATTCCGAAATTCCGCTTACCCGCGGTCTTGGCAGCAGTGCTTCGGCGATTGTAGGGGCGCTGGCGGCTGCCAATGCGCTGATCGGTTCACCGCTGCCGGATTCCAAGCTTTTTGATATGGCGACGAATGTTGAGAAGCACCCGGATAATGTAGGAGCTTCATTATTTGGAGGGATCATTACGGCTGTATGGGACGGAGCTCATGCGGATTATATACGAATTGAACCTCCAGCAGACCTCGGCACGCTCGTTGTTATTCCCGATTTCGAATTGGCAACATCCAAAGCAAGAGAAGCGCTGCCCGCCCAGGTCAGTTTAGCGGATGCTGTATATAATATTAGTCGGTCCTCCTTGATGACCGCGGCTCTTTCTGCAGGCAGACTGGACTTGATATCTGCCGCAATGCAAGACCGGATTCATCAGCCCTATCGGGTACCGCTTGTGCCAGGGATGAGCAAAATTTTGGCCGAAGCGACAAACCACGGAGCGCTGGGGATTGCGCTAAGCGGAGCGGGCCCGACGATGATTGCGTTGGTGGATCGGAACGAACCGCGTGCAGAAGAATTGAGCACGTATCTCACGGAGACGATGAAGGCGGAAGGAATCCTGTCTTCGTGCTACCAATTGAATCCAGTTGCGGAAGGCGCCCAGCTCTTGGATGATATAAACAATAGATCCTTTTTGGATATGATTAGAGGGGAAGTTACCGCATGAAAAAAATAGCCTTGTTGCCCTCAGGATCGGTATCTCATGAAGCGATACTTTATCTCCTTAACGGTGAGCCGGTGGAGTTTGTCCACCATAAACTGATCTCTGATGTATTTATGTCTACAGTAGAAGGAAAAAGCGATTACAGCGTAATCCCGATTGAAAATACCATCGAAGGTTCCGTGAGCCTTCATATGGATTGGTTGGTCAATGAGGTGGATCTGCCGATGCAGGTGGAGTGGGTCTATCCTTCCATTCAAAACCTGATCGGAAATGCTGCCGAGTTCCGGTCAAATGACGGTACGATGGATTACAGTAAAATCACAAAAATTTGGTCTCACCAAGTAGCAACGGCCCAGTGCCGTCAGTTCCTCGCGAAGGCTGCGCCACAGGCTGAGTTGGAGCAAGTAGGCAGCACCTCGGAAGGGGTTAAGATCGTAAAGGAAAATCCCGGCCAGGGATGGGCGGCGATCGGTACTACACTAGGCGCTGCCACTCACGGATTAAACGTGCTTGCAGAGCGTATTACCGACCATGATAACAATTACACCCGGTTTGTATTAATCGGACGCGAGCCGATTTTAGTCAACCGTTCGCCGGAGCATATCAAGACCAGCATTCTCGTGACCCTCCCAGAGGATGTGCCGGGAGCGCTGCATCAGGTGCTTTCGGCGTTTGCTTGGCGGCGCCTGAATCTGTCGCGGATTGAATCCCGTCCGACGAAGAAGAAGCTTGGTAATTACTATTTTTACATCGATGTCATGGCCGCAGCGGATTCCGTTCTGTTGCTTGCCGCCATGGGAGAGATTGAAGCGCTGGGATGTGTGGTTCGTGTGCTGGGTACTTATCCGGGCTATGCGTACGAGAGTGAGAAAATGGAGGTTAAGTAAATGTCAGAGCAATGGATCTATCTGGATGGAGAATTCGTCACAAAAGAGAATGCAAAAGTATCCGTTTTTGATCATGGATTCCTGTACGGAGACGGCATATTCGAAGGGATTCGGATATATAACGGCAACATCTTTAAGTGCAAGGAACACTTGGATCGGCTGTACGATTCCGCCAAGTCCATCGATTTAGTCATCCCATTGGCATATGATGAGCTGCTGGAGGCTATGGCCGAGACGATTCGGCGCAACGATATGCGAAACGGGTACATCCGTATCGTAGTATCCCGAGGTGCAGGCAATCTGGGTCTGGACCCGCGTCGCTGCCCTAAACCAACGGTGTTGATCATTGTGGAACAGCTGGCGATCTACTCTGAAGGGGCTTATCTTAACGGTTTGAAGGCCGTATCCGTAGCCCAGCGCCGCAACATTCCGGATGCGCTCAATCCGAAAATCAAGTCACTGAACTATTTGAACAATATTCTTGTGAAGATCCAATCCAACTTTGCGGGAGCGGATGAAGCAATCATGATGAACGCACAAGGATATGTGACGGAAGGCTCAGGGGACAATATTTTCATCGTGAAAAACGGCGTGGTCACCACGCCTCCGTGCTACCTTGGCGCGCTTGAAGGCATTACGCGCCAGGCGATTATCGATTTATGCGATAAACTCGGCATCAAATTGAAGGAAGAGCCTTTCAGCATGCATGACGTTTATATAGCAGACGAAGTGTTTTTTACAGGAACCGCAGCTGAGGTCATCGCCGCTCGTGAAATTGACGGACGGATGATCGGAAAAGGGCAGGCTGGTCCAATTACGCTTCAACTGCTCGAGGAATTCCGCAAAATTGTGGATCAAGACGGTTATAAAGTATGGGAATCTTGATGTTTTAGGACAGCTAAATAAACGACTTAAACCATCCTTTCATGTCGATGAAAGGATTTTTTTTGCCCAGAGGGATGTCAATCGCCTATTCCGTGCATAGGATGTAGTAACGAAAGCGGGCGAATAACATGAGCCTAGAAGAGTGTAGGAGGTTTTAGCGGCGTGAAGATACACATCGTCAAGGAAGGCGACACCCTATATGAGCTGTCCAAAAAATACGACGTTCCTTTAGCGAAAATCATCGATGCCAATCCACAGCTGGTGGATCCGAATAAGCTCGATGTCGGTGCCAAAATCAAAGTACCGACAGAGCCTGTTCCGGTACCAGGCGGCAGCCAACCCATTATCCATAAGCATACGGTAAAGCAGGGGGACTCCCTCTGGAAACTGTCGAAGGCATGGGGCGTAACCCTGAAGGAAATCATTGATGCCAACCCGCAGCTTAAAAATCCGAATGCCCTGCTGGTTGGAGAGGTCGTGAACATCCCTTCATCAGGCGTGTATTCGGAGTCGGGCTCAGATGACGGGGTTTCGATGAGCAGTGGCAGTGGTTCGAACCCGGGCAAGAAGCCGGGCAGTAAGGATTACACCGGAGTGAAGGAAGAAATCACAGCGCCGATCGAGCAGCCTCCGGTTGTTCCGGAAGTTAAGGAGCCCGAGCCGCCGATTTTACCGAAACTGCCTGAGATTTCACCGTTCCCCGAGGAGCCTAAAAAATTCGAACCGGAGCACAAACCGGAGATTTTACCTGAAATCAAGAAGCCGGTCATCCTGCCGGAGGTCAAGAAACCAGAGATCCTGCCAGAAGTGAAGAAACCGGAGGTCCTGCCGGATTTTAAAAAGCCTGTAATCATGCCTGAATTCAAGCCAGAGTACAAACCGGATTACAAACTGCCATATAAACCAATAGAGCCGGAGTTTACGCACCCTGTCAAAACCATGCCGTTACCTTACCCAATCCATCCTATGGCCGAACCATGTCCGCCGTTTGCGGAGATGCCACTTCATATGATGCCGCATCCTTGTCCGGAATTTCCTTTTCAAGAAGCGCCTGCATTTATGATGCCTCCATACGGTGGTTATCATGAAGGACCATGTGGTTGCCATGAACCTAAACATTGGCATGGAGCAGATTACGGCACAGTCCATCCGTATCACCATATACCGCAGGAAGCGATGCCTGTATCCTATAATGAAGGCTGGGGGAATGTACCTTCAGGATATCCGGGTGTTTCTGAACAGCCCATGAGCTTGGAATATTCCCATTTCTCGATCACGGAATCATATACAGGAAATGTGGGTTCCGATTACCATCCATATCCTGAGCATCATCACACAGCGGCGACATATGGTTATGTTCCGTCTCCTTGCGGATGCCATGGGGGAGAAGTTAGTCCATACCACAATATGCCACAACACGGGCATCACCAGTACGCACCCGACATGGCGGTACCGTATCAACCGTGGCAGGGTGGAATGGACTACAATGCTGGGGGATACGGCCATCCGTCCGCACTCATGGGAACTCAAGCAGCATATCCTCCATTTGTAAATCCATATGAGCAGAACTGGAATGATCGGCAAAACGACCAGCCGTTCGATTCGGCATTCAATCCTTCGGCTCCATACGAAGCGAAGCAATCCAATATGTCGGTCAGCGGTGAGGCTCAGAACGATACGGAACCATCCGTAACCAGAGATACTTCCATTGAAGAGAATGCCAAGGAGAGAGCCAAAGTCCATCGTCAGCAAGCCAATAAAACAAGAACAGCAGCCAAGAAATCACGCAAGCCTCAAGGTTCATCAAAAGGCAAGCGCCACAATCCCTGGATCAAGGGTTAAGACATTATCAATGAAGGCCAGGTTACAGCTAAACAAAAGGGACCATATCTTGGTCCCCAGGCTGTTGAGAAACCCCCTGTTTTTTGCAGGGGGTTAAAATTTGCCTTAAAGTCTCAAAACTAGGGGTCTCAGATCGTTTTAAATCGATTTTTGGTTTAAAAGATGAGCCTCCCCATATAAAAAATAAAGTGTCGAAAAGTCCTCTGGACTTTCTCGACACTCTGGGGACCATATCTTGGTCCCTTTTGTATGCTCGCCCGACATACTGTCTATAAATCTATTGGAATGTGATACTGCTGATCGCCATTTATAAATGAAATGCATTTGGAAGAAATTATGTATTGCTATTGAATCGAAAAATATGATACATTATAAATCCAGTCGCGATCAGCAAGGCTGCGATGGGATAGAGGTCAACGAAAGTAAAGAAGAACTTAAGAAGAACTTAAAAAACTTCCTAAAAAAACCTCTTGCATTATCGAAACAAACATGATATATTATAAGAGTTGCTGGTGCGAACGAGATTCGCTGGTGACGAAGAAGTTGATCTTTGAAAACTGAACAACGAGTGAGTAAAACGAACCACTTTGGTGGGACGTTGAAAAAGAGAATTGAACAAATTCTCGTCAGTTAAGAAATGAGCAAGTCAAACACTTTATTGGAGAGTTTGATCCTGGCTCAGGACGAACGCTGGCGGCGT
>NZ_JBNNUS010000006.1:0-490294 GCF_050279985.1 Paenibacillus sp. NPDC093718
CAAGTGGCATCGGGCGAGCAGTTTGGATGGGGGATTGAGATCCGGCCGATCAATTACTTTGAATCGAGAGACTAGAATCAACTGTTTTACGGAAAAGATCGTTCAATATATGAAAGTAAGGGCCATTCCGCAAGGAGTGGCCTTAAAAAGTTGCCGTTACAGTCAGTGCGGAGATCCCTTCCATAAATGACAGGTGAGGTCATTACGCTAACGGGAAACGTTAGTTGAAAAATCAATGAGCAATCTGTAGTTTTGTAGACTGCTCATTTTTCGTTGAGTTATCCATTTGTGTGTAAAGATACCAAGATCATACTGAAGTGCTCATCACGTATTGGAAGCATAAGTTTGCCATGAGTTTTTGGAAGCATAAGTTTACCAAATGGCAAACTTATGGGTTAAGTCGCACACAGTTTCTGGTAATATTCGGACAAGAGTCGCCGAAAATGTTGATTGTGATGCTATCGATCGCCATATTAAGAAGTTAAAAGGTATCGAATGGTCCTGCGATGGTCCATGAAGTATGTTAAGGGGTTGAACGGTTCAAAATCCCTTGCCTCAGAATTAAAGGAGCAAATATTGAGCTAAGTAGGGGCTGTCCCACAGTCATGTAAATGACGTAGGGCCAGCGCCATAATGTTGATTTCTTGGTAAAGGATAATTGATCGTTAAATCTGTTTGGAGAACCCCGCTTTTCAGATGGATGTTGATAAATAAAATATGTAATTGTCTAAGTTAATTTCAACCAATTAAATCAAAAAAACGAGAAATTTTAATACAGACTTAGTTATTACTATAAATAATATTTTTTCTCAAAAAAAACCTTGCATATAACAAGGAGATTCGATCCTGGTAACAACACCTGAGGGCAAGCATATTCTCATTGACGGTGGTGGGACGGTGAATTTTCGTAAGGAAAAGGATGCTTGGAAGGAAAGGAGGGCCCCGTATGAGGTGGGAGCGAAGGTGGTGGTTCCGTTGTTGAAAAAACGGGGCGTGCACCAGCTTGAGGCTGTCATCATGTCCCATGGAGACCAGGATCATATAGGCGGACTTCAGGCTGTCTTGCAGGAAATCCCGGTAAAATCAGTTGTGTTCAACGGGACCTTGACCAACTCCGCTTCCTTCCGGAAGTTGATGTTAACCGCCGTACAGCAGCGCATTCCCATATACGAGGCTGGAGTGGATCGGGAAGTATGGAAGTTTGACAGTCATACGGAAATCCAATTTTTAGCGCCTATTTTCCCAGAAAGTGGGGAAATCATAAAACCATTACCGTTGATTAAGGAGCAGAATCATGCTTCACTAGTATTTGTCCTTCAAATGAACGGCAGCCGGATTTTATTTACGGGTGACACAGACCAAGCTGCCGAACATAAAATATTGCTGTATCTGGAGGAACGTTCTTCACAAGATGATATCATTTCACGGATTGCTGCTGCCGGTGACCGCATCGATGTCATGAAGGTTGCCCATCACGGTAGCAAAACCTCGACATCCGCGCTATGGCTGAATGCATGGAAGCCGAAGGCAGCGGTTATTTCCGCTGGCGTCAACAATATGTACGGCCACCCTCATCCGGATGTGGTAGGACGGCTGGAACGTTCCTCGAATCTCATCTATCAGACCAATCTTCACGGTGAAATACAGATGAGGATCAAGGATGGACATATTGACACGCGTACGAAGCTACCTTGAATAAACAGCCCGTCCTTGGGACATCGATTCGTAGTATGATCTTTTATAGGAAAATGCAGCGGTGACTATCATCTTTATATTTGGTATAGTTAGATGAAGTTTCTAAAAAAATAATAGGTTACATACTGCAACATTTTTTTTATTCTATCCGTCTGTATGTATGCAGGGAGAGGGGGATCCACTGTGGTGGAGCAGGGACTCATAAGAGCCGCTCAATCGGGCGATCGCGACGCTCTAATCACCCTATTGCGAGAAATTGAGCAACATGTTTACCGAACTGCTTATTACATTTTAAACAATGAACAGGATGCCATGGATGCAGCCCAGGAAGCACTTATACGTGTGTATACGAAGATTAACTCCTATGAGGAGAAGGCTCAGTTCAAAACTTGGGTCCAGCGGATTGTCACCAACATATGCATTGATAAATTCCGCAGGACAAAGCCGACGGTTTCCATCGATGAACATGATCTGGTGTTTCGGGATAATCTCGATGTAGAGCGGGAAGTGATGTCGGGATATCTGGCTCAGGATATTCAGGAAGCCATTAATCAACTGCCGGACCATCATCGCACGGTCATTGTCTTAAGGTATTTGCAGGATCTATCCTACAACGAAATCGCTGATTGTCTGAACCTCCCGCTCAATACGGTGAAATCCTATTTGTTCAGGGCTAGGCAGCAGCTGCAGAATATGCTCCAAGAGCATCAGAAAGGTGGTGTATCAGGATGAATTGCCAAGAGGTGGTGGAACGTATGCACCGGTATTTGGACCGGGATCTCACGTCGGAGGAGACGGCCCAAATGTATCAGCATATTGCCATATGCCCCATGTGTGCGGAGACCTTTAATATATTGAAGTCATTGAACAGAGAGCTTGAGGATCTTCCGGCCGTAACCCCGCCTGTCAGTCTGGTAGACGCTATCATGCCTAGACTGGATGCCATTGACCGTGATCGCCAGAACCTTGTCGTACCTCCAGCACTGAAAAGCCAGGAGCCAGCCGAAATGATGCCGGAAATGCGGCGTCCGCGACGTGCGGGCAGTTGGTGGAGCACGATTGGCGGTAGAACTGCTATCGGGGCCGCCGCGGCTGTACTTATTCTTGGTGTAGCGATCTTTAATAATGAACCGAAGATGTTATCCGATGCGGAGATTCCATACGAAGAGGCTAGCACGACCAGTGCCGGGGCGAATGACGAATCGGCTGCGACGCAGAGTCAGGAAATGGCTCAGCCGTTTGCCGCCGAAGGCGGCACGGAGACGGGTGGCGAATCGAATGAGGGAAACGATGCTTCCGCAAGTCCGCGGAGTTCGCCATCGGAATCGTCATCGGAAGCCAATTCCGACACTGCCCCGGATGATACGAAGGCAACACAAGAGCCATCGGATGCGGCTAACGGTACTAAAAAAGATGTCACAGCACCCGATACTTCGGTCCAAAGGAAAGATGATGGGGAGCCTCAAGCGTTAGACAAACCTGCAACGAGCAACAATGAGGTGCCAAAAAACAATACCGCAAGTCCGTCTGACCCTCCCGCCAGTGAACCTGAGCAGGGCTCTGAGACCATGGATGCCCAGACTTCGCCTACGGAATCGGCAGATACCACGTCAGAGATGCTGCCTCCAACCAGCGATCCTTCCGGCGATGCAGGCACGGGAAGCACCGAATCATCCGACAGGTCAACCGGATCGTACCAAGGACTGGCGATGGTACCGGAACAGTGGTCGTCCCCGGACGGACTCTACCGAGCTTCGCTTGAAGCTGATCATCTGATTATCTATCGCCTGCCAACGGGAAGCCAAACTTCGCCTGAGGAGGTTGAAACGGTTGAGACGATCCCGCTCGGCGGAAGCTGGGTATCCGGTCAATGGTCAGAGGACGGCTTAACGTTTAAGTACAAGGTGCAGACCCATAACGAACTGGTTGAATCCGTTTATTCCATTGAGAAGTCTCAGTCACCTGCGTCTACGGAGCAGAAGCAACCTAAACAATAGAAATGTTCAGAGATATATATACAATCGGTGCACCAATGCCGGGAGATATGAATACACTATATATTAGAGAGAGCATGATACCAACTACCGTCGTATGACCGGCGGCGAGGTGTTTCTAGAGCATACTTGCCGGCGTTTATATAGATGTGTTGGGACGAAGGGACCTTGCCGCTGCCAAAAGCCGAGGTCTCTTTGTTTTCGTGTGGGCGATTTTATTTTTATGCTTGTCGTCTATCGCATTCAGGCACTCTTTTTTGGTATAGTGTACAGAGTAGAAAGGGGGGACGCCGATGGATGCCAAAGCGGCGGCCAAGGCGGTTAAGCAGGGAGATGTGTCTGCCGTTTATTTGTTGTATGGCAGCGAGAAATTTCAAATGAAGGAATTCGCTGAATTTCTGGAAGCCCAGCTGATCCCGAAAGAAGACCGTGATTTTGCCCTTGTTCATATGGATTTAGGGGAAGTTCCGATTCAAACCGTTGTTGAAGAAGCGGAGACGGTTCCTTTTATGGTTCAAAAAAAACTGATCATGGTCAGGGATACGGCTTTTTTTACCGCAGCAAAAGATAACGGGAAAGTGGATCATCGTCCAGAGGCTCTGCTGGACTATTTGACCAATCCTGCTGATTATAGTGTGATTGTCTTTATGGTTGGACAAGAAAAGCTGGATGAACGCAAAAAGGTAGTCAAGGCAGTCAAGAAATCGGGGGTTGCTTTGTCCTTCATGCCTTTGGGCGGGGAGGATTTGCTTCGCTGGGTGGACAAGCAGGTAAAGAAAGGCGACTGCACGCTGCGTGAAGGTGCGGCGGAGGCGATCGTGCGAAATGCGGGAACCAGCCTTCAGGCATTATCAGGTGAGATCGAAAAGCTGTGCTTATATGCTGGCGCTGGCGGAGTGATTGATGTCGCAACCGTGGATATGCTGGTGGCGCGCAGCACGGAACAGAATGTATTTGCACTTGTAGAGGATATTGCGAATCTCCGATTGGACAAGGCGCTTGGAATCTATTACGAACTGCTGAAACAGCGCGAGGAGCCGATCAAGATTGCGGCGCTGATTACCAGACAGTTCCGGATTATTCTGCAGGTGAAGACTCTATCCACCCAGAGCTACTCGCAGCAGCAAATTGCTTCCCAGATCGGATTGCATCCCTATGCGGTGAAGATTGCGGGCGAGCAGGCCCGCAAGTTTGAAACGGCGCGCCTTGAAGGCATACTGAACCATCTGGCGAATCTGGATTACCAGATGAAGACCGGGGCCGTGGATAAGGTGCTGGGCATTGAATTGTTTTTGCTGCGGCTTGGGGCTTAAGCTATCCGCAACTAGTTAAGAGCGTACGGCTGCGGGAGCAGTCGTACGCTCTTTTTCTTTAGAGATCAGAAAGCATGGATAACAGAGGCTCGCCAACCTGATCTCGCAAGAATATCCGCTATATGAGGTTGTCTACCGAGAGAGCATGCCGATCAACGTACCACAAAAAGCCCTGAGCAGCGTGAACTGTTCAGGGCTTTTTCCATGTCGTATTCAACAAACGTTACTTACGCTTGGGACGTAAGAGCGTTCAGTCTTTTCGCCAGACGGGACTTTTTGCGGGCAGCTGCGTTCTTATGGATCAGGCCCTTCGTAACGGCTTTATCAAGCTTCTTGGAAGCAGCTTGGAAAGCAACTTTAGCAGCTTCGATTTCTGTACCGTTCAACGCTACGTCAGCAGTTTTAACAGCTGTGCGAAGCGCGGATTTTTGAGAAATGTTAAGCGCGTGGCGTTTGTCACTTGTCTTTACACGTTTAATCGCGGATTTGATGTTTGGCATTACATTCACCTCCTGTAAGGCATTTCAATAGAGCGAAATGATTCACAACTTAAAATATTTTAGCATGGGGGTGGACAAAAAGCAATACTCATTCGGACTTCTGCATAATCTCTCCCGTACTCTCGCACACTACTAGCAATATGAGGAGGAGTGTGAATTTAGATGGATCTGGATCTGCAAAAATATTCGGTCCGAACGGACCTGGCGGTGGAATCAAGAGAACTGGCGGGAGGAAAAGGCAGTGCGCCCATTCCTGGAGTAATGGAGGATGTGGTGCAGGAGGACGGAATCAAGATTACAAGGCTGGACGTGGAGAACGAAGCAGCCTCTACGCAAATCGGCAGAGTGAAGGGCCATTACGTCACGTTGGAGGTGCCCGATCTTCGCAAGGGGGATACGGAGCTTCAAGATCAGGTGTCCGTTGTCTTCGCCCGTGAGTTCGAGGCATTCATGTCCCGGATCGGGATCGGACCCAAGGCAAGCGTGCTCATTGTCGGGCTTGGCAACTGGAATGTGACGCCGGATTCGCTGGGACCGCTTGTGGTGGAGAACGTGATGGTGACCCGTCAGTATTTCGAGCTTATGCCGGATCGGGTCGCGCCAGGTTATCGTCAGGTTAGTGCCGTAGCGCCAGGCGTGCTCGGTCTGACAGGGATTGAATCAAGCGAAACGGTTCAAGGGATCGTGGAACAAATCCGTCCAGACCTGATCATCGCCATTGACGCTCTGGCTTCGCGTTCGCTGGAGCGGGTGAATACGACCATCCAGATTGCGGATATCGGAATCCACCCGGGCTCTGGCGTCGGCAATAAACGCAAGGGATTGACACAGGAGATTCTTGGGGTTCCCTGCATTGCGATCGGCGTTCCAACCGTCTGCTATGCTTCTACCATCGTTAATAATGCGATTGAGCTCATGAAGTCCCATTTTGGCGAAGGTGCGCCGGAGACGGGCAAGATTATGGGCATGCTCCATGATATACCCGAAGGTGAGCGTCTTGCGTTGGTGAAGGAGGTTCTGGAGCCGCTGGGCCATGACCTTATCGTAACGCCCAAGGAGATTGACGAATTTATAGAGGACATCGCCAATATCGTGGCAACCGGCCTGAACGCAGCGCTGCATGAGGCTGTGGATCCCGGCAATGTAGGTGCGTACACGCACTAACCCGGTATAAAAGCTCCGAATCTATCGGAGCTTTTATATTTTTCATGGATCTAGTTCTATCGATTCTCCCCGGTTCATAGATTTGAAATATAAGAGATTACAGAGTCGCGGGAACGGCGGAATGATAGCCGGATAGGTCCCGGCGAACCGAGGAGGACATCGTTATGAACAATCGCAAGTTTCGCATCTGGAATATTGCCAGACTGAAACGGAAGGTCATGGAAGGTCTGAGCATGGGTCGAACGCTCATTATACTGATGCTAGGCTCTCTTATATTTTTTATTTTACTAGGGCTTGGAGGGATGGCGGAACAGCGGATGAATTCCTCGCCCGTGTCGTCAATGAAAGGATTGGCCGCTTCGTTATCCAGCCATTTTTTCATCGATATGATCGGCATGGAAATGCCGCATATGACGGCTTCCAAAGAGACCTCAAGCTTCTCCGGAGAGAAAATGTCGACCTTTGTCTTTGAACTGCTTACGAGCGTGAACCCGAGGGACCCGAAAAGCCTGCTTGCGGGCGAATTGCCCGGCATGAAGGCAAATCAACCGGTACAGCTGTCACATGGCTCCGGTAATGAGGATGGGGAAGCACCGGCGGATTACCGGCCGGATCCCGCCGAGGGGCAGGCGGAAGGCGACCCTGCCGATGCCGGGGAAGAGCCGCCGCAAGGCGGTCGGGGAAATATCGGCAATGAAGGCAATGGCGAGGATGTCCCGGATCAGGGCGCGGAGGACGAGCCTGGCAGTAAGAATGACCCTGGAAGCACCTCCAAGGATGGAAAGTCTACGAATGGAAAGAAAGCCGTGCTCATCTATCATTCGCACCCGCAGGAAGCATATAACCCGCTGCTCACGCATCCTTCCGATAATCCGGGGGCGGTATCCCCGAGCAAGAACGTCATGCTGGTGGGCAGCTTCCTGAGTAAAAGACTTGAGGCCAACGGAATTGGCACCCTGCATGATAAAAGTGACTATCAATCTACCATTGAAGGATACAATTACAACTTTTCTTATAAATACTCGCGCCAGATGGTCATGGAGGCCATGTCCCAGAACGACGGCATTAATTACCTGATTGATATCCATCGGGATTCGCAGCGTTATAACAAAACGACGGCCACCGTAAACGGCGTTAACTACGCCAAGGTTTACTTCATCATCGGACATGCGAACGAGAATTGGAGACAGAACGAGGCGTTTGCAAGCAAAATCAATGCCAAGCTGGAACAGTCCTATCCCGGGGTATCTCGGGGCGTGTGGGGCAAATCGGCGGATCAAGGGAACGGGGAATATAATCAATCCCTGTCACCGAACAGCATCCTGATTGAAATCGGCGGCATTGATAATACGAAGGAAGAATTGCAGCGGACGGCTGAAGCGTTGGCGGACATCATTGCAGATGTGTACTGGCAGGAACAAGAGGCGGAAAAAGCCAGCGTGAAAAAAGACGATGATCAAACGAAGAAGCAGTCCGTTTCGGCGGCACCCAAGAGTGGAAACAAAAAAGGTACGGAGGATCAAGCAGCCAAAGCAGGTTAACACGGCGGCAACTGCGGAGCAAGAGTGAACGGGTAAATCGGGGAGGGACTCAGTGATGTCAAGGATGGGAAAACGGATTGTGGCTCTTATCATATGGACAGGCATCGGCATATTGGTCGGCATGCAGCTTGGCGGGGCAAAGGCGCCAGTACCGGGAGACGGTACCGGAGCCGCGCAAACTGTGCAGCAAGACCATATTCAGGATCCGCAAGGCGGGGCTGCCCAAGGGAACGGATGGGGAGGGACACGCAAGAACCCTCCCGTATCAGAGTCCGCTGTTCTAGAACAAGACGCTCGTAAGACACTGTCCGAATATGAGCCTACGCCTAGCGACATCCTGCTTCCCGAACGCTCGCAGCCGCCTGCCGATGTGCTTGCCGATAAGACGGCAGGACTGCTCCAGCAGCTGTCTGACAAAAGCATACGCTGGGTCGTGTCGATGTTCGGATCAATCACGGAATAAATTCACCTTTATTCTCAGCATTGCTGTGCATCCCCTCAACTGGTATAATAAGTTGATTCAAACATCTGGTGGTTGTTGGGGGTAAGGCATGACAGACGCACAAGTTAGACAACAAAAAATTCGTAATTTCTGTATTATTGCACATATAGACCATGGGAAATCGACGCTTGCTGACCGAATCTTGGAATTTACGGGTGCATTAACTACGCGTGAAATGCAAGAGCAGGTACTGGATCAGATGGATCTGGAGAGAGAGCGCGGGATTACCATCAAGCTGCAGGCCGTTCGCCTGAATTACAAATCCGATGACGGCGAGGAGTATATATTGAACCTGATTGATACTCCAGGGCACGTCGACTTTACTTATGAGGTATCCCGAAGCCTGGCCGCTTGTGAAGGCGCGCTGCTCGTAGTGGATGCTGCACAGGGAATTGAAGCGCAGACATTGGCCAACGTATATTTGGCACTGGATAACAATCTTGAAATTCTGCCCGTCATTAACAAAATTGACCTGCCAAGCGCCGATCCCGAGCGGGTGAAGCAGGAAGTTGAGGATGTCATCGGACTGGATGCCAGCGATGCCGTATTAGCTTCTGCCAAGGCGGGAATCGGAATCAAGGAAATTCTGGAGCAGGTGGTTCAGAAAGTTCCTGCGCCAACAGGCGATTCGGAAGAACCGTTGAAAGCGCTGATTTTCGACTCCCATTATGATCCTTATAAAGGTGTCATCGTATATGTCCGCGTTATTGACGGAAGTATCAAAGCCGGCTCCAAGATCAAGATGATGGCCACCGGCAAAACCTTCGAGGTCATTGAGGTGGGGGCGTTTAAGCCGCGCATGTCCATCGTGGACGAGCTTAACGTCGGAGATGTCGGTTTCATCGTGGCTGGCATCAAGAGCGTTGGCGATACGCAGGTCGGTGATACGGTAACGGATGCCAAGCGTCCGACGGCCCAGCCGCTCCCGGGTTACCGCAAAATCAACCCGATGGTATTCTGCGGTCTGTATCCAATCGAAACGTCAGACTACAATGATCTGCGCGAGGCGCTCGAGAAGCTGCAGCTTAATGATGCATCGCTAAGCTTTGAGCCGGAGACATCCAGCGCGCTCGGATTCGGTTTCCGTTGCGGATTCCTGGGCCTGCTGCACATGGATGTCATCCAGGAGCGGATTGAACGAGAGTTTAACATACCGCTGATTACGACTGCGCCTAGCGTTATTTACCGCATTACGCTGACGAACGGAGAGCAGATCCAGATCGATAATCCGTCTCATTATCCTGAGGTGGGCAAGGTCGATTATGTCGAAGAGCCTTATGTTAAAGCAGGTATTATCGTTCCGAACGATTATGTCGGAGCGATCATGGAACTCTGCCAGAATAAACGCGGCGAATTCGTAAACATGGAATACCTGGACACAACGCGCGTCACCATTACCTATGAAATTCCGCTGTCGGAAATCGTGTATGATTTCTTCGACCAGTTGAAATCGAGCACCAAAGGATATGCTTCATTCGATTACGAGCTGTCCGGGTACCGTCGATCCAACCTGGTCAAAATGGACATTTTGCTCAATGCAGAGCAAGTGGATGCCTTGTCCTTTATCGTGCATAAGGACCGTGCATATCACCGCGGGCGGGCGATTTGCGAGAAGCTGCGCGAGCTGATTCCTCGTCAAATGTTCGAAGTGCCGATTCAAGCTTCAGTCGGTACCAAGGTTGTGGCCCGTGAAACGGTTAAAGCGATGCGCAAAAACGTTCTTGCCAAGTGTTACGGCGGTGACATCTCCCGTAAACGGAAACTCCTTGAGAAGCAGAAGGAAGGTAAGAAACGGATGAAGCAAGTCGGCAGCGTTGAAGTGCCGCAGGAAGCCTTTATGGCAGTGCTGAAAATCGACGACAAGTAATTTTGCATAGGAACGTCGGGCCCAAGAGTTAACGGACTAGGCTGTCCTACGTATATAGTCTTATGGAGTAAATGATGGGAAAGCCGATTCTCGGCTTTCCTTTCTTTCATTCCAAGAGGCATAGCGTTATAGTATAGAAGGAACTTCCGAGAAGTTACTTAAAGTAAGTCATGCCAGAGGTGTGCTTGAGGGGGCAAGAAAAGAATGACGGCAAACGATCAACGGACGGAAGCGGTGTACATCCACATTCCGTTTTGTACCAATAAATGTTTTTACTGCGACTTCAATTCCTACGTGTTGAAGGATCAGCCGGTAATGGATTATCTGCGCGCGCTGGATAAGGAAATGGAGCTGACCGTTCAGGCCAACCCGCCTGGACGAATCAAAAGCATATTTGTAGGCGGCGGGACTCCAACGGTGCTGAAGCCGAATGAAATGGAATACTTCTTGCAGAGCGTGAAACGCCATTTTCCGGAATGGTCCGATGACATTGAATTTTCGATGGAAGCGAATCCCGGCACCACGGATTTGGAGAAGCTGTCCGTCATGCGCGAAGGCGGCGTTAACCGCATCAGCTTCGGGGTGCAGGCCTTCCAGAACAGCTTGCTGACCGGCATCGGCCGGATTCATGATACGGATGATGTGTATCGAAGTCTAGAGAACGCCAGAAGAGCAGGCTTTGATAACATGTCCATCGATTTGATGTTCGGGCTTCCGAACCAAACCTTGGACATGCTTGCGGAAAGCGTGGATAAGGCGCTGGAGCTTGGACTCCCCCATTATTCAATCTACAGCCTGAAGGTTGAAGAAAATACGCTGTTCCATACGATGTACCAGCGAAACCAGCTGCCGCTTCCGGATGAGGAGGACGAGCTGAATATGTATCTTCTATTAATGGAGCGGATGCAGGCTGCCGGATATAAACAGTATGAGATCAGTAATTTTGCCAAACCCGGCTTTGAGAGCCGGCATAATATGACGTATTGGCGCAACGAGGATTATTATGGCTTGGGCGCGGGAGCGCACGGATACATCGGTCGTCAGCGACATGTGAACATTAAAGGCGTCAACCCATATAATGAAGCAGCGAATAAGGGACTTCCGCGATTGGATAGCTTTGAGGTATCAAGGGAAGAAGCGATGGAGGATTTCCTCATGGTCGGGCTCCGAGTCCTGGATGGCGTTTCGCGCAGCCGGTTCCGGCAGCAATTCGGGATTTCCATGGAAGAGGTATTCGCCGGCCCGCTGAATAAAATGGTAGGTGCGGGTCTTCTCGATTCCACGGATGACGGATATAAACTGAGCAGTAAAGGCATTCTGTTCGGCAACGATGTGTTTGCCGAATTTATAGGCAGCTTGTCAACAAATTAATCTATTGAACTTATATGCGCTCTGTTGTATATTTATTCATAACATGACGGAGCGTGTAAAGGGGAGACGGACAACAATGTCGGCGGTATGCAGAAAGGCGAAGTTAGAAGATGTCGAGCCGCTGTATCAGATGATTCAGGGTTATGCGGAGAAGGGGATTATGCTGCCCCGGTCCAAAAAAGTGCTGGAGAAACAAATCGGGGAATTCGTTGTGGCCGAATCCGAAGGGAACGTGATCGGCTGCGGTTCCTTGTGCCAGCTGGGAAATGATCTTGTGGAGATTCGTTCACTCGGCATCTCCGATGGTTATAAAGGGCAAGGAATCGGCTCCATGCTGGTGGATTCCCTTTTGGAAGAAGCGAAACGCCGCGAGCTTCCGAAAGTGATGGCCTTGACGTACGAGGTATCCTTTTTCATCAAAAACGGCTTTGCCGTCGTGGATAAGGAGATTTTCCCGGAGAAAGTGTGGACCGACTGCATTCACTGCAAGAAGCAGCATGCTTGTGACGAAATAGCTGTTCTTAAAGTACTGAACTGACTTGACAATCCTCAGGTCGGTTTGGTATTTTTGTTATATCGGTTAGCACTCGATGGCGATGAGTGCTAACGACAGTAAAATTAAGCAGTCAGCAAGGAGGGGAGCGACATGTTAACAGATCGTCAACGCATGATTTTGAATGCCATTGTGGATGACTATATCCGTTCTGCCGAGCCGGTTGGTTCTAGAAGCATTTCCAAACGCGGGGATGTCGGATACAGTCCGGCGACCATTCGTAACGAGATGGCTGATCTGGAGGAACTCGGATTTCTGGAGCAGCCTCATACATCAGCTGGACGAATTCCGTCACATAAAGGATATCGTTATTATGTTGATCATCTCACGTCGTCGTTTTCCTTGAACCCTGCGGAACTGCATATGATGAAATCCTTTTTTGCAGAAAAGCTGAACGTGATGGAGCAGATGATACAGCATACAGCCGGCATTCTGTCTCAGATGACTAATTACACTTCCATCCTGCTGGGACCGGAAGTTTTTCATACGTCTTTGCGTCATTTCCAGCTTCTTCCTCTCCATGAGGATCAAGCGGTAGCCATCATCGTAACCAGCACAGGGCAAGTCGAGAACAAGATTGTTTCGATTCCGCAGGGTGTGTCCGTTTCCGATCTGGAGCAAGTGGTAAATCTTCTGAACAAGAAGCTGGTCAACGTGCCTCTATATAAACTCAAGACCCGTTTGTATACGGAGATTGGCGAGGAAATGCAGCGGCATATTTCACATTATGAAGACCTCATGAGTATGCTGGATATCGCCCTTAACAATGAACCGGACCATCGCGGCGTATATCTTAGCGGCACGACCCACATGCTGAATCAGCCGGAGTTCAAGGATGTGGATAAGGTAAGGGAGATTTTCGAGCTTCTGGAACAGACACCCGCACTGTTGAAACTCATGGCTCCTGCTCCCGGTGAGCATGGCGTCCAAGTGAAGATCGGTACGGAAAATACGCATGAAGCGATTTCCAATTGCAGTTTGATCACTGCAACTTATTCGATAGATGGAAAAGCGCTCGGTTCGATTGGTATTCTCGGTCCTACAAGAATGGAATATGCACGGGTGATCGGCATCTTGAATGTGTTATCCCATGATCTGACGAAGCTGCTGTCACACTGGTACAAATAAAGGAGTGAGACAGATGAGCCAAGGACAACATAGCCAAGTGGACGGAGATGAACGTTATTCTACGCTATTAAACAACAGTAATGCCGTCCGGGCCGTCACGTCCGCTGTAGAAGGCACGCTTGGTCCCAAGGGGCTCGACGTGATGCTGGTAGGTCCCCGCGGCGAAGTGGTCATTACCAATGACGGGGTAACCATTCTGGATAAAATGGATGTTACCCACCCGGCAGCCCGCCTTCTTATTCAGGTGGCAAGAGCGCAGCAGGAGAAAATCGGCGACGGAACCACAACGGCTACCGTGCTTGCAGGCGCACTCGTGCAGGAAGGGGTTTCCCGCATCACCCGCGGGGTGCCTGCATCCAAGGTGGTGGAGGGGCTGCGTCAGGGAATCGAGAAGTCGATGGAGCTCTTAACAAAGCGGGTTCGGCTGATCGACGGATTGGATGATCCGCTGCTGGAACGGACGGTGTACGTTGCGGGGCGTGAACGGAAGGACATCGTGGAGCTGATAATGCAAGCTGCGCGAAAAGCGGGAATCACCCGTCTTCAGGATCCTTCCTACTCGCTGGCAGACAGTATAATTGCCCTGGAGAATGCCGAGAATGAAGTGTTTGAGGGAGTCCTGCTCCGGCAGCGGCCGATCTTCGCCCGCGAGTCCAAGTCTTATGACAATGCAAAGGTGTTGGTGCTGTTTGATTCTCTGGAGCCGGATGAGATCGATGAAGAGGCCCTCACAACCGAAGCCGGATTTGCGCAATATATGGATCTCCGAAAACTGTTCGCTTCAGATTTGGAGAGATTGTCCGAGCTGTCCGTAAAACTCATCCTGCTTGAAAAAGGCATCCACCCGGATGCGGAGCAGTTTTGCCTGGATCACGGCATGATGGTTGTGCCGCGCGTGTCCCGTGCGGATCTTCGCCGGGTAAGTGACATGACGGGAGCTACTCCCCTACGCCGCAAGGCGTTACATAAAGACTCGAAGGAGCTTGCGGTCCTTCTGGGTGATACCCCGCGTGTCGCTTATGATGAAGGCATCGAGAAAATCCGGCTGTCCTGCGGCAGCCAAGACAAGGACCGTATTGTGACGGTCATTGTTGGGGCAAGCACTTCGGAGGTCGTAGGCGAGGCGGCCAGAATCGCGGGAGATGCGGCCTCGGCACTGCAGGCTGCCGTTTCCGGAGGGGTGCTTCCGGGCGGCGGGACAAGCGAACTCGCGGTGTCCTACGAGTTGGAACGGATCCGGGAGGCTCAAAAAGGCATGGAAGCCTTCGGCATGGAAGCCGTTTCGGCGGCTCTGCGCAAGCCGATGTCGCAGATACTGCTCAATGCCGGTTACAATCCACTCGAGAAGATGGAAGAAGTGCGCGCAGCGCAAATCCGTGCCGACTCTGATTGCATGGGTATTGATTGCGACAGCGGCCGGGTTGTTGATTATGAGGAGCTGGGCGTGCTGGATCCCGCACCGGTTAAACTTCACGGCCTGCGGGCAGCCGGTGAAGTCGCAGCAGCCGTGCTGCGGATTCATCACGTCATCAAGATGAAAGAAATAGGCGAATAACGCTTAGGGTATAGAACAAATCACGGATAGACTGTTTTAGAATATGAAGGAGGTGAAGGCGTCTTGAATAATGAGCATAAGGATGCCGTTCAAGATACAGTTACAGAAGAAACGATGGAAGAAACTTTGGAGAACACGCCAAACACGGGTGAGAGCGGATCTGCGGAGGAAGCCGTAAATCCCGAACAGGAGATTCCTGTAACGGAATCGGCTGATGAAGCAGGTTCAGCAGAGCTTGAGAAGCTTCAGGCTGAGGTGCTGGAGCACCAGCAGCGTACCCTGCGAGTACAAGCGGATTTTGACAACTTCCGTCGTCGCACCCAGAAGGAGAAAGAAGATCTGGGCAAATATGCTTCTTCCAAACTGATTACGGAGCTTCTGCCCGTCATCGACAATTTTGAGCGTGCCCTTCAGGCATCCGAGGAGAACCCGGAGTTTGAATCCTTCTCCAAGGGAGTCAGCATGATTTTCCGCCAGTTGGAATCGGTCCTTGCTACCGAAGGCTTGACCGCGATGAAGAGTGTAGGCGAGCCGTTCAATCCGGAGTATCACCAAGCGATCATGCAGGTGGAAAGCGATGAATACGAGGAAGGCATCGTGGTTGAGGAAGTGCAGAAGGGGTACATGCTTAAAGATAAAGTGTTAAGACCTGCGATGGTTAAAGTGAGCATGTAAGCGACTTTCGATAGTCGTTTATCATATAAAAAATTTGATGAAGATCATGCGAGGATTCGTGTGAATGAATAAGGAGGAAATTTTTACATGAGCAAAGTTATTGGTATCGACTTAGGAACAACCAACTCCTGCGTAGCCGTAATGGAGGGTGGGGAAGCAGTAGTTATTCCGAATCCGGAGGGTGCTCGTACGACTCCATCCGTTGTCGGATTTAAGAAAGACGGCGAGCGTATCGTTGGGGATACAGCAAAACGTCAAGCGATCACCAACCCGGATCGTACCATTATCTCTATTAAGCGTCATATGGGTACAAATCACAAAGAATCCATCGACGGCAAAGACTACACGCCGCAAGAAATCTCTGCTATCATTCTGCAGAAGCTGAAATCCGATGCGGAAGCCTATCTGGGCCAACCAGTAACCCAGGCGGTTATTACGGTTCCCGCATACTTTAATGACAGCCAGCGTCAAGCGACCAAGGATGCCGGTAAAATCGCGGGTCTTGAGGTGCTGCGTATCGTCAACGAGCCGACAGCTGCAGCATTGGCTTATGGCATGGAGAAATCCGAAGACCAAACCATCCTGGTATATGACCTTGGCGGCGGTACATTCGACGTTTCCATTCTTGAACTGGGCGATGGCTTCTTCGAAGTAAAAGCAACCAGCGGGGACAACCAGCTTGGCGGCGACGACTTTGACCAAGTGATCATTGACTACCTGGTAGCCGAATTCAAGAAAGAGCAAGGCATCGATCTCAGCAAAGACAAAGCTGCTGTTCAACGTCTGAAAGACGCTGCGGAAAAAGCGAAAAAAGAATTGTCCGGCGTACTGACAACCACGATTTCGCTGCCGTTCATCACCGTTGCTGACGGCGTGCCTCAGCATCTTGAGATCAACCTGACTCGTGCTAAATTCGAAGAATTGTCTGCTTCCCTGGTAGAGCGTACGCTTGGCCCTACTCGTCAAGCGCTTAGCGATGCGGGTTTGACCGCTAACGATATTCACAAAATCGTTCTTGTCGGCGGTTCCACTCGTATTCCTGCCGTACAGGAAGCGATTAAGAAATTGACAGGCAAAGAGCCTCACAAAGGCGTCAACCCTGACGAAGTGGTTGCGCTTGGAGCAGCCGTTCAAGCCGGCGTATTGACAGGTGACGTTAAAGACGTCGTGTTGCTCGACGTAACTCCGTTGTCCCTCGGTATCGAAACCGCAGGCGGCGTATTCACCAAAATGATCGACCGCAACACGACGATTCCAACAAGCAAATCCCAAGTATTCTCCACGTATGCCGATAATCAGCCGAGCGTTGAAATTCACGTGCTGCAAGGTGAGCGTGAAATGGCTGCAGGCAACAAAACGCTGGGACGCTTCATGCTTGGAGACATTCCTCCAGCACCGCGCGGCGTGCCGCAAATCGAAGTTACCTTCGACATCGATGCGAACGGGATCGTAAACGTGTCGGCGACGGATAAAGGTACTGGCAAGAGCCAGAAGATCACGATCACGTCCTCCAGCGGCTTGAGCGATGCTGAAGTTGAGCAAATGATGAAGGACGCTGAACTTCATGCCGAAGAAGACCGTAAACGCAAAGAGCTGGTAGAAGCTCGCAACAATGCGGACCAACTCGTATACACGACCGAGAAAACACTCAAGGATCTGGGCGACAAAGTCGACGCTTCCGAAGTGGAAAAAGCGAACGAAGCGAAAGACAAAGTGAAGAAGGCCCTTGAATCCGATAACCTCGAAGAGATTAACGCTTCGGTAGAGGAGTTGACTCAAATCGTACAGCAGCTGTCCGTTAAGCTGTATGAGCAAGCAGCACAACAAGAACAGCAAGGTGCTGAAGGTGCTGACTCCGGCGCTCCTAAGAAAGACAATGTCGTAGATGCAGATTACGAGGTTGTTGACGAAGATAAAAACAAAGGTTAATCTGAATAGATTGTATGGGAAGGTCAAAGCTGCGCATCTTCGCACTTTGGCTTTCCTTATGTAAAAGAGTAATAAAGAGATTGGGGTGAAACCGTGGCTGATAAGCGTGATTATTATGAGGTGCTCGGTGTCGGCAAGGATGCATCGGACGATGAGATCAAGAAGGCGTACCGCAAAATGGCTCGCCAATATCATCCGGACGTGAACAAAGCGGCTGACGCGGAAGCCAAATTCAAGGAAGTGAAAGAGGCTTACGATGTATTGAGCGATGGTCAGAAGCGTGCGCAATATGACCAGTATGGTCATATCGATCCGAACCAAGGCATGGGCGGAGGCGGTTTCTCCGGTGATTTCGGCGGTTTTGGAGATATATTCGATATGTTCTTTGGCGGTAATGGTCGCCGTGATCCGAGTGCGCCTCAGCGGGGGAACGATCTGCAATATACGATGACGGTTGAATTTAAGGAAGCGGTATTCGGTAAGGAAACGGATATTACCATCCCGAGAACGGAGACATGCGATACATGTCACGGCTCCGGTGCGAAGCCGGGCACGCAGCCGCATACATGTTCGGTGTGTAACGGCAGCGGGCAGCAAGAAGTCGTGCAAAATACGCCGTTTGGACGTATGGTAAACCGTCGCGCTTGCTCTAACTGTAACGGAACGGGGAAAATCATCAAGGACCGCTGCTCGACTTGTAACGGTAACGGTAAAGTGAAGAAGCAGCGCAAGATTCATGTTCGCGTGCCTGCCGGTGTGGACGACGGAGCTCAACTTCGCATGACAGGTGAAGGCGAAGGCGGTTTCCGCGGCGGCCCGGCCGGTGACTTGTATATCGTCATCCGCGTGAAGCCGCATGACTTCTTCGAACGCGAAGGGGACGACATTTATTGCGAAGTGCCGCTTACCTTCGCTCAGGCTGCGCTTGGCGACGAGATTGAGATCCCGACGTTGACGGAGAGAGTGAAGCTGAAGATCCCGGCCGGTACGCAGACGGGAACCTTCTTCCGCCTGAAAGGCAAAGGGGTGCCTCGGCTTCGCGGCATGGGACAGGGTGACCAGCACGTCAAGGTTGTGGTCGTTACGCCAAGCAAGCTGAGTGATGAACAGAAAGAGCTGCTTCGTCAGTTTGCTTCCTTAGATGGCGAACAGACCCATGAGCAGGAACAGTCTTTCTTTGACCGTGTAAAAAAAGCATTCCGCGGTGACTAATACAAACTTAAGGGGTTAACCCCCCCTCATAGCTTAAAGACAGCAGCAGGCTTAAGGTGATCAACCTTCGGCCTGCTGTTTTTTTTTATTTCTGGGGACGGAAGGGAGCTTTAGGTGGTCTGCCAGCTTAAACAGCCCGGTTCCTCAAGAATAAAACACTAGACGATGAAGCAACCTAGGGGAGTTCCATCTAGGAAGTTGCAATCTTGAATAGGAAATGCAGGTGAAATGAAGTGGCAGAGAAAAATATATTGGCGTATTTTAAAAGCCCGGAAGAAGCCCAGCATGCAGCCCGCAAATTGCAGTCGCTGCGCGTTGCCGATATGTCCATCGACCGGTTTAGCGCCGATCCCGGCGGGGAGCTCAACAATCCGATGAATCCGTTGACAGGCAACATTGCAAGCTTAACAACACTGACTTTAAATGCGGAAATTTCGGGCCCGGGAGCCGGAATTCTCGGGGCGGCGGATCCGTCCGCTAGCGGGATGAGCAGCGGCGGGGAGGACGGAACCGAAGGCCGGGATATTTTGCTGACGGTTGTACTGGACGAAGATGTATTCCCGCAAGCCATGCGGTTAATCGAAGAATCCGGCGGGATGATTTAAGGTAAGTATGGCTCTGATCTTATATTTTGGAAAGGAGAACGGCATCATGATGAGACGGGTAAAAAAAGGGAAAATCTCGAGCAAAACCGAGAAAATGATTGCGCTTCAATCCGCTAAGGCGGAGGATATTGAATTTTCGGCCATGGAAGCCGATCATGATGATGTGGAAGCGCTGCGCAGAAGCGAGGCGGCGGATGAACGCCAATTGAAGAAAATTCTCGATGAAACCAGTAAAAATGTAGATTAATCGTTATAGCTGCAGCGTATGGAAGAGCCCTCTTACCTTTCTAGATACATAGGTGGTAAGCAGGGCTTTTTGTTGAAGATATAAGATAGTATAAACTTCGGAGGATAACCATCCTTATTCCGCAAGTAAAACTTCCGCCATATGAGGACTGTCTTCTGAGAAAGTACGCTGATAGACTTATTCCGCATTTGACCGATTTGTAAGTAAAGTCCTCATGGTATTTTAGTACAAACTTTGTATCCGGGGTCCTCAATATAGTACAATAATATCTATGTATGAATGAGGAGGAACAGTAGCACATGTTATGGCATGAATTAACGATACATACCACGGAGGAAGCCGTGGAGATGATTACGAATTTCCTGCATGAGGCGGGAGCCGGAGGCGTTTCGATCGAAGAATCCGGTACGACAAACAAGAAGCGGGACACATCCCTTGGACAGTGGTTTGATGAGATCGTTCCGTTTAACGATATTCCTGAAGGGCAAGCCGTTATCAAAGGGTACTTTGATGAGACGGTTACCCTGGAAGCGATCCGTGATGAGATAGCGCCGCGCGTGAATGAACTGAAGGAATTCGGAATTGATACAGGTGAAGTCAGGTATGAGATGAAGACGGTCGATGAGAATGAATGGGCAACGGCCTGGAAGCAGTATTTCAAACCGATCCGTGTATCCGAGCGATTGACGATCAAGCCGACCTGGGAAGAGTACACGCCGGAATCCGATCAAGAATCGATTATTGAGCTGGACCCGGGCATGGCATTCGGCACAGGAACGCATCCGACGACTTCGTTATGCTTGCGCACACTCGAGATGGTGATCAAGGGCGGAGAGGAAGTCATAGATGTCGGGACAGGCTCTGGCATTCTCTCCATCGGCGCCGCGCATTTGGGAGCTTCGCGGATACTGGCTCTCGATCTGGACCCGGTTGCTGTATCCAGCGCAATGGAGAATACCCGTCTTAACGGCTTGGAAGATCGGATTACGGTCAAGGAAAGCGATCTGCTCTCTGTAATCACCAATCAATCCGATCCATCGGATCTGGGCGTGACGCTGCCGGTGCAAGTTGTAGTGGCTAACATTTTGGCTGAGGTCATCCTGTTGTTTGTAGACGATGTATACCAGGCTCTTCAGCCGGGAGGCGCTTATATCGCCTCGGGCATTTACAAGAACAAAGAAGAGATCGTAGAGAAGGCGCTGATTGCCTCCGGTTTCGAAATTGCCGACATCTGCCGCGAGGATGATTGGGTTGCGTTCGTGGCGAGGAAAAACTGATTATGGAGTTTTTGGACCAACTGTTATTTTATCCGCTGGAACAACTTCCTTTTTATCTGATTGCTTTAATTATTGCCTTTACCGTGCATGAATTCTCGCATGCCTATTTTGCGAATAAATTCGGAGACCCAACGGCCAAGCTGCTGGGAAGGGTTACACTGAATCCGGCGGTGCATTTTGATTTTCTGGGGATTATTCTCTTGCTGATTGCAGGATTCGGCTGGGCACGGCCGGTACCGATCAATCGTGGGAACTTTAGCAACCCGCGCCGAATGAGCATCATTGTGGCGGCGGTGGGTCCGCTGAGCAACCTTTTGCTGGGGATACTGGGGGCGCTCATTTATGCTGTTCTGTATCAAACAGGAATGATTCCTCCAGTCGGATTAACCAAGTCGGATCAAGCGGTGCATTTGTTCTTTAATATATTCATATTGCTCAACTTCTTTCTATGTCTGTTCAATCTTGTTCCATTGCCTCCGCTGGACGGCTACCGTATTCTGGAGAACGCGCTGCCTCCGCGTCTCAGTGCGAGGATTCAGAAGTTTGAGCAATGGTCGATCCTTTTCTTCCTGCTGATCATATTGTTGCCCGTGTTCCAGGATTATACGATCAAGCCCCTGTATGATGCGGCACATGCGCTGTCTTCCAAATTTTTGGACATGTTCATTATGATGACCGGCGGTTACCGGCTCTGATTTACTCTAGTCAGTTTGCACGAAAAGTTGTATGATGGGGTTTGGCGATTTTGGAGTTAGGTGAGGTTAAAGATGCAGCGATATTTTGTGACTCCCGCACAATTCGAGGGAGACCGTGTTGAGATTACGGGCGATGACGCCCGTCATATTACCAAGGTCATGCGTGGCAGGCTTGGTGATAAATTGATTGTAAGCGACGGGGCATCCCGCGAAGCCATGGTGGAGATTGAAAGCATCGAGGCGGCCAGTGTCGTTGCCGTTGTAATTGAACCCATGGAGATGACCCAGGAACCGCGTCTGCAAGTTAGCATCGCTCAAAGCTTGCCGAAAGGCGATAAGATGGAGACCGTCATCCAAAAGTGCACCGAGATTGGCGCGGTGTCCTTTGTGCCTTTTCTATCGGACCGAACGATTGTTCAGTACGATGCCAAGAAGGAAGGGAAGCGGCTGGAGCGCTGGCGCAAGATTGCGAAGGAGGCGGCTGAACAGGCGCATCGTAACCGGATACCGTCTGTTGAACAGCCTTTGTCGTGGAAAAATCTGCTTGCAGCGTTTTCCGGCTATGATGCCGTATATTTTTGTTATGAAAAAGAGCATGGCTCCCAGCTGAGGGACGTGCTGAAGCCTTTTGTAGAGCAGGCGCTGCCGAAATCGGCCGAGAAGGCCAGCCTGCTGCTGGTCGTTGGACCCGAGGGTGGCTTTACGGAAGAGGAATGCCGAGCGGCCGAAGATGCAGGAGCCGTATCCGTTGGACTTGGAAGGCGGATCCTACGCTGCGAGACTGCCGGCATGACGGCGCTTGCCTGCGCACTATATGAATCTGGAGAAATGGGGGGCGTTTGAACATGCCATCCGTAGCGTTTTATACGTTGGGTTGCAAAGTCAATTTTTACGATACCGAGGCCATCTGGCAATACTTCAAAAATGAAGGCTACGACCAGGTGGACTTCGAACAAACCGCAGATGTTTATTTGATTAACACCTGCCACGTTACCAATACAGGGGATAAGAAGAGCCGTCAGATGATCAGACGCGCGGTTCGCCGCAATCCCGAGGCCATCGTGGCTGTAACGGGCTGCTACGCCCAAACCTCGCCTGCAGAAATTCTGGATATACCGGGTGTGGATCTTGTGATCGGGAACCAGGATCGCGATAAAATCATGGATTTCATCCATGATATTGAAAAGACGCGTCAGCCGATTAATGCTGTTCGCAATATTATGAAGACCCGGGTATTTGAGGAAATGGACGTTCCGGATTTCGCGGAGCGCACTCGCGCATTTCTAAAAATCCAGGACGGCTGCAACAACTTCTGTACGTTCTGCATTATCCCTTGGTCCCGCGGTTTATCACGCAGCCGTGATCCGAAAAGCATCATCAAACAGGCGCATCAGCTGGTTGGAGCGGGTTATAAGGAAATCGTACTGACCGGTATTCACACAGGTGGATACGGAGATGATCTTGAAGATTACAGATTGTCCGATTTGCTGTGGGATCTTGACCGTGTAGACGGCTTGGAACGAATCCGCATCAGCTCCATCGAAGCAAGCCAGATCGATGAGAAGATGCTGGATGTGCTGAACCGTTCCAGTAAAATGTGCCGCCATCTTCATATTCCGCTGCAAGCGGGGGATGATACGGTACTGAAACGGATGCGCCGTAAATATACAACCGAAGAGTTCTATAACAAGATGGGCTTGATTCGTCAAGCGATGCCCGATGTAGGCATTACGACGGACGTTATCGTTGGCTTCCCTGGCGAAACCGATGAGATGTTCCGTAACGGCTATGACCTGATGAAGGCGATTCAGTTCTCCGAGATGCATGTATTCCCGTATTCGAAGCGTACCGGCACGCCGGCGGCACGGATGGAGGATCAGGTGGACGAGGAAGTGAAGAATGCACGTGTGCATGATTTGATTGACTTGTCGGAGCAGCTGCAGCTTGCTTATGCTGAACGTTTTGTGGGTCAGATTCTGGAAGTGATACCGGAGCGAGAGTACAAGGGTGCTCCTAACGGCGGAAAGATGCAGGGGTACAGCGATAATTACCTGCAGCTTGTATTCAACGGATCGCCTGATCTCGAAGGCAAACTGTGCCGCGTAAAAGTAACCAAAGCCGGTGTAAATGAATGCGAGGGTGAACTCCTCAGCGTCATGGATCATGGACTAAAGGCAGCTGCCCAGTAATTCCAATAGCGGCCATACCAGACAAGGATTTCATTTCCTGGCTACCGGAAGTGGAATCCTTGTTGTACATGAAGGAGGAATAGGACATGACATATACACAGATTTCCGCAGGCGGCGTGGTATACCGTCATCATGAAGGGGCGCTTCAGATCCAGCTTATTTTGGACCGTTATGGAAAAACCTCGCTTCCCAAAGGCAAGATGGAAGCCGGTGAAACCGTCGAGCAAACGGCACTTCGAGAGATTTGCGAGGAGACAGGTATAGTCGGATCCATCACCTCTCCAGTGGATATTATTGCATATAAATACCATCATCCCGAGTTCGGCCAGGTGGACAAGGAAGTTCATTACTATCTGGTTAAGGCAGAAAAAGGCAGCTTAAAACCCCAAATCGAGGAAATCAACGGGGTGGACTGGTTCGAGCCTTTGGCCGCATGGAGGAAGCAGCGCAGCAACGGATATAACAACAATGATATCATCCTGCGTAAAGCGCTAACGCTGCTTGAGGTTAGCATTCCTGCGGATGAAGATATGAAACTTTAGGTCTGTGCCCGCTTGTTCCAGAAGGGCAGATAGCATAGTGGGAGCGCGATAAGCGAGCATACGATATTAAACAAGGTTTGCGCATGGGCGATTTGCCCGGCCGGATCCGCCGCTAACCATCCGGATACGGCAGTTAAGCCCGATATGAACGGAGTAAAGAGCAGGACTCCGCCGATATTCAGCCCCATATGGGACCATGCCACGAATCGCCCTGCTCGGGTACTGCCGATGGCTGCTATAAGCGCTGTGGCGCAGGTGCCGACATTGGAGCCCAGAACGATGGCAACGCCGATCTCCGGAGGCAGCGCACCGCTGGCTGCAAGCCCCATAGCCATAGCGATGACAGCGGCGCTGCTGTGCATCAGAGCAGTCAATATCGTTCCGGCTGCAATTCCCCAGAGGACGCTCCGCGAAGCGTGGTCCAGGAACCACTGGAACAAACCGAGGCTTTGAAGGGTCGGGCCGATGGATTGCATGAATTGTATAGCAAGCAGCACCAGCGAGAATCCGGCGACAGCAAGGCATAAAAACTGGCTGCGGATCAAATTGTTTTTTAACTTGTCGTAGCTCGAAGGCACGCGCTCGCTGACGAGTACGGCCCCGACCCATAGCATTAGCGAGAGGACAAGCAGGGGCATGGCGGCTTGTCCGATCTGCAGGCTGATGAGCTCAGTGGTTACCGTTGTACCGATGTTCGTGCCGAGAATAACGCCCAGAGTACCGGCGAGACTTAACAATCCGGCATTGGCGAAACCTATGGCCAGCACGGTTACGGCGGTACTGCTTTGCAGCAGAGCCGTAACCGCCGTGCTGGCGATCATGCCTTTAAGGGGTGTGGATGTCGCTTTATGGAGCCACTTATGCAGCAGCGGACCGGCCCAGCGTTGGAGGGCAACCTCCATGACCTTCATGCCGAACAGGAACAGGACAAGACCATAACAGATGGGAAACCAGAGTGAGGATAGCATGATGTTCTCCTTTTTGTGAAATAAAATGGGGATATGAAGCATCCGCTGCTGTGAAAGTCCGGCGATAAACTTTTTTTCTTAATTACGTATATGACCCTTGGCGGACATGCATGCCTATGGAAATGGCCAGGGATAACTTAAGGAGTGAAATACAGTGCCATCGGTAATTTTGGAGCGCAGTCGAAAAAAGAGACTGGAGCAGGGGCATCCCTGGGTTTATAAAAGCGAGATTGCCTCTGTCGAGGGTGAACCCAAGCCGGGGGATATCGTATCGGTACTAAACCATCAAGGCCGTTTTCTCGCCTCCGGTTATTACAACCCGCAATCGCAAATCACCGTACGCACCGTTTCGTACGAGCCCGTTGAGACGATGGACAAGGCTTTTTTCGCCGCCAGGTTTCAGGAATGCCTGAAACACCGGGAACGGTTTATCGGAGATGAGAACGCCTACCGGCTGGTATATGGTGAGGCGGATTTTCTGCCGGGGCTGATTGTGGACCGTTTTGATGACGTACTGGTCATACAGCTGCTGACGCTGGGCATGGATCGCTGCCGTGAGGACATCGTGAACGCGCTTGTCGAGGTGGTCCAGCCGAAAGGAATCTATGAACGAAGCGACGTATCGATCCGGGAACTTGAAGGGCTGGAGCAGCGTACGGGTATTCTATACGGAGAATGTCCTCGCCACGTAACGGTGACGGAGAACGGCCTGAAGATCAAGGTGGATATCGAAGAAGGCCAAAAGACGGGATATTTCTTTGATCAGCGCGAGAACCGGGCATCCATTAAACCGTTAATGAACGGTTGGGGAAGCCGCAGCGGGATCACGCTCCAGACGGTGGAACGGGACGGTGAGATGAAGTCCTTGCCGGTGAACAAAAGCGGAAAGGAAGTCACTTTTCCTTATTGGGATGGAGCCACGGTGCTGGAATGCTTTTCGCATACGGGCAGTTTCACGCTGCATGCCTGCCTTTATGGCGCCAAGAAAGTGACCTGCCTCGACATATCCGAGCATGCCATTGAAAGCGCCAAAGAGAACGTGGAATTGAACGGATTCCAGGATCGCGTGGAGTTTGTAGTGGACGATGCCTTCCAATATTTGCGCAATCAGGTAAAAGGGTTGGAGGAACGCGAGCTGCGTGCACAAGGGGATCAGAAAGTGGATACCTCCAAACCGCTGACCGCGGGAGGCGGACGTTCCTGGGACGTGGTCATTCTGGACCCGCCGGCGTTCGCCAAAACCAGGTCTGCCGTCAAAGGGGCTTGCCGCGGATATAAGGACATCAACCTTCATGGCATGAAACTGGTGAATGAGGGCGGTTATTTGGTTACGGCAAGCTGCTCGTACCATATGCGGCCGGATTTGTTCCTGGAGACCATTCAGGATGCGGCAAAAGACGCCGGAAAAATTCTAAGACTCGTGGAATGGCGTGCGGCTGGCAAGGATCATCCGCAAATTCTCGGGGTCGACGAGGGGCATTATTTAAAATTTGCCGTGTTTGAAGTGCGCAGCAAATCGAAACTTTAAAGTGCAGCAGCTGCGCGGTAGATGCGAAGGATCTTGACATGGTGGGTGAACCACGATGGCAGGGTCCTTTTTTGGTTGCCCGCAATAATTTGGAATGGGAATGAAATCCAAACGTATGTTCCATCAAACGTTACTTATGCTATACTAGTAATCAGCATCTTTTTTGATAGAGAACGAATCAAGTCAGGGATTTTATATGAATTTTGATACATTTGACTAATAGTACGTGTTCAAAAAGGTCGATTTTCAGCACCGAGAAGGTTGGATAAAGCTAGGGACGTCAGGAGCGGAGCGTACGATTTGGGTACGTGAGCACCGGAAGGCCCGGCTGAATTCAAGATTCGATGCCGAGCTGCTTCCTGATTCGCTTCGTGATCAAAAGCGGACTTTTTGAACAACCTCTAATAGATTCAAGGGCATGATTTCACCGGACACGCAGCTTGTTTTGGAAGGTGAAGGGGTCCTTTTCGGAGACGATGTAAAGGAGGCGTAGCATGAGCGTTCAATTTGTTATCGGCAGGTCGGGCAGCGGCAAGAGCACGTCGATCCGCCAAGAGATGATCGAGCGATTGGAGCAAGATCCCAAGGGGAATCCGATGATACTGATCGTTCCCGAGCAAGGGTCCTATGAAGCGGAGCATGCACTCGTTAATGCGGGAGGCATTCGCGGGATGATGCGCGCGCAAGTGCTCAGTTTCCGTCGACTGGCATACCGTGTCATGCAGGAAACCGGCGGGGCCGCGAAGGTGGCGATCAGCGAAGAAGGCAAGCGCATGCTGCTGTACAAAATTTTACGGAGGCGCAAAGAAGAGCTCCAATTGTTCGGTGCTTCGGGAGAGCAGCATGGTTTTGTCGGTAAGCTGAGCGAGCTTTATACGGAAATGAAGCGCTATTGCATTGACGCTGCCTGCGTGGAGGAGCAGCTGGGACAGATGCTGTCAGGCTCTGGGAATTCTCCGATGCTTCAGCGCAAGCTGGAGGACATCGTAACGGTCTTTCGCGATTTTGAGCTTGAGATTTCAAGGTTCTACATGGATGAGGAAGATACGCTGGCCTCACTGGCAGAGGGCGTGACCCATTCGGAGTATATCAAACGCGCAGACATATGGATCGATGGTTTCCATGGCTTTACGCCGCAGGAGTACCGGGTGCTCCGGGAAATTATGGCGCATGCCAACCGCGTGACGATTGCGTTGACACTGGACAAGCCTTATACGAACGGGAATGTTCCGCATGAGCTGGATCTCTTTCATCCTACCGCGGTGACGTACATAAAGCTTGAAGGCATTGCCGATGAGATGGGGCTGGATATGGAGCATCGTATTCTGCAACCCGATGTTCTTCCGCGGTTTCAAGAATCCCCTCTGCTTGCCCATCTCGAGCGCGGTTATGATCGGAAGAAGCGTTGGACGGAAGCTGCCCGGGACGGAGTTACAGTGAGCAATCAAGGCGGCAGCAGGGCAGGTCTTCTTCTGCATGCTGCCAGTCACCGCCGGGCTGAAATAGAAGGGGCTTTACGCGAAATGGTGCGTCTCGCCCGGGAAGAAGGAGCAAGATACCGGGAAATGGCCGTGTTTGTCCGGAATATGGGAGAATATGAGCATCTGATAGGTCCTTTGTTCAGGGAACACGGCGTTCCTTATTTTCTGGATCAGAAGCGAAGCGAGCTCCATCATCCGCTGGTCGAATTTATTCGCGCTGCCCTGGATATCATCGGACGCCGCTGGCGTTATGAGGACGTATTCCGCTGCGTGAAGACGGATCTGCTGCTGCCGCTGGACGGATCGCTTACCCGTGAGGACATGGACCGTCTGGAGAACCATGTGCTGGCTTCCGGAATCCAGGGCACGCGCTGGACGGATGGACGTCCCTGGAAGGGAATTCCAAGTCTCTCCTTAGAAGACGGGGAGAGTGAGGTACGCAATCCGGATGGGATGCAGGCGATTGAGTATGCCAGAAAGGTGATTACGGAGCCGCTGCATGCGTTTGAGAAGCGAATGAAGAAGGCAACGAGTGCAATGGATCAGAGCACGGCAGTCTACCGGCTTCTGGAGGAAACCGCTGTTCCCGAGAAGCTCGAGCTGTTAAGCCGCGCTGCTCTGGATGCCGGACGTCCTGAGGAAGCCAGGGAGCATCGACAGGTATGGGGGGCCGTGCTTGACCTGCTCGATCAGATTGTGGAGATGATGGGTACGGAGAAGTTGAGTACCGAATTGTTCACGGGCGTGCTGGGTACGGGACTTACGGAGATGAAAATGGCTCTGGTGCCTCCTTCTCTGGATCAAGTGCTGATCGGCAGCATGGATCGGACACGGACGGGCGGGGTGAAATATGCTTTTCTGCTCGGCATTAACGATGGTGTTCTCCCAGCCCAGTTCCAGGACGATGGGATCCTGACAGAACCGGAGCGTGTACAGCTCGAAGACCGCGGCTTGGAGCTTGCTCCAAGCATATCCCGCAGACTGCTGGATGAACGGTTCCTGATTTATAATGCTCTGACTTCGGCCAGCAAGCAGCTGTGGGTCAGCTATCCTGCGGCGGACGATGAAGGCAAGACGTTGCTGCCATCCGAGGTCATACGCCATTTGAAGCTGATGTTTCAGATGGAAGAGGTCCCTTTGTTTCCAAGACCGCATGCCGGGCAATCGGCCAGCGAGCAGGAGCATTATGCAGCCCGTCCGGATAAGACGCTTGCTTATTTAACGGGTCGGCTTCGTGACTGGAGGAATGGAGAGGAGATTCCGGAATTTTGGTGGCATGTGTACAACTGGTATGTTGAACAGCAGGAATTAAGGCCGCGTCTTTCTTCGATGCTCTCGTCCTTGTCCTACCGGAATGAAGCCCGGCCGCTTAAGCAGGAAACCAGCAGGCAGTTGTACGGAACGAAGCTGCGGACAAGCGTATCCCGGATGGAACGCTTTGTTGCGTGTCCGTTTTCCCATTTTGCCTCCCATGGTTTGAAGCTGAGAGAACGGCAGTTGTACCGTCTTCAAGCTCCTGACATCGGGCAGCTGTTTCATGCTGCCTTAAGCAGCATGGCCGTGAAGTTTCAATCACAGCATCGAAGCTGGGGAGACTTGACCGCGGAGGAATGCCTGCGCGAGGCGGAAGCAACGGTCGATCGGCTTGCTCCCATGCTGCAGGGTGAAATTCTACTGAGCTCCAAGCGATACGGATATATTTCGCGTAAGCTGAAAAACATCGTGGGCAGAGCGTCCGTAATTTTGGGTGAACAAGCAAGGCGCGGCAAATTTGAGCCGATCGGTCTCGAGCTCGATTTCGGTCCCGGGAAGCCGCTGCCGCCGCTGACGTTTGAATTGCCAAACGGGGTCAAGATGGAGATTGTCGGGCGCATTGACCGGGTCGACATGGCACGCGGAGAGCATGGGATTATGCTTCGGGTCATTGATTATAAATCCAGCCAGAAGGATCTGCGATTGCATGAGGTCTATTACGGGTTATCCTTGCAGATGCTGACCTATCTGGACGTGCTGCTGACGTTTGCGGAGGACTGGCTCGGCGAGCAGGCATTGCCTGCGGGTACCTTGTATTTCCACGTTCATGATCCTATTTTGCAATCCGCAAACGGCATGACGCCGGAGCAGGCGGCAGAAGAGCTGCTCAAACGATACAAAATGAAGGGCCTGCTGCTGGCAGACCGCGAAGCGGTTTCCCTCATGGATTCATTCCTTGAAAAAGGGCACTCGACCATTCTGCCCGTCGCCGTCAAAACGGACGGCAGCTTCTACAGCAGCGCGGCCGTGGCAACGCCTGACCAGTGGAAGACCTTGTTGTCCGCCGTGCGGGAGAACATGCTGAATATAGGCTCCAGAATTACGGGAGGCGATGTCGCAATTGTGCCATACCGGATTCAGCAGGAGACGGCCTGCACGTACTGTTCCTTCCGGCCTGTATGCCAGTTCGACGACGCAATTGAGGGCAGCGAATATCAGCTGCTCGGTAAACCGGGTAAAGATCAGGTTTGGGATATGCTTGGACATCCGAAGGGAGGAGAGAGCCGGTGAGAGAGATGATAGCAAAACCCGAGGGCAGCATGTGGAGTGACGACCAGTGGAAAGCCATCGCGCTCTCGGGCGATGACATGCTGGTTGCAGCTGCGGCTGGTTCAGGAAAGACCGCGGTGCTGGTTGAACGGATCATTCGCAAAATCCTCGACGATTCCGCGGGGTTCAGCGTTGACCGGCTTCTTGTGGCTACGTTTACCAAGGCAGCGGCTGCCGAAATGCGTGGACGGATTCGGGAAGCGCTCGACCGTGAGCTGGACCGGGATCCGGACAATGAGCATATCCGGCGCCAGCTCGCTTTGCTTGGCAGGGCGTCGATTACAACGCTGCACTCCTTTTGCATGGAAGTCATTCGGCGATATTATCAGTTAATACCTCTGGATCCGGGATTCCGCATTCTGAATGAACATGAAGCGGATTTAATGCGGCAGGATTTGCTGGAGGAGCTGTTCGAAGAGAAATACGGCGAGGCCGAGGGCGATTCGGAGAGCCGTTTTGTGCGATTGGCGGACTGGTTCAGCGGCGAGCGCACGGATGACGCGCTGTACCGTCTCGTGCAGCGTCTCTACGATTTCTCCCGGAGCCATTCGTGGCCGGCACACTGGCTTAGGGAAACGGCTGCCGGCTTCCAGGTGCAAGATACGGAGTCTCTTGGGCAAACGCCATGGGTTCAAAGCATATTGGCGGATGCTCGGTTGGCCTTGAATGGTGCAGCCGGGTTGCTGCAGCAAGCCAGGGCGATCGCCATGCAGCCGGGAGGACCTGCGCCGTATGTGGACAATCTGGATGACGACTTGCAGCTGGTCGCCTCCCTGCTTGAGGCCATCGATATTTCGCCGTGGGAATCGTTGTACGGCATTTTCCGCGAGGCGTCTTTCGGCAAACTCAAATCCGTTCGGAAGGATGAGGTGCTGCCGGAGCTTCAGGAACAGGTTAAGGAACTGCGCGATAACGTGAAGAAAATTGTCAACGAGCTGAAAAGTGCATTGTTTGGCCGTCCGGCATCGGAGTTTTTACAGGAACTTCACACGGCGGCGCCGCTGATGATGGAGCTGGCCGAGACGGTTATCGCTTTTGGCGAACGATACCGGGAGGCCAAGGCAGCCAAAGGCATGGTCGACTTTAACGACCTTGAGCATTATTGCCTCCATATTCTTCGCCACCCCGATTCCTTGCCGGGCCATATGATGCCTTCCGATGCGGCGATGGAATATCGCGAGCAGTTTGATGAAGTGCTGCTCGACGAATATCAGGATACGAATAGCGTACAGGAAGACATTGTTCGATTGATCTCCCGGGAAATGCCGGGCAACCGGTTTATGGTCGGAGATGTGAAGCAGAGTATTTATCGGTTCCGGTTGGCGGAGCCGGGACTGTTTCTCGATAAATATAAGACGTTCTCTTCCGACGCAAGCACGGTTCAAGCCGGTATCCGGATTGATCTGGCCCGTAATTTCCGCAGCCGGATGGAAGTGGTGGATGCCGTCAATTTGCTGTTCCGGCAGATCATGAATGAATCCGTAGCCGAGATTGCCTATGATGCCCGGGCGGAGCTTGTATGCGGCGCTTCCTTTCCGGAGCAGGAGATTCAGGGGGGCACGAATCCTTACATCCCTGAATTGCTCCTGATTGACCGCCTTGGAAAAGGGACGGAGGAGCAGTCCGAAGACTCGGCTTCCGAAGAAGACGGGGCTCACCTTGAGGTTGAGGCGATTGAAATGGAAACCGCCCAACTGGAGGCCCGCGCCATTGCCCGCAGAATCCGTGAGATGACAGGCGAAAGCGGGAAGCCGCTCATGGTGTACGATAAGGGACTGAAATCGATGCGGCCCGCGGGGTACGGGGACATGGTTATTTTACTGCGCTCAGCCATGGTATGGGCACCGTTAATTATAGAGGAGCTGCGTCAGGAAGGAATTCCGGCGTTTGGCGAGCAGAACAAAGGATATTTTCAGGCGACGGAAGTGGAGATCATCTTATCGCTGCTGCAGGTGATTGATAATCCTCGGCAGGATATTCCCCTGGCTTCCGTATTGCGCTCGCCCATCCTCGGATTATCCGAGGAAGAGATGGCACAGGTGCGCCTGTGTGCCAAAGGGACTTATTACGATGCGCTTAAAGCGGCAGTCGCGTTAAGTAGCGCCCCGTCGGTCATGGATTCGGCGCGCCCTGTGGGCTTCGTGGATGGCAAATGGACCCCGGGCGTAGAACTGGAAGGCTTGGCCGAAGCAGCAGCAGGTCATGAGCTCGTGGTTGGCAGCCTTCTTTCGAATGCTCCGCCATCAGCGGAAGGTCCGAATATCGAAATATCCCCGGAGCTTAGCTCAAAACTCGGATTTTTTATGGATCGGCTTCAGGGCTGGAGGCAGGAAGCCCGCCAAGGAAGTTTGAGCGATCTGATCTGGCGAATTTACAGTGAAACCGGCTATTTGGATTGGGTTGGCGGTCTGCCCGGCGGCAAGCAGCGTCAGGGCAATCTGACTGCTTTGTATGACCGGGCTGTGCAGTATGAACAGGATACAGCCTCCAGAGGCCTCTTCCGCTTCCTGACCTTTATCTCCCGGCTCCGGGAGCGAGGAGGGGATCTCGGCACGGCCGGCGGTACGGAAAGTCAGGGCAACGCGGTGCGCCTGATGACCATCCACAAGAGCAAGGGGCTGGAATTCCCGGTTGTTTTTGTAGCGGGACTATCCAAGAATTTCAACCAGCAGGATTTGAATTCTCCTTTCCTGATGCATAAGGAGCTAGGCTTTGGACCGAAGTTTGTGGATGAAGGCATGCGCGTTAGCTACCCGACGCTGCCTAATCTGGCCATCCGGCGCAGGTCACAGCTGGAGCTGTTGGCTGAGGAGATGCGTGTGCTTTACGTTGCCCTTACCCGGCCTAAAGAGAAAATGATTCTAGTCGGCACGGTGAAGGATTTGCCGAAGAAGGTAACTGCTTGGGCACAAGCCGACTTTAACCCGGAGCTTCTTCTGCCGGATTACGTCCTTGCCCGGGGCCGGAGTTACTTGGATTGGATCGGCCCGGCCGTGATACGCCATCCATCCGCGGGTGTGCTCCGCGAAAAGGCGGGATTATCCGGGGAGACGAGCTCACGCGTGTTGGGGGAAGATCGATCGCAATGGATATTTTCGATCGAGACGCCGGAATCCTTGGCGCAGGGCATGACCGGCATTAAGGATGACGTGCAGGCGGATAGCGACGATCGGATGAATAAGCTGAATGCCCTGCGCAAGCTCGAACCGATTGTTCCGGTGGCTGGTATCGCCGAAGCGGAAGACAAGGGTGGAGACGGTCAACGGGCAGGCATCTATGAGCGTTTGTCTTGGAATTATCGTTATGAAACGGTCAGCCAAATTTCCGCCAAAACGTCCGTAACGGAGATGAAGAAGCTGCTTGCCTTGCAGGACAGCCCCTCCCTGGATCTGCTTCAGGAGCAGGCTGTAAAACGTCAGAGCAAGGAAAATATCGGGGGAGACGCTTCCTTCACACTGAACTTGCGGCGGCCGAAATTTATGGAGTCAACGAAGCTGACACCCGCGGAACGGGGAACCGTGTATCATACGATCATGCAGCATGTGCCTCTTCAACGACTGGAGGGAGCTGCGGAACCGACGCCGGAGATCGAAGACACGATCCGATACCTTGTAGAAAAAGAAATCATAAACGGTGAGCAGGCAGCCGCGGTGGAAGCTCAGGAGATCAGCGGCCTTTTTGATTGCGAGGTAGGGAAGCAGCTGCTGACTGCAGAGGATGTCTGGCGCGAGATGCCGTTTTCATATGCACTCCCTGCAGCTGAAGCTTATCAAGGGCTCGCTTTCATGGACCAAATCTCGGACCAAGCGGGCCAAGCAGCCCCGGATGTGCAGCTCCTTCAGGACGAAACCGTCCTGATCCAAGGGGTTGTGGACTGCCTGTTCAGGCATAACGGACGACTTGTGCTGCTGGATTATAAAACAGACCGGGTGCTTGAGCATCGCGGCGGCGTTTTTGCCTTGGCCGAGCAGTACCGCTTTCAGCTGGATCTATATGCGAAGGCCTTGGAGGATATTTTAGGCGAGCCCGTTCATGAAAAATGGCTGTACTTTTTTGATGGGGGACATGCCGTTCAACTATAGTCATTTTATTGGTTTGATATGGAAGTTTGAAGCGGGAGAGGAGATTAACGATGCGTATTTTGCATACCGGAGACTGGCATCTGGGGCGCACGCTCGAAGGGCGGAGCAGGCTTGCAGAGCAGGAGCGCTTTCTGGATGAGCTGGTTAAGCTCGCAGATGAAGAGCAGGCCGATCTGATCCTCATGGCGGGGGACGTCTATGATTCGGTGAACCCGCCAGCGGCGGCAGAGCAGTTGTTTTACGATGCGGCCGCCAGGCTTACGGAGGGGGGCCGCCCTATGGTGGTCATTGCAGGCAACCATGATCAGCCGGAGCGGGTTGCATCGGTCACGCCGCTGGTTGCAACCAGGGGCATAACGCTGATCGGGACTCCTGTTGCCGATGCGGTCACGGTTGCAGCGGCGCGTACCGGAGAAACGGCCAAGATTGCGGCACTTCCTTATCCATCGGAGGCCAGGCTCAACGAACTGCTGTCGATCGATGGAGATGAGGATCAGCTCCGCCGTGCCTATAGCGAGAGAGTCGGACAACTGATGAGGAAGATGGCGAGGGATTTTTCTCCGCAGACGGTCAATCTGGCCATGAGCCATATCTATGTGCTTGGCGGCGTCGAGAGCGATTCCGAGCGACCGATTCAGGTCGGTGGAGCGTACACGGTTGACCCGTTGGCACTTTCTGTAGGTGCATCCTACACGGCGCTTGGCCACCTGCATCGTTCTCAGGCAGTAAAAGGGGAGGGGATCATCCGCTACAGCGGTTCACCGCTGGCCTATAGCTTCTCGGAAGCGGGACAGGCCAAATCGGTGACCCTGGTTGACGTATCGCCAGGAGGAGCCCCCGTGATCGAGGAGCTGTTTCTTAGCAGCGGCCGCCCGCTTGTTCGCTGGAAGGCCAAAGGCGGCCTGGAAGAAGTGTATCGGTGGCTGGATGAGGGGCGTGATCCTGAAGCATTCATCGATTTAGAGGTATCCCTAACGGAGGCCATGGGGCTTGCCGACATTCAGCGACTTCGAAAGAGCAGGGACGGCATTGTTCACATTCGTCCGGTTTACCCGGAGATGGAGGCGCTGGAGCTGGAAAGCGAGCGCTCCCGGCTGCCGCTGCCGGACCTGTTCCGAAAGTTCTACCAGCGGCAAACCGGCGGGGCGGAGCCCGAGGATCATCTGGTCGATTTGTTTCTGGAGCTTGTAGAAGAAGAGGAGCCTGACGGGACGGAGGTGAAGTCGTAGATGAAACCGATCTTGTTGAAGTTATCCGGACTGCAGAGTTATCGAGATACGCAGGAGATTGATTTTGAGACGTTGTGCGAAACCGGACTCTTCGGTATTTTCGGACCGACGGGAAGCGGGAAATCCACACTGCTGGATGCGATTACTTTAGCCATGTACGGAAAGGTGGAGCGTGCGGTTAACGGAACCCAGGGCATCATGAACCATTCGGAGGACAGCTTGTCCGTCTCTTTTACGTTTGAGTTGTCATCCGCTGCCGGACTGGAGCGATACCGGGTAGAGCGCCGATTCAAACGGGTCAATGAGCTCTCCATCAGCAATACGGTGAGTCGATTTATCCACGTTACCCCCGATGGGGATCAGGTGATGGCGGATAAACTGGCCGAAGTCACCCGCTGCGTAGAAGAGAAAATCGGACTTAAAATGGATGATTTTACCCGTGCGGTCGTTCTTCCTCAAGGTAAGTTTGCTGAATTCCTCTCCCTGAAGGGGAGTGAGCGGCGGCAGATGCTTCAGCGGCTGTTTCATTTGGAACGGTACGGAGATCAGCTTGCGATCAAGCTCAGCCGCCGCGTGAAGGATACAGAGGGTTCGCTGAAATCCGTCGAAGCTGAACAGCAAGGGCTGGGCAGTGCAGGCAAAGAAGCTCTGGCGGAAGCGACTACGGTGCTGGAAGATGCCAAGAAACATGCTGCGTCATCCCGGAATCTTCTCCAGGCCGCCATCGAAGCCCATGAAGCTATGGGGAAAATCCGTGAGCTGGATATGGAAAAACGGCGGCTCCAAGGGAAGCTGGATGAACTTGCCCTTCATGAGGAAGAGATGAAGTTGCTGGAACGACGGCTTGAGCTGACAGGGGCGGCAGCCGCTGTTCTTCCTGCGCTTGAAGTTTGGCGCGAATCCGGCAAGGTCTGGGATCATCGGAGGCAGATTGCCGAAGAACTCACCGCGCAAGCCGCATCCGCTCAGAACGCGGCGGAGCAAGCCGTCAAGGCGGATGAAGCTGCCCAGGCAGCCCTTCGGGCCGAGGAGCCGAAGCTGGTGCTTCGGGAGCAGCAGCTGGAGCAGGCTGTTTTATTGCAGCGGGAACGCGACGGATTACGCGAAGAACTGATTCGGCTGGATGCGCAGCGAGTGGACGCACGCAAAGAGCTTGATGGAGTAACGGCCCAACTGCAGAAGGAACAGGAGCTGCTCGAACGAGGGCAAAAGCGGCAGGAGGAGCTGCAGACCAAGCTGAAAGGGCTTGAGATCCGCTCTGGTGAGCGCCAGGCGCTTCATATGGCGATGCAGAAGGTCCAAGCCCTTGAGTCAGCCGGCAGACGGAAGCAAAAGGCTGAGCTCGAGTTAAAATCGCAGGAGAGAAAGCTGAAGGAGCAAGAAGCAAGCTTTATTGCCCTGCAGAAGCAGGAGCAAGAATTGCAGCGGCACTACATACAGCTCTCCGTGCAAGCTGACAGCTTGCAGCGTGATGCAGCCGAAGCCTCGTCGTTTGCCGATCGGATGGCGGCCGCGGCAGCTCAGGTAAACCAGGCGATGAACGACTCGCATCGCAACAAGCAGCTTCAAGCGCTGTCCCTTTCGCTCGCCGCCGAGCTTCGGGAGGGGGCTCCTTGTCCGGTTTGCGGAAGTGAACATCATCCTCAGCCAGCTGCCTCATCAGGGCACCCTGAAGATCATCTCGATGAGACCATGAATCAGCTGGCACAGATCACTCATCAGATCCAGGAGACCAGATTAACCCTGCGGGGGCAGCTTAACGAAGCGGAATCGCTGGCAAGCCAAACGCGTTCGCTGATTGAGCCGTATGCAGATGACGAGCTGCTTGCCGTCAAATGGGGCGGGCAGGAGCAACAAGGATGGATGGAGGCAGCAGTGTCAGCCATACCTGCAGATGATCAACCGTACGATGTAGAAAAGCTTGCTTCGGATACGGCATGGCTCATAAAAGCAGCCGAAACCCAGGCTGCAGCCATCGGGCAATGCCGTACGGAAGCGTCCAAGGTACAGCAGAGCCTCTTCACATGCCAGCAGGAGCTTATGAAACAGAGCGCCGCGCTTGAGAATGGTCAAATGACTTGGAACCAACTGCGGGATCAGCTAGCAGGGCTGGAAGCTGAAGCTGAAGGCATTTTAACCTCCTGGCAGGAAGTTAAGCCGGATTTCTCTCTGGAGGAGGCAGCCGGCCGTTTTCAGCTCATGCAAGAGAAGGATGCGGAAGCCGAGTCCATAAAGGAAGGGCTGGAGCGCAGCATTCCATTTATTGAGGAGAAGCAGCGGGCCGTCCTTCGCTTGGAGCAGCAGCTCCGTGAGCTGGAGAAGCAGCTGATTCAATGGGATGCTCAGCGAGAAGGAAAGGCGGATGGACTGAAGGATAAAGAAGAGCGTCTTCGGGCATGGATCGGCGATCGGTCGGCTGAAGAGCTGCTCGGGGAATGCCGGACCAGAATGACCATGCTGAAGGAATCCGCTGAACAAGCCCGAAGCGAGTGCAGGAAGGCAGAAGAGAAGGCTCAGCATGCAGCCAAGGAAGCGGCTCTTGCAGAACAGGCTGAGAGAGCTGCGCAGGAGCAGCACCAAGCTGCCAAGCTTGCCTGGGAGAACCAGCTGGCTGCCTCACCGTTTGCTACGGAGCTTGCCGTCCTGGAAGCCTGTTTAACCGCGGAAGAAATTGAACGATGCGCACAGTTAGTGAAAGCCCATCGGGATGGGCAGCGGGAATGGACGCTGAGGCTTCGCGACGTCGAACAGAAGCTTGGTGCCAGCCCTTTTCATGAAGAGGAGTGGGAACGGTGCACAGCCGAGCTGCAGGCGGCCCGTACAGCCGATGAGGAGGCCCTTCAGGCGAGAGCCCGAGCCGAGCGTGACTTGGAGGACCTGAACAAGCGTCACATCCGGTTTATGGAATTGGAAGAGCAGCGTCTTAGCCTTCAACGAGAGAGCGAGCGCTTGTCCAAACTGCAGTCCTGCTTGCGTGGAAACGCATTTGTTGAATATATTGCGGAAGAACAGCTGATGCAGGTGAGTCAGTCGGCTTCCCAGCGTCTTCGTTATTTGACCAAGCAGCGCTATTCGCTTGAGGTGGATTCCGGTGGAGGCTTCGTCATTCGGGACGATGCCAACGGCGGCGTCCGGCGTCCGGTATCCACACTATCGGGCGGCGAGACATTTCTGACCTCATTGGCCTTGGCTTTGGCACTCTCGGCGCAGATTCAGCTTCGCGGGCAATATCCGCTGCAGTTCTTTTTCCTCGACGAAGGGTTCGGCACGCTGGATCCGGAGCTGCTGGAAACGGTTATCACCGCCCTTGAGCGGCTCCATACCGATAAGCTGACCGTTGGCATCATCAGTCATGTGCCCGAGCTTCGGGCGCGTCTGCCGCGCAAGCTGGTCGTACGGCCGGCGGAGCAAGCGGGATCCGGATCGCAGCTTGCAATCGAATCGATGTAGCATGGTTGATGTGATTTAAATCACGGAAACAGCTACATGGCGCTGTTATAGTACAGATAAGCCGACATATAGAAGAAGCACCGGGCAGGCGCTTGATCATGAGAGATTCCAATCTTTTCCCTTGCTCTCGTGATGAAGCGCCTCCTTACTGGACAGCTGCGTTCCAGGGGTGCTTCTCTTTTTTTTTGTGTATGCCTCACTGTCATCTATTGGACGCACTGCCTAATTTCTTATATGATAAAAGCATGTAAAACGTATGAAAGGGGTAACCGTGATGGATTGTCTTTTTTGTAAAATCGTAGAAGGGGAGCTTCCTTCCACGAAAGTACTCGAGAACGATAAGGTGCTTGTATTTCAAAACATTAACCCGGAGGCGCCGGTTCATGTTCTGATTATTCCCAAGAAGCATATCGCATCCATGAACGATATTCAGGACGATGATTTGCTGCTGATCGGCGAGATGCACAAAGCGGCGAAAGAAGCCGCTGCCAAGCTGGGCATCGCGGAGAGCGGTTATCGATTAATTAACAACTGCGGACCTGACGGGGAACAATCGGTGTTTCATGTGCACTATCATCTGATGGGAGGTCGCCGTTTAGGCGCATTAACAGGCATTTCGCCCGCGCATACATAACATCAGGCCAATGAAGAAATAGATCAGCCTCGCAGCGGAACGTCGCGGCGGGGTTGTTCCAATTTCTGCGACTATTGTAAAATAGACGCCTAAGGTTGACACCTTATTTCCGTTTGCCCTATAATGAAGTTTGATGAACCGTGTTAATGCTCTTGGACGGTCTGGTCGGAGGGAGGGAAAACTGGTGTCTGAAACTAAAGTTCGCAAAAACGAGACAATTGATGCTGCACTTCGTCGCTTCAAGCGTTCCATTGCTAAAGATGGCGTATTGGCTGAAGTGAAGAAACGCAAGCATTATGAAAAGCCAAGCGTAAAGCGCAAGAAAAAGTCCGAGGCTGCTCGTAAGAGAAAGTTTTAGGAGGATCTGAACTAGCATGAATCTTAGCGAACGATTGAACGAAGATATGAAGCAAGCGATGAAGAGTAAGGACAAGTTCAAACTCTCAACGATTCGAATGGTTCGTTCGACGATAAAAAATCTTGAAATAGATTTGAAACGAAGTTTGGATGACAACGAAGTGCTTGATATTTTTAGTCGTGAAATCAAACAGCGCAAAGATGCCCTCCAAGAATTTGAAAAAGCGGGACGCGACGATCTTGCCGCCGATGCAAAAGCAGAAATTGAGCTCCTAAGCGCCTACCTCCCGGAACAGCTTACTGAAGAAGAAATTAAAGTCATTGTACAGCAGACCATCCAGGAAACCGGTGCTTCTTCAAAAGCCGAGATGGGTAAAGTAATGAGCGCTCTCATGCCGAAAGTTAAAGGGCGTGCAGATGGAAAGCTTGTCAATCAAGTTGTTCAACAATTTCTGTAACAACATAAGTGAAACACCCCTTGTTTTCTCAAGGGGTGTTTTTTCTTTTTATCCGCTGGGATATATTCCGCCTCTTGGCTATGGTTTTTTCCAAGGAAGGGCATACTTTTTGAAACGAAATCGTTTCTGATTCGTAGTAACTACCATATGAGGGCAAGTAGATACATATGCTTATGCAAAAGGCAGGTCGCTGAACCCTTATTGTCGAAGTATAGGGTACAGATGGCTTAATACGTCGAAAAGGAGGGGAACAGATGAGCAGACCGTTTTGGATCCGTAAATTCCTGACATTCACGGCAGCCGTCGTTATGGTGCTGATATCAATCGGGATGTATGTAGGTCCGATGAAATCCGCGGTGGCTGCTAATATCGGATCGGTGTATGTCATTCCGGTTAAGCAGCAGATCGAGCGCGGCTTAACCAGCTTCATGGAGCGTGGATTTAAGGAAGCCGAGAAGATGGCGGCTGGACTGATCATCCTGGAAATTGATACGCCTGGAGGTCTGGTCGACCAAGCTGGTGAAATTGCAGCCTTGATGAAGGCCAGCGATATTCCGATTGTGGCTTACATCACGGGTGATGCCGCATCGGCTGGGAGTTATATTGCGCTGAACGCAGACAAGATTGCCATGTCGGACGGCAGCATGATTGGCGCGGCTTATATGGTGGATGCCAGGGGTAATCCGATCGAGGACGCCAAGATGGTTTCCTGGTGGAAAACAAGCATGGCTAGTGCCGCTGAAGCTTCAGGTCGAAATCCGGAGATTGCCAAGGGGATGGCTGATCTCAAGATGAAGCTTGACCTACCTGAAATCGGATTGACGAAGCAACCCGGGGAGATCATATCGTTGACACATGATGAAGCGCTGAAGACGGGTTATGCGGATACGATTGTAAGCAGCACAGAAGAAGTCATCACGTGGATGGACTACTCCACGCAGGACGTATTTCGGATGGAGCAGACCTTCTCAGAGAAGCTGGCTACCTTCCTCACGCATCCCGGTGTCATGGCGCTCCTGCTCTTCATCGGTATTGCAGGTGTCATTATCGAAGTAATAGTTCCGGGCTTTGGTGTGCCGGGAATTCTTGGTGTGGTTGCATTCGTACTGTATTTCTTCGGTAACCAGGTAGCCGGATTTGCCGGCTGGGAGAATTGGCTGCTGTTTGTGATCGGTATCTTGATGCTGGCGATGGAGCTGTTTGTGCCAAGCTTCGGGATACTGGGCATCATTGGTTCAGCCAGCTTGATTGCCGGCGTTGTTATGGCGGCCTACAGCACGTCTCATGTGGCACTATCCCTAGGTATTGGGGCGGCATGTGCTCTGGTGGCTATCATCGTGGTCGCTCTCGTATTTAAGGAACGGGGAATATGGCGGAAGTTTATTCTCAGTGACAGCTTATCCAAAGAGCAGGGGTACATTCCGAATGAAGACCGGGATGTACTTATCGGGCTGGTCGGCACTTCGATCACGCCGCTGCGACCGGCTGGAACGATGGAGCTTGAGGGACGACGTCTTGATGTAGTTACCCTTGGAGGTTTTATCGATTCCGGTCGGCCGGTCCGTGTCATCAAGACGGACGGCACCAGAATTGTGGTAGAGGAAGAAAAAGGGTGAACCTCGTCACAGAATTGTGTAGTATTAAAAGGGCTAGTATTTAAACGTTCAAGTGAGAAGCGTAAATATTTTAAAAATGGAGGGTGAAGTAAATATGGATGGTTCTTTGATACCAGTACTACTAATCGGGGTTGTCGCGATCATTGTGCTTAGCGTGTTTTTCAGTTTCTTCCCGTTAATGCTCTGGATCTCGGCGATCGCTTCGGGGGTTCGCGTCGGGATTATTACGTTGGTGGCCATGCGACTTCGGCGCGTAACGCCAAGCCGGATTGTGAATCCGCTCATCAAGGCGACAAAAGCAGGCCTAGGCCTGAACATTAACCAGCTCGAGAGTCACTATCTCGCAGGCGGTAACGTAGACCGGGTGGTCAATGCCTTGATTGCAGCCCAGCGTGCGAATATCCCGCTCGAATTCGAAAGAGCTGCCGCGATTGACCTTGCGGGACGCGATGTGCTGCAAGCCGTTCAGATGAGCGTTAACCCGCGTGTCATCGAGACACCAATCGTAGCGGCTGTTGCCAGAGACGGTATTGAAGTGAAGGTTAAAGCGCGTGTTACCGTTCGAGCCAACATTGACCGCTTGGTCGGTGGTGCCGGGGAAGAAACGATTATCGCCCGTGTCGGCGAGGGTATCGTTACGACGGTAGGTTCCAGTAATTCGCATAAAGATGTCCTTGAAAATCCGGACCTGATCTCAAGAACGGTGCTTTCTAAGGGACTGGATGCGGGAACAGCATTTGAAATCCTATCCATCGATATCGCGGACGTGGATGTAGGCAAAAACATCGGTGCTTACTTGCAGACCGAACAGGCGGAAGCCGACAAGCGCATTGCCCAAGCGAAGGCGGAAGAACGCCGCGCGATGGCGGTTGCCCAAGAGCAAGAGATGAAGGCTCGCGTCGTAGAGATGAGAGCACGCGTTGTGGAATCGGAATCCCAAGTTCCGCTGGCTATGGCTGAAGCGCTTCGCAGCGGCCAACTGGGCGTGATGGATTATATGAACCTGAAGAATATCGAAGCCGACACGCAAATGAGGGGTTCCTTCGGTAAGATGGGTGAGAATAATGACAATTCCGGAGACAACAAAACCAAGTAACGATGAGGTGAGCCTATAGTGAGCTGGTTAATCGAAAATTTTTACATTGTAGCTGTTATAGGCTTCTTCATCATCTCCGCCCTCGGAAGACGCGGCAAGAACCCTGAGGAGGGGAAAAAACCCCGTATGCCGTCCTTTGGCGGCGAAGGGGATCGTCCTGCAAGACCGGGGCAGCAGCGGCCACAGCGGCCTGAAGTTAGACGGGTACAGACGACTCCGCAAGTCTCCCGTCCGGCACCTGTTCAGGAGAGCACCCGGATCGAGCGGATGGATGAAGAAGAAATGGGTACCGGCAACGGATACTCTCTGGAACATCAAGAGATTGATCGAGCCAGACGTGAGGAAGAGATGAGATCTCACTCTGATAGCATAGATCATAGAATCGAGATGATGGAGAGGGATTTGAACCGAATTCACTCGAATTTGAACCGGATGACCATCGCATTACCTGAAACGGTTGTCGAAAGCCGTGATGAAGATCGTGAACAGTCCAGGGGGAGTGGATCGTTTCTTGCAGAGCAAGCTCGAAACGGCATTGTTTGGGCCGAAATTCTGGGAACTCCGCGTGCCAAGCGTCCCATGAATCCTCGTCGTTAACTTGGCGGATTCTTAAAGGACATTCAACCCGATTACTTGAATAAAATATATGTAAAAAGATTCGATTCATAGATTCATAGAAGCGGGAGACCGCCTCGTCAGATTTTATTGACGGGGCGGTCTTTTTACTTTTGATCTCATAAAACGGCTTCTTGGGGCATAAGGTGTACAGTACAGGAAGGGGGAAAGTCTCCATATGTCCCGCATCAGCCGCAAGCTGCAGAAATGGACCCAAGAAATGCTTGATTTGCCACAGGACCTGTTATTTGATTTGCCGCGGTTGACCCTGATTGGCAATAAAGAGCTGCATATCGAAAATCATCGCGGAGTCCGGCATTTTTCCGAGGAACGACTTGTGTTGTCTTTAACGCAGGGCTCTTTGGAGATTTCGGGGGCCGGACTGGCGATTCAGGCTATTCAAAGCCATGAAGTGACCATCATTGGCACCATTCATCATATTCAATACATAGGAACGGGGGAGAAACCGTGAAGATTCCGACGATGATCCATCTTCGAGGATATTTGAAGCTCGCTGTTCGCGGTGAGCATGTGGAAGCATTCATCAATTCATTGGCGGAGGCGGGGATTCCGGTTTGGGATGTAACACCGACAGGGGCCCACTCAGCAGAGCTTAAGCTGCTGCTGAAGGATTTCAAAGGGCTCCGTCCGCTGTTAAAACGGACAGGCTGCCGTACGCGGATCAAGGGGCGTTACGGATCCCCCTTCAAAGCTCGCCGCCTGTTGAAACGCAAAGCGTTTGTGATCGGCGTTGTTGCGTTTTTTATGATCCTGCTTACGCTTTCCTCGATGGTGTGGAACGTGGAAGTCGAGGGGAATGAAACGATCGCTTCGGAAGATGTGCTTGATGCGGCCAAGTTGGAAGGCATTTATCCGTTTCAATGGATATTCAAGCTGCAATCGATGGACAAGCTGTCCGGGAATATGACCGCCCGCCTCCCGGGGACTTCATGGGTAGGGGTGGAACGCAACGGGACGCGTATTCGCATCCAGATCGTAGAGGCGGCTGTACCGGAGAAACCGCCGCTCCAGAGCCCGAGGCATCTAATCAGTACGCAGGACGCTGTCATCACCCATATTTACGCTGAGAAGGGGGTCCCTAAAGTAGGGATTAACAGCCGGGTGAAGAAAGGCGACATTCTGATTTCCGGTGTCCTTGGGGACGAGGAAAATTCGGAACGAATTGTAGCCAAAGGGGAAGTGAAGGGCCTTGTATGGCATGAATACGATATCGAAATCCCATTGGTGAAGACCCATAAGGTGTATACGGGGGAAGGAAAGAAGCGTTCGTATATCGTATTTGGCGATCGGGCCGTCCAGTTGTGGGGCTACGGGGATATCCCGTTTTCGCAGCAGGAGACCTTGACCTTCTATGATCCGCTTACGTGGAGGACGCGGGTGCTTCCGCTGGGCTGGATGACGGAAAAGATCATGGAGGTTACCGAGGTCCAGCAGACCATTAGCGAGGATGAAGCGAAAAAAGAGGGAATCGAGGGGGCTCGCCGGGATATTTTGGCGAAATATGGGACGGATTCGAGATTTGTAAGCCAAAAAATTTTGCATGATAAGAAAGAGAATGGTAAAGTTTATATGAAAGTGCTTTTTGAGGTGGAAGAGACCATCGCGAAAGAACTTCCCATAGTATACGATCAAGGAGAATGAGGCTATTTGTCACAGCAAACGACCAGCATTCAAATTTTACTTCAAAGCGCGTCAGAAGGTCTGTCGTTATTCGGACCACAAGATACATTTCTTAAATTAATCGAAAAAGAAATTCCTGCGACAATAGATTCACGGGAAGCGGTCATCACGATTCGTGGACAACATCGAAATGTGGAGAGTCTTCAGCAGCTGTTTGAAGTGCTGCTCCAGCTTGTGCGCAACGGCTACATTTTGACCGAGCGTGATATCCTTTATGCTGTAGAACTCGCCAAGGATCTGAGAGCTGATCAATTGCTGGATCTGTACAAGGGCGAAATCACGACAACCTTCAAGGGCAAGCCTATTCGTGTAAAAACCATCGGTCAGAAGCATTATGTGACCACCATCAAAAAGCGGGATGTTGTATTCGGTATCGGTCCTGCCGGAACAGGGAAAACCTACTTGGCCGTCGTTCTGGCTGTTGCCGCGCTGAAGGAAGGATCCGTCAAACGGATCATTCTGACAAGGCCGGCAGTAGAGGCTGGAGAGAGCCTGGGCTTTCTGCCGGGTGATCTGCAGGAGAAGGTTGATCCTTACCTCAGACCGCTGTACGATGCCCTATACGATGTTATGGGCCCGGATCAAACGGCCAAGGCGCTGGAGCGTGGGTTGATTGAAATTGCGCCGCTTGCTTACATGCGCGGGCGGACGCTGGATGATTCATTTATTATTTTGGACGAAGCACAGAACACCACGCCGGAACAGATGAAGATGTTTCTGACACGGCTTGGATTCGGCTCGAAGATGGTCATAACCGGGGACGTGACCCAGATTGACCTGCCGCGGGGCAAGAAATCAGGACTTATCGAAGCTAAAACGATATTAAGCGGAATTGAGGAAGTCGGATTCGTCTATTTTGCCGAACAGGATGTTGTACGTCACTCTTTAGTACAAAAAATCATCGTCGCTTACGATAAAGCAGCAGAAAACCAAGATTAAAGGGGATTGTCGCAATGGCCTCCAATGAACCATCGACGGACAAGTCCATATGGGGTAAAAACAGCGGATGGAAATATAGCGTGGCAACACGCTATATTCTGTTTTTGCTGCTTGCTTTACTCTTTTATATCAGTCTAGCATCCAAGCTTTTGCCGGAACGCTATGACATACAGGTCAATACGAAAAGCGAAAAGAATATCGTGGCGCCCGTGCAGATTGAGGATAGCAAGGCAACGCTAAAGGCACAGGAGGCGGCGGCGGAGAACGTCCAGCCGATTTACCCTCACGTTCCTCTGAAGAATGACGTTCTGGTCACGCAAATACTTGACCGCATTGAACGTTTGAATCAGGACGTCGATATCAGCTCTGGCGAAAAGGTCGAAATTTATCGTAATGAAATTCCGAGGATGGCTCGAGAATTCGTGCAAAACTTCGTGTCGGCCAACAGCACGAATGAAGCTTATTCCAAAGAGCTGCTTCAAGAAATGCAGCGGGTCATCGAAGAACAAACCTATCGGATCCCCGAGGAAACGTTCATTAAGATACCGAGGTTGAACTCGGAAGATATTATTCAGATGAAGCCTGTAGCTCGCGAGATTGTATCCAGGCTGATGCTGAATGAAATTGTGGATGCCGATACCGCCCGTACCCGCGTGGCGGAGAGAGTGAACACAAGCTCGTTGAATGATCGGACCGCCAGGGAAGTCGTTCAGGAGTTGGCAAGTTTAACAATAACGGCCAATAAATTCTATGACGAGGTTGCCACCAAGAATGCAAAGGTTGAGGCCCGGGAGAATACCCCGCCTGTATTTATCAAACAAGGGGATATCCTCGTGGCGAAGGGCGAGCTGATCACACCGGAGCTGTACGAGCTGCTTGGCAAAAATGGTCTGCTGAAGGACGACATTAACTACTGGCCGGAGCTGGGAGTTCTTCTCCTGTCTGTCCTGCTTTCTCTGGGCATACTGACTTTCATAAGGCAGTCGGAACCTGGGAAATTTAAATACAACAACTCGCAGTTGTTGATGCTGGTCCTGGTGTATGTAATCACGCTGATCCCCATGCATTTGACCGCATTTCTGCAAAGCGATTCCCAGATGTATGTTGGATATCTTGCGCCTGTTGCGATTGGAGCGATTCTGGTTACCCTGCTGCTGGAAACCTCGCTGGCCTATTTCAGCGTCATCATTTTCAGCATCATGGCAAGCGTCATATTGAATGTCCAGGGAGAATTGTTTGACTTCAAATTCGGGTTATTCGCAGCCGTCACTTCTTGCGTGGCGATCTTCTCGATTCACCGCGCGAGCCAGCGGTCGACGATGCTGAAGGGCGGCATTATGGCTTCTCTCTTTGGCGCATTGATCGTGTTTATCATGCTGCTGCTTAATAACGATACGTGGACTACGAGTGAAACGCTGTATTCAATCGGTTTTGCTATCGCTGGCGGGTTGTTAACGGCCATCCTGGTCATCGGGTTAATGCCGTTCTTCGAAGTCACCTTCGGTATTCTGTCGGCACTGAAGCTGGTGGAATTATCGAACCCGAACCATCCGCTGCTCCGTAAACTGTTGACGGAGACGCCGGGCACTTATCATCACAGTGTCATGGTCGGAAACTTGTCCGAAGCTGCGGCGGAAGCGATTGGCGCCAACGGACTGCTGTGCCGCGTTGGATCCTACTATCATGATATCGGAAAAACCAAGCGTCCGATCTATTTTATCGAGAATCAGAACAATATGGAGAACCCGCATGATTCCATTGAACCGAAGCTGAGCAAATCCATTATCGTTGCTCACGCAAGGGATGGCGTGGAAATGCTCAAGGAGTACAAGCTGCCTAAACCGATACGAGATATCGCAGAGCAGCATCATGGCACAACGTTTTTACACTATTTTTATCATAAAGCGGTTCGCCAGGCGGAGGAGCAGGGCATTGAACTGGATTTCACCGAAGATGATTTCCGTTATCCAGGGCCGAAGGCACAATCCAAGGAATCTGCGATTGTCGGCATAGCCGACAGCGTAGAAGCGGCTGTTCGTTCATTGCGTAAACCGACGGTGGAACAGGTTGAATCGATGATCGAGAAGATCATCAAAGGCCGCCTGGATGACCATCAGTTTAATGATTGCGATTTAACGATGAAGGAACTGGACATTATCGCCAAGACGTTAAAGGAGACGGTGATGGGGATTTTCCATTCCCGGATCGAGTATCCTGAAGATGTGAAGCGTCCCAAGCCGGCAGCGCCAAATGGTGATAACCCGACCGCTTCCGAGACATCGGCAACGAGTGAGGAACAGAGAAGGAGCGTATAAGAATGAGCCTGCAGCTGGCATGGAATAATGAACAAGAGGATTTTCAGATTAGCGAGGATTTGATCGCCTTGCTTGAAGCGATTCTTCAGAAGGCCGGAGAGGCTGAAGGCGTTACCGATGGCGAGGTTGATCTGACCTTTGTCGATGATGAACAGATCCATGAATTGAACCGGGAGTACAGGGGAATCGATCGTCCGACCGACGTCCTCTCCTTTGCGATGAATGAAATTACGAACGATGAGCTCGAGATCATTTATGAGCTTGAAGAAGGAGAAGAGCTGGAGAGCGTGCCGGATGTTCTGGGTGATATCATTATCTCGGTCCCACGGGCGAAGCTGCAAAGCGAAGAATACGGTCATTCCTTGGAACGGGAACTCGGTTTTCTGTTTGTTCACGGATTTCTGCATTTGCTCGGATATGATCATCAGGATGAGGCGAGCGAAGCGGAAATGATGGGCAAGCAGGAGGCTGTACTTGCAGAAGTAGGATTGACAAGATAGTGAAGCCGCACAGACAATCGTTATACAGGGCATTTGGGTGCGCGATCCGCGGCATCTTGACGGCTGTACAAACGGAACGCAATATGAAAATCCACATTGCTGCTGCCTTGATTGTATTCATCGCAGCAGCTTTGCTGCAATTGGACCGAATGAGTTGGTTGTTTTTGGTATTGGCGATTGCCCTTGTATTTATCGCGGAGCTGGTGAATACTGCGGTAGAGGCCATTATCGACCTAGTTTCGCCAGAAGAACATGTTTTAGCTCGGGTGGCTAAGGACACAGCAGCCGGTGCAGCGTTAGTTGCAGCGGTGTTTGCCGTCGTAATCGGCATTCTGGTCTTCTATAAACCGGTATGGGCATGGATACAATCAATGACAAGTTGAACATTAGGAGGAACTGGATATGGATGCAGGATTGTTAATGCAGGAAGCGATTAAAGCACGTACGCGGGCTTACATACCCTATTCAACATTTGGTGTAGGGGCAGCTCTGCTCGATTCGCGCGGAGAGGTGCATCTTGGGTGTAATGTAGAGAATGCCGCATACGGCCCTACCAATTGCGCTGAACGCACGGCATTGTTCCGTGCGATTGCCGATGGTCATGAACCAGGGAGCTTCCAGGCGATTGCCATCGTTGCCGATACAGATGGCCCGTGCACGCCGTGTGGGGTATGCCGGCAAGTGCTGGTGGAGCTGTGCAAACCGGATATGAAGGTGATCATGGGGAATATGAAGGGTGACATCAAGGAAACGACCGTCAGTGAACTCCTGCCGGGCGCGTTTGGTCCTTGGGATTTAAACAAACAGTAAGTTTGCAATTGAATAGGATTAAACCAAGGCTTTAGATCAACAACATGTAGATACAGGAACAGTAGCGGAGGAATGGTATGCAAAAAAAACAATTTAAGTCCGGGTTTGTGGCTATTATCGGAAGACCGAATGTAGGGAAATCAACGCTGATGAACCAGGTGATCGGTCAAAAGATTGCCATCATGTCGGACAAACCGCAAACAACAAGAAATAAAATTCATGGCGTCTATACGACCAACGAATCCCAAGTGGTTTTCCTGGATACGCCGGGCATTCATAAACGCCAATCCAAGCTTGGGGATTACATGAACCAGACCGCTTTAAGCACGCTGGGTGAGGTTGAAGCCGCCTTGTTTCTGGTAGACGCTTCCGAGGGCATCGGCGGGGGAGACCGTTACATCGCCGAGCAGCTGCAGAAGATCAAGACTCCGATCATTCTGGTCATGAACAAAATCGATAAAATTGAGCCGCCCGCTCTGCTCCCTCTGATTGAGCAGTATCGGAAGCTGCATGATTTTGCAGAGATCGTCCCGATTTCCGCCAAGCTCGGCAACAATGTCGACACGCTGCTTGAACAGATACAGAAATACTTGCCGCCTGGCCCGCAGTATTATCCTGAAGACCAAGTGACGGATCATCCGGAGCAGTTCGTGTGCGCAGAGCTGATTCGCGAGAAAATTTTGCACATGACAAGAGAGGAAGTTCCTCATTCCATTGCGGTTACGATTGAGGATATGCGGGTGGAGGAGAACGGAACCGTATATATTTCAGCCGTGATTTTTGTAGAACGCGACTCCCAAAAGGGTATCATTATAGGCAAGCAGGGTGCTCTGCTAAAAGAAGTTGGCAGACAAGCCCGTCAGGACATTCAAAGACTGCTCGGGTCCAAGATTTTCTTGGAGCTCTGGGTTAAAGTTAAAAAAGATTGGCGTAACCAAGAACGCGTTCTTCGCGATCTCGGATTTCACCGCGGGGAATAATAGAACCGCTGTGCAAATCGGAGGCAAATCATACACGGCAGCCGTCTGCCAACAATTGCATTTCATAAATCTGCTCTAGGCGCACATCCTAATTTTCGTAGATGCGAAACGCCATTTCCGAAGAGAGGATGAATACGATTGCGAGATTTTTCGTGGAAGTATTTTGCGATGACTGGAGATGTCGATGCGTATTTGCTGTATAAGGAAACCGAGGGTGAGTCGGTTCTTACAGCTGCATCCGTTGAAGATGAGGCGGCCCCGCATGAAGAAGACGAGTAATCATTGGTTGTTCCAGGAATGGTTGGGGGAAAGCGCATGCTATATCGGGCGGAAGGGATTGTCATCCGCAGCATGGACTACGGTGAAGGGAACAAAATCATTACACTTTGCACCAAAGAATCGGGCAAGGTAGGCGTGCTGGTCAGAGGAGCAAAGAAGGTGAAAAGCCGTCATGCTGCTCTGACGCAGCTGTTTACTTATGGAGAATATGTGTTCTTCCGGAATGGTACCGGGCTCGGCAACTTGAACGCCGGTGAGATTATGGAATCTCACCACGGGCTCAGGGAGGATCTTATCAAAGCCGCCTATGCTTCTTATGCCTGCGAGCTCTTGGATCGGGTGCTGCAGGATGAGGAGACGGGCGCTTTTTGGTTTCATCAGCTCAAGGCCTGCTTGGAAGCCCTTCAGGAGGATAAGGATCCCCAAATCATCATCAATCTGTATGAGATGAAAATTTTGCAGGCGGCAGGGTACGGGCCGGAGCTGGATGTTTGCATTTCATGCAATCAATCCCGAAAAGACGAGGATATGCTGGTGAGCCCCCGCCTTGGCGGCGTCCTGTGCCGTTACTGCAAACATCTGGATCCACCGGCAATGGCGATCTCGCCCAGAACGCTGAAGCTGCTGCGCCTGTTTGGACGCCTCGACCTGAGGCGGCTGGGCAACGTGGATGTGAAGGACGAAACGAAGGCCGAGCTCAAAAAGGTCATGCGAGCTTTGATGGATATGCAGCTTGGGCTGCGCTTGAAATCGCAAAATTTTTTGGATCAAATGGACAAGTACAACATTTGACGTAAGATATAGAATAAGGTATTATATTTATCAGTTTATTAGTTTTTTGAATACTGACATGCATTGAACGGGAAAGTAGTGAATGATCGATCCGCGAAATAGCGAGCCGGGGGTGGTGGAAGCCTGGTGGGAGATATTCATGAACAGGCACCCGGGAGCATGATGAAACGATAAAGTGGGTTTTGCTGATCGCTGAAGACTAAGATTGTGTCGGCGACGCAGCAGGGCCAAGTAGGGTGGAACCGCGGGAAGCTACAGCTCTCGTCCCTATGTCTGTACAACAGGCGTAGGGCGAGAGCTTTTTGTTGTACAGAGAATGGATATGCATGGTGGAATGAATTTGAAAAAGAATGTAAAGGAGCTAAAAATCATGAATTTCCAGCAGATGATTTTGACGCTGCAGCAATTTTGGGCGGAACAGAATTGTATCATCGTGCAGCCGTACGACACGGAAAAGGGTGCGGGTACAATGAACCCGATGACGTATTTGCGTTCGATCGGCCCCGAGCCCTGGAATGTGGCTTATGTGGAGCCTTCCCGTCGCCCGGCTGACGGCCGTTATGGGGAGAACCCGAACCGTCTGTATCAGCATCACCAATTTCAGGTCATTTTGAAACCTTCACCGGACAATATTCAAGAGCTGTATTTGGAGAGCTTGAAGGGCCTTGGCATCAATCCGCTCGATCATGACATCCGTTTTGTTGAGGACAATTGGGAAGCGCCGACGCTTGGTGCATGGGGCCTGGGCTGGGAAGTTTGGCTGGATGGAATGGAAATTACGCAGTTTACGTACTTCCAGCAGGTTGGCGGCATCGACGCAAGTCCAGTTGCTGTAGAGATTACCTATGGTATGGAGCGACTTGCATCCTATATCCAGGATAAAGAGAATGTGTTTGATCTGGAGTGGGTAGACGGCATCACCTATGGAGACGTATTCCATCAGCCGGAATTCGAGCATTCGAAGTACACTTTTGAAGTGTCCGACGTTAAAATGCTGTTTACGCTGTTTAACATGTATGAAGAAGAAGCGAACAAAGCGATGAATCAAAATTTAGTATTCCCGGCGTACGACTATGTTCTAAAATGCTCCCACACGTTTAACCTGCTGGATGCCAGAGGCGCGATCAGCGTAACGGAGAGAACGGGATACATTATGCGCGTGCGAAACCTGGCTCGTCAGGTTGCAGCCACGTATTTGGAAGAGCGCGAGAAGCTGGGCTTCCCGCTGATTAAGAAAGGGGGCGCAGACCATGTCTAAGGATTTATTGTTTGAAATCGGTCTGGAAGAAGTCCCGGCGAGATTTCTGCGCGCCGCGATGGAACAGCTTCAGGACAAATTGGTCAAATGGCTGGATGCTTCCAGAATCGGGCATGGCGAAGTAACGGCATATGCTACGCCGCGCCGCTTGGCGGTATGGGTACAGAACGTTGCGGATAAACAAGAAGACGTCAGCGAGGAAGTGAAGGGGCCTTCCCGCAAGATCGCGTTGGATGATAGCGGACAGTGGAGCAAGGCAGCGCTTGGTTTTGCAAAAAGCCAGGGCGTTGATCCCGAGAGTTTTACCTTTAAAGAGCTCGGCGGGGTAGAGTATATCTATGTGACGAAGAACAGCGTCGGCGTGGATACGATGTCGATCCTGCCCGAAGGACTTCTTGGCATTTTGACTTCAATGACCTTCCCGAAAAATATGCGCTGGGGCGCGCACGAATTTAAATTCGTTCGTCCGATTAAGTGGATGGTCGCTCTGCTCGGAAATGAGACGATAGATCTGGAAATTACGGGCGTGAAGGCTGGAAACGTGACCCGTGGACATCGTTTCCTTGGCGGAGAAGCCGTTATTCCTGAGGCATCGGCTTATCGTGACGTATTGCGCGAGCAGCATGTCATCGTGGACGTGAATGAACGCCAAGAAATGATTGTATCGCAGATCCAGGCATTGGCCCAAGAGAAAGATTGGAATATCGCAATCAAGGATGATTTGCTTGAAGAGGTATTGTTCCTGGTTGAGACGCCAACCGTGCTGTACGGATCATTCGACTCCTCATTCCTTCATATTCCGCAGGAAGTATTGATTACTTCCATGCGTGAGCATCAGCGGTACTTCCCTGTGCTGGATAAGCAGGGACAATTGCTTCCGTTCTTCGTCACGGTGCGCAGCGGGGACAGCCGTTCCCTGGACGTTATCGCAAGAGGGAATGAGAAGGTGCTGCGAGCCCGTTTATCGGATGCGAAATTCTTCTATGAGGAAGACCAGAAGCTTCAGATCAAAGACGCTTTATCGAAGCTGGAGAGCATCGTGTTCCATGAGGAACTGGGGACCATCGGCGATAAAGTCCGCAGAATCCGCCGGATTTCCGATCAGTTGTCTGCGAAGCTTAGCATTTCGGCGGACGAAGCAGATTCCGTGAGCCGTGCAGCCGATATTTGCAAATTCGATCTGGTGACCCAGATGGTTTACGAATTCCCTGAACTGCAGGGTGTTATGGGAGAGGATTATGCAAGAAAAGCCGGTGAGAAGGAGCAGGTAGCCAAAGCAGTGTTTGAGCATTACCAGCCTCGTTTCGCCGGTGACGCATTGCCTTCCACCTCGGTCGGATCCATCGTAAGCATCGCGGATAAAATCGACACGATCGTGGGCTGCTTCTCCATCGGCATCATTCCGACAGGCTCCCAAGATCCTTACGCGCTCCGCCGTCAGGCGGCGGGCATCGTTCAGATCATCCTGGAGCACAAACTCCCGGTGACGTTATCGGATGTCTTCGATGTGGCCCTGGAGGTTCACGAGAACATTCGCGTATTGAAACGCTCGACGGACGAAATCCGTAAGGACCTTAAAGAGTTCTTCGGACTTCGCGTGAAGAAGCTTCTGTCCGAAGATCAGCGTTATGATGTGGTGGATGCCGTAATTACCGCAGGATTTGATCACGTGGTGTCGGTTGTATCCCGCGGTCATGCCCTGATGAATGCTGTCGATAATGTCCAAGACTTCAAAACGACGGTAGAATCCTTCAACCGGGTCAGCAATTTGGCTGCCAAGGCCGGCAAGGCTGCTGTCAATCCTGAATTGTTTACGGAAACGGAAGAAGGCAAGCTTTACGAAGCTTGGAAGGCAATTCGCGAAGATTATCATGCCGCGCTGCAAGCTGCTGACGGCGAACGTTCATTGTCCTTGCTGGGTGGACTCAAAGAACCGATTACCGGATTCTTCGACTCCGTTATGGTCATGGCTGAGGACGAAGCGGTTCGGGCCAATCGTCTCGCACTGCTCTCCGGCATCGATGGAGATTTGAAGCGATACGCCGATTTCACGAAATTGGTGTGGTAGTAGTGACAGCATGATTTTACTAATGTTATAATGCATTGTTCAGTGAAAGCGACAGCCCGCGGTTATGCACGGGATGGCGCTTTCGCTATGAACGGCCTGAATCAAGCAAGTGCTGGGTCATTGTTTATTTGAAGAGATAAGAAAGTATAAGCTTCAGAGGCTTCCCATCCTTATCTCGCAAGAAAAACTTCCGCTATACGCGGTCTGTCTTCTGTGAAAGTACGTCGATAGACGTTTTTCTTAGAAGAAGGATTTTAATCTGCCAAAGACGTATATAATAATATACAGCATAAAGATGAATCCAAGATTAACGATAAGAGCCGGTGATGCGAATGAACGAAAGCAACTCCATTTCGATTGTAGTTGACGGTGATGCATGTCCAGTCAAGAAGGAAATCGCAGAGACAGCTCGTACATTTCGTGTGCCGGTACTGCTTGTTTCTTCCTATGATCATCTGCAGCAGGCAGAAGAGGGGGTTACGACGGTCCAGGTGGATCGGAGTGATCAAAGTGCGGACCTCTACATCGCTAACCACATATCCAGGGGGGATATCGTGGTAACGCAGGATTATGGACTGGCTGCACTTGCGCTTGCCAAATCATGCCATGTGATATCCTTTCGTGGTCGCATTTTCCATAATACGGATATCGATTTCATGCTGGATTCCCGTCACCATCAGGCGAAGGCGAGGAAGCAAGGAAAGTATGGCAAAGGGCCCAAAAAGCTGCTTGACGAAGACCGGAGTTTTTTTCAACATAAACTGACAAAACTTTTGCATGAATTGCAGGAGAATGTCCACCCGTAGCGAATACTATTTACGTGCCAAAAGAGATGAAGGTGGTTTGGATGAGTACCGGACAAGGTAATATTCCGGATGATGTCATTGAGGAAGTACTGGCCAAGAGCGATATTGTGGACACGGTCAGCAAATACGTGCATCTTACCAAACAGGGGAAATACCTGAAGGGCCTGTGCCCGTTTCACTCAGAGAAGACTCCTTCCTTTACGGTTACACCGGAACGCCAAATCTTTTACTGCTATGGCTGCGGTAAGGGCGGAAACGCCATTAAATTTAGAATGGAAATCGAAGGATTTTCTTTTCCCGAAGCCGTCAAGACAATGGCAGAAGAGAATGATATCTCGTTGCCGGAAGGTCAAGGAGTTCCCGTAATTCCTCGTAATCCGGAAAAAGAACGTTTGATTGAAGCCTATGAGCTTAGCGCCAAGCTGTACCATTTCCTGCTTAAGAACACGGAGCATGGTACGGAAGCCATGAAGTATTTACGATCCCGCGGAATGAGCGACAAAATGATTGACCAGTTCCAAATCGGTTATGCTCCAGATCGTTGGGACACGCTTGTACAGTTCCTCACGAAACGATCCTTTGACTTGAAAGAGATGGAAAAGGGCGGTTTATTATCCGCAAGAAATGAACAGGAAGGCTATCTCGACCGTTTTCGCGGACGCATCATGTTTCCAATACATGACCGCAGCGGCAAGGTCATCGCGTTTGCTGGCAGAATATTGGGGGACGGTCAACCGAAGTACCTGAATTCCCCGGAGACACTTCTATTTAATAAGAGCCGCACATTGTACAACCTGCACCAGGCAAAAACATCCATACGCAAATTGCGTCAAGTTCTGTTATTCGAAGGTTACGGCGATGTGATTTCGTCATGGGAAGCAGGACTTCACAATGGTGTGGCAACCATGGGAACCTCTCTAACGGAAAACCAAGTGGCAATCATGAAATCGGTGGCTGAAGAAGTTGTTGTTGTCTATGACGGCGATAAAGCCGGTATGGCTGCTGCGTTAAAAGTCATTCCAATGCTGGAAGGCGTTGGTCTCAGGGTACGAATTGCTTTGGTGAACGAAGGAATGGACCCGGATGATTACATCCGCAAATTCGGTGCCGAGCGTTTCAGGCATGTAGTAGAAACAGCTGTTTCAACAACAAAATTTAAACTTATATATCTGAAGAAAAACCATATACTGCTAGAAGAAGATGGTAAGATTGCGTACGCCAAAGAGGCATTGCCCATTATCGCCGTACTGAATTCCTCGACTGAGCGAGAAGTTTACTTGAGGGAATTGTCCTCCGAGCTTCATCTTTCCTACGAGAGTCTAAAGCAGGATTGCAATCTGCTACGGCAATCGATGCAAAAAAAGATGGGCGATGGGGATAATAAGGAAAAAAGGTGGAATAATGGTAGGCATAAAAAAGGGCGCCAGCCCGCCCCGGTTCTTTTGCCTGCTTACCATGCGGCAGAGCGGCGGCTGCTGTCGCTGATGCTGCAGGATGCGGAGGCCGCGCGATACGTTGGCGATCGCCTGGGAGAAGCGTTTAATATTGAAGATCATGCGGCAATTGCTGCTTATCTATATGCTTTTTACGCACAGGGTAAATCTCCGGATATCAGCCGTTTCATGTCATCGCTCCACGACGATCGTTTGGAAATGACGGTCAGCTCGATCATGATGATGGAAGCACCAGCCGAGTGGAATGTTCAAGTGCTCGATGATTGCATACGTGAGGTGCTGAAATTTCCGCAGCAGAGAGAGATCGACCAGAAAAAAGAAGAGATGATTAAAGCGGAGCGCTCAGGTGATTTTTTGCGAGCCGCACAAATTGCAAGTGAGATTATCGCCCTAGAAAGACAATGAGGCCCCGCACATTGCTGTTTCTAGGGAGGAGGGAGTCGAATGATGGCGAATGATCAGCATACTGAAATAGAAACGGAATTTACGCTGGATCAAGTCAAGGATCAGTTGATTGAACAGGGTAAAAAGAGATCCGTATTGAGCTATAAAGATATTATGGAGAAATTATCGCCATTTGATCAGGACACGGAGCAGATGGAAGAGTTCTATGAGCAGCTGGCCGACCTGGGTATCGATGTAGTTAATGAGAATGATGAAGAGGGTACTCACCGGCAATCGGGAGATTCCGAATCCCATGATAATGAGGATTTTGGGTTTGATGACGATCTTTCGCTGCCTCCTGGGATCAAGATTAATGACCCGGTACGGATGTACCTGAAGGAAATTGGCCGGGTTCCGCTGTTGTCAGCTGATGATGAGATTGAACTTGCCAACCGGATTGAACAGGGAGATGAGGAAGCCAAGCGCCGTCTGGCCGAAGCCAACCTGCGTCTCGTTGTAAGTATCGCGAAGCGTTACGTCGGACGAGGAATGCTGTTCCTGGATTTGATTCAGGAGGGCAACATGGGTTTGATCAAAGCCGTGGAGAAGTTCGATTACAAAAAGGGTTTCAAATTCAGTACGTATGCGACTTGGTGGATTCGCCAAGCAATCACGCGCGCTATTGCTGACCAGGCCCGTACCATCCGAATTCCCGTGCATATGGTCGAGACCATCAACAAACTGATTCGTGTATCCAGACAGCTTCTTCAGGAGCTCGGACGTGAGCCTTCGCCGGAGGAAATTGCTGCCGAGATGGAACTCAGTGTTGAGAAAGTCCGGGAGATTATGAAAATTGCCCAGGAGCCGGTTTCGCTGGAAACGCCGATCGGTGAGGAAGATGATTCCCATCTCGGAGATTTCATCGAGGATCAGGAAGCACTCGCTCCTGCTGATGCGGCTGCTTACGAGCTTCTGAAGGAACAGCTCGAGGATGTGCTCGATACGCTGACAGAGCGCGAGGAGAACGTGCTTCGTCTTCGGTTCGGACTCGATGATGGCCGCACGAGAACACTGGAAGAGGTCGGCAAAGTGTTCGGTGTTACACGCGAACGGATTCGACAGATTGAAGCGAAAGCGCTCCGTAAGCTTCGTCACCCGAGCCGCAGCAAGCGGTTAAAGGATTTTCTCGAATAGCTTAATCCACGGACCTTCTGCAGTAACGGCAGCAGGTCCTTTTTTTCGAATTTATTCATGGCATGTATGAGTTTCTTGGTTATGGCATTTCTTCCTGCATTTGTTTTATTGGTCTTTATTTTAGCTCTTTTCCAGACCCATTGCAAATGAACAGGCACAACGTTTTTCACCGGATTTACCGGTTTGCAGTTTGGTATCGTCTCTGTTAGGGTAAGGTATAGATCGTGATTTGGACGAAAATATGGAATGGTAAGGTGTATCAACCGTGAAATTATCAAGAAGATTAACGCAAATACTGGAGAAGATTCCACGCGGCAGCCGACTTGCTGATATCGGTTCCGACCATGCACTGCTGCCTGTGGCTGCCGTAGAGAGCGGAGCAGCCATTCAAGCGATCGCCGGTGAAGTCAATCCCGGCCCTTATGATGCTGCCGTCAAGCAGGTCATCGAATCAGGGATGACTGAGGTCATCAGCGTGCGAAGAGGAGACGGTTTGAACGTACTCTCAGCCGGCGAGGCCGACGTCATTACGATTGCCGGTATGGGCGGCAGCTTGATTGCAGCGATTTTGGACCGCGGCATCGATAAGCTGACAGGCGTGCGCAGGCTGGTCCTGCAGCCGAATGTGGGGGAAGATATCTTGCGCAAGTGGCTGTACTCCCATGGATGGGTGCTAATCGAGGAATGGATCCTGGAGGAAGACGGCAAAATTTACGAAGTGCTGGTCGCCGAGCCTTCGCATACAACAGACCTGACGAATGAGCAGGTTTACACGGAAAGGGCGATTGGGGACGGTCTCCGTTTATCTAGGGACTGGCTTTTCCGTATGGGACCTTGGCTCACGCAGTCCCCGAATCCGGTTTTCTATGATAAATGGAAATCGGAGATGGAGAAGATGGAGTATATTCTTCAATCGCTTTCGCATTCAGATCTCACCACGGCAGCCGACAAGGCGAGTGAGATTCGTTCAGATATCGAGTTTATTCAGGAGGTGCTGGCATGCTTGCCAAAGGACAAACCGTAATTCAATATATGGAGCAATTGGCCCCGAAGCACGTGGCCGAACCCGATGACCGGATCGGACTCCAGCTTGGAACATTGCAAAAGGACATTCGCACGGTGCTGATTGCTCTGGATGTCAATGATGAAGTGGTGGATGAAGCCATTGAACTTGGGGCCGATCTGATTATCGCGCATCATGCGATTATATATCGACCGCTGAAGCAGCTGCAGACGGATACAGCGATGGGCAAGGTATATGAAAAGCTGATCAAACACGATATCGCGGTATATATAAGTCACACCAATCTCGATGTAACCGAAGGCGGAATGAACGATTGGATGGCGGAGGCCTTGGGAATCGAGAATACGTCGCCTATCCATGACATGCATAATGAACAGTTATCTAAACTGGTGGTTTTTGTGCCGAAGAGTCATCATCAAGAGGTGCTGGACGCCGTGCTCGGCGCAGGTGCAGGCTGGATCGGAAATTACAGCCACTGCAGCTTCAACATTGAGGGCTTTGGCACTTACGTCCCGCGAGAAGGCAGCAACCCATTTCTAGGTGAGGAAGGCAAGATGGAACGTGCTAATGAGGTTCGGATCGAGACGATTGTTCCTCATACCATCCGCAACAAAGTGATTCAGGCGATGCTGAAGGCGCATCCTTATGAAGAGGTTGCCTATGATCTGTATGCTATGGACCTTAAGGGGAGATCCCTCGGTCTTGGCCGTGTTGGCAAGCTGAAAGAGCCTATGACGTTGGCTGAGCTGGTAGACGTGGTAAAAGAGAAGCTGGAGGTTCCTTATGTTCGTGTTGTAGGAGAGCTCGACCGCACCATCCGCAAGGCGGCCGTCATTGGGGGATCCGGAGGACGCTACATGATGAAGGCACTGTTCCGTGGAGCGGATGTGCTGGTAACGGGAGATGTCGATTATCATACGGCACAGGATGCGCTCGCAGCAGGACTTACCATCATTGATCCGGGTCATAATGCCGAGAAGATTATGAAGGTCAAAGTCGCCGAGTGGATGGAACAGAAACTGCAGGAACATAAGTATGAAACCCGAGTTGTTGCTTCCCGTATCAATACGGAGCCGTTCCAGTTCTTGTAGGAACAGAAATGTAAGGCAAGAAAAAGAGACTCATTCCGACACCGCCCGACCATGAAGAGTGCTTCGGCCAAGCTGGGAAATTAATCAGCTATTGTTAATGTTTAATGGGTTGTGTACCGCTTCAAATCACTGTATAATATATAATGTTGTCCGGAAAGTTTGACAGACAATCGCTGGCGGCTTTAAGCCGCGAGAGGAAAGTCCGGGCTCCATAGGGCAGGGTGCTGGATAACGTCCAGTCAGCGCGAGTTGAAGGATAGTGCCACAGAAATGGACCGCCGATGGCCGCCTTAGGGTGGCACAGGCAAGGATGGAACCGAGGTGTAAGAGACCCCGAGGAACGCTGGTGACTTCGTTCCTGGTAAACCCCACCTGGAGCAAGACCTAATGGGACGCAGTCTCTTTCGAGGAGACAGCCTTAGCCCGAGGCGCGTCCGGGTTGGTCGCTTGAGTCGATTAGTAATGATCGGCCTAGATAGATGATTGTCGCTCATGGTGGCAGGGTAGTTCCCGTCATGACCACGAAGAGCACAGAACCCGGCTTACGGAAAGCTTTCCCAACTGAACAACATTTAGCTTTACTAATACCGCTATGGTACAAACGCGTATTTTCTTTGGACTCCTCGTGAGGGGTGTACAGAAAATGCGCGTTTTTTAATGGTTTCGTGAAAATATTGGGAGATCATGTGCCCTGTACGGATAATCGTCCATACCAAATAGCCCTTGGGATAATAAGCTATAATCATCAACGGAAAGGAGATGCAAAAACATGTCTTGTCATAAAGAAAATCCATGTCCTCCTGTGTCACCGATTGTGTGCGAGCCGATCGTTGTCGTTAGAGACCATTATGTACCGCAAATCGTACCCGTCATTCATCCGATTAAAGTGGTGGATAAGATCCACTGCGTACCTGTAGAAAAACATATATACACGTACAGCGAAGAAGAAGTCGTGAGCGACAATGTAGGCTATGGTGGGGTTACGGTCTCCGGTAAGCGATCGAAGAAAGCTGCAGTACGTACTAGCCGTTCCCGCCGGAAGAAATAAATTGTAAGTGCTCTTTGCCTCCGATATGAAATAAAGCAGCTAACGCGATCGGGGCGGAAGCTGCTTTATTTCGTGTATTTTATTCGTTGGAGCCGTTTAATTTGCGCAGCTCCTGCTCCAGATTCTGAAGCGTTTGACCCGGCCACATTTGAAGAGGGACTTCGGGTGCGCCAACTGCTTTCAAGGATTGGAAAATATCAATCTGACCATGACCGTAATATTTATCTTTTCCTTTATCGCCAAGATCGACCGTTTGGTTTATCATGACGTCCATGACTTCCTGATTGGTCAGGTCAGGGTTAAGGGAACGAATGAGACCCGCCATGGCGGCTGCATGAGGGCTGGCCATGGAGGTTCCGGATAAAGCCGCATATTGATTCCCTGGAAACGTGCTTGCAATATTGGTCCCGGGAGCAGCCACATCGATATAATCGCCGTAGTTGGAGTATTCCGCCCGCTTCTGATTGGAATCCGTTGCGGCGACAGCCAGCACTTCCGGATAGGCGGCAGGATAACCAGGCCGCTCTGTGTTGTCATTGCCTGATGCAGCAACAAGAACAACGTCGCGATCATAAGCATATTTCACGGCATCGTGCAGGAATTGGGAGTCCGCATAGTTGCCGAGACTCATATTGATCACCTTGGCTCCGTGATCCGTGGCCCAAATAATGCCTTCCGCGACGGCATAGGTTGTTCCTGAGCCGGATCCGTCAAGCGCCTTGACCGGCATGATTTTGTTGTACCAGCTAACTCCCGCAACGCCTTCACCGTTGTTGACAAGGGCACCGATGATCCCGGCTACATGCGTCCCGTGCCCCACATCATCCAGCGGCTGCTTGTCTTTCTCAACGATGTTGTATCCTTCCACCAACTGTCCATCCAAATCGGAATGCTGAAGATCCACCCCAGTGTCAATTACGGCGATGATGACATCTTCACTGCCTTTGGACAGATCCCAGCCCCGGTTCGTCTCAATGACGGGCAGATTCCACTGATATTGGGAAAACAGCAAATCATTCGGGATATTGACTTGCGCGTTGGCTCCATCCGGTAAGGAATCCGAGTTTACCCTGGATTGAGGGGGGCGGTCATTGGTTAAATAGATGTAGTGAGGCTCGGTATATTTGGTTTTCCACTTCTGCTCGAAATAGGAGCGGAGTTTAAGATAATCCTTATCTTTGGAACGAAAAACATAGGCATAACCAAGTTTCCTCGGAGTGTCACATGATATCTCCTTAGAGATGTTGAGAAGCTGCTGCTTAGACGGCTCATTTTGAAAGGACACCACAATTTCATTTTCGTAAAAGTGACTGGCCTTTTCATTATCATGTCCCGTTTTGACGGTGATGTCGGAGAGGGTATCCGCATGAATGGATTCGACCTTGAATTTACCTTCCTTCGGGTAAGGAATTAAGCGAAGATTCCGCTTCTGGTGATTGCTTACTTCATGCAGTACGCCTTGATTAACCAACGCGGCTGCGCCATATTTGCCATCCTTGGATGGCTCGGAAACAACAAAATAAGGCTGCCCCGCGACATTGAACTTGGGTGAATCGTAAGATTCTCCCCGTTTCAGCTTCTGCTGTGCCATTTGGAAATGATGAGTGATCAGATTTTTATCTTTTTTGTTCAGTTTGGGAAGCAGACCCTGTACATCCGTCATTTTGTTTTGCTTAAGGTTATACCACCGTACTTGCTGAAAATGCTTGTGCAGCTTTTGTTCTTTTTGCGTATAGGCTTTTATTTGACCCGGGCTGCGCAGAGCGTTATTGTTCAGCATTTTGCGCAGGTGACCTTTTGCATCAATACGGTTGAGTTGATCCGTCGCATGGAGATCGCTTAGCATGGTAAAGTGCTTAGCCTTGTTCTCCTGCTGGGGCCTTAAGGGCTGTGTTGGTTCAGCCGTGGGAGCCGGCTGTTTCGAACCGGGGATGAACAGTAAGATCAGAAGCGCGCCAAGAACTGACGCTGCACCTAGGATGCTCCACAGGGTACGAGATTTCACAAGTTTTCCTCCTCGCCGCATTCATGATTGAAGTAGTCTTAGCGTGGGGAGAGTGAATCCTTTTTATGCGTTCCATATTCATGAGTAAAACGGATGGGAGCGCGCAAAATGAAATGTGCTAAAAATAACCTTGTAAGTGTATTCATGATAGGGATTTCGTTATCCCAAAATTTGTGTTAGGATAGTACATATTATAACGACCGTCAGGCTATATGACCTGTAGGGTCACGACCATTTAAGGGGGATCTATCGTAATGCCAGCAGACAATCTTCAGAATTTATGCTCGGAGTCCAGAGAAAAGTTGAAATCTGCCATTTCGATTATGGAAACGTTTTTGAATGAACATGCTTTATCTCAATTGGTAACGGAACAGGACGAGGAAACCGTTCATTTTTACAAAGGATTTCTGTCGGATGTTCGCCATTTGCTTGTGTTTTCTGAAGTTTCCTATGAGAAGCTGGGTGTTGTACAGCGTCGCCCTAATTTTGATATCGATTTTGCCGAGAAGGCTTTGTATAATTTGTATCACCGCTGTGTCAACAGTTTCTTCTATCCCAAAAATGAAAGTTATTCCGAAGATGGTCGTTACGCCTATACCGGACAGGATGCGATTCGTTTCCGGAAGAAGCCGGTTCGTCCTGCACGTGATGTCATTATGAACATTACCAAGATTTATGAAGAGCTCCGCGATGATCTTGCTTACTACGAAAGCGACTATTTGACGGAACGCCGTATGCAGTCAGAGAAAAGGCACGCATAGCATAATAAGGAACATTCAAGAGATGCCAACCATTGGCATCTCTTTTTGCGTTTTGCTGCTTAGGCACCAACTGACAATCGTTCTTGTGCATACCGGCAGTAAACTAAGGAAAAAATGTTGACGAGGTGATGCTAAAATGGCCAACGAAGCCAAACCATTAGTGAAGTGCAGTGTCAGCAATTGCCATTACTGGGGAGAACAAAACCTATGTCATGCCGAGATGATCATGATTGAAATTGACCGTCATGCGAATGTAAAACTCAATGAAGAGTATGGAGCAGAGCCTTATGTAGACGACCATCAGGATGTTGCTGACAAGTCTTCCGAGACCTGCTGTTTAACCTTCAAGCCGAAGGGCTGACGGGAAATAAGCCGGATAAAGTCCGGGTGCCGGGCACTTTAGGATGATGGAAATGGAGGAAGCTAGTTTATGGATAAAAAACATCGCAAGCATAAAATGAAGGTTGTTGAAGGCAAGCGAAACAGGGTAGACTTCCCGCGCAAGGATCACCGTGAAGAATATGCAGCCGAGGTGGCTCCCCCTGTGAATACTTCGGCACGAAGAGTGGACGAGGATAAGGCGGACGTCTCTACCGGTCGTACCGTCGGATATGTAGGCTTGGTATTAGGCATCGCCTCCTTGTTCATGTGGTCGGTAATCCTGGGACCCATCGCAGCGGTTGTTGGATATTACGCCTACAGCAAAGGCAGCAAAACGACAGGCGCCTGGTCGATCGGTCTCGGCATATTGGCAACGCTCAGTTATTTTATCTTGATTCCTTTCAGTAGATAATTCATTTTATTATGGTGAACATCGGGCGGGTCAACCAGAAAGGTTGATTCGCTTATTTTTTTGCCGAATAGGTATAGCAGATTGTTCCAGTTCCATGATAAAATAAAGGACAAGTTTGAAATTTTGCTGCAGAAAGTGAGTTAAACGATGCAAATAGATCCGATATCATGGAAGCAAATGACGGATATACCACAGATGAATACGAATTCCACCGAGTCGGCAACCGGATTTGTCAATGTGCTTAGCAGCCTGCTTACCGAAGATGCCACCTCCAAGCCGGTCGAACGTTCGATTACACAGCTTGCGCCTGGCGTAACCTTTAAGGATGGGCTGTTATGGCAGCAGCTAGGAGCTGTTGATGAATCTGCCTCGTCTCTACCAATGGAGGGGGTCGTGCATGACACAGGAGCAACAAAGCCAACGACTTTTGAGGATTTAATTACGGCGGCCGGGGAACGCTATGGCGTGCCGGTATCGCTGATCAAAGCGGTCATCGATGCGGAATCTTCCTTTAATCCAAACGCGGTGTCCTCTGCAGGTGCCAAGGGGCTGATGCAGCTGATGGATGGCACAGCAAGGGGACTTGGGGTAAGCAACCCTTTTGATCCGGCTCAGAATATCGAAGGCGGTACTAAATATCTGTCCAATCTGATTCAGCGGTTTGGCGGAGAAATGGCTATGGTACTTGCAGCGTATAATGCAGGTCCAACCCGTATCGCGAATATGGGTGTATCCAGTGATGAAGAGCTGATGTCCGTTGCTCATGAATTACCCGAGGAAACCCAGGCATACATCGGTAAAGTCATGAATGCACAATCAAAATACACTTTATAAACCCGCATGGGGATAAATAGGAAGTTGATAGAAGATCAAACGATAAGCGCCGCTTTCCGATCTAAAGATGGAGTGCGGCTTTACCGTTTGGTCTTTTTGTGTAAATATAAAGGTCTGGAATAATAAGTTTTACAACGTCCGATGCGTATGATGGAAAGGGGAAATTACCTTGATATATTGGGATCACGCTGCTACGACCCCTCCCTATGATGAAGTAGTGGACACGTTGGCAGAAGTCATGAAGATGCATTATGCGAATCCGTCAGCACTTCATCGTTCAGGCGAGGCTGCCGCTAAACTGCTGAAAAAGGCAAGAGAGGTGTGTGCAGCCGCGCTGGACGTTCAGCCGACGGAGATCGTATTCACTTCTGGGGCAACCGAAGGCAATAACATGGCGATTAAAGGGGCTGCGATGCAGTACAGCAGCCGTGGCCGGCATATCATCACGACGGGAACTGAGCATCCTTCCGTATATGAATGCTGCAAACAGCTGGAAACGCTTGGGTGGGAAGTGACTTATCTGCCGGTAGATGCCGCCGGCGTGGTGGATCTGGCTGCCTTGACGGAAGCTGTGCGCAAAGATACCGTGCTCGTCAGCATCATGCATGTGAATAATGAGACCGGGGCCGTCCAGCCGCTGACTGAAGTGGGGCGTATCGTTAAGGAGCGAAATTCACGAACGCTGCTGCATATCGATGGGGTACAGGGATTTGGCAAATTGCCGGTGACACTTTCCCAGTGGCAGGCCGACTTATACAGCCTGTCTGCCCATAAATTCAACGGTCCGAGAGGAATGGGCGTGCTGTATATTAAGCAAGGCGTGCAATTGTTCCCGTTGGTATCGGGCGGATCGCAGGAGAATGGACACCGGGCAGGAACGGAGAATGTTGCCGGAGCGGTCGCGATGTCCAAGGCCATGCGATTATCCAGAGAACGACAGACCGAGTTTTATGCAAAAATGACGGAATTAAGGGAGCTTCTGGTTCAGGGCATCCGCAAAATCCCGGGATTGGTGTTAAACAGCAGCGAGCAGAATGCCCCTCATATCATTCATTTTTCGTATCCGGGATTAAAACCCGAGGTGATGGTCCATGCTCTGGAAGAGATGGGCATGCTGGTATCGACCAAATCCGCTTGCTCCTCTAAATTAAGCGAGCCCAGCCGGGTCCTGTTAGCGATGGGGAAGGACATGAACGTAGCTTCCTCCGGAATTCGTATCAGTCTCGGCAAAGAGCATCAGCTCAGCGATGCAGCGCGGCTAGTCGAAGTCTTGGCTAAAGTTTGCGGGAACCTGCGTCCCATTATAGAAAGAGAGGGTAACCGGAGATGACTTACGATAAACTGCTGCTACGCTTTGGCGAATTTACCCTAAAAGGCAAAAACCGCAACCGATTCGAGAGATCGGTCTTGAATCATATTCGAAGCGTGCTCAAACCGTTTCCGGGAGCGAAAATCGTTAAGGAATACGGCCGCTTGTACGTCGAGCTTAACGGAGAATCTCCCGAGGCCTTGATCCATGTCCTTAAAAAAGTATTTGGCCTTGTTTCCATCAGTCCAGTTCGTGTATGTCCATCCGAACTTGACCGCATTATCGAAACCGCGGTTGATTTTGTGGGACAGAAGGAACTAGCTGACCCGTCGACCTTCAAAGTCAATGCGAGAAGGGTGTGGAAACAATTCCCTCATTCCTCACAAGAGATGAATCATTTAGTCGGATCGCCCTTGCTGCGAACCTATCCTCAGCTTAAAGTAAAGGTAAAGCAGCCCGATATGGAGCTTCGTGTGGAAATTCGGGAGAACGAGACGTATCTGTATTATGAAGTGATACCCGGCGCCGGGGGGTACCCGATTGGCACGAATGGGAAGGCCATGCTGCTCCTCTCGGGCGGGATTGACAGTCCTGTAGCGGGCTGGTCGGCAATGCGCAGAGGCCTTGAAATTGAGTGCGTACACTTCTACAGCTTCCCTTACACCAGCCAACTAGCGAAGGAAAAGGTAATGGAGTTAACAAGGCTGTTATCAGGCTACACCGGCAAAATCAAGCTGCACCTCGTTCCGTTTACCGATGTTCAGACTTCATTTGTCGGCATCGGACAGGATAATCTGATCATTACGTTTATGCGCAGAGCGATGTTGCGGATTGCTTCCTCGCTTGCTGAGCGGGAAGGGGCATTGGCGATCGTGACGGGTGACAGTCTCGGACAAGTTGCCAGTCAGACACTGCCTAGCATGAATGTGATCGGCAGAGCCACCGAGCTGCCGCTGCTGCGGCCGCTCGTTATGATGGATAAAAACGATATCATCAATATCGCGATGGACATCGGCACATTTGAGACATCGATATTGCCATATGAGGATTGCTGTACGTTGTTTGTGCCTAAATCGCCCACCACCAATCCGAATTTGAAGATTATCGAGAAGGTGGAGGCTTCCATCCCCGAGCTGCCTGCACGGATTCAAGCAGCCATTGAAGGTACGGAGACGGTGGTTATTACCCCGGACAGTAACATCGGCGAACTTGAAGAAAAGCACGCGGAGCCCGTGGTAAACGAAGACTGGTTTTAATCGAGTATCAAGCGAAGGTCAGCATCGTGTTGCGGCGAAGCGAACGAGTGTGCACCGTTCGGTTATCTGTTAACATAAAACACCCCATGGCTTCTGGGAGCCTTGGGGTGTTTTGTCGTACTTATAGATTTGGATTATGACTGGCTGGATGACTGACGGCGCCCAGCGGATCTTTTTTTCAGATGTCCTGCAGTCAGAACACCGACAATGATGGCAGCAATGAAGAGATACTTAATGATCTGGTGCGCTTCGAAATATCCCAGAAAGTGCTTTTCCTCGGTAATCATGGAGGACGCCGTGTACGCAAGTACCGCAGAACCTACATAGATAATCCATGGGAAACGGTTGATCAGTTTGATAAACAGCGTGCTGCCCCATACCACGATAGGTACGCTGATGAGCAGGCCCAGCGTTACAAGGATCATATTGTGTTTGGCTGCGCCGGCCACGGCAATGACATTGTCCAGGCCCATAGCGGCATCCGCTACAATGATGGTACGAATGGCAGCACCGAGGCTCTTGCCGGCCTTTATATTGCCGTGATCTTCATTGTCGTCGGTCATCAGCTTGTAGGCAATGCCGATCAGGAGTACGCCTCCCACAAGCAGCAGCCAAGGGATGTTTAGCAGCCAGACAACGAGGATGGTGGCAATGATACGAAGAATAACAGCTCCGGCAGTGCCGTAGATAATTGCTTTTTTCTGGGTTTCCTTCGGAAGATTGCGTGCTGCAAGACCGATTACAATGGCGTTGTCCCCGGCCAGGATCAAATCCAAGAATACAATGTTGATTAATGCAAGAAAAAATTCAGCGGTTGTGGTTTCCATGAATGTCACTCCTCTTAGAATACGGTTCCACCACTTAAACAAAGTGGATTTATTATAGGCCTATTTTTCCCGATGTGCAAGCATAGCCTGGACAATTACCACATATGTGTAGAGTGGGGGTGTTGTTCTGGTGGAGACGATTTTTTTGTTGGGACAGATCTTGATGATCAATCTTGTACTCAGTGGCGACAATGCCTTGGTCATCGCGATGGCCAGCAAAGACCTTCCCGAAATACACCGCAGACGGGCGGTCTGGATCGGGACTGCAGGGGCTGTTCTCTTACGGTGTATTCTGACTTTTTTGGCGGTTTTGCTGCTGAAAATCCCATTCCTGCAGGCTGGCGGCGCCTTACTGTTGATCTGGATCGCAGTCAAACTCATGATGCAAAAGGAGCATGACCATGCAAGCCTGGCCAAAGCTTCAACGATATGGGCCGCAGTCAATACGATATTGATTGCCGATTTCGTGATGAGCCTGGATAATGTCTTGGCCATCGCGGGGCTGGCAAAAGGCGATCTCGCCTTAATTGTCATCGGAATATTATTAAGCATTCCCATCGTTGTATGGGGAAGCGGCATGATCTCCAGCCTGCTTCACAAGTTTCCCGTGCTGCTTTACATAGGTGCCGGTATTCTAGCTTTTACAGCAGGCGAAATGCTCATACAGGATTCCCGCGTAGGGCTGCTTCTGGCTTACTGGATGCCTTATGCCCACAGTCTGCTGCCGATTGTCATTGCAGGTGCTGTCGTTCTCATTGGCGGATTACAGACGGTAAGACGGCCCCTGTAACGGGAGTTTATTTTAACAACTCTTTGGCAGAAGAGGAATGCTTAGGGAAAATGGATGACTGTCTCGTGCAGTCGTCCATTTTTTGTTGGGGGCCATACAGGTATATGGGACGGGGCAAGGTTATTTCAAGTGGAACAAGCTCGGGATATGGTTTTTTTTGTCGGTTTGGGCTAAAATTAACGTAACTGCTTCTTTTAGAAACCGCTATTTTTGGTGATACATATATTGAAGAGAGGGTGATCAAATGTCCTCCAGAAAAGATTTGGCGTTGGGTATTTTCATCGTTGTTGCTGGAGTCGTTATTTTGCTCGGTAAGCTTGGTGTATTTGGATTTTTGGGAAGAACGTTATGGCCGCTCGTCCTGCTGCTGCCGGGTATTTTTTTGCATATCATGTTTATTGGTCGCCGTGCCACTGCCGCGGTTCTGATTCCGGGCGGTATTCTTACGGTATATGGCCTTCTGTTCTTCATATGCATCATTGGGGGATGGGGACTGATGGCTTCATTATGGCCTGTGTTAATTCTCGGCGTGGCTGTCGGCTTGTATGAATATTATCTGTACGAGAGCCCGCGACCAGGCGCTGCGCTGCCGATTGCGCTTGGACTGACGGTGCTTTCCGTTTTGATTTTCTTCTTCACCTGGCTTGAGACTGGAGCATTCTACATTATTGCCCTGATCTTGATTGCAGCGGGCGTTTGGATGATCTTCGGGCGCAATCGTTCCGGGCGCAATAATAAATGGAGCAGAGGCTGGTAATTGGTAAGAGGTAAAAGTTGCTGGAAGTTTTCTGAAAAGACTTGATTTTCCCGCTCGTTTACCTATATTATAGGATGTATGTTGAAGCGTCGGCATGTCGTCCGGCGCTTTCTTTGTGGCTCATTCGAACAGAAGGGATTTGAGATATATTTATGCAATCAAGAGATCAGATTCGCAACATTGCCATTATTGCTCACGTTGACCATGGCAAAACAACACTTGTAGACCAACTGCTGCAGCAGTCCGGTATTTTCCGGGAACATGAGACCCTGCAGGAACGCGCGATGGATTCCAATGATTTGGAGCGCGAACGCGGAATTACCATCCTAGCCAAGAATACGGCTATTACGTATAAAGATTTCTTGATCAACATTGTGGATACACCAGGACACGCCGATTTCGGTGGTGAAGTTGAGCGTATTATGAAAATGGTTGACGGCGTTCTGCTCGTTGTTGACGCTTATGAAGGATGTATGCCTCAGACCAAGTTTGTGTTAGGTAAAGCTCTTGCACATAACTTGACTCCAATCGTCGTTGTGAACAAGATTGACCGTCCGGCCGCCCGCCCAGCTGAAGTGATCGATGAAGTGCTAGATCTGTTCATTGAGCTTGGAGCGAATGACGACCAATTGGACTTCCCCGTTGTATATGCATCTGCCTTAAACGGTACTTCCAGTATGGATCCTGAGAAGCAAGATGATAACATGCTTGCACTTTACGAGACCATTATTGACCATATCCCTTCCCCTACAGAGAAAGTGGACGAGCCTCTCCAGTTCCTCGTTACCTTGATGGATTACAATGAATATCTTGGACGTATCGCCGTCGGCCGCGTGAACCGCGGTGTCATTAAGCAAGGCCAACCGGTTACCGTTATGCTTCGTGACGGCTCGACCAAGAATGCTCGTATCGAGAAGCTGTTCGGCTTCCAGGGATTGAAGCGGATCGAGGTTGCCGAAGCAGGCGCTGGCGACATCGTGGCGATTGCAGGGATCAAAGACATTAACATTGGAGAGACCATTGCTGATCCACAGCATCCGGAGGCATTGCCTGTCCTTAAAATTGATGAACCAACCCTGCAAATGACGTTCCTTGTTAACAACAGTCCTTTTGCCGGGCGCGAAGGCAAATGGGTAACATCCCGTAAGCTCCGTGACCGCCTCTTTAAAGAACTGGAAACGGACGTAAGTTTGCGAGTGGATGAGACGGACAGCCCTGATGCTTATATCGTATCGGGACGCGGTGAGCTTCACCTCAGTATTTTGATTGAGAATATGCGCCGTGAAGGTTATGAGCTTCAAGTTTCCAAGCCTGAAGTTATCGTTAGAGAAATTGATGGCGTCAAAATGGAGCCGATCGAACGTCTTTTGATCGATGTACCAGAAGAAAGCATGGGTTCAGTGATGGAAAGTCTTGGAACGCGTAAGGCTGAAATGGTGAACATGGTGAATAACGGAAATGGCCAAGTGCGTCTGGAATTCCTGATTCCTGCTCGCGGACTTATCGGTTACCGTACCCATTTCCTGACTCTCACACGCGGTTATGGCATTATGAACCACGCATTCGACAGCTACGGTCCGCTTATCGGCGGTCAAGTGGGTGGACGTCACCAAGGCGTGCTGGTTTCCACGGAGAACGGATCTTCAACGTTCTATGGCATGATGTCGGTGGAAGATCGCGGAACCCTGTTCCTGGAACCGGGGACTGAGATTTATGAAGGTATGATCGTTGGCGAACATACCCGCGATAATGATATCGTCGTTAATATTTGTAAAGAGAAGCAATTGACCAACGTTCGTTCGGCAACGAAGGACGATACGGTTAAATTGAAAACACCGGTTATTTTCTCACTGGAGCAAGCCCTTGAATACTTGAACGACGACGAATATTGCGAGATTACGCCGAAGTCCGTTCGTCTTCGCAAGAAGATTTTGAACAAGAGTGAGCGCGAACGTGCAGAAAAACATCGTAAAATGGCACAAGCAAATCTATAATAGATAGAGATCTACTTGTCCAAAAGGAGTGAACCTATCATGCAAGAATGGTTTGCCTCGCACCCACTCATCTCTTATATCGTGATTTTTGTGCTGATCACCTACGTTTACAACAAGGTATTCCGGGTGAAGCAGAAGCTCCCTCTGTTGAAGGAGATTCTCCTGTATATTTTAATGGCCTTGGGTTCGGCGATACTGCTTGTATTTCAGATTGATAAGCTGCCGATTATCCAGTGCTTGTTAGTAGCAGTGGCATTGATGCTGATGGTGCGTATTCGATATTTTGTTGAAGATCGTCAGAAGAAGAAGGCTCAGACCGAGCCGAAGTCATAAGTTGATGTAGATTTTAAAAAAAGTGCCTGTATTTTGAATCCGGCAACTTTTTGTCAATCCCCTTCGTTTATAAGAGAGAGAAGTTAACCATGGTCCGGTAAATGCTTCGTAATTTGAAGCGTTTATCGGACATTCATCTAATTTGAATGAAATCAGGTGTTATGATATGAATCCTACTCATACCAATCTCCCTCCGAGAGCCAAAAGTGGGGGGAAGGGCAAGAAACAGCCAGTTCCAAAAAAGAAAAAAAGCGCATGGAAATCATTTTTTAAACTCATTCTTATCGTCTTGTTAATCGCAGTTCTGGCTGCAGCAGGTTATGCCGGCTACTTGTTCTTCAAAGGCAATGAGATCATTGAAAAAAGCGGGATCGACAAACCTGTAGCTCCAGGCCAATCTGCAAAAGAAAAACCGATCACGGTGCTTCTCTTGGGAACGGATCATCGCCCGGAAACGGGGACATACTTGACGGATGTGGTCATGGTCGCCACCATGCATCCGGAGACCAATACGTCGACGCTGGTTTCTTTGCCCCGGGATACACTCATTGAACTCGATGGATATAAAGCGACGAAGCTGAACGCCTATTACCCAAGGTTTAAAGCGGCTTACAATGCTGCGGAGAAAAAGGAACCGGGCAGCGGCATTCCGGCTGAAGAAGAAATGAAAGTCATGATGAGCAAGTATCTTGGCGTTAATATCGACTATGTAACGGTTATCGACTTCCAGGGATTCCGTGATGTGGTGGATACCTTTGGCGGCGTAGATGTCAACGTTCAATACAATATGTGTTACCGCGATACTGCCGACGGGACCGACATTAACCTCACTGTGGGTCCTCAGAAGCTGGATGGCAAGAAGGCGCTGGATTATGTTCGTTACCGTAAATCCAGTGATAGCTGTTCGCCGAGAACGAAGGAGTCAAGCGATTTTGAGCGTAATGCCCGCCAAAGCGAAGTATTACATTCCCTGCTCGATAAGATGAAATCGCTCGGAGGCGTTGCGAAGGTGGGCAATGCTCTGGATGCGGTCAGCGATAACATGACCACCGATTTCGAGCAGGAGCAGATCCGAAATTTGATTGCGACTTATTATGATATTGGAAAAGATGATGTGAAATTCATGCCGGTTACAGGCAATTGGAATAGTCCTTATGTGTATATAAGCAGCAGCGAGCTGGATGCAGCCAGACAAGCGCTGCAAGACGAGCTCGCCGGCAAGCATAATGCTGGCGCTGGCGAGCAGGGGACAGAAGCGGATTCTGCAACTCCGTGACAATTGAAGGCAAGTTTTATTGTATGCTATAATACAATGTATCAGATGGAGATCATTGTACAGGAGGCCGAAGGCATGTCCTACCTTATGATGCATACGACACACCCATTGATCTGTACTCGGCAGACGGATTACCCTGCCCATGGATTTGTGCGAGCAGATTCCATGTGGGCATGGGAGCCTTTCAGATGTCATCCTTCTGATGCCATGTCTTCTCAGGCGTGTTCATTCGACATGGGTGTCAATTCCACACCGAACAGGCAACAAAACTCTGAATATGATACGGGTCACGACGTCACTGGCGAAGCAGAAATGCTCGCTAATGGCGTTGTTATGACCTTAAAAAAAGCCCAGTGAGCTTCACTGGGCTTTTTTGTATGAAATTTGGAGACGGGTGACGGACAAACTCGGGTTATGACAGGATTTGTCTTCTTGCCTATCTATTACGGTGCGGGTTGGCTGGTGCATTACCCCGATTATTCGGATTTACCGTTTGTGCACCGTTATCTTGTGCATTACGATCACGAGGTGTTACATCTTTAGGCAGCTGAGGAATGATGCGGCCTACGATGTCAGCGAGTTCGCTGGCCAGTCCTGAAACCGGATTTCCCTCCTGAATATGTCGACCAAGATCGGCAATCCGGTTTGTAACGTCTAAATCAGCGGTAACAAGCGCATTGGCACCTGCCGGATCGGATTGAAGGGCTTCCGCGACTGTGTATTTAATGGTTCCGACTTCTGCCCGATCTAAATTTCCATCTACATTAAGTCCAACAACAGCCGTATTTCCCATGACAACACAGTTTGCGTTTTTAACACCGGGCACACTCTCTGCTAGTGATTTTAGGTGATTTGCGGTTGTAGCGTCAACTTGTCCGTTGTTATCATTTGCGTTGCCAACTTGTCCCGTATTCGTGTTATCCGGAGTCCAGCCGTCTACATTGTTAGTGGTATAACCTCTGTTCTCATTCATATTCTGAACATTGTTAGCAGTGGTTCCATTGGTTTGATTACGAGGAGAGGGTGATGCATTGTTATTGGCGGTCCCGCAGCCTGCGAGCAACAACACCGCTAGCATGATGGATAGAGCAGCTCTCATGGATTGATCTGTCCTTTCGTAGTAGAGTTCGCTAAATTACTCCAGTCGCTACGCTTATTATGTCCGGGACGGAAAGGTTTATGTGTGTACCTGATGAAGAAGCAGTGGAGGGATAAGATGAAAAAAATATTTGTGCTGGATACAAACGTATTGCTGCATGATCCTCAGTCGATCTATGCATTCGAGGAGCATGAAGTCATCATTCCTGCGGTGGTTCTTGAAGAGATTGATTCGAAGAAGCGAAATGCGGATGAAATCGGCCGCAATGCCCGCACGGTCTCCCGATTGCTCGATGGGCTAAGAGAACAAGGTCATCTTCATGACGGAGTTCTTCTGGAGAACGGCGGGACGTTGAAGGTTGAGCTGAATCATCGCAGCTTCGTCAAGGTACAGGAGTTATTTAGCGAAGCATCCAACGACAACCGAATTTTGGCTGTCGCGTTAAATTATAAATTGGAGGAGGAGCCGAAGGAGGACGGAAGACCCGTCGTTCTGGTCAGCAAGGATGTGCTTGTTCGAATTAAAGCGGATGTGCTCGGACTCACGACACAGGATTATTTATCGGACCGTACAGCCGATCCAAGTGAATTGTATCCTGGATTCTCTACCTTAAAGGTACATCCTTCGGTGATCGATGAATTCTACAGCTATCGTTATTTGCCGATTAAACCTCTTCAATTGTCTTATCCGCTTTATCCGCATGAATTTGTTATTCTGAAGGATGAGATGGGGACAGGAAAGTCAGCTCTCCTTCATGTGAATGAGGATGCAACCAGATTGGAGCCGCTCCATTTAAGCAATGAACCTGTATGGGGCATCAGCGCCCGTAACGCCCAACAGCGGATGGCGATTGAGCTTCTTCTAAACGACGATATTCCGCTAGTCACCATTACCGGGAAAGCCGGAACGGGAAAAACCTTGTTGGCGTTGGCAGCAGGCCTATCCAAGGTAGAGGATGAGCATAAATACAAGAAACTGCTCATTGCGCGTCCGGTCGTTCCGATGGGGAAGGATATCGGTTATTTGCCTGGCGAAAAAGAAGAGAAACTAAGACCATGGATGCAGCCGATATATGACAATCTGGAATATTTGTTTGACACCAAAAAATCGGGTGATATCGATAAAATATTGATGGGGCTCGGCAGCATTCAGGTGGAAGCACTGACTTATATCCGGGGCCGCTCGATACCAGGCCAGTTCATCATTGTGGATGAAGCCCAAAACTTATCCCGTCATGAAGTCAAAACGATTGTTTCCCGGGCGGGAGAAGGAAGTAAGGTGATTCTCATGGGAGATCCGGAGCAGATTGATCACCCCTACCTGGATGCTGTGAGTAATGGGTTGACCTATGTGGTTGAACGATTCAAGCAAGAAAATCTGAGCGGGCATATTACGCTGACTAAAGGGGAACGCTCCAAGCTGGCTCAGCTGGCTGCCGACTTGTTATAACCATATATTTCCCGAGAAATGATTCCTTAAAATAACTTGTAGGTTTAAGACTGTTCAGATTCATAGGACAGTCTTTTTTTCCTTCCATATCGTTACTAGTAAAATCTGGACTAGATAATTAACAAAAAAGATAGGACAAGAGTACTAGAAGTTTGGTAAAATAAGGGCATGCGACTTTTGAAGGAGTGAAGATGGGATATGAAGCGGAAGAAATATTGGTTCTTATTTGCCATTTTACTGTTGTCATTATCCAGTTTATCTCCCAGCTTTGACTTCACTCATCACACTAGACGGGAGCCCCCGGGGGATGAGCCTAATCCTCCGCAGCAGAGGCCGGAGATACCGGAGACCGATCTGGGTCCGATCAAGGTCGGTGTTCAGGTAAAGCCGGATGAACTGAGACAACTAAAAGCTCTTAATGAGCGTTTTATGGACGAGACCGGTGCTGAGGTTGAAATCTCGCTCCTGGAAACGAGTGAAACACACAAAGAGTTGTTTCTGCTCGAGATGTCCCTTGGTGAAGGACCTGATATTGTATTAACGGATTCACACTTTATTAAAGCGCTTGCAATGAGCGGATGCTTACTGCCTGTTGATGCTTCTCAGGGCACGCTGCCGGGCGAAGATATCTTGAATGGCCTTCTGCCATCGCTGCAGTGGAACGGGTATCAATGGGGAATGCCGTTTGATATAGACCCCTATATTATGACCTGGCAGACCAAGGGGAAGGGCGGCGAACCTTTTAAAGTGCCACAGGGCCGTCAGGCATGGCAGGAATATTCGGAGCTGCATAAAGCAAGCCCTGTCCTCTTATTTGATTCGAATGATCCTTACGCTTTCGGAGCGGCGGTTCATTTGCTCGAAGGTGATCCCTCCAAGCCGGATCAAGAGGTGCTTCATATGCTGATTCGCAATCTGGGAAGATGGGCAGAATCAGAGCAAGGCGCCATGGAAGCAGAGGTTAATGACCAAGAGTTGACCACCACCGATAAGACGGAAGCAGCCGTGGTCATCAAGCCGTATTCGAGCTTATCAGATCAAGATGACAACGGAATGTCGCATGCATTGGCAATGGGGAAGGCCCGTCTGGATACGCCGGTTGTCCGAACCCGAAGTTTTGCTGTAGCCGCACACACGGAATCATCGGCACTTGCCATGAAATGGATTACGTATATGACCGGCAAAGAGATGCAGCGTGAATGGAGCAGAGCGGCGGGAACGCTCCCCGTTATTTCGGAGCTGTATGTCACGGGTACGAACCTAAGTGATCGTGGCATTTGGCAAAAGGCGGCCGTTCCAGCCCAGGTGCTGCTCTCCAGGAATGAGCCGGCTGCTTTGGATTTTGGAGAGTCGGAAGGTTTCCAAACGTATAGCGAAGCAGCCAATCGATTGCTGCTTGGCGAAATCACCATAGAAGAATATATGGAAATGTACATGCCTGTTCAACCATAAAAAAGCTGCCCCAGCGAAGGGCAGCTTTTTTCTATAAATCCAGCTCCATTTTGACTACTAATCGTTGATCTTGGCTGGATACCTGCGTTGCTTTTAAGAAAGACACCAGCTGCTTGGGATAAAAGTTCATGTCAAATTCTTCCTGCAGCGCTCTGCGCGTGGTGTCAGGCAATTCCAGGCGATTGAACACAAGTTTGTCGACTTGGAACATGATGGCATTCTCCGGTTCGTTAATCACGGTGTATTTTCCTTCAATCAGAAGCGAGAGATTTCCGCTCTCACCCGAAGCTATTACTTTTCCATCGTCAAAATGGAAAGCAAAGCTGTTAAAGATTTCATCTTCGGATCTTAAAAATGTGTTGAGATCATCCTCATGGATATCTATGGTGTACTCTTTGCCGTTTGTTTTCAACATATTCTTGCTTCCCTGAACAAATTGCGGCAAATTCTCCATGGCGCTGGCTAAAGCCTGGAAGTGGCGCTTTACCTCATATAGGCCCACGTTCTCCCAATAAAGGGTGAACTCCTCAATCAATTTCTTCATGGCATCCGGGTTGCCGCTGGCTGTCAGTGCTCCGTCAACCTGCTGTTCAAGCGCCAGCACCCGTTCACGCTGCTTGACAAGGCTGTCCTTTACTTCGACGAGCTGAGAAGCATTGCGTGCGGCTTCAGTCTGGGCGGAGGCAAGGGAGCGGTACTGAAGGTTATATTCCGCAAGTGTATCCCGATCATTTTGAATAATCATATCGTAAAAGTCCATGATCCGGAAAAAACCGGCTAAGTCTTTTGCAGACAACAGCATGAAGAATAAGTTATCCCGCTCACCCATGTAATATGACCGAAGGACGGCAGCCGCCCGATCTCGCCGGTCTTCGATTCGCAAGCCCATATCCTGAATTTTAGTTTGCAGTTCGCTCTGGAGCTGCTGCAATTCGGCGATACGTTTGGTTATCCGTTCGATTTCATGATCGATCTCCACAATGGAGAGGCTGTCCTCCAGAAGTTTGCGCGCCTCTTCCGAATCAGGCATAACCGGGCTTGCATCCTGCTCGGAATATACGGAAGCGGGAGCCCCTATGAAGCAGAACAACAGGGTTATACACAGCATGACCGGGAGGAGAGGTTGTTTTATTCGTACATTCAAACGGGAGTCCTCCTTGAATGGTTGTTAGTCGAAAGGAATCCAACCGCTGTTTGTCCCTTCATTTTAACCAATATATGACGTATACGACTCAATTATCAACCTTTGGGCATTAAAAAAGCGATCCGGCAGCTAAAGCACCTGATCGCTCTTTTAAGTACTCTCATTCTCTAATTGCAAGGAAAATCCACCAGCGTGCCCCAGTTTGTCCAGGTTGAGCGCCGGCGGATCACAAACATCGCTTGCATGGTTTACCTATTAGAGTGGTTTGCCCATAATGAAGACCGTCCAATAGCTAAAGCCTGTGAAGGTCACGATCATATAAGCCCAGAAGAGAAGAATATAGGTTCTCTCCGTGAATTTCAAATATCCCAGGATCACGAAAAATGCAGTCTGCAGGAAGAAAAGCAGTGCCATTTCAATATGATCTCCGGCAAAGGCCATCAACCCGATAGTCAGGGTGAAAAAGCCAAGGACTCGAAACATCCGTGCCACGATTATATCCTCCTCTCGTATGTACGCACATAATGCTGCTATGAACATTATAGCGTTATGGGAAAAACGTGTAAACGCCTAACTCAAGAAAACCCTTTATTTTTTATTATTAACCAGAAGCAGGACATTGAATTCGTGAATAATTTGGACGAATCTTCCCTTTTGCCTTCGCAAGAGTATGATCTGTAATCAAAATGGAAATACATTTTAGTATCAAATAGATTCTATGAACTCTATGAGAGGCATAGAAATGAATTAAGCAGTTTTTATACCCTATTCAGCAGCCGATTTACGGTATTGAAGACGGTTATTTTAGGATGTCGTTAGGAGGGTTTTATGGTATGTCAGCAGTGAGACAGGATGCATGGAGTGCAGAGGACGACCTAATATTGGCGGAGGTGACCCTTCGTCATATTCGTGAGGGCAGCACCCAATTGGCTGCCTTTGAGGAAGTGGGAGAAAGAATCGGCCGGACATCGGCGGCTTGTGGATTTCGTTGGAACAGCTGCGTTCGCAAGAAATATGAGGATGCTATCAGCTTGGCGAAATCTCAGCGTCAAAAGAGAAGTTATTATAAAAAACAGCCTTCGGTAAGCGGACCGCAGGTTGCCGGTTTGGCTGCTCCGGAACTGGAGCACGATGTCTATAAGAATGATGGTGCAAGCGAAGAAACACTGTCCATCGATGCCGTTATCCGTTTCCTTCGTCAGTGGAAGGGCGGGCTTCAGGAAAGTTCACGTCAGTATAAATTGCTTGAGAAGAACTTGCGTGAAAAAGAGGAAGAGCTTTCAAGACTCCGCAGTGAGAATCAAAGGTTATTGAAGGAAGTCAGCGAAGTGAAAACGGACTATCATGTGGTCAATGACGATTATAAGGCACTGATTCAGATTATGGATCGGGCACGCAGACTTGCTTTCTTAAATGAGGAAGACGAGGAACTTAAGACACGCTTTAAAATGGACGCTAACGGTAACCTGGAACGAATCGAATAGGTAAAGATTATCTTGCTCCAGCCGTAACCCGCATTAGTGCATTTCATGCGCTTGGCGGGTTATTTGTGCGTATAGGAGATTATTCTGATATATACTAGGACTAGTACTTTGTGGTTGATTACAATAATGGGGGATTATCATGAATATCCATATTATCGGAGCTGGTTCATTAGGGCTATTATATGCGGGCAAACTTGCGGATTCAGGCTGCCGTGTCACGCTATGGTGCCGCAGCGAGGAGCAGGCGGACAAGCTTCGGGCTTCCGGCATAACCATCGAGGAGACGGGTCAGCACCAAGTCATTGACGCCCATGCATTCTCGGTCTGCCCATGGTCATCCTTTGCCGAGTCGGGTGGCGCGGCTGATGCGGATTATCTTTTCCTCATGTTGAAGCAGCAAGGGATCGAAGAGATGGCAACGGAGATGCTGGCTCTCTTTGGGCAAGATCACCGCAGACTCCTATGTTTTCAGAACGGTACAGGCCATTTGGAGCGGCTTCAGGACCTGCTGCCAATGTGGACGCTCTACGCTGCCATTACGACGGAAGGGGCCAAGCGTACAGGCAGCGTCTCCGTTTTGCACGCCGGTCACGGAACGACGACAATCGGCAAAATGAAACCTGCAGGGAGCCCATTAGATGCTTTCTCTCAGGAAGATCATGAAAATAAGCTTGTTAAACAGCTGAATAGAGCAGGATTTGAAGCTTTTTTGTCGAATGAAATGGATGAGATGATTTATCGTAAACTGCTGATAAACGCGGTCATTAATCCTTTGACAGCATTGTGGCGGATTCCTAATGGAGAGCTGTTAACTTCCCCAGAACGAGTCAGGCTTATGAAGCAGTTATATAATGAAGGGATCGCCGTATATGAAGCGGCTGGAATTCCTTATGGAAGCGGGCTTTGGGAATGGATCCTATCCGTCTGCCAATCAACTTCAGGTAACACGTCTTCCATGCTTAAGGATGTAATGGACGGTAAAACGACGGAGGTTGCCTGGATTAACGGTAGCATTGTTCGTTTGGGTCAAAAATATGGCATTTCTGTGCCAAAACACGAGCTGATCACACAGCTCATCGAGGGGATGAATACATAGGGGGTCTTTAGCATGGGGTTCTTGCAGGGGCTGTTTCACACATTAAGTCTTTTTCCGTTCATTCCGTTTTTACTGGTGTATTTCATTGTCTTGCAAAGAAATAAAAATCGAAAGCAAGCGCTGGAGCTGGCCATGGATGTAACCACATTTTTCATGCTGTTTTCGGTCTCCGCCTTGTTTAATAATACATTCCAGTCCAAATTCGGTTTCTATCTTATTCTCCTCATGCTGCTCATTGCAGCGGGGCTGATCGGAAGTGCGCAGAACCGCTGGAAAGGCAAGGTTAACGGTAAGAGGCTGCTTCGCGCCGTGTGGCGTCTGGGTTTTGTCAGCATGAGTTTTGGTTATATAGTTTTTACATTTTTTGGTCTCCTCTCCTACATAATTAAGATGATGTAAGTACAATCTAATAACTAGTATTATATGATAAATCTGTTTGATCTCTGGGTCAGGCAGATTTTTCAATTTATTGATTTCTGGATTTTTTTGACCACTGGTTGTATAATCGATAAGCATATACCTAAAATCTATGAGGGGGATACCGCAAGATGAAGAAACAAAAGAAATTACTGCTTCTCATGACGCTAGTTCTTGCTTTCAGCTCGGTTTTGGCAGCGTGTGGAGCTGACAAGAACGAAGGCGCTAATAACGGCGGAACGGCGGACAAGCCTAAAGAGCAAGTCTTCCGTATGAACCTTGCTTCCGACCCTCCTACATTGGATCCGGGCTTGGCTCAGGATAACACGTCGAATACGGTAATCAGTGCTGTATTTGAAGGTTTGGTTCGCAAGGGTGCAGATGGTTCTGAAGAGCCTGGTGTAGCCGAAAAATGGGATATTTCTGAAGATGGATTGAAATATGTCTTCACCCTTCGCAAAGATGCCAAATGGAGTAACGGCGATTCAGTAACAGCCAAAGATTTTGAGTATGCATGGAAACGCGTACTTGATCCGAACTTTACTCCTGCATCACCATATGCGTATCAGCTCTATTACATCAAAAACGCTGAAGCTTACAATCTTGGAGAGATCAAAGACGCCAATGAAGTCGGTGTAAAAGCAACCGATGATTATACGCTCGAAGTTACGCTGGCAAACCCAACGCCATACTTCCTCAGCTTGATGTCATTCCAAACCTACTTCCCGATTCACAGCTCTGTTGAAGGTAATGCTTCTTGGGCAACCAAACCGGAAACATTGATCGGTAATGGTCCGTTCAAAGTTTCACAAATGACCAAAGGTCAAAAGATCGAGCTTGTGAAGAACGACCAATATTGGGACAAGGATGGAATCAAACTTGAAAAAGTTCAAATGAGTATCGTGAACAGCTCGGCAACTGAACTTTCAAGCTATCGTAACGATGAATTGGATTATGCAGGACATCCAACAGGAAATATTCCGACGGATCAGCTCAATGCGATCAAGAAGGAATTGGGCGATGAACTGATGATCAAAGGGATTTCATCAACGTATTTCTATATCTTTAACACAACAGAAGAGCCATTTGACAACGTGAACATCCGTAAAGCATTTGCCATGGCGATTGATCGTCAGGCGATCGTAGAGAAAATCACGCAAGGTGGACAACTTCCTGCACACGGCTTTGTTCCTCCTGGTATCAAAGGTGAGTCCGACGAGTACCGCAAAGAGGTGCCGGATACTTACTTCGATGAAAATCTTGAAGAAGCTAAGAAACTGCTCGAGCAAGGTATGAAGGAAAAAAGCTACACCACATTACCGGAAGTTACTCTGATCCATAACTCCGATGACAACCACAAGAAAATTGCGCTTGCTATTGCAGATATGTGGAAGAATAACCTCGGTGTTACTGTGAAGGTACAAAACCAAGAGTGGGGCGTATTCCTGAAGAACCGTACGGATTTGAACTATCAAGTTGCCCGTTCCGGTTGGGGAGCAGATTATAACGACCCGATGACTTATATCGATATGTGGACATCCAACGGTGGTAACAACGATACTGGCTTCAAAAACGAAGAATATGACAAACTTGTGAAGGATGCTTATGCAACTAGCGATAACGCTAAACGCATGGAGCTGATGTCCAAGGCTGAGAAAATTCTCGTTGAAGAAAACCAAGTTGTAATGCCGATCTACTATTACTCCAGCGTGTCCCTGGTTAAACCATGGGTGAAGAATCTGCATCTGGATTATAAGGGTGATATCGATTTCACACGTGCATATATCGAGTAGTCTTTTGTAAAACCATTTATAAAAGGTTACGGTTCGGGATATATATGTGGGGCATTTAAACCTCATATATATCCCGATTTTTTTGTATGAGCACAAGGTTTCCAAATCTTGTGTCCGTTGGTGAAAGTTAAGGGATGCTCATTCCGTTCTAGAATAATACAATTATATAGACGGCTTGGTTTAGAACAACTGATCAGGAGGCTAGCGAAATGCTGAGGTATGTGGCGAGTAAGTTTTTTTATATGCTTGTATCGTTGTTCATACTGATCTCAGCCACTTTTTTTCTTATGAAAGCCATACCGGGCGATCCGTTTATGGGAGAGAAAAAGCCATCGCCTGAAATTTTGGCGAGGCTGATGGAGCAGTATGATTTAGATAAACCGGTATTTCAGCAATATACGAAATACTTGGGTAATATCGTTCAAGGTGACTTTGGTTTGTCTATGAAGAAACAGGGACAGTCGGTCACTGATATTATTGTTGACACATTTGGCCCTTCACTCCGATTGGGTCTTATCGCGATCGTAGTATCCGTTATCGTGGGTGTGCTGCTAGGGATGCTTGCAGCTCTGTATCACCGCAAGCTGATTGACAACATCGCCATGATCATCTCGGTTCTCGGCATCGCAGTACCGAGTTTCGTACTTGCGTCATTGTTGCAATACGTTCTCGCAGAGAAAGCGGGCATTTTCAATGTTATGGGCTTTGAAGGACCACTTGACTACGTGCTCCCTGTTATGGCCCTATCAGCTCAACCGATTGCATTTATCGCACGATTAACGCGATCCAGCATGCTGGAAGTGCTGCATTCGGATTATATCAAGACGGCGAAGGCCAAGGGTCTCAACTGGTTCGCCATTATGTTCCGTCACGTCATCCGTAACGGCATCTTGCCAGTCGTAACGTACGTCGGCCCAATGACAGCGAACATTATTACCGGTTCGGTCGTCATTGAACAGATTTTCGGTATTGGCGGCATTGGCAAGCAGTTTGTTGAAAGTATAACAAATCGCGATTATACAGTCATTATGGGGATTACCATATTCTACGGCATCTTGCTGATGCTGGCGCGTTTCGTTACAGATATCGTATATGTATTTGTGGATCCACGCATTAAATTGACCGGCGGAAAGGAGAGGTAGACATGGAGAAAGAACAAAGTATGCCTCATCCTGCGGCACTAAACTTAAAGCCTGAAGATTTTCAGAAAATTGGTCCTGATGAGAAACAATCCGAGGTAATACAGCGTGAAAGTTTGTCCTCCTGGAGAGATTCCTGGGAAAGATTGCGCAAGAACAAGCTTGCTATGACGGGCTTGGTTATTATGATCCTGATTGTCATCATGGCCATTATCGGCCCGATGATCTCGAACTATGATTATGAAACGAATGATTTGATGAATACGAATATGCCGCCTTCATCAGAACATTGGTTTGGAACCGACGATCTGGGCCGCGACGTTTTTGTTCGTACCTGGATGGGAGCTCGGATATCCTTGACCGTTGGTCTTGCAGCAGCTGCGATTGACTTGATGATTGGTGTAATATATGGCGGCATCATGGGTTATTTCGGTGGCCGTGTCGATGAGTTCATGAATAAGTTTGCAGAAATTTTGTATTCCATTCCGTATCTGCTCGTTACGATTTTGCTGCTGGTTGTATTTGAACCAAGTTTAGGAACGATCATACTAGCCTTAACCATCACCGGGTGGATTAACATGTCCTGGATTGTGCGGGGCGAGATTATGCAGCTGAAGAGCAGAGAATATGTCCTCGCTTCACGTTCGATGGGTGCGGGAACCGCGCGCCTGTTGTTCCGGCATTTGATTCCGAATGCGATGGGTCCGATTATCGTTACCTTGACCCTGTCGGTTCCAAGCGCGATCTTTGCCGAGGCATTCCTGAGCTTCCTAGGTCTTGGAGTTCAAGCACCGGTTGCTTCATGGGGCTCCATGATTAATGATGCCCTGTCCGGATGGATGTACTATCCATGGCGGATGTTGTTCCCTGCTCTATTTATCAGCTTGACGATGTTAGCATTTAACATTTTCGGTGATGGATTGCGTGATGCGCTTGATCCGAAATTGAAAAAATAGGAGGTGGGAAGGTATGGAACCGATCTTGCAGGTAAAGGACCTCAACGTATCGTTTCGTGTTCGCGGCGGTGAAGTAAAGGCAGTCCGCGGCATGAATTTTGAAGTCGGCAAGGGGGAGACGGTTGCCATCGTCGGTGAGTCCGGAAGCGGTAAAAGTGTTACCGCCCAGACCATTATGCGATTGATTCCGTCCCCGCCCTCAGAAATAAAAAAGGGTGAGGTCATTTTCCAAGGACAAGACCTTCTCAAAAAAACGAATAAACAGATGGAAGCGATTCGCGGCAAGGACATTGGAATGATCTTTCAGGATCCGATGACATCGCTGAATCCGACCATTAGAATAGGCAAACAAATCACAGAGGTGCTGATCAAGCACCAGGGGATGTCTTTCTCCGAAGCCAAAAAACACGCCATAGAAATGCTGAAGCTGGTGGGCATCAAAAATGCGGAGGAGCGCTTCAATCAGTATCCGCATGAGTTCTCCGGCGGTATGCGTCAGCGTGCGATGATCGCCATTGCGCTTGCATGTAAGCCGACCCTGCTGATTGCGGACGAACCGACAACGGCACTCGACGTGACCATTCAGGCACAGATTATGGACGTTATGAAGGAAATGCAGGAACGTTTGGGCACATCGATCATTCTGATCACGCATGACCTCGGCGTTGTTGCCGGCATGTGTGACCGTGTTATCGTCATGTATGCAGGTGAAGTGGTGGAAACGGGAACGAAATGGGAGATTTTCAAAAATCCGCAGCACCCTTACACCAAAGGTTTGCTTCGATCCATGCCGCGTCTGGATCAGAAGAAAGACGAACCGCTCATTCCGATTATCGGTACACCACCGGATCTGATTAAACCACCTGTAGGCTGTCCATTCGCCGCTCGCTGTGATGAAGCTATGCGAATTTGCGAAAGGGTGGATCCGGGCGCAACGGAATTCAGCGACACGCATATGGCGCGCTGCTGGAATCTGCATCCGATGGCGAAGGAGGCGCAAGGTTCATGAAGGATAACCACTTGATTGAGGTAAAAGGCCTGAAGAAGTATTTTAACGTGGGCAAAGGCCAGGTTCTTAAAGCGGTTGACGATCTGAATTTCTTTATTCGTGAAGGCGAAACGCTTGGTATGGTGGGAGAGTCGGGTTGCGGTAAATCCACTGCAGGACGGACGATTCTCCGCCTCTATGAGCCTACGGCCGGCAGCGTTAATTTTAACGGAACGGATATTTACAAGCTGTCTCCGGGCAAGATGAAGGCGATGCGCCGCGATATGCAGATGATCTTCCAGGATCCGTATGCCTCGCTGAACCCAAGATTCACGGTGTCGGATATTATCGGGGAAGCTCTGGATATTCACGGTATGGCCGGCAGCCGCGCCGAACGCAAGAAGCGTATTGAGGAGCTGCTGGATATGGTCGGCTTGAATAGTGACCACTCGACGCGCTACCCTCATGAATTCTCGGGCGGTCAGCGTCAACGGATCGGGATTGCCCGTGCTCTTGCGGTAAACCCTAAATTTATCATCTGTGACGAGCCGATCTCGGCGCTTGACGTTTCGATTCAGGCGCAGGTTGTTAACCTGCTGAAGGACTTGCAGGACCGACTTGGCCTGACCTATCTCTTCATTGCGCATGACCTGTCCATGGTTAAGCATATCAGTGACCGGGTAGCGGTTATGTATTTGGGTAAAATGGTGGAGCTGGCAGACAGTGAAGAGCTGTATGCAAATCCGATCCATCCTTACACCAAAACCTTGCTGTCCGCGATTCCGATTCCGGATCCGGAAATTGAGGCAAACAAAAAGCGTCTGAAGCTGGAAGATGATATGCAGGGGCCGATCTCAGCTGCCAAAGGCGAAGACGGAACGGTTCAACTGGACGTGAAGGATTCGGAATTGGTTGAAGTGTCCAAGGGACACTGGGTTGCAAAAGCATACGCTTGAATAAACGGACCTCAGTATGAGGAAGCAGCTTCAAGAATAGCCGCTGGCATCGTGCCGGCGGCTATTCTTTTCCTTTGACGCAGAATGCCAACATTCGGTACAATCAAGAAAGGCAAAATAATATAGAAGAAAATTAAATTTCAAGCACAATCTAGATTTGGTTGCGACGTAGAATAGGAGGCATACCTCATGAATATCGTTCCGGAACCATTATCCCTCGCTTCGCGTCTCGCTCAGGATTATATTCATCATTTCGACCGGGTAAGCGGGTTCTACGGTGAAGATTACCGCGGTGAGCACAGCTTTGCAGAGCGGGTACAATGGCTGGATCTTTCAGAAGACAAACGAATTCAGCGTAAAGCGCTGGCGGATTGTCTTCGGACGTACAATAAGAAACACAATGATCATCCCGCTGTACATAAATCACTCCAGCTTCTGGAGCAGCCAGGAACGGTTACGATGGTTGGTGGACAACAAAGCGGTTTGTTCACTGGACCTCTGCTTGTCATATATAAAGCAATTACCGTTATTCAAGCGGCCCGCGAGGCGGAAGAGCGCTTGAAACGTCCTGTCGTGCCTGTATTTTGGATCGCCGGGGAGGATCATGATTGGGATGAAGTAAATCATACGTACTTCCTGAATCAGGATCTGCAGCTTTCCAAGATCAAGCTTGATGCCAAGGACGGACTCAGGACGTCGGTTAGTTATACTGACGTTGCTGAGGAAGATTGGAATGCGATGCTGGCAGAGCTTCAGATTCAATTGGCAGACAGCGAATATAAGGCAGATCTGCTGAAGATGGCGAGGGAATCGCTGAACGGTTCGGCCGGGCTCAGCGAGGCATTCGCTAAACTGATCAGCTATATGTTCGGCAAATATGGGCTGATACTCCTGGATTCCGCAGACCCGGGACTTCGGGCGTTGGAAGTACCCATATTCGAATCTTTGATTACCCGCAACGAACAAACGGGACTTTCGTACCAGCAGGCTGCGAGGGATATCGCGGGTCAGGGTTATGAAGTCCAGGCTGATGTATCCGAGAATGGGGCTAACTTGTTCTACTTGCATGAAGGCAGACGCTTGCTGCTTTACCGAGAAGGGCGTGTATTCTCAGACCGGAAAGGCATCGTTTCGCTGACGGAAGATGAACTGCTTCGGGATTTGCATCAGCACCCTGAACGCTTCAGCAACAATGTGTTGACCCGTCCAATCATGCAGGATTCGCTGCTGCCCGTGCTCGGGACGATACTCGGTCCAGGCGAGATTTCCTATTGGGCGATTACGCGTTATGCATTCTCCGACTTGGGTTTGCAGATGCCGCTGATCATCCCGAGAATGTCATTCTCCATTGTAGATGGAACCGTCCATAAGCTGATGGAGAAATACGGATTGTCCTTCGAGGATGTCCAGCTTCGCTTGTCGGAGAAGCGTGAGGCTTGGCTTGCCAGCAAGGACGAGCTGAATTTGGAAGCGCGATTCAGTCAAACCCGGGAACAATTTGAAGCATTATATCAGCCTTTAATAGAAGATCTTGGCAAAATGCAAAGTGGACTGTTAAAATTAGGTCTAACCAATAAAGATAAAATATTGGAGCAGATGGATTACCTGTTAAGTAAATCCCGGAATGCATTGGAACAGCAGCATGAGGCCGCACTGGCACAGTGGAAGCGTATTGAACAGACGTTGTTGCCGGAAGGGAAACCTCAGGAGAGGGTATACAACATTCTGGAATACATGAATCGTTATGGATTGAATCTGGTGGATCGCCTGATGGATATCCCATACGCTGCTTCGGGCATTCACAGGGTCGTTTACGTATAACGATCAGGAATTCAAACATCAGATCATAGGAGGCCGTTAAATGAGCTCATCATCCATACAAACCAGCAATATTACCGACTTGAAACTGGCACCGGAAGGTCATTTGAAAATTGATTGGGTCCAGGCGCATATGCCGGTACTGAACCGGGTGCGTGAACAATTCGAGAAAGAACAGCCATTCAAAGGGTTGAAAGTCGCCATCTCCTTGCATTTGGAAGCCAAGACCGCTTATCTGGCCAAAGTCATTCAGGCCGGCGGCGCTGAAGTGACGATTACGGGAAGTAATCCGCTGTCAACTCAAGATGATGTATGTGCCGCATTGGTAGAAGACGGGATCACGGTGTTTGCCAAGTATAACCCGGATCCTAAGGAATACAAGCAGCATCTCATTTCAACACTGGAGACCAGACCGGATCTGATCATCGACGATGGCGGGGATCTCGTTACGATCCTGCACTCCGAACGTACCGATCTGCTTGAAGGAATTCGGGGCGGAGCGGAAGAGACAACGACAGGCATCCTGCGCCTGAAATCTTTGGAGAAAGAAGGCTCTCTGAAATTTCCGATGGTTGCCGTGAACGATGCATATTGCAAATACTTGTTTGATAACCGTTACGGTACCGGACAATCGGTCTGGGACGGAATTAACCGGACGACCAACCTGGTGGTTGCAGGCAAGACGGTTGTTGTTGTAGGGTATGGCTGGTGCGGCAAGGGTGTGGCCATGCGTGCCAAAGGTCTGGGTGCCAACGTTATTGTGACCGAGATTGATGCGATTAAGGCCGTTGAGGCTTATATGGACGGCTTCCGCGTCATGCCAATGCGCGAAGCGGCCAAATTGGGAGACTTCTTTGTAACCGTCACGGGTAACCGCGATGTCATCAGCGGGGAAGACTTTGATGTCATGAAGGACGGTGCCATTTTATCTAATGCCGGTCACTTCGATGTGGAAGTCAATAAACCGGATTTGTCAGAACGGTCTCAATCGGTTCGGACGGTTCGGCGCAATATCGAAGAATATCACCTGAAAGATGGCCGTAAGATTTATTTGCTTGCCGAAGGCCGTTTGGTGAATCTGGCGGCAGGTGACGGACATCCGGCGGAAATTATGGATATGACGTTTGCGCTTCAGGCACTGTCGCTCAAACACGTGAATGATCAGTATAAGAACATCGGTAACCGCGTTGTAAATGTTCCTTACGAATTGGATGAACAGGTTGCCTTATATAAACTGGAAAGTCTAGGTATTACAATCGACAGCCTGAGCGCTGAGCAGAAGTCTTACTTGGACAGCTGGGCTCAGCACTAAACAGCAGCAGCTTTAGATCATTTGCAAACCTCCTTTCCATCCCCAAGCGGGATGAAAGGAGGTTTTTTGTGCGAATGTTCTGAGAGAAAGTTCCAAAAAAACAAATGCTCGTTAGAAGGTATTTGATTCTTGACGCCGAATCTATTATCCTAAAGTGGTGGAAAGTGGTGCAAAGTGGGGAATCGGGGTTAAGGGGTGGAGTGCCTGATGTTCATGGGGGAGTTTCAACATAGCATCGACGATAAAGGGAGAATCATTATTCCTGCTAAGTTTCGTGACCTCCTGGGCACCTCGTTTATCGTAACCCGCGGATTGGACAATTGCCTCTTTGTATACCCCAAAGATGAATGGGCCATCATGGAACAGAAGCTCAAATCCCTGCCGCTCATGAAGTCGGATGCACGTGCATTCACCCGGTTTTTTTTCTCCGGGGCGACGGAATGTGAATGGGATAAACAGGGAAGGGTAAATTTGCCGGGCAATTTGCGCGAGTTCGCCAAGCTCGAGAAGGAATGCGTCGTCATCGGCGTATCGAGCCGAGTGGAGATCTGGAGCAAGGAGCAGTGGCAGAGTTACTATCAGCAGTCGGAGGAAGCATTCAATGACATTGCTGAGAAGCTGGTGGATTTTGATTTTGATTTATAACCAGCTGGGAACATCGTATTGAAATGGACAAGTTACACTTAAAATCATGAATGAGACACAATGGAGGGCTGCAGCTTTGTTCCATCACATCACAGTGCTTAAGCAAGAAGCGACAGAAGGGCTGCGCATCAAACCAGACGGTATATATGTTGACTGTACGCTCGGGGGAGCAGGGCACAGCTCGCTGATTGCTTCCCAACTAAGTTCGAAAGGTCGGTTAATCGCATTGGATCAGGATGACTGGGCATTGAATAACGCCCGGGAAGTCATGAAGCCGTATGTGGACCGGATCACGCTCGTCAAAACCAATTTTCGTGATTTGGAGGAGGTGCTCCGAAACGAAGTGAAGGTTGACGAGAACGGGCAGCCGCAAGTTGACGGTATACTGTTCGATTTGGGCGTATCTTCTCCGCAGTTCGATGAAGGGGAGAGAGGGTTTAGTTACAATCATGATGCCCCGCTGGATATGCGGATGGATCAATCCGCCGAGCTTACCGCAGCCAAGATTGTAAACGAATGGCCGGAACAGGAAATCGCGCGAATATTGTATGAATACGGCGAAGAGAAATTTTCAAGGCGAATTGCCAAGGTCATTGTTGAAAGAAGGGCACAGGGTCCTATTCAGACAACCGGCGAGCTTGTCGAAATGATTAAGGAAGGGATTCCGGCCGCAGCTCGGAGAACGGGCGGCCACCCGGCCAAACGAAGCTTTCAAGCGTTTCGGATTGCGGTAAATGATGAGCTTGGCGCATTCAAAGACGCGCTTCACCAAGCCGTGAGATGTCTTGCACCGGGAGGAAGAGTGTCGGTCATCACGTTTCACTCGCTCGAAGACCGGATATGCAAACAGATTTTTAACAGTTACATTCCCAAGTGTACGTGCCCTCCAGATTTTCCGATGTGTGTATGCGGAGGCGGCCAAGGTGAGCTGAAGTTGGTGAACCGCAAACCGCTTATCCCCTCTGCGGAGGAGATTGAGAGTAATCCAAGGGCGCGTTCGGCGAAGCTGCGGATTGCGGAGAAACTGTAGAAACATAAAATCCCTGAAGAAGGAGAATCAGCCATGGCTTACACGCGCGGCAATTTAGCCGTACAGGAGAGACAGAAGGAAACGCAGCAGTCCGCTTATCTCGAGAAGACAAAAGTCGTCAAACGTCGTTCCCAGCTTCCGCAAAAAGAAAAGCTGTTGTATTTGCTGTCCGTGGTATTTGTGGTTGCCGTCATGGGTGTCATTGGCATGAGTCATGTTCATTCCTATGACTTGAACCGGCAGATCCAGTCGACGGAAAATAAGACACTCGAAGCTAAACGAAATATCAATCAGCTTCAGGTTGAAAAGCAAACACTGGAGACGCAAATATTGGACAAGGCGAAAGAGCTGGGTTATGTCCCTATTGATGATAATAATACAATCCATCTATCACCGGTCTCGGGGTCATCCGAGACACAGAATTCGGACTCGGGACAAAATGATTGAAGTGTGAGGTTTTGACCGATGATAAAAAAAATCAAACTGCGTACCGTGCTAATAGGGGGATGTATAACCCTCTTTTTTGCTTTATTGATTGGTCGGGTGTTTTGGCTGCAGGTGATCGATAACGACTTCTGGAAGGAACAAGCTTTATCGAAATGGTCGCGTAAACAGGATCTTCCGGCCACGCGAGGAACGATCACGGATCGGGACGGCGATATTCTTGCCATGGATGCGCCTGCCTTTACGGTTATTGTGAATCCTGCGGTCATTCAGGCTAACGGCATGGAGAATGAGGTCGTTAAAGGACTGCACGAAACTCTCGGCAAGGATGAGGACAAGCTTCGTGAAATGGTTCAAGCCAAAGGCAAGGATGGGGAATACCTTAAGGGCGTGGAAGTCCGCAATGAAGGATGGAAGATTGACAAGGAGAAGATGGAAGAGGTCAAAGCGTTCAGCGAAAGCTTAAATGATAAATTGAAGGCCGCAGGCAAAGTTCCCGATTCGGGCATCGGCTTTCAGCGAGAGTCAAAACGATATTATCCACAAAAAACAGTAGCTGCACATATCTTGGGCTATACCGATCGTCAGGGTAAGGGGATCGGAGGCATTGAGCAATATTATGACGACACGCTGAAGGGAACCGATGGATTCGCTTCTTACAAGAGTGACAAGAAAGGGGTCAAGCTTCCGAGCGAGGACGATTTATACCAGCCTGCAATAAATGGGAAAAATTTAGTACTGACGACAGACGATACAATCCAGTATTATATCGAGGAAGCGATGCGCGACACTTATAACCAATATAAACCAATCAGTATGACGGTAATCGCTGCGGATCCGAACACGATGGAAATACTGGGGATGGCCAATATGCCGACTTTTGATCCCAATACATATTCGAAATGGAATCAAAAGAATTTTATCAATCATGCCGTGCGGTCCATTTATGAGCCGGGATCGACCTTCAAAATTGTTACGCTGGCCAGCGCAGTGCAGGAGAAGCTGTTTAACCCGGGCGCTATTTATCAATCCGGATCCATAAGAGCGGGTGGAAGAACCCACGAGGACATTAACAGCGTAGGCTGGGGCCCTATCACCTACCTGGAAGGTGTGAAAAGGTCGAGTAACGTGGCATTTGTAAAATTGGGCTACGAAATGCTCGGCAAGGAGCGATTTACCAACTACATTCGGGATTTTGGGTTTACGCAGAAAACGGAAATAGACCTTCCGGGGGAAATTCTAGGCACCTTAAATATGACGTATGATTACGATATTTCAACCATGACCTATGGTTACGCCGTATCCGTAACGCCTATTCAACAGATTGCGGCCATTTCAGCCGTCGCCAACGGCGGCAAGCTCATGAAGCCTCACATGGTGAAGCAGATTGAGGACCCTAACACCGGCAAGGTTGAGAAAATCGAGCCGGAAGTCGTGCGTCAGGTCATTTCTCCTGAAGCAGCAAGAGAAACCGGGACTTACCTTGAGCAGGTTGTAGCCGACCAATTAAATGGTACAGGTAAGCTAGCATATATTGACGGCTACCGTGTTGCGGGCAAAACCGGTACCGCGATTAAATCAGGCGGCGGCTATAAAGACCGTTCGAAACAAGTGGTTTCGTTCATCGGGTACGCTCCTGTCGAGAATCCGAAGATTGCCGTGCTGGTCATTATCGACGAACCGAATGTGGAACAAGGCGGCGGTAAGCTGGCAGCACCTATATTCAAAGAAATTGTATCCAAGACATTGAATTATTGGGGCGTTCCCAAATCGAATGCAAAGCAGGATAAAGAACAATCGAATTCAGGATCGACGCTGAAGGATTCCCTGAAAGCACTGGATTTTACGGGGTTGAAGCTAAGCGACGTAAAAGCCAAGCTGCTGAAGGATGGGGTGGCATTTGAGACCTTGGGCAATGGAAGCACGGTGAAGGAACAATACCCGCCTGCCAATGCGATCATTAGTGCAGGTCAAAGGATCTATCTTCTTACAGAGGATAGTCCAACGATGAAAATCCCGAATTTAGAGGGTGAATCGCTTAGGGACGCCATGGAAGTGCTCACCTTGATGAAAGTAAAGGTTAACGTTCAGGGTGAGGGCTACGTTGTTTCGCAATTGGAAGCCAAGGAGAATGGTCAGCGAATCGTGCAGTTAACGCTCAAATCGGCTCAAGAGTTGATAACGGGAAGCAGCAGTTCCGATGAAACTTCCTCCGTTGGCAGCGAAAATGCGAACGGGGAAGAAACCGATGGAAAAGAGTCGGAAGGAACTGCCGATAACGATGCCGAGGCAACCGACCAAGGACAAGGCAAGACAGAAGGGAAATAGCTTGTTCTAACCCGGGTTTGTCCCGAATACTCATGTGAAGAACGCATATCATGAGCTTTCGGGTTCAAACAGGGAGGGAAGCTTAGGTGAAAGTATCCAAGGTATCGCAGCGGAGAAGGCTGCTCTGGAGCCTGCTGCTGCTGCTCCTGCTGTTCTCAGCACTGATCATCAGACTGGCTTATGTGCAGATTGGGAAAGGCGCGGAGCTGTCGGCGAAGGCGGAGGATCTCTGGCGCCGCGACATTCCTTTTGCGGCACAACGTGGTGAAATTTTGGATCGTAACGGAACCGCATTGGTTACGAATATAACGACACCGACCATTTGGGCGATTCCTGTACAAATCAAAGATCCGGACCATACGGCCGAAACCTTGGCCGGGCTTATCAACATGAACAAAGCCGATATCAAGAAAATTATTACGAAACGTTCGAGGTTGGAACGGATAAATCCCGGTGGACGAAAAATTACGATGGAGCTGGCTCAGGAAATTCGTGATTTGAAGCTGCCGGGTATCGTTGTTGCTGAGGATAACAAACGGTATTATCCATATGGCGATCTGGCAGCCCATATTTTGGGGTTCACGGGGGCCTACAGTCAGGGACTTACCGGCTTGGAGGCCATGCATGACGACAAGCTGAAAGGCTTCGAAGGCGGAATATCCTATCTGTCCGATGCAGGCGGGAGAATAATGCCGGGCTCCTCGGAGAAGTATGTCGAGCCTCGTGATGGTCTGAATCTGGAGCTAACGATCGATAAATCGATTCAATCCATTATGGAGCGGGAGCTTGATCAAGCCATGGTGAAGTATCAGGCGAATGGGGCTTGGTCGATCGCCATGAATCCCAAGACTGGCGAGATTTTGGCGATGGCCAGCAGGCCAGGGTATTCTCCTGCCAATTACCAGGAGTTTTCAGCCGAGACGTACAACCGCAACCTGCCGATCTGGATGACCTATGAACCAGGCTCGACATTCAAGATTATTACGCTTGCCGCTGCCCTTGAAGAGGACAAGGTTGACCTGAAGAACGACCACTTCTTTGACAGTGGGGCGGTAGAGGTCGGTGGAGCGAGACTGCGCTGCTGGAAAAAAGGCGGCCATGGAAGCCAGACCTTCATGGAGGTTGTCCAGAACTCCTGCAACCCGGGGTTCGTGGCGTTAGGTCAGAAGCTGGGCAAGGAAAGCCTGTTTCAGTATATCCGCGATTTTGGCTTCGGTGCAAAGACGGGCATCGATTTGAATGGGGAAGAGAATGGGATCCTGTTCAAACTCGACAACGTCGGTCCTGTTGAGCTGGCGACAACGGCATTTGGGCAAGGAGTATCGGTTACGCCGATCCAGCAGGTTGCTGCAGTGTCCGCCGCCATTAACGGCGGCAAATTGTTTAAGCCGCATGTGGCCAAGGCGTGGGTTAATCCGGAAACGGGAGAGACGGTCGAGGAAATCAAGCCGGAGCTTGTCAGACAAGTGATCTCGGAGGAAACATCCAAGCAAGTGCGCGAGGCGCTCGAGAGCGTCGTCGCCAAAGGGACCGGACGCCCGGCCTTCATCGATGGCTATCGAGTCGGAGGGAAGACGGGAACCGCCCAGAAGGTTATTAACGGCCGGTACTCATCGACCGAGCATATCGTATCGTTCATCGGATTCGCGCCTGCCGATGATCCTGAGATTGTGGTGTACACGGCGGTAGATAATCCGAAGGGCATTCAATTCGGTGGTGTCGTGGCTGCTCCAATCGTGCAGAACATCCTGGAGGATGCGCTGCATTATATGAATGTTCCGCCGCGTAAAGACCAGCTTGCCCGTGAATACAAGTATGGAGAGACACCAACCGTGACTGTACCGAACCTGGTCGGAGCTACGGTTCAGGATCTGTATGAGGATCTGAATATGAATTTCATGCTGGCCAAGTCGGGGACCGGCAACACAGTTATTTCCCAGGCTCCGAAGCCGGGAAGCCGGGTGGAGCGTGGGTCTACCATTCGCATTTATATGGGCGAAGACCCGGAGGAATCCAAGCATGAACATTAAGGCATCATCCGGTTCACAAGCGAGGACGGATGATGCAGATATATAGAGAGAGGGATAACAATGAAATTGAAGCAATTATCATCCGTATTGGCTGCTGCTGTTATCGAAGGATCCGGAGAAGTTGAAATCACGGGGCTTGAAACAGACTCGAGACAAGTGAAAGCGGGGGATTTGTTCATTTGTCTGCCGGGCCATACGGTAGATGGACACCAGTTTGCAGCCCAGGCCGCTGACCAAGGCGCTACGGCATTGGTCGTTGAGCGAAAGCTTGAGGTCGACCTTCCGCAAGTCATCGTGAGGGACAGCCGCTTTGCGATGGCGGGTTTGGCGAACGCCTTTTATAATCAGCCGAGCTCCCGCATGAAGATGATTGGCGTAACCGGAACGAACGGCAAGACTACGACAACGTATTTGATCGAGACGATCATGAATGATTACGGTTTGAAGACCGGCTTGATCGGCACGATTCAGATGAAATACGACGGCCAGTCATTCCCGATGCCAAGAACGACGCCAGAGGCGCTGGAGCTCCAGCGTTATTTGAACGATATGGCGAACGCAGGCACCGAGTGCTGCGTGATGGAGGTATCCTCGCATGCGCTCGAACAGGGGCGGGTGAAGGGAACGGACTTCCGAACGGCTATATTCACAAACCTGACGCAGGATCATCTGGACTACCATCATACGATGGAAGAATATCGCGGGGCAAAAGGGTTATTTTTCTCCCGGCTGGGCAACGCTTTTGCCAAGGATGAACCATCACGCAAATATGCCGTCCTGAATGCGGATGATGAGGCTTCGGCTTATTTTGCCAAGCAGACGGCGGCGGAAGTGATTACCTATGGTTTGGGAAAAGATGCGGATATACGGGCAAGCAACATCTCGATCACCGCTCAAGGCACCTCGTTCCATGTGGATACCTTCCGCGGCAGTGCGGATATTTCGATTCGAATGGTAGGGAAGTTCAACGTGTATAATGCCATGGCCGCGATCGCTGCCGCGCTTCTTGAGGGAGTCCCACTCGATAATATCAAGAACAGCCTGGAGTCCGTGCCCGGCGTTGACGGCCGCGTGGAGGTCGTGGATGAAGGTCAGCCGTATGCCGTGATTGTGGATTATGCGCATACGCCCGACGGACTCGAAAATGTACTGCGCACCGTTAATGAATTCGCTGAAGGCCGGGTGCTCACGGTATTCGGCTGCGGCGGCGACCGGGATCGGACCAAACGGCCAATCATGGGTAAAATTGCCGCGAAATATAGCGATATTGTATTGGTGACTTCCGATAATCCCCGCACGGAAGATCCGGATTTGATCCTGAAGGATATCGAAGCCGGCTTGATTGAGGACGGAGTGTCAACAGAAAGCTACAAGCTCATCGTTGATCGCCGGAAAGCGATTGAAAAGGCTATTGAAATGGCAAGCCCGGGCGATGTAGTATTGATTGCGGGGAAAGGTCATGAGACCTACCAGCTGATTGCGGGCGAAGTGCTAGATTTTGACGACCGCATCGTAGCCAAAGACGCGATAAGGGGCAGACAATAGTGATCCATAAATCATTAAAGAGCATCGCCGACATGTGCGGCGGGACGCTCTCACGTAACCAAGATGACAATATTATCATTCAAGGGGTCGGTACCGACTCCCGAACCGTACAGCCGGGAAATTTGTTTGTTCCGATTGTTGGCGAGAAATTTGACGGGCATGCGTTCGCGCAGAGCGTGCTCGCCAGCGGAGCCGGCGCAGTGCTCTGGCAGAGAGATCATCAACCGATTCCCGACCTGCCGCTCATTCTCGTGGACGATACGTTAACGGCGCTCCAGTCGCTTGCGGCTTCCTATTTGTCCGAGAGCAGCGCCAAGGTGGTGGGCATAACCGGCAGCAACGGGAAAACCACCGTGAAGGACATGGTGTCAGCACTACTTGAAACCACGTTTAACGTTCACAAGACGCAAGGCAATTACAACAATCATATCGGTCTTCCGTTAACCGTACTCGCGATGAAGGAAGATACCGATATTGTCGTGCTTGAGATGGGCATGAGCGGACGTCATGAGATTGAACTTCTTTCGACCATTGCTCGTCCGGATATAACGGTGATTACCAATGTAGGGGAAGCGCATATGCTTCAGCTCGGTTCGCGCGAAGAAATCGCCCGCGCCAAGCTTGAAATTATTAGCGGCATGAAGCCGGGCGGCTTGCTGATCTACCATGGGGACGAACCGTTGATCCGCCAGGTGCTTGCTGAAGAAACTACGGTGAAGCCAGAAGGGCTTCGGACATTTACGTTTGGCAATCAAGAAACCAATGACGATTATCCGACGGGACTTATGTTCCATGCAAGAGGAATCATCTTCACTTCGAACCGGCATGCGGGTGAAGGCTTTAGCTTGCCGCTTCTCGGGCGTCATAACGTAGTCAACGCGCTTGCGGCGATGGCTGTAGCGGCCCATTTGGGAATCGGCGATGAAGCTATTCGCAGCGGGTTTGCCAATCTGAAACTGTCGAGCATGCGGATCGAAGCCGTGGAGACTGCGTTTGGAGTCACCGTGCTGAACGATGCTTACAATTCGAGTCCTACCGCGGCCAAGGCTGCATTGGACGTGCTTGGGGATATGAAAGGCTACCACCGGCGAATTGCCGTTCTCGGGGACATGCTGGAACTTGGTCAGCGTGAAGAGGAATTCCATGCCGAGATTGGAGATTGCTTATCTCCGGACAACGCGGATCTTGTGTTCACCTACGGCCCATTGTCGCTTCACACGGCGAATAAAGCGAAAGATCGCTTCCCTGAAGGGGCAGTGCTTCCGTTTACGGATAAAGAAAAACTGATCGAAGCCTTGCTGGAGCGGGTAACGGAGAAGGATATCGTATTGGTGAAAGCCTCGCGCGGCATGAGGCTGGAACACGTGGTTGACGCCTTGAAGGCCCTGCCTGGCGGCAACAACGGAGTGAGGGGGTGAGCTGATGGACTTTCAATTGCTGTTGTTGACAATCGGTGTAGCGTTTGTGCTTGCGGTGATATCGGCTCCGCTGCTCATTCCGCTGCTGCGGCGGATGAAGTTCGGCCAGCAGGTTAGGAACGACGGTCCGCAGAGCCACTTGAAAAAAGCAGGAACGCCAACGATGGGCGGCGTTGTGATTTTGCTTGCTTTTACACTGACTTATATTAAATTTTCTCCAGTCGATACTGATTTCTATGTGATGATCGTAGCGACGCTCGGCTTCGGTTTGATCGGCTTTCTTGACGACTATATTAAGATCGTATTTCGCAGATCATTAGGACTCACGGCCAGGCAGAAGCTGTTTGGACAGCTTCTGTTTTCCGGTATTATGTGCTGGCTGTTGATCTCCAACGGTCATAGCACGGCGATAAGCGTTCCAGGAATGGATTGGTCCTTTGATTGGGGGCCGTGGTTCTATTATCCGTTCATCGTGGTCATGATGCTTGCCATCAGCAACGCGGTTAATTTCACCGATGGAGTGGATGGTCTTTTGTCCGGTGTCAGCGCGATTGCCTTTGGTGCTTATGCCATTGTGGCGATCCAGTCTACTTCGTTCGCGGCGGCATTCTGCGCAGCGGCGATGATCGGTGCGGTTCTCGGTTTCCTGGTATTTAACGCTCACCCTGCCAAAGTGTTCATGGGAGATACAGGGTCTTTAGGAATCGGGGGCGCTATTGGCGCCATAGCGATCGTAACCAAGAGCGAGCTGCTGTTCCTCATTATTGGCGGGGTATTCGTCATAGAGATGTTATCCGTTGTGCTTCAGGTGGTTTCCTTCAAAACCCGAGGCAAGCGAATATTCAAAATGAGCCCGATCCATCACCATTATGAATTATCCGGGTGGTCGGAGTGGCGCGTCGTCTTTACATTTTGGGCCGTGGGACTGATACTTGCGGGACTCGGACTTTATATCAACAAGGGGTTGTAACATATGAAGCAGCTAGAAGATTATCGGGATAAGCTTATCGTCGTACTGGGACTGGCCAAAAGCGGAGTACAGGTAGCTAAAGTGCTCCATGAAGCCGGAGCTTCCGTCATTGTGAACGATAGAAAGGAAAGAGAACAGTGTCCTGAAGCTTCGGAGCTCGAGGCTTTGGGTATTTCTGTTATTTGCGGTGGACATCCCGATGATCTTATTCATCCCGGTGTGACGCTTCTTGTCAAAAATCCCGGAATTCCGTATTCCGCCCCGCCTGTTCAAAAAGCGCTGGAGCTTAAGATTCCTGTCGTGACCGAAGTTGAAATCGCCTATCACTTGTGTGAAGCACCGATCATCGGCATTACAGGCTCGAATGGCAAAACAACAACGACAACCTGGGTAGGCAAGCTGCTGGAAAGCGCTGGTCTTTCCCCGATTGTAGCCGGTAATATCGGCACGCCTCTATCCGAGGCTGCAGCAGAAGCAACTGAAAACAATTGGATGGTTGTTGAACTGAGCAGCTTTCAATTAAAAGGAACAGAGGAGTTCAGGCCGCGTATTGCCTGCCTTCTCAACATTGCGGAAACGCATCTTGATTACCATGGCGGGATGGATGATTATGTTGCATCCAAAGCCAAGCTGTTCGCCAACCAGACTGCGGATGATACCGCTGTGCTCAATTGGGATGATCCCGTGTGCAGAAACCTTGTTCCGTATATCAAGGCGCGCATCGTGCCTTTTTCGATGAGTGAGAGCCTTCGTGAAGGGGTTCACGTGATGCCGCCATATGTTGCCGGTACCCAGGACCCGGACGACGGCGATCAGGGGCGTATGCTGATCTATACAGATGGCGAAGGGTTTACGCATGAGATCATCCGTGTGGAGAACATCGGACTGCCCGGAAGATTTAATGTAGGGAATGCATTGGCTGCCTGTGCGATCGCCATAGCGGCCGGCGTTGCCCCCGATAAGCTGGAAGAAGCTTTATCCAGCTTCCGCGGTGTTGAGCATCGCCTGGAATACGTTGCCAAGCTTCAGGGCGTATCCTATTACAATAACTCGAAGGCAACGAACTCCAAGGCGACGCACATGGCATTGACTTCGTTCAAGGAGCCTATCGTATTAATCGCAGGCGGGCTTGACCGCGGGTCGGATTATGAGGAATTGATTCCTTCCTTGCAAGGACGGGTGAAAGCCGTCGTGCTTCTTGGCGAAACGAAGGAGAAAATCGCGAAGGCTGCTGCCAAAGCCGGATTAAAGGACATCTTCCTCGTCGATAATGGGAAGGACGCCGCCGCGACTTTGACCTCGGCTGTCCAGAAGGCTGCCGGGCTCGCAGAGAGCGGGGATATTGTTCTACTATCTCCCGCATGTGCGAGCTGGGACATGTTTCCTTCCTTCGAGGATCGAGGACGCATTTTTAAAGAGGCGGTGCATAACCTTTAAGTAGGGGGGTGGATAAGCCCCTACTAAGGATGTACGAGGTGGCCTTTCCATGAACAAGAACCGCCAGGCGCCCGATCTGTGGCTGCTTATCTGTATTTTGGCCCTGCTGGCCATCGGAATCGTCATGGTATACAGCGCAGGATCTGTCCTCGCATTTCATGACTATGGCGATAAGTTTTATTTTGTGAAGCGTCAGCTGTTTTTTGCCTGTTTGGGGCTTGCTGCCATGTACTTCACATCGAGGACCGACTTTCGGGTTTGGAAGAAATACAGCAAGCTTGCATTGCTGGTCTGCTTTTTTATGCTGATTATCGTACTTATTCCAGGCATCGGCGTTGTTCGCGGCGGAGCCAGAAGCTGGCTTGGCATCAGCTCGTTCGGGATCCAACCCTCCGAGTTTATGAAGCTGGGCATGATTTTGTTTCTATCACGCTGGCTCAGTAAGCAAGATTATGATATTACGTCTTTTACCAGGGGGCTTCTGCCGCCGCTTGGTTTAATCGGACTGGCATTCGGATTGATTATGCTGCAGCCTGATTTGGGTACGGGTGCCGTTATGCTTGGAGCTGCGATGATGATTGTTTTTACCGCAGGGGCACAGATGAAGCATCTGGGCTTTCTCGCATTAGGCGGGGTTGCCGGTTTCATTGGCTTGATTCTGACAGCCCCTTACCGGCTGAAGCGGATAACCGGGTTTCTCGATCCATGGTCCGATCCCCTTGGCGCAGGCTATCAGATCATCCAATCTCTCTATGCGATAGGGCCGGGCGGACTCGGCGGGCTCGGGCTTGGCATGAGTCGTCAGAAGTACGCTTATGTGCCTGAACCGCAGACTGATTTTATTTTTTCGATCTTGGCCGAAGAGCTTGGATTCATTGGCGGTTTGATTGTACTGCTCTTGTTCGCTGCCTTGGTGTGGCGGGGCATGAGGGTGGCCATCACGGTATCCGACGGCTTTGGAAGTCTGCTGGCTGTTGGGATCGTGGGCATGGTCGCCATACAGGTCGTTATCAATATCGGTGTCGTGATCGGTTTAATGCCGGTGACAGGGATTACGCTGCCGCTCATCAGTTACGGAGGCAGCTCACTGACGCTGATGCTGACGGCGCTGGGCATTCTATTAAATATTTCCCGTTATGCGAGGTGAAGGGTATGCGTGTCGTATTGACCGGCGGCGGAACGGGGGGGCATATTTACCCCGCCGTTGCCATTGCAAGACAATGTGAAAAGGAAGATCCGAAAACGGAGTTTTTATATATCGGAGGTAAGCGGGGTCTCGAAAGCAAGCTGGTACCCCAGGAGAAGCTGCCGTTTGAGAGCATCGATATCACGGGGTTCCGGCGCAAGCTGTCGCTGGATAACGTGAAGACGATCATGCGTTTTTTCAAAGGCGTGAAGCGATCGAAGGCCCTGCTGAAGGAATTTAAACCCGATGTCGTGATCGGTACCGGAGGTTATGTGTGCGGTCCGGTGGTTTATGCAGCGGCCAAGCTCGGTATACCGACCATGATTCATGAGCAGAATGCGATTCCGGGCCTCACCAACCAGTTCCTCAGCCGCTATGCGGATACGGTTGCGGTCAGCTTTGAGGGATCGGAGTCTTCTTTTCCTAAAGCCAAAAGAACGGTATATACAGGAAATCCACGTGCGACAACGGTATTATCCGCCAATCGTGAACGTGGATTTGCTACGCTCGGCATTCCGGTGGACAGCCAGGTCGTACTGATCGTCGGCGGAAGCCGGGGAGCCAAGGCGATCAATAACGCGATGATCGGGATGGCGCCGCTCATTCAAAAGCTGCCGGGCGTACATTTCGTGTTTGTTACGGGCGAAACTTATTTTGAGAACACGCGGGAATCCATTCTGTCCCAGCTCGGTACCATGCCGAATCAACTTCATATCGTGCCATACGTTCATAATATGCCGGAAGTACTTGCGGCTACTTCGCTGATTGTAAACCGTGCAGGAGCTTCATTCCTGGCGGAGATTACATCGCTTGGCATTCCATCCGTACTTATCCCTTCACCTAACGTCACCAATAACCATCAGGAGGCGAATGCGAGGCAATTGGAGGAAGCGGGTGCGTCCAGCATGATTCTTGAAAAGGATTTGACGGCGGAATCGCTGTTCGCAAAGCTTGAGGAGATCATGCCCAGTCGCGCTACCAGAGAGGCGATGTCCGCGGCTGCGAAAAAGCTCGGCAAACCGGATTCGGCTTCCGTCATGGTTCAAGAAATCCGCCGGTTAACCGGCAAACGCTAAATCGGCTGGGCGATTGTCACACACCTATGGAGCCTGACATAAGATACTCTATAATCGTGACACACCCATGAGGCCGGCATTACTGACAGCGGCCATCTCTTCATCCAGTTGAAGGAATGGCCTTTTGGTTTTGAAAGTCAAGGGGAGGTTTATTTAAAATGCAGCAGTGGAAATCGCTACTATCAGAGGCCAATATCGGAACAGTGTTATGGAATGAACCGCTGGCAAAATATACGACGTGGAAAATAGGCGGACCAGCCGATTGCCTGATTATACCTGAGAACAAGGAACAGCTCAGGGAACTGGTCACCCTTCTCCATGCCCATCACATACCTTGGACACAATTGGGCCGCGGTTCAAACATGTTGGTTGCCGATAAAGGCATTCGGGGAGCGGTCATCAAGCTGGGCCAGGGATTTGAGGGGCTTCATTTTGACGGAGAGACGGTAACTGCAGGCGGCAGTCTGTCTTTTGTCAAGCTCAGTGTTCTGGCCGGAAAAGAAGGATTATCCGGTCTTGAATTTGCCGGAGGCATTCCTGGATCGGTCGGAGGGGCCGTCTACATGAATGCAGGTGCCCATGGGTCTGACGTGTCACGCATATTCAAGTCCGCTGACATTGTACTGGAAACAGGGGAATTGGTTACGTATGCTGCGAAAGATATGGCGTTTGATTACCGACACTCCATTCTGCATGAACGAAAAGGGATTGTGACTGAAGCGGTATTTGGGCTCCGTCAAGGAGACCGCAAAGAAATTTCAGCTGTTATGGCCTCCTACAAGGACCGTCGCCGGCGTACACAGCCGCTCCAATCCGCAACGGCAGGCAGTGTTTTTCGCAACCCGCCCGGTGATCATGCCGCGAGGTTGATCGAGGCTGCCGGTCTTAAGGGCCTGCGGATCGGGGGCGCAGAAGTTTCTTTACAGCATGCCAATTTCATTGAGAATACCGGTCAAGCGACAGCAGAGGACGTGCTCGCTTTGATGGAACGTATAAAGGAAACCATCTCGGAAAAGAACGGAATTCATATGGTGCCTGAGGTGTACGTTCTGGGCGAGCGGTAAACTCGGAGGTGATACATTGGACAAATTGGTGATTGAGGGTGGAAGGCCCCTATCTGGAACCATTCGTATCCATGGAGCAAAAAATGCAGCTTTACCTATTCTAGCAGCTAGTCTTCTGGCAGAAGGGACTGTAAGATTAAGCAATGTCCCGCACCTGCTGGATATTGAAGTGATGCTCAGCATTCTCAGCCGTCTTGGCTCCAAATGCAAGCATGAGCTGGAGACGGTAACCGTGGATACCTCGTCTGCCAATTCGTTTCATGTCCCGGAAGATTTAATGAAGCAGATGCGATCCTCCATCTTTTTGATGGGACCTCTGCTGGCCCGTTTTGGTGAAGTGACGATCTATCAGCCCGGGGGCTGCGCGATCGGAGAACGCAAGATCGACCTCCATCTTCAGGGATTGCAGGCGCTTGGAGCGGAAATCGAGGAGTGTAACGATAAGATCCATTGCAGGGCAAGCCGGCTGGTCGGAACGGATATTCATCTGGATTTTGCCAGCGTAGGGGCAACGGAGAATATCATGATGGCAGCAGCAACAGCGCTTGGCACAACGGTGCTCACCAATGCCGCCAGAGAGCCTGAAATTCAGGACCTTCAGCATTTCCTGAACAAGATGGGAGCGAACATTATCGGCGCAGGAACGGATACCATTACGATCCATGGCGTGGAGCGTCTGGAGCCTTGCGAGTACGAGATTATACCCGACCGGATCGTAGCCGGCACCGTCATGATCGCAGCAGCCGTCACCCGCGGTAGTGTAACGCTTACAAAGACCAATCCATCTCATTTAACTTCCCTTATACATGTGCTAAAGCGCGCCGGTGTTCAAACCAGTATATGCAATGATATAATAAACATAAGCTGTATGAGCCGTCCTAAAGCGGTGGAACGTATCGTGACTTCACCGTATCCTTCGTTCCCGACTGATTTGCAATCCCAGGTTATGGTCCTGCTGTCCTTGGCGGACGGATTTAGCGTGATGAAAGAGACGGTATTCGAAGGACGGTTCAAGCACGTGGAGGAACTCTCTCGTATGGGAGCGGACATTTCCACGGATCTGAACTACGCGTTTATACGCGGTGTTCAGAGAATTTATGGAGCTACGGTGGAGGCAACCGATCTTCGGGCTGGAGCGGCGCTTGTCATTGCCGGTTTGGCCGCGCAGGGAACGACCGTGGTGGAGCAAGTTCACCATATTGATCGCGGTTATGATCGTATTGAAAACATGTTCCAAGGTTTAGGCGCTCGGATCTATCGTCAATCTCCGGTGCCAAAACCGCTTGATTTAGCCAATTGAGGTCCTGGGCTTCCCCTCCGAACAAGGAGGGGATAACAGGTCTTTATGGAGAGAGTGGATATGTCCAAGACACATATGCCTGTCCTGAAGCAGGACAAGCCTAAACCGAAAACAGCCAAAAAAATCATATGGATACTTTTGCTGCTGTTCGTAGCCCTGCTGACGATTCTGTTTTTCCGGTCGTCAGTCAGCCAAGTTACCGAGATTCATTTTACAGGCAATACGTTTAATACCAATGAGCAGCTTATCAAGCAAAGCGGACTCCACATCGGAGACCAGTACTTTGGCGTTGAGCCGAAAGATGTGCAGGAACGCCTGATGAAGCTCGGAACGATTAAGTCGGCTGAAGTGGTCAAAAACTTTCCGGGCGAAATCAGCATCGTGGTGACGGAACATCCTACGGTGGCCTACGAGCTGTCCGACAGCGGGGAACTTCAAGCCATACTGGCCAGCGGCACCTCGGTTCCGGTTACAGCGAGCGGTATTGCCGTTGAGAAGCCTATTTTGACCAATTGGGATCCGGGCGACCCCAACAAGGCTGTGCTTAGCGAAGTGCTTGCGGAGATTTCGGGCAGCCTGACCTCCGATATCTCGGAAATCATGCCGTCACCGACGCTATCTTTTCCGGATCGGATCAAGATGTATACACGTTCCAAATTCGAAGTTATCACTTCGGTCTCCTTGCTCCGTGACAAAGTAGAATATCTGAATCAGGTTACCGAAATGGAGCGGCCGGGTGTGATTACGATGCTGGAGGCAGACTCTTACGTGCCGTTTGTAGAAGAAGTTGGAGAAGACGCGGAAGAAGGGCAATAACCCCCTACTCAGGGATTGGAATAAATGATACAATTGAAAGTATTGACAACTTGTTTCGGCTCTTCTTTTTTGAATGACTTTTACGGCCTGTTATAGCAAATGTTGGCAGTAAAAAAAATGTTGAAAAAAGAGGGAAAGACCTGCGAGTGTTGAATAAGTAGAAATGTATTCTTTATAATCAAAATTAATTTGCTAAAAACAGGAGGTGCCAGGGCTTGAGCAACAATGACATCATTGTTAGTTTGGACATCGGTACATCCAAAGTTCGTGCTATTATTGGGGAAGTTAATAATGGAACCTTTAATATTATTGGAGTTGGATCTGCCGACTCGGAGGGAATTCGCAAAGGTGCAATTGTAGATATCGACCAGACCGTACAATCCATTCGCAGCGCTGTTGATCATGCGGAGCGTATGGTCGGTATTCAAATATCCGAAGTATATGTCGGCATTTCTGGAAATCATATCGGACTTCAATCCAGCCATGGAGTTGTGGCAGTATCGAACGAGGATCGCGAAATTGGTGAAGAGGACATCGACCGCGTGCTGAAAGCAGCGGAAGTCGTGGCGCTTCCTCCGGATCGTGAAATTATCGATGTGGTTGCTAAACAGTTTGTAGTTGACGGTTTGGAAGGAATCTCAGATCCGCGAGGAATGATCGGCGTAAGACTAGAAGTCGAAGCGACGATTATTACTGGCGCCAAAACGGCAATACATAACCTGTTACGTTGTGTGGAGAAATCAGGTCTGAAAGTGAAGGATCTGGTGCTGATTCCGCTTGGTGCCGGACAGCTGGCCTTGTCCAAGGATGAGAAAACGATGGGTTCGGTGCTAGTTGACGTCGGGGCGGGCTCAACCACGTTGGCTGTGTTCGAGGGAGGCAGCATTGCCGCTACTTCGACGCTTCCGGTTGGTGGAGATTTCGTTACGAATGACATTGCATATGGCCTGCGAACGCTGACGGATCAAGCAGAGAAGGTTAAACTGAAGTACGGGTGCGCGCTGATCGAGAGTGCCGCACAAGAAGTAACGTTTAAGGTAACAAGAATTGGAAGCAATGTGGACAAGGAGTTCACTCAGGAAGATCTGGCAGCTATCATAGAACCTCGCGTTCAGGAAATTTTCCAATTGGTGCGCCAAGAAATTAAACGCTTGGGTTACAGCGAGCTTCCTGGTGGTTATATACTTACTGGGGGCACTATGTCCATGCCTGGTGTGCTGCAGGTGGCACAAAATGAGCTGGCGACTTCCGTACGGATTGCGGTTCCCGATTTCATCGGTGTTCGTGATCCGGGATACTGCAGCGGAGTCGGCATCCTCCATAATGCAATCCGGAACGTACGTGTACGCAATACAGGAGGAAGCAACAACAGCAGCGGAAATAGCAAGAAACCGGTGAACCGCGCTAAGCAGCAAAGTCCTGTCGCAGCAACTCAGGAGACCAGCCAGAAGCCGGGATTTATTGAACGCCTGAAAAAGATGTTCAGCGAGTTTATATAGCGGATTCATTCGACTGTGGACGTGCCATCCACGCACATTGAGGGGGAGATGGATTAGATGTTGGAATTTGATTTTGAAATGGAGAGCTTAGCTCAAATAAAAGTAATCGGAGTAGGTGGCGGCGGAAGCAACGCTGTTAACCGAATGATTGAAAATGGTGTGCAGGGTGTTGAATTCATTACGGTTAATACGGATGCTCAGGCACTCCATCTTGCAAAATCCGAACATAAACTGCAAATCGGGGACAAGCTCACTCGCGGTCTTGGTGCCGGCGCCAATCCGGACGTAGGCAAGAAGGCTGCGGAAGAATCCCGGGATTTGATCATGAACACCCTGAAGGGTGCTGATATGGTATTCGTTACAGCCGGTATGGGTGGTGGAACCGGAACGGGTGCTGCTCCTGTCATTGCTGAAATCGCCAAGGAATGCGGCGCACTGACCGTAGGCGTGGTAACTCGACCATTTACCTTTGAAGGACGCAAGCGCTCTTCTCAGGCAGAGCTAGGCATTGAAGCACTGAAAGAGAAGGTTGATACGCTGATTGTCATCCCGAATGATCGACTTCTCGAAATTGTCGACAAGAAGACACCGATGCTTGAAGCCTTCCGTGAAGCGGATAATGTACTTCGCCAGGCAGTCCAAGGCATCTCTGATCTGATTGCTGTACCGGGTCTGATCAACCTTGACTTTGCCGACGTGAAAACGATCATGACAGAACGCGGCTCAGCCCTGATGGGTATTGGACTGGCTACTGGTGAGAACCGTGCCTCCGAGGCTGCCCGCAAGGCCATCATGAGCCCGCTGCTTGAAACCTCTATCGAAGGTGCGCGCGGTGTGATCATGAACATTACGGGAGGAACCAATCTTTCCTTGTATGAAGTGAATGAAGCGGCCGAGATCGTAACTTCAGCTTCCGATCCGGAAGTGAACATGATCTTCGGTGCGATTATTGAGGAAAACATGAAGGATGAAATCAAAGTAACGGTTATCGCTACAGGCTTTGAAGGCAAGCCTGCTCCAATCCCTCCTGGACGTCGTCCTGTGCCTCAAGGGGAACAGCAGCAACAACAGCAGTCGGCAACGGACAAGAGTAATGTGAATCTGAAGCCGTTTGGCAATCAGAACAGCAATGATCAGCTTGATATTCCTACTTTCCTCCGCAATCGTTCCCGCAATAATGATTAATAACGGTAAGCCTGTGCTTCGTCATCATGATGAAGACAGGCTTATTTTTGTATCGAAACTTCGTCATCTTCCTTTTATCTCATTTACAAAACCAACACCTGATGCTGTCACACTTTCACGAATAAGAGCCCAATGAGTAATTACTGTGGAATTAAAGGATATTCCCCGAGCTTTCCTTCCAAGATAGAGATCGCTGATTAAGCCAAGAGTCTGCTTTTGGTTCGGGTCTTTTAAAAACTGCCCTTCATCGACAAAAAAAGTCTGTAATCCGCCCACAGGTTTAGACAGACTTTGAATTCTATTCTTCTTATACTAGTAACATCTCCCGTTGCCCAGAAAAAAACAGAAGGATAACCGAAGTGATTCTTCGACTAGGCAGGTGAACAACCTGGTTGTTTATATTGATCTCATATTTTTGGCAAACCTCGTCATTGACGGCATGTTGCTGGCTTTGACCGCCTGGATGCGCAGGGTCAAGCCAAGGTGGTGGAGACTTGTATTATCCTCTGTGGTAGGCGCACTGTATGTCGTCATGATGTTTGTCCCGCAACTCTCATTTTTGTTTACTTTTCTCATCAAATTTGGACTTTCGTTGATCATGTTATGGATTGCTTTCGGCTTTGCAAGCTTACAGAGTTATCTGCGAAATTTGGGAGCATTTTATATGGTGAATTTTGCGGCGGCCGGAGGCATTATCGGTGTTCATTACTTGGTCCAAAATTCGGGGGAACTGTTTAGCGGGATATGGTATACGACATCGGGAGGGCTATCGTTTGAATTGAAGGTGGGATTCTGGTTTGCGTGCATTACCTTTTTTGTAGTTGTATTCGCATTTAAAGCCGTTCAGACCACGAAACGTAAAACCGAGAACCGGGAGGCCTTATTGGGAGAGGTGTCGGTATGGATCGGCAGCGCCAAAATATCCTGTGTGGGGCTGCTCGATACAGGTAACCAATTGAGTGATCCCTTAACCCGCACGCCGGTTATGGTGATGGAAGCAGCACTGTGGGAAGCCCACCTGCCCCAGGGATGGAGCAAACAGTTGATGGAGGGGGAACCGGACAAATTAATCATGGGGCTGGCGGCAGAGGAATTTGAATGGCAAGACCGTCTGCGGCTTGTTCCCTATCGCGGTGTCAACCGGGGGGCTGCTTTCATGCTTGCGTTAAAGCCCGACATGGTACGGATCGAACTGGGAGGATTTGAATATTCGGCATCCAAGGTGTTAATTGGTCTTGATGGCGGGACGCTCTCGGGTGACAGGGCATACAGGGCCATTATCCATCCGGCATTAACGGAAGGAGAAGGTACGCCGAAGATGAATGCCAATTCAAACAAGCCGGTGTCCGATGGAAGCTGCAAATCCGAGGTGGACGCTTCATCGCTCAATGGGGGAACCGGTCCGGAATCAGGTGCAGCCAAGAACGCAGGATGAGAACCATGATGCCATTTTCATAGTGTTCGAGTTTGCCATCCATACGGCGGACTCATGGATAAGTCTTTGAAAACCTTTATGACATTTCCAGTACATGCCGGACTAGAAGAATTGAAATTACGTTTATGAAGCCAGTTATCCCTACGGGAAAACGTTTAGGAGGATAAGAGATGCCCGTTAAATGGAGATTAGCATTGCAGCTGCAGTATTATCGCGTACTTTTTTTGCTAGGCCTGAAGAGTCAGGAAATCTACTATATCGGAGGAAGCGAGGCGCTCCCGCCGCCGCTTACGAAAGAGGAAGAGGAGTTCTTGCTCAAGAAGCTGCCTACCGGGGATGCAGCCACCCGTGCCATGCTTATCGAACGTAACCTGCGTTTGGTCGTTTACATTGCCCGCAAATTCGAGAACACCGGCATTAACATCGAGGATTTGGTTTCCATTGGTGCGATCGGTTTGATTAAGGCGGTGAATACGTTTGACCCGGAGAAAAAAATCAAGCTGGCTACATACGCCTCGCGCTGTATTGAGAACGAAATTTTGATGTATTTGCGCCGGAATAACAAAACGCGCAGCGAGGTTTCTTTTGACGAACCGCTGAATATCGATTGGGACGGCAATGAATTGCTCTTGTCCGACGTGTTGGGTACTGAGAATGACACCATCTACCGTAATATCGAGGAGCAGGTCGACCGGAAGCTGCTGCAAAAAGCGCTGGATAAATTAAGCGACCGGGAACGCATGATTATGGAGCTTCGTTTTGGTCTTCAGGACGGTGAGGAAAAGACGCAAAAAGACGTGGCAGATCTGCTTGGAATCTCGCAATCCTACATTTCCCGATTGGAGAAGAGAATTATAAAGAGGCTCCGCAAAGAATTCAACAAGATGGTGTAACTGGAAATCGTAAGGAATAAAATAGCCCCCCTCGGAGATAATGTACAGTAATGTTTCTCCTTGGGAGGTTAGTCATCATGACGCGAAACAAAGTTGAAATTTGTGGTGTGGATACGTCAAAACTGCCTGTTCTGACGAATGTGGAAATGAGGGAACTGTTTCATAATCTGCAGCAGAACAATGAACGATCGGCTCGAGAAAAACTGGTGAACGGCAACCTGAGACTGGTGCTCAGCGTCATCCAAAGGTTTAACAATCGGGGAGAGTTTGTTGATGATCTGTTTCAGGTGGGCTGCATCGGATTGATGAAAGCCATCGACAATTTTGATTTATCGCAAAATGTTAAATTTTCCACTTATGCCGTACCGATGATTATCGGAGAAATACGTCGATACTTAAGGGACAATAACCCGATTCGCGTCTCCCGATCACTGCGTGATATTGCTTACAAAGCACTTCAGGTCAGGGATCAGCTGACAAATGCGAACTCGCGTGAACCGACGATTTATGAAATTTCCGAAGCGCTGAACGTGCCCAAGGAAGACGTTGTTTTTGCACTAGATGCTATTCAAGATCCCGTTTCGCTGTTTGAGCCGATTTATCATGACGGTGGCGATCCGATATATGTGATGGATCAAATCAGTGATGATAAGAACAAAGATGTGTCCTGGATTGAGGAAATTGCACTCCGGGAAGCGATGCACAAGCTCGGACAACGCGAGAAAATGATTTTATCCATGCGGTTTTATGAAGGCAAGACCCAGATGGAAGTTGCGGATGAAATCGGCATCTCCCAAGCTCAAGTGTCCCGCCTGGAGAAGTCAGCGATCAAGCAGATGCAGAAGCACGTCAAAACGTAAGAAGACCAGCAATCAATCGAACAGATAACGATCCCGTTTATGGGATCGTTTTTTTAATTTTAGATAAGCTATTTTACCTAAGCGGCTCATATATTGAACAGAGGGATATGGATTGAAGATGGATGGACGGCTAACCTTCAAATACATCTAAGGTGTGATGCTCATGATACCTGATAATCAAATGGTGGGGAAAAAGATGAAAATTTCCGATTTTCAAACGAAGGATGTTATCAATATCATTGATGGCAAGCGGCTCGGACAGATCAGCGATCTGGAGCTGGACTTGCGGCAGGGCCGGATCGAAGCGATTGTGGTGCCAAGTTACGGTAAATTTATGGGGCTGTTCGGCGGCGGGAGCGACCTGATCATTCCGTGGCGAAATATCGTCAAGATTGGCTCGGATGTCGTCCTTGTCAAAATGGAGGAATTGCGAAGAACGCCCGATGAGCAGGAATCGGTGGAATACCTGGACCGGCCGGACCGGCGATCCTTCTGAACAGACGGAACCGGTTAATGTGTCTCCGGCGTGGGTTTTCTGTTACACTGGTCATAGAGGTGGGATGCGCATGGAACCGTTTGTTAGGCAAGATCAGCAGACACCGAGTCTGTTTGTGCTCGAAAAATGGAGTGGGGGATCTGGAAGCGCCGCACTCACGGCCGGTTTCACAGGCCGGCAAGGCGGCGTAAGCCGAGCCCCCTATGATAGTTTGAATTTAGCCTTTCATGTCGGAGACGAGCCGGGTGACATTGTAGAGAACCGGAAACGAACCGCTGCGGCATTGGGTTTTTCTCTGGAAGATTGGACTTGCGGTGAACAGGTCCATGATGTTCAGATTGGCGTGGTTCATGATAAGGACAGGGGCAGAGGGAGTTTGGATCGAGCCTCGGCTTTTCAAAATACGGATGGACTTGTAACCAATGTTCCCGGCGTTTTATTGACGTCCTTCTACGCGGACTGCGTGCCGCTTTATTTTTGGGATCCGGTTACGGGTGCTGTCGGTTTGGCACACGCTGGCTGGAAGGGGACCGTGGGAAGCATCGCCGAGAAAATGGTCAACAGGATGGTTGTGGAATACGGAAGTTTGCCTCAGCACATTCACGCTGCGATTGGTCCATCCATAAGCGAGTGCTGTTACGAGGTGGATGATCGGGTCATGGATCGTGTCCGCGATATCGGAATCGAGGGATTCACATCCGAGAAAGTTACAAATTCAGCTTTTTATATCGACAAGGGACACGGGAAATACATGCTGAACTTGAAAGAAATAAACAGACACATTATGATTAAAGCAGGAATATTGGCGGAACATATCGAATGTACATCATGGTGTACAAGCTGCAATCATGATCTGTTCTTCTCTTATCGCAAAGATGGAGGAACTACGGGTCGGATGGCGAGCTGGATCGGGATGAGAAAGAGGTGAGTCGTCCCTTGAGTTTGAAGGAACGTATCGATCAAGTGGAACAGCGAATAACGGAGGCTTGCGCAAGAAGCGGCAGGGACCGGAGTGACGTGAATATGATTGCGGTCACGAAATATGTCTCCTTGGATATGACAGCTTCGGTACTGGATCACGGACTTTTGCATATCGGCGAGAACCGCTGGCAGGATGCCCAGGCGAAGTGGAATGCACTCGGCAACCGCGGCACATGGCATTTCATCGGCCATCTTCAGACCAATAAGGTCCGGGATGTCATTGATAAATTTCAATATATTCATTCGCTCGACCGCTTGTCTCTGGCCCATGAGCTGGAGAAGAGGGCTGCTGCGCTGAATCTGCAGGTATCCGCCTTGATGCAGGTCAACATCTCGGGCGAGGAATCCAAGTACGGTTTGCCTCCCGAGCAAGCAGCCGAGTTTTTGAAGGAAATCAACAGTCTTTCACACGTAAAGGTGACCGGACTCATGACCATGGCTCCATACGAATCGTCGGCGGAGCAGACGCGTCCTGTATTTCGTGGTTTAAGACAACTAAGAGATGAGCTGAACAAGCAGGCGCTTACGGCGGAGCCATTGAGCGAATTGTCCATGGGCATGTCCAATGACTTTGAAGTAGCCATAGAGGAAGGGGCGACCTGGGTGCGTCTCGGCTCGATTTTAGTAGGGAAAGAGGAGGATTGACGATGGGCGTGATGAACCGGTTTATGAATTTCTTGGGACTGCAAGAGGAAGAAGAGGTTGTGGAACGCGAGGTCCTGGCCTCGCAGGAAGAGCCGGTGGAGGCAACGCCGTTTGATCATCGAAAGAACCAAAAGAGCGGCAATATCGTTAGCATTCATTCACAGAAGAACGTGAAGGTTGTATTAGTGGAGCCTCGTTCATATGATGAAGCACAGGAGATTGCAGATCATCTGCGGTCATTCCGAACGGTTGTGGTCAACCTGCAGCGTGTGAGGAATGATCAGGCGCTGCGCATTATCGATTTTCTTAGCGGTACCGTTTATGCGCTTAGCGGCGGAATCTCGAAGGTGGGCGGGAACATCTTTCTATGCACGCCGGACACCGTGGAGATCCAAGGTTCGATCTCGGAGATTCTAGCAGACGAGCATGAATATAACAGAATGAGGTGATTTAGGCTTTGACCTACGAAATTATTAGCGTTGTTACCACGCTATTCCGTATTTACTTCTACATGATTTTAGTTTATGTTTTGATGTCATGGCTTCCGAATGTGAGGGAAAGCTTTGTCGGGGAGCTGCTTGGCAAGCTGGTAGAGCCGTATCTAGCACCATTTCGCCGGTTTATCCCACCGATTATGGGCATGATCGACATTTCACCAATTGTAGCATTGTTTGTGCTCCAGTTAGCGGAGCAAGGCGTATACGCGATTCTCGGCTATCTTCTGGGGTGAATGAGCGATGAAACTGGACATCTACGATCATTTTCACAAGGATGAACGAGAGTTTGTGGACCGGGCTTGGGAGTGGGTTGTCAATGCCGGACAATATCATGAAGCGAAACTGACGGATTTTCTGGATCCTCGCCAGCGATTCATTCTGGAATCGCTCGTGAATCGTCATCCGGATGTGCATGCCATGTTTGATGGTGGACATGCTGATGCAGAACGTGTCCGGGCGTTGATCGCTCCGGATTACCGAGCGCTTGAAGGCGAGGATTTCAAAATGAAGGTGCTCAGCATTTCTTCCGGAGATCAGAAGTTTCTGGAGCTGGAGCATGGCGACTACATGGGTTCGATTTTGGGTCTTGGCATTAAGAGATCGAAGATTGGTGACATCCATGTACTCGCGGACGGCTGCCATGCGGTCGTTGCAGACGACATCAGCGCGTTTCTCCATCTGAATCTCAGCCAGGTCCACCGGGTGCATGTGATGACGGAACTGCTGCCGCTGGACAAGCTTGAGGTTGCCCGCACGAATTTTGAAACGATGGATATTACGGTATCTTCCATGAGACTGGACGGAATCGCCAGCGATGCATATCGAATCAGCCGTACGAAAATCGTGGTGCCGATCAAGGCTGGCCGATGCCGCGTGAATTGGAAAGTGGAAGAGGACCCCTCAACGAATTTAAAAGAAGGCGATGTCGTTTCCATCCAAGGCTTTGGACGGTTTAAAGTTTTGGAGACAGGAAGCCTGACGAAAAAAGGGCGGTACCGTATCAAGGTTGGGAAATATGCCTGACCTTTGAAGGAATTGCCGTTTTTTTGTCGAATGAGTACAAAGTGTCATTCAAAATAACAATGGATTTACCGATAAATCGTAAATGACCGCTATTGTCTTCACGGACGGGTGGTTTGGCTATCACAGCGGATGAACCGTCCTGTAAGGCCCATATATTTAGGAGGTGCACACCATGCCATTGACGCCGCTTGATATACATAACAAGGAATTTGCTCGTCGAATTCGGGGTTATGATGAGGACGAGGTCAACGAGTTTTTGGATCAGATTATCAAGGATTATGAAAGTGTGATCCGGGAGAACAAAGAGTTGGGCAACCAGCTGATTGCGATGCAAGAAAGACTGGATCATTTTTCGAATATTGAGGAAACCTTGTCTAAGACCATCATTGTCGCTCAGGAGGCGGCGGATGAGCTGAAGAACAACGCGAAGAAGGAAGCTCAGCTGATCATAAAGGAATCCGAGAAGAATGCGGACCGGATCATTAATGATGCGCTCGGTAAATCCCGCAAAATCGCGCTTGAGGTTGAAGAGCTGAAGAAGCAGGCTTCCATCTACCGCACTCGCTTCCGTTCCCTGGTTGAGGCGCAGCTGGAGCTGTTGAAACAAGAAGGCTGGGAGACACTCGAGAACCGGGAACCGAGTCTTGAACCAAAAGAAGTATACTAGGCGGGTATCCGGTTGACTTTTTCCGCGAAAAAGTCTATAACTAATAACATATTGTTGATTCATACAACCATTCGTTGATGGGAATAGTACGCGAAGGATCTGTCCCTCAGAGAGCCGGCAGTTGCTGAAAGCCCGGCGTTCAGTCCAAGCAGAAGATCATCCCGGAGAAGTGAAGCTGAAGCGTTTAACCGCGTGCGTAAGCTGAACCGTCAGCCGAACGTTATATCGGACCTTGCCTATTACGAACAGGCATGGACATTGAGGTGTCGCTTGGGCAGACTTCCATATTTGAAGTCGGCCGTGCGAAATTAGGGTGGTATCGCGAGAACAGGTTCTCGTCCCTTGGGGGATGAGGCCTTTTTTTATTTTCACAGAACATTTACGAAAAAGGGTGAGTTCAAAAAGGTCGGTTTTCAGCACCGAAGCTTATGCTTCCGATGTGCGTTTTTTCAAACGCTTCAGTTGGATGAAGCTAGGGAGTGAGGAGCGGAGCGTACGTAGTTTGTACGTGAGCACCGGAAGGCCCGGCTGAATTCAAGATTCGATGCCGAGTTGCTTCTTGATTCACTTCGTGTTAGATATAGAATTTATTAGTTATCAGCGGAGGCTGATGAAATTCTATATCGCAAGAAAACCTACCTATCATCGCGGTCGCTCATCCTTGAAGTGGCATCGATTAGGTTTTCTTATCAAAATCGGACTTTTTGAACAACCTCGAAAAAGGGTGAAAGGAAGATCTGTATGAACAGAGTAGACGTCAAGGAGAAGGCGCGGGCAAGAGAACTGCGCATCTTGAACAAATGGAACGAGGAGAATACGTTCAAGAAATCAATCGAGCTGCGGGCCGGCAAGCCGAATTATGTATTCTACGAAGGTCCGCCGACCGCTAACGGTGCGCCACACATCGGTCACGTGCTTGGCCGTGTCATTAAGGATTTTGTGGGTCGTTATCAGACGATGAAGGGCTACCATGTCGTTCGGAAAGCGGGCTGGGATACGCACGGGCTTCCGGTTGAGCTTGGTGTAGAGAAGCAGCTTGGCATCTCCGGCAAGCAGGAGATCGAGAATTATGGCGTTGAAGCTTTTATCAAAAAATGCAAAGCCAGCGTATTTGAATATGAGCACAAGTGGCGCGAGTTGACCGAGGCGATTGCTTATTGGACCGATCTGGATCATCCGTACATCACGCTCGAGAACAACTACATCGAGAGTGTATGGAACATTTTGGCGACGATTCATGATAAAGGCCTTCTCTACCGCGGTCATCGCGTGAGTCCATACTGTCCTTGCTGTCAGACCACGCTCAGCTCCCACGAGGTGGCACAGGGTTATGAGGATGTTAAGGACCTGAGTGCAACAGCGAAGTTTAAGCTGCATGACAGCGGTGAGTATGTGCTGGCATGGACGACTACGCCTTGGACGCTTCCATCCCACGTGGCGCTGGCCGTTAATCCGGATATGGATTACGCACGCGTCGAGCAGGAGGACGGCATCTATATCGTAGCTAAAAATCTGGTAGAGGATGTCATGAAAGGCGACTTTACCGTTCTATCGACGCTGAAAGGTGCCGAGCTGGTCGGAAAGACTTACGACCCTCCGTTCCCGTTTGTAAAAGCGGAAAAATCGAACATCGTTGTCGGCGCATCCTTTGTTACCGATGCAAGCGGTACGGGGATTGTGCATATGGCTCCTGCGCACGGTGAAGACGACTATCGCGTATGCCGCGAGAATGGCATCAGCTTCGTGAGTGTCGTGAACGGTCAAGGCCGTTATACCGATGAAGTGACGGATTTTGCCGGACGGTTCGTGAAGGATTGCGATCTGGACATCGTGAAGGCATTGTCTGAAAAAGGACTTCTGTACAGCAAGGAGAAATACGAGCACAGCTATCCATTCTGCTGGCGCTGTAAATCTCCGCTGCTCTATTATGCGATGGAGAGCTGGTTTATCGAAACAACAGCGGTTAAGGATCAGCTGATCGCGAACAACAATGAGGTAACCTGGTATCCGGGCCATGTGCGCGAAGGCCGCTTCGGCAAGTTCCTTGAAGATCTGGTCGATTGGAATATCAGCCGGAACCGTTATTGGGGAACACCGCTTAACGTATGGGTCTGCGATTCTTGTGAAGGGCAATTCTCGCCGCACAGCATTGCGGAGCTTCGCGCCAACGCAGTAGGTGAGGTTGCGGAGGATCTGGAGCTGCATAAGCCTTATGTGGATGAAGTGAAAGTGAAATGCCCTCACTGTGAAGGCGGCGTGATGGAACGGACCTCGGAAGTCATCGACGTATGGTTTGACAGCGGATCGATGCCGTATGCGCAATACCATTATCCATTCGAGGACAAGGAGAAATTCGAACAGCAGTATCCTGCCGATATGATCTGCGAAGGGATCGACCAGACGCGCGGATGGTTCTACAGCTTGCTTGCCGTATCGACTCTCTTCACGGGTAAAGCGCCTTATAAAGCGGTTATGGCCACAGGTCATATTCTTGATGAAAACGGACAGAAAATGTCCAAATCCAAGGGCAACGTCATCGATCCTTGGGAAATCATCGAGGAGTACGGCACGGATGCGTTCCGTTGGGCGCTGCTCGCTGACAGTGCGCCATGGAACAGCAAACGCTTCTCGAAAGGAATCGTCGGCGAAGCCAAATCCAAGGTTGTGGACACGCTGGTGAACACCCATGCGTTCCTGACATTGTATGCCGGCATCGACGGCTATGATCCGAAGGAGCATGACTTCAAGGGATCGGACCACAAGCTGGACCGCTGGATTCTGTCCCGACTGAACAGCTTGATTCAAGTAGTTGACAAGGGATTGGCCGTCAATGATTTCCTTAACGCGGCCAAAGCAATCGAAGCTTACGTGGATGAGCTGAGCAACTGGTATATCCGCCGTTCGCGCGACCGTTTCTGGGGCAGCGGACTCGGAGAAGATAAGCTGGCCGCTTACGGCACACTTACACATGTGCTGCTGACCCTCTCCAAACTGATGGCACCATTCACGCCGATGTTGTCCGAAGATATCTTCGTCAACTTGGGCGGCGGTGAGAGCGTGCATCTGGCCGACTTCCCGCAAGCCGACGAGGCATTGATCGACAAGGCGCTTGAGCAGGACATGGAGACGGCCAGACAGATCGTGGAGCTTGCGCGTAACGTCCGCAACGAAACCGGGATCAAAACGCGTCAGCCGTTGTCCGAGCTCATTGTGTCCATGGATCGTGAGTTTGATCTCTCCGGGTATGAAGATATCATCAAGGATGAGATCAACGTCAAAGTGATTGAGGTGGAGACCAGCGACAGTGGTTTCGTTGATTTCACGCTGAAAATGAACCTGAAGGTTGCAGGCAAGAAATACGGTAAAAATATCGGCTTCCTGCAAGGATTCCTGAAAGGCATGAGCAGTGACGAGACCCGCAAGGTGGTCCAAACGGGCGGCGTGAACGTGACATCGCCGGAAGGTGAAGAATTACAGATCACGTCCGAAGAGCTGCTGGTGGAGAAGAAGGCGAAGGAAGGCTTCGCATCCGCTTCAGGTTATGGTTTAACCGTTGCGCTTAATACGGATATCACGCCGGAGCTCGAGCAAGAAGGCTGGGTTCGCGAAGTGGTGCGTGCCGTACAGGATACGCGGAAGAAGCTGGACCTGCCGATCGAGAAGCGGGTAAACCTGACCCTCGATACGGATGAAGAGCTTAAAGTTGCGATCACCGCATTTGAAGATGTGCTGCGCGAGAATGTCCTTGTGAACGATTTGCAATTCGGGCAAAGCGAAGACATGGAGCGGGTTGAGCTTGGCGGCAAAACCATCGGCATCCACATCGCCTAAAGTCATAAATTGTAATAAAACACTGCTCTTATCTACAAGGGCAGTGTTTTTTTGTATTCTAAAAAATATCGAAATTTTTAAGGGCGTTCTCACGAAGGAATGGAATGGTTCCAATAGATGCATAATAATCAGCGAATTGAAATGTAATGTTAAGCAGATTACGAGCATACAGGGTAATGTAGCTGCTCTGGGTCTATTGTTTGACGTCGATTAGTTTAGGCAAAGGGGCGGTAGATATGGCGGAGAAGCCGGATGCTGGGGTGCCAACTGAACAAAAAAAATCACTTGAGGAAGAGCGGGATCAATTGAGCGCCATACACCGCATGACCACGGACATAGCACAGCAGCTCGAGAAGGCTCGGATCGCGGAGTATACCCAGCTGCTGAACCGCCCATGGAAGTTGATTTGGACCAATTTGCTGGCTGGGTCGGCCCGCGGCGTGGGAATCGCGATTGGCTTTACCTTTTTTGCGGCGACCATTATTTATGTCCTTCAGGCGCTTGGTGCGTTGAATTTGCCTATTATCGGCGACTACATTGCAGATATTGTCCGGATCGTTCAGCGTCAGCTTGAACTGACGTGAGTTTATCTATATGAATATGTAATGCCCGGCAGCCGCTGCATTTCATAATATGCTGCCGGTCGTAAACGCTTATTTAGCTGAAGGATTCATCATCATTATCAGGATCGCCATGGGGATCAAGCAGGTAACTTCCTTCGCCCCGGTTTAGGTAATCGACATATTGCGGGCTTCGTACGATAAACACTTCGGAGCCATCGATATTGGTTGCAACGAAATTTTCATACACTTCAACAAATCCGCCTTGATCATCGCCATTCTCGATATCCATCTCGTTATAGCTGTCAATTTCGTTGCCTTCCGCCAGCGCAGGGGAGTTGGAGTTCCCCCAGCTTTCAACGATCTGCCAAGCATCCTCGCCGTCAAACGCAGCATATTCGTGCTCATCCATACTGGATTTTCCAAAAGCGGGAGCAAGGACTTCCTCCTCAACCGGACGATCGCGGGAGACTCGTTCACGAGGCGTGTCGTTTACACAATATTGCGTATCCGGGAGAACCTCCAACCGCTCGTATGGAATCGGCTGGCCGCAGGTAAGACACACGCCGTAACGGCCATGATGAATCGCTTCAAGTGAAAAAATAACCCGCTGCAGCTCCTGATCCACCCTATCCTGAAGGGCAAGATCTTTTTCGCGTTCAAACATCTCACTTGCCAAGTCCCCGGGATGGTTATCAATATGGGACAGCTCGCCGGTCATATCTCGCTCTGATTCCCCCAGCCCATGCTGGTCGTTATATACCATGCGCCGTTCAAGCTCAACCTTTCGATCCATCAGCTTTTGTTGTAAATTATTGAGTTGCTCCTGAGTTAGATGCGACATGTCAGGCTCCTTTCATGGTCCGAAGTTGACCTTCTGGTTCATGTGTATAGAGTGCACCCATTGAGACGGTTTTACTGACGGAAAATGTTCTCGCCACTGGACAGGAATGGACGATTTCTGAGCCGCTGTGCTACAATAAGACGAGTTACTGACCGATCAGCGAGATGATCGCCTGATTGGAGAAGACAAGAACGGAGTGACATAAACAAGTGGTGTATTATTTGATTGCATTTGTTTTATTTCTTATCGACCAGGGAACCAAGTTCTTGATTGCCAAGAACCTGGAGCTTTATGAACAGATTCCTGTGATTGGAGACTTCTTCCTGATTACGTCCAGCCGAAACCGGGGAGCCGCGTTTGGCATACTTCAGGACCAATTATGGTTCTTCATTATTGTGACGCTAATCGTTGTGGGCGGGATTATCTGGTACCTGCGGAAGGTATCGAAGGAAGGACGAAAGCTGCTGCCTACCGCTCTTGCGCTTGTGCTTGGCGGGGCACTCGGAAACTTCATCGATCGCTTGTTGATGGGGGAGGTTGTCGATTTCCTGCAATTTAATTTTGGCAGCTACACATTCCCGATTTTTAATATTGCCGATTCTTGTATCGTCATCGGTGTGGGATTGATCATATTGGACACGCTTCTGGAAGGAAGACGCGAGAAGATAAAGACAACAAGTGAAGTTTCTGGCACAGAAGGGAATGAATAATGTTGCAAGAAGGCATGGATACAGGTTCGGAATGGACAGATGAAACGGGGCACGAATCGGACGCTTTCGAATGGACGGTGGATGCCGAATCTGCCAAAACCCGTATAGATAAATACATAACGGAGAACCTCGGTGAGGATGTCTCGCGCTCACAGGTGCAGTTATGGATTACGGATGGACATGTTATCGTGAATGAAGGTCCGGTTAAGTCCAATTACAAGGTGAGTCAGGGTGACCGCATCCTGCTGAAAATTCCAGAGCCATTGGCAGTAGAGATTATTCCGGAGGATATCCCGCTTGAGATCGCGTATGAAGATGCGGATGTCATTGTTGTGAATAAGCCTCGAGGGATGGTGGTCCATCCGGCTCCGGGACATTCGTCAGGGACGCTTGTGAATGCGTTGATGTTTCACTGCAAAGACTTATCGGGAATTAATGGGGAGCTCCGTCCTGGCATCGTCCATCGGATTGACAAGGATACGACCGGTCTGATCATGGCAGCGAAGAATGATAAAGCTCATGCTTCTCTTGCCGCTCAGCTGAAGGATCATAGCGTGAACCGCCGTTACTTGGCCTTGGTCCACGGCAACATCAGTCATGATCAAGGCACCATTGACGCTCCTATCGGCCGTGACGTTCAGGATCGTAAACTGTATACCGTCACAGACCGGAACAGCAAACATGCGGTGACTCATTTTACCGTAGTGGAACGGTTCGGGGATTACAGTCTTCTCGAGCTGAAGCTGGAGACGGGACGTACGCATCAAATCCGCGTGCATATGAAGTATATCGGCCATCCGCTCGTAGGTGATCCTGTATACGGCAAGAGCAAGGGAATTAAATTAAACGGTCAGGCGCTTCACGCCGCTATTTTGGGTTTTGTCCATCCTTCGACCGGGGAGTATATGGAGTTTTCGGCACCGATGCCGGATGATATGGAAGAACTGTTGACGATTTTAAGGGGCCGCTAGCGGTCCCTTTTTGCATTTACATGTTTTGGGGTCCCCGCAAAGCATTTGGAATAAGCATCGAAGCATAGGCTCCATTTTGTGGGGGTATTTCTCTTGCCATCCAAACCATGGATATGTTATAGTGACGATAACTTTGATGAAGGAGGTGAGCAGGATGAATATCGAGATGGTTAACAACCGTATAAGCCAGCTGCCTATAGCTATGGCTGGCATTGTTCATGCATTTCTCTACAACGGGAGAGGTCTGTCCAATTTTAATGATACGGTTTGTACCATCGCGAGAAGTCACCTGCCTGCCTACACGGAGTAAGCTATTTAAGGCTTACTATTCTTAAGGGTCTGCGGAGCTCGCTCTGTAGGCCCTTTTTGCGTTTGCAGTCCGGGTCTTCTCCTTAATTTATACGTTCTTCGAACAAGTTGAAATTGTTCGCAGCATACAGGAGGAAACCTAGAATGAATATGATCAATGTACAGAAACTGACGCAATACCACGGTGCTCATCTGGTACTGGACCAGATATCGTTTGAAATACAGGAAGGCGAGAAGGTCGCGCTTATCGGTAGGAACGGCAGCGGAAAGTCGACGCTGATGCGCCTGCTTGCGGGTCTGGATCAGCCTAACGAAGGGCTGCTGGCCATCAAGAAGGGGGCGAAAATCGGATATTTGGAGCAGATTCCGAGCCATATGGATACCTGGACGGTGCAGGATGTACTGGCACAGGGGTTGCGTCATTTGAAGGTTTACCGAGCGGAGATGACGGAACTTGAGGATAAAATGAGTGACCCGGACATCGCCGGAAATACAGAGCTGCTCGATCGAGTGCTGCGGAAATACTCAGCGCTTCAGGAACGGTTTGAAACAGAGGGAGGCTATGAGCTGGAAGCGACCATCGATAAAATCGCTACCGGGCTGCAAATACCCAAGAGTGAGTACGGAATGACTTTTGGTTCGTTGTCGGGTGGAGAACAGACACGTGTCGTGCTCGCATCGCAGCTGATTGTACAACCGGATTTGCTCCTGCTCGATGAACCAACCAACCATCTGGATTTAGCGCGCACGGAATGGTTGGAGGAATTCTTACGCGAATATCCGGGAACTTGCGTCATGATCTCTCACGACCGATATTTTCTGGACCGGGTTGTGTCCAAAACGATAGAGATTGAAGATGGAGAGGTTTTCACTGCTTATGGCGGCTATACCGCGTTCATGAAAGATAAGGAAGAGCGATTGCTGCAGCAGTTTGCCGAATATCAAGAGCAGCAGAAAGTAATTAAGAAAATGAAGGAATCCATCAAGCAGCTGGAGGAATTCGGCCGGATCGGCGGCAACGAGAAGTTTTTCAAACGCGCGGCTTCCATGAGGCGGGCGCTGGAGCGGATGGAGCGGGTCAAGCGACCCGTACTGGAACGAAGACAGGCTGATTTTGAACTGAACCCTCAGGATCGTTCAGGCCGCCGCGTGGCATACTTTGAACAAGTTGAGGTTTCCTATGGGAATCAGGCGGTGCTGAGGGGGGCATCCGGTCTAATCGAATTCGGCGAGAAAATTGCGCTGATGGGCTCGAACGGCAGCGGGAAAACAACGCTTTTTAAAGTGCTGTTGGGTGAGCTGAAACCCGATTCCGGTTCGCTTGAATGGGGGGCGCGGGTCGGTGTCGGTTACTTGGCTCAGCAGGAGGAACCGGACAATCCGAAGGCGACGGTGCTCGAATATTTCCGGGAGAAGGCCGGAGTTGAGGAAGGAGAAGCTCGAGGGATATTGGCAAGGTATCTGTTCTATGGCGCGGCCGTATTCAGATCGGTGGGGCAGCTGTCCGGAGGGGAGTGGACACGATTGAGACTCGCGCTGCTCATCCATCAGAAGCCGAACCTGCTGCTTCTGGATGAACCCACGAACCATCTGGATATTGCTTCCCGTGAAGCGTTGGAGGATGCACTGCAGGGATATGCGGGGACCGTTCTTGCCATTTCCCATGACCGTTATTTCGTGAATCAAGTGTCTCGCAAAGTGTGGGATTTGAATCAAGGGAAGCTGACTGTCTATCATGGAAATTATGATGATTTCCGGGATAAGAAAGAACGGCTTGAAGCTGAATTTCAGGCAAGGGATCTATCAGCGGGGAGAGAGGGTATCCCCAAACAGAAGGCGGGGCAGCAGCCCCAAGCGAAGGATAGCCCTGCTCTGCTTGCCAAACGCGTAAACCCGGATCACTCTTCCGCCGAAAGGGCCAAATGGTTGGAGGAAGAGATTGCTCGTCTAGAGACCCGCATCTGCCAGCTTGACGGCTGTCTTGAGAGAGAAGGCAACGATGAACACGAGGATACGGATCTGTCGCTGCTCGAGCAGCGCTGGAACGAGCGAGAGCTGTTATCCGCGAGTCGTGACGAACTTCTTGCGGAATGGCTGGAGCTAACTTAAGTGTGTTTTTAAATAGGAACACCATAGGATCTACCAGCTCCGCCCAGCCGAAAAAGTACAAATCATTTGATATATAATGCATGGCTCCCGTTGTGATTTTCCTGCATATTTAGGATGAGTATGAAAGCTAGAGTAGGAGATGAATACAAATCATGAGTATGGATAAATATCAGGAGTCGTACATTCAACAGAACTTTGCCAACCGGATCGGGGGCGCTAATTATGGCAAAGATACAGCCATTTATAAATTCGAGAAGATCAAAAGAGCGAAGGCAGCGGCGAAGCAGGAGCATCCTGGCACGGAGCTGATTGATATGGGTGTTGGCGAGCCGGATGAGATGGCGGATGCTGGCATCGTGGCGAAGCTGGCAGAAGAAGCGGCGAAGCGGGAAAACCGGGGCTATGCGGATAACGGCATTCCGGAGTTCAAGGAAGCAGCCGTTCGCTACTTGAAGAATGTATTTGGTGTAGAAGGCATTGATGCCGCTACAGAAGTTCTGCACTCCATCGGTTCCAAGCCGGCACTGGCGATGCTGCCGTCCTGCTTCATCAATCCTGGGGACATCACCATCATGACGGTTCCCGGATATCCTGTACTCGGTACACATACCAAGTACTTGGGCGGTGAAGTTTACAATGTGGAACTGAAAAAAGAGAACGGATTTCTGCCGGATCTCAGCTCGATCCCTGAGGACATTGCCCGCCGTGCCAAACTGCTCTACTTGAACTATCCGAACAACCCGACGGGTGCCAGCGCAACGGTCGAGTTTTTCACCGAGGTTGTCGAGTGGGCCCGCAAGTATGGTGTTGTTGTTGTCCATGACGCTCCTTATGCAGCGCTGACTTACGACGGCTTGAAGCCGCTCAGCTTTCTCTCCGTCCCCGGCGCGAAGGATGTTGGCGTGGAGCTTCATTCTCTGTCCAAATCTTACAACATGACGGGATGGCGCATTGGTTTCATCGCCGGTAACCCGCTAGTAGTTAAAGCGTTTGGCGATGTGAAGGACAACAACGATTCGGGACAATTCATCGCCATTCAAAAGGCTGCCGCATACGGTCTGGACAATCCGCAAATTACGGAGAAGATTGCTGAGAAGTATTCCCGCCGCCACAATATGCTGGTTGACGTGTTAAACGGACTTGGTTTTACGGCCGAGAAGCCGAAGGGCTCCTTCTTCCTCTATGTTGAAGCTCCAAAAGGCGTTAAAGGCGGGCGTCGTTTTGAATCCGGCGAAGATTTCTCCCAGTATCTGATTCGCGAAAAATTGATCTCCACCGTACCTTGGGATGATGCGGGACATTTCGTACGCTTCTCCGTTACCTTCATTGCTGACGGTGAGGAAGAAGAGAAACGCGTCATTTCCGAAATTCGCAGAAGACTTAGCGATGTTGAATTTGAATTTTAGTGACATGTGATAACTCCGCTTGGTACGCGACAATATTCGACTTGAATGCTGTTGACATCTCCTGTAGGGTCTGTCATAATGAATTCAATCGAATAGCACCTTTAAATCAGTCCCGTGAGGCTGGCAAGGTAACGTGAACCGAGGTTCATTAACAGAAGGCATAGCTCTGTCTGCGGATAGCTGCTGCGCTTTCCACACTATCTCTATGAGATCAACTCCTTGTCCAGCCGGGCAAGGAGTTTTTTTGTGTGTAATGAACTCACGGATCGTCTGAACTACAAAGGGCTAATCAAACGTTTAGAAGGAGGACTTAAGGATGAGCAACGAACAGCATGTGATTATGGACGAGACGGCCATCCGCCGCGCCCTAACGAGAATTGCCCATGAAATATTGGAAAAGAATAAAGGGATTGAGGACTGCGTCCTGGTCGGCATTCGCACACGCGGCGTGTTCCTGGCACAGAGAATCGCTGAGCGAATGAATGAGATTGAAGGCACGCCGATTCCATGGGGAGAGATCGATGTGACTTCCTACCGCGATGACCGAGACAGCAAAGAAGCCGCCGCAGAACGGGGAGGAGGAGCGAAGCTCAGCCTGGAACATCTGAACATTCATGACAAGAAGGTTATTTTGTTTGATGACGTGTTGTACACCGGACGGACGATTCGGGCTGCGATGGACGCCCTGATGGACTGCGGACGGCCTAGAATGATACAGCTGGCGGTTCTGGCAGACCGTGGGCATCGCGAACTGCCGATCCGGCCGGATTATATCGGCAAGAACGTTCCTACCTCCAAACATGAGGAAATTACGGTTGCATTAACCGAAATCGACGGCAAGGATGAAGTGACCATTAGCCAAAGAGAGGAACGATAATCATGACAACAGCCATTTCATTGAAAGAACGTAGCCTCTTAGGTTTGAAGGATATTAGCAGAGATGAGATTGGATCGATCCTGAGTCGGGCGTCATATTGGGAAGCACAGTCCGAGAAAGTGGTCCCGGTACTTAAATCGAAATTTGCGGTTAATATGTTCTTCGAGAACAGCACCAGAACGAGATTTTCGTTTGAAATGGCTGAGAAAAGACTCGGCGCCGAGGTGATGAACTTTGCAGCGGCAGCCTCCAGTGTCGAGAAGGGCGAGTCCATCTACGATACCGTGAGGACACTGGAATCCATGGGGATCGATGCGGGCGTCATCCGGCTGAAACCCTCCGGAGTGCTGCAGGAGCTGGCCGAGCGGATCTCGATCCCGCTGGTCAATGCGGGGGACGGCAACAACGAACATCCTACCCAGGCGCTCCTGGATCTGTACACAATGAAGAAATGCTTCGGAGAGCTTAAAGGATTGACGGTATCCATAATCGGGGACATCAAGCATAGTCGGGTTGCACGATCAGACCTGTGGGCACTGCAGAAGTTCGGAGCTCATGTGCAATTCTGCGCACCGGAATCGATGCAGGCACCAGAGCTAGCCCGGTATGCAACCTATGTCTCGATGGAGAAGGCACTGAAGGCAGATGTGGTGATGATGCTGAGGGTTCAGCTCGAACGCCATAACGAAGGTGTATTCAAATCCAGCGTGGAATACCGGCAGCAGTATGGTTTGACGGAAGAACGGGCGGCCAAGCTGCCCGGGCATACGGTGATTATGCACCCGGCACCGGTGAACCGGAACGTTGAAATCGACGATGCGGTCGTGGAAAGTCCCAAATCGATGATATTCAAGCAGATGGCAAACGGTGTGCCGATTCGCATGGCGGTTATGGAACGGGCAATGAGCTGATTCGAAATGCGAAATACGGTGTACAGGATGAATGAATATTAATATTAATATTTATACACAAATTTGAATTTTTATTATACAATATACAAAGAAGCGAACGGTGCTTCTACTGCGGAGGGGACCAAGATGCAAATGCAAGTGATAAAGAATGCCAAAGTGATCAATGAACAAGGACAGCTCGAAGATAAACATATCGTCATTGCAGACGGATTGATTCAGTCGGTTACAAGTGATCTCGCAGCTTTGCCGGAACTTGGCGATAACGTTCAGATCATCGATGCCGAGGGCAAACTGGTCACACCGGGATTCATCGATATGCATGTGCACTTGAGAGAGCCGGGTTATGAGCACAAGGAAACGATCGAGAGCGGCAGCCGCTCGGCAGTTAAAGGCGGATTTACAACCATCGCCTGCATGCCGAACACAAGACCGGTGACCGATTCGCCGGAAACCGTGAAGCTTGTGCTGGATAAGGCTAGCGAAGCGGGGCTGGCCAAGGTGCTGCCTTACGCAGCCATTACGAAAAACGAGCTGGGCCGCGAACTGACGGATTTTGAGGCCTTGAAGGCAGCAGGTGCGATCGGGTTTACGGATGACGGCGTTGGTGTACAGAACGCACAGATGATGAAAGATGCCATGAACCAAGCAAAAGCGCTGGGCATGCCGGTCATTGCACATTGTGAGGATGACTCGCTGGTAAAAGGGGCTTGCGTGACTGAAGGCAAGTTCGCTCAGAAGCACGGCCTGAAAGGAATACCCAACGAGTCGGAAGCAATCCATGTCGGACGGGACATACTGCTGACAGAAGCCACCGGCGTACATTACCATGTATGCCATGTGAGCACAGAGCAGTCCGTGCGCTTGATCCGCCAGGCAAAAGCGATTGGCATCTCGGTAACGGCCGAGGTATGTCCGCACCATCTGGTTCTCTCTGACGAGGATATTCCCGGCCTGGATGCCAACTGGAAAATGAACCCGCCGTTGCGCACCCCGCGTGATGTGGAGGCTTGTATAGAAGGTCTACTGGATGGAACGCTCGATATGATCGTAACGGATCATGCGCCGCACAGCGCGGAAGAGAAGGCGAAAGGCATGGAGCTTGCACCATTCGGTATCGTGGGATTCGAAACAGCATTTCCGCTGCTCTATACCAAGTTTGTTGTAACAGGAAAATGGGATCTAGGCTTGCTGGTGAAGCGAATGACAAGCGATCCGGCAAGAGTATTCGGTCTTGAATCTGGCGTGCTGGAAGCCGGTAGAGCCGCGGACCTGACGATGATTGATCTCGAAGCCGAGAAAGAAGTAAACCCGGAAGAGTTCGCCACGAAAGGCCGCAACACGCCGTTTACTGGCTGGAAGCTGAAAGGCTGGCCGGTGATGACTTGGGTGGATGGCGAAGTGAAATGGTCAGAAAAGAGCGGGTTCTAAGTAACACTTAGGCAATTGACTAATAAAATAAATTACACATAGATGACAGGAGTGATCGGGATGCAGGCAAGATTGTTACTGGAGGACGGAACGCTGTTCAGCGGAAAATCCTTCGGCGCGGATGCTGAAATGACCGGAGAGGTTGTTTTCAATACAGGGATTACAGGATATCAAGAGGTGCTGAGCGACCCGTCTTACTGTGGACAGATCGTGACCATGACGTACCCTTTGATCGGGAACTACGGCATCACGCGTGATGACTTTGAATCCATTCGACCATTTGTCCACGGATTCGTTGTTCGTCGTCATGAGCCTGTTCCTAGCAACTGGCGTGCAGAGTACAGTGTTGACAGCTTATTAAAGGAATACGGTATTCCAGGGATCAGCGAGATTGATACGCGGATGCTCACCCGGATTATTCGTCACTACGGTACGATGAAAGGGATTCTGACCACTTCAAACAAACCTGTGGAAGAGCTCAAGGAAATGCTCGGCGATACAACGATCGCTGAACTCCGCAACCAGGTGGCAAAAACCTCTACACCGCAAATGTTTACAAGTCCCGGCTCCAAGGAGCGGATCGTTCTGGTTGACTTCGGTGCAAAAAGCGGAATCCTGCGCGAACTGACTTCCCGCGGCTGCGATGTGATGGTCGTTCCGCATGACACGACAGCTGATGAAATCCGCAGACTTCACCCGGACGGCATTCAGTTGTCCAACGGCCCTGGGGACCCAAAAGACGTTCCGTACGCGGTCGACATGGTTAAAGAACTGCTAGGCGAATATCCGATCTTCGGCATCTGCCTTGGCCACCAATTGTTTGCACTGGCTGCGGGCGCCGATACCGAGAAGCTGAAATTCGGCCACCGCGGCGGGAACCATCCGGTAAAAGAGCTTGCCAGCGGACGCTGCTACATCACTTCCCAAAATCATGGATATACCGTAAACGAAGAATCCGTCAAAGGGACGGATCTGGAAGTTACGCATATCAACAATAACGATAAAACGATCGAAGGCTTGAAGCACTCGAAATTCCCGGCCTTCTCCGTGCAATATCATCCTGAAGCTGCGCCTGGCCCGCACGACAGCAGCTATCTGTTCGATCAATTCCTTGAGATGATAAGAGACCATAAACAGAATGAAATCCGGAAACCGCGCCAGGCGGTTCTGGCCGCAGCCGTGAAAGGAGCTCATTAATATGCCTAAAAATGATACATTGAAAAAAATCCTCGTCATCGGCTCCGGTCCGATTGTCATCGGGCAAGCAGCGGAATTCGACTACGCTGGAACACAGGCTTGCCAAGCATTGAAAGAAGAAGGTATCGAGGTTGTGCTGATCAACAGCAACCCGGCGACCATCATGACCGACACCAACATGGCGGATAAAGTATATATCGAGCCGATTACGCTCGACTTTGTTACACAGATCATCCGTCAAGAGCGTCCGGACGGATTGCTCCCGACGCTTGGAGGGCAAACGGGCCTGAACATGGCAGTTGAGCTTGCACGCGCCGGTATTCTGGAGCAGGAGAATGTGAAGCTGCTCGGAACGCAGCTGGAGTCCATCGAGAAAGCCGAAGACCGCGATCTGTTCCGTGATCTGATGCGCGAACTCGATCAGCCCGTACCGGAAAGCACGATTGTAACGACTCTGGAAGAGGCGCTTGATTTCGCGAATGAGATTGGTTATCCAGTGATCGTGCGTCCGGCATACACGCTCGGAGGCACCGGCGGCGGTATTTGCGCAACCGAAGAGGAACTGCGCGAAACGGTCAGCTCCGGACTTCGCTACAGCCCGATCACGCAGTGTTTGATCGAGAAGAGCATCGCGGGAATGAAAGAAGTCGAGTATGAGGTTATGCGCGACGCGAACGATAACTGCATCGTCGTATGTAACATGGAGAACTTTGATCCGGTCGGCGTTCATACCGGCGACAGCATCGTCGTGGCGCCAAGTCAAACGCTGTCCGATCGCGAGTATCAAATGCTGAGATCGGCATCGCTGAAAATCATTCGCGCCCTGAACATCGAGGGCGGATGTAATGTGCAATTCGCGCTGGATCCAAACAGCTATCAATATTATGTCATCGAGGTAAACCCTCGGGTCAGCCGTTCTTCTGCCCTTGCTTCCAAGGCAACGGGCTACCCGATCGCGAAGATGGCAGCAAAAATCGCGATGGGTTACACCCTGGACGAGATCGTCAACCCGGTTACGGGACAGACCTATGCTTGCTTTGAGCCTACGCTGGACTATATCGTCAGCAAAATTCCACGCTGGCCATTCGACAAGTTCATCCATGCAAACCGCAAGCTGGGAACTCAGATGAAGGCAACCGGCGAAGTGATGGCGATTGGCCGGACATTCGAAGAATCAATCCATAAAGCGGTACGTTCTCTGGAGATCGGTGTGCACCGTCTTTACTTGAAAGGCGCGAATGAACTGAGCGATGAAGTGCTCCAGCAGCGTCTGATCAAAGCCGACGATGAGCGGATATTCCTGATCGCGGAAGCATTCCGCCGGGGGTATGGACTTCAGCAGATTCAGGACCTGACGAAGATCGACTGGTGGTTCCTGGACAAAATCGAACGCCTGATCAAGTATGAAGATCATATTCGCACCGAGGCGGCACTGACTTACGAAACGCTGTACGAAGCGAAGCGACTCGGCTTTACAGATCGCGCGATAGCCGAGCTGCGCACGGAAGGCAATGCCAGCACGCACACAACCGAGGAGTCGATCGGATTCCTGCGTCGCGAGCATGGATTGCGCCCGGTTTACAAAATGGTCGATACTTGCGCAGCAGAGTTTGAAGCAACGACTCCGTATTACTACTCCACGTATGAAACGGAGAATGAAGTGATCGAATCGGCCAAGGAGAAGGTCATCGTACTGGGCTCCGGACCGATCCGGATCGGTCAAGGGATCGAGTTCGACTACTCCACGGTGCACGCTGTATGGGCGATCCAGAAGGCGGGATACGAAGCGGTTATCATCAACAACAACCCGGAGACCGTATCCACTGACTTTAATACGTCGGACCGACTCTACTTCGAACCGCTCTTCCTCGAAGATGTCATGAACGTCATCGAACAGGAGAAGCCGATCGGTGTCATCGTGCAGTTTGGCGGACAGACGGCAATTAACCTCGCTGAGCCGCTTAGCAAAGCGGGCGTGAAGATTCTGGGTACCAGCTTGGAAAGCATTGACGAAGCCGAGGACCGTAAAAAATTCGAAGCGCTTCTGTCCAGACTGGAGATTGCTCAACCGAAAGGAAAAACGGTAACCTCGGTTGATGATGCTGTAGAAACCGCGCAATCGCTGGGATATCCTGTACTGGTAAGACCATCGTATGTACTCGGTGGACGCGCCATGGAGATTGTTTACTCCGACAGCGAGCTGCTGAGTTACATGACAGAGGCGGTTAAGATCAACCCGGATCATCCGGTTCTGATCGACCGTTACATGATGGGTAAAGAAGTGGAAGTAGACGCGATCTGCGATGGCGATACGGTGCTGATTCCAGGCATTATGGAACATGTGGAGCGCGCAGGCGTTCACTCCGGTGACTCGATTGCAGTATATCCTCCTCAGTATTTGTCCCAGGATCTGAAGGACAAGATTGCGGAAATTACGATCAAGATTGCCAAAGAGCTGAATACACGCGGACTTGTTAACATCCAGTTCGTTATCTATAAAAATGAAGTGTACGTAATCGAAGTGAATCCGCGTTCTTCCCGGACGGTTCCGTTCCTGAGCAAGGTTACAGGCATCCCGATGGCCAACCTGGCAACACAGGCGATCTTGGGCGGCAAGCTGAAGGAGCTTGGATACGAGGAAGGCATGTGGCCGGAAAGCGAACATGTATCGGTTAAAGTACCCGTGTTCTCCTTTGCTAAACTACGCCGCGTTGAGCCTACCCTTGGACCGGAAATGAAGTCTACCGGTGAGGTTATGGGCCGAGACGTGAAGTATGCTAAAGCGCTGTACAAAGGTCTGATCGGTGCAGGCATGAAAATCCCTTCAACAGGAGCGATCATCGCTACCATCGCAGATAAAGACAAAGCCGAAGCTGCAGCACTGCTAAAAGGCTTCCATAAGCTTGGCTATAAAATCATCGCAACTGGCGGAACGGCAGCAGCATTGAAGGAAGCGGGTCTTGATGTGACCACCATTCATAAGCTGTCCGAGGGAACGCCGAACATTCTGGATATGATCCGCACAGGTGAAGCGAACTTCGTCTTTAACACATTGACCAAAGGTAAAACGCCGCAGCGTGACGGATTCCGAATTCGCCGTGAAGCGGTTGAAAACGGTGTGGTATGTATGACCTCGCTCGATACGGTTCGTGAGCTTCTGACGATGCTGGAGACCATCAACTTCTCCTCTGAAGCAATGCCGGTTGTTTAATCGAGAAGGAGGGGTATAGATGAGCGCCAGCTACAATGAAATGGCGGGCCGCCTGATGGTGGCCCTGGATTACCCGGATGCGAAGCGCGCAAAAGCATTGGTGCAGCAGCTGGAGGGCATCCCGTGTTATTTGAAGGTCGGCATGCAGCTGTTCTACGCGGCCGGTCCTGATTTTGTCAAAGAATTGAAAGCAAAAGGCTATTCCGTGTTCCTGGATGTGAAGATGCATGATATTCCGAACACGGTAAAGGGCGGAGCAGACAGTGTATCGCGGCTGGGTGTGGACATGTTTAATGTCCATGCCGGCGGCGGCGCTCTCATGATGCAGGCGGCAAAAGCCGGGGCGGAGGCCGCAGTGGCGGACACCCCGGGTCTTGTCATGCCTACCATCATTGCGGTAACCCAATTGACCAGTACCAGTCAGGATATGATGAATAACGAAATCGGTATCCCGGGTTCGGTAGAAGATGCGGTCGTACGATATGCGAAGCTGGCTCAGCAAGCGGGGCTTCATGGCGTTGTCGCTTCATCGCTTGAAGTGGGGGCCATAACATCCGCATGTGGACAAGCGTTTAAGACCGTTATACCGGGTATTCGTCCGGCCGGTGCGGATATCGGAGACCAGGCTCGGGTTCTTACACCAGGGGAAGCCATCCGCAAGGGCAGTCATTATCTGGTTGTTGGTCGCCCAATTACGGAATCCCCGAGCCCGAGACAAGCAGCAGAACAGATTATTGAGGAGATGATTCAAGCATGAGTACACTCGCGAATATTCCACATCAGATCGCATCTTATTTGCTGAAGATTGAGGCCGTTTCCCTTAGGCCCCATCAGCCGTTTACATGGACGTCGGGAATGAAGTCCCCGATTTACTGTGATAACCGCCTGACGATGTCTTATCCCGAGATTCGCGACTACATTGCTGAATCGTTCGCAGCCGTCATCCGGGAGCAATATCCGGAAGCCGAGGCCATTGCGGGAACGGCCACAGCCGGGATTCCGCATGCGGCCTTTGTATCCCAGAAGATGAACCTGCCGATGTCTTATATTCGGGACAAAGCAAAGGGTCATGGCAAAGAAAACCTAATCGAAGGTTTGATCAAGCCCGGTCAAAAGGTGGTTGTGATCGAGGATCTGATCTCCACGGGCGGCAGCTCGCTAAAAGCGGCGCAAGCGGTCAAGGATGCAGGGGCGGAGCCGCTCGCGGTATTGGCTATTTTCAGCTATCAGCTGGATAAAGCAGTGCAAGCCTTCGCCGAAGCTGGGATTCCGCTGCAGAGCTTGTCCAACTACGGAGCGCTGATTGAAGTTGCGCTTTCCGAGAATCGGATTCAGGAACAGGATGTGGAGCTTCTTCAATCCTGGAGATCGAATCCTGCTTCCTTTGGCGTGTAAACAACTTATACAAGCTAGGATTATTCGGCTGTCGCCTTTGTGAGTTATCGCAGAGCGGCAGCTTTTTATATTCTGTGGCCAAAGATAATCCGCGGAGGGTGCCGGGTTGACAGCGGATGGCTGGATCGTTACATTAGGACTGTACGCGGCTGCAGCCAGCCATCGGTGTCCTTATGCTGATATAGAAGGGATATAGTCTAACAGATGAATGCCAAGAAAGAAGCAGTGCTTGAAGCCGGGAAGCGGTTATTCATGGAGCAGGGGATATTGCAGACGAGCATGGAGCAGATTGCCGAAGCGGTTCCCGTTTCCAAGATGACGATTTATAACTACTATCAGAGCAAAGAGGGCTTATTGGACCATGTGGTGGACCGGATGGTCGAGGAGCTCATGGCGCTGTACCGTGATATTATGGATCAGGCAAAAGATCCGCTTGAGGCGTTAACGGTCTTCTACAGGGATCAGGACAAATTTTCGGCGTTGGTATCCCAGAAATTTGTGGCGGATCTGGCCAAATTCCCGGAGCAGATGGACAAGCTGCTTCAATTCAACCAGAAATTCGTTGTTCCGGAATTCGAAATGCTGATCTTTAAAGGCCAGCAGCTTGGACAGATACGGAAAGACATCTCTCCCCAGGTATTGGTCGCGTTCCTTACGTTTATCAAGGAATTTACGGCGCAGAACGAATGGTACCATGGTTTGGGAAGCCTGAACGCGGTCAGTGAACAGCTGATGACGATTCTGTATCACGGAATTATCCAGCAGGAAGATCCGTCTAATCTAATATGAGTATAAGAACATTCCAGAGGTGATTTCGACCCGGGAATGTTTTTTTTTGAAATTTTATTGCTGAATCGTTTGAAGATCGGCTGATTTGGGTATATGTTCCTATAAATTTAGGGCCACGACTTGGTAGAGGGGAAGGAGACGTCTCACCTATAATAGTAATGATAACCTCAGATTTAAACACAAAATAGGCGGGACTGACCGTAAGGAGGAGAGATCTTTGGAGGTTCCATCCAGGATCAAACTGACCGGCAAACAATTCTTTGTACTAACCGGCATCGTCGGTGCGCGGGCTGTCATTGGGTTAGAGGACCCTTTTCGCGGAACGCTGGCCGAGGAGATGCCTGCAGAAGTGGCCAAGATTGAGCAGGAGCTGCAGGAGATAGGCTTAATTGATACGGCGGATAACGAGCCGGTTCTTGTGCAGGAACTGCTGGAATACATAGAAGTATGCAGCCGGACCCTGTTAACGATACATATGAGGGTGTCCGGTTCCGACGAAGGGCAGAAGGAGTGTTTCATTTATTACAGTTCAAGTCTGGTTGTAAAGGCCGATATTGAAAACGGGCCTGACGGTGCGAGAATATATGTGCTGGAAGCGCTGGGAACCCCCTCTGAGGCATGGCTTAAAATCATCAGCCACCTGCAGCTGGAGGATAGGAAGAACCGGGATACAGCTCCATTGGCTATGCCTAAGGGCTGGTTCCAGCAATGGATGAGTGCCGAGCAAGGGGAGCAGGAGCCTCGGAAGTATTTGCTCGCACAGGGCTACCCGGAATCCGTTGTCTCCGCCTTGGCCGATAGCGTCAGCCATCCGGAGAGATACGCAACCTTCACAGCATACTATTGCCCGGATCTCAACTGCAGAATACAGGGAATCGAACTGTTGAGAGGACAGCATTCCAACTGGTTGATTCGCAATGAAGGCGAACAGGATCAAATTAGGGGCGTCACGGTAACGGAAATTATTCGGGAGCTTGGCGCAGTCATTGAGCGCATTAAGTGAGATAGGGCAGCATCATGATCCTGCACTCTCAAGTTTTTACCTTCTCGATCAACGATATGGAGGATTGTTAGATATGACTAAAATACGTGTGGTACCTGACATGCTGAACCAGCAAGGAGCAGCGGTATCTGATATTGCACGGGAAGTCCAGCAGCTTCAGGAGCGCATGCAGCAGCGTATCCAGAGCATGTCCTGGGAGTCGCGTCATCGTGCCCAGGTCGAACAGCGCCTGGCCCAATGCAGGGCCGCTTGCCAGTCGGTGGTTAGCCGTCTGGAGCAAAATCGAGGGCAGCTGGTGAAAAAGGCGGGTGATTTTTCGCAGACGGATCAATCGCTCGGCAGCAATCTAAACTTCGGCAAACAATCGGTTGCCCAGGTTAGTCCGCATCTGCTCCTTCAGGCCAGTCTGGCACAGAACGGGAACAAGAACACGCACCCGCCCGTGACGGCCGCGGGTGTTGAATTCAATGCGCTTGCGCCTTTTGGCGGAACGGCGGATCAATGGAAGAGTAATCCGCTAACGGCCGCAGGGGTATTGTTCGGAACGGCAACGGCATCGGGGACGATGTATAAATACTGGGATATGTACCGAAACGGCTTCGGGATCTGGCTTGAAAAAGACAGACGCGGCAATATGCGAGCCAATGTGACGAACGGGATGCTGGCTAATATCCGCAAAAAATCCTATGCTGAATACAACTGGCGGAATCACCCCCGAATCCCGAAATACGTCCTACCCGGCGCGGCTGTTAAAGACTCGCTAAGCTGGAAAGGCGGTAAGCTTGGTTATGCAGGCATCGCCATGCAAACGGTCGGAAATCTGGTGACGAATATTAACGAGAACAAAAGCGGGGCAAAAATAGCCGGAGATGCGGTGGTTGATGTGGGTGTCGGTGTGGGTACCGTCGTGGCATCCGCTGCGGCTGGCGCTAAGGCAGGCGCGCTGATCGGGACAGCAGTGGGCGGTCCGATTGGCACCCTTGCGGGTGCGGCCATCGGCTTCGGCGTATCGGTAGGCGCTTCCTATGTTATGGACGGCATCAAGTTTACGGATTTTGACGGGGACGGGAAGAAAGATACCGTAACCGAAGGATTAAAAATGGGGGCGGAGAAGATAGGTTCAACGATTGCCGGATGGTTCAAATAAAGGGAGTGTCATTGATGAGCGCAAAGATTTCAGAGGAAGAACAGTTTCATTTCCGGCTAATCCCCGCCGAGCAGATACGGGGCGGCATCGTATGTTTTTTATTCATTATGCTGATCCCTGCGCTAGTCACGCTGGCAGCGCCCATGATGTCGGTATATATGTATGTGGCTGCGGCGGTGTGGGTGGTTATGCTGCTGTGGGGAATTGGCCTGAGTGTAAATCCGTACCGGTCTGAGGTTGGTTTTGTGCTGTATTTGGGAATATACGGACTGGCGCTGGCGGTCACTTGTCAGATCGCTATACTCAAAATGATGTATGACATGGCCGGAGTTGAATCGATTCTATATGGGCTTAGCTCGGCAGCGGTGATGCTTCTGCTTCTCCTTGTGTTTTATGTGCTGCATTTTAGAGCGCTGCAGCGAGGGACCTACCAGTCTATGGAGCGCAATGGCAGCGTCGGTAAAGCGGGCAAAGCGGCCTTACTGTTTGCGGCTATAGGTTATGCGGCTTATTACTTCGTGGTGTCGATAACCGGCGGTCTCGGCGGATTTGTAATGGGCATGGCGGCTTTTTCCGTGTTGTTGATTCTCGGTCTGTACATGGCCGTTGTTTTCATTCATCGGTATATGTTCATCCAGAACAACATGGATCAGCTAAAAGCTCATTATCCCGTATTGGGATTGCCGAAAGAGCAGCGAAACGCAGCGTTTCTGAATAAAATGAATCAGGGTCGTACGCCTGCGCCGCCGCACCGGAAGAGCAAGAAAAGGAGAGGGTAGTTATGACGCAGCAACTGCTGCCGAACGGATCAATTGTCATTTTGAAAGAAGGCGAGAAGAAGCTTGTGATTTATGGTCGAAAGCAAATTCTGGCGCTTGAGCAGCCGCAAATGTTCGACTATTTGGCTTGTCCATATCCGGAAGGTTATGTCAGTCCGGAGTTTGCCTACGTCTTTAATCATGAGGACATCCAGGAGATTATATTTACCGGTTACCAGGACGAAGAGGAAGAACAGTTTCAGGCTGTATTGGCTGAGACGAAGCCTACATAACAAACGAGAAGATAATCATAAAGGGAGGAGTGAGGTAAATCCATGTCAGGACGTATAGAGGTATCCCCCGAGGAGCTGCGCCGCGCTGCGGCAGACATTCGAAGCGGGAGTGACTACGGCGGGGAACTGGTCGCCCGATTGTCCCAGGTCATTGAAACGTTGAATGCCGAATGGGAGGGCGTTTCCCAGCAGCGATTTCGTACTGAGGCTGAGGAGACGAAGGCGCAGCTGATGAATTTCATCCAGATGATGAATTCGATGGAGCAGGAGCTTATGAGCATAGCCGCCCGGTTTGCGGAGGCTGACGGCCAATAGGCGCGTTTTACCTATGATGACAATCAATTATATCCGTATCACGATGTGGTAAGGGTATGGCTGATTGTTTTTTTATCGGGAGATCAGAAGAAGTTAGTTGGTCTGTGTTTTTTTTGTGGAAGAATGGACATAATATGACAGCACTACATTATCATTCGGGTAAGGAGTCGCATAGGATGAATTGGGTATATTACGGAAAGCTGTATACTAGCAAATTTCAGGCAGGGTGCTTTGCTAAACGTTTGGAGCAGGATGGCTGGCTGTTCGGGTACCATGATCCGCGGATGGTGGAGGTTTACCGTTCCAAAAAGGGCCGCTATGGTGTGCGGTTTATGCCTTGAGGAAATTCCATTAAAACAGTACTTGACTTGATGTAGGGTTATGGTGTATATTTATTCTTGTCGCTGTTTGATACAGCATTGACGCGGGGTGGAGCAGTTCGGTAGCTCGTCGGGCTCATAACCCGAAGGCCGCAGGTTCAAATCCTGCCCCCGCAACCAATTTTTAAACGATGTATGTATGACGTCCTTATGTTTATGTGTACATGTATGTTCAGGGCCCTTAGCTCAGTTGGTTAGAGCGGTCGGCTCATAACCGACTGGTCGGGGGTTCGAGTCCCTCAGGGCCCACTTTATCGAAAACCCTTGCGCTGCAAGGGTTTTTTGCTGTTTACAGGGCTGTATAGTTCCGACCAAAACTATGGTGAAGAGAGCGTTTCTATAAATCTGGGCGACCAATTGAATTCAAGACTTGCGCTAGGACTAAAGAACAAGCACCAATTATCAGCAAAATAAGAACCATAATAATAACAAACTTCTTTCCGTTCATCATTTTCACCTCGGAAGGATTATATCAAATATTCAACTCAATTTTAAATAAGTTACGCCCTTATTTCTACAGACGGGTGCTTCTCTAAAACCTCCTTGTGCATGGTCCTCATGTACTGGTTGGTCAAAAAATCGTTATTCAAAATGGGTTCATTGTGTCCGGGACATCGATGATTCTGCCAAGCGAGATTTGTAATTGGGGGCGGCTTACGGTACATTTTAATGGAGTCGTAGGAGAACACGCTTATTTATACGGCTGCTGCTGGTTGGATGCAGCTCATTTTAGCAAATAGGATGGGGGATGAAGGTGTCAGAGTGGGTATTAAATCAGTCCTGGGGACTTCCGGTGTTGCTCGCCTTCTTGGTGATCGTATTTGTATTTGAATCAAGGAAAGCATTCAAGGCATATAAAGAGAAGAGACGGTTTGAATTGGGATGGTCTCTATTGTTTGCCTTGGTGGCTTTATTGGCGATGATTGTCCTGGTGGCCTATTAAAAATACATAATTAAAAACAAGACCCTGCCAGAAGCTTCCGGCGGGGTCTTGTTCAATGATTAGCTGTAAACGGTATGGAAGTCGTTACCTTTCGTTACCGCTCATTCATGACGGCCTCCGTAGCGGTCCAGGCTTTGCCTGCTCGCATGGCCAGGAAGAAGCAGAGGATGAGAACGATGGATGCGGAGATGTAAGGAAAGTTGATGTCCAAATCAAACAGATATCCTGCCACCAGCGGTCCCGCAATATTTCCCAGACTGGTGTACGCCGAGTTCAGGCCGGCCACGTAGCCTTGCTGATCCTTCGCCAACTTAGACATCTGCGTACCGATAGCGGGACGCAAGATGTCGATCGACAGGAATACCAAGAAGGTTACAAGGAATATGAGCCAGTATTTATGCACAAACAGGGTTAACAGGATACAGATTCCCGCGGTAAGCAAACTGAGCGTAATGACTCTTTTCTCACCGAAGCGGTTCAGGATCCAACCGAATATCGTCGCTTGGACGACGGCACCCGCAATCGACCCGAACGTGATGATCATGGCAATATCTTTAGGGGTGAACCCGAATTTATGATCCACAAACAGGCCGAACACCGTTTCATAATTGGCAAGCCCGAACGAGAGCACAAATACAATGATCAAACTTAGGAAGTAAGGTTCCTTGAAAGAACGCACCAGTTGAACGGCCAGGCTCTCCTTTTTCCGTCCCAGCACGGTAGGTGCTTCCTGCTTGGCTGATGATTCGGGAAGCAGCAGCAGCGTTACCAGCGCGGCAATACCTCCCGCAACGGCCGCGGCGTAGAAAGGAACGCGAATGCCAAACTCGGCGATAAATCCTCCGATGCCCGGTCCGATGATGAAGCCTGTCGTAATGGCAGCATTAATGAACCCCATGCCTCTGGCGCGTTCCTCATTCGAAGTCACGTCAGCCGTGTAGGCCATAACAGCGGGCATAATGAGTGCAGCGCCGATACCGCCCAGCATTCTTGAGGCAAACAGGAGCGGAGGTGTGCTGGCAGCTCCGAACAACCATTCCGATACGGCAAACACAATCATGCCGGTGATGATAATTCTTTTACGACCCATGGTGTCGGACAATCTTCCCGCAAGTGGGGAGAATAACAGCTGTGTTAATGAAAAGGCGGCAACGAGCATGCCTACCGTGCTTCCGCTGATATGCAGTTCCGTCATGTAGGTTGGCATAATAGGTATGACAAGCCCGATTCCGGTGAAGACTAGAAATATATTGAACATGAGGAGCAGAATGGCTCCATTGTTTCGCATCAGTAATGACATGATGATTCCTCCAAAACTAAAAGACGATTTAATAAAGATATGATGAAAATGATTGTAATTCGGTTATTTATATACTGAACGTTCGGTTTGTGATAGTCCATGAAAAAAGTTTTCATTGTTCATGATTTCTTTTCAATGCCATGCAGAAATATTTTGATGGCGGCATGATAAAGGGCAAGCGCATTTTCCACCTTCGTTATACGCGACATCTGGCTTAAGCCAACAATGAGGCTCTCAAAGATAATGGACAGCTGCTCCACATTATGATTCTCAAACTCCCCGCGATCCATCCCTTGCTGCAGCAATTTCTGATTGAATTCCAAATGGCTCCTAATAATCTGGACGATTCTTTGTTCTGCTTCTTCGCTGACATCACCATTGCTGTTTATAAATTCATCAAGCGCCTTAGAGAAGGGGTGGTTCAGATCATCAAACACCAATTGATCGGCTATTCCGTACAGCTTGTCAACGGTGGTGGTGTAATGCTGCTCTTTGCTGTTCCATTTCTGTTCCCACTCGAGGTCCCATTCCTCAATCAGATACAGAAACAGCCCTTCCTTGCTCTTGAAATGATAATAGATATTCCCTTTGCTGCTGCCCGTGGCTTCAACGATTTCCTCTATTGACGTTGATTTGTAACCCTTCTGCATAAAAAGCGCCTTGGCGGCTTCGGCTATTCGTCGCTTGGTATCTTCGGTTTGTTGTTGTTTTTTATTCACGCATGCACCCCCTTCTAACCCTTGAAAGCTATTCAAAATTCATATACTGAACGTTCGTTCTGTATCTTATCAAATGGAATTGATATATTCAAGAGGAAATTGGACTCTGGATTTTTCCGATCCAAGCGTCTTCAAAAAAATAACCGTTACCATCAGAAGGCAGCGGTTATTCCAGAACGTTGTACTTAACCCAATACACTAATGGTTTACTTCAATAAACTTACGCGTTTTTTCATGGTAGGAGAGCAGCTCCGAAACGGTCACAAACTCGTAGCCTCTCTTTTGCAGCTCCGGTAAAATCACTTTGAGAGCCTCTACCGTCTGAGTACTGCTTGGCACAAAGTCGTGCATCAGTACGATGTCTCCATTATGGGCATTATCCAGCACTTTTTTAACAATCCGGTTAACGCCGGGCTTTCGCCAGTCGAGCGTATCCTGATGCCATGACCATAATACGGTCAGCATACCGAAATCCTTGCTCGTGCGGACAATTGCTTCATTATAGCTGCCTCCCGGTGGACGAAACAGGACGGTTCGAATGCCGGTTGCCTGAAAGATCGCATCTTGCGTCTGGTTTAACTCACTCGTTAACTTGCTGACATTAATATTGTGAAAAGGAGGATGGGAATAAGAGTGGTTGCCGATTTCATGTCCTTCATGCAGCTCCCGCGCTACGATCTCGGGGTGTTTCTCCACCCGGCTGCCAACAACGAAGAAGGTGGCCTTTGCGTCATATTGCTTAAGCAGATCCAGAATTTGAACGGTGTTCTGCTCGTCCGGACCATCATCAAAGGTAAGAGCAATTACTTTGTTGTGAGTGGGGACTTCCCATACAATCTCGCCGCGTTCCTCATAATACCCCCTGCCCTTGGAAGCGGATGGCGCTTGGTTGGCGTTGACAACATGATGATGGCAAAGGGAGATGGAGAGAGCGATCCATAAGACGCTTGAGAGTTTTTTCATGGTGAGCGGTATCCTTTTCTCTGTTGTTCTAGTCTTCGCATATGACATTGCAAGCATATTTATCATTTGGTGATAACGGTAAAATTATTCTTTACGGAAAACAGAAGGATTCGAACGGATGAGTTAGAGCAGAGGCTCGAAGCTATCGAGAATGAGGCTTTGGATAGGGTGATGCGAAAAATTATGAGTTTCATATATTGACATCATATGGTTGGACATGGTATTATCAATTTTGTCGCTAAGACGAAATGTGCACACCTAGATATCGGAATGAGATCGCAACATATTGCGAATTCCACGCGTACCTTCGGTTATGCAAGTGAACGTGAACGACGCTAGGAACATGCGCGGATAAATATGCCGGGGTGGCGGAATTGGCAGACGCACAGGACTTAAAATCCTGCGGTAGGTGACTACCGTACGGGTTCGACCCCCGTCCTCGGCATTATAACAGCGTCTGGTAAGATGCAAAATAAGTCGGCCCCCGTATGGGTGCCGGCTTATTTTTTAAATCGACACAAGGTCAACTCATGATGCGTGTTGTTATTTGATTCAAATTGAACGGAAGATGTTGGTGTTCCGATTATAGAAATCGCATTCTTTTATGATTCCATGCTGGCCTGTGTGAGGAGGAGAGAGGAGACATGCGGATGTTTAACAATGATTGGGACCTTATTCTGCAGGGAGAAATGGATAAGCCTTATTTTCAAGCGTTGATGGAACGGGTGGACGAGGAATACCGGCGTTGCACGGTGTATCCCCCCAAGGAAGATATATTTCGGGCTCTTCAGCAAACATCGTACCAATCGACGAAAGTCGTTATTTTGGGACAAGACCCTTATCACGGTCGTAGACAGGCGCAGGGGCTGAGCTTTTCCGTCTCGCCCGGGGTTGCGATTCCTCCATCTTTACGAAATATACATAAGGAGCTTGCTTCGGATCTGGGAATCTCGATTCCCAATCACGGTTCCTTGCAATCGTGGGCGGATCAAGGGGTACTGCTGCTTAACGCAGTGCTTACGGTTCGCGAAGGCGAGCCGAACTCACACAAAGGAATCGGGTGGGAGAAATTCACCGATACGGTCATTACGAAATTGAATGAACGCGATCAGCCAATGGTTTTTATATTATGGGGAAGTTACGCACAGAAGAAAGGTTCCTTCATAGACCGAAGCCGGCATAAGGTGGTTGAGTCCAGTCATCCGAGTCCGTTTGCAGCGCATAAAGGATTCTTCGGTAGTCGTCCATTTTCAGCATCGAATGCTTTTTTAATGCAAAAGGGTATGGATCCGGTGAATTGGGACATCCCGAGCACGCCGGGCGATGGAGATGAATAATCCGCGAGAGGTGACCTTCATGAAACATTGGATTGGTCGTCATGTTGTCATTCAGCGTTTAGACGGGGCAAAAAGCACGGTTGAAGGTGTGTTGAAAGGATGGGATCCCGTTCAGGAAAAAGTGATTCTTGGCCCGGGTGAGCTTGTTATACCGTTTCGCGCCATTCATAGAATTATGCCGAGAAACGCATACCCGGCCTTGAACTCCATCGGTTATGTCGTGAACCATACCATTCAGTTCGATAATGCGGTCTATTTTGGATCTTCCGTCATGATATGGAGGGGCAATCGACTGGTGTCATCACAGGCCATCCTGACTTCACACGATGAGGATACCGTTACCCTGTCAAATGGCATGATATTGCGCAAGGACGAGCATTATTTTGTGGTTCGATCCTTGCGCGGCAATGCGTGATTCTTTAAATAAAGGATGTCCCCAGCAGCCATCGTCAAGTTGGCGGGGACATCCTTTTTTGTGCAGATGGTAATGTATGTCTCCAGTAAGCCGTGTTCATTATGCGTCTTCAACTTTTTCGGCAAGGAACAGTTCGTAAATTCGTACCACGATAATTTTGATGATCATATATGCCGGGATGGCGAGCAGGATGCCCAGCAGCCCGAAGAAATCGCCGCCTACAAGGATGAGGGCAATCGTGGTCAACGGGTGAATATCAAGCTGTTTCCCGTAGATGACCGGTGTCAGAATATTATCTTGGATCTGCTGTGCGATGACAATAACGACAACGGACCATATCGCAATGGAAGGAGATTCGATAAATCCGATAATGACGGCGGGAATGGTCGCCAGCAGCGCTCCAATATACGGGATGAAATTCAAGAAGAAGGAAATCACCGTCAAGAGCAAAGAATAGGGCAGCCCGATGATCAGAAATCCGATATAAATCATAATGCTAAGTATAAGATTCAGGATCACTTTGCCGATAATAAAATTGCTGAGTGCCGTATCGATCTCACCCAGCACCTCCTGGCCATCGCGGCGGTATCGTCTTGGCAGGACACTGAGCAGCCTGGGCGGAAGCTTGCCGCCTTCCTTCAGCATGTAGTACAGAATAATCGGAATCGTAGCAATAATAACGACAACGCTCGATACAACGGTAATCAGGTTGTTGATGGAGTTGCTGATCCAGGTAATGATCCGATTCATATACTCCGTCAGTGAGGTGGACAGCTCGGATTCCGTTGGTACATAGCGTGACCAGAATCGATTCTGCTGCAGCTGGTCAATCTGTTCCTGCACACCCTCTACCAAAAAGGGGGTATTGCTGATAAAATTTTCGATTTGTTCTCGCAGTGTCGGCCATACCACAATGCCGAAGATGGCGCAGAGACCGGCAAACACGAAATACAGCATCAGGACGCCAATGGACCGTTTGATCTTCCGCCGCTCCAGGTAGTCCACGATCGGCCTGAGCAGATAATAGAAGAAGCCGGCCATCGCGACGGGAACGATCAGCATATTGAACATGGAGACGATTGGCCGGAACAAAAAGCTGATTTCGGAACCGAGATAAATGATCAAGAGCAGTGCGATTATGCCAAAGCATGTCCTGAAATATTTGCTCTGCATCATGGGCAATCCCTCCATATACAACGATTAGTAAATACATAGTTACTATGTAACATTTGTATTTAACCAATTTGGAGGGATTTGAAATCACCAGTTTATGTTATCAGTTTCGTATGGTGACCCGGGTATGGATGGGCACGAGGGAAGCCAGCTCCGTCACATCCTCGTTGTACATCCGAATACATCCAAGGGAAACGGAGCGCCCGATGGATGAAGGGTCGTTCGTACCATGGATGCCGTAATGAGGTTTGGACAACCCTAACCAATAGGCTCCGAACGGTCCCCCGGGATTTGGCTGCTTGTTGATGATAGTGTAATTGCCTGGAGGCGTCTGTGTAGCCATTTTGCCGATGGCAACCGGGAACGTACGTACCACGATGTTGCCATCCAGCAGGTGCAGCTGATAATCGGATAAATCGACAATAATGCGGTATTGGGGCATTTTAAACCCTCTCCTTCCTGATTCATGCTATGAACCAGGGGGAATACCGGCCCCTAAATTAACCTAAAATAGGCAAATTACACCTTCATGACTTGGTAGAAATTTCATCCAATGATGACGGTCTGCCGATGTTATATTTAATATGCTACGCAGTAACAACGTTACCATCAGGAAGGGGAAACCGATGTCTCCTGCTAGGTTTTATCAAAAATATATCAAAAATAATATGTTTACCAAGATGCTGCTGTTAATCTCCCTGATTGCGGTGGTTACCATTGTCACCTTATCGTTTCTTATGTATTACTTCTTGTTTCAATCGGCCGTTCGCAGTGAACTGGACATTCAGCGAAGTGCGGTTGAGCGGGTGGAACGGCATGTGAATCAAAAATATGAGAATGCGCAGTCCTATGTGAATGAACTGTATCGCAATACCTCTCTAGGCATTGACACTTCCTATTTCCTCATGAACTCGTTTAATGAGTACATGGCCAAGCGAATGAACCGGATTGCGGGCGGCGGGCAGTCCAATTCAGACAGCGTGGTCGCTTACTTTAAGCAGAGGCTGGACGATGATCCGGATATCGAGAATATTATGCTGTACAGTGCCGAGAAGCAGTATGTGTATGTTTACAAGCAGGGCAGCATGACGAGGCTCTATCAGGCGAATGCCACGCATTCTTACATCCCCGACGTGATGGCGCTCGAAAGCCAGAGTGTCACATTGCCGAATCTATGGGTGCGTAAGCTGGCCGGAGACGTGACATTACCGTTATTCTCGATCCGGAGCCCGATTAATGATATGACTACCTACAAAAATCTGGGGCAGCTGGTTATTTTGTATCGTACGGAAGCGCTGGATGCCGTCCTGAACAGTGGCAAAGATCCATCGAAGGGATCCGTACTGGTTTTATCCGGCGATGGCCGCGTGATGTTTGATTCCTCAGGCAAATATTACGGTGAGAAATATCCTTATGCCGACCGGCTGCTGAATTCCAAAGAAACCGTGAACCTTGACGAGGAATCGTATATTACAACGGCGGCGCACAATCAGGCGGGTTATACGGTGGTCGGCATTACGCCTAAACGTGAGATCGCTGAATCTTTCCATGGCGTGCAGAGCACCATCATGATTGCTGCCCTGCTGTGCATCGTGATTGCTGTGTCCATTCCATCGCTGATGATCGTGAATTACTCCAAGCGGACAGATAACATTATCCGTTTTATGCGTAAGGTTGAGAAGGGAGAGTTCGTGGCTCGGATGCAGGATACCAAGGATGATCAGCTTGGGCAAATTGCGGGCAGCTTTAATGAAATGCTGGACGAGCTTTCCCGGTATATCGACAAGGTGTATAAGGCAGAAATTAACCAGAAGAACGCGGAGCTGTCTGCATTGCAAGCCAGAATTAATCCGCATTTTCTTTACAATACACTCGAAGTGATTCGAATGAGAGCTCTCTCGCAAGGGGCGCAGGATGTTGGCGATATGATCTACAGCTTATCGATGCTGTTCAAGAATATCGTTCAGCACAAGTCCCACTATACGCTGAAGGATGAGCTAGAGGCGTGCAGGCTCTATCTGGAACTGTTTCGCATTCGCTATAAGGACAAGTATATTTACAAAATGCACTGTGAGGAACAAATCAAGCATGTGCCGATGATGAAAATGTCACTGCAGCCACTGATTGAGAATTACATCGTTCATGGGCTGCGCAGCGACCAGGATGATAACTGGCTGACGATAAACGCGACGCAGCAGGATGGAGATGTCGTGATCGAGATCAAGGATAACGGGAAAGGGATCGAGCCGGAGCAGCTTGAGGAGATCAAATCCCGGCTGGAGATGGCCGAGTCGAGTGAAGAATCGTTTGGTCTGCGGAGTGTGAATGAGCGGTTAAAGCTGACGTTTGGAAGTTCATACGGAATGGACATCCAGAGTGAGCCGGGTAACGGTACGACGGTGACAGTCAAATTTCCGGTGGCAGAAGGGAAGCTGAATAACGATGTATAAAGTGTTTATCGTGGATGATGAGCCGTTCATTATAGAGGGATTGGTTGACGTTGTGGATTGGTCGAAGTATGGCATCGAGGTGGTCGGTCATGCGGAGAATGGTCGCCAGGCATTTGAGAAGATGGCGGTCATTCCGGTTGATATTCTCATTACGGATATATCGATGCCTGTCATGACGGGACTTGAATTGATTGAAGGCGCGCGTAAATTAAACCGTAATCTGAAGGTGATCATCCTGAGCGGTTTCGACGATTTTGCGTATTTGAAGGAAGGCATGCGTCTGGGGATCGAGAATTATTTGCTCAAGCCGATCAATCTGAAGGAACTGGAAGAAACGATTGCCAGCACAACGGATAAAATGAACAAATCCAGACGGGAAATGAGACTGGACGAGTACGACATTAACATTTTGCGGAGCAATATCCTGTACCGCTGGATCACGGACCGGATTGAGCCGGAGGAGCTGGAGGAACGGGCGACCCTTCTGGGGCTGAATCTGAATTTGCCTTACGTCATGGCGTCTATCCTGAGAGCGGATTTCACGCCGTTGGAGAGCTGTCTGTATCAATTAATGGATCAGGAGCCGGGTGTTCTGTATTTCCGGGACAATGACGGCGATCACGTGGTGATTTTTATGATGAAAGACCCGGACACGGAAAAAGCGAGAGCCATCCGGCTCCTGCAGCAGGTGCGCGAGTACTGCTATGAAGAAGAGTTGTCCATCTCGCTTGGCAGCGTGGAAAGTCTCGGCGGTAATTATAAGGACAGTTATCTCCACGCCAAGGAGGCACAGGAATACTATCTCGTTCTGGAGCAGCCCTCCTATGTGGATTATGTGGATGTTCAAGCCAAGAAGGGAGAAGCTGCGGAATCCTATTCCGTACAGTGGCCCGAATATGCCAAAGGCATCGCCGGAAGGGACAAGCAGGTGCTGTTTGATTTGATCGACAGTGATTTTGATCGGCTTCGTCATACGCAGGGCATGATCCCAACGACACTCAAGAGCATTGCGGTCGAGATGGTCATTCGCCTGAAGCTGGAGCTGAACGATATCCAATACACGGCAGCCCCTGATTTTGTGAAAAACACAATTACCGATATTATGGATTCCGTATCGATCGACGATCTGATTACGGCCGTGAAGGAAGGAGTTGGCGGGCTGGTCGATTCGCTCAACAATGACGTGAAGAGCCCTGTCATCCAGCAAATTCTGCATCATATCCAGCATCATTATAACGAGGATTTGTCACTGAAGGTGTTAGGCGCCCAATATCATATTCATCCCGTCTACCTGGGGCATTTGTTCCATAAAGAGACGGGAGAGAACTTTACGGAGTATATTAACCGATACCGGATAGAGCGAGCCAAGGAGCTGCTTCGAAACACTTCGACGAAAGTGCAGGATATCGCAAAAAATGTAGGTTATTGGGAAACCGGTTATTTCTATAAACAGTTCAAAAAATTCGTCGGCGTATCGCCGAGGGATTTTCGAGGAATGCTCTGATTAATTTAATCAGAGTTTTTTTCTTTATTTTCACCATAATACCTTTAATTTTTCGCCTATGTGAAACTGCTTTCATGGGATAACCTTATAAGTGTAGAGACACAAAGGATTCAAAAGGGAGGATAAACATGAGTAAATCGAAAAAGAAATGGCTCCTGCCGCTAACGTTGCTATTGTCTGCATCCATGCTGTTGTCGGCATGCGGAGGCAACAAAGAAGAGAGTGCAGGAAACGGTGGGGGATCTGCCGAGAAACCGGTTGAGCTGATCTGGTACACCATCGGAACACCTCAAAAGGATGTCGACAAGGTAGAGGAAGAAATCAATAAATACACTGCTGAGAAGATTGGTGTAACCGTTGACATGAAAATGATTGACTTTGGTGATTACAACCAGAAGATGCAAGTCATGGCAGCTTCCGGCGAACCGATGGATATTCTGTTCACCAGCTCATGGGCGTTTGACTATGTGCAAAATGCACGTAAAGGCGCATTCATGGAATTGGACGAGCTGATTGAAAGCCATGGAAAAGGCATTAAAGACGCGATTGACCCTGCGTTCCTGGAAGGTTCCAAGGTTGATGGTCACAACTATGCAATTCCGGCAAACAAAGAACTTCCTGCTCAAGAAGCATGGCGCTTTAACAAAACGTTGCTTGATAAATACAACCTCGATATTTCGAACGTGAAATCGATGGAAAGCTTGGAGCCACTGCTGAAAACGATTAAGGAAAAAGAACCGAACGTCGTTCCTTTGGCTATCAACAAAGACTTCGGTCCATTGCTTCCGTTTGACTACATCATCGAAAAAATGCCAATGGCCGTTTACCTGGATGACAAGGAAGAGCTGAAAGTTGTGAACTTCCTCGAAATGCCGGAAACGATGGACATGCTGAAATTGATGAACAAGTACTACAAAGCGGGATACATTTCCCCAGAAGCAGCGACAACAACTTCAACGCAAGATCTGATGACATCCGGCAACTGGTTCGCGGACCGTGCGGCTACGCAGCCGTTCGCAGACAATCTGTGGAGCCAAAGCTACGGCTATCCGGTCGTATCCACTCCGGCTGGCGACGCAACGATCTTCAACTGGTCGGTAATGGGTTCGATGCAAGCGATTTCCGCTAACTCGAAATACCCTGAGAAAGCCATGGAGTTCTTGAATCTCCTGAACACTGACGTATATCTTCGCAACCTGGTTGACTCCGGTATCGAAGGCGTGCACTACAAAAAGCTTAGCGAGAACGTAATGGAAAACTTGCCAGAATCGAAAAACTACGACATGCCTACCTTCGCGCTTGGTAATGTCATGCTGACTTACTTGAATCCTGAGGATCCTGAGAACAAATGGGAAGAGTTCAAGAAGTTTAACGAGTCCGGCCAGCCTGCTCCGCTTCTCGGTTTCAACTTCGATCCAACCAAAGTATCCACAGAGCTCGCAGCAGTCAACAACGTAAAAGAAGAGTTCTGGGCGCCGCTGATGACAGGTACCGTGAATCCTGAAGAGTTCCTGCCAAAAGCGAATGAAAAGCTGAAAGCTGCTGGTCTGGACAAGATCATCGCTGAAGCACAAAGCCAAATTGATGCTTGGAAAGCAAGCAAGTAATAACAATGCATGAAGCGGCTTGCCTGTCCTAAGGGACAGCAGTACCGCTGCAGCATGAACAAGGACGGGGCGGCGGATGTTCACCCGCCCTTCTTTTGTTCATTTCATGCACATCACGAGGAGGGGTAAGCGTGAGAGCGATCGGACAGTTTTTCAAAAATATTATGACGAATAAGGCCATGCTGTTCATGGTTTTGCCGGGGACCTTATGGTTTCTCTTATTCTCATATTTGCCCATGTTCGGGACCATTATTGCATTTAAGGAATACCGCTTTAGCCGTGACGGGTTCTGGGCAAGTATCGTTAATAGTGAATGGGTAGGATTCCAGAACTTTAAGTTCCTGTTCAGTACCAACGATGCTTACATCATTACGCGCAACACCGTTCTATATAATTTCGTGTTCATTATACTAGGTCTCATTCTATCCGTAGCACTGGCTATCGTATTGTCTGAAATCGTGAACAAGAAATTGGCGAAAGTCTATCAAACCGGTATGTTCCTGCCGTATTTCCTGTCCTGGGTTATCGTAGGTTACTTCGCATTCAGTTTCCTGAGCATGGATAAAGGGATGCTGAATCAGATTCTGGGCTGGTTCGGCATGGAGCCGGTTCAATGGTACTCCGAGGCCAAGTACTGGCCGATATTCCTGACGTTAATCAGTTTGTGGAAATCCGTTGGTTATAACAGCGTCGTTTATTTGGCGGCGATTATGGGGATCGATAAATCCTTGTACGAAGCGGCCATGATTGACGGAGCGAACAAATGGCAGCAGATCAAAGCCATTACGCTTCCGATGTTGAAACCGCTGATGACCATTTTGACTCTTCTTGCGATCGGTAAAATCTTCTATGCTGACTTTGGTCTCTTCTATCAAGTGCCAAGGGATTCGGGAACCTTGTATTCCGTAACGAACGTCATTGATACCTATGTATATCGTGGTCTGAAGACAACGGGCGAGATCGGAATGAGTACCGCTGCGGGTCTGTACCAGTCGGTAGTCGGATTTATTCTGGTTATGGTATCGAACTATATCGTTCGTAAATATGACAAGGATAATGCATTGTTTTAATCGATCAATCTACCAAGAAGGGGGTATGTGATGTGTTCAAATCTAAAAGCAAGATGAAAGATTTTCATCAGCTTTCATCCGGGTGGAATGTCGTATTCAACCTGATTGCCGGTATTTTCTCGTTCTTATGTGTATTTCCGTTCCTGTTCGTCATGATCATTTCATTTACAGATGAAGGCTCACTGGCCCGCAACGGTTACCAAATCTGGCCGGAGAAATGGAGTCTTGAAGCTTACAAATATGTATTCCAGACAGGCGATACGCTACTTCGTTCTTACGGTGTTACGATCTTTGTAACGGTAGTGGGAACGTTGATCAGTTTGTTTATCATCTCGTTATATGCCTATGCAATCTCTCGCAAGGGTTTCAGATATCGGAATTTCTTCGCATTCTTTGCATTTTTCACGATGCTGTTTAACGGGGGTCTGGTACCGACTTATATCGTTGCCACACAATTGCTCGGTTTGAAAGATTCCATCTGGGCATTGATCCTGCCATTGGCGCTCAACGCCTTCTATATTATGATTCTTCGTACGTTCTACAGCACCAGCGTTCCGGATGCCATCATTGAATCCGGTAAAATCGACGGTGCGAGCGAGTTTAAAATTTTCTACAAGCTGGTATTGCCGCTATCCCTGCCGGGTCTGGCAACCATCGGGTTGTTCAGCACCCTGGGTTATTGGAACGACTGGTTCAACGCATTGCTCTACATTGATGATCCGAACCTGGTTCCGCTGCAATCCATGCTCATGCGAATTGAGACCAGCATGCAGTTCATCCTGCAGAACTCTCAGAATTCATCCCTTAGCATGGCCGCTCTGCAGAGCATGCCGCAGGATACTTCGCGGATGGCGATGGTTGTTCTGGCAACCGGGCCGATTATTCTGGCTTATCCGTTCTTCCAGCGCTATTTCATTCAAGGTCTGACCATCGGCGCGGTTAAAGAATAAATTCTTCATGTACCGGAGGGTATGAGATGACTTATAAAGATTCCAGTAAACCCATTACGGAAAGAGTTGAACATCTTCTTGGCCTGATGAACCTGAAGGAAAAGGTTGGGCAGCTGATCCAGCCGTTCGGCTGGAAGACCTATGAAGTAAATGAAGGTCGAATTTCATTAACGGATTCATTTAAAGAGCAAGTGAAAAATGGCGGCGTCGGCTCCCTTTACGGGACCCTTCGCGCCGATCCATGGACCGGTGTAACACTTGAGACCGGTCTTTCTCCGCGTGAAGGAGCTGAAGCCGTCAACTACATCCAGCGCTACGCCATTGAGGAATCGCGTCTGGGCATCCCGATCCTGATCGGGGAGGAATGCTCGCATGGGCATATGGCTATCGGCGGCACGGTCTTTCCGGTGCCGCTGTCCATCGGGAGTACATGGAACGTGGATTTGTACCGGGAAATGTGCCGTGCCGTGGCGCTCGAAACGCGCAGCCAAGGCGGTGCCGTCACCTATTCCCCGGTCCTAGACGTCGTGCGCGACCCAAGATGGGGCCGTACCGAGGAATGCTTCGGCGAAGATCCATACCTGATCAGCGAATATGCGGTCGCATCGGTAGAAGGCCTTCAGGGCGAGTCCCTGGACAGCCCGAGCAGTGTTGCGGCGACGTTGAAGCATTTTGTAGGTTATGGCAGTTCCGAGGGCGGGAGAAATGCGGGGCCCGTGCATATGGGAACACGTGAATTGATGGAAGTGGACATGTTGCCGTTCAAGAAAGCCGTGGAGGCAGGAGCTGCATCCATTATGCCGGCTTATAACGAGATTGACGGTGTGCCGTGCACCGTGAATACCGAGCTGCTTGACGGAATTCTTCGCAAGGAGTGGGGCTTTGACGGCATGGTAATCACTGACTGCGGCGCTATCGATATGCTGGCCAGCGGCCATGATACCGCTGAAGACGGAATGGATGCTGCAGTTGAGGCGCTTCGTGCCGGGATCGATATGGAGATGTCAGGCGAGATGTTCGGCAAGCATCTTCTGAACGCGATCGAGCTAAACAAGCTTGAGGTTGCCGTACTGGATGAGGCCGTTCGCCGCGTATTGACCTTGAAGTTCAAGCTCGGACTATTCGAGAATCCTTACGTGGATCCGCAGGTAGCGGAGGAAGTTATTGGCAGCGAGCAGCATGTTGAACTTGCCAGACAGCTTGCGGCGGAAGGCATCGTCCTGCTCAAGAATGAAGGCAAGGCGCTCCCGTTATCCAAAGAAAGAGGCGTGATTGCCGTCATTGGACCTAACGCCAATCAAGGATACAATCAGCTTGGGGACTATACTTCTCCTCAGCCGCCGGCAAGCGTGACCACCGTACTGGATGGAATTCGTGCGAAACTGGGGGATGAAGCGAAGCGTGTATTATATGCTCCGGGCTGCCGCATTAAGGACGATTCCAAAGAAGGCTTTGAATTGGCATTAGCTTGTGCGGATCAAGCCGATACCGTAGTCATAGTACTGGGCGGTTCCAGCGCACGCGACTTTGGCGAAGGCACGATCGATTTGCGCACAGGGGCATCGAAGGTTACGGACGACGCTTTAAGTGACATGGATTGCGGCGAAGGCATCGACCGGATGACGCTCCAGTTATCCGGCGTTCAATTGGAATTGGCCCAGGAGATTCATAAGCTTGGCAAGCGGATGATCGTTGTGTATATCAACGGCCGGCCGATTGCGGAGCCGTGGATCGACGAGCACGCCGATGCCATCCTGGAAGCATGGTATCCGGGTCAGGAGGGCGGACATGCGGTAGCGGATATTTTGTTCGGGGATGTGAATCCGTCCGGCAAGCTCACGATGTCGATACCGAAGCATGTCGGACAGCTGCCGGTTTACTATAACGGCAAGCGGTCGCGCGGTAAGCGTTACCTCGAAGAAGATTCTCAGCCGCGTTATCCGTTCGGATACGGGCTTAGCTATACCGAATTCAGTTATTCGGATATTCAAATGACTCCAGAAGTGATCGGAACAGACGGTACAGCCGTTGTTTCCGTGAACGTTACAAATAGCGGTGACCGCGAAGGCTCCGAGGTTGTACAATTATACGTAAGCGATGCTGCCAGCAAGTATACGAGACCGGAGCGTGAGCTGAAGGGCTTCCAGAAAATTACTCTGCAGCCTGGAGAGCGGCGCAAGGTGGAATTTACCGTCGGTCCGGAACAGCTTCAATATATCGGTCACGATTACCAGCAGGTGGTTGAGCCCGGGCTGTTCCGTGTGATGATAGGCAGACACGTGAACGATACGCTGAGTGCAGATCTGATTGTACAGGAGGGTTAATGAATGGAACGCATTCGACGCTTTATACGCGAACTTTCGGAGCGGCAGTGGCTCGAGTCGACGGAGCTTCGAGATTGGAACATTGCCCGGGCCACTTACATGGTTCCGGGTGTGTATGAGGATAAGGCCCCTTATACGGAGGGGCACGACTTCAACAGGTCTCCGAGCACGCAGGGGACAACCTATTTCTTTCGGAGGAATCTTGAATTGCCTCCTCACTGGGTGAATGGATCGATCGGACTTGTGTTCCACTCCGGGGGCGAGGGCTTACTGCGCATAAACGGAGCATCTTATCAGGGCTTGGATCGTAATCATACCTTCGTCAAGCTTGATTCGAAACGCACCGGCATGAAGATGGAGCTTGAGATCGAGTTGTACGATCCGATTCCGGAGCCAGTGGACCCGCTGAATCAGCAGGCTGTCATACAGCCTCCGATTACTAGGGTGCAAAGTCTGCTGGTTAACGTGAACGTGCCCGTTCAGAGTCTGATGTACACCGCAACCGTGGTCCGGGATTCGCTTATCCTGCTCCCGGAGAGCGATATGCGGCGCATCCGCTTGATCGAGGCGCTGTATCAGGCGATGGACCGCTTCGTTAGTCTGGATGAAGCTGCGATCAAGGATGGTGCCCAGATAACCGCGATCGAGCATGATCTGAAACAGGCGGTCACAGCCATTGGCGGCCATGCCGAAGGCACCGAGCATATGGTAGGGCAATCGCATATCGACATCGCCTGGTTGTGGCCCGTCCGGGAAACGGTGCGAAAAACAAGCCGGACCTTCTCCACCATGGATGCGCTGATGAACGAATATCCCGAATTTAAGTACGCGCAGAGCCAACCTCTGCTGTACCAATTCCTGAAGGATCACGATCCCGAGCTGTACGAGAGAGTGAAGGCCAGAATCAAGGAAGGACGCTGGGAGCTGGTCGGCGGGATGTGGGTCGAACCGGACCTGAACATTCCAAGCGGGGAGTCCCTCATGCGTCAAATGCTGTACGGGCAGCGCTTCTATCAAGAAGAGTTTGGCCTGACATCTCATATTGAATGGCTGCCGGATACGTTCGGATACTGTGCATCCCTGCCTCAGATCCTGAAGCATGGCGGCATTCGTTATTTCATGACAACCAAGCTTGGGTGGAACGATACGAATGTCTTCCCTTACGACCTGTTCCATTGGGTTGGGATCGATGGAACACCGATGTTATCCTATCTTAATCACGGCGTGAACGAGAACACGCTGCCTAAAGATGTTCACGAGCATTGGCAGTCATACCGCCAGAGAGCCGTTCATCCGGAGCAGATGCTGCTGTATGGGCATGGTGACGGCGGAGGCGGCGTAACCCGCGAAATGCTGGAATATATCGACCGGGCCGAGCTGATGGTCGGTCAACCGGCCAGTAAGTACAGCACGGCGGCCGAGTTTTTCGGCGGGATCGAGGAAACACAGACGAAGCTGCCGAAATGGCTCGGGGATTTGTATCTTGAGCTTCATCGCGGCACCTATACAACGCATGCGCGGAACAAGCGTCATAACCGGAAAGCGGAAATCCTGTACCGCGAGGCGGAGCTATGGAACTCGGTGGCATTCCCGTATATGGACACCGAGAAGAAGCAGGACATCGTCAGTGAGCTGCATGACGGCTGGAAGCTGATTTTACTGAATCAATTTCACGATATTATCCCGGGCTCTGCCATTACGGAGTCTTACGTTACCTCTGAGAAGGAGTACGCAGAGGTGTTCCAAAAAGGAAATCATAGCCTTCATCTTGGGCTTCAGGTATTGGCAGATCAGGCCGATACAGAAGGGGAAGGCATTCCGTATGTCATTTTCAACGGACTTGGATGGAGCAGAGATGCCGTCATTTCGATTGAAGGAGAGCAGGGCCTTGCGCCGTATGATTCGGACGGAGAGCTGCTGCAATACGATGCCCAAACGGGAGAGAAGGGTAAAACCTCTCACCGCTTGAATGTTCATGTTCAAGGCATCCCGGCTTTGGGATACAAGACCATTTGGTTGAAGCCGCTAGCAGGAAACCAGGCGGTGGCGGAGAATTCTACTACAGTGTTCGCAGATTCCTGGGAAACGGCTTTTTATAAGGTCAGCTTTAATGAGCGCGGCGAAATCACGAGCCTGTGGGATAAAGAGGCTCATCGGGAAGTGGTCAAGCCTGGCGAAGCCGCGAACCGCTTCCACTTCTTCCATGACCGTCCAACGCTGTGGGACGCATGGGATATCGATACCCGTTACGAGGAGCAATTAGCCGGAAAGGCGGAGCTGATCGAGAAGAAGCTGGTGCATGCGGGTGAGGTACAGGATGTGCTGCGTTTCCGCTGGCGCATCCATAACTCGGAGATCATGCAGGACATGATTTTTTATCATCATGACCGGCGGATCGACTTCAAGACGTTTGTCAGCTGGAATGAATCACATAAACTGCTGAAAGTCGGCTTCCCGATTGGGGTCGTTGCCGATAAGGCTACTTATGAGATTCCGTTCGGAACCATCGAGAGACCGACCCATCGTAATACAAGCTGGGAGCAGGCGCAATATGAAGTCTGTGGTCACCGTTTCGCGGATGTGTCGGAGCATGGATACGGCGTCAGTCTCATCAACGACTGCAAGTACGGGTATGACATTCAGGACAGCACGATCCGGTTGTCCCTGCTGCGCGCGCCGAAGTGGCCCGATGTCACGGCAGACTTGGGTGAGCATGAGTTCACGTATTCCTTGTACCCGCATGAAGGAGACTGGAGAAGCGCTGGAATCGTCCGTAAAGCTGCCGAGCTCAACCATGAGCTTCCGTGCATAAGAACAACTTCGAATAAGGGTCCTCGGCCTGCTGTTCATTCGTTTATTCCGTTCGAGAGCCACCATGTAATCCTGGATACCGTTAAACCAGCAGAAGACGGTTCAGGGTATATCCTTCGGATGTATGAATCCGCGGGAGGCCGAGATGAAGCAGCACTGAGCTGGCCTTATCCTTATAAAAGCGTTCATTTATCCAACGCCTTGGAAGAAGAACTCGAACAACTGGATACCGCTGAAGGAAGGTTAACCCTTCCATTCTTGCCGTATGAGATCAAAACCATCAAATTGACTACACATCATACTTAATCAAAGGAGCCAGAACAACCATGGAACAATTCAGACTCCCCAAAATACCAATGCCGGAGCTTGAGCTGCCGCAATCGATTCAGGCGGTTCTGCAAGAGGCTGAAGAAAAGCTCGCGCACCGTCCAAAACTGCTTCAGCTGTTCAAGAACACGTTCCCGAACACGCTGGAGACAACAACCAAACTGATGGAGGATGGCACGACATTTGTGATTACCGGTGATATTCCGGCCATGTGGCTTCGTGATTCGGTAGAACAGGTGATCCATTACATTCCGTTTGCGAAGAATGATCCGCAGCTGCAGCGGATTTTAAGCGGATTGATCAAACGCCATTTTCAATATATTCATATCGATCCTTATGCCAATGCCTTTAATGAATCGGCGAATGACTGGCATTGGAACACAACCGACGAAACCGAAATGTCCCCATGGGTATGGGAGCGCAAGTTTGAGATTGATTCGCTATGCTTCTCCGTTCGTTTGGCCTACCTGTACTGGAAGGAAACCGGACTTACGGATGTGTTCGACGCCAACTTCAAGTCGGCTATGATCAAAATCATCGAGCTGTTCAAAACCGAACAGCACCATTTCGAGAAATCGCCTTACCGTTTCACGCGGGATAACGGAATTCCAACGGATTCCTTGCGCAACAATGGGCTCGGCATGCCGGTGAATTATACGGGCATGATCTGGTCCGGCTTCCGTTCAAGCGATGATGCTTGCGATTTCCACTACAATATTCCAGGCAACATGTTCGCCGTTGTCGCCCTGCGTCAAATGCAGGAATTCGCGGAATGGGTGTTCCGGGATATGAAGCTGCTCGATGAGCTGAAACGACTCGAAGCCGACGTGGATCACGGGATTCAGTTGTACGGCATCTACCGCCATCCGGAGTTTGGACCGATCTACGCCTATGAAACAGACGGTTACGGGAATTACTGCTTGATGGATGATGCGGGAACCCCTGGTTTGATGTCCATCCCTTATCTGGGGTATTGCTCTGCAGATGATCCGATCTATCAAAACACCAGACGGTTTGCGCTCAGCAAAGAGAATCCTTTCTACTACGAGGGCGCTGTTGCCAAAGGAATCGGCAGTCCGCATACACCGCCGGATTATATCTGGCATATGGCCTTGTCCATGCAGGGAATTACGGCACAGACGGCAGAAGAGAAGCTGGAGATGATTGCGCTGCTGGAAGCGACCGATGCCGATACCGGCTTTATGCATGAAGGCTTCCATGCCGACGATCCAAAAGTCTTTACTAGATCTTGGTTTGCCTGGTCCAACAGCCTTTTCTCGCAATTGGTGTATCAGGCGATGAAAGCAGGGATTCTATGAGCGGGCGTCTGATTGTATTCTATGATCCGTCCTTTCCGGCAGCAGAAGCTGCCGGTTTGCCGGCTAGCGCGGCTGCGCTGAATGCATTCGATGTGGTGTGCGGCGCAGACAATTTGGCTGAAGCGCTGGCATCAGCAAGAGGACAAGGCGCAAGCTTTGTCAATTTGCATGCGCCTTATTTCCCGAAATCAGCCTGGAGGGCGATTTTGGATTTTCTGAGAAATGGCGGCGGCCTGGTCAGCGTTGGTGGCGCACCCTTCAAGCGTCCTGTCCGTATGGAGGATGGCGCCTGGGTGGTGGAGCATGAACAGACGGCATACCACCAGCAGCTCCACATTCATGAAGTGCTGCCAGTAGACAGCGGACGCGTCGACCATTTGACTGCAAGTGACGTTATTCCGGTTATGGAGAGCTGCCGTGAGCGGTTATCCGTCCGCGATACGTGGAACCTGGTTCCGCATGTCACCAAAAGCAGTGACCTGCCGCATCAGATGGGATCAGCCGGGCCGATGGATACACGGATTTATCCGCTCCTTAAGGGAACCACGGCGAAGGGAAGAGAAGTCGCTGCTCCTGCCGTTCTGTGGGAAAACGTCGGCGGACCTTTCTTGGGCGGACGCTGGATGTTTGTGAATCAGCCTCTCTCGACCTCTTTCTGGGAACAGGATGGAGGAGAAGAGGTGCGGCGCTGGGCGGCATTCTGCGCAAAAGGAATTACCGAGCTGTGGATCAAGCCGAATTATGCGGCCTACGAGTCCGGCGAGCGTGCGATTCTGACCCTGCAGGCACAGCGTCTTGGCCGGAGCTTACCCGTACAAGAGCCGCAGAGCTGGACATTCCGCATCTCCGTCAAGCACGACCAAGATGAGTCCTTATCATGGCATCATTCCGAGACGGTGGATGTGACCGGACAATTTTATGTACAGCGTATTCCGGTTATGCTGGATATCAAACCGGGATCCTATCGGGTCGTATGTGAAGCTGAAGGACCGGATGGGGAAATCCGCCGGTTGAGACAAGGATTCTGGGGAACAGATTCCGAGCTTTTGCAGGCGGGAACGCCTGTAACCTGCAATCGGGATTACTTCATCAAGGATGGCCGCCCGCTGCCCGTTGTCGGGATGACATACATGACGTCCGATGTAGCGCGTAAGTTCCTGTTCCTTCCGAACACGGATGTATGGGACCGCGATATGGCACAGATGCGCAATGCGGGCATCAACTGGATTCGTACCGGTATCTGGACCGCATACCGCAATATTATGCAGGTGGACGGTCATGCATCCGAAGAGGTTTTGCGTTCGATTGACGCCTTCCTGTTAACGGCGAAGAAGCATGATTTGCAGGTAACATTTACGTTCTTCTCCTTCACGCCGGAGACTTGGGAGGGCCAAAATCCTTACCTCGATCCTCGAAGCGTGGAAGCGCAGAAGCGTTTCATACGTTCCATTATTACTAGACATAAAGATACGAAGAATGTGGACTGGGATCTGATCAACGAGCCATCCATGTTTGATCCGCCGCAGATTTTCTCGGATGGACCGCGTTCCGCGAAGGATCCATTCGAGAAACAAGCTTATATCGACTGGCTGAAAAAGCGCCATGGTTCGATTGAGCGTTTGCAGGAACGCTGGAATATGACAGCTGATCAGCTGCCTGGTTTTGACTCCGTGGTTCCGCCGGAGCCACAAGTCATCAATTTTGACGTTCAAGACATGCATCAAGGGAAAAAAGGCACGCAATGGCTTGATTACGTACTGTTCTCCATGGACATGCATAACCGCTGGGCCAAGGAATTATATGACGATATTAAAGAAGTATGCCCGGATCATATGGTTACCGTCGGACAGGACGAGGCACTTGGCGCACAGCGTCCATCTCCGTTCTTCTATGCCGAAGCCGTAGACTATACGACGGTCCACTCCTGGTGGTTCAACGACTATTTGATCTGGGACGGCATCTTTGCCAAAACGCCGGATAAACCGAACCTGATTCAGGAAACGGGCATCATGTATGTAGAGACACCGGATGGCCGGGCGAAGCGGAGCGAAGCCGAGCTGCGGAATCTGCTGGAGCGCAAATATGCTTACGCCTTCTCCACAGGGGGCGCAGGAGCCATTCATTGGATCTGGAACACGAATTTCTACATGGATAATGCCAATGAGTCGCATATCGGAGCCGTCCGCGCTGACGGCACGGAGAAACCGGAAGCGGATGTGTCGTATGATTTCGGCGCTTTCATGGAAGGCATCCGGGACATGTTTAAAGGCCGGAAGCTGGAAGAGACCGCGGTCATCTTCCCTTATTCGAACGATTTCTCGAACCGGAAGCTCGCTTTTGAAGCAACGACCAAGGCGACGCGCGCGCTTGCTTACGAGCTGAACGTGCCATTCCGCGCTGTCGGGGAATATGATTTAAGCTCGCTGCGTAACCATCCGGTGAAGTTCATCATTTTGCCGAGCGCGCACAATATCGACGACCAGGCGTTTGCCGAGTTGATGGATATCGTGAAGGAAACAGGAGCTACGCTGCTTCTGACAGGTCCTATCGGTCTGGATGCATATTGGCATCAGGTCGATCGAATGACGGAAGAGCTTGGCGAGCTGAAGCTGGCGAATGTGCGCCGGGAAGAAAGCTTGCGCATTGGGGATCGTATATGGTCTGCATCGTATGGCCATCGGAAGATTGCCGAGCTGAGCAAAGAAATTCCGGCAGGCAGCGGGGCGAAACCGGCCGATGTGGCCGGCGACTCTATCGTGGACGTGAAACTTGGAGCAGGGCGTCTCCTCTGGAGCCCGCTTCCCGTAGAATTGAATGATCGAATCGACACCATTTCGGCTTTATATCGGTATGCGTTGGAGCTGTCCGCTGCCGACACTGGGCTGATCTGGAATCAAGGCGGAGAACATTCCGGCGTATATGGACGCAAGGTAACGTTTGAAGAAGGAGCTCTCTTCGTATTCGGCTCGGAGCAATCGTGGGACACGAACGTTGAGGTAAAGGATCCTTCCACAGGCCTCATCTATTCATTCGTGCTGGAAGCGGATCGTTCGGTCTTGTTTGCAGTAGATGCGAGCGGTGACCTGTTATCGGTGTACCGTCCGGATGAGGTCGAAATCACGGTATCGAAGGGCTAACATAAGGGGGACTAAGCAAACGATGGATCAATCCAGAAAAGCACATATTATTTCGCATACTCACTGGGACCGCGAGTGGTATTTACCGTATGAAAAGCACCATGTGCGGCTGATCGAGCTCATGGACAGCTTGCTCGAAACGATGGGGAAGGACTCGGAGTACCGCAGCTTTTTCCTTGATGGCCAGACGATTATTATCGAAGATTATTTGCAGGTGAGACCCGAAAAGAAAGAGCAGCTTGAGAAGCTGATCACGGATGGACGCATTATTATCGGTCCGTGGTACATTCTGCAGGATGCCTATCTGACAAGCAGTGAAGCCAACGTGAGAAATATGCAAATCGGGCACCAGGATGCCGAACGTTATGGCACGGTTGCCAAAATCGGTTATTTCCCGGATACATTTGGACTTACGGGCCAAATTCCGCAGTTGATGCTGCAGTCTGGCATTGATAATGCCTTCTTCGGCCGGGGCGTGAAGCCAACGGGCTTTAACAATACCGTCTCCGACAGCGGCTATGAGTCCTCATTCTCAGAGCTGATGTGGGAAGGTCCGGACGGCTCCAAGGTGCTGGGCATCCTGTTTGCCAACTGGTACAGTAACGGTAACGAGGTTCCCGTTGATGAAGCGGAAGCGAAGGCATTCTGGGACCGCAAGCTGGCGGATGCCGAGAAGTATGCTTCCACGCCTGAGCTGCTCTATATGAACGGGTGTGACCATCAGCCGATACAGACCGATCTTCCGGAAGGCATCCGTACAGCGAAGAAGCTGTATCCGGATACGGAGTTTATTCACTCTAATTTTGACGATTACCTGACAGCGGTTCGGGAGAAGCTGCCGCAAGATCTTTCCTCCGTCAAAGGAGAGCTGCGCAGTCAGCGTACCGATGGATGGGGAACGCTCGTAAATACCGCTTCGGCACGCGTGTACCTGAAGCAGATGAACCAGCGCGGCCAGACCTTGCTTGAAAAAGTGGCCGAACCGCTTGCATCCTACGCCAGCCTGCTGGGCAAGGATTATCCGCATCATCTGTTCACCTACGCATGGAAGACGCTGATGCAGAATCATCCGCATGACAGCATCTGCGGCTGCAGCGTGGACGAAGTTCACCGCGAGATGGTTACCCGCTTTGAGAAAAGCGCACACGTGGCCGAAAATATCGTGGACGACAGCGTTCGCGTCATAGCTGATGCCGTTGACACGAGCGCCTTCGAGCAATGGGGATCCGATCCGCTGCCGCTTGTTGTATTCAATACGACGGGGTGGAGCCGCAGCGGTACGGTCAACATCGAGCTGGACGCGAAACGGCTCTATTTCCGGGAAGGTTACTCTTTGGAGGAAACCAGCCGCCGGATGAAGGAAATCGACTTGTCCGGCCGTGTGCTGGTTAACGCTCAAGGTCAAGCTGTACCTTGCACCGTTGAGGATCTGGGTCTTCAGTTCGGGTACGATCTGCCGGACGACCGTTTCCGCCAGCCGTATATGTGCCGCCGTGTGAGACTTACCTTCGAGGCAAGTGCAATTCCTGCAATGGGATTGACTACTTATGCTTGGGTGAAGAGTGAAGTGAAGCCTGCCGAGGTTGAATCCTTGATCAGCAATGCCAATGTGATGGAGAATGAGCTGATCAAGGTTGAGATCCAAGAGGACGGTTCCTTCTCCTTGACAGATAAAAAGAACGGACAAGTATACCGCGATCTGGGCGTCTATGAAAATACCGGAGATATCGGTAACGAATATATGTACAAACAGCCGGATGGCGAAGCGGCATTGACTACGAAAGGCCAAACCGCCCAAATTTCGGTTCTGGAAGATACGCCTTACCGCGCATCCATTGAAATCGTTCATAACTGGTCCATTCCGGCTATGGCTGACAGCAAGCTGGATGAAGAGCAGCATGAGCTTGTATATTATCCAAACCGCAAAGCGCAAAGATCGAGCGATATGGTGCCGATGCGCATTCGTACCGTGGTCAGCTTGAACCGCAGCGGCAAAGGCGTGGAGATCGAAGCAACGATGGATAATCAGGCGAAGGATCATCGGGTGCGTGCATTGTTCCCGACGGACCTGCAGGCATCGTCCCATAACGTGGATTCCATGTTTGAAGTGGCGACACGGGATAACGAACCTGCTGCCGAATGGGAGAACCCGAGCTATACGGCTCATCAACAGGCTTTCGTTGACGTTACGACGGCTACCGCAGGGTTGACGGTAGCTAACCAGGGCTTGAATGAATACGAAGTCCTGCGTGACGGCCGGAATACCATCGCCGTTACATTGCTTCGTTCCGTAGGCGAGCTCGGTGATTGGGGGTACTTCCCTACACCTGAGGCTCAGTGCATCGGCGTTCATACCGTACGTATGGAGGTCATTCCGCATCAGGGAGACGGCATGAAGTCAGGCGCATACGCTGAGGCTTACCAGTTCCAAATCCCATGGACGGTTGCACAGACCGGAGTCCATGCAGGCGCCGTCGCATCGACTTCTGCACCGCTTGAATGGAGCCATGAAGAACTTGCGTTCTCTTCCCTGAAAGTAAATCCGAAGACCGGTGATCTGATGCTGCGCTGGTTCAATATGGCAGGCACGGATACAGAGCTGAAGCTGAAATCTTCTCTGCCTTCCCAGGGCGTTTATAAGAGCTCTATTCTGGAAGTAGAGGGAGCGGTTCAAAGCTTTGATGATCAAGAAACCTTCACGCTTCCGGTTAAGCCTCACGAAATCGTGACACTGGGCGTTAAAGTTTCGGTCAAGTAAGCATTTATTATATAGCACTGGGAATGATGTACGTCCCAGCCCAGTAAAGCCCGATTCCGAAATTACAGGGATCGGGCTTTACTGTCTTCTATAATGATAGGCAGCATCTCAAAAATGGGGTAATGGAGGAATGACATGAAGATTCATTTTGATAACCTGGAGGGGAAATTGCTTGAAGGCATCAGCGAACTCTCGGAAATATTGGACATCCGAATCACAGAGAGAGAGGGCTTAAAGATGCGGGCCATTCAAGCGCAAGGACCGATTCAGCTGTCACTGAAGGATGGGCAGGGGACGATCCGTTACCAAGAAACCATACACTTTTTCCGTGCTATGGGTGTGTTTCTGGAACAGGCCAGGGAGCTAGCTAGCGCAATTCGAACTAACGGAGGAACCGAAGTTCGACGTTAACGCCACGATGCTCGACGTTTCGCGCAATGGCGTTCTCAAGGTCCCGGTGATCAAGCAGTTTATCCGCTACATGGCCCTGATGGGGCTGAACGGGCTGATGATGTATACGGGGGATACCTTATGGATGAGGTTCCCGGCGTATCGGAGGGAAATCACTGGATGGCCAATCCCTCGAAGTATTTGCTGTGGCAGGATCCTTTGCTGGGACTGCTGGACAAGCATGTTGAAGGTGAAGCGGAATCTGTGCTGCCTGGAGATTATGCCGAGCTGGAGAAGAGATGGAGGCACTGTAAGGAGCAGTTTCCGGCACCGTTTAGCCGTTTGTATGATTTTTATGAAAAATTGGCGTCGGTACTCATTATCAAAAGCACGTTGAGCCTTACGCTCAGAAGGCTGTACCAGTCAGGAAAAAAGGAGTTGCTGGCCGAACTTGCTAACGCAGCAGATTCCCCGTTGTCCGCATTAAAGCAGCGCATTGAGGCACTGCGCATTTCGCACCGGGCGCTTTGGATGGACACGTATAAGCCTTTTGGCTGGGAAGTGCTGGATCTCCGCTATGGAGGGCTGTTGGCACGAATCTCATCCACGAGGGACCGGCTTGCGGATTATGTGGAAGGACGCATCGAAGAGATTGAGGAGCTTGAGGAGGACCGGCTGCTGTTCGATCAGAATGGTCTTACCGACAGGTCGCTGGAGGTAAACGTGACCTATCAAGCGGCCGTGACCGCATCCTGCTTTCTATAATGAAGAAGCTGCTCTTCCTAGGTCTTTCGCGGACGGTTGGAGGGCAGCTTTTTTTTACTCGCGTATTATTGATTCTTTTCTTGGTTTTGGTCTTTCTCGTAGGCAATTAGCGTGATCTCTTTGCCTGTAAGCTCGGCAATTTTGGTCTCAGCGTCTTCAATCGCTTTCAAGGTACCTTCATTCCCATTGAGTGAGGCAATTTTATATTCCTCCGAATGGATGTCCATGGTAAACTCCCCCCTTAGATGGTTGATTCATGTTATATAATGTATAAGGTATCCTTTAGAATAAAGTTACATACCTGGGGGTGTGATTCATGATTCAATTTGAAAGGCTGCACCATGTTAGCTTGGCGGTGCGCGACCTGAAGAAAGCAAAGGCGTTTTACTCGGAGGTGCTGAAGTTTCAGGAGCTGCCGCGCCCGCCGTTTGCCTCCAAAGGCGTCTGGTACGCTGTCGGAGATCAGCAGCTCCACCTGCTGGAGCATCCGATCAGTGATACGCTGCGGGAGCGCGGAATCGATACGACGGACGGGCATTTCTCAATCTGGGTGAAAAGTTACCGCGAAACGAAGGAATGGCTGGACCGAATGGACGTTGAGTATGTGGATAATCCTGACAGCGTTGCCGGTTTTGCGCAAATTTTCGTACTGGATCCAGACCGCAATATTATTGAATTCGGAGCGGAATATGGATCGTAAACGTCAAGTTTGAAAAAAGCCAGACACATAAATGTGTTTGGCTTTTTGCGCTCTTATTTTTGGATGAGGACGGGGGTATTCATTTTCACTTTGTCGTAGAGCCAGCGTACGTCTTTATTATGCATCCGTATACAACCTGCCGACACGTACTTTCCGATCGAGTTGGCGTTGTTGTTTCCATGAATGGCGTATGCGTAGCTAACTCTGCCGTTTACTTTCACATTAATGCCGAGCCAGCGGTCCCCTAGCGGATTGCGCGGGTCTCCTCCCTTGATGCCTTCCTTGTAGTAAGGTCTGTTCTTCACTTTTTCGTGGATTTTGAACAGGCCTTCTGGCGTATAGGAGGGTTTTTTGCCTGTGGCGACGGGAAACGTTTTTATGACCTTGCCTTTTTCGTAATACGTCAGTTTGTTGGTGGATTTATCAATGACGATAAACTGTGCGTACTTGGTGTACTTACTGTCCAGCTTCTGTCCGGAAGCGCCATGGGATACGACGGGGAAAAAGAAAACCAGCAGTAAGGTGAAGATCAGTATGCGGCTGATGCCCTTAATGATGTCCGATCACCTCTTTTCGTTCTCCCCCATATATATGCAGCTTTTCGCGAATGTTGACGGAAATGTGCATTAGCAAAAAAATAGAACAAGTTGTTTTCAAAGAGAAATATAAGGAGGGGAGGGGATAACATTGTTGTGGCTTGGCTGTACGCAAATACCTCTGAAGAGATTTTATCAAGAGGCTTTTCGTGTTTACCACAGATGTTTCTTGAAAATGACATTAATGTCGTTTATGATGAAATGAATTAAAAAACGACACTTATGTCGTTTATGATGAGGTGAAGTTCGTGGAATCGATATTCATGTTAAAGGTCGGGAGAGGAATGACTTATGTGTCCACGGGTTAGTGAGGAATACAAACGGGAGAAGAAACATGAAATATTGACGGCAGCCAGACGCGTCTTTATTAGAAAGGGCTATACCCGCACGGTGATGCAGGACATTATGGATGAAGCCGGTATGTCCCGGGGGGCTGTATATGCGTATTTTGGTAATGTGGAGCATGTATTTATAGAGGTCCTGCGCTTTGATGACCAAGAGACGCTCCGTTTGTTTGAACCGGATCTGCAATACCCGATATGGAATCAGTTGATGGACTGGGTTCAGAAACAGCAGGGTGATATTTCGCTAGTCCAGCATTCGCTTGTATTGGCCAGGGCTGAATTTTTCCTGTCTTCCTCTTATGTTCATGCCAAGAAGGATTATCCCTATATAACCGAACGATATCAACTGACCGTTGAGGCCATGGGACGGGTTATTCGGAAGGGTCAGGAGCAAGGGGAGTTTCGGCCCCGATTGGAACCGGAAGCCATCGCGCGGTATATGGTCTCGTTTCTGAACGGACTCATGCTGGATACCTTCCAGCTCGGACCGACTGTGACTTGCGTGCCGGAGCAGCTGGAAACGTTCATACAATCTCTCTGCGCAATGTTAAATCCAATAATAATAGAATCATGATTATAGAAAGGGTGCTTTTTGAATGCTATTTGATTCTGCTAGATTGGCATGTCGAAAAATGACGATGAATGACGCGGAGCTGTATCATACCTGGCGGAATGATCTCGAAGTGATGCAATCCACCAGTCCCTGCCTGGATGCTTATCAACTGGAGGAAACCAAGGACTTCGTTCAGCATGTGATTCTGGGCTCTTCCTCCTCGAGGAGCTATCTGATCCTGTTGAAGGAAACGGGCAGACCGATCGGCATCATGTCATTGATTCATATCGATACCAAGAACCGGAATGCGGAGTGTATCATCGATATTGGCGAAAAGACCTATTGGGGCAAGGGGTACGGTTTTGAAGCGATGACGCTTTTACTCGATTATGCTTTTTTGGAGCTGAATCTGCACAGGGTAAACTTACGGGTATTTTCCTTCAACCATAAAGCGATCAAGCTGTATGAAAAAATCGGATTTGTCCACGAAGGCAGCTCGAGACAGAGCTTGTACCGGAATGGGGTCTGGCATGACATTGTGCATATGGGGATATTGCAGAGCGAGTATGCGTCAAAAGGTTGATTTTCCTCTACTTCCATAATAAGGTAGGTATGTGAAGACAATGAGAGAATGGGAGATTAATATCATGTCCGAAAATGAAGTGTTATCGATTGAAGACCTGCGCATGAAATATGATAACCGTTATGTATTGAACGGAATTGATCTGAAGGTCAACCGCGGTGAGATGATAGGCTATATCGGTCCGAACGGGGCCGGAAAGAGCACGACGGTCAAGATCATGCTCGGGCTGGTTGAGGGGTACACGGGGACCGTCCGCATATTCGGTCAGGATATTTCCGACGGGGATATCGATTATAAACGGAGAATCGGATATGTGCCCGAGGTGGCGGAATTGTACGATCAGTTAACGGCTGCCGAGTATTTGACTTTTACAGGCGAGTTGTACGGACTTACATATGATGCAGCGGATTATAAGGCGAAGCAATTGATGGACTGTTTTGACATGGAAAAGGCCTATCACTCACGGATCGCTACGTTTTCAAAAGGAATGCGGCAAAAGGTGCTGCTGATCTCGAGCCTGCTGCATGACCCTGATCTATTGTTTCTGGATGAGCCCTTAAGCGGGCTGGATGCGAACAGCGTGATGGTGGTCAAGGAAGTATTGGCCCAACTCTCGGCCCAGGGCAAGACGATTTTTTACTCCTCACATATTATGGACGTTGTTGAGAAAATCAGCAGCCGGATCGTTCTGCTCGCAGACAGCCGGGTGGTGGCCGACGGAACGTTTAAAGAGCTGCAGCAGCATTCCCATGAGGGGTCGCTGGAAGAGGTGTTCAATCAGCTGACGGGCTTCAATAACCATGCCAGCATCGCTGAACGGTTCGTATCGATCGTTCGGGAGGGAAGTTGATATGGGGGGATCTGAATCATCATTTCGAATGCTGAAACTGTTGGATCGATTTCAAGGGGTTATTTCGAGAATGGGCGTTGACTATGAAAAGCTGCGGCGGATCCTGCATGTCAAGCTGCTGATGGACTCGAGGCGGGCACCCGTCATATTATCTTCAAACAGCCGGAAGGCGGAAGATCAGGACAAGAATCTGTTTGTCAGTTCCCTCTGGTTATATGGCTTAATCGGGCTTGTCCTGACGCCGTTTGTGTTCTGGAGCGATCCGGAATATTTAATGCCGATGAGCATCCTGTCCGCCATTCTCATGTTCCTGATCATGACCTCTATGATTTCGGATTTCTCATCCGTGCTTTTGGATGTGCGCGACCGCAGCATTTTGATGACGAAACCGATCGACGGCCGCACGGTCGGATTGGCTAGATCGATTCATGCCGGAATTTATTTGCTGCTGCTGACCGGGGCGCTATCAGCAGGTTCGCTGGTCGTTGGATTGATCAAGCATGGCGTGCTGTTTTTACTGATATATATTCTGGAGTTAATTTTGATGAATATGCTCATTCTGGTGAGCACCTCTTTGGTTTATCTGTTGCTGCTCAAGTATTGGGATGGAGAGAAACTGAAGGATCTGATTAATTATGTACAGATTGGACTTTCGGCCATGCTGGCCATCGGCTATCAGTTCGTGATCCGTTCGTTTGATCTGATCGATTTCAATTTGGTATTTACGACGGCCTGGTGGCAGATTTTTCTTCCGCCCGTCTGGTTTGCGGCTCCATTTGAATGGATGTTCGGCGAGGGGGACGGGTGGCTGATGGTTCTCTCCTTACTGGCCGTGTTTGTTCCGATCCTGCTTATAATGGTGTACCTCCGTTATATTCCATCCTTCGAGCAGAATCTGGAAAAGCTGGCTCACAGCGAAGCGGGAAAAGGGCGGGAGCGTGGACGGTTTGACAGGTTTTTGGCCAAAATCGTATGCCGTTCGCGTACAGAGCAGGCATGTTTCCGGTTATCTGCCAGCATGTTGAAGAACGAGAGAGAATTCAAGCTGAAGGTGTACCCTACGCTCGGATTGTCCGTACTGCTGCCCTATTTGTTCTTTTTCTCCACGATCCGTAATTCCTCTCTGGAGGAAATCGGTAGGGGATCTTCGTACTATGTGCTGCACGTCATGCTCATCATGATTGTTACGGTCGTGATGATGCTGAAATTCTCAGGAAAGCCCAAGGCTTTCTGGTTGTTTGGGTCAGCCCCAATGCCAAGCATGAGTCCCTTATACCAAGGTGCTTTAAAGGCTTTTGCCATAAAAATGTTCCTACCGTTGTTCGCTGTGAATGCGATTCTGTTCCTGATCCTGTTCGGTATCCGGATTTTCCCGGATGTTCTCATTATATTTCTTACCGGCTTGGTGTTGATTCCTCTAACAGCCAAGGCAATTCTGCGCAATCCACCGTTCTCTCAAGCGTTTAATATGGCTCAGCAGAAAGACGGCTGGTGGGTGTTGCTATTCGTGATTGTAGTGGGTGGATTATGCGGTTTGCACTATGTAAGCAGCACGTTTCCCTATGGTATGTTGGCATATATCCTGATGCTGCTCGTTGCCAATGGCTTGGCATGGACCAAGCTGTATAAGTGAATCGGGGAATGACAGGAAGAGCAGGGGAAGATTAGTGGGTTACGCTAAGAGGATGAAATATGGACCAGCTGCCGGGTAAAGAACCATACCGGGTGCAGGGTTATGTGAATTAGATCGGGCAGTGAGGACGGGGCCAGGCTGATTCCCCAGTCTCCTTCGCTCCACCCGGATAGCATGGCTGGAGGCCCGGGAGCTTCCAGGTTATAGCATTTTCAGTTTATAATTAACATACACAAAAACATATCTGCTAACAAGCATCGGTACCTATCTTTTAAGGATTGGTGGAAGGGAAGGGCACCCGAGATTGGGATACCTCTTCTTTCATTTTTAGATTGTAAACGGTTGAACGAGAACGTAAGTTCGTATATAATAGCGGTGTAGCAAATTAACTTCCTATTTCATCCTTCACTTCATAGATCCATGATGGATTCCCCCACTTATGTATTTAATTACCTGTTGTTATGCCTTCCGGGCCTTATATAATCAACTTAGATGATGTCAGGATGTTAATATAGTAGAAACTGAGTTTATTCTGGCTTAGTCATTTTCGCAAGGTCGTGGATTCTTGATAACTAATGCTTGATTTTCGTTTGGTATATGGATTGAACGTTGCAGTGATTAAATTCGTTTTGGCGTATAAAGTTCTAAGTTGTTCTTTTTTAGAATTTTTGGGCCAAGTCGGAGACATAAACGACGTTAATGTTTTTGCATTTTCCATCACAGTTTCCAGACATATAAGAAGTGGCAGGCGCCATCGGAATTGACCTCAAGAACATGCATCATTAGACGACTCGATAGAAACTGAGGGTCTGTCGGTATACCGTTTATTTATGGACGTTATAACCATCAGTGTAATCAGGATAAATCGGGAAGTGGCGTAGTACACATTTTAACCATTTCTTATGGTGCTAGGGAGGAAATCTTTGAATGGAAGTTATTTGGTTTATGGTGTTTTCAACATTTGAAACACTGGCGATTTATTCACTAATCATGACATTGCTTAGATTCAAGACGACAGAGTACATATGGCAGGCGTTGATTGTCATGATCCTTGCCAACTTACAAAGTTTCATCATGCGCAACGAACTTCAATTGGATTTTCTAGCCCCTCTTATTACCGTGCTAATCTTCGTTTTCTTATTCTCAGCCATTATTAAGATCCCAGTCATCTGGTCGGCTATCTGCACCATACTTGGTTATATGTTTTATGCATTAATTCAGGTCTTTTACATGCTAACTTTGTATGGCTCAATAGAAGCCACGCACAACCATGAAGTAGATGGCTATGTACTTCAGCTATTATCATCAGTAACGGGTTTACTTATTTCTTGGATTATGTATAAGTATGCAATAGGTTTTACATATGATCTCGAAAAGTTGCGTATTAGATTTGAACACATCTTACTAATCTCCCTCATCGTAGTTGTTTTGATATTATTGGCGATATTATTTTATCTTAATCGGTTATGGCTTCTTCTTCTCTTTTTTGGTATAACTTTTGGTATTTTCTTATTCTATGCGATCCAAACAAAGGAGTGACAATTAATGATTGAAAGAGCCGCCCTTTGGATATCGGAAGGCATTAAACGACAAGTACCTGAACACCCTTCATCTGTTGGTGTTTTAAAGCATGCTATTGCCATTCTATTAAATATATTATTTATTGTTACGTTTACTTTATTAATATCAATTTATACTGGACACATGAAGCAGGCTACTATAGGTTTGATAGGTTTTGCACTGCTAAGACAGTTCTCAGGAGGAATCCACGTTAAGACTGGCGCTGGTTGTATTGCTATTACTACAACTTTGTTTACTGCAGCTTCTTTTGTTGATTTAGGAGAACTGCCTACACAAATTATCAACATCCTAAGTTTGTTGCTAGTAGTTTTATTTGCCCCCAGTAAAATTGCCAAGCAATCAAGAATACCAAGAAAACATTATCCTAAACTTCGTCTAATCAGCTGTATTATTGTTGGGGTAAACTTTTTCATTCAGTCACCAACCTTATCCTTAGTATTTTTTATCCAGGCACTAAGTCTAATTCATTTGAAGGGAGGTGAGACTAGTGTCGGTAATCAACAAATCTAAGCAAAGCTTATTTTCATTTATTGCATCTGCTCTTACGTTGGTAGCTGTATTCTTTGTTAATTCTGCAAGTCCTGTATTTGTGTATAGTGGTGATACACCTGAAGAGCTTTTGAAATAACCTTTCTAAAATATGAATACGTTTTATTCTGTTAATTGGTTTCCGGTCCCTACTAGGTGCCGGATTTTTCTTTTTTTATCTTAAGGTCAACATCAACATAGTATTTTAAGGCTTATTAAACTGTAGTTATGATTACCAGGAATACTGCTTTCTCCTTTTATCAAGTGAAGTCAGGGTAAAATTGACATTGTTAGAAGAACGAATGTTCGCATATAATACAAACAAACGTTCTAGTCTGAGGTGATTGCATTATGTTTGAGAAGTACCTGGAGCAAATTATAGAAATCATTTATGAAGACCGGAAAGGGAACATCACCCAACGAAAAATACAGATTCACAGTATTCGGGATCAGCGCATTCGGGCAACGTGTCTGGAGACGGGAAAACCTCGAGTGTTTAATGAACATAATATTCTGTCCTGGAGACCCGAGAAAGGAAGGAGGACGTATGCATCCTAATCTGGAACGAAAATGGCTCCGAATTTTGATCAACAATGGCGTTTCGCATCCATGTCCCGATTTTGTCCCCCCAATTCGTCCCCTATCGGTGAAATTCAGCTAGCTAATCTAAAGAAGGGAAAAAGAAAAAAACCTTGACGCCAATGGCATCAAGGACTCTCGGTTATGATCTGTAGTGGGCTCGAACCACTGACCCCTACCCTGTCAAGATAGTGCTCTCCCAGCTGAGCTAACAGATCATGAAATATTTAAAAAGGTAATTCATATATTACCAGCAGATAATGCGACTGTCAATGGTTTTCTCGTTATAAAAAATCACATTCCGGTTCAGACTAAATACAGCATGATTTTGCCAGTGGAGGAGCGTGAATGGCATGGCAGGTGGGAAAACCCATCATTTCAAACGAGCCGGACTTGTGCTCTCGTTGCTGGGGGTAACTGTACTAGGCAGCGGTTGCAGTATCCCGGAGAGAACGTCGGTGCAGCTGGAGCCGCTCCATGGATCAGCAGCGCCTGTAATGCTCGATGTTTACGGCCGCTCTGTAGATCAGGACGTGTATTCCAAGCAGGGAAGCGGGGCACTGGAGCCGGTACCGCCGATGGATTCGGTGGACACATTACGTGATCTCCAACCATAAAGGGATCCAGCAATAAATCCGTAACAGATCGGTCTTAGAAAATGTCTGTATCCTTTGCCTCTAACAATGAGCAGAGCAAACCGTCGGCTGGCAGGCTGGCGGTTTGCTGTCAAACGGCCGATGTTATTCCTCATCCCATTTGCGGGAATAACCTTTTTTAATCGCCCAAAAGATAGGGTAGATGATAATGGCTGAGATGATAACAGCCCAAAATATCGTGGTTCCCATGCCCATAAAGGCCATGCTCCTTTCAAAAAAACGTTAGCTTATACTATACAGGAAAACGATTATTTTGTATAATATCTCGATCTGCGATATCACTAGGAATTGATTCTACATAAAGAGGTGTTGAAATGGCAGCAGAAATCATAAATGTATCAACCGAAGAGCAATTGCAGCAGGCGCTGGATATCCGGAAGGATGTCTTCGTCCTTGAACAGAAGGTGCCGATTGACCTGGAGATTGATGATTACGATCGTCTGGAATCCGATGCTTTTCATGTCCTGATCAAATCGGAGGGACAGTACGCGGCAACCGGACGTATCATCTATTACAATAAAGATTCCGCCAAAATGCAGCGAATTGCGGTTCGTAAGCCCTTCCGTTCCAAAGGGATTGGCCGCGTGCTGATGATGGCATTGGAAGCGCAGGCGCGTGAATTGAAACTGCAGTATTCCGTGCTGGATGCGCAGGTGCAAGCGGAGGCATTTTATCGCAAGCTGGGGTATGAAACGATTTCGGACGAGCCGTTTGATGATGCTGGCATTCCCCACGTTCGTATGAAAAAGGAACTGTAGGCTTCTTACCATATTAAGGTGCTAATGATCCTTTACTGTTTAAAAAGAAAAGACCTCGAGTATAGACTCGAGGTCTTTTTAGTCATGAAATTAAAAGTTTGGCAAATTGTCCAGGTTGTTGCTGGGATCGCCATCCGCATTGGAGCGAAGATGTTCGTCACCGTCACGTCCACGGAATACGTTCAGGTTTTTGATTTCTTTATTCTTGGCCATTTGTTGTGCTGTCTTGTAGTCAACGACACTGCCGTTATCCAGCTTAAGTTCGATGATGTCGCCATCTCCGTTTTTACGGACGCCTACGACTTCTTGTTGTGTATTATCCATATGAATCGCCTCCCGGTATTAGTGTTCCCAGGAAACCTCATAAACTATTCATCTATACTGAACTACAATTCGTATACCCGCTGCTGCTCCACAAATTCCATGATGCCGGTCTTGCCAATGAAAGCTTCGACCTCATCGCTGTAATGCATGAGATAGGTGCGCTCCTGAATTTCTTGTGGCAGGCTAAGCAGCTCATCCAGCGTCGTATGAACCTCGCCGGGGCCTTGCAGCTGACATTCATGCAGAATCACTTCACAATCCCGCTCATTCACCAATTGGTTGAGCAGTATAGGATCGAATACCATGTCAGCACTGTAAAAAATCCGATCATTCAAATAAAGCGAATAGCTGTCCTTGCCGGGAATATGCTGCGTATGAATCAGTTCTACCGAGATACCGGATGAAATATCGGTCTTCACTCCCGGTTTTAGTGGGTGTACGTCAAATACATCATGCAGGGAGGAGATATGTCCCTGTTGATATAAGCCGCCTTTAAGTGTGTGCTCCCATATCGGTTCCACCAGCGTCTCGGCAATATAGAGTGGGAGCTTACGGTTGTATTTCATTTTCATAATAAAAGCTAGTTCCTCAAGTCCGCCTACATGGTCGGCATGAATGTGAGTGATAAGCACGGCATCCATATCGTTAAACGTCTTATTCAGCTGATGAAGCGCCAGAGGAGCTGTGATGCCGCAGTCGATGAGAAGTGTGAAATTTCCGTCATGGATCAGTGCGTTATTGTTATAGTAATTCTTGGCAAACGCACTGCCGGTGCCAAGCATTTGCAATGTCAGTGTCAATGGATGAAACCTCCTGATGATATGATGTGTAGTCCCCGTATGCTAATGTATATTTTAACGAATTCCAAATTGATTTACACGGATTATATGATCGAATCGGGGCCGAAATGCAGTATAATTCGTGGTAGGACCAAACCTTAACGCACGAGGAAAAAATTTTACCACAAAGTGCAAAATTGTCCGCAACTTGTTTTTTGACATGTAGTATACACATATAACAACAAGATGAGCCAATGGAGGGAATTGATTATTATGAAGTGGAAAAAAGTGATGGCATGTATGCTAGTGCTCTCTTTAATGGGTGGCAGCACCCTTTTGTTCGCAGATTCCGTTAATGAGCGTGTCCGTGTCTGGCTGAACGGTCATGAATTGAAGGATGGCGGATATTTAATTGATGGCAAAACCTATGTGCCGGTTCGGGAATTTGACGGGGCTGTGGATTGGAATCCCGCGAATGGACAAGTTCAAGTCATCAAGCCGAACGTGCATATTTTTTTGTTTAAAGGAGATACTGTATTCGGCAACGTGAACAAGGGGAAGCTGAAATTCAATGTTTTTAGCCAGGTCGACAGTTTAAACACCGATATTCATTCAGTGAAAGTAGCGATTGAGGATCCCTCGGGCAATATCAAGGATATTCAATCCGAGGTTGTGAAGGACCGCAAGGATAATTTTTGGTTCCGAACCTATGACTTCACGTACGATTTTAAAACAACAGGTAAGTATTCGGTTGGTTTTTATGTGAAAGTAAAAGCGGATTCGGATTTTGTGAAAATTGCCGAAAAGGTCATTACAACGCTCAATTGACAGGCCTTTTGGCGCCCTGGTAGAAATTGACCTGAGGAAGCTATCCGTGATACGATACGAAAGTATGATAATTTAACCGAAGTGAGGTTTTTTCAATGAGTGAACACAAACATGAACACGGAGATGCTTGCGGCTGCGGTCACGACCATGACCACGACCACGACCACGAGCATGAAGAGTTTGTGCTGACATTGACGGATGAAGAAGGAAAAGAAGTAGAGATGGTTCTTGTGGAGACATTTGATGTCGGCGAGAAACTTTACGCGCTTTTGCTTGAACGCGAAAATCCGGAAGCGGACGGCGTCATTCTACGTATGGAAGAAGAGAACGAGGAAATGGTTCTTTACAATATTGAGGACGAAGAAGAATGGAATGAAGTAGAGGCGGTTTACAACGAACTGGTCGCTGCTGCAAACCAGGAATAAGACTCCTAAGCAATAAACCCGGTGCGAACCATTCGCACCGGGTTTATTGTATTTACAGCTGTCATTTTAGAATATAGGATCCGTTTCCACGATGACTTTCACATTTTGGATGCTGCGGTCTTCAGGACCTTTAACCGGAAGGCCTACCTCGACATGATCGATAATGTAATCGATGTTTTCCTGGGAAATCACTTCGCCCGGAAGCAGAATTGGAATCCCTGGGGGGTAGACATAGATGAATTCGGCAATAATGCGTCCTGCGGATTCCTTGAAAGGCACAACTTCCGTATCTCCGTAAAACGCATCGCGAGGGATCAGCGACAACTGCGGAATTTCCGGTGTCTTCACAACCAGCTCGTTAATCTCATTCACATGCATGTACTGATTCGAAAGCTCGCGGAGCGCTGTCAGCAAAATATCGATGGTCTCCCGATTGTCCCCCGGTGTAATGAGGCACAGAATATTGTACATATCACTGAGCTCCACCTCAATATTGTAGTGATCCCGCAGCCAGTTCTCGGTTTCATATCCCGTAATGCCGAGGTGGCGTACATGGATCGTCAATTTGGTTGGATCATAGGAGTACGTCGCTTCCCCGCCTAATATTTCTTTACCGAAGCTGTACAAACCTTCGATTTTATTGACTTCATGACGTGCATATTGCGCCAACTCAATCGTCCTTGCAGCCATTTCGCGTCCATGCAGCGCCAAACTGCGGCGTGAAGTATCAAGCGATGCCAGCAGGATATAAGAGGTGGAGGTTGTGGTCAGCATGCTGATGATCGTCTGTACGCGATAAGGATTGATGTATCCGTTCTTGGTATTCACGTTCAGTACGGAGCTCTGCGTCATCGAGCCGCCGAGTTTGTGGACGCTGGTCGCGGCCATATCGGCTCCCGCTTCCATGGCGGACATCGGGAGTTCTTCATGAAAGTGGATCAATACACCGTGGGCCTCATCCACGAGAACGGGCACATTGTAGCTGTGAGCCAAATCCACGATTTCCTTCAGATTGGCGCTTACCCCGAAGTATGTCGGGTTGATGACCAGTACGGCTTTGGCGTCAGGGTGACGTTTTAATGCTTTTCGGACCGAGCTGATGGTGATTCCGTGATCGATTCCCACATTGGAATCCTGGGCAGGCGATACGAATACTGGCTTGGCCCCGGTGAAAATGATGGCGGAAAGCACGGATTTATGGACGTTGCGAGGTACGATGATTTTATCGCCAGGCGAACATACCGACATAATCATAGTCATGATCGCTCCGCTTGTCCCTTGAACACTGAAGTAGGTGTGATCGGCACCGAATGCGTCGGCGGCCAGCTTTTGGGCTTCCTCGATGACGCCTGTAGGCTGATGCAAATCATCCAGCGGCGCAATATTAATCAAATCTATAGAAAAGGCGTTATCCCCTATAAATTCCCGAAATTCGGCATCGGTGCCGAGGCCCTTCTTATGCCCCGGAATGTGAAATTGCACGGGGTTTTTGGCCGCATGTTCTTTAAGTGCGGTGAAGAGCGGTGTACGACTGTGGTCCATGGACGTTGTCACAACCTTTCCTTATGTTTATTTTGTTATGATTTGTTGATTTCTGTTTTTATATAAACAAAATTGAGTATAGCAAAATAGGGGGGGAATGCAAGGAGATTAAACGGCTTTTTTTGCTATGTCCCATAACGCTTCAAACTTTAGACATATTATAAGGGAGCAACATAGATCTTCATCGTTCCTTCATTAAAATATCATCCATAAGAAAAACGTCTATCGACGTACTTTCTCAGAAGACAGACCGCGGTTAAAGGAAGTTTTTCTTGCGATTATAGAATTGTTCAGCTTCGCTGAAAATTTATAAATTCTATAATCTAAAAAAAGAGCTGCAACAGCAGCCCTTTTCATTAACATATCATGCTCATTAAAACGCCATATTATAAAGCGGAAGCAGTGCCTCAAACGTTTCCTGCACTTTTTGCACCAGCTTGTCCCCTTCAAGCTTGACGGCTTCCTCGCGCGGGATGCGCAGTCCGCACATGACCTCAGCCTTTTTCACCTGCTTTAGCTTCTCAATCAGACGCGTGAAATCCTCCACGCTCATATCCTGATGAGGAGTGCCGGCCGGGTTCATGTGATCCATGGACCAGTAGAAATGTTTAGGCAGTGCCTTCGCTGTTTTCTTCAGCTTTGCTTCCAGGTTGCCGGCAAACACGGTCTTGTTGGGACTTTCGTAAATAATCGCGAAGATAACAAACAGATGGGTTCCGAACATGCCCACCTCAAAATGAGGCAGTGCTTTGTAGCCGCGTTTGCTGGCAGCCCAAGCGACCCAGGTGTCAATGGGAGGATTGACAGTGCGTCTTGCATGCTTCGCCACATGCACAAACATTTCTTCCCCAGCCAATGCCGATACATAAGGTGCCAATTCAGCCCCTAACGCCTCCAGCTTGGGTCTTACCCGTTCAATGAGAACCTCCATACGGGCTTCAAGCCCGGGAACGGAGAATACGTCGAAATCTTGATCTGTAAATCCGGTAACCGTCATAGGATGTGATGGCCTCCCTGTTGTTGATGATATCGTTACTAAACTCGGTTTTTGGATAACTTATTATACCACAAGGCGAATGGACATCACGCATTGCCCAGAAAAGCTTCACCGTATGTTCATGTGGGTTAAAAATAGTCAATAAACCAAGTTACCGTTACATAAGATGGAGTATAAGATATAGATAAGACAACATCAAAAGCAGCCATGGGGGAAATCTTCACCGCCGTTTAATGATCGGTAGTAAACCGGAGGAGGGAGTGCCGTGAATAAGAGCGAGGAAGTGGAGTATTGCAACCTGGAGCTCCGGTTTGATCGCCGGCATATCCAGGACCTAATCAAGGAATTGATCCAGGAAGGATATTCGCTTTATTGGAGCGAGAATGATACGCAGTTTGTCATTTCAATCCGAACAGGTCGCAAGCTGGTAAAGCTGCGGTTTCAACGAACAGGAAGCGGTTTTAAACTGGTAGGCGATTATATGATTCGTGATCCCAAACTCGCGGAATGGATGGAGAAATTGATCGAGAATACCCGTGGCCATGCTGTCGTCAAACGTTTCAAGGACAGGCAAATTTTGATCGAGAATATTTTGTTCGGTGAGGTCATAAGGCTCGTGGAAATATCCGGTTACCGGCAGCGGGTGCTGTTTCAGAAGGGGACGCCGATGACGGAGCAAGAAATGCTGCGGCTGTTTGAATCGGATGTAGGGGAACAGCGATTGCTGCTGTCGAGGCTGGAAACCGATGATGAGCTTGAGAAGCTCCATGCGGCGCTTCAAGAGGGGAACGAAGACAAAATTTCGGCTTGCAAGCAAAGGCTCCGTGAGCTTTCCTTGGAGCTGATGAGGCTGGAGTGGTAATGACTTCAACCCGGATACAAGTTTAAAGCACGAACAACACTCCGAAACAGAAGGGGTGTTTTCGCGCGTGTTCTGATTTTGTGACAGGGGTTCACTTGTCAAATGAAAAACGTTAATATAAGATTATTGCAAATCATCTCGGATAGGGATGGGTTGTTTAAAAATATATTGGAGCAAAGGATGGAGAACCAGATGTCAAAACAACAAATCGGTGTGATTGGCCTTGCTGTAATGGGAAAAAACCTGGCCCTGAACATCGAAAGCAAAGGCTTCACCGTTTCCGTATATAACCGCTCTCCGCAAAAAACGGAAGATATGCTGAAGGAAACCGAAGGCAAGCAAGTGAAGGGGACGTTCTCGATCGAAGAATTCGTGGATTCCCTTGAAACTCCTCGTAAAATCCTGATCATGGTACAAGCGGGACAAGCTACGGATGCTACGATTGAACAGCTGATTCCACATTTGGACAAAGGCGATATCATCATCGACGGCGGTAACGCTTATTTCCCTGACACACAGCGCCGCAGCAAAGAACTGGCTGAAAAAGGCTTTAACTTTATCGGTGCTGGGGTTTCCGGTGGCGAAGAAGGCGCGTTGAAAGGTCCATCGATCATGCCTGGCGGACAAGAAAGTGCCTACAAGCTGGTTGAGCCTATTTTGACAGCCATTTCCGCTAAAGTTAACGAAGAGCCTTGCTGTACATATATCGGACCAGACGGTGCCGGCCATTATGTAAAAATGGTTCACAACGGTATCGAGTATGGCGATATGCAGCTTATTTGCGAAGCTTACCAATTGCTGAAGGACGTACTCGGCCTCGATGCGAAGGATCTGCACGGAATCTTCACTGAGTGGAACCAAGGCGAACTCGACAGCTACCTGATCGAGATCACGGCTGACATTTTCTCCAAATATGATGAAGAAACCGGCAAGCCGATGGTTGACGTGATTCTGGATACCGCTGGGCAAAAAGGAACAGGCAAATGGACAAGCCAAAGCTCCCTGGATCTGGGCGTGCCGCTGTCCATGATCACCGAATCCGTATTTTCCCGTTTCTTGTCCGCAATGAAAGAAGAGCGTGTGGCGGCAAGCAAAATCCTGAATGGTCCAAAAGCAGCTGCATTTGACGGCGACAAAGCCGAGTTCATTGAAAATGTGCGTAAAGCGCTGTTTGCAAGCAAGATCGTATCCTACGCTCAAGGCTTCGCACAGCTTCGCGTGGCTTCCGATGAGTACGGCTGGAACCTGCAATACGGCAACCTCGCTAAAATCTGGCGCGGCGGCTGCATTATCCGTTCCCGTTTCCTGCAGAACATCACAGATGCTTATGAGAACAATCCTGAGCTGAAGAACCTGCTGCTGGATCCGTTCTTTACTGATATTATTGAATCCTATCAAGATGCATGGCGTAAGGTTGTTGCTTCTGCGGTATCCTTGGGCATCCCGGTTCCTGGGTTCTCCAGCGCACTTGCATACTACGATAGCTATCGCACCGCAAACCTGCCGGCGAACCTGCTGCAGGCTCAGCGTGACTACTTCGGAGCTCACACGTTTAAACGCGTGGACAAAGAAGGAACCTTCCACTATAACTGGATGGATTAATTCTGCTTTTTATGGCAGTATAAATCCCATCCTCCCTGGATGGATTAATTCTGCTTTTTATGGCAGTATGAATCCCATCCTCCCTGGATGGATTAATTCTGCTTTCCTGGCAGCATGAATGGAGCAATTTCACTCTGGGGAGCTAGAATGATTTCCGTTCGTCGGGGGAGAGCTCAGAGTTTCAACCGTGCGGGCTTGAGAAGGGGAGTGCGCCTCCGCCAGCTCAGGAAGTCCGTGCATGGCTTCTATGAGACAGGTGCGGATGTCGTGGTTCTTGGTATGGATGTGGTTTCCGCTTCCGAGCAAGAGCAGCGCGGCTTCGCAGTAACTGTTGAAATTTTGCAGCAAACGTGGCTTTGAAAGATCCAGCAGTGCAGGATCCTTCAGAGCCACTTTTTTTTGGACAAAATGAAGCACCCAGATCACATCTTCGCGGCAAAGCGGGTAGGATGGGTCGAGGATCCGGCGGATGCGCTTGGCAGCGGATGAGAGACCGATTGGACGAGAAGACATAATGAAATTCTCTCCTTTCTTTTAATCTTGTATTCTTGTAATTAGTATATGACAATAGGGAACCAGATAGACTCGATAATATTGGAGCTTTACTTTGGGGGTTACTCGCATAAGAACAATTTAGAGAGTCAGGTCCATTGTCGAAAGATTTGGGGCTGTGGTATGATATGAGCAACCTTTACAGTGAAGCAGCAAATGGGGTGTCGAATTGGAAAATATAGGTAGGAACATCATTCTGATCGGGATGATGGGTACGGGCAAGTCAACCGTAGGGCGTCTTCTGGCAGACACGCTCGGCTACACCCTGATCGATCTGGATGCGGAAATTGAGAGGATGGAAGGCAGAACGATTTCCGAGATGTTTAAAGCAGATGGAGAGCCGTACTTCCGTGAGGCTGAATCTGTTGCACTGCGCAGCGTTTTACAACGGAAAGGCATTGTCGTAGCGTCCGGCGGAGGAGCCGTGCTTCGTTCCGAGAATTGTGACGTAATGAAACGTGATGGCTGGGTCGTTGCTCTTACAGCCGATGCTGCCAGCATCGTCGAACGGGTACGCGGTGATGCCAATCGGCCGCTGCTTGCGGGGGATGTCGAAGATAGAGTTCGGCGTATCCTGGATGAACGAAAGGACAAATACCTGTTTGCGGATGTCATCGTGGATACGGTTGGCCGATCCGCGGGGGAAGTAGCGACTGACATTTTAACGCATTACCGCGGCTAAGATGGTCAGCAAACGGCCTAGAGGCGATGATCATGAATCAGTCTCTAGGGGTGAATCTGTAGATTCTACTTGGGTCGGATCATGCAAAAAAGGCGGAGATCACGATCATCCCGCACCTTCTTCATGGCTTGTTTATTCTTCATCGTCATGCCATTGAAGCATGCCGCCCTTCATGTTGATTACATTAGTCAAGCCCTGGTGATTCAAAAATTCGCATACATGTTGACTGCGACCGCCGCTGCGGCAGATGAAGACGACCTCCTGATCGCGCGGAATTTCGTCCATACGATTCGGAATCTCGCCCATAGGAATATGCTTGGCGCCGCTGATCATGCCGGCTGCAACTTCCTCGTCCTCGCGGACATCAATCATGTACACATTTTCGCCGTTTTGAAGCCGGCTTCTAAGCTCCGATGTTTCCATTTGAGGGATCGGTTTCATCATATAGACCTCTTTTCTGATAATAAATGATTAAGATCCTAACGATCTGAATATCCAGTTCACATGAACTATGATAACCAAGCGGTTCTTTCCCTGTCAATTTATCCTAAGGGAGATTTTAAGGTTGGTTAATCATAACCTAATATATACAAGGAGAGATACATACCATGGATGTAATCGTCAAGCCTACGCCTATATTAAACGGAGAGATTGGAGCGTTATCCTCCAAGAACTATACAACACGTTACTTGCTGGTAGCTGCACTTGCCGAAGGAACAAGCACGATTTATTACCCAGCTCATAGCGAGGATAGCGACGCCATGCGACGCTGCATCCGGGATCTCGGAGCCGTGATCGAGGAGGACGAGGAGAAGGCGGTCATTACGGGCTTTGGCAAATCGCCGCGGGATGTGAAGGAACTGAACGTCGGTAACGCCGGTGCCGTTTTGCGCTTCCTGATGGGCGTCACAGCGTTGTCTAAAGAGGTTACCTTCGTCAATACCTATCCGGAATCACTGGGCAAACGTCCTCATGATGATCTCATTGAGACGCTTGGTCAATTAGGCGTGGAAGTGGAGCATAACGAAGGCAAACTGCCGATCACGATTCGTGGCGGTCAGCCGAAAGGCGGAAAGCTTACCGTATCTGGCGAAGTGAGTTCGCAGTACTTAAGCGCACTGTTGTTCTTAACGCCACTGCTTTCAGAGGACAGCGAGATTACCGTTACCGGAGATTTGAAATCCAAGGTTGTTATCGGTCAGACCCTGGAAGTGCTGGAGCAAGCAGGCATTACGATTCACGCAGCGGATGATTATACTCTCTTCCGGGTTCCTGGCGATCAATCCTACGAAGCGAAGACCTATACGGTTCAAGGCGATTATCCGGGCTCTGCTGCCGTCCTGGCGGCGGCTGCGGTCACGCAGTCGGATGTAACCATCCGTAATCTGTCAGAGGACAGCAAGCAGGGGGAACGGGCTATTATTGACGTCCTTCGGATGATGGAGGTTCCCCTCACGCACAAGGACGGAAATGTCCATGTCCAGGGCAACCGAACCCTGAAGGCTTTGGAATTCGACGGAGATGCGGCGACGGATGCGGTACTTGCGATGGTAGCGGCAGCTGTGTTTGCGGAAGGAACCTCCCGATTCTACAATGTGGAGAATCTCCGCTATAAGGAATGCGACCGGATTACGGATTATTTGAACGAATTGCGCAAAGCCGGAGCGAACGTTGAGGAACGCCAGGCCGAGATCATCGTACACGGCCGTCCGGAAGGCGTCGAGGGCGGCGTGGAGATCAATGCCCATTATGATCATCGGGTCATTATGGCCCTGACTGTGGTCGGACTTCGCGCACATCAGCCGATACGGATTAAGGATGCGCATCATGTGGCCAAGTCGTACCCGCAATATTTTGATCACATGAAGGCGCTTGGAGCCAATGTAGAATGGGTAAAATAAAGGAATAGCCAAGCGGCTCGTCTATTACGAATGGAAAGGTGGTCATGAAGCATGGCATTTGAAAATCCTACGCGCGAAGAAATCGCGGATATATTGCGAAACGCAGGCAATATCGCTGTTGTCGGTCTGTCTGACCGGCCGGATCGTACTTCCCATATGGTTTCTGCTGCGATGCAAATGCGCGGATACCGGATTATCCCGGTTAACCCTGGTGCAACAGAAATACTTGGGGAGAAGAGTTATCCATCCCTGAAGGACATTCCGGAGCCGATCCATATCGTCAATGTGTTCAGACGCAGCGAATATTGTGCCGATGTGGCGCGGGAGGCTGCCGAGATTGGAGCCAAGGTGCTCTGGCTTCAGCAGGGCATTATCAGTGAAGAGGCGGCGGCCATCGCGGAGAAGAGCGGCATGATTGCCATCATGGACCGCTGCATTAAGGTCGAGGATTCCATCGCTTTGGGCGGACGTTAAGATTTGAGTTGGTGAATTGGAATTAGGAGCAAGCCTTATGTTGAAGCAGCCGCGGCAGACTGGACACGATCCGGGCTTGCCGAGGCACTGCTCGTGAGGCTTGCTTTTCTATGTGGCATTTGCCCTGATTTCTTTTTGACAAAAACAGGCGCAGCGCTTACCATCAAGGATAGAAAGGAGGGCTCGCCTTGAATTGGTTGGGATCATTACAACAGCTGGGCAGAGCAGTTATGCTCCCTACAATGGCGCTTCCGGCGGCAGCTCTCCTGCTTAGCGTGGGGAGTCTGCCATGGTCGGCGTGGGGCTTCGGTACCTTGGGCGAGATTGCCCAGGCAGCGGGGCACGGCGTATTTTATTATATGCCGTATTTATTTGCCATCGGTGTCGCATGGGGGCTCTCGAACCAGGGAGGACCCGCAGGCCTTGCCGCTCTGGCTGGCATGTTCATCTACGATCAGGTTATATCCCGTCTCGGGGACGGGAGTGTACAGCCCTCGACCTTGATTGGTATTATCTTTGGGGTAATGTCCGGTTACGTTTATAACCGGTTCAAACATATTAAGCTTCCTGAAGCTATACAGTTTTTTGGGGGCTCCCGATTCGTGCTTTTGTTCATGGGACTGTTCTCCACGATATTTGCATGGATCATGCTGGGGATGGCTCCCATGGTACAGCGTGGCTTAGATGCTTTTTATGATCTGACCGTACATATGGGGGCATTCGGATTATTTCTCTACGGCATTTTGTACAGGGTACTGACGGCATTTGGTCTGCATCACTTGTTGAACAACGTATATTGGTTTCAGCTAGGCTCGTACGAGACGGAAGACGGTACCGTTGTTCAGGGGGATCTGCCCCGATTCTTCGCGGGTGATCCGACAGCGGGCGACTTCATGGCCGGGTTATTCCCGATTATGATGTTTGCCCTGCCGGCGATTGCATTTGCCATTATTCAAGAGGCACGGGAAGATTTGAAGCCGAAAGTGAAAAAAACGTTTATGCGATCCGCGCTTGTCTGTTTTTTGACCGGGGTATCGGAGCAGATTGAATTCGCATTCTTATTTGCGTCTCCTTATCTGTATGTGCTCCACGCCCTGATGGCCGGGTTCGCGATGGTGCTTACCTATGCGTTTGATATCCATCACGGGTTTTCATACTCGGCCGGATTTATTGATTATGTACTCAATTTTCACTTGTCGCAGAACGCCTGGATCATCATACCGATCGGGGCCGTATACGGCATCGTTTACTATTTTCTGTTCCGTTGGGCCATTCGCACCTTCGAAATCCCGACACCCGGGCGTGAAGAAGGCTCGGCGCTGGAAGGCCGGGCAGGAGACATTCCCTATCAGGCACCGCTTATTCTGGAGGCGCTTGGAGGGAAAGACAACATCGTTCAGGTCCAATCCTGCATGACGCGTCTTCGATTGACCGTATACAATGACCGCCAGATTGATTCGGACGCACTGAAATTGCTCGGTTCTGCAGGCATCATCAAGCTGGGCGGCGGTAATGTCCAGGTGGTATTCGGGACGTATTCTGAGCTCATCCGCGAAGAGATAAATAAGCTGATGCAGCAAGATTTACCGCGCGTTCTGTTCAGCGCGCCCGTACAGGGACGCATGCTTCCGATTGACGAAGTGCCGGATGATATTTTTGCCGCCAAGCTTGTCGGCAACGGCGTTGCGTTCATTCCGGAAAAAGGGGAACTTGTATCTCCGGTATATGGAACCGTGATGCATGTCTATCCGACGATGCATGCCATTGGCATTTCAACGCCGGATGGACTCGAGGTGTTGATTCATATCGGGATCGATACCTCTCAACTGAAAGGACCGTTTTCAGCTGTGGTAAGTGAAGGGGATACCGTTGAGCCGGGGCAATTGCTGGTCAAGTTCGATCTGGCATATTTAAAGACACATGCCGCATCACTGGCCACACCGATGGTGATCACCAATCCCGATAAAGTAAGGTCTTGGAGCTTTGCTCCATTCAAGTCCGTTAAGAGAGGACAGTCATCTGTCATGTCCGTCGTATTAAATGAGAGTAATGCTGGGGGTAGAGAATCATGATACAAGGCATTGGCGCAGCAACAGGCGTAGCGATCGGTAAGGCTTTCGTACTGCCGCATTGGGAGCTGGACCTTCCGGATTCCGAAATGGATGCTGTCGATTTAGCCAAAGAGTTCGAGCGCTTATATGAAGGCATACGAACCTCCAAGAATGAAATTGAATATATCAAGAACGAATTCAAGGAAATGGTGGGTCACGAGGAGTCGCAGATCTTTGATGCGCATCTGGCCATACTGGAGGATCCCGTGTTCATGAACGAAATTCAAGGGATCATCGAGCGTCAGTACAAGGCTGCCGAGGTGGCGGTTAAAGAGGCCATCGATCATTTCGTATCCATGTTCGATTTGCTGGACGACGAGTATATGAAGGAGCGGGCGCTGGATATTAAGGATGTTGGCAATCGGCTGCTCAAGCATCTTCTCGGTGCTCCGGAAGTCAAGCTTCCGGCTGATACGCAGCCTTATATTTTGGTTGCGAAGGAACTTTCTCCGTCTCAGCTTGTGCACCTTAACCCTTCCCACGTTCTTGGCATCGTGACGATGACGGGTGGCAAGACCTCTCACTCGGCGATTATGGCCCGCGCTCTCGGCATACCGCTCGTATCCGGGATTGAGAACAAGCTGGATAACCCGATCCAGACCGGACAGCATCTAGTTGTGGATGGGGATGAAGGCTTGCTGTATTTGGAGCCCGACACGCTGGTTGTAGAGCGTTACGAAGGGATCCGCGAGCAGCAACGGAAAAAGAAAGAGCAGCTGCAGCTCCTGGCAACCGTTGATGCGGTTACGAAGGATGGAACCTATTTTAATCTGGCTGCGAATATGAACTCCGTTAAAGAAATGGAGATTGCGCTGAAGAACGGCGCACAGGGAGTCGGATTGTTCCGGACGGAATTTTTATATATGGATCGCCACAACTTCCCTTCGGAAGAAGAGCAATTTGAAGTGTATAAACTGGTTGCGGAGAACGCAGGTGAGTCCTCGGTCGTGATCCGTACGCTGGACATTGGCGGCGATAAGCAGCTGGATTATTTCGGGCTGCCGGAAGAAGAGAACCCTTTCCTGGGTTACCGCGCCATCCGCATCAGCCTGGACCGCACAGAGCCGTTCCAGACCCAGCTGTCCGCCATTCTGAGGGCCAGCGCTTTTGGTAACGTCAAAATCATGTATCCGATGATATCCTCGATAGAGGAAGTCAAGCAGGCTAATGCCGTGCTGCGGCGTGCGATGGCCGATTTGGACCAACGCGGCATCGCATACGATCCAAACATTAAGGTCGGCATCATGATTGAGGTGCCAGCAGCAGTCACCATCTCGGATTTATTGGCTGAGGAAGCTGATTTCTTCAGCATCGGGACAAATGATCTTGTTCAGTATGTGCTGGCGGTCGACCGAATGAATGAGCAGATCGCGCACATGTACCATCCGTTTCATCCTGCGGTCTTGCGCATGCTTCGGACGACGGTGGAGGCTGCGCATGAGGCAGGCATACCGGTCAGCGTGTGTGGAGAAATGGCCGGGGACGAGCGGGCGATTCCGATATGGCTGGAGCTTGGCGTTAAGGATCTAAGCATGTCGCCGCAATCCTTGCTTCGCGTGAAGCATCGTATCTTGAATACCAATGCGGCAGAAGCGAAGGGGGAGGCAGCGGCATGCTTCAAATTGCGTACCAGCTCCGCTGTCGAAGAGCGACTCAGCGCCTTTGCCGAACGCAGCAGTTATCTGAACGGAACTAACGGTACGGACAGCACGGCCTCTTAAAAAGCCAACCTGAAGAAGAAGGATGACGTTACAATTTTCATGTTTCTTTTTTGAGTGGACAAGCAAAGCTATACCCACATCAAAAACAGCTGCCTATCACACCAGGAGTCCTTCTTGGTGAAATGAGCGGCTGTTTTTGTGTGCAGTGGAGCTTTTAGCCTTGCAGTGCCAGAGCATCGCAAAAGGCTTTGCCGTACGGCGGCAGATCCGGTGGACGGCGGGCGGAAATAATATGACCGTCGGTCACGACCGCTTCATCCTTCCAGATTGCACCGGCATTTTCCATATCGTCGCGGATTCCCGGTGTGGAAGTAACCGTAATGCCGTCCAGGATTTTGGCGGAGATGAGTACCCATCCGGCGTGGCAGATCTGTCCGATCGGTTTTTTGTCCGCATTCATTTCTTTAACCAGTTGCAGCACTTTATCATAACGCCGCAGCTTGTCCGGCGCCCAGCCGCCCGGAACGAGAATTCCATCATAATCCTTGCTGTTCAGCTCTTCAAATGAATATTCAGCTTGAGCGGGAACACCATATTTGCCCGTGTAAGTTTTTCCTTTTTCAAACCCGGCAAGATGGACTTCTGCCCCTTCCTCACGGACCCGGTAAACGGGATACCATAGTTCCAGATCCTCAAATTCTTCGTCTACAAGCGCTATTACTTTTTTTCCAGCCAATCTCATGATTGATATAACCCCTTTCTCGCAGATATCCTGATGTATCCGTATCACGACCGAATACGTTACCTTGACTTACTTAGTGTAACAAAAATGGAGGGCAGTTTCATAGGAATGATCAAAGAAAAAAAACATTCGGAAACATATCTGGTAAATAAAGCATTATCACAAATTAGCAGGATTCTTTGGTATGATAGTCGAATAGAACTAGTTTAGGTGACAGATTTGTGACATAGGCTGTTGGGATTAGATTACGTGATAGGATTTGGGGTGGGCATTTTGTTCAAAACCTGCAACTGTGGACAATGGATGAAGTTGGAATTAAGAAAGCTGATTCATGAAAGAAGGACTCGAATATATCATGTTCCTGTTTATGCCTGTCAGGCTTGCAAGAAGTATGAGCTTCTGCCTCTTATTAAACCGGATTTACTTCGCTATCTCGCATCGATTAGCAAGGAGACCGGACGAATACACGTTTCGTTCGCGGATGTTAATGAGTCTGCATACGTACTTCGAGAAGTGTTCCGTACATACGATGATGATTCGTCGGTAGAATGGCAGACACGCTGCATGGAAGTTTTTGACGAGCGGATCAATATGCTGTTGGATCTATTTCGTTATGCCCAGAGCCTAGGCGACGGTGACTGGATGAGACAAATTGAGGGGCGTCTCGAGCAGTTAAGCACGATTAAATCTCTCGTTCCTGAAAATTCGGGAAATTATGCAAGATAATTTTCAGAAAATTTTCGCGGTTGTTGGATTTTTCACGCACTTTTTGTTAGGATAGAGGATAGGAACTTCAATACAATGAAGGGAATGTATATCCTATGGCGACGTTGACGAAAATGACTACTATAGAAGAGTTGCGCAGCACCCTTGAATCTTCGGAGCAGAGGCCCTTGCTGTTGTTCAAACATAGTACCAGATGCCCAATTAGTGCCGGAGCCTATAAGGAAGTGCAAGCTTACCTGGAGGACCAGCCGAACGGGCGGATCGACTATGTATGGATCGACGTCATTGCCGACCGTCCGGTGTCGAGTCAAGCTGCGGAAACTCTAAGCATACAGCACGAATCGCCACAAGTTATTCTTGTAAAAGAAGGAGCGCCAGTCTGGCATACATCCCATTCCCATATTACGGCTGAAGCGCTGAAAGCTCAATTGGACGGCATCTAATGCCGTGTCGTTGCACAAAGCAGTAATTTGTCGTATCATAAATTCAATTGGTATTGAACGAATGAAAATCTATTGGCAATGGAGAGAAGGAATTTGACGGTAACCATTTACGATGTTGCGCGCGAAGCAGGCGTTTCCATGGCGACGGTATCACGGGTTGTAAACAATAACCCGAACGTTAAGCCTCAGACCCGGAAAAAAGTATACGAAGCGATTGAACGTTTAGGGTATCGTCCGAATGCGGTAGCCAGAGGTCTGGCCAGCAAGAAGACCACAACCGTCGGCGTTGTGATCCCTGACATTTCGAACTCGATCTTTGCGGAGATTGCCCGTGGTATTGAGGATATTGCTAACATGTACCACTATAATATAATTTTGTGTAATGCCGACAAACGTAAGGAAAAAGAAATCCGCGTTATCAACACATTGCTTGAGAAGCAAGTGGACGGTTTGTTGTTTATGGGTGGAACGGTGACGGACGAGCATATCCAGGCGTTCCAGACATCGGCTGTGCCGATTGTTCTTTGTGCGACAAGTGACGAGAGAGGTTCTTATCCTTCCGTTGACATTGATCATGAACAGGCTGCGTTTGATGCGGTAAACACGCTGATCCGGCACGGGCACCGTGAGATTGCCATGATCAGTGGCACGCTTCAGGATCCGGCGAACGGTTATGCACGTTTCCAAGGCTACAAGAAGGCACTGGAAACTGCCGGCATCGAGTATCAAGAGGATCTGGTGCGTATTGGTAACTATCGCTATGAGTCTGGCGTGGAAGCGATGAAATACTTCCTGGGACTTAAGAAGAAACCGACGGCTATTTTCGCTGCTACCGATGAGATGGCAATTGGCGCTATTCATAGCATTCAGGATGAAGGCTACAAAGTGCCGGATGATTTCTCTATTATCAGCGTAGATAATATTCGGATGGCTTCGATGGTTCGTCCACAGCTGACAACGGTAGCTCAACCGATGTATGATTTGGGAGCCGTAGCTATGCGCTTGCTTACCAAGCTGATGAAGAAGGAGAATGTGGAGAATCCTCGCGTGATTCTGCCGCATGAAACGATTCTTCGGCTTTCGGTTAGTCATGTGAACGAGTAAGAAGTGTGAATGAAAGCAATTTAGACATCTATTGATTTGAAGAAAGCTCCTGGTTTTAAGGGGCTTTTTTCTGGTGGGATTATTTTGTGGTCTTGAATTCAGGAGGGATATCGGTATGACAAAACAGGTTATCGGCCTCATCGGGGCCATGGACGAAGAAGTGGAAATGCTTCTCAGTCAACTGGAGAATAAAGAAACGGCAGTCCGTGCAGGGGTTACATATGCTTCGGGAACGATTCATGGCAAGAGCGTTGTTGTATGCAAGAGCGGAGTGGGTAAGGTGAATGCCGCGGTTACCACGCAAATCTTGATTGATGCCTATGGCGTTACCAAAATATTGTTTACCGGCGTAGCGGGCGCGCTGCATCCGGAGCTGAACATTGGCGATATCGTCATCTCTTCTTCCTGCATGCAGCACGATATGGACGTGACGCCGCTCGGCTTTGCGCGCGGCGTGATTCCGTATCAGGCAGTGTCTGATTTTCCTGCTGATCCCTCGTTGATCGAGCTGGCAGAGGAAGCGTGCAAAGAGCAGGCGGCGAATCATTACGTCATCGGAAAGGTTCTTTCGGGCGATCAGTTCATTGCCAGTCGCGATACAGTACGGACGCTTCACGAGGATCTGAACGGGGTTTGCGCGGAAATGGAAGGTTCTGCCGTTGCCCAGGTATGTTATATGAACGGTGTGCCTTATGTGGTGATCAGATCCATGTCGGATAAGGCTGACGGTTCTGCGCATGTCAACTTCCCTGAGTTTACCGTGAAAGCTTCCAAGCGTTCACACGAAATCGTGAACTACATGCTGGGCAAACTTTAATAAAAACTTTGTGGAATTGGTAGGTATGCATATCCAGTATGCGCCTGCAGATAGACAAACTCCCCAAGGGCTTGCCCTTGGGGAGTTTGTTTTTATTTATTGGATATCGACTTAATACATAAACCGCTGTCTGAAACGGATACGATCGAATTGTTCTTGTGACGAAAGCGGTACGTGCCGCCCAATTCTGACCATGAGACAGTTGGCGGGATGGGAGCAGATTTCCGGGTCATCGGTTGCGTACCACTCCATATCCACGATTTTCATTAAGCGTTCCATCATTTTACGATAATCCCATACGTTAAGGCCGCTTCCTTTAAGATCCCAATGCCAGTAGTACTCGGTCGTAAACACGATGTAACGCTCCATCTGTTCTTCTTCAAATGCAGTCTTGATCATCTGCTGCCCAAGTCCCAGAGAACGGTAATCTTTCGCTACCTCGATGGCACCAAGTTCAATCAAATCTTCCATATTGCCCTCTGACCAGCGTTCCTGCTCATCCGGGTGATGAAACGTTACATATCCAACGATCATATCTTGGTCTCTCGTGATGATGATTCTGCCTTCGGGCAGGCCTGCAATTTCCACCAATGCCTCATGCTGCTCCGCAGGACGACGAAATGCCTTGAGATCAGGGTGCATGGTTAGCTCGGATAGTTGCTCAGGAGGTACAGGTCCTTCGATGATCAGGCGGCGGTCTTCAGGGAACAAAACATGAGACTGGTATACCTTGCAGTGTTCCATCCGTTACGCTCCTTTCAATTCCATACCCTACTTATAGCAAAAAAATAAAAAAATGAAAAGCAATGACAGGCAAACGAGAGCTATGATATAATCTTTTCGACATAAAATCTTCACATTTGTGTCGTACTTAACGATATGTTTCCTTGCGAATTCAGGGGTTAATGACTCGATGACTGCGACAACGTGACGACCCACCGCAATGTGTAAAATGTATGTTTCATTCAATCATTTTGTAAGCGCTGTCCACTATGAGGAGACCGATTTGAGAATGAGGAGGATGTTATCATGAATCAAACGCATAGCGAAATATTGCCAAGTGAAGTTTCACATTCCAATATGAAGAGTTACGAGCAAGCACGCTCCGAGTTTTCATGGGACGAAATCGAGAGACATTTTACTTGGTATGAGACGGGCAAAGTGAATATGGCCTATGAAGCTATAGATCGTCATGTGGCAGAGGGGCGAGGAGATAAGGTAGCTCTCCTGTACAGTGACGCCAATCGTGAGGAATCTATTACTTATGCGCAGTTGAAAGAAAAATCCGACAAGTTCGGTAATGTACTCCGTAAATATGGCGTTGGCAAAGGTGATCGGGTATTTATCTTTATGCCGCGCGGTCCTGAGCTCTATGCCGGTCTGCTGGGCATTCTGAAGGTTGGCGCCGTGGTCGGCCCATTGTTCGAGGCTTTTATGGAGACAGCTGTAAAGGATCGTCTGGAGGACAGTGGAGCTGTTGCATTGATTACGACGCCTGCACTGTTGTCGCGTGTGAAGAGGGATGAGCTGCCCGAACTGAAGCATATTTTTGTCGTTGGCGAAATTGAGGAGGAGGACCCGCAGCTAGTAAGCTACCACGAGGAAGTAGAGGCTGCATCAAGTGAGCTGGAGATTGAATGGCTTGAGCGGGAAGATGGATTGATCATGCACTATACATCAGGCTCTACCGGGAAACCGAAGGGCGTGTATCACGTGCAGAATGCCATGATTCAGCATTATTATACGGGCAAGGTTGTATTGGATTTAAGGGAAGATGATATATATTGGTGCACGGCGGATCCGGGCTGGGTAACCGGTACGTCCTACGGCATTTTTGCACCGTGGTTGAACGGGGTTACCAATGTTATTCGCGGCGGCCGTTTCAGTCCGCAGGATTGGTATAGCACTTTGGTAAACAATAAGGTAACGGTTTGGTACAGCGCCCCGACCGCATTCCGCATGCTGATGGGTGCCGGCTCCGAGCTTATCGACCAATATGATTTGAGCCATGTACGGCATATTTTATCCGTTGGCGAGCCGCTTAATCCCGAGGTGGTGCGTTGGGGACACAAGGCTTACAAGCAGCGTATCCATGACACATGGTGGATGACAGAGACTGGCGGACAGTTGATCTGTAATTACCCGGGCATGGCGATCAAGCCAGGATCCATGGGGCGCCCGGTGCCGGGTATTACAGCGGCTATCCTGGACGATCAAGGGAAAGAAGTGGCTCCGTACACGATGGGGAATTTGGCAATCAAGACACCTTGGCCGTCCATGATGAGAGCGATCTGGAATAACGAGGCGAAGTATGAAGAATACTTCCGAATTCCGGGCTGGTACATTTCAGGTGATTCGGCATACATGGATGAAGAAGGATACTTCTGGTTCCAGGGCAGAATCGACGATGTGATTAATTCGTCCGGTGAGCGAATCGGACCGTTCGAAGTCGAGAGCAAGCTGGTTGAGCATCCGGCTGTTGCTGAAGCAGGCGTGATCGGTAAGCCTGATGTAACCCGTGGCGAGATCATTAAAGCCTTTATCTCCTTACGCGAGGGGTATACACCCACTCAGGAGCTCAAGGATGAAATCTACCGATTTGTGAAGGAAGGACTTTCCGCTCATGCTGCGCCTCGTGAAATTGAGTTTAAGGATAAACTTCCGAAGACGCGCTCCGGTAAAATCATGCGCCGCGTACTGAAAGCGTGGGAGCTGGATCTTCCGACAGGCGATCTGTCCACCATTGAGGATTAAACCGTAATCAAGAAAGGACTGACAATGAAGATGGTGACGACCATTTTCATTGTCAGTTTTTTTAGAGACAGGCGTTTTTTTCTTCTACCAAAAAAGATGAACTATACTAGAAGTTTCTGCTTAAGCAAAAATAAAGCCAGCCCTTCCAACAGACGATCTCTGTAGAGGGGCTGGCTTTTTAATATTTTAATCTATTTTTTCTCGAAATATACGGCCGGTGAAGCAGCAGATTCACCGATTGGATTTACGGCAGTTACTCTAAAGGTACCGCCGATTGGGTTACCGGAGGAGTAATAGAACTCCGTACTCTTACTTGAGCCAAGAATCTGGTAATTGCCGTCACTATTTGGACTGATGTAGATGTTGTAAACCATAACCTCTTCCTCTGGAGCATTGCCGCTCCAGGTGGCCTGAAAGCCCTCAGGGGTAGCTACGAGGGTCGGCTGACCTGGTGCAGACGGTACGGTAGTAGCACCTTCATTCCCAAGTTCCAGGTCGAAATCGGGATCTCCCTCAGTCACGCCGTCACCAGGGTTATCGATGTCGTCATCCGGATTCGCTTCGTTGTCGCCCGGAACTTCAAATCCAGGCGCTGTGCCGCCCACAATGGCGCTTGGCTCAGATATTTTGCCGGCTACGTCAACGGCGACAACGTAATAGGAAGTAAACATCCCGTCAGCTCCAAGTCCCGAGAAGACAAGACTCTCGTCGCCAAGCACGACCTGCCCTTGATGTGTATACGGACTGCCGTTAACGGACTTAAAGAGCCGGTATCCGACAACATCAGGAGATCCGCTGGCATTAAAGCTGATCGAGCCGCTGCCCATCGAATAATGAACGTTTTTCGGTGGAGTAGGGGCTTTGCCATCATCCGCTCTAGGGTCGAGCCTGCTTGGCATCCCTTTCTTCGCGTCCTGCGGCAGATAAGATTCCAGTGATCTCTTTTCACCTTTCATGACCTTCAGGGCGTTCTGCAGCTCTATAATCAGCTCATCAATGGGCTTCTCACGCTTGATTACGATTTGTTCTCTCAACATATCCAGAGGCGTCGCTTCCTGTGGAATGTAATTTACACCCCGATAGGTAATATATTTCGCTTTAGCGATGCCATCATCGCTTTCGGTAGGCACAAACTTCACATTAAACAGATCCGTTACGAATCTGTCCGTTAAGGCGGTCGGCAGTTTGCCGCTGTATGCCGAAACCGTTTTGGAGGTTATGCCTTCAGGCTTCTCAAACGTTTTGGTTGGGAACAGATCGGGCTTAACGTCGGTTGCTTCGTTCATGATTCTTGCCCAAATGGCCTGGGCGTGCTTGCGCTGGTCTCCAACGAGCGTATTTTTTTGTTCTTTGTATCCGACCCATACGCCAAGCGTAACATCAGGCGAGTATCCCATGAACCAGACATCCCCGTAGTTCTGGGTAGATCCGGTTTTACCTACGACCGGAACCTCATTGAATTTCTTGTATGTGTCCCTGACCTTGCTGCCTGTTCCGTTCGTGATGACGGTACGGAGCATATCCGTCATAAGATACGCTGTCTGCTCGGAGAATACCTGCTCCGGTTTTACTTCATGTTTATAGACAATATTACCTTTGGAATCCACGATTTTCTCAATCATGAAAGCATCCGTGAATTTGCCTTGATTTCCGATGGAACTGTATGCATTGGTGAGTTCTTCTACTGTCACGCCGTAATGAAGCCCGCCGAGTACACCTGTTGAAGCGTTATAATCGTCTTCCTCCAAGGTCGTGATACCCAGCTTCTTGGAAAACTCCCAAGCTTTCTCGATTCCGACCGTGTTGTTAAACAGTTTGAGGGCCACCGTATTGGTCGAATCGTTCAATGCCTGTCGTGCCGTCATCAATCCTCTGTACCCGCTGTACGAGTTTTTGGGAATGTGGAACACTTTGCTGTAGTCCTTTAAGATGATCGGTGAATCGTCCACCACGCTGGCAGGCTGAATTGCTCCCGAATCGAGTGCCGGTAAATAGGCGGCAATAGGTTTCATAGCTGATCCAGGTTGTCGTTTCATTTGCGTAGCATAGTTCATTTGTTCTGTGTTAAAATCCCTGCCCTCAATCATGCCGAGAATGGCGCCGGTTTTGTTGTCGATCATCATCGCGGCGGTCTGCTCCATTCCTTTTTCCTGGCTGTCAGGCAAGTAGTTGCTGTCATCCTCCGCGATGGATCGCATGGTTTTGTATAATGTCCGGTCGATGGTGGTGTAAACACGGTAACCGCCGGTACTGAGCTGGGCCCGGGAAGCATCCATCAGATGAGAGTTCGCTTGCGTGCCTTTTGCGTTCTCTTCCGCTTCCTTGCCCAACTGCATCAGGATATTCGATGCTTGGCGTTCTACTTCCATCATGAGATAAGGATAAGTCACATAGGCCTTCTGCGTGCGAGGAGCAAGCGATTTTTTGATATCGAATGCCTTGGCCTCTTCATACTCGGCTTGAGTAATTTTACCTTCTTCCAGCATGCTTGCCAGCACGCGGTGCTGGCGGTTTATTGCCCGGTTGAATGATTTCTCGTCAAATTCCCCCTTGCCGTTGAAAGCAGAATAGGAGGACGGTAGCTGCGGAAGACCTGCCAAATATGCAGCTTGAGCCACGTTCAGATCATTCAGATTGTTAATGTTAAATATACCTCTTGCCGCAGCCTTGATCCCGAACAATTGGTATCCGCTGGAACCGTTGCCGTAAGGAACCTTGTTCAAGTAGGCTGTTAAAATTTGGTCTTTACTCAAAAAGCGTTCCATCCGCATGGCAAGCAGCATTTCTTTTACCTTGCGGTTGTCCGTTTTGTCGCGACTTAAAAAAGTGAGCCTGGCGAGCTGCTGCGTCAACGTGCTGCCGCCGGTTTGAACCGGATCGTTCAGGACGCGTTCCTTTACGGCGCGAGCGGTACCTTTTATGTCAACACCCTTATGTGTATAAAAACGGTTGTCTTCTATGGATACGACGGCATCCTTAACAAGCTGGGGAATATCCTTGAATTCCACAGGTCGTCTGTCTTCTTCGGTTCTAAGCTGCCCGATCGGTGAGCCATCCGCGAAGTAGGCGAAGCCCGTTATGGCATTGTCGTTCACCGTATTCTCGATGAGAGCCCTGGATCTTACCGGCTCATTCTCAACAATAGAGGTCACGTAGCCTGCTACGGCTCCTCCAGCGAACAAAACGCCCATCAGACCCACCACAAAGAGCCATCCGATGACGGATCCGAGCACCCGCAGAAAGGACCGTTTACGCGGTTTCTTCTGTTTTTCAGGCTCTTGTTTTTTCTCCTCAACCATGAATGTATACTCCTCCTTTTAACGCACCTATTATAGCATAAATCGAAGGTTTTGAATCATGTGTCCCTATATAGCGTGTCCTTTTTTGAGGAAGATTGACTTTTGCGGAAAGCATGTGATACAAATAATGGAAAGTTCATATCGTGAAAAGCTTTGAAGGACCCCAGTAGAAGGCGGAGCCTTTCGTTTCCAGAGAGTCGGTGGGTGGTGCAAACCGATAACGAGCCCCTTTGAATTACCGTCCGGAGCTGACCGGGGGAAAAGAGCCGTACACCTGAGAGGCTGTTACAGTAGTCCGGTTCCGGGATGACAACCCGTTATGGCAATGAAGTGAGAATCCGTTCCAGAGATAACGGATTCTAATTAGGGTGGTAACGCGAGCGCTCCTACTCGTCCCTTGGGATGAGTAGGAGCTTTTTTGCGTTCATAAATAGAGGGAGGCGTGCGGAAACATGAAATGGGATGTTTTATCGAACGTTCAGCAGCAAGAGGTGGAACGGCAGATGGAGGTGATCTCCCGTGGAGCGGTGGAGATCATCCCGGAAGAAGCGATGAGGCAGAAGGTGATAAAATCGGTTGTAACCGGCGAGCCGCTGCGCGTGAAGCTGGGGATGGACCCGTCAGCGCCCGATCTTCACGTCGGGCATACCGTCGTGCTGCAGAAGCTGCGTCAATTCCAGGAACTCGGACATGAAGTACAGCTCATCATTGGGGACTTTACCGGCAGAATCGGAGATCCGACAGGCAAATCCGAAACGCGTAAGCAGCTGTCGGAAGAAGATGTTAGACGGCATGCGGAAACGTACAAAAAACAAATATACAAGGTATTGGATCCTGAAAAAACGAAGGTATATTACAACTCCGAGTGGCTTGCGCCTATGACTTTTGCCGATGTGGTCAGCTTATCGGCAAAGGTGACGGTGGCGCGGATGCTGGAGCGCGATGATTTTACAAAACGTTACCAGGGCGGGCTTCCGATCAGCATCCACGAGTTTTTTTACCCATTGATGCAGGGGATGGATTCCGTGGCGCTTCAGACCGATGTCGAGCTTGGAGGGACGGATCAGAAGTTTAACTTGCTGATGGGGCGCACCCTGCAGAAGGAGTATGGCTCAGAGCCTCAGGTTGCGATCACGATGCCGCTTATCGAAGGACTTGACGGCGTACAGAAGATGAGCAAGAGCTTTGGGAATTACATCGGTATCGATGAAGAGCCAAATGAGATCTACGGTAAATCCATGTCCGTTCCGGATGAGCTCATGCTCAAATACTTCAGCTTGGCCACGGATATGGCAAGTGAGGAAGTGTCCGGATTGGAGAGGGGGCTTCGGGAAGGAATCGTCCATCCCCGGGATGCCAAGATGAGTTTGGGGTACACACTCGTTCGCATGTATCATGGGAGAGAGGCGGCGGATGCTGCACAGCAGCATTTTGTGACCGTATTCCAGCAGAAGGCACTTCCTGAAGACATTGAGGTTTACATGGTACCCGAAGGAGAATTGAAGGAAGGAAAGATTATGCTTATTAATCTGCTGACACTGCTCGGTTTTGCCGCTTCCAATGGCGAGGCCAGACGGAGCATCCAGCAGGGGGCCGTAAAATGGAACGGAGAGAAATGCAGCGACATTTACAGTGAGATCGTCCCTCAGGATGGGGATGTGGTTCAAGTGGGCAGGCGTAAATTTGCCAGACTGAAGCTTTCTTAAGCTTATTGAACCTGGGGAGGATTCAGTTAGACAAAAAAAACCTGAAGGCCAAGGCCTTCAGGTTTTTTGGGTTCCGAGTTAATCTTAACGGTTGTAGAATTCGACGATTTGTTTCTCATCGATATCTTGGGAAAGTTCGGAACGTTCTGGAAGACGGATGTATTTCCCTTCCATTGCTGCTTCATCAAACTCGAGGTAAGCTGGAAGATGAACACGGTTAGCCAAAGCTTCCTTGATGGAGGAAAGGCTGCGGCTTCTTTCACGAAGACCGATTACATCGCCAGTGCTTACAGCGTAAGAAGCGATATCGACTTTCTTGCCGTTCACAGTCACGTGACCGTGAGCTACCAATTGGCGAGCACCCGCACGGGAGTTGCTGAAGCCAAGACGGTAAACCAGGTTGTCCAGACGGCTCTCAAGCAGGAACATAAAGTTCTCACCAGCGATACCTTTCATGCCCGTTGCTTTGTTAAACAGGGTTTTAAATTGCTTCTCGCCCAAGCCGTACATGTGACGCAGCTTTTGCTTTTCTTGAAGCTGCATACCATAATTGCTGACTTTTCTCCGTTGGTTAGGACCATGCTGACCTGGAGGGAAAGGGCGTTTAGCCAATTCTTTACCTGTACCGCTCAGGGAGATTCCCAGACGACGGCTTAATTTAAATTTAGGACCGGTGTAACGTGCCATGTTATATAGACTCCTTTTTAATTAAAGTTTCATTAGGGCTCTATTTGCGCCGTATTTGTTTGCTCTACCGTAATTGCCGGAAGATCTGCCAGGAAAGTTCAGCCGCTGTCCTGTCAGTAACAAATAACGTGAGGGTGACACAACCCGCCCAAATTCATGGAATGCATTGCATTCTTACTCAACAATAAATATTATATGAAGTAATGATATAAAGTCAAGTTCAACCTGCAACTTACTATAACTTGGATTTTGTCTAATTTTGTCGATAGGTCCATGGACCTAAAAATATCGTGAAAAACGCATAAATTTTAATGCAAAAATGGGTAGAAAAGAGTAAGATGATATTGGATTGAGTAGTCTCATTTATCTAGTTACATATTGTAACATTTATCTGGTGTTTATGTAGCACCCTCCCAACATGTTGAACAGCTGGGTTACCGCCATTCATGCGGCAGCCAAATGGATCCTTACATTATGAATCGGAACGCCAGTCTTGGATAGGCCTTTTATAATGGTGCAAAGGAGCGCCCAATATGTCAGAAGATCAACGGAAAGTGTATGAAAGCTCTCCCGGTTCTGCAGTTATGTTTCATGATGCCGGGCCAATTCCTGGAAACGAGCCTTGCTTTTGGCTTCAGAGCTTGGATATTACACCTCATGATTTCCCTTATATTCAGCCTCTCATATCAAACAGCTATCTGGAGTGGCTAAGAGAAAGCGCAGGCACACAGGCGATGAAGAAATTCAGCTGGGCCCTTCTTTCTCATGAGGGAGCTTGGCTGACAGGGGCTTCCGATATAACGGAATACCTTAATGTAAGTAAAGATGAGACATTATCGCTTGCTTTGAACTCCAAGGAAGCGGCCCAAGGAATGGGAAAGGGTTCGTTTGAGGGAAGTGTACTGTGCGCTGTCCCGCTCTTCACTCGGATTCATGGTGATGTTTTTGCGGTGATGGTCAGTGTTTCCTCGCAGGCAATGGAGCCGGAACAATCACTTATGCTGACAGAAACCTACGCCTTATTGTTTCGTTCCTGCTTCTATCGGAAGCTGGAGTACGTGTTTGCTGATGATCTGGAGAAAGTCCACACCCAAGCTGAGCGTGAGGTGCACAGGCGTTCCATCATGTTTCAGTATGTCAAACGGATGCATGTCCAGATTAATGTGGACAGCGTGCTGGTGGAGGCTATCGACAGTGTCCTGGCGCTGTATCCCAAGGCCAAAGTCGAATTGTTTATGTCTCAGGACCATGAGAGTGGACATCCGCTTGTACGTCCTCTGCTGCTTCATCATTGGCAGAAAGAGGTTTATGTCCGGACATTTATGGAGGGTACCCTTACGATTGATGAACATGAGGAATCCGATTCGATCGTGGAAATCGGGATTCCCATGGGAGGCAAGCAGGGCGTTTATGGCGTACTCCATGTGGAAGTGGACAAGTCCGAGCTGCCCGATATGGATCTGGAGCTGCTCGGGATGATGGCCGACGCTGCCGGCACCGCGTTTGAGAATGCCAAATTGTACGAGCAGTCCAATCTGATGATTCATGAGCTCCGTATGATTAATGAACTGACACAGCGGTTGAACAAAAGCCTGCATTTGGCGGAGATATTTCAATTTGCCAACCATGAGCTGCTAAAGATTCTTGAGGCCGATTACTGCTGCATTTTGATTTATAACGAGGAGCTTGGCGGTCTTGAAGTGGTATCCTGCAACGCCGAGTGGCTTGCCAAGGAGGTCTTTGAGAAGGATTATGGTTTGGGCGGCCTAGTCTATCATTCGAAGGAGCCCCTCATCCTGTCAGACTATCACGAAGAACGTCCGGCGGAATCCAGGCTGATGGAGAGCACCCATTCCAGCTCGATGATTGCTACTCCGCTAACCGTAAACGGTGAGGTACGGGGCGTTGTTCTTCTCACCCATGCGAAGCCGCATTATTTTTCCTATGACAGCTATCGGCTGCTTCAAGCTCTGACTAGCCATATTGGTCTGGCTATCGGGAATGCTTTTCTGCATGCGGAAGTGAGGAGAATGGCTAACCGGGATATGCTGACTGAACTGTATGCGAGACATTATCTTGACGAAATGATCCATGAATGTCAGAACCGTGATTTTTGCGGTTCTCTCATCGTTGTGGATATCGATGAATTCAAGCAGGTCAATGATACGTTCGGTCACCAGCGGGGGGACAAAATTCTGAAGCAGGTCAGCAGCATCGTGAAGACAACGATACGGCACAGCGATATTCCAGCCCGCTGGGGCGGTGAAGAGCTTGCCGTGTATTTGCCGGGACTCGGCATTCAACAGGCGATGCAGGTCGCCGAACGGATTCGCATAAGGGTATCGGAAGAGACCGATCCCCGCGTAACGGTGTCCTGCGGAATTTCCGAATGGAACTGGACCAATGACAAGATCAGCGTAGAGTCTCTCTTCTATCGAGCAGATATGGCCCTTTACGAAGCGAAGAATGGCGGCCGCAACCGGATTGTTGTGGAGAGGGCCGAAGCTGAAATCGGATTGGATTAAATACCCTGCAGCTATTTAGTGGCTGCAGGGTTTTTTCTGTAATCTGCATAATGTAAGGGGCCGCGGATAGCCTAAGAGCAAGATCAACGAGGGGCTGATGATTATGAGAATGAGAAGATCACGGAGCGTCATCGGAATGGTTTTGTTCGTCTTTTGCTTAACCGGATGTGCCTGGCAGGAGCAGTTGTCTGCCGAAGAGTCGTTTAACCGTGCCCTGTCGGGGCTGTCGGGCGTTGATAATTTCTCTTTTCGGGGAGAAGCCGCGATTCGGAGCGGAGAAAACGGACCGTTTCAGCAAAGTTTGGCATTTGAAGGCAATCTGCAGCATCATACAGATCTGACACTATCATCAAGGGACAAAGGCACAACAATACAGAAGGATAAGGTGTCAGTTGATTCAGTATATAAATCGGATGGACTTACAGTGGCACTGAAACGCAAAGAAGGCAAGTGGAGCACGCTGTCATCGGAACATGCCGAAGAAATGTGGATCACCCGCTTGAATCCGCTGGAACTGCTGGAGTATATCGGAAAGTCGGAGAAGACGGTGACACAGGAACTGGGGGCGGCAAGAGGAACCAAGGTGCTGCGCATCGAGCTGTCACCCGAGGCGGCTGCCAATATGGTCTATGGATCGCTGGATGAGCAGATGAAGGCGCTGGCTGCGCGGATCGAACGCAAAGGGGATCCGCTGTACAGTGAAGATCCGAAGGTTCGCAAACGACTGAAGGCCGTCTGGGAGCGGGATTATAATGAAATGAAAAACATGCTCAGCAAGGCGGATGCCGTTTCGGTCTCTCATGTAACGATTAACAACAAAAAACAGCTTCCTACCAAACTGACTATGGAACGAACGTTGTTTTTTGTTGACGAGCAGGGCAGAACCCGCACGGAAACGCTGCTGTCCGATGTTACATTTACCGGTTATTGAAGGATTAGCCATGAAAATTTTTTTAACGATGAACGCTGACTTCGTGTTGTTCGCATGCTACAATAATTTATAAATTTACCGCTGTTCAATTCATTTGTAGGGAACAGTCATCATAAGGAGGATATGACATATGCGTGATCCCAGAATTCAAAAACTGGCTCAAAATCTCGTGAACTATTCGGTAGATATGCAGCCAGGCGAAAATGTGCTCATCGAAATGATCGGATCGGAGCGCGATCTGCTGAATGCCATCATTGAAGAGGTTTCGAATCAAGGTGGCCGCCCCTTCGTGCAATTGACAGATCGCACGGTTCAACGGGCAATGCTGAAGAACGCAAACAAGGAGCAGCTTGAGCTGTGGGCTGAGCTGGATCTTGAGCGCATGAAGAAAATGGATTGTTACATCGGTATTCGCGCAGGCGAGAACGTCAACGATATGGCTGACGTGCCTGAGGAAAACATGAAGCTGTACAATGCACTTTACTCGCATCCCGTACATAGCGAAGAGCGCGTCAAGCGTACGAAATGGGTGGTTCTCCGCTATCCTAACGCCAGCATGGCGCAGCTTGCCAACACCAGCACGGAGGCGTTTGAAGATTTCTACTTCGATGTGTGCAATCTGGACTACTCCAAAATGGACCGCGCGCAGGATCCTTTGGCCGAGCTGATGAGGAATACCGACAAGGTTCGCATCGTGGGACCGGGAACGGACCTCAGCTTCTCGATCAAGAACATCGGCGCGGAGAAATGCTCCGGCCAGAAAAACATTCCGGATGGCGAGGTATACACAGCGCCTGTTCGTGATTCGGTTAACGGAACGATCGCTTACAATACACCGACTCTTTACAATGGCGTGACCTTCGAAAATATTAAATTCCGCTTTGAAAACGGAAAAATCGTCGAAGCAACAGGCAGCGACACGAAGCGGCTGAACGAGATCCTCGATGCGGACGAAGGTGCAAGATATATCGGCGAGTTTGCCATCGGCTTCAACCCGTACATTTTGACACCGATGAAAGATATTCTGTTTGACGAGAAAATCGCCGGAAGCCTGCATTTTACGCCAGGTCAAGCATATGATGTAACAGACAACGGCAATCGTTCCTCAATTCACTGGGATCTCGTGTTGATCCAGCGTCCGGAGTACGGCGGCGGGGAAATCTACTTTGACGACCGCCTGATTCGCAAGGATGGTATATTTGTTATTCCAGAACTGGCAGCGTTAAATCCGGAAAATCTTAAATAGATTGGAAAAAATGTTGCATAAGAAAACGGATTCAATGTATCATGAAGGTGCAGTGATGAGCTTTATTCAGATCCTAAAGTTACGGAGGGATTCGTATGTCCAATAACAATCAATCTATCGTAGAAATTTCGCAAACCGCCAGCCAGTTCTCATCCTCCATCGTTTTACAGGCGGAGAACAAGTACATTGATGTTAAGAGCATCTTGGGTCTGTTCACAACGCTTGTCAACAGCCAAAGCTATGAACTGCATGTACATGGACCTGATGCTGATGCAGCTAAAAAAGCAATGATCGACGTATTCACCAAGCATGGTTTGAATGTATCCGTCGTGGCTGAATAACAGTCGCCAAAAACACCCTTCCATAGAATGGAAGGGTGTTTTTTCGTAGAGAAAGGGTCTATTTTGTTCAGGTCCTTGTATTGAGAAACGATTTCGACTAATATTAAAGATAGTAACTGTGCTGTGATTTTTGACATAGGGGGGAAGATCATGACTTCATCTGATTTACAGGAACAGCTGAATCTCAAAGCGATCAGTCTTCTTCATGAAGATGCAGATAAAATCCTAAAGCTTATTGAAGTACAGATGGAGAATCTGGCGACCCGTTATTGCCCTCTCTATGAGGAAGTGCTGGATACCCAAATGTACGGTTTTTCAAAAGAGGTTGATTTCGCGGTGCGGGCCGGGCTTCTTCCGGAAAGTACGGGAAAGCAGCTGATCAGCAAGCTTGAACGCAATCTGGCGGTCCTGTACGAAGCCATGAATCAATCCAAATAGCCTGTACTCGTACAGGCGCATACATAGAGAAACGCATGTCGCACTCAGGCGGCATGCGTTTTTTTCTTGTGGATAGGATGGCATCGCGCACGATGTATGCAGTTGTGCGGGCGGATCGTTTCCTACGCTTAGACGAGGAAGAACGAGACGCCCAGTATGATGTATACCGCGAGCAGCAGAAGGCCTTCATACCAGTTGGAAGCACCGTCCTGCGTAATGGATCTGGCAATGAATACGGCGACGCCGATGGCGACCAGCTCCAGCGTGGTGAACACGAGATCCATCGTATCCCCGAGGAAGAAGCTGATGAACACGAGCACGGGAGCAACGAACAGGGCGATCTGCAGGCTGCTGCCGACGGCAATTTCAACGGCGGCGCCGATTTTGTTCTTCATCGCCAGCATGATGGCTGCACTGTGCTCGGCGGCGTTACCGATAATCGCTACCAGGAAGGCCCCGATAAACAGCTCGCTGAGGCCATACTCGTGACTAATAGGCTCAAGGACACCGACAAGCCATTCGCTGACAAACGCGACCATGACGGTGGCGACGACAAGATACAGAATCGAGCGTTTCTTGGACCAGGTGGGGCCGTGCTCGTGCGGCAGCGCATCCTGGTCGTGATCGTCGCTGACATCCGCCAAATAATTTTTGTGGGTAATCATTGAGAATCCAAGCCATGCGATGTAGGACACGATAAGAATTCCCGCTACAATGAGGCTGAGCGTCTTGGTCTCACCCTCCGTAATGGAGTGGGTATTCAGAAAGACCGCGGGGATGAACAGTGCGATAATGGCCAGCGTCATCAGGGATCCATTCAGACCTGCCAGCGTCACATTGTATTTTTGGATTTTAAACTTGAGGCCCCCGGCAAACAGGCTGAGCCCGAGGACGAGCAGCAAGTTGCCGATAATGGAGCCGGTGATGCTTGCCTTCACCATATCGTACAAGCCTTCCTTGATCAGCAGGATGGCGATGATCAGCTCTGCCGCGTTACCGAAGGTGGCGTTGAGGAATCCCCCGAGTCGCTGACCCGCGTAATGCGCAACGCTTTCGGTTGCTTTGCCTAGAAAACCGGCGACAAAAATAACCGCGATAGAAGACAAAATGAATTGGAGCGTGAAGTTCCAGTTCGCAAAGTGCCCCAGCGCGCTAAGTAAAAAAGTGCAGATGAGAAGCGCGGGATTTAGCCATTTTTTCATAACCGACACCTACCTTATGGTTTATGTACTGATGAGTTCTTGCGAGTGGAAACGACGATTCTCGCATCGCTTTCTACAATATACCCAAATTTTTCGAAAAATTATCCCTGTTTTCTGAAGCGAGCATTTGCTTTTTGGGTCCGATACGATTTACAATAACGGATAATGAGGTGAAGGAGGATATGGCATGACGGAACAACTTCAACTGGATAACGGTTTGATTCGAATATCGGATGATGTCGTCTCGAAAATTGCCGGATTGGCTGCCTTGGAAACCCCAGGTATTGCAGCCATGTCCGGTGGATTGTCCGAGGGCTGGGCTAAGAGACTGAGCGGCAAAAATGTGCAAAAGGGTGTTACCGTGGAAGTAGGTCAGCTGGAAGCGGCGATCGATCTGCGGATTATCGTGCTCTATGAGACACCAATACATGAAGTGTGCCGCATGCTTCAACAGAATGTCCGCGAAGCCGTCGAGAGCATGACAGGGCTTCGTGTGGTTGAGGTCAACGTGAAGGTCGAAGGCGTAGCGTTTAAAGACGATGAAATCGACGATATTCAGCTTCGAGCCAAATAAGACGAACCATAGGGGATCGTGCCCCGCTAATTATGAAAAAAATCGAAAAAAAAAAAGACTACCGGGTTGCCCGGTAGTCTTTTTTAATTACGGATTTAACCTGCTCCTCTTTCATCGGACGGTTGCTGTCCCTGGATATGCTAAGCACGATTCCCATACTCAGCATCATGACCAGCAGCGAGGATCCGCCATAACTGATGAACGGGAGGGTAACGCCCGTTATCGGGATGGTATTGGTCACCCCGCCGATATTGATGAAGGCCTGGATGGCGATCAGTCCCATGATGCCGACGCCGGTCAAGGTACCGAAGGGATCCGAGCAGCGAAGCGAAACAATGATCCCTCGCAGGATAAAATATAAGTAGAGCAGGAGGAATATCGCGGTTCCGATAAAACCGAATTCTTCGCCGATGACCGAAAAAATAAAGTCGTTATAAGGATTCGGCAGGTAATGCAGCTTCTGCACGCTCTCCCCGTAACCGGCTCCGGTGACACCGCCCTGGCCGATGGCGATCAGCGATTGAACCAAATTGTAGCCTGTGTCGGACTCATCGTGGAAAGGGTCCATGAAAGCCTCGATCCGGCCCATCTTATAGTTCTTGGAAGCCTCTTCCTGATCTCCGCCGGAGTTAAAGAGCGATCCGACACCCAGTGTGAGCACCAGGCCAAGAGCGACAAGCGAGATACATCCGAGGATATGCTTGAGGCTGGCGCCGCCGGCATAGATCAGCAGCCCGCTGGTAGCCACGAGGATGAAACAGGAGCCCAGGTCCGGCTGAAGCATGATCAGTCCCGCTACGATCCCTACAATAATGAGTACGGGGAAGAAACCGCCCTTCCATTGACGGATTCGTTCCCCTTTTTTGGTGATCAACGCTGCCAGATAGACAATGGTCGCTATTTTGGCCAGTTCGGTCGGCTGGATGCCGAATTTCCCCAAGTTAAACCAGCTTGTGGCTCCGTTGGTTGCGGAACCGATGATCACCACAAGAATCAGCAGCATCAAGGTTAAAAAAAACACCGGTATGAATAGCTTTTTGTACTTCTTATAGTTGATGTTCATGGCAACAAACATAACGAAGGTACCAAGGATGGCAAATGCGACTTGCCGCTTTGTAAAATGCAGCGGATCGTTATTGAATTTTTCATTGAAAACGGCCAAGCTGGAGCTGGAACTGAACACCATGATCAGTCCGAATCCCACTAACAGCAAGGTAAGGATCAGCAGTTGAAAATCAGGCGTCCCTCTCTTCGGCTGAGGTTTGGTCGTATTCATAATGTTCGACCTTATGCTTCCAGAAGAGCTTTGAGCTCTTGAAGCTTCTTGGTGGCCACATTCATAACGGGCTGTGGAGCCATGGATTCATACTCGAGTCCGTGCGGGAACGTGGCTTTACCCAGGTATACCGCTTCGATTTTGAGGATGGTATCCGGTTTTTCGAGCTTGCCTTCAACAGCGCGGGTGTTAATGCGCAGGAAGTATTCAGCCTGATTTTTTTTATCTTCGATTTTCAAGTCATATGTAGCGCGGTAGTATTCCCACTGCCAACGAATGAAGCCTACTTTTTCGGCACATTCATCGAGGTAAGCTAAATCGCTGTGCAATCCGTCCAAGCCTGTATTTTCGAAAATCATGTGGTCGTAACCCCCTTAATAGTCCTTGCAAAGTTCTTTAATATGATAGTATGTTTCAGGAACTTGTGCAAGCCTGTACCGCCCGTCACGCTTCAATTGAGACCTTTTATCCAGATGAGTTTTTGATAACGACAGGCATTCTTCTTTTCTGCTAAAATAAAAGCAAGTGAAAACATTGTGAAATGTACGCTTTCCATTCCGGTGGTTATATATTCATAGGACTTCAATTCAAGCGAAGGGTGGATATGGCCGATGAATCGCGTCGTTTACCGCACGGATTATTATGTAGTGGAAGAGAACGGACAGAAGGAAATTGTCGTGATCGACCGGATTCCGGAATCGGCAGCGGTTGTGGCCGTTTATCAAGGGTGTCTGCTCTTGGTATGCCAGCACCGGGAAGCGGTGGACGAGATCACTTGGGAGCTCCCCGGCGGAACGGTGAAACCCGGTGAGGAACGGAAGCTTGCCGTGAAGCGGGAGCTTGAGGAAGAGGCAGGTGTGCTGTGCAAGGACTTGTCCTACATGGGCAGCGCTTATCCGATGGCTTCTCTGGCCAACCGGAACGTTCATTTTTATTTCACCGACGATTTGAAGGTGTCCGGCAGCCAAGAGTCGAATCAAGATGGGGACGAAGATGTTAGAGCTATGTGGGTCCCGCTCAGGGATGTGTATCGCAAGATGAAGGAAAGCGGCCGAATGGATGCCATGGTTGGGCACGGGCTGCTGCTGAGCAAGCTTCACGGATTTCTTGCGATCGATTGAGCCGCATATAGCGGGGAAGGATGATGGAACTTGATGAAGGAAGCATTTTGGGAACAATGGTATCCACAGATGGTGGAATGGCGGCGTCATTTACATATGCACCCGGAACTTTCGTTCCAGGAGAAGGAAACTTCGACATTTATAGCAACCCGGCTGCAGGAGCTTGGTCTGGAGGTCAAGACAGGCGTGGGCGGACATGGAGTGATAGGAATTCTAAGAGGAGATAAACCCGGCAAGACCGTTGTCCTGCGCTCCGACATGGATGCGCTGCCGATTGAAGACGGCAAGAGCTGCGAGTACAAATCCCGGGTGCAAGGAGTGATGCACGCTTGCGGGCATGACGGGCATGCCTCCATGCTGCTGGGGGCCGCGGCTTACTACAGCACGTACCCGGAAGAAGTCCAGGGCGAGATTCGGTTCATGTTTCAGCCGGCGGAGGAAGTCTGCCCCGGCGGTGCGGTAGAGATGATCAAGGATGGAGCGCTTGACGGAGCCGACGTTGTCTATGGTCTCCACTTATGGACGCCGTTGCCAGTAGGTACCGCAGCGAGCGCGCCGGGTCCGCTGATGGCTGCTGCGGATGAGTTTTTCATTGATATTACGGGGCGCGGGGGGCACGGCGGTATGCCGCATGTAACAGCCGATGCCCTGGTAGCGGGGGCAGCGCTGGTCATGCAGCTTCAAACCATAGTAAGCCGCACGGTAGATCCACTGCAGCCTGCCGTGGTTACGGTAGGAACGATGCAAGCCGGAACGGCGCAAAACGTCATCGCTTCCTCTTGCCGGATCACGGGAACAGTACGCACCTTTGACGAACCTACCCGGACGTTGATCCGTGAACGGATTGAGCATATGACCCGGACGGTTTCGGAAACCTACGGCACGAAAGCAGCGGTTCGATATCTCGTAGGTTATCCACCCTTGGTGAATGATGAAACCGAAACCGCGCGCTTCTTCCGTACGGCGCCTAAAGTATTCGAAGCGGATCAGGTCAAGCTCTCGCCCAAACTGATGCCGGCAGAGGATTTTGCATACTACTTGAGGGAAATTCCGGGCTGCTTCATTTTCGTTGGAGCCGGTAACCCGGACAAGGCGGCAATCTATCCGCATCACCATCCGATGTTCGACTTTGATGAAGATGCCATGCGTTATGGGGCGAAGCTGCTGGTCGAGATGGTGTCGAGTTATCAGAACGGGGACTAGACTTTAAGAAAATCGCAATTATCGCGCATGAACGCTCGTAATTTGGAAATCCTATAGATCATAGGGGAAGTTCAGATCCATGGACATGGATGTGGGCTTCTTTTTTTTAGGAGAACCATACGTTACGAGGAGGGAATAGGGTGCATAACAAGCCATGCATCGTCCAGCGGGATCGGACCATATTGCTTGAAACCGCTCATGCCGATGCTGAGGCCGCACGCAAACAGCTGGCCCAGTATGCGGATTTGATCAAAAGTCCTACGTCTTTTCATACATATCGCCTCACCCCGTTATCCTTATGGAACGCCGCTGCCGGAGGAATGACGGCTGAGTCGATTTGTTCGAGCCTTCAGTCGCTGTCGCGATGGGATGTGCCGGCAGCTCTGCTCGAAGAGGTTCGCCAGCTCGTTGGGCGTTACGGACAGCTGTCGCTGCTCCCGCATCCGACGCTTGACCGTTCACTGCTGCTATCTAGTCATGAGGAAGCCTTGATGCAGGAGCTGATGTCCCATCGCTCCCTGAAGGAAATCGGCGTTCGATTGATTTCGCCGACGGAAGCAGAAGTGCCTTCAGACCGACGTGGTCTATTGAAGCAGGAGTTGACCCGGCTCGGCTATCCTGTGCTGGACCACGCGGGATATATGGACGGGCAATATCTGAACATTCTTTGGCGTGGAGAGAAATCGGACAGTGGGGATCTTGAAGACTCGAACGGCGGATCCAACAATCAGCGCTTTCAGCTCCGCGACTATCAGAGGAAGGCTGCCGAATCCTTCAGGGATATCGGCGGTGAAGGCGGCAACGGGGTGCTTGTCCTGCCTTGCGGTGCCGGGAAAACGGTCATTGGCATCGCTGCGATGCGCGATCTGCAGTGCGAGACTCTGATCCTCACCTCCAACACAACGTCTGTAAGGCAGTGGATTGCCGAGCTGCTGCAGAAAACCTCGCTGTCCGCGGAGGAGATCGGTGAATACTCCGGTCAGCGCAAAGAGGTGAGGCCGGTAACGGTCGCCACCTATCACATCCTGACCTACCGACAAGGCAAAGGGGATGAACAGCAGCATATGAAGCTGTTTAATGAGCGTCGCTGGGGCTTAATCATCTATGATGAGGTCCATCTTCTTCCGGCACCGGTATTCCGTGCGACGGCCGATATTCAAGCGACCCGCAGGCTTGGACTGACCGCCACCCTGGTTCGAGAGGATGGAAGGGAGCATGACGTGTTCTCGCTGATCGGCCCCAAACGATATGAAATGCCGTGGAAAAGGCTGGAGGCGCAGGGCTGGATTGCTTCGGTGGACTGTACGGAGATTAAGGTGCCGCTGCCGGATGAGATCAGAGCTGCCTGCGAGACAGCGGGCAAAAGGGAGCAGTATCGGCTCGCTGCCGAGAATCCATCCAAGCTCCACGTGATTCGGCAGCTCGTGAATTTCCACAAGGATGCACAGACGCTGATCATTGGGCAATACCTGGATCAGCTTCACGCCATTGCCGAGGAGCTGCAGGCCCCTCTCATTGCGGGGCAGATGACGCAGGATCAGCGCAATGAATGGTATAAGGCTTTCCGGGAAGGAACCGTCCGTGTACTTGTCGTTTCGAAAGTGGCTAACTTCGCCGTTGACCTGCCTGATGCCTCCGTGGCGATCGAGGTTTCAGGCAGCTATGGCTCGCGGCAGGAGGAGGCGCAGCGTCTTGGTCGCTTGCTGCGGCCGAAGCAGGGGGAGAATCGGGCTTATTTTTATGCATTGGTAACGGAGGAGAGCCGGGAGGAGATGTTTGCGATCCGGCGCCAGCTGTTCCTGATTGAGCAGGGGTATGAATATCACGCAATTCAAGCGAAGCCCCCGGCCTCCCTTGACCTGGCATCGATGCGGCATACGCATCGCCTGCAGATTCCTGACGGGAAGGAGGCCTCGTGGAGATGATGGAACAGCAGGACGTGGCGGATGCCATATGCGTAGATCGGCTTCTTCCGAAGGAGCGATCGGTCCTTCATCATATCTGGAGCCGTTTTGCCGGGCAGCGATTTGATGACGACAAACTTCGCTCGCTGCGCGTTCGGCGCTTGAGCGGCGTGGAAGTGCAGCTCGCCTTCTTATCCTTGAGGCAGCAGCGATGGGTTAAAGCGATGAAACAGGGCTGGGGCGAGAGGCTGTATTTCATCCCTTTTGATAAGCTTCAGATTCTCCAGGAGGCCTTTGGCGATCTCGAGGCGGGTTCCGTTCCCGCTGCTGCCGTGAAGCTCCAGCAGGAGGGAAGAAGCGGGATAGCAGTCGATATGTTCAACGTTCTCGTATATGTCGCCAAGAACCGTGTGGCTGTGACCGCTAAAGGGGTTCTGCATAAGAAGTTTATTCAGAAGCTGGGGAGCGTGGTGGGATTATCGCCATCCGATGTTGAGGGGCTCGCTCTTCAATATGATCACGCTGATGTTTACCCGCCACATGTTGCGGTTGTATTGGATCTGCTGTTTTCGTTTGATCTGGTCGTCCTGGAGCAAGGGGAGCTTAGACTGAATATAACCGCATTGCGCCATTGGCTCGCACTTACGCGCGAAGCGATGGAACGATTGGTTCTTTTGCGCATGATGCAGCGCTATGTTCCGGGTTCGGCCGAGTATCAGCATTTCACATGGCGAATTTGTCACTCCTCACGGATCGGCGGGATATGGTACTATGCTCAGCACACATCGGCATACGGCGAGGAGCCCCAGAACTTGGAACCTAGCAGCGGAAGGGAATTGTCCGCAGAGGACGCAGTTTCATGGCTCCGTTTATTGACTGGCTGCGGTTACACCGATCTTGGCATGGATCACGATGGTCGATTCCTGTTCCGGTGGCGTATGGATCCCTGCTCCTTGTTGAGTGGGAGCGGCCAGGATAACACCGGATCTTCGGGGCTGTTTATCCAGCCGGATTTTGACATATTGATTCCGCCTGACGTGCCTTACACGGTCAAGTTTACGGCCGCCCTGTGCACGGAGCGCATCTCGGATGACGTAATGACGGTCTATCGTCTGACCAGGGATTCGGTAGCTCAGGCGGCGACGGCAGGAATGGGGCTGGAAGCGATCACGGCATTTTTTACGGAGTATGCTGCGGCGGGAATTCCGGAGAACGTGTATGCTGCCTTATGTCAGTGGGCCAAAGAGCTTGAAAGAACGGGTGAGGATGAGCTTTTACGATTTACCGGCGCAGCTCCGAAAGATAAAACGGAACCCGGGGCCTGTGATGAGAAAGATAACCGTTACGCCTTGCCGGGTTATCCTGGCAGCCCATCCTGCGGTTTGATTCGCCCTGCGCGCAGCGAGTTTGTTCTTGAATTGGACCACTGCCTTCCGGATATAACGTCAATCGTTCCGGATATGAACCGGATTCCAATCATGTGGACACGGGATTGGCGCTCTTATCACGGTTCGACGGCCAAGCAAATGATGGAGCAGGCGCTTGAATTGTCAGCCAAATTAGAGATTGCGGTCGACGGCAGACGGATGGAGTTTATTCCATTTCAGCTCGAGCGGCAGCCATGGAAAATTTCGGGAGCGTTATACGATCCGGATTCCGAATCCGATTCCGAAATGACGGAAACCGTGGTGCAGCTAGGCGAAGGGGAATGGAAGGAAATGCGGCTTGTGATTCCGTAAAAGCGTATGAATTCCCCCTTCTTAAGATACGAGCGTTATGCTATGATGAAAGAGTCCACGACAAAGCGTGGGCCAAACTAATAGAAAAGCGGGATGAGTTCATGAGCGTATCGGAAATAAACACGGTCGATATGGCCGAGGTGCTCACCTATGCCTATGAAATAGGCGACATGATTAATGCTTCCGTCGAAGTGGCGGATTATCTATATTGGAAGCAGGCAGTTGAGGGTGATCCTATGATTCAGGCTTTGATCAGAAAGCTTGAATCCAAGAAAGAGCTGTTTGAAGAGACTCAGCGGTTCGGTCACTTTCACCCGAACTACCATTCGGCCAAGGATGAAGTAGCCGCAGTGGAAGCGGAGCTTGAGGCTTTCGAGCCTGTAGCCCGGTTCAAGCAGGCGGAGAAGAATCTGGACGATCTGTTGCATTCGATGTCGGAGAAGATTGCTTTTTCGGTTTCGGAGAGCATCAAGGTTCCGGGCAACGATCCTCTTCCCAAGAAGGGGTGCGGCAGCGGCGGAGCTTGTTCGTGCGGATAATAGGAATAGACTAGAGATAGAGACGAAAGTGAGGCGAGGAGCTTAGGATGTTGGCTGAACGGACCGGTTTTATTATATGGGTCAGCGATGTGAAGGCAGCAAGGAATTTGGAGAAATACGGCAGCGTGCACTATATATCGCGCCGCATGCATTATGTTGTCATGTACGTCAATGCTGACCGCGCCGAGGAAACAATGAAGAACATCCGGAGATTGTCCTACGTTCGTAAGATCGAGCGCTCCTACCGGAATGAGATTAAGACGGAGTACAGCAGCAAAGGGCCGGATAAAGCGAAGTTTTACGGTCCTTAGCATGATGTGCCTGATCGAGAATCTAACGCAAATCGCATAAGTCAGCGAGAAGAGCGTAAAGCGGCCCCCGAAGGGCCGCTTTTTTTAAGTTATTGGAAAGTATAAAATTGGAGCATGGGCATGGGCCTTATAAAGTTAATTATGGATTGATGACGATAGATTGGCATAATTCGGAATCTTGTTTGATAAAATAGTATAAGTAAGGTACAATTTACATTTTAATCAAACCCATCATTCCATTCGGACGTCAGCGCCTAAACGCACAGGATACAACTAGAGCAATTTCTAAATTTTCGGTGATTGTTCACAAGAAGCGAGGTTTCAATCTTGTGAATGCCAGTGGAATGATGTAATATGTTGGGTATATATACATAGATACAAAGACCCATTTGGTGGAGAGTGATATTCCATGCGCGACAAAGGGACTGAGCGGTGGAGCACCTATGAGCCGTTTTATATTACGTTAAATGATAAGAAGGTCGCCGACATCGTCATTACCAATCATGCGAAGAGCCGTTATACGGACCGGGTTCAAGGTAACGACACGTCCCATGAGGAAATCGGGACTTGGATGTGGGAGTGCCTGAAGCAGGACCGGATCGTGCCGTATTACCGCAACGAACAGGATGTCTATCTGATTGACGACGATCTGGTTGTTGTGGCGGAGTTCTCGGAGCTGGAGCATGAACGTGATCTGATTGGCAATCCGCTGCATCGGATGATTATTGTAACTTTTTTGGGACGTATGTCAGAAACCATTGAGCTTCGAGACCTGAAGTCTTATTACTCATGGCTTCGGCATTCACGTCGCATGACACTGATTAAGAACAGCCGCAAACGTAAATAAAGAAATAGAGTCATTATATGGCATGCGAGCGCAAGCGCGGATGTCTTTTTTGTATGCTCCGCCTTGATCCGTTACAATGATAAATACAATAGTGGCAGCGAGAGGGGAACCGATGCTATGAACTTTCATCAGCTACATATTTTTTACACGGTAGCAGAGCGCGGGAGTTTTTCCGCTGCTGCCCAGGCGCTGCATATGAGCCAGCCGGCTGTAACGATGCAGGTACAATCGCTGGAGGAGTATTTTGGGACAAAACTCCTCATACGTTCCACCAAGCGCATGGAATTGTCCGAGGCCGGAAGGACGCTGCTTCCTTTTGCCCGCAAGAGCCTGGAGTTGTCGCAGGAAACGGACGCGGCGATGGCGGCTTTCTCTAATAAGCTTCAGGGAAGGCTGCAGCTGGGGGCAAGTCTGACCATTGGGGAGTATGTGCTGCCCCGATTGCTGGGGCCCTTCGGCCGGGAGTATCCGGATATATCCATTATGCTGAAAGTGATGAATACCACGCAGATTCTCGAGGAAATCGCTGGCCATCAACTGAATTTTGGGCTGATCGAGGCACCTGTGGAGCATCCGGATATGGTCCTCGATTCGGTCATGGAGGATGAGTTGAAACTGATCGTTCCTTCCGGCCATCCTTTAGCAGCAAGGGAGGATGCGATATATTTGGAGGATGTGCTGAAGTATCCGTTTGTGCTTCGCGAGAAGGGGTCTGGCACACGGAAGGTGATGGAGGATGTGCTGCTTATGCGGGGGTATGATCCCGAAAGCATCCAAACGGTCATGGAGCTTGGGAGTACGGGAGCGGTGAAATCGGCGGTAGAGGAAGGGCTCGGCATTACGATGCTGTCGACCTCAACGGTCAAGCATGAAACCGCGCTCGGTTTAGTCAAAATGATTGATATTGCGGATGCCTCGTTTAAGCGGAATTTTTATTCCATTCAGTTGCGGTCCGCGCTGCTGCCGATGTCGGCGATGACGTTTTTGGCCTATTTAAGGGAACGTCAGCAAAACCAGCGATAAAGCACACCCGAACTTACAACGAAAGGGGATTGATTGTCATAGATAAATCGATGAATCGGACAGGCTGCGACCTCCATTCCCACACCCAGGCGTCGGACGGGATGAACACACCTTCGGAGAACGTGCAGCTTGCTTTCGAGCGGGGACTTGGGGCTCTAGCTATAACGGACCATGACACGGTAGCCGGTGTCGAGGAGGCGCTGCTAGCCGGAGAACGCCTGAACATGATCGTGGTCCCTGGCGTAGAAATCAGCACCATGGCAGGCGGGACGGATATTCACGTCCTGGGCTATTACATAGATTACCGGGACCCTGTATTTCTGGAGCGGCTGGCAGAGCTCCGTCGTACGAGGGAGGAGCGCAATGAGAAGATCATGGCGAAGCTAAGAGGGCTTGGCATCGAGCTGACGATGGAGGAAGTGATCGGAGGCTTGGGGCGGCCGCTGGAACCCGATGAGAGCATCGGCCGCCCGCATATTGCGGATGCGCTGGTTCTTAAGGGGCATGCCCTCGATCTAAGGGATGCCTTCGACCGGTATCTCGCACAGGGCGCAGCTGCTTATGTGCCGCAGCCGCGGATTCATCCCAAGGAAGCCTGCGAATGGATACGTCAAGCCGGGGGCGTGCCGGTGCTTGCGCACCCTGGACTCTACGGCGATGATGTATTGGTGAGAGCGGTCATTGAAGAGGCTGCTTTTAAGGGGATTGAAGTCTATCATTCGGACCATGGGACAGCGGAGGAGAAACGCTACTTGGCGATGGCCGAGGAATACGGTTTGATTGTGACCGCCGGATCGGATTACCATGGCGAGAGGCAGGGCCAGGTATTCCATGGGGATATCGGCAGCCGTCAGGTATCCATCCAGGTGTTGGAGCAGCTTCAACAGGCGCGGGCAAGGAGCTAAGATCGACAACACTGCACGGGTTCGAGCAGATTAAGTTTGTGCTGCTCCGGCGGATTCGTATAGGAGAATCCCGGCATGACAGTAAGAAAAAACGGGTAACCCGGCTGGTCATTTGACCTTTCGGGGCACCCGTTTTTTAGTTGGATTAGCGATATATCGATGTCTCTGTTCAACTTAATTGCGATTGTTTTTTACCGAATTGGGCATCGCCTTGATCCGCTGCTCGTCCGGAGTGACGAACAGCGTTTTTTGATTGTCATAAATGACAAACCCGGGTTTGGCTCCATTCGGCTTGCGTACATGGCGAATGAGCGTGTAGTCGACAGGCACGCTGCTGGATTCTTTGGCCTGGCTGTAATAAGCCGCCAGCTGTGCCGCTTCCTGCAGCGTTGCATCCCCGTAGTCGCTGCTTCGGATGACCACGTGGGAGCCCGGGATATCCTTGGTGTGCAGCCATGTATCGTTTGAGGAAGCGAGACGGTTGGTTACGTACTCGTTTTGAAGGTTATTTTTGCCTACATAAAGCTCGATGCCTTCGGATGAAGTATAGACGTGCAGCGTCGGCTTGTCGTTTTTCTTCTTTTTCTTCGTTTTACGATTGCGGTCTCTCAAATATCCCTGCTGGATCAGCTCGTCCCGGATTTCATCGATGTCATTGAGGGAAGCATGCGACAGCTGCTGCAGCAGATTCTCGATATAGTTGATCTCTTCGCGGGTTTTGATTAACTGTTCGTCGATGACCGCGAGGCTGTTTTTGTACTTGTTATATTTTTTGAAATAGCGCTGCGCATTGTCCGACGGAGTCAGGAGCGGGTCCAGCGGGATGGTGACGGTCGCCTGCTCTTCATCATAGAAGTTGACCAGCTTGGCTTCACGGTCGCCCTTCTGAATCTGGTGGAGCGAAGCGAAGAGAAGCTCGCCAAAGATCCGGTACCGGTCGGCATCCCCGGCTTCTTCCAAGTCCTTGTTCAGATTATCCAGCTTCTTGATGTTCTTCGTCCGTTCATTCTGCAGGAATCGGAGGAGGTCGCTTACCTTCTGTTTTACCGTATCCCGCTGCGCCTTATCCCCGTAATAATCCTCCATGCATCGACTGACCGATTCATACGTTGTGGTCTCGTCCACCAGCAAGGTCAGCGGAATGACGGAGAATACCGACTTCCCCTTGGCATTGACGCCTGTAACCGGCGTATATTGATGGTTGCGAACTTGTTCCATGACCTCATCAAATGCGCTCCACAGGCTGCCGCAATCTTTTTCCCCTTCAAGCCCGCCTGGACTGCTTCCCCCTGCGCGGTTGGCAATTTCCTGGGCGGCGAGCGGACTGAGGCCGCTGAACGAGCCGACCAGCCATGGAACGGCCTGCTCCTCGTTCATCAGACAGGATTCCCGGAAGGCTTCCTGCCCGATTTCGAGCGGATTCAGCTTGTGCTGCTCCGGTGGATTCGTATAGGAGAATCCCGGCATAACCACACGGTAGCTGCTGATGGCGGGCGTCACATGGTTGATGCCGTCCAGAATGGTGCCGCTTGCGGGATCGAGCAGAATAATGTTGCTGTGTCTGCCCATGAGCTCGACGATGATTTTCTTGGAGGAAATATCCCCAAGTTCATCACGCTGCCGGATCGTAATATGGATAATTCGTTCCATCCCCACCTGCTGGATGTCCTCGATGATGCCGCTCTCGCAATGCTTGCGCAGAATCATGCAAAACATAGGGGCTTCGGCCGGATTCAGAAAGGTCTCCTGCGTCAGGTGCACCCTGGGATACGTGGGGTTTGCGGATAGCAGCAGCTTGGCGTTTCCCTGCTGGGTGCGTATATGAAACACGATGTCCCGATCGTTCGGTTGATATATTTTATTGATCCGTGCGCCCCGGCATGCTTGAAGCTCATGCACGATCGCACGCGTGACAATGCCGTCTAATGCCATCCTTCATTCTCCTATCTGTCTGTTACCCTTCCTATCGTACTTCTCTATGATGCCATATTTCCCTCAAAAACTTAAGGCCCCTTCTGTGATAATTCAGGACCTGTCCGAATACATTTACGTAGAAAGGGTGGAAAAGCTGTCATCCGCCGGAGCAAAACAACCGGGAGGGAAAGGAAGCATGGAACAAAAGCAATGGCATCAGATGGATACGGATGAATTGCAGCAAGTGCTGCATATGCATCCGGAGCAGGGCCTCACGGAAGAGGAAGCCGGGGAGAGACGAAAAAAAAGCGGCTATAATGAGCTCTCCGAGGGCGTTAAAATTTCTCCATTTGTTCTGTTCTTGAATCAATTTAAGGATTTCATGGTGCTGGTCCTCCTTGGAGCCACCCTGGTATCCGGTCTGCTGGGCGAGTATCTGGATGCCGTAACGATTGTGGCCATCATCCTGATCAACGGGATCCTTGGTTTCGTCCAGGAATTCAGGGCGGAACGGTCGCTGCGGGCTTTGAAGCAGCTGTCCGCGCCGACGTCCAGGGTCATCCGGGACGGCAAAGTGGTACAGGTTGCTGCTAGAGAACTCGTACCTGGCGATGTCGTGCTCGTGGAGAGCGGAGACCGCATTCCGGCCGATGTTCGCTGGCTCGAGATCAACAGCTGCAGCGTCGAGGAGTCGGCCTTGACCGGCGAGTCCCTGCCGGTGAACAAACATGCCGAGCCGATTCGCGATGCGGATGTTCCGCTGGGCGACCGCAAAAACATCGGCTTTATGGGCACGATGGTGGCTCGCGGTACGGGAAAAGGCGTTGTCATCCGAACCGGCATGGATACGGAGATGGGCAAGATCGCCGATTTGATCCAGAACACGGAGTCCCAGGAGACGCCGCTGCAGCATCGTCTGGAACAGCTGGGTAAAATCCTGATCGCCGTTTCACTGGGGCTTACGATTCTGGTTGTCGTAGCAGGCATTCTGCATGGACAGCCTGCCGCAGGCATGTTCCTCGCTGGAGTCAGCCTTGCGGTTGCGGCCATCCCTGAAGGGCTTCCGGCCATCGTTACGATTGCGCTCGCCCTCGGCGTGCAGCGCATGATTAAGCGCAAAGCGATCGTACGCAAGCTGCCTTCCGTGGAGACGCTGGGCTGTGCATCCGTAATCTGTTCGGACAAAACCGGAACGCTCACGCAGAATAAAATGACCGTAACCCAAGTTTGGCTGGGTGGTCGCTCATTGGAAGTGACCGGGCAGGGGTATGACCCGACGGGTCAGATCCTTCATAGGGGCAAACCCGTCGAGCTCCGGTCCGACCAGGGACTGCGCAGATTACTGCAAATCAGCGGGCTGTGTAACAATGCCGAAATCTATGAGAACGTGCAGGAAGAAACGCGCAGCAAGCGCAAGAGCAAGGAAGAACCGGCAGCTGCTGCCTGGGAACTAAAAGGGGACCCGACGGAAGGAGCGCTGCTGACGCTATCGTCCAAGATGGGATTGACAAAGGGTAGCCTGAACTCCATCTATCAGAGAGACAAGGAGTTTCCGTTTGATTCGGAGCGAAAGCTGATGTCCGTCATCGTCAGCCATCAGGGCGGGCGCTTGCTCTGCACAAAAGGCGCGCCGGATGTCCTGCTGGAAGCATGCACTTATGTGATGTGGGACGGAAACGTTGTGCCGCTTACCGCCACGCTCCGCCAGAAGGTGCTGGCCGCCAATGAAGGCATGGCTTCCGATGCGCTGCGCGTGCTTGGTTTGGCTTATCGGGATCTGCGTTCCTATGACAAGCCGGAAACGGAGAAAGAGGCCGAGAGCCAGCTTATCTTTGTCGGGCTGGCGGGGATGATCGATCCGCCGCGCCGTGAAGTGCGCGAAGCGATTGCAACATGCCGCCGCGCGGGCATCAAGACCGTCATGATCACGGGCGATCACCGGACGACGGCGGAAGCGATCGCCGCCCAGCTGGGCATCCTGCCAAGGAACGGTCTGTCGTTATCGGGCCAGGAGTTATCCCGGATGGATGACAAAGAGCTGGATGCGAGAGTGGATCAGACCTTTGTTTATGCCCGCGTATCACCTGAGCATAAGCTCCGCATCGTGAAGTCGCTTCAGCGTAAGGGGCATGTGGTTGCCATGACGGGGGATGGCGTGAACGACGCCCCAGCCATTAAAGCGGCGGATATCGGAATTGCCATGGGGATTACCGGTACAGACGTAACGAAGGAAGCTTCGTCGCTGGTGCTCAGTGACGATAACTTCTCCACGATTGTTTCGGCAATTGAGGAGGGGCGGAGCATCTATGAAAACATTCGCAAGTTTATCCGCTATTTGCTGGCTTCCAATGTCGGCGAAATTCTGACGATGTTTTTCGCGATGATGATGGGTTTGCCGCTCCCGCTCGTTCCGATCCAGATTCTGTGGGTGAACCTTGTTACGGATGGGCTCCCGGCCATGGCGCTCGGGGTGGATCAGCCGGAGAAGGATCTGATGGAGCACAAGCCGCGCGGAGCCAAGGAAAATATTTTTGCCAGACGTCTTGGCTGGAAAATCATCAGCCGCGGCATATTAATCGGCCTGTGTACACTTGGCGCATTTTGGATTACGCTTCGCATCGCACCGAATGATCCGGGCCAGCTGGCCAAGGCACAGTCCGTTGCTTTTGCCACACTCGTTATGGCGCAGCTGATCCATGTGTTTGACTGCCGCAGCTCGCGTTCGATTTTCCACCGCAATCCGCTTCAGAACAAAGCGTTGGTGCTTGCTGTGCTGTCCTCAGTATTGCTGATGCTCGGCGTCATGTATATCGAGGCGTTTCAGCCGATCTTTAAGACCGTTCCATTGGATTTGAAAGAATGGGCACTGACACTCGTGGCCGCCGGCATACCTACCTTCCTGATGGGAGCGGGGAGCGTGTGGGGAGGCAGACGGAACCGCAACCGGAACCGCCGCAACATGATGACGAAGAGTGCAAATATTTCGGCATAAATTGAATGGATAGCCCATCACCTCTGCGATATGCTAAGCACGAGCATAGCAATTGCAGAGGAGATGGGTTTTATGATGGAATTTACGAAAATGCATGGACTTGGCAACGACTTCGTTGTCGTATACGGCGAACAAGAACTTCCATCCAATGCATCCGAACGGGCCGTGAAGCTGTGCAATCGCTTTTTCGGCATCGGTGCAGACGGACTTGTATATATTTTGCCTTCCACGAAGGCTGACTTTATGATGCGCATCATGAACTCAGACGGTTCCGAAGCCGAACAATGCGGCAACGCCATTCGTTGTGTCGCGAAGTATGTGTATGATCACGGTCATATTGACCGAGAGGAGATTACCATTGAAACCATCGGCGCCGGAGTACAGCAAGTGCGCCTTACGGTACAGGACGGTCGAGTAAGCAGCGTGCGGGTCGATATGGGTGAACCGGTCCTGAATGGACTGAGCGTGCCTACATTGATCGATCTCCATCCGGTGGTGAATCATCCCATTGAAGTGGACGGGCGGGAATTCCGCTTCACCGGGGTATCCATGGGGAATCCGCACTGCGTCATTTATGTGGACGACGCCATTAACTTCGATCTCGGCGTATGGGGGCCCAAGCTTGAGGTGCATCCGCTCTTCCCGAGAAAGATTAACGTGGAGTTTGCGACGGTGAACTCACGGGGGCAAGTAGATATGCGGGTATGGGAGCGCGGTGCAGGGCCAACCTTGGCCTGCGGCACCGGCGCCTGCGCAACGTTGGTATCCTCGGTGCTGAACGGATTGACAGATCGCAGCGCAACCATCTCTCTTAAAGGCGGGGACTTGTTCATCGAGTGGGAGGAGTCCGACAATCATGTGTACATGACAGGGCCGGCCGAGGTCGTGTACGCAGGAACGCTCGCCTGATAGAAGATCCGCCAGCCATGGTAATCCCCACCCGCAAAAGAAAAAAACAGTATGTTGTAAAGTTTGTCCTGTAGGGGTGGACACGGTAGGGAGGCCTTCAGAAGGCCTCCCTTTTGTCTCTTTATCTTTAGAGAGGTTTTATGATACATTAGTTGAAAATAAACGTCGGGTGGAGGAGAAACGCGATGAAACCGAATCTTCGGCAGGCATGGGAGAATCAGGTACTGGTCGGTGACGGCGCGATGGGTACGTATTTATATCAAAAAGGATTTCCTGTGGGCATATCATATGAAGAACTGAATTTAACCTCCCCGGAGGTCATCGGGAACGTTCATCGCCAGTATGTTGAGGCTGGTGCGCAGGTTATTGAGACGAACACGTTCTCTGCCAATTATGACAAGCTGTCCAAATACGGCTTGGAGGCGAAGGTAGGAGAGATTAACCGCGCAGGCGTAAGAATTGCGCGTGAAGCCGCCGGCGATAAAGGATATGTAGTGGGTGCGGTAGGCTCCATTCGCGCGGGCAAAAGAAGCAACATTTCCACGAGCGAGCTCAAGCGGTATTTCGAAGAGCAGCTGTCGGTACTCATATCGGAAGGCGTTGACGGCATTCTGCTCGAAACGTTCTATGACGTGGATGAAATTCAATTGGCTTTGGCGCAGGCTCGGATGCTAAGCGACTTGCCGGTGATCTGCCAGTTTGCGGTGGAGGATATTGCCCGCACGCTGGACGGCTTCACGATGCCGGATGCTTACCGGATCCTGAGTCAAGAAGGCGCGGACGTGATCGGCTTTAACTGCCGGACAGGTCCAAACGGCATCATGCGCGCGCTGGAAACCTTGAACGGTATTATGAATCTTCCGGCTTCGGTTTATCCGAATGCAGGGATCGCCGACTATGTGGACGGGGAATACCGGTATGGCGCGAGTCCCGAGTATTTCGGAAAGACGGCACTGGAGTTTGCGGATCGTGGCGCCCGCATTATCGGCGGCTGCTGCGGAACGACGCCGGAGCATATTGCTGAAATTTCATCGGCGTTGTCCGGTTACGTGCCTGCGCCGCTTCCGATCGTCGAGGAGGCTGAAGTCAACCGGATTGTGATTCACGAGACGGCCCAAGAGCAATTTTACGAGCGCAGCGGGGAGCCGACGATTGTCGATATCGTGAAGGAACGTCATACCGTTATCGTTGAGCTGGATCCTCCAAGGGATCTGGATATCACCAAGTTCATGAAGGGTGCGGAAGCTTTGAAAAAAGCGGGAGCCGATGCGCTGACCCTTGCGGATAACTCGCTGGCCGTAACCCGTATGAGCAACATGGCGCTCGGCCATCTTGTACAAGCAAGGACCGGACTGCGGCCGTTGATCCACATCGCTTGCCGCGACCGAAACCTGATCGGCACGCAGTCGCATATGATGGGCTTTGATGCGCTCGGCATCGACCATGTCCTTGCGGTGACCGGGGATCCGGCACGCTTTGGGGATTTGCCGGACTCCAGCTCGGTTTACGACATGACCTCATTTGAAATCATCCGCATGATCAAACAGCTGAACGACGGCATTGCTTTTTCCGGAAAGCCGCTGAAGCAGAAGGCCAAATTCGTTGTCGGCGCAGCGTTCAATCCCAATGTAAGGCATCTGGACAAGGCGGTTGCCCGCTTGGAGAAGAAGATTGCCTCCGGTGCGGATTATGTGATGACGCAGCCCGTGTACGATCCCGAGTTAATGGTTAGGCTGAGGGAAGCGACGGCACATCTGGATATCCCGATCTTTATCGGCATCATGCCGCTGGCAAGCGGACGGAACGCGGAGTATCTGCATAACGAGGTGCCGGGCATTCAGCTCTCGGACGAAGTCCGCAGCCGCATGGCCGGGCTTGAAGGCGAAGCGGGCCGGGCAATGGGTGTCAAGATCGGCAAGGAGCTGTTGGATGTTGCAACAGAGCATTTTAACGGCATATATTTGATGACGCCGTTTATGTTCTATGAAATGAGCGTACAATTAATGGAGTATGTCTGGGAGAAATCGGGCCGCCGATTGACCCCCTTGTTTCATTAATAATTATCAATTACAATAGTGTAATGGATGTGATTCCGATGTCATTGAGCATGACCGGATATGGGCAATCCGTTGTCGATTTTCAAGGTTACAGTATCTCTTTCGAAGTGAAGTCGGTCAATCATCGGTATTGTGAAATCGTCTTTCGTATGCCCCGTGAATGGGCCTGCTTCGAGGATTCACTTCGACGGACGGTACAGAGCCGGATCGGACGCGGACGGATTGATGTTTATATTAACAAGGAAAACAACGGCGAGTCCCAGGGTGCCGTGCTGAACCACACCATGGTTCAGGCGTATTTACAGGCAGCCGAGGATTTGAAGTCATATGGAATCAAGGGAGATCTGGCGGTGCGGGATATTTTGTCGCTGCCAGATGTTCTTGTTAGTCCGAGCGGACTTCCCATGGATGAAGCGCAGCAGAAGTTATGGAATGATGCGCTTCTTCAAGGTCTCGAACAAGCGCTGGAGGGTCTGATCCAGATGCGCAGCAGGGAAGGTTCTTTTCTCGTGAAGGATATCGAGCAGAGGCTTGACCGATTACAGCTGCTTCACCGAGAAATGACCGAACTTGCTCCTGAAGTTCCGGAAGAGTACCGGAAGCGTCTGAGGCAGCGCATAGAATCTCTTGATGACGGGTCGCTAGCTGTTGATGAACATATATTCGGAATGGAAGTTGCTCTGTTTGCTGAACGTTCCAATGTGGACGAGGAGTTGATTCGTCTTCACAGTCATTTGGAACAATGCAGAGAGCTGCTTCATCAGAAAAGCCCTGTAGGCCGTAAACTGGATTTTCTGATTCAGGAAATGAACAGAGAAGTCAATACGATTGGATCGAAAGCCAATCATCTGACTCTGGTAAACCGTGTTGTCGAAATGAAAGCGGAACTGGAGAAGATTCGTGAACAAGCCGCTAATGTGGAATGACCGCAGCTTCATCGGCAAGTAAGAGTCAAATGTATAGGGGGAGCAACCGCACTATGGCAATCAAACTTATTAATATTGGCTTCGGAAACATCGTATCGGCCAATCGGATCATCTCAATCGTGAGTCCTGAATCGGCTCCGATTAAGAGGATCATTCAAGAAGCACGGGACCGTCATATGCTGATTGATGCTACATATGGCCGAAGGACACGGGCTGTTATCATTACGGATAGCGATCACGTGATTTTATCGGCTGTGCAGCCAGAAACGGTGGCTCACCGTCTGTCCAGCAAAGATGACGACAACGACGAATAAGATGAGGAGTACTATGTCTAGAGGATTATTGATTGTATTGTCCGGTCCTTCCGGGGTGGGTAAGGGAACCGTCTGTACGGCACTTCGCAGTCGGGTTCCGGAGCTGGTGTATTCGGTGTCGGCTACGACGCGTTCGCCACGGCTCGGTGAGGTACATGGTGTGAACTATTTTTTCAAAAGTCGGGAACAATTCATGGATATGATTGAGAACGACCAGCTTCTCGAATATGCGGAATACGTCGGGAACTATTATGGAACCCCGCGTGATTTTGTGGAAGAAACTTTAGCCTCCGGTAAGGATATTATACTGGAGATCGAAGTGCAGGGCGCATTGAAGGTCAAGGAGAAGTTTCCGGAGGGTATCTTTGTGTTTCTGATGCCGCCGTCGCTGGATGAACTGAAGGATCGGATCCAGGGCCGGGGAACAGAGAGTCAAGCGACCATCGACCACCGCATGTCCGTAGCGGTTGACGAAATCAATTTACTGCAGCATTATGATTATGCGGTAGTGAACGATGAAATCAATCTCGCTTGTGAGAGAATACAATCTATCATTATTGCCGAACATTGTAAGGTGAGAAAGTAAGCTGTCTTTTCATAGACGGTGCTAACTTTCAAGTAAAAGAAGAAGAGGTGCTTCGACCGTGTTATATCCATCCATTGATGAAATGATGAATAAAGTAGACAGTAAATATTCTCTTGTGGTTGCGGCTTCCCGCCGTGCACGCCAATTGCGTGAAGGCGGAGTCAGCGAGTTGAAAAATCCGAAATCCCATAAGTTTGTCGGTGTCGCTCTGGAAGAAATCTATGGCGATTACGTGAAAATCGAGCGGGGACAGGACTAAGTCTTTTTTCAATATTTGAATAACATGCGTTAGCGCGCGAAAATGTGACAACCGAAAGGTTGTTATTTTTTTGAGAAGATATGAGAATGTAGCCTTTACACAATGGAAAGCGGGGGATTGTCATGTTGAACGGAAAAGTCATTGTGCTTGGCGTTACAGGTGGCATTGCCGCGTATAAAGCAGCGACTTTATGCAGCAGGCTTGTCCAGAGGGGAGCGGATGTGCATGTCATTATGACGGAATCCGCGAAGCAGTTCATTCCGGAATTAACGCTTCAAACGCTTACCAAAAACCCGGTTTATAGCGATACCTTTGATGAACGGGAACCCTCGGTCGTCTCGCATATCCACTTGGCCGATCTGGCCGATTTGGTATTGATCGCTCCGGCCACAGCCAATGTTATCGGCAAGATGGCACATGGCCTGGCGGATGACATGCTGACCACGACGCTGCTCGCGACGACGGCACCCGTCATGATCTCGCCGGCAATGAACGTGCATATGTACACGCACCCGGCCGTCATGGCCAATATGGAGACGCTGGTCTCCCGCGGGGTGTCCATGATTGAACCCGGAGAGGGGCTTCTGGCTTGCGGATATGTCGGTAAGGGACGGATGGAAGAGCCTGATACGATTGTTGACGTGGTTGAACGGTTTTTCCGAGATCGCGGGGCACAACCTGTGGCGTTGAATGAGGATAAAGCGAGCAGCTCCACAGGCATATTGCACGGCAAAAAGGTGGTTGTCACGGCCGGCGGCACCATTGAGCGCATTGATCCGGTTCGGTATATAACGAATGATTCTTCCGGGAAAATGGGGTTTGCGATCGCAAAAGCGGCCAAGCAGCTGGGAGCGGATGTTCACCTCATTGCCGCTCATACCGATGAAGCTCCACCTGAGGGAATCCAGGTGGAAAGAGTGGAATCGGCCCAAGATATGTACGACGCGGTGCAACGCGTATTCGAGCATAGTGATATCGTGGTCAAGGCGGCCGCTGTTGCCGATTATCGCCCAGCTGAGGTAGCGACATCAAAGATCAAAAAGCGCGGGGAGACCATGACGCTGGATCTTGTCAAAACAACCGACATTCTGGAGAGCCTGGGACGCCAAAAAACCTCCCAGTTCTTAATCGGATTTGCCGCTGAGACCGATACAGTGGAGCAGTTCGCCAGAGAAAAGCTGAAACGCAAAAATTGCGATCTGATCGTTGCTAACGATGTTACACAGGCAGGAGCGGGCTTCGGCACGGATACGAACAGCGTTCATATCTTTGATGCAGAAGGGCTGGTTCTGCAGCTTCCAGTGATGTCCAAGGAGGAAGTGGCCCAGAGGCTGTTAACGCTGGCGGCTGATCGGTTATACGGGAGGACATCCTGATGGAAATGGCACGAGTGATTGTGGACGTTCCGTCCAAGGATACGGACCGGCCTTTTGATTATTTGATTCCTGAGGAACTTCGGCCCTGGGTCGAGGTAGGCAGCCGGGTCGGCGTGCCATTCGGGCACCGTACGCTCCAGGGATTCGTGGTCTCTCTGCATCCCCGGCCCGAGATGGATGCGGCCAAAATGAAGCCAATTCAGGAAGTCCTTGATGTGATGCCGCCGCTTTCGCCTGAGCTGATTGAGCTTGGCGAATGGATGAAGGAGCGTTACGCATGCCGATATATATCGGTTCTGCAGTCGATGCTGCCTACGGCGCTGAAAGGGAAGGCGGAGCGGTACATTTCCATTGGCGATTCAGACACGTTCCAAACGGATCAAACCGACGGATTATTTGCGCTCCTGCCCGAAAGTGAGTCGGAGCAGGAGATCATCCGCTTTGTCAGTCAGAAAGGCGAGGTTTCGCTCCAGCAGTTAACGCGGGCATTTCCGGATGGAGCTGCTACTATTAAAGCGCTGATCAGCCGAGGACGGCTTAGCGAATACCAGCAAATCAAGGATAAACTACAGAAAAAAACGATAAAAGCAGTAGAGCTTGCCGTATCGAGTGAGGAAGCACATCAGGCGCTGGCTTCTTTTCCGGCCAAGGCTCAGCGTCAGAAGGAAGTGCTCCAGTATATATTGGAGATGGAAGCATTTCTGCCGATATCGCAGAAGGATCTGCTGCAGACGCTGGGTGTTACCGCAGGCACCGTGAAGGGACTGGCTGACAAAGGGCTGATTACCCTTGAGGATATAGAAGTGTTCCGCGATCCGTATCGAGGGCGGCATTTCACGCCTAGCACTCCATTGGCGCTCACACCGGAGCAGCAAGCGGTGTACCGCAGCATCGTGCACAAGCTGGATGAACGCAAGCATGGCGTGTTTCTCCTGCACGGAGTGACGGGCAGCGGTAAGACCGAAATCTACCTGCAGACGATTCAGCGATGCCTCGAACAGGAGCGTCAGGCGATTGTGCTGGTGCCCGAAATATCGTTGACACCGCAAATGGTGGAACGGTTCAAGGCCCGTTTTGGCGATCGTGTGGCTGTTATGCACAGCCGGCTTTCAGATGGAGAGCGTTACGATGAATGGCGGAAAATAAGAGAAGGACGGGCGTCCGTTGTCGTGGGCGCACGATCGGCGGTATTTGCGCCGTTTAACCGTCTGGGATTGATCATTATGGATGAAGAGCATGAAGGCTCTTATAAGCAGGAAGAAACACCGAAGTACCATGCCCGGGATGTTGCGATTCACCGTGCTCAGCTGACCGGTGCAGCCGTTATTTTGGGTTCGGCAACGCCCTCGCTGGAGAGTTACCATGCGGCGAGATCGCAAGCTCAGGATGATTTTGCGCCTCATCTGCTGGAGATGCCGAGCCGTGCGCTGGGCAACAAGCTGCCCGAGGTCCAGGTCGTGGATATGCGGGAGGAGCTTCGTGAAGGAAATCGCTCCATGTTCAGCCGCTCTCTGCATGCCGCGATTTCGGCAAGGCTGGAACGCGGGGAACAGACGGTGCTGCTGCTGAATCGGCGGGGCTACTCCACGTTTGTCATGTGCCGGAGCTGCGGATACGTGGCAGGCTGTCCGGAATGCGACATTTCGCTGACCTATCATCAGAAATCGAATAATTTGCGCTGCCACTATTGCGGTTATGCCGCACAGGCGCCGGAGGTTTGCCCGGATTGCGGAAGCGAGCATATACGTTATTTCGGCACAGGCACACAGCGTGTCGAGGAAGAGTTGGCCAAGCTGTTTCCCGGCATTCGCGTCATTCGAATGGACGTTGATACCACGACCGAAAAGGGCTCTCATGAGAAGCTGCTGAAGCAGTTTCGGGATAAAAAAGGGGATGTGCTGCTAGGCACCCAGATGGTCGCCAAAGGCCTGGATTTCCCCGATGTCACCTTGGTCGGTGTCATTACGGCCGATTCGGCGCTGAACCTGCCCGATTTCCGGGCGGCCGAGAAGACGTTTCAGCTGCTCACTCAGGTTGCCGGAAGAGCAGGCCGCCATCACCTGCCGGGCGAAGTGGTTATTCAATCCTATACGCCTGAGCATTATTCGATTATCCATGCAAGCAGCCATGATTATTTATCCTTCGTTAAGGACGAGCTGAAGCACCGCAAAGCGCTCCATTATCCGCCGTATTGCAGGCTGATCCTGGTGACGCTGTCGCATGAACAGCTGCCGCTGCTGGTAAGAATGGCGGAGAATTTTGCCGCGACCATCAAAAGCGAATCCGACCGTCGGGGATGGTTTGGAAGCCTGGACCGATTCGACGCCAGCGCGCTCGATATATTGGGGCCAGTAGCCTCTCCCATTCCACGGTTGAAAAATAGATACAGATTTCAATGTATGATAAAATGGCGGGGAGCGATGGATGCTGTCTCGCTGGTGCGTTCGGTTGCCGAGAAGCTTCAGGATTCGGCACGGGACAGCAAGCTCCAGATCAGTATTGACGTTGATCCGCAAATGTTAATGTAATACAGCATATAATGATGAAAAGCACAAGGATGGTGTCATAGACATGGCGATTCGTATTATCGTTAAAGAACCGGATGAGGTTCTTCATAAAAAGGCAAAAGAAGTTACCAAAATTACGCCGAACGTTCAAAAGCTCCTGGACGATATGGCCGATACTATGTACGATGCGGAAGGCGTCGGATTGGCTGCGCCGCAGGTCGGCATTTTGAAGCGACTGATCGTGATCGATGCCGGTGACGAGCATGGCTTGATCAAGATGATCAATCCGGAGATCATGGAGAGCGAAGGAGAGCAATTCGGGCCGGAAGGCTGCCTGAGCATTCCAGGATGGAACGGGGATGTGCGCCGTGCGGAGAAAGTGACCGTTAAGGGGCTTGACCGCGAAGGCAAAGAACTTGTCATTACGGGTACCGGGCTGCTTGCGAGAGCGTTTCAGCATGAAATCGATCATCTGAACGGGGTGCTCTTTACGGAAATCGCTGACCGTGTGTATGAGTATGTTCCGGAACAGCCGAGAAAAGAGCTGGAGAATCGATGAATATCGTATTTATGGGCACCCCGGCCTTTGCAGTACCCAGCCTGGAAATGTTGATTGCCGAAGGTTATTCCATAGCTGCCGTTGTCACTCAGCCTGACCGTCCGCAAGGTCGTAAAAAAGTGCTGACCCCAACGCCGGTTAAGGAAGCCGCTCTTCGTCACGGCATCCCTGTTCTGCAGCCGCAGCGCCTGCGGAATCCGGAAGCCGTGGCCGAGCTGGCCGAATATAAGCCTGACTTGATCGTCACGGCCGCCTATGGCCAAATCCTGCCGAAATCGGTGCTGGAGATGCCGGCACTGGGCTGTCTCAATGTCCACGGCTCGCTGCTCCCTGCTTATCGGGGAGGAGCTCCGATTCAGCGCAGCATCATCAACGGAGAATCCGTAACAGGCATCACGCTGATGTATATGGCGGAGGGGCTCGACACGGGTGACATGATCGCCAAGGCCGAGGTTCCGATTGAAGATGACGATACGGCCGGAACCATGTTCGAGAAGCTGAGCCAAGCAGGCGCGGAGCTGCTCTTGCGGGAGCTGCCGCGGCTCGTGAAGGGCAAGGTGGAAGCCGAGCCTCAGGATGAAACGAAAGCAACGTATGCTCCCAATCTGACCCGGGATGACGAGAAGATCGACTGGAATCGCACTTCCCGCGAGATTTACAATCAAATTCGCGGTCTGGTTCCTTATTCCGGCGGATTTACGCTGTGGAACGGAGATGTGTTTAAAGTATGGGCAGCGGCTAAGCCGGACAGCGCTCAGAAGCCGTCTGGCGATGCACAGCCAGGAACCGTGCTAGAGCTCCATGAGAAGGGGATTGTTGTCAAAACAGGCGATGGCACGCTAACGCTGTTAACCGTCCAGCCCAGCGGCAAAAAGGCAATGGATGCAGCGCAATTCGTTCGCGGGACGAGCCTGACGGTCGGGACGGTGTTGACGTGAGCGGGAACCGCAGGCCGAAGGGACGCCTGGACTCTCCTCGGGAGCTGGCGATGGATGTATTGACTCAGGTTGAGCAGGAGGGAGCGTACAGCAATCTCCTGCTCAACGCCGCTCTGCAGAAGTCCTCGCTTGCGAAGAGCGACGCGGGACTTGCCACAGAGCTGATCTATGGCACGATCTCAAGGCTCAACACGCTCGACTATTTTTTGGACAAGTTTGTCAACAAAGGGGTACAGAAGCTTCAGCCGTGGGTAAGAGCACTGCTTCGCATCAGTCTGTATCAGGTCGTATATCTGGATCGGATTCCGGATCACGCGGTTGTCAGCGAGGCCGTTAATCTGGCGAAGCGCCGCGGGCATCAAGGGATCTCCGGCATGGTGAACGGGGTGCTTCGGAATATTTTGCGCCAGAAGGAAAGCTTGGCGATCCCTGAGAATATGCCGCCGGCCCAGCGCATTTCCCTGCAGCATTCCCATCCGTTGTGGCTGGTGGAGCGCTGGATATCCCAATACGGGATCGAGACGGCAGAGGCGATCTGTGCCGCAAACAACGAACCGCCGGCTGTCAGCGTGAGAGTGAACACCACGATGACCAGCCGTGACGACATGCTGAAATTAATGAGCAGCCAAGGTCTCGAAGCTGCCTCATCGCCCCTTAGTCCCTACGGGATTGTCGTAAGGGGAGCGGGCAATATGGCCTTGACCGATTGGTACCGGGATGGAATGATCTCGATCCAGGATGAAAGCTCCATGCTGGTCGCTGAGGCTGTTATGCCTGAGCCGGGAATGCGGGTGCTGGATTGCTGCGCAGCCCCTGGCGGGAAAAGTGCCCACATGGGCGAACTAATGAAGGATGAGGGCAGCATTGTCGCCAACGACATTCATGCTCATAAAGGCAAGCTGATATCGGATCAGGCCGGCCGCTTGGGACTGGACAGCATTTCGATCGTGACCGGGGACGCGCTGGATTTGGTTGACCGCTTCGAGCCTGCGTCTTTTGATCGAATTTTGCTGGATGCTCCGTGCTCGGGCCTTGGCGTCATCCGCCGCAAGCCCGATCTGAAGTGGGGCAAGTCACAGGAGGACATCCATGAAATAGCGGCGCTGCAGCTGAGGCTGCTGGAGTCGGTCTCCACGTTGCTGCGTCCCGGAGGACTCTTGGTGTACAGCACGTGCACGATTGAGCCGCTGGAGAATGAAGGGGTTGTATCTGCTTTTCTGGATAGCCATTCGGGGTTTGAAATCGCGGAAGATGGTCTGGGAGACTTAAGCCGGCTGGAAGGGAAATCCCTTCAGCGGGGAGGCGGGATTCAAATTCTGCCCCAGCACTATCATAGTGACGGCTTTTACATTGCAAGACTCGGCAGACGTCCCTCCTAAGGGCTCCGCCGCCATGACTATAGTCGTATCCCGCCAATGCCGGCGGGTTTTCCTCTTTTACCGTCTCTTTTATTTATGTTAGAATAGGAAGAATGAAAAAAGAGATGCATATGAATGTAATAGGGAGCGTTCGGAAGAATACGGGCTGGACATCCTCTAAATTAGACAGGTGTGGTGAGAATGAAACCTTTTATATATGATTATTCACTGGAAGAGCTTCAAGCATGGGCTCAAGAGAATGGGGAGCCCGCGTTTCGGGGAACTCAGATTTATGACTGGCTGTACGTGAAGCGGGTGAACGACTTCGCGGAAATGACAAATCTGTCCAAGGAGCTTCGGGCCAAGCTGGAGCAGGAATTCAGTTTCGTTACCTTGACGGAAATCACCAAGCTGGAGTCGAAGGACGGAACGGTCAAGTTTCTGTTCGGCCTGCATGATGACCATGCGATCGAGACCGTCATCATGAGGCACAATTACGGCAACAGCATCTGCGTTACAACGCAGGTTGGCTGCCGTATCGGATGTACGTTTTGCGCATCCACACTGGGTGGCCTGAAGCGGAATCTGACCTCCGGCGAAATTGTTGCCCAAGTGGTTCAGGCGCAGAAGATTCTCGATAAGACGGGAGAACGTGTTAGCAGCATCGTGATCATGGGCTCAGGCGAACCGTTTGAGAATTATGAAGCGACCATGAAGTTCCTGCGCACGATGATCCATGAAAAAGGATTGAATATCGGCCAGCGCCACATTACCGTTTCGACGAGTGGCATCGTGCCTAACATCTATAAATTCACGGAAGAGGATACCCAGATTAATCTGGCCATCTCCATTCATGCACCGAACGATAAGCTGCGCTCCAAGCTAATGCCTGTTAACCGCCGGTTCCCGTTTGACGATGTGATTGAGTCGCTTCGTCATTATCAAGCAAAAACCGGACGCCGCATTACGTTTGAATACGCCTTGATCGGCGGCGTAAATGATCAGGTTGAGCATGCCGAAGAGCTTGCGGATGTCATTAAGGATATGAACTGCTTCGTCAATCTGATTCCGGTTAACCATGTGCCGGAACGGAAATATGTTCGCACATCGCGTAACGATATTTTCAAATTTCAACGTGCGTTAGCAGACAAGGGGGTCAATGTGACCATCCGTCGTGAACAAGGCCATGATATCGCTGCCGCTTGCGGTCAGCTGCGGGCCAAGCATATGGAGTTGAGGTGAGAAGATTTGATCAAGACGGTTCATGTAAGCCATGTGGGACGCGTTCGTCCTGTTAATGAAGATTCGGTATTTGTTAGCACACTGGAGCATGGCTATACCTTGGGTGTGGTTGCTGACGGTATGGGAGGTCACCTTGCGGGTGACACCGCCAGCAGGCTTGCGGTAGATACCGTGGCCGAGGATTTGTCCTCTTTGGAGGAGGACATGTCCATGGAAAGTATTCGGGCTGCGCTTGGTGATGCCATATTGCATGCCAATGCAGTTATCTATCGGGAAGCCTCGGCTGATGAGCGGCTTCACAATATGGGCACGACGATTGTAGCGGTGCTGCTGCGAGGTTCCGAAGGTTATATCGGACATATCGGGGACAGCAGGGCTTACAAAGTCGTTCCCGGACAAGTGATTCGACTCACAGATGATCACACATTGGTTAATGAGCTTTTTAAGAGTGGTCAGATTACGGAAGATCAACTGGAAACCCATCCCCGGAAAAACGTATTAAGCCGGGCGCTTGGAACGGATGTGGATGTGACGGTTGAGCTCACACCGGTTACGATCGGAGAAGGCGAAGTGCTGCTGCTCTGCAGCGACGGGCTCAGCAACCGGGTCAGCCGCGAGCTGATCGGACAAATTTCCGGTTCACTTGACCTTCCTCTGGAAGAAAGAGCGGATCGCCTGCTTCAACTGGCACTTCTTGCTGGCGGTGAGGACAACATCACGGTCGCAATGTTTGAACATCAAGAAGAAGTTGTCGGGCAACGTATAAAGGGGTGGGATTCATGATCGGACATGAATTGGCTGGTCGTTATAAAATTATAGAACGCATCGGTGGCGGTGGCATGGCGCTGGTCTACAAGGCTCAGGATATTTTGCTGAACCGGAATGTAGCAATCAAAGTGCTGCGCCAGCAGTTTGTGCACGACGAGGAATTTATCCGCCGTTTCCGGCGTGAGGCACAATCAGCGGCTTCGTTGTCGCATTCCAACGTGGTCAGCATCTATGATGTGGGCCAAGAGGAAGATGTGCATTACATCGTCATGGAATATATCGAAGGTCAGAACCTGAATGAAATCATAAAAGAACGGGCACCGCTGCAGGTGGAAGAAGCTGTGCGGATTGCTACCCAGATTTGCGATGCGCTGGGACACGCTCATCATAACCAGATCATTCACCGGGATATTAAACCGCATAATATTCTGATTGGCCGTAATGGGAGGGTCAAAGTAACGGACTTTGGCATTGCCAGGGCGGTCACGTCGACAACCATTACGCAGACAGGCTCCGTTGTGGGCTCTGTGCATTATTTTTCCCCGGAGCACGCCAAGGGCGTCGTTACGGGCGAAAAATCGGATTTATACTCCCTTGGTATTGTGTTATATCAAATGCTCACGGCCCGTCTTCCTTTTCTGGGCGAGAGCCCGATTAGTGTTGCTCTGAAGCATCTCCAGGAGGAATTTGATGAGCCTAGAGAAGTGAACCCGCTCATTCCTCAAAGCGTGGAGAACATCATCCTGAAGTCCATGCGCAAAAACCCGGAGGAGCGTTATCAGTCCGCGGAAGAGATGATGGACGATCTTGAGACGTGCTTGATGCCGATGCGACTCAACGAACCGAAGATGGAGTTCGAGGACGATGCCGATTCTACACTGGTCATGCCGGCCCTCAAAACGATGCAGCGCAGCAGTCAGCATCATGACGATGACGACGACTCGGATGACGATGATTTTGAGGAGAAGCCGACCGGTAAACCGAAGAAAAAATGGGTCAAGCCGACCATCATCATCGGTTCGGTGCTCCTGTTCCTCGGCATCATGTTCGGTGTCGTCATGTATGTGAACAACATGCTGGAGGTACCAGAGGTTAAGGTGCCCCAAGTTGTAGGTATGACGGAAGAGGAAGCGATCCGCGAGCTTGAGGCCAAAGGCTTGACGGTGAATGAGGAAGTCATTCGTGAATATAAACCGAATGTGGATGAAGGCATTGTGTTTGCCCAGGACAAGGAACCAGAGAGCATGCTGAGGGAGGGGGCTCCGGTTCAATTGTCGGTTGGGGATGCGAAGCCGCTTCCGGAAATGCCGGACCTTAATGGAAAGACGTTTGATGAGGCTGTTGCTGCATTAAAAGAAATTGGCGTTAAGGAAACCTCCATTAAACGATCGTCCGAAAAAAATGATGAAGTTCCTCAAGGCAAGATTTTTAAACAAAGTCCAGAAGCCACTACAAAAATCGATCCGGAAACGGAAGTAATCAGCGTAACGGTAAGCGAGGGCAAGAATTTTGTCCCTATGCCGGGCGTGGTTGGCTTAGAGCAGGAGAATGCTGTCAATATATTGGAGTCCAATGGCTTTAAGGTTGAGGCAATCAAAGAGAGATCCAGTTATGAAGTGAAGAAGGGCATCGTAGTAGAGCAGTGGCCGCATGAGGCCAATGAACAGGTTGCTCCAGGCTCCAAAATCACGCTGTTCGTCAGCTCCGGCTATCCTTCGGACGCGCTTGAGTATAATTACAGCGTACCTGTGTCGCCGAGCGTCGAAGGCCAAGAAAGCAAAATCCGGGTCGTTTTCACGGACGCGCTGGGAGAAAACCAGGAAGCCGTGAATAAGACCATTACGACCTCGGAAATGGTACCTGTTAAGCTGCTGCTGGCTCCCGACAAGCATGCAACGGTCATGATCTTTCGTGACGGTCGTCAGGTGGATACGTACAGTGTAAGTTACAGCGATGTCAAGAACGGTACTGTGCCGCAGCCGACCTTTGAACAACCGCCCGTTGAACCTGATGTACCGGTGGACACTAATCCGGATGAAGGAAATGGCGAGGAAGGTTCGAATGAGGAAGATGATGCTGCTTACCACTGGGACTCCGGGAACAATGGAAACGGCAAGGGCAATGGCAAAGGTAATGATAACGATTAGAAACAAGTCGTGAGAATACTAAATTTCAACAAGAAAGGTGAGGCCTATTATATGCTAGAGGGACTGATCGTGAAGGCACTAAGCGGATATTATTATGTCAAACCAATGCAGGATGGCAACATTATATCCGGGGAGGACCCAGCGGTTCAATGCAGAGCCCGCGGCATTTTCAAAAAGAAAGGCATCTCTCCGCTCGTTGGAGATCACGTTATGTATTCATTGACTGAAAATGGGGAAGGGACCGTGGACGAAATTCTTCCACGGTCTTCCCAATTAATTCGCCCGCCTGTCGCGAACGTCGACTTGGCGGTGCTGTTGTTTTCGGTCAAAGAACCGGATCTGAGCCTGCATCTGCTGGACAAGTTTCTGGTACATATAGAGCATGAGGGCCTTGAGGCATTGATCTGTCTGACAAAGCAGGATCTTGTGGACGCCTCCGACGATGTGCTGGAGCAGGTGAAGCGTCAGTATGAAGAGATTGGTTACGAAGTGCTGATTACCAGCTCTCTGCAAGGGATCGGGACCGAAGAGGTGAAGAAACGGCTGGCTGGTCGAATCAGTGTCTTCTCCGGTCAATCCGGTGTCGGGAAATCATCCCTGCTGAATGCGTTAATGCCAGGCCTCTCGCTGGAGACGAGCGAAATCAGCCTGCGCCTTGGCCGCGGTCGGCATACGACACGCCATGTAGAGCTGATTGAGCTTGATAACGGGGGGTATGTCGCCGATACCCCCGGTTTTAGCCAGCTGGATTTTCTGGAGCTGGGTGTCGAGGAGTTATCGACCTGTTTCAGAGAATTTGCTCCTTATGCTGCCGAATGCAAATTCAGAGGCTGCAGTCATCTGCATGAGCCGGGCTGCCGGGTGATCCATGCCAAAGAGGATGGAATCATCCTGGCTAGCCGTTATGAGCATTATGTGGAGTTTTATACGGAGATGAAAGACAAGAAACGGAGGTACTGAATGATGATGAAAATTGCCCCATCTATATTGTCAGCGGATTTTGCGAAGCTGGGACAAGAAATTAAGGAAGCCGAGGCCGGCGGAGCCGATTGGATTCATGTGGACGTCATGGACGGACACTTTGTACCTAATATTACGCTGGGCCCGCCGATCGTCCAAGCCATCAGACCTCATACGAGCCTGACGCTTGACGTGCATCTGATGATTGAACAGCCGGAGCTGTATATTGCGGATTTCGTCAAGGCAGGAGCCGACCTGATCACCGTTCATGCCGAGACCTGCCCGCATCTTCATCGGGTTATCCATCTGATCAAAGAGTTTGGCGTGAAGGCCGGCGTCGCGATCAATCCGGCTACGCCGGCCCATGTCCTTCAGGAAGTGCTCCCCGACTTGGACTTGGTGCTGGTAATGACCGTGAACCCGGGATTTGGCGGACAGGCTTTCATCGAGCGGACCATAAACAAGATCTCGCAGCTGCGTGAATGGATTTCAAACTCTGACAACCCGAACATCCATATTGAAGTGGATGGCGGCATTACAGCGGAGACAGCGCCGCTTGTGGTGGAAGCGGGAGCGGATGTCCTGGTTGCGGGCAGCGCCGTATTCGGCAAGCCGGATCGCGCGGCAGCCATTGCAAAAATCCGCGACAGCGTAACATCTTGACCAGAACGTGAACAACGGGATGCATAGGGCGCGGGTTTCCCGCATAAATATGGTTACATGAGCTGGGTTCTCATGTAGCCTTTTTTGTCTGTGTTCACATCTAAGGGCTTGGTGCATAACATAATCTAGGAAGGCATGAGAATGATGGGGAGGGTGAGACATGAAATTCTATACGTTCAAGCTGCCGAAGTTTTTGGGAGGTTTTGTGAAGGCCATCTTAAATACGTTTCACAAGAGCTGACAGCTTGTCCCGGCGTAACAAAACCTCCGCCTGGGACTGACGCCGCCTAGCCGGTTCTGGGGAAAGAGGCAAGAACACTCCGATAGAGCGCATGGAGGACATACCGCAGCTGCATGCGGAGGTTTTTCTTGCGGTATAAGAAAGCCAAAAATGCGTGATAGTTCTCCTTCGCTTTCTTATATCAAAAGAAGAGTGTCTAGCGACGTACTTATCGAGGACAGACCGCGTTCGACCGGAAGTTTTTCTTGCGATATAAGAAAGCGGAAGTTGTGCTCTTTCATCTTTCTTATATCTAAATAAAAAAAGCACCTGCTAACTGCTCAGGGTGCTTTTTGTTTAGAAGGAGAATATGTATCTAAACGCAAGAAAAACTTCCTTGTCCCGGATCGCCCACAAATGGTGCCTGGAGATTAAGAAGTTTTTCTTCATATAACACAAGATGATTATACGCGAGTCACTTTACCGGATTTCAAAGCGCGAGTGCTGACGTATACACGTTTTGGCTTGCCATCCACCAAAATGCGAACCTTTTGAACGTTGACACCCCAAGAACGCTTGTTGTGATTGTTAGCGTGAGAAACATGGTTACCACTGCTTGGTTTCTTGCCAGTTACATAACATTTGCGAGCCATTCATTACACCTCCTTGTTCCTAACCCTGCATGAAACAATACTTAAATATAATATCACAGTAAAAATTGCTCCGTCAACTGTCCTAAAAACATTTATTTCTCTTTGCCATTATAGTACAATGTTGATTAGTCCATAATATTTCCGAAGAAATAGTTCGTGGGCTGGTCGGCATGGCTCTCAAGAAGCTTGGGAACCGCGCAAAGCGTAGAGGACGAGAGGATAGCCCATCATAGATTTATGATCCATTAATCATGGTAAGTCTTTTATTTAGTGCTTGGGCATTTCGTCAGCTATAGGCTATGAAATAGATATGAAATTTACGACAAGAAGTGTTATGGGTATCAAGCCAGGAAGGGGAATTCTCATTGAGTAAGCGTTCTTTGAATGGAACAGAATTTACCGCGATGGTCCTAGCCGGAGCGGAGCAGCTGCAGCAGCATGCAGAACACGTCAATTCCCTGAATGTGTTCCCGGTGCCAGACGGCGATACGGGGACCAATATGAATTTGACGATGACTGCAGGTGTGGCAGAACTGAAGAGTAAGTACTCGGAGTCCGTCGGGCATAGTGCCGGTGTGCTATCCAAGGGGCTTCTGATGGGAGCCAGAGGGAACTCGGGGGTTATTCTGTCCCAGCTGTTCCGCGGTTTCAGCCGATATGCGGCACCTTATACAGAACTAAATTCTCATCAATTCGCCGCAGCACTGCAGACAGGCGTAGAAGCTGCGTATAAAGCTGTTGTGAAGCCTGTTGAAGGCACCATCCTTACCGTAGCTAAAGAAGCAGCCAAGCATGCGGTCTATTTCTCCCGCCGCAACAACGATATCGTGGAATTGATGGAGCAGGTGTTGGCCAAAGCCAAAGAAACACTTTCCCAGACGCCTGATATGCTCCCTGTTCTGAAGCAGGTTGGCGTCGTGGACTCGGGTGGCCAGGGCCTGGTTTACATTTATGAGGGTTTCTTGCAGGCGCTAAGAAAAGACGCTCCGTCCGGATCGTTTGCTGTTGCGGAAGGACAAGCTGAACAGAGCAACAAGGCACCGGCCTTCCAAGCGGTTCCTGATTTCTCGGCGGTTCAAGCTCCGGCTTCAGCCCAGTCCAGACTGTCCACAGAGGACATTGAATTTTTATATGACATGGAATTCTTTATTAATAGGCAGCTCGGAGAAGGAACGGGCTCAGACTTTGATGAAGATAAGTTCCGGAAAGCGCTTGCAGTGAATGGTGATTCCATCATTGTTATCGCCGATGACGAGACCATCAAAGTTCATGTGCATTCCAAGGCTCCGGGCGAAGTGTTGAACCTGGCACTAATGTATGGAGAAATCACCCAGATTCATATATTGAATATGCGCGAGCAGCACCGTGATTTGCTGACAACGGGAATGGACATCGCACCGATGCCCGAGTTGTTTGCGGATATTCCGGCAGAGACCGTAACACCGGAAGCTCCGGCTGTTCCTCCGGCAGACGAGATCGCACCGTACGGTTTCATTGCAGTATCGTCAGGGGAAGGCATCTCTGACATATTCAAAAGTCTGGGCGTTGACGTCGTTCTCTCGGGAGGACAGACGATGAATCCGAGCACCGAGGATTTTGTTAATGCGATTTCTTCGATCTCGGCTCAGCAGATTTACATTCTGCCGAACAACTCCAACATCGTGCTGGCTGCCCAGCAGGCGAGAGAGCTTCTCGAAGGCGAGCGCAGCGTAACGGTCATTCCGAGCAAGACGATTCCCCAGGGGATCGCGGCAGCATTTGCTTTCCAGGAAGATGAGAATGCGGATATGAATACCGACAACATGCTGGATGCGATCACTCGTGTGCAATCGGGTCAGGTAACCTATGCCGTTCGGGACACAACGATTGATGATCTGGAGATCAAGGCCGGTCAATTCATCGGCATTCGCAATTCCAATATCGTTGCAGCGAACGAGGATTTGATTACGACCTCCCAGGATTTGCTGGGTAAAATGCTGGAGTCCGGCGATGAAATCGTGACTCTGCTTACCGGGGCGGACGCAAGCGAAGAATCGACCAACGCGCTCACGGAGTGGCTTGGCGAGCAGTACCCTAACGCAGAGGTTGAGGTGCATTACGGCGGACAGCCGATCTATTCCTATCTGTTCTCCGTTGAGTCTTGATAAACAACGCTTTGACATTAAGCAAGGTACATTTTTAGGAGGGGTTCCGGTGAATAAGACCGTTATTGTGACAGACAGCACAGCGGATATTCCGGCAGACCTGGCGAAGCAACACAACATTCATATTGTGCCGCTGAGACTTATGTTCGGGGAAGATACGTATTTGGACGGAGTCGAAATCACGCCGGGAGAGTTCTACAAAAAGCTGGTGCAGTCGCCCCAGCTTCCAACGACCTCCCAGCCTTCACCCGCAGATTTTGTAGCTGTGTATGAGTCCATTCTGGAACAGCACCCAGGCTGCTCCATTGTGTCCATTCACATCTCATCCGGCTTGAGCGGAACGTATCAGTCCGCATTGCTTGCAACCTCTCTAATCGAAGGAGAAGCGGATATCACCGTATGGGATTCCAAATCGGCGTCCTACGGTTTCGGACTATTCGTGGTTCATGCGGCGAAGCTCGCACAAGCAGGTGCGGCTGTTCCAGATATTATTTCGTCGCTTGAGGATCTTCGCTCCAAGCGCCGTCTCTACTTCCTGGTAGACACGCTGGAGTATTTGCAGAAGGGCGGGCGGATTGGCAAGGCTTCGGCCGTGCTTGGAACCCTGCTTAACATTAAGCCGATCCTGTCCATTGACGGCGAAGGGATTATCTTTCCGGTAGACAAGGTCCGCGGTCGCAAGAAAGCGACGGCCAAAATCATTGAGCTGTTTCAACAGGATCTATCCGGTGTGAAAAATATTAAAGTGGCTGTGGGTCATACAGCTGACCCTGCTCAGGTTGAGGATTTTCTGCAGCAGCTGTCCGCAGTGTTTACGATCGAGGAAACGGTGTTCTCCGAGATCGGTCCGGTTATCGGCACGCACGTTGGACCGGGAACCATTGCAGCATATATATGGCCTGCTTAAGTGAGGTAGATGATATGAGTCTCAAACTCGATCAAATATCCGTCAGACAGATCAACGGCGTGAGCGCCCTGAAAGAGGGGGAGCTTCACGCCTTTGGCGTCTCTACGGTCAAGGATCTTTTGGAGTATTACCCCTTCCGGTATGAGGATTACCGGCTCCGTTCCCTGAGTGAAGTCAAGGACGGGGACAAAATTACCATTCAAGCCAAGATCGCCAGCGTGCCGGTACTGCAGCGCTACGGGCGCAAATCCCGTCTCACCTGCAAAATGCTGGCTGAAAACTGGATGTTCACCGCGACCTGGTTTAACCGGCATTTTCTGAAAGACCAGCTTACGGCCGGTCGGGAGATCGTGCTGACGGGCAAGTGGGATCAGCGCAGAATGCAGCTTACGGTGTCCGAATCCGAGTTCCCGGATAAGGGAGCCTTTCGCAGCGGAACGCTGCAGCCGGTGTATTCCATCGGCGGGAAGATCACACAATCCTGGATCCGAAAAACGATGGGGCAGGCTTTGGAGCAATACGGGGAGATGATTCCCGAGATTTTGCCTCAATCCTTGCTCAGGAAATATGATCTGATGCCGCGTAAAGCGGCGATCATGACGATCCATCAGCCTGTTGACTCCCGGGAAGGTCAGGAAGGGCGGCGCCGGATGGTGTACGAGGAGCTCTTCTTGTTCCAATTGAAAATGCAGGCGTTCCGCGCGCTGAACCGAAGTCGGATGGACGGTGTTGTACATACGGCTGACAATGCAACGATCCGGGAGTTCGTGCGCAGCTTCCCGTTTGAGCTAACCGATGCGCAGAAGAAGGTGGAACTGGAGATTTTGCATGATATGCGTTCCCCTTACTGCATGAACCGCTTGCTTCAAGGGGACGTCGGTTCGGGAAAAACGATTGTTGCCGCCATCGCTCTGTTCACAACAGTTCGCTCGGGCTTTCAAGGAGCCTTGATGGTGCCGACGGAGATTCTTGCCGAACAGCATATGCGTTCCCTTCAGAAGCTGTTTGAGCCCTTTGGCATTACCGTGGGCCTGTTGACAGGCAGCGTAACGGGGAAGAAGCGTAAAGATCTGTTGGCTTCCTTACAGATGGGACTGACGGACGTTGTCGTGGGCACCCATGCTCTCATCCAGGATGATGTGTACTTCCGGGAGCTGGGACTCGTCGTAACGGACGAGCAGCACCGTTTTGGCGTGAATCAGCGAAGCGTACTTCGCCGTAAAGGCTATAACCCGGATGTGCTCACGATGACGGCGACGCCGATTCCACGGACGCTGGCAATTACCGCCTTTGGCGATATGGATGTATCCACGCTGTCAGAGCGTCCGAAAGGACGTATTCCCATTACGACCTATTGGGTCAAACATGAACTTATGGACCGTGTGCTCGGATTTATTTCCCGGGAAGTAAATCAAGGGCGCCAGGCATATCTGATTGCTCCTTTGATTGAAGAATCGGACAAGCTGGACGTTCAGAATGCGATCGATTTGCATGTCCAGATGCAGCAGGCCTTTCCTACATATGCTGTGGGGCTGCTGCACGGCCGTATGACGCCTGCCGAGAAGGATGAGGTCATGCGCCAATTCTACAGCAATGAGGTCCAGCTGTTGATTTCCACGACGGTCGTTGAGGTTGGCGTCGATGTGCCGAACGCAACCCTGATGATTATTATGGATGCCGATCGCTTCGGTCTGTCCCAGCTGCACCAGCTTCGGGGCCGCGTCGGCCGTGGGCAGCATGCATCCTACTGCGTACTTGTGGCCGATCCGAAATCGGAAGTGGGTCAGGAGCGGATGCAGGTTATGACCGAAACCGAGGACGGCTTCGAAGTATCCCGGCGGGATTTGGAGCTTAGGGGCCCTGGCGACTTCTTCGGTACAAAGCAGAGCGGGCTGCCGGAGTTCCGGCTGGCCGACATGGTCGCCGACTTCAAAGTAGTGGAGGAGGCCAGGGGCGATGCAGCGGCTCTTGTCAGCGACAGTTCCTTCTGGACGTCTCCTGAATATGAGCCATTGCGCGACTTTTTGCAGCAGGAGAAGATCTTCCAGGGCGATATCATGGATTAATAACATGAATCTGTTGGCACAATGGACAGACCCTCGTCATATACTCAAAAAAGGTAGCAGCATTTATGACTGGAGGTGCTTCAACATTGAGTTATCAGCAGTACGGGATTAGTCCGCAGCTGGTAGAACGAATCAAGCTAAAAATGAAAAACCCGGCAGTCAAGGAAAGAATCAAAGGGCTGACTCAGGGTTTGACCAAGGCAGATCTTCAAAATAGCGCAAAAGTGCATCAATTGATCCGGACAGCCAGCGGGATCTTGAATGAAAAGCTGAGCTCTACGCAGGAGCAGCAAATGGTTCAATTCGTGCTTGCACAGCGCATCGATCCGAACAACACCTTCCATTTGATCAAGCTGTGGGGGATGTTTCGATAACAATTGGATGACATCAAGGATTGACTTTGCATAGAAGAAGCCCCTCTCGGGAGTGTTTTCTCCTAATGAGCAGGGGCTTTTGATTTGGGATATGCAGGGATAAAACGTTCCTGACGTTCTTCCGCAAATGGAGTTTTTGATTTATGATCCATCCGCTAGAAAACAAACCGGCAAGTTGAGAAAAAGCGGAATATGAAGAGGCATCCCGAACCTTTCCGAAGGATTTAGCTGCCCGTAATGGAGCGGATGCAATCCTCCGTGTCATTTTTAACGGAGTTCACGGTTGTGCTGACCGGTACGGCCTGCATTTCTTCCGCGGGGTATGGCCTCAGAAGCTCTTTGAGGGATTGCAGGAAGGAAGGGCTGCTGTCATTGGTATGGGAAGAAGTCTGTCGTTCAAGCCATAGCGCTTCGTCTGCGGGTCTCAGAATGACCGGCATCCGGCTGTGGATCGGCTCCATGAGTTGATTGGGTGCGGTGGTGATGACGGTGCAGGTGCTGAGCCTATCTCCGCTTGGAGTGATCCAGGTATCGTACAGACCGGCCATGCTGAATATTTCGCCGTTCCTCAAGCCGATGCGAAAGGGCTGCTTGCCATTGTCGTTTTTTTGCCATTCGTAAAAGCCGTCTGCAGGAATCAGGCATCTTTTCCGATAAAAGGGCATCCTAAAGGCAGGCTTGTCTTCCAGCGTTTCACTGCGCGCATTGATCATTTTGGCTCCGGCCGAGGAATCCTTGGCCCAGGATGGGACAAGCCCCCATTGCAGCTGACCGATTCGGTTGGTGCTGCCGTCGTTAATAATCGCCGTGACCATCTGCGTAGGAGCGATGTTGTACCGGGGAATGTGAAAGGGAGATACCGATTCGGGATCAATGAGATACCTGGTCATCAGTTCTTCCCAAGTGACCGTGAGTGTAAAGCGTCCGCACATCGTTTCAAGCCTCCTGTCATTTGCTGTCCCTTAAGATTTGAATAGATTGTCTAATCAAGATTTTTATCGAGTTCAGGACGAAATGCTATGTAGAGATTTACAATACATTTGTGTTTGAGTATATCAAATATTGCGTAACTTACCAAAAGGGGCTGGCGCGTAGCCAGGCCAAGCATCATGAATGGAGGATTTTTCGTGTTTGATTTAAAAGCTAACGGTACCTCGGTTAAGACAGAAGTTGTTGCCGGGGCCACGACGTTTTTCACGATGGCGTATGTGACCGTTGTGAATCCGCTGATTCTATCGCAAGCGGGTGTGCCTTTTGAGCAGAGCTTCACGGCTACGATTATTGCCGCTGTGATTGGTACACTGCTGATGGGGCTTGTAGCCCGCTACCCGATCGCTGTGGCGCCGGGGATGGGCTTGAATGCCTACTTCACCTATTCCGTTGTTCAAGGACATGCCGGACTTGGGTATATTGAAGCTTTCTCGGCCGTCTTTATAGCCGGTATTCTGTTTCTGGTGTTATCGATGACTTCCCTGCGGCGCAGGCTGATTGAGATGATCCCGGCGAATCTGAAGCATGCGATCACGGTCGGTATCGGCCTGTTTATTGCTTTTATCGGTTTGCGGATGAGCGGCATTATTACAGCGCATCCGGACAATCTGGTAGCGCTCGGCGATCTACACCAGCCATCGGTTGTGCTCGCCTTGGTAGGACTAGCGGTTACGCTTGTGCTGCTGGCCCGCGACGTGAAGGGTGCCTTGTTTATCGGTATGATTATTACCGGCATTATTGCTTATTTTGCCGATATGCTGTCCTTTTCGGGCGGAATTATGTCGGTTCCTACGCTGCCGGAAGGCATTCTGGTATGGAACCCGATTACCGCTGCCTCGGATGTGATCAGGCATGGGCTCTATGCTGTTGTGTTCTCGTTCCTTCTTGTGACGCTGTTCGATACGACAGGTACGGTAGTTGGTGTGGCGGAGCAGGCGGGGCTGATGAAGGATAACAAGCTGCCTCGAGCAGAACGTGCCATGTTCTCCGATTCGGTGGCAACCGTAGCCGGATCCATGGTCGGTACAAGCCCGACCACCGCTTATGTTGAATCTGCAGCCGGTGTTGGGGCAGGCGGTCGGACAGGATTGACGGCGGTCGTCGTTGCCGCGTTGTTCGTGGTTGCCGCCTTCTTCAGTCCGCTGATCGGCGCGGTTGCCGGGTTATCCGCCATTACGGCACCTTCGCTTATCGTAGTGGGCTGCCTGATGCTGAGCAGCGTTCAGCACATCCGGTGGAATGATTTTGATGAAGCGTTCCCCGCGTTTCTCGTAATTCTGACCATGCCGCTTACGTCCAGCATCGCGACCGGGATCGCGCTCGGTTTTATTTCATACCCGCTGATGAAAATCGTCAAGGGCAAGTGGAAGGCGGTTCACCCGCTGATGTATATTTTTGCCGTGCTGTTTGTACTGCAGCTTGTCTTTGTCCCTCATTGATTCAGGAGCATTAGGCGCATGAAAATCCCCTGCAAGGTCTAAGCAGACCCGGCAGGGGATTTTTGGCATGCCGATAAAGTATTGTAGCCGATCACCGAATTCTCGCCGATGGATACTTTCTCCGAAAATGAGCGTGAGGCTTGCTTGTAACGGTCGAGATGATGCTGCAATGAACGGTTCCGGGTTGTTGTTTTCGTCCGGTTACAGGGATCCTCCTTCTGGTGGACATGGACGCACAGGGCTCAGCGAGCTCGGCTCCATACGTCGGCGTACCTCGTGACGAGGCCGTGTTCGTCAACCTCCAAATCCGCTTGATAGGCACCATGGTTACTCTCATAACGGTAGGTATACTCGCCCGTACGCGTATATTGCTGGGGAAGGGGGGCAATGGTTAGACTCGGGAACTGAATCCAGACGGCCGTCATGGACGTGCTCTCTCCAGGCTTCAGCTTCAAGCGTCGGATCGGCAGGGTGTTGGTTGAAGGGGTAATCCCGAGATCAATGTCGGTCAGGCCGGCAAATGCGGTGAGCTCGGTATCGCCGTTCCACCAGCGGCCGTCATCATCCCGCTCCAGGTGAAGGGACTGAACTTCCGTGCCGCTTGAGAGCTTAATCTTTACCTTCCGGGTTTGCCAACTGCGGGTGGTTTCAACCTCATAGGAGCAATGGAGCTGCCGGCCATCCAGTCCGGCTACGACCATTCCGGTGAGCGTGAACCCGGTATGGTGGCGATAGAGCCGGCCATGCTCCAGAGAGGGGAGATCGTGCCTGTTCCAGAGCATCGACTGCAGAAGCTGGCCAGGGCTGGTGGTTTTTTGTCCGAGGAGCTCGTTGTCTGCCTCTGTATGTATATTGTCGTTCAAAGTGAGATCACGTCCTTATCAAAAATGGAGACTGTTCCTCTACATTATATAACGAACGTATGTTTGTTATAAAGCGATAAATAGAGTCCGTGTTACTGGATGACGAGTCGCAGCCTTTAACATAAACACTTATTCCATATATGGACGCATAAACGATTGTGAAGTAATATGTAAAGATCGTACAATAATCCGGCAATATTTTTTCATCAAGAGTAGGGGTGCAGCCGCCGTGAACATACCTAAACAACGCATCAAAATCAGTCTAGCCATGGTCATGCCTGCGCTGGTTTCATTATCCATTCTCATGACGATGTCGATTATGTTCTATATCCAGTATAAAAACGAGAAACGATCCTTATACAACAACACCATGTCGCTTAATTTATCTTCCGCACAAAAAATGGCGGTTACCATTGAAGCGCTTTTCTCAGGGATGCGCCAAAGTCTTCGCGCCTCTGCCAACAATCCGGCTATTGAGGCCAGCGCGGCATCCGATCAGAAGGAGCTGCAGGTCATTTTTGATCTGATGCTTCAGAGCAGCCCTTACTTCAACTCCGTATTTTGGGCCGATCAAGCCGGTACCATTCGCGTGGTTTCTCCTGTGGGGAATAATTTGAATCAGGCCCGACTAAAAACGGAGGGGACTACGGAGGCGCTACTGGAGAGAAAGTTCTATATTTCTGCACCGTATAGAACCCCTGCCGGACGCTGGATTGTTCTTGCGAGCGAGCCGATTTTTGACAGCTCCGGCAAGTATCACGGTATGATTGCCGGCACAATCTACTTGGAAGAAAACAATATATTGCATCGGATCTTCGGTTCCGGTGCGGGGAATGAGAAAGAATCCTACTCCTACATCGTGGATTCCGGCGGGAGGCTGCTCTATCATCTGGATAAAAGCCGGGTAGGAGAGGATGTCAGTTCTAATGTCGTGGTGAAGCGGCTCATGGGCGGGGAGAGCGGCATGCAACGTGTCGTGAATACGCATGGTGACGATTATTTGGCCGGTTATGCCAGCGTTACGATGAATGGCTGGGGGATTGTCATGCAGACGTCGGTAAGTTCCATCCTGGCCGATGTCAATCGCAACTTGGAAGACCAACTGAGAAGCATGCTTTTTCCGATTGTGCTTATGCTGCTCATAGCCGCCTATACGGCTGCAAGAATTGCCGCTCCGTTTACCCGGCTGTATAAATTAACGAAATCGGTAGCAGCGGGTCAAACGGTGCCTTCCGAGGAATTCCGGCCGCATTGGAATCGAGAAGCGGATCAATTAAACCAGATTATGCGGGCTGCTGCCGAATCGCTGGTCAAGCAGACCCTTTCGTTACAGCAGGAAGCCATCACGGATCCATTGACAGGGCTGTCCAATCGACGAGAGCTGGAACGCTGCCTTGATTCATGGGAAGCGCTCAAGGATCCATATGCCGTTTTAATGCTTGACATTGACCATTTTAAAAGCGTAAACGATACATATGGCCATCAAACCGGCGACCAAGTCCTGAAGCTGGTGGCGGCGGTCATGAGCGATTGCGTTCCAGAGGGTGCGGTCTGCTCTCGTTTCGGCGGGGAGGAGTTTGTCATTCTTCTTCGGAAGCATAGTATGGATGAAGCCTATCGTTTGGCTGAGCGAATTCGCAATGCGATTCTGAATTCCAAAACGCCTTATTCACTAACACTTACCGTATCGATCGGCGTCTCCATGTATCCTGAACATGGAAGGAGCCGCGAGGATGTATTCCAGGCAGCGGATATGGCGTTATACCGTGCGAAGGGCGAAGGACGTAACCGGACGATTGCGGGAGTGATATCGGCATAATGTACAAGCCATCGGCATGGCAGGTCCCTCCGGGTTCAAGCCGCCGATGGGATGACCCCTTCATCAGGGGTCATCTTTATTGTGATTTGGAGCTGAGTCCGGCAGATATGTCTGCACACTTGTAATTTGGAACACTTTATATTAGTATATAAGCATTAAATTATATTGATGCGGTATGGTGAATATTATTTTTCTCAGTAAAGGGATGAACCTTAATGGAGCATATGAACGAAATAGCCGAGAAACTCAAATTGCTTGGGGATAAAACAAGGCTTACCATGTTGACGCTACTTAAGGAAAGAGAATGGTGCGTTTGCGAGTTTGTAGATATTTTTGATATGTCACAGCCTGCAATCAGCCAGCACTTAAGAAAGCTTAAGTCTCAAGGGATCGTAAATGAAGCCAGACGAGGCCAATGGGTTTATTATTCATTGCATGTTGCGGATAAGCCATATATCCAGGCGGTATTGAATGAGATGCCAAGTTCTCAAGAAATATTGTCATCGCTAAATAAGAGCATAAACTGTTCCTGCGATTAACCGGCAATCAGACCGTATTAGCAAGGGCTCTCAGGTTGCTGAGTATGATCGCTGTTTATTATATAAGTATATAGATATATATTAATTAATAGAGGGAAAGCATAACTATATTCTAGTTCAACACATCATTGGAGGGTTTGTACATTGGTTTCTGTTTTGGCTAGCATCATTTTTCTTGTTACATTGGTTTTTGTTATTTGGCAGCCTAAAAATCTGTCCATTGGATGGTCGGCTTGCGGAGGTGCTGTGCTGGCACTGCTCGTTGGAGTTGTCGACTTTCAGGATGTGTGGGATGTCACCCAGATTGTATGGAATGCTACGCTTGCCTTTGTCGCAATTATTATCATTTCATTGATTCTGGATAAAATCGGTTTATTCGAATGGGCGGCGTTGCATATGGCGAATGCCGCTCGAGGAAATGGTATCCGAATGTTTGTGTATGTATCCGTACTTGGAGCGGTTGTCGCTGCTTTTTTCGCAAATGACGGTGCGGCTCTGATCTTAACCCCGATTGTGCTTGCTATGGTACGAGCGCTGAATTTCGACGAAAAGAAGGTATTCCCCTTTATCATCGCAAGCGGCTTTATTGCGGACACAACCTCACTTCCGCTAGTGGTCAGCAACCTGGTGAATATCGTATCGGCCGATTTCTTTGGCATCACGTTTACCGAATACGTCAGCCGAATGTTGGTTCCCAATCTGTTCTCTTTAGCAGCGAGTGTCCTGGTGCTTTACTTGTTTTTCCGCAAAAGCATCCCGCGGAAGTTTGATGGCACACAGCTCAAGCAGCCATCAACGGCGATTCAAGACCCTGCGATGTTCCGTTTATCATGGATCGTGTTGAGTGTGCTTCTTATCGGTTACTTTGTGTGTGAATTTGTCGGTATCCCGGTATCGATCGTAGCTGGGGTTATCGCAATTTTCTTCCTGCTGATGGCGCGGAAAAGTCCGGCTGTGCAAACCAAGGAAGTCCTCCAAGGTGCTCCGTGGGCAATCGTATTTTTCTCCATTGGCATGTATGTGGTTGTATATGGCTTGCGTAACGCGGGTCTTACGGATCTACTGGCAAGTCTCATACAGAGCATCGCGGATCAAGGACTGCTTGCGGCAACCATGGGGATGGGATTTATCGCAGCGATTATTTCTTCCATTATGAACAATATGCCGACCGTCATGATTGATGCGCTGGCGATTGATGCGACAAGCACATCGGCTCCCGTTCGAGAGGCATTAATTTATGCCAATGTCATCGGTTCCGATTTAGGTCCCAAGATCACGCCGATTGGCTCGCTGGCAACCTTGCTATGGCTGCATGTCCTTTCGAACAAAGGCGTGAAGATTAGCTGGGGGACATACTTTAAGACAGGGATTATATTGACCATCCCAACGTTATTTATAACCCTCTTAGGATTATATATATGGCTATCCATACTTTAATTTAAGCGATAAGGGAGAGAAACGCTGATGGAAAAAAAGACACTTTACTTCTTGTGCACAGGCAACTCTTGCCGCAGCCAAATGGCAGAGGGATGGGCCAAAAAACATCTGGATGATGATTGGAAAGTCTACAGCGCCGGCATCGAAGCTCATGGCCTGAACCCTAATGCCGTCAAAGCGATGAATGAGGTTGGCATTGATATATCGGAACAAACTTCCGATATCATTGATCCGGAGTTGTTAAATCAATCCGACCTGGTGGTCACCTTGTGCGGCGATGCAGCCGATCGTTGTCCGATGACGCCTCCGCATGTTCGCCGTGAGCATTGGGGATTTGACGATCCGGCGAAGGCACAGGGGACCGACGAAGAAAAATGGGCTGTTTTCCAGCGCGTTCGCGATCAAATCGGCGAGCGCATTCAACAATTCGCGGAAACCGGCGAATAATATAAATGGTTGAGCCGGGAGCCTTCCCGGCTTTTTTCATGGGGCTGTATGCATTAGTTAGCATGCATTATGAATGACGAATAACAGGTTTTTGATGAGTTACTTGGTTCTTGTACGTTAAAGGCGTCATGTTCATGGAATGTCGAAACTTTTCTATAAAATAGCTTGTGCTGTTAAAGCCGACTCGATAACTGACATCTGTCACATTCGATTCAGGATCGTGAAGCAGCACCAGACTTAGTTTGATCCGATATTCAATGACATATTGCATCGGCGATGTATTTAGTATTTGCTTGAAATAACGGCACGTTTCGGAGCGACTCAAGTTCCCCGCTTTTGCAATATCCTCTAATTTGATGTTCTCCGCATAATGCATATGGATCCAGTTCAGCATTTCCTTCATGCGCTGGTTCCTTCTTATTTCGGTCCGATTGTATTCCAGCTGAATTCCATTAAGCGTGAAAGGCTTATTTATATTTAGTCTTTGTGATCGTATTCGGTACGATGATTGCATTTTGGTTCTACATCGAAAGTTTGCAAAGTCTTTCAGCGAAAGAAACGAGTTTACTGGGAAGTCTCGAACCGCTGGCGGCTGTACTAACAACCGTTTTTTGGTTAAAAGAGTCTTTCGGAGTTTATCAGTGGGTTGGGACGGCCTGTATTATCGGAATGGGGGGGAGCACCCTGATCCTGTTTCATTAATGCCCTATTGAATTGCGGCGTGCAGAGCTTGAGCGAACTTGGATATTCCCGTTGGGATATCCTCGGCTCTAGCACGGGCATAAGTGAACCGCACATATCCGGAAGCTGAACCGTATACGCTTCCCGGTGCAAAAATAACGCCTTTTTGAATGGCGGCCTCCAGCAATTTGCTGTCATTCACTTCCGGGACGATTTTGCACCAGAGATGCAGGCCGCCCTCGGGCAAATGGAAATGGACCAGGCCTTGCAGTTCTTTCTGAAGGGCCTCGATCAGTAAATCCCGCTTGTACAACAGGCTTGCTCTTAGTCTGTCCAGGTGCGGAGCAAAATAGGAAGAATTGAGGAACTGTCCAGCCAAGCTTTGAGGCACCACGCTCAATCCGAAATCCATCTGCTGCCTGGCGTCCGCAAGCCGCTCCACCACGGAATTCGGGGCGACCATCCAGCCTACGCGGAGGCCGGAGGCGGCTATTTTTGAGAAAGACCCGATGTACAACACCGAGCCGACGGAATCCACCGATTTCAAGGGGGCAGGCGGAGAACACTGATAGGCCGTTAAACTGAAGGGATCATCCTCCACGATCGGTAGCCCCAGCTCACTAGCCGTATCAAGCAGCTGGGACCTTCTCTCATGGTCCATAATGGTGCCTGTGGGATTCTGAAAATTCGGATTAATGAATATCATTTTGATCCGGTGTTTCTTGTACAGGGAGCGGATGTCGTCCGGTTGTACCCCTCGTTCATCGACCGGAAGCCTGAACAATCGGAGCCCTGCGGATTGAAACATCGGCAGCGAATAACAATAGGATGGATCTTCGATGGCCACAGCGTCACCAGGTGACAGCAAGCACTGCGTAATGAGATACAGCGATTGCTGGGATCCTGACGTAATCAGTATGGACGATTCGGTAGTATGAATCCCGCGATATTTATTGAGATATGTAACCAATGCTTGTCTGAGTGGACCATATCCTTGCGGATTGTCATAACCGAAATAGGACAGATTGGGTTTCTGGCTCATCAATGTATTCATCTCTTGGATTGGCGCCAAATCGCCGGCGAGCTCTCCGCTGGCAAAATCAATCAAAGAAGGATCGTGCGCCAACGCTTCCCGAATCCGGCGGAGAAAAGGGGGGTTAGGCAGAAAATTTCCTCCTTCAGCGTAACGGCGCCAGTTCGGCGTATGCTTCGGCGTGGCTCCCCACTTGGAACTGCTGACCCGCGTGCCGCTCCCGGAACGGCTCTCTATGATTCCAAGCGCCCGAAGCTCGGAGTAAGCCAGAACCACGGTGCTTCGATTAACTCCGATTTGCTCCGCCAGTTTTCGTTCGGAGGGGAGTAAGCTGCCTGGCGGAAACTCACCGTAAGATATTCTTTGCTCCAGAGCATCAGCAATTTGCTGATATAGAGGTTGTGTGCTGTTGCGATCCGGCTTCCACACCTTCCTCATCCTTTCATGAACATATTCAGCTGTTTCTGTCTGTAATGTTAATCATATCACTATGCGTAAATGAAGGGTTTTCATAATTTCATCATTACGATGACAAATATCCGGCAATCCGGTAGAACATGGAGGCTGTATCGATTGTAAATTGGATGGGTCACCATAACCCTACCGGGATAGGGCTGTCAATCGCTACAGTTTCTTGACAAAACGTAAAAACAGGAATAAAGTATGATTTAGTTAATCGTAATAATTACGATTATGAAAACGCAAAAAAGGAGGTGTTGAATATGCGAGTGACGGTAACTTTGGCATGTACGGAAACCGGCGACCGTAACTATACAACGACCAAAAATAAAAGAAATCAGCCGGAGCGAATGGAATTGCGCAAATATTGTCCGCGTTTGAAGCGGGTGACGCTTCACCGGGAAACCCGTTAAACGAAAACGAATCATAAGCCGGATCTATCATCCGGCTTATTTGACTTCAAACGAAATGGGATTACACTAAAAGTAACAGAATGCAGCCATGTCAATGAGGGGGATGGATAGGATGAATCAGGAACGACATGATTCCAGTGGAGAACTGCTCCTGAGCACACATACCCCGGAACAGTGGAGGCGGAGAAGGCAGGAGCTAAACGAGTGGATCAACAGACTCAAAGTACGCAAACAGCCCAAACGGACGCGGTTATTCGGCAATACCCCTGTGGATGAGCAGATATATCCGATATTAATCCGGCTGCAGCAGGCGGGATTGGAGACCGAGTTTTCCTGCGCAGGCGTAAGCCCGCTGGATGAACCCGTTGATCATTCCCTGTATGCCTACCTGACGTTTTTCGCGAGCGGTCCTGCGGAGAAGTTCGCGAACATTCTGATGGGAAACATGAGGCATCGAGCGCTGATTACCTATGAGCCTGCCCGCCAACGCTATGACGTGTCATCGTTTTTTATCGGACATAACCGTTCCTTTTGCCTACTTCTCCAGCACAGTGCGGATCGGTTACTAAGAGATTCGGCCCAGTAGAATACGGGGATTTTACATAGAGGTTCATTGTTTTTGCCGGCTCAGAGTTTTGAGCAGCTTAGCTTCGAACAACCCTATGAGGTGAAATAAGGAGTCGTGTTCGAATGACGGAACGGAGAATTGCCTGGCATTCAGGCCAATGGACAACCGCACCGGTATCGGAAAAGAGACTTCACCCATCATTTCGTGATCGGTGAGGTCTCTTTTTATATGTTGCCAGCTCTGTATCAATTGCCACAGCGGGCATGCTGCGTGTAGTGATATATTGAGGGTGGACACACTAACCTGCGATATATTGATCACGTCCAGCAAAGGGGATAAAACCATATGCCTAGCAAAGAAAGTGTTGCTATCAAAGAACTGCTGACCGCAGAGGGATTTCATCATAAATGGGAAAATGCCGGAACGATTCGGCAATATATCGAAACCTTGCCTCCGTATCCTGCACTTTCAGAGGAACAGGAAGGATTGGAAACCCGTTATTTTCACAGCGGATCCGGCTTGAGTATGAACTATTATATATCGCATGGCGCGATGGAACAGGGGACCATCGTTTATGTGCACGGCGGAGCTTATATCGAAGAGATTTTGCCGCCCCATTTCGCTTTTGCCAAACAGTGGACGAAGCGAACCGGATTCACCGTAATCATACCGAATTACCCCACCGTCCCGGCTATAGATGCGAAGAAGCTGACGGGGTTGATGCGCGAATTTTACAAGTACATCTGCGCCCAGGCGGGGAGTCCGGTATTTCTAATGGGCGATTCGGCGGGTGGCGCGCTGGCTCTCGATATGGCCCAGTCGGTAAAAGGAACTCCGCTTGCGCAAAAGGGGTTAATCCTGCTCTCGCCATGGGTGGATGCAGCCACGGACAATCCGCAGATTGCCGCGCTCGGTATACCTCAGCGCGACGTCTTTCTCCAGCCGGTCGGTCTCGGTGAGGTCGGAAGGATGTATGCAGGAAGCCTTTCGATGGACGACCCGTCTGTCAGTCCTTTGTTTGGCGAGATGAGAAGCCTTCCCCGCACGGTCATTCTCGTCGGAACCGATGATTCCTTCCTGCCGGACGCCCGTCTGCTGCGCGATAAACTGGTCCGAGAAGGCGTTGATACCGAGTATTGGGAGTACGAGAATATGATGCATGTGTGGCCTCTGTTTCCGATGCCTGAAGCCGAAGAAGCACTGGAGCGGCTGCATCAATGGGTGGCGTACGATGGAGGAGAGCCCTAATGGAGGGTGAAGGACCATCCAATTGGATGGTCAAACTGTGACGCAATTGGATGGTGTGCATTAGTCGATTGTTCATTATAATGAGGCAGAAATACAAAGCATGATAATTACGGTTGATCCTGATGCCTCAGGTTCTATAATAGATTGTATATAATGAATAATCGAATGGGGTTGTTTGTGGTTGGTTATGTATATTATCGTCATCGCGCTGGCATTAATTGGAGGAGTTTCCACGCTTCTTGTAGGATTATCTCAGGAGAATAAGAAGGCAAACCCGAACTATGAGCGGAAAACAAAAACCAATCTCACGAAGCTGCTCATCATTTATATTGTTTCGTTAATTGCGTTTATTGTGATATGGATGATTTTTAGATAACTGTAAAGGTCGTAACCCGGAACGATGATCGGGGAGCGGCCTTTTTTATTCCGATAAAGGAATTGCGGGTGTCCGATGATCATCTCGTGATAGGAGCTTCTAAAGTTCAAACCGAGTACACACGATGTACACAGCACTTCTCTATACTAGGTCTTGAACTTAGAGACGAAAGGTGTGGAGGAGTGCCGGCGCATTCGCGAGAAGTCGGATGTGCCGATCATCATGATTACGGCAAGGGCTGAGGACGATGATCACATGATGGGGTTCGAGCTGGGGGCCGATGAATACGTGACAAAGCCGTTAAGCCCGAGACTACTGGTAGCCCGTGCCGCTGCTTTAATGAAGAGAAAGGAAGGCACGGTTGGACGTGAGGGGGATCGTCTGGTCTACGGCGATTTATACGTGAACAGAACGGCGCATACCGTCTCGGTTGCGGGCAATAAAGTAAATCTGTCCCCGAAGGAGTATGACCTGCTCCTCTTTCTGATCAAGCATTACGGGAAAGTCCTGTCCCGTGATTATATTTTGGATGCGGTATGGGGTTACGATTATGTGGGCGATCTGCGTACCGTTGACACGCATATCAAAAAGCTGAGAGCCAAGCTCGGGGATGAAGGCCGCTATATAGGCACGGTCATCCGTTCAGGATACAAATTCGAGATGGAATCATGAGAAGCAGCAGCGTTGTTTTTAAATTGTTTATGGTGACGTCTGTTATGATATTGATCGTTTTTTCACTGGTGATGGTAGCGGAAGGACTATTTTTCGAGCGGTTCTACCGGACTTCCAAAATCCATGCATTACAGCGGAATATGAATCAATTCGCATTGCAGCTTAAAGAGAATGAGGCAGGAGAAAGACAGACCGCACGGCTGCTCGGTCATTTCATGAATGAGAATGATGCCAGCATCTCGATGCTGAACGAACGGTTTGCGCGCCTGCATATCAATCCATACTTTCTGGAGATGCAGGCAGACGACAAGATGATAACGATTCCTCTTCCAATGGAAGGCATGACCCTAGAGGATATCCCGCAGGGAATCAAGGTGGGGGATATGCTGGTGGTCGATGGCATCTTTATGGACGAGGAAGACACGATTATGCAGCCTGTGGTCTTACAGCAAACGGATTCAGAAACGGAAGAGGGATTGGTACGGGTTAGAGGGACGGTTACGGACCTGATGCTTCCGGAGAAGTGATCGTATAACCCGTTATATCAGGATGCGCTCATAGACGATGCGCTTCTGGATTGGATGCGGGAAGCCGAACAGGATCATACTCGCTTGCAAAAGGGTTCGCCGGTTCAGATGTCATGGACCGACAAGTGGAGCGGGGTCGAATATGTGGTGCTGGTTCGCTTGCTTTCAGAAGAGGGGCAGAGGGATCGTTATTTGTTTGTCATGACCTCGATGCAGCCGGTCGGGGAAGCCGTTGGAACACTTAAGCAGTATTTTATCTATATGACGCCGATTATAGTGGTGCTTGTCATCATCCTGTCCTTGATCTATTCCCGAATGGTCTCACGCCCGTTGGTGCAGTTAAACCGTTCGGCGGCGCGTCTGGCCAAGCTGGATTTTTCAACGCAGGCGGAAATCCGTTCCAAGGATGAATTCGGGGAGCTGTCACGCAGCATGATTGTTTTGTCGAAGAATTTGGATGAAGCTCTGAAGGAGCTTACCCGCGCGAATATCAAGCTGCAGGAAGACGTAGAGGAGAAGCTGAGGTCCGAACAGCTCCGCAAAGAGCTGATCGCGAACATTTCCCACGAATTAAAGACCCCGCTGGGGATTGTCAAGGGATTTGCGGAAGGGCTGCAGGATGGCGTGGCTGACGATAAAAGAGAACGGTACCTTGCCTTCATCGTCAATGAAACGGATCGAATGAATGCGCTGATTATGGATATGCTGGAGCTTTCCAAATTCGAAGTGAAGGCTATAAGGCTGCAGCCCCGAAGTTTTTCGCTCACGGATCTTATCCAACAGGCGGCGGATTCGTTTACCCGGCAGTTGGAGGACAAACGTCTCCAGCTTAGCATCCATCAAGGTCTAGATGAAGAGGCCATCGTTCAGGCGGATTCGAGGCGGATTGAACAGGTTATTCTCAATTTACTGAGCAATGCCATCCGGCATGCCGAGGAGAACAGCGTCGTTACCATAAGGTTACTGCGGATGTCCCCAGGGAAGGTCACCACGATCATTGAAAATGCAGGCAAGCCCATTTCGAAAGCGGATATGAGGCGGATATGGGGACCAATTCTACCGAGCCGAGCGTTCCCGGGATCGCAAATCCGGAGGTACCGGCCTTGGACTCGCGATTGTCAAGCATATTCTGGTCCTTCATGAAAGCAACTATGGCGTGATGAATACGGATCGAGGCGTGGCCTTTTATTTTACATTGAACGAAAGCAGAGGGGAAATTCATGAATAATAAAAAATATATCTATCTTATTTCGACACTGCTCGTGCTGCTTCTGACCAGCGCGTGCGGCACACCATCGGACACGAAGTCTCCGGAAACCCAAGCTGGCTCGCCGGTTGAAACGGATCAAGGTAACGCGGTCGATCCTGAAACGCCGGCCACCAGTAAGGACGGGACCGATGCTTCAGCGGATCCCGAATCGAACCAAGGAGACTCGGAAGCAACCAAAGATCCTGATCAGGAAAAACAAAATGAAATTCAGGATCCAGCGGCGGAGGGGGATCAGCAGATCCTTATTGTGATCGATCAGACCCCCAAGCCGATAACGGGAAACAGCTTCGACTTTAGCGTGACCAAACTTCCGGAGGGTTACTCCTTGAGTGAAATGGAGTGGAAATCGGACAAAACGGAGATCAAGAGCACGTTTCAAGAAGCGATTGAACACGGGCAGAACGGGGAAGACGGATTTTATATCAGTGGAAATGGACAATTTTCCGGGTTTATCTATCCTGACGAGATGAAGGGCGAGGAGGGCCAGGTCTTGTTCCGTTTTATTGATGAGCAGGGGCATGAGTTAACCTGGGAGAAGAAATTAACTTTGAAATAGAAATGTAACGTGTTACAAGACAGAAGAGGCAGCCGATTGCGGCTGCCTCATTGTTTTTTCCATACCTACCGGTATGCTTCTTCAGCAAAGTTCGCTGATTCCATTTATAATCGAAGTAGGATCAACGATTATTATTGGAACCAGGGTCCATTTGATGTATTCTGGAGACATCAGCTCTACTGAAATCGTTATCATTGCTTACATCCTGATGCTGGTCGTGTTCGCTGCAGGATTTGTTTATCCATGGGTTGAGAAGAAAAGGACAGCGTCTCTAAATGGAAAGGGAGGTTTTAGGTTCAGATGGCATTAAACATAGGAATTATCGGTACAGGCTGGTTTAGCAGAGTTCATGCAGATATTCTGTCCAACATGGACGGAGTGAATGTTGCGGCATTTGTCGGGACGAGTCAGGAGAAAGCGGAACAAGCGGTGCGGGGCTATGCCGCGGCGAAGGCGTATAGCAACGTTGAGCAAATGCTGGATGCAACCAAGCCTGATGCGGTTTATATCTGCGTTCCTCCGTTTGCGCATGGAGAGATCGAATCTCAGCTCGTGCAGAGGGACATTTCTTTTTTGGTCGAGAAGCCGCTGGGCACGAACCTGGATACGCCAAGGCAGATTCTGCATGAGGTGAAGAAGGTCGGTTTAATTACGTCTGCAGGGTACCATTTCCGTTATACGGATGCAGCCATGAAGGCTGCCGAGCTGCTGGAAGGCCGGAAGATCGGGATGGCACTTGGCTACTGGATGGGAGACATGCCGCAGGTGTACTGGTGGAGACAGCAGGAAGGCTCCGGAGGGCAATTCATCGAGCAAACCACTCATATGGTTGACCTGCTTCGCTGCCTGTTGGGAGAAGTGGATGAAGTGTATGCGGCGTTCGCCCATAGAGCCATACAGGACATTCATGAGGGAGTAACGGTACACGACGTGGGTACCGCTACGATGAAATTAAAGTCTGGCGCCGTGGCAACGATCTCCAATACCTGCATGCTGCCGGAGTCGGATAAGGCTGGTTTGGATATCTATACGGAGCGGGGGGTTATCGGCATTCAATCCGATAAACTCATCGTCAAGGAAAAAGGAAAAATAACGGAAATCCGCAATGCAGCTAATCCTTATCTTCGAGAGAGTGAAGCTTTCATCCATGCTCTGCGCACAGGCGATGCTTCCGGAATCTTATCGACCTATGAGGATGCCGTCAAAACCATGGAAATTACCTACGCGGCTTTGCGGTCGGCCGAAACGGGGGTACCGGTGAAGGTCGGGGAATGATCATCAACCTTTCACCGCGGTCTGTCTTCTGAGAAAGTATGTCGATCGACGTTTTTCTTATGTTTGTCAACCAGATTCATAATGATTGCCTTAGGGATGTCCCATTTAGATCTTCAGGTCTTATGGGACATCCCTTTTTTTGTTCAAAAAGCGCACCGTGCACGAATCGCTCCTTTCTATGGGGTTTTCCGGGCGACAAGCCATCAACAAGGGAATTCTCTTAGGAATATAGGTGTTTCCCTAATAGGAACCGGGGAAGAAGCCACCCATAATAAAGCTATACGAGGACGGCACATTGATTCCCCAATCATTGTCATTCAAGCAGAAGGAGTTGAACTGTCCTATGAAACGAAAGTCGGGGCTGAAGTTCTTCAAGAGGATGGAAAGCTATTCTGACAATTGGTCCGTTCTGGAGGAGAAAAGCAGGGAATGGGAGGATATGTACCGCAAGCGCTGGTCGCATGACAAAGTGGTGCGGACGACGCATGGCGTGAACTGCACAGGCTCCTGCAGCTGGAAGGTTTTTGTGAAGAACGGGATCATCACTTGGGAAAACCAGCAGATAGATTATCCCTCCTGCGGGCCGGATATGCCGGAATTCGAACCGCGCGGATGCCCGCGTGGAGCTTCATTTTCCTGGTATGAATACAGTCCGCTGCGAGTGAAATACCCTTATATGCGCGGCCGGCTATGGCATATGTGGAAAGAGGCCTTAAGCCAACACAGCGATCCGATCGCCGCTTGGGCCAGCATCGTTGAAGATCCGGAGAAATCCAAGTTCTATAAACAAGCACGGGGTAAAGGCGGTCATGTCCGTGTGTCCTGGCAGGAAGCCACGAAGCTGATCTCCGCTCAGCTCATTTATACGATCCGCAAATACGGGCCGGACCGCATTGCCGGTTTCACCCCGATTCCGGCCATGTCGATGATCAGCTATGCTTCAGGGGCCAGATTCATTTCCCTGCTCGGCGGCGAAATGCTCAGCTTCTATGACTGGTATGCGGACTTGCCGCCGGCATCTCCACAAATCTGGGGAGAGCAGACCGACGTGCCGGAATCCAGCGATTGGTACAATGCCGGTTACCTTATCATGTGGGGTTCGAACGTACCGTTAACGCGGACGCCGGATGCCCACTTCATGACAGAAGTGCGATATAAAGGCACCAAGGTTGTGTCGGTCGCGCCGGACTATGCCGAGAACGTCAAATTTGCCGATAACTGGCTGGCTCCGAATCCCGGAACGGATGCGGCAATTGCACAGGCCATGACGCATGTCATTTTAAAAGAATTCTATCATGAGCGTCAGGAGCCGATGTTCCTGAATTATGCGAAACAATATACGGATATGCCTTTCCTGATTCTATTGGATCAGTTTGAGGGGGGCTACAAGGCGGGACGCTTCCTGCGGGCAAGCGATCTGGGCGATGCCTCTCAGCATGCCGAGTGGAAGCCGGTGATTATCGACGAGAACACCAATGAAATCACGGTTCCGAACGGCACGATGGGACAGCGCTGGGAGCAGGACAAGAAATGGAACCTGATCCTGGAGCGGGAGGACGGCTCGGTCATTGCGCCGGCGCTATCCGTGGAGCCTCAGGGTGGGGAGCGGCAGTCGATTTCCTTCCCGTTCTTTGACAACAACGCCAACGGTACCTTCAAACGCCATATTCCGGCGAAGACAATTCAGCTGGCGGACGGGACGGAGCGTCTGGTGGTAACGGTATACGATCTGATGCTGAGCCAATATGGGATTGGACAGGCAGACAGCGGGCTCGATGCAGACGGATACAACGATGCGGACTCCTTCTATACTCCGGCCTGGCAGGAAAAAATCACCGGTGTGAAACCATCGGTAGTGGTCCAGATTGCCCGGGAGTTTGCACAGAATTCGCTGGAAACCGGCGGACGCTCGATGATCATCATGGGCGCCGGGATTAACCACTGGTTTAACAGTGACACGATCTACCGTTCCATTTTGAACCTGGTCATTCTAACGGCGTCTCAAGGCGTAAACGGCGGCGGCTGGGCGCATTACGTCGGCCAGGAGAAATGCCGCCCGATCGAGGGCTGGTCCACGGTTGCCTTCGCCAAAGATTGGCAGGGACCGCCGCGTCAGCAAAACGCGACATCGTTCTTTTATTTTGCAACCGACCAATGGAAGTACGAAGAAACGGGGGCCGATTCTCTGAAATCGCCAACGGGCGGGGAAATCCGTTACCAGCATCCGGCGGATTACAACGTGCTTGCCGCGAGACTTGGGTGGCTTCCATCTTACCCGCAGTTCAACAAAAACAGCTTGAAGTTTGCGGAGGAGGCAGCGCAGCTGGGGAAGACCACCCATGAGGAAATTGTGAAGCATACGCTTGCGCAAATCGTCTCTAGAGATACCAAGTTTGCGGCCGAAGATCCCGATGCGCCTGAAAACTTCCCAAGATCCTTGTTCGTATGGCGCTCGAATCTGATCTCAAGCTCGGCCAAGGGTCAGGAATATTTCATGAAGCATTTATTGGGCGCTTCGGACAGCCTGCTCTCGACGCCGAATGAAGAGGATAAACCGGAAGAAATGGTGTGGCGCGTAGAAGTCGAAGGCAAGCTGGACCTGCTTGTTGCCCTGGACTTCCGGATGACATCAACTCCAATGTACGCAGATGTAGTCCTTCCTGCAGCGACCTGGTATGAAAAAACGGACTTGTCTTCAACCGATATGCATCCTTTCGTGCATCCGTTTAACCCGGCAGTAGATCCGCTCTGGGAATCACGGTCGGACTGGGATATATACAGAACGATTGCCGAGGTCTTCTCCGACATGGCAAAGACCCATCTTCCGGGAATATATAAGGACCTGGTCACCACTCCGCTCTCTCATGACTCCATAAGTGAGATCGCCCAGCCATACGGTGAGGTGAAGGATTGGCGCAAGGGTGAAATTGAGGCCGTACCTGGCAAAACAATGCCCAATCTGACGGTGGTTGAGCGGGACTATACGAAAATTCACGACAAATACATTACGCTCGGTCCGAACCTGGCTACAGGCAAAGTCGGAGCACACGGCGTCAGCTTCTCGGTCGCCGAGGAGTATGAAGAGCTGAAGCGTTTGAACGGAACGTATTACGACGACACCATCAAAAACGGCCTGCCCAAACTTCATACGGCAAGAAATGCGGCGGACGCCATTTTGAATCTGTCTTCGGCCACGAATGGCAAGGTATCGCAGCGAGCCTGGGAATCGGCGGAGCAGGACACCGGCGTGCAGCTGAAAGACATTTCCGCAGACCGCGCGGCAGAGCGCATTACGTTCCAGAGCATTACGGCCCAGCCGCGGGAAGTCATTCCGACGCCGGTATTCAGCGGATCGAACAAAATGGGAAGACGATACTCCCCGTTCACGACGAATATTGAACGGCTCGTACCTTTCCGCACGCTGACCGGCAGACAGCATTTTTATATCGATCACGAAATTTTCCTGCAGTTCGGCGAAGCGCTGCCGGTGTATAAACCGACCCTTCCGCCAATGGTATTCGGGCCGCGCGACAAACAGATTACCGGGGGGAAGGATACACTCGTGCTCCGATATCTGACGCCGCATGGCAAATGGAACATTCACAGCACCTATCAGGATAATCTGCACATGCTGACGCTGTTCCGCGGAGGCCCGACGGTATGGATTAACAACGATGACGCAGTGGCGAGCGACATTCAGGACAACGATTGGCTGGAAGTATACAACCGCAACGGCGTTGTCACCGCCCGCGCCGTCGTCAGCCACCGGATGCCGAAAGGCACGATGTACATGTATCACGCGCAGGATAAACACATCAACGTGCCGGGCTCGGAGATTACGAAGGATCGCGGCGGCAGCCATAACGCCCCGACGAGAATCCATGTAAAGCCGACCCAGATGGTCGGGGGCTATGCCCAGCTCAGCTATGGTTTTAACTACTACGGACCGATCGGCAACCAGCGGGATGTGTACGTGGCTGTCCGCAAAATGAAAGAGGTGGATTGGCTTGAAGATTAAAGCGCAAGTCGCCATGGTCATGAATTTGGATAAATGCATTGGCTGCCATACGTGCAGCGTCACCTGCAAGAGCACCTGGACCAACCGTCCGGGTGCGGAATACATGTGGTTCAACAACGTGGAAACGAAGCCGGGCATAGGCTATCCGATCCGCTGGGAAGACCAGGAGAAATACAAGGGAGGATGGACGCTGAAAAAAGGCAAGCTGCAGCTGAAATCCGGCAGCAAGCTGTCCAAAATCGCGCTCGGCAAAATTTTCTACAATCCGGATATGCCGGAAATGAAAGATTACTATGAGCCGTGGACGTATAACTATGAGCATCTGACGAATGCCGGGGAGAAGAAGCATCAGCCGGTGGCCCGTCCGAAATCGGCGGTAACCGGCGAGACGATGAATCTGGAATGGGGTCCGAACTGGGAAGACGATCTGGCGGGAGCCCATGTCACCGGCCCGAAGGATCCGAATATCGAAAAAATCGAGGAAGAGATTAAATTCAACTTCGAGCAGGCGTTCATGATGTATTTGCCCCGCCTGTGCGAGCATTGCTTGAACCCGAGCTGCGTAGCGTCCTGTCCTTCCGGTGCGATGTACAAGCGGGATGAAGATGGCATCGTATTGGTGGACCAGGAAGCCTGCCGCGGCTGGCGGTACTGCATGACAGGCTGTCCGTACAAAAAGGTATATTTCAATTGGAAAACGAACAAGGCCGAGAAATGCACCTTCTGTTTCCCAAGAATTGAAGCCGGTCTGCCTACGGTATGCTCCGAAACCTGTACAGGACGTATCCGGTATTTGGGCGTGCTGCTGTACGATGCCGACAAGGTACAGGAGGCAGCTTCCACACCGGATGAGAAGGATCTTTATCAGGCCCAGTGCGATCTGTTCCTGAATCCGCATGATCCGGCAGTGATCGAGCAGGCGCGGAAGGACGGCTTAACTGAAGAATGGATCGAAGCTGCCCAAAATTCGCCTGTCTATAAACTAGCCATTGAATACAAGCTGGCCTTTCCGCTCCATCCGGAGTACCGGACGCTGCCGATGGTTTGGTACGTACCGCCGCTTAGTCCAATCATGAACTACTTTGAAGGCAGAGATTCGATCGAGAATCCGGACATGATTTTCCCTGCAATTGAGGAGATGCGAACACCGATTCAATATCTCGCGAATCTGCTCACAGCAGGGGACACGGTGACGGTGAAGGATGCCCTGCAAAAAATGGCGATGATGCGTTCTTATATGCGCGCGCAATCGTCGGGGGCTGAGTTTGATGAGACACGGATAGCACGGGTGGGCTTGACCGCCTACCAAATGAAGCAGATGTACCGTCTGCTTGCCATCGCGAAATACGATGACCGGTTTGTTGTCCCGACTTCGCATAAAGAAAGCCATATGGATGTTTACCGTTCGCAGGGTTCCGAAGGTTTTAGCGCAAGCTGCGGCGGTTGCGGACCGGAAGGACTGCAGGGCAAAACGGGCAAAGAGCTGTACGAAGAAAACTTTTATGGGGGGATCTGGCGTGATTAATCTCGGAAAGCTGCATGATTATAAACATGTTTTCGGTTTTTTCGCTCAGCAGCTCACGTACCCGGAAAAGCTGGATTTCCACCCGTCGGTTATGGAGGAGTCGCTTGACTCCTCTGACCCGGCCTATGAATCCGTCAGAACGTACTGGACGACCATGCATGAATACAGCATGGAAGAGATTGAAGAGCTGTACGTCCAGACCTTCGACTTTCAGTCGAAATCTACATTGTATATGACCTTTTATAAATTTGAGGATGGCAGGGAACGTGGTCAGATGCTCGCCAAACTTAAAGAGACGTATGAAATGTTTGGTCTGGGCATCGCGGGCTCGGAACTATCGGATTATCTCCCGCTGATGTGCGAGTTTCTATATGCAGCGAATTGGCAGGGGCGCGAGAAGGAAGCTGGAGAGAGCCTGGGTTTAATGCTGGCTGTCATGGAGGACGGCACCTATCATCTGCTTAAAGCTTTGGAGAAATATAAGAGTCCGTATCTTTATCTCATTCAAGGTCTTCGCGAGACGTTTAAAGCATGTTTCAATCAGGAGGAGGCGGCTCATGAGCATGATTAATCAGTTTCTGTGGGTCATTTTCCCCTATATCTGCCTAGCCGTGTTTATTGTCGGTCATATTTACCGTTACCGTACGGACCAGTTTAACTGGACGGCAAAATCCAGCGAGTTTATCGAGAAGAAACATCTCAAGCTGGGCAGTCTCATGTTTCATTTAGGTATCATTCCGGTTATCGGAGGGCATGTAGCAGGCTTAGCTATCCCTCAATCCTGGATGGAGTCGCTGGGGATCAGCGATCATATGTATCATATCGGAGCGGTGTACATCGGAAGCGCATTTGGCTTTCTAACGCTGGGAGGTATGGTATTGTTAACGGCCAGGCGGTTCACCATTCGTAATGTCCGAAAACTCAGCACCGCTTCCGATATGCTGGTTAATGTCCTCCTGCTGTTTATCGTATTTATGGGGATGTACAGCACGCTGGTTACAAACGCGGTACAGCCGGAATTCAATTATCGGGAAACGGTCTCCGTGTGGTTCCGTGGATTGTTTATGCTTCGTCCGGATGCTTCGTTGATGGTGAACGTGCCGCTGTCGTTTAAAATTCACATTCTGGCTGGATTCGGCATTTTTGGCTTATGGCCTTTTACCCGATTGGTGCATGTGTGGAGTGTTCCGTTGAATTATGTGGGGAGAAGATATATTCTGTATAGAAAGCACCGTAAATTTGAATCGTAGAGCGGAAGAAGGCTGTGTGGCCTTCTTTTCTACGTCAGAGGAGTAATGGAAATGAAGAATCAGCCGATCTTTAATTACCAAAGTGAAATGGATAAGCTTCGAGCCCGGTTTCAATTCGATTTCGTGTCCATGGCGTTGGTGCAGCCGGCTGAAGACCGATTTGTATTGACCTGGCAGTATGCCTCGGGAAATATAAATGAGAGGTACAAGCGTATCGTTTTACATTCCGGCAAAGGCATCGCGGGCATGGTATTTAAGACCGGAAAACCGATGCTGATTCAAAACGTGAATGCCGATATTGAATCAAGGGACTTGTATAATTATCCGATAATCGTTGCAGAGCAGTTGAAAAGCCTTGGCGCAGTACCGCTGTGGGAAGGCTCTCGCGTCAAGGGGGTTTTGCTTGTGGGATATCGCAGGGAAAACGTGCTCGATCCAAGGTCCTTTGAGTCGTTTCAGGAAGGAATAGGAACGGAATTTGGTGCTTTTTACGCCAAGGAGGTATCACAGCCTTGATTCAGATGACGGATGAGCATTTAAGCGAATTGCTTAGAAGCATGTATCAGAATAGCATGGAGGCCATTTTTTTTATCGACGAAAAGGGCAGCGTGGTGGCTATGAATCCGGCTGCGGAGAACATCCTTGACATTGATGTGATTGAGAGGATGCAGTCCGGTGCGGATGGTTCCTTCTGCCAGACCTGCAAAGGCTATACCGATGAACAGGATCTCATAACCTGCTCCACATGCTATTTAGATTATCCGCATGGGGAGTTTTCATCGTTCCAGGTCTATCTTAAGACGCGCGGCGAAGGCATCGTTCCCTATGCGGCCAGTTACCATATCATCGATGAAGCCCGCGGCATCCGGGTGATGATGCTCCTTGACCTGACGAAGCAGCAGAAAACACAGGAAATGCTGCAGCGGACGAATATGCTGAAATATGTCATCAAGGCACAGGAGGACGAGCGTAAGCGGATATCCCGCGAACTGCATGATAGCGTGGCTCAAGAGCTGCTCAGCTCACTGGTCGACCTGCGTGTCGTTAAATATATGAATGTAGGCGAGGATGTGCTCAAGAAGCTGCATCAGACCGAGGTGTCTTTAACCAGGCTTCTGGATGATATCCGGCATTTATCCGTTGAACTCAGACCTGCTTCATTAGATGATTTGGGGCTTGAGGCTGCGTTCCGCTCCCATTTTAAATGGATCGGGAAGAATTACGGAGTGCTTGTTGAATTCTCTGCGGAGCTAGCGGCAGCCCGCTACGGCAGCGAGATTGAAACGGTTGTGTACCGGGTATGCCAGGAAGCGGTGCTGAATGCCATGAAATATTCAGGAACGGACGAGGTGCATGTACGATTATGCGAAGTGAATGGCTATCTTCAGTTAACCGTCCGGGACCGTGGAGTCGGGTTTAACATGGTCATTGATGAAGCTAAGGGAACCGGGCTGGGGCTGTACGGGATGCGGGAACGCGCAGAGCTCGTCGGTGGTCAGTTTGTTTTGCTATCCGCTCCCGGCGAGGGTACGACGATTCAGCTCAACATTCCGCTTACGAATGGTGACGACAAGCCGGAGGTGATGGTTACATGAAAATTGTGATCGCGGATGATCATGCCGTGGTCCGCAGCGGATTTTCCATGATTCTGAATTACCAGGAAGATATGGAGGTCGTCGCGACGGCGGCAGACGGGATGGAGGCTTATGCCATGGTGGCGAAGCACCGGCCGAATGTGCTGTTGATGGATTTAAGCATGCCCCCCGGCGAAAGCGGACTGATTGCGACCGGCAAGATCAGCAGCGAATTTCCGGACACGAAAATTCTGATTCTAACCATGTATGATGATGACGATTACCTGTTTCATGTTTTAAAAAACGGGGCTTCAGGTTATGTGCTCAAAAATGCGCCGGATGATGAATTGATCTCCGCCATCCGTATGGTGCATAAGGGAGGGACCTATATCCATCCCCAGATGGCGACTTCCCTGGTTCGGGAGTTTATTAAGAAAGATAGTGAGAGCGCGGAGCAGGATCCGTTCAACAGTTTGTCCAAAAGGGAGATTGAGATCCTGCCTCTGATTGCCAAGGGCTATGGCAATAAGGAGATTGCGGAAAAACTTTTCGTATCGGTCAAGACGGTGGAGGCGCACAAAGCCAAAATTATGGAAAAGCTGAATTTGAAAAGCCGCCCGGAGTTAGTGGAATATGCATTGAAGAAAAAATTGCTGGATTTCTAGTCCTTACACATATATACAAGGGCGCAATAAAGGGTCCTTGCTTAAAGGAATAGGGAAGTTCCCCGGAGAGATTCAGGGAACTTCCCTATTAGCATTGTGAATAGGTGCACGTACAATAGGAGCTGGGGATCAATATGCCATTCATTACGCTTTAGAAAAGGTGATGGAAATGATCAAAAAGGTGCAGCTTCCGCTGCAAACAATGAATCTGGTGCTTGGCTTTATGGTATGGGTCATCATCTCCGCGCTCCTGCCGTTTATTCGGGAGGATATCTCCATTACGGCCGACCGCCTCGCTATTCTGACGGCTATTCCGGTGGTGCTGGGTTCGGTCCTCCGGATTCCGCTCGGCTATTACGCCAATGTGGTGGGAGCACGAATTGTTTTTATCGCCAGCTTTATCCTGCTGCTGTTTCCGGTCTATTTTATCAGCTCGGCTACATCCTTTACGCATTTGGTAATCGGCGGCTTGTTCCTGGGGATCGGGGGGGCCGTGTTCTCGGTCGGCGTGACCTCATTGCCTAAATATTATGCGAAAGAGAAGCTCGGGCTCGTAAATGGAATTTACGGGATGGGCAACATCGGTACCGCCATTACCACGTTTGCTGCACCGGTCATCGCAACTCAGATCGGATGGTCCAAAACCGTCCAGCTGTATTTGGTTCTGCTGCTGATTTTTGCCTTGCTAAATATACTCTTAGGCGACCGTAAAGAAATCAAGGTGAAAACACCGGTTATGGAACAGATCAAGGGTGTATATAAAAATGAAAAACTGTGGTTTTTCTCTCTTTTTTATTTTATTACATTCGGCTCGTTCGTAGCCTTTACGGTGTACTTGCCGAACTTCCTGGTTACCCATTTCGAGCTTGCGAAGGTGGACGCCGGGATGCGGACGGCAGGGTTCATTTTGGTAGCAACTTTATTACGTCCTGTGGGCGGCTGGCTTGCAGATAAATTTAAACCGCTGTTCTTATTAATGGGCGTATTTATAGGGCTCACCGCTGCGGCCATTCTGTTGGCATTCTCTCCGTCCATTGGCTTGTATACGGCCGGCTGCTTAACCATAGCCGTTGGTGCCGGGCTCGGAAACGGGGTTATTTTTAAACTCGTGCCCCTTTATTTCAACAAGCAGGCCGGCATTGTGAACGGTATCGTGTCCATGATGGGCGGCCTTGGCGGATTCTTCCCGCCACTGATGCTTTCCTTTATCCATTCGGCTACGGGGCAATATTCCATTGGATTCATGGCCTTATCGCAGGTTGCGCTTGCCAGCTTCGTTATTGTGGTATGGATGTACTATCAGGACAAACTTTCCGTACAATCCGAGGTGTTTAACTCCACCGGCCAGGGGATTTTGGTTACGGATCCAAGCGGAAAGATTAATGCCGTCAATCCGGCATTCACGAAGTTAACCGGATATTCGGAGGAGGAAGTACTCGGCAAGAACCCGAGCGTATTGAAATCCGGAAGACAATCACCGGCATTTTATCAGGCGATGTGGTCTGAAATCATGGAACACGGGAGCTGGCAGGGGGAGATTTGGAACCGCAGGAAGAATGGGGAAGAGTATTTGGAGCTGCTAACGATTAACGCGGTAAAGGACGAATCGGGTGACATCGTTCAGTATGTGGGTACCTTCAGCGATATTACTTATCATCCGCCTGGCCGTTGTTCGAATGGCTGAAGACATGAATCGTGACGGGTATGAGTTTATGGATTGGAGAGGGAGAGACACATGAAAAAGACGAGGTTTGTCATCCCCCGGGAGCATGGTGGCTGGGCCATGGTCAGCGTGCCCTATATCCTAGGAATGGCGGCAGCCAAGCCGGTCCTTCTGCACATTCCGCTATTTTTGGCGTGGTTAGGTTTATACATGGCATCCTATCCGTTTCTGCAATCCTTAAAGAAAACATCCCAACGTAAGACATGGATATCCTGGGGGATCGTTTATTCTCTTATCTCCGTTGCGTTCTTGATTCCGGTGCTTATCTTCAAACCGTTGATGCTCTGGTTTGCACCTGTGCTGCTCATACTGATCATGGTGAATGTTTGGCATGTCCTTCAGAAAGCGGAGCGTGCGCTGTTAAATGATATTTGCGCGATTCTGCTGTTCTGTACCGGAGGCGCCGCTGCTTATATGCTGGGGGGCGGTGGTTTCGATCCGAAACTTGCCGCCGTCATCGGCTATAATTTCCTTTATTTCACGGGTACCGTGTTTTTTGTCAAATCGGTCTTCCGCGAACGCAAAAACAAGCGCTGGACCCTATACGCAAGATTGTATCATGCTGTGATGTTGGTTCTGCCGATCATCTTCGGGAATCCATGGATGTGTCTGCCATTCCTATTTCCGTTTATTAAGACGTTACTGTATTCCGGAAAAGTAATGAAACCGATGAAGGTCGGAATCATCGAGATTGTAGGTTCTATCCAGTTTTTATTGCTGACAATGATCTTGATGTAGTCTGCCATCTTCATAAAAATCGATTCTATCGTCCATTCTGTTATAATAAGTGAAGGTATACAGAAGGGAACGATGTTAATATGACATACACAGCCCAGCAGGTGGCCGAATGGATGGTGGAGGAAATCCGTTTTACGGGTAACTTGTATCAGACGGAGGCCATCCGCTATGTACGCGAGAACTTCGGGGAAGAATTTGTTTTCGTTAACGAAAACGGAAATGCCTCGCTGTCCAAGGAAGTGAAGAAGGCATTCCGCAAACTGCATGGCGGCCGGATCGCTTGGGATCGTGACGGGTTCATGTGGGCATGGACGTAGTCTTGCTGAAAAAAATAATAAGGGCGGAGAAACCGGCTTAACGGCCATCCTGCCTTTCATAATGAGAACAGCTGCCTTGAAACCAGGGCAGCTGTTTTTCATCCTGACTTATTTAATTCGGTGAACCGTAAATTGTCCGGTTGAAGCGTGCAGGGTCTTCGCAGCCTGCTCCGGATCCAGCTGGCAATGCCGCTCTACCGCATAACGGAACTCGTAGAAGCCGCCAAGCGTCGCTTTGAAGTTGGTTTCCCAGTAGTTGGTCAATATCCAGGCATACGTGGAAGGACGGCTGTCCGCCGGCTGCATGGCGTGGAGCTGACGAGGCGCGTGCTCCAGTGTTCCCAGCTGTACGAGCGGCGTGTCCGTCATGGACAGGGCTAACGCTTCCCGGTCTTTGGCCGAGTGCCAGAATATTCCCTCTTGCACACTGGTGTAATCCAGACAGCTTCCGGGAATCTGATCCTTCCAAGGCCGGAGATGACAACCGGCTTTTTCCACGTATAGCTCGGCTTCAGTGCCCATGGAGAACGGCAAAGCCACATAGACATTTTCCGGCAGCCAGACGCTATCCTTGTGGAACCGGACGGACACCTCGACCCGAGGCTGGTTGGCAAACATCTTGATGTGGAGGGCATAGTAGCTGAGTCCCTTCACGTCGAACACGAGTTCGACCAGAGCAAATAGCGGTCCGTTGTCCAGCACGGTGACTCGGGTCAAGCGTCCGGTATCCCGCTGGACGTTCGTGCCCTTCCGGTTGCGTCCCATGCGGCGGCGGGTTGAGCATATTTCGGAAGGATTATGCTCATCCTGTGCCGGCGTTACCTCGTAGATAGGGGTGAATGCCCCATGCTCGCGTGCGCCGTCCAGCAGATCCGCCGAGCGTGCCTTATCGATCCAGGCTGTAATCCCTTCATTCATCTCCCATTCAATCCGGAAGGATTCGGATTCGATCGAACGCTTGCCCACCACGATCGGAAAAGGAGTTATGTGCTGGTTCTGGATGTCGGCGATTCCTTCGCACGCAATCGGTTCGGTGTTGCGCGCGGTCACGATGTTCCCGGAAGCGGAGAGTGCATCTGGTGTTTCGCGCGGATGGATGTACAGGATCCGGGACTCATCCGGTTCAAGTGAGAGCTGCGTGACAAGCGCTCCCGTATGTGCCAATTGGTATGGTAGAGGCTGCCCTGTCGTTTCGTCGATGAGCTCGAACTTTTTCTTCAGGAGCACGTGTTCCCAGCCATCCAGCGGAATGGCTACCTGCAGTGTCGCCGCGGCCGGTTCCGTATTGACCACCTCGTAGCGCAGGGGACGATGGGGAGCGAGCAGCGCACCCTGACGGGCTACGAGCGCTTTATCCAGTGCCCGGCAAGCCAGCTTGCTGGCTTCCGCCGCATAGGCCTGCTTCCGCACCTCGAGCATTTGCACCTGCGGATGCCATGGCTCATACACGGAGGAATGATAGCCCCATGTATGCTCGGCGTACATGGTCAGCGCCTGCGAGGCATCCTCGATCTCGGCGAGGCTTGCCGCTTCATGGCCCGGATCGAGCCGTTTGACTTTGCGAAGCGTGCGCTGGGCATCCCGGTAAATCTGGGTATGCATCGCTGTTGAAGCGACCCCATCAGTCCACCAGTCCGGCCAATCCCCGCGGTGTACCGGAAGCGCGGATAGGTCCTCCTGTTTCAATGCCGCAAAAAATTCGGACAGCGTAGCCATCTTAATGGTGATTTGGTCGCCGTATTGTTCATTCCATTTCGTAATCCACTCCGCGATATCCGCATTCGGGGATGCATTGTCCGTGCCCAGACCGGAGACCATGACCGGAACGAAGGAATACGGATAGGACTCCTGCTCGAGATTCCATAAATACCGGTTAATCCTTAAAGCAGCGATCTCGTTATGACGCTGCTCAGGCTCCATCAGGTTATGCTGAAGCTCGTCCTTGATGATGTATTTGCCCAGTGCATCAGGGCAGAACCCGAGCTCGTTGCCGAACATATAATGTTCGCCGTTCCAGACAAGCAGCCTGCCGCCATTCGGACTTTCCCACCAGAACGGGGTTTGTTTGCGGCCCAGCGGATACATGCCGTGATGCGTATGGATGCAGGAAAACAGATGCTCGATGTTATTTTGCAGCAGGCTTTCGGCATACCCCCAGCTGTATCCGTTAATGTCGGCGGTCATGGCGCTGTCGATCCGATGTCCGAAGGACTCCGCGAACCTTTGCGCCTTGCCGTGATTCCGCTGAAGGAGGTCGAAATCCGGGAGCTCGGTCATGTTGAGATAGGTTCCGGACAGTTCGATGTCGCCACGCTTTACCGCTTGTTGAAAAGCTGCTTTTTCTGCAGGAGTCGCTGCTTCGAGAAATTTCTCTACGGCCCAGAAAGTCTCGCAAGTCCAGCGGAACGTTTCCCATTCCGGGCGCTCCCCGCGTTGTGCTGCTTCCGTGATGCTTAGTGCCTGGCGGATAAAGTCAACATGGTACTGCTCAATTCTCTCTTGGCGCTCGGTGTAGCCGATATCCGTGTGGGAATGATGGATGACATAGATCGTCCAGGGTTGGGCGGGTCGATGACCGCCTTGGGTGGATAGGTTCATATATTGGTGACCTCCTATATAGATTTAATTGGGATCGAATGCAAGATGTATCGTATCTTCGAATAGCTTCTCAATGCCGTTAAACACAGCCGCCGTCCCGTCTGCGAGAGCGTGAACGGGAACGGCGTGTCTGCCCAATGCCAGCTGGATATCCTTTTCCCATAAGGGCAAGCTGCCCGAGATTTGCCCGCCCAGCACTAGGCGGCTGGGTTTGAACTCGGATAAATAAGGCAGAAGCATCTCTCCCAGCTTGCTGCCATATTCCCGGAATACGTCCTGAGCTTGCGCGTTACCGCTCCTGGCAACTTCAGCGAGGTCGGCTACGTCGATCCCGTCAGCCAGGAGTCCCCGCTCCGATGCCATGTTCAGAATGCCCCTTCTTCCGAAATAGCTGTCCACGATGTGATCCCGGTAAGGCTCCGCAAACAGCATTCCGCTGCTTGGGACACCGTGAATGCCGGCTACGATTTGACCATTCTCCACAAAGGCAGAGCCGAGGCCTGTACCGAGCGTAAGGCATAGGAGACGTTCCGATGGGAACCGGATGGAGGCCCCAAGGCCGAACATGAAGGCATCATTGCCGAAGCGTATATCGGCGGCGGTCAGACGATTCATCGTGACACCCGGAAAGGATGACTTGAGTCTCTGAAATTCGAAACGGAGCAGATCCCGTACCGATTGCTTGAACAGAGCGTCATATTTGCCGATGCCTTGAAGAAGCGCAATGCCTTTTGCGTAATCGAAGGGCCCCGGAAAAGCAAAGCCGATCCGGATTGAATCATGATAATCCAACGGTCGGAAGGCCGAGGCGTAATAGTTGATCAGATCATGACAGGCTTGAGCGAAGCTGGCAATCGTATCCGCCGCGGCTCCTTGCGATTCCGAAGGCCGGGTTATGAACGAGCCGGGGATTGGCAGCCCTTTCACGATGAGCGCTCCCTTTAAGGTGGTGCCCCCGGCATCGAGCGCGATGGTGATGGGGGCCGGGGAGGGCACGCCTCCAAGATTCGCCCCTTCATTCCGCAGCATGGAAACTCTCCGTTCCGGATGTCCGGGAAGGCGGAAGCAGTGGATGATTCCACTCGGGATTGACCCTTGCTGTAATCAATGCGCATGGGGACCCGGACAGATTCTCCAGACGGTATTCGCCTAAACATGCCGGAACAATGTAAGATTCCGCATAACCCCATTCAACGGCCGCACCCTCGTCCGCTGCCGGTACAAGGCGGACACGTTCGCCTTCCACGAGATTGTACATGACGAATTCTCCTTGGGTGTCCGCTTTCCACGATTCCTGCAGATTCAGCCTGCTGACCTGGAACAGAAGATCTTCCCGTTGACCCAGCAGCTCCTCCGAGCTGCCCCCTTGACGGCTTACGACGGTTGGCCGAGCGATAAGCCAGCTTTCTACCGCAGGTGTATTCATGGCGTCATTGATATTGTGGCGCGCATGCTCAGGGTTCATCGGGCGCGGTTTGCCATCCGCGTCCAGCCGCAGATAGTCGTAGATCTTGAATGTGAACCACCAGGTGGTCGAGGAGATTTCCAGCACCAGATTATCCCTGCCGGAGCAGTGGACCGTGCCCGGTGGAATGAGGTAGAGATCCCCTGTTTGCGAGGCGTACTCGTTAACGTAGTCAGAGAGCTCAAGCGGCTCTTCCCGAAGCTGGGCGTCTTCCACTGCTGCAAGCAGCCGTTCGCCGCTTATTCCTTCCTTCAGGCCGAGATACACCTTAGCTCCCGGGGCATTGTGCATGATGTAATACGATTCTTGCTGCGTCATATGCTCATTGAACTGCGACTCTGCATATTCCTGCAGCGGATGCACCTGAAGCGACAGCTCGCCGCCCTGCATTGTATCCAGATAATCAAACCGGATCGGGAAGTAGTCGCCGAATAGCTGGACATTACGCGCTCCCATAATCTCTTGAGACGCTGCCTCCATGAGTAATGTGAACGGAACCTCGAAGATGGTATCCTGCACGCGCAGCAGAAGCGTGTTCTCGGGAGCGATAGGCTCAAAGCTCCAGGCGCAGTTTGGCCATTCTTCGGGAAGACCGCATAATTCCTTAAGATATTGACCGCCCCAAATTCCCGGGGCAAAAAACGGCTTGACCCGAAACGGCTGCTGACTTGCTTTGTGCAGTACGTCTGCCAAGGCGGCAGCCGGCAGCCACACCGGCTCTTCCGGACGATTGAAGTCCATGTAATACGCTTGGTTGTCAGAGTGTTGGGCATGGGTATGATGGGCTAACCAGTTGAGACGGTAAGTCTCCCAGACGGGCCATTCGAGAAATAAACAATTTTTGTAAGTCTCAACCTTGTCGAAGGAGATGCCCAAGCCGAAGCTGCCCATATGCTGGGCATGGCGCCGCTGCTGGTTTTCGCGGGAGTAATCGGCGTAGAAACGAAGGTCGGGGGTCCGGCCCTGAAGCAGCGAAGCGCCCGGTCCGTGCAGTACGTATATGCCGCGCATCGCGTCAAATTCAAGCGCATTTTTATTCAAGGCTAGCCGTGAATCCTGTTGAAAATATTGGATGGGGCGGACATCGGTTGCTTTATAGCCGAATGCCCGGTTATCTGTCAGATAAGGAGCCATCTCGGCCCGGAGCTCGGCTTCGGGCTTGACATAATCGGACGTGGAATCGCATGCGAAGGCGATGCCTTCTTGCTCACAGGCTTGCTGAAGCTTAGCCAGCAGTTTATCGAAATCGGCGCCGTGTGTTCCGTCAAGCGTAATGAAGATACTGCGTTTTTCCTGTCCTTCATGCTGGAATTTTTGTTTATAGGTCGACAGGATAAACGAGCACCATGCGTCGATCCCATTCTTCATAAATGGGGGTACGTTGCCAAAGTCCAAGTGGTTGATCGGTTGTGATTGAAAGGTCGTTGCAGGTTTCATGGATAAGTGGATCCTCCCTTCCGGATTGTCTGTTACGACTTCATTGTAGGAGGCGGGGGAGGATCCGTCTTTATAAAAAGAGGAAGTGTTTTTGTACGATCAGGACATCGACGTCTCTAGTCGCTAAAGCTCGGAATCGTAACGACCTTCCGAAAACTGGGAACGTCGGAAGCGGGCCGGGGTTACGCCAAGCTTGGACGTAAACACTCGGGTGAAGTAGTGCACGGACTCGAATCCGCAGGAGACGGCAATTTCTTTGATCTGCCGGTCTGTATTCAGAAGCAGGTCTTTAGCTTGCTGCACGCGCTGCTCCTGCACATAATGAACAAAGGATTGATGTCCGTATTTACGGAACAGCCGGGTCAAATGACGGGTCGTAACGTGAAGATGGCCAGCTACCCGCTCCAGCGAGAGCGGCTCGCCCAGATTATCCTGGATAAACAATTCGGCCTGATGAAACATCGAAGCTCCTTCTTCGCGTGCTCCAAGATCGGAAGGTTCTTGGTAGAAACCGGGACCGTGGGCAGCCAGAATCGATAATATGAGTGAAGCAGCCAAGCAGTTCAGCATATGAGGCGGGTGCTGCTTGCCGCCAGAGCCCGACTGAAACATCGATAGCAGCGATAGCCACAAAAGACCGGACGCTTGCCTGGCATCTTCCTGAAGCACCGGAATGCCTTGGGTGGCTAACCTTCGGAAAGCAGCCGTATGGAGATCGCTGTTTGCTGATTCATCCAGTTCAAAGGCAACATAACATAAGGCCAAGCCCTCCCTGCTCTTAATTTGGTGCTGGATGCCCGGCCTTGAGAGAAACAGGGTGCCTGGATGAAGATGGAACTCTGTCTCGTTTTCGATATACGAGCCGCAGCCTGTCAATACGTAACAAGCTTCAAAAAAAGAATGCTTATGCTCCGTATTGTCGTAGTGGCGCGGCATAAATCCCCAGTAGTGGATCCGGACGCTCAGTTCCTGCTGTTCAATGGAGTTCAGGGTTCGGTTTAATATGGAATTGGCCCGTTTGAATAACGGGATGAAAGTTTCGTCATCGATTTGCATGGGAGATGGTGCTCCTTCTCGGAATTGGCAAATATCTCTGCCAAGAATATAGGGCAAAATGGGACCTCTAATCACTCTCTATTTTATATCACAGATAGGTTTTATTGAAAAAAATAAGTAAGTGTTGTCATGCATAGACAGCTACACAAGTTCTTCATAAGTAGTTGCTATGCTATGAACATTCAATATAAGAGAGGAGTTCATTATATGTCAGCTACTAAACGATTGAGGCCGCTTTTTCTGGTTGCGTTAGCATCCCTTATCCTCATACTGGGTGCCTGCGGAAATACGAAAAGCGCAGATCCGGATAGCAAGGAAAGCACGGAGGCCACCGGGAACATGGATGACATGGATCATGGCAGCATGAATCATTCCGGCTCGGACGAGGTTCCGGATGGGTTGAAGTCGGCAGAGAATCCAACCTATGCGGTCCAGACCCAAGCGATCATGGACTCCGATCACATGCCCGGGATGAAGGGGGCAAAAGCAACAATTGTCGGGGCGTACGATACGACGGTGTACACGATATCGTATACGCCGACGAGCGGCGGACCCGAAGTAAAGGATCATAAATGGGTGATTCATGAGGAGCTGAAGGATGCCGGGAAGGAGCCCTTGGAACCAGGAACGGAAGCTGTCGTGAATGCGGATCATATGGAGGGCATGAAGGGAGCCACTGCCGTTATCGATTCCGCCGAACAAACGACGGTCTATATGGTGGACTTCACGACGACAACCGGCGAAGAAGTCAAGAATCATAAGTGGGTGACGGAAAGCGAGCTGGCCCCCGTCCAATAGAAGTTTTATGAGAAAAAGAAAACAATCGTTCTCTTTATCATGAGAGCGATTGTTTTTTATGCATATGGCCGTACGGCTCAGCTTTCTTTGATCTGCTTCAGAGCGTCCGTCACTTCCGGATATCGAAACTGGAAGCCGTGACGCAGTGCCTTAGCCGGAAGGATACGCTGACCCTTTAGTAGAATGAGCGACATTTCGCCCAGGATGGCTTGGAGCATGAAAGCTGGCAGGGGGAGCCAGTGCGGACGCTGATAGGCCTTGGCGATGCTCCTGCCGAATTCATCGTTCGTGACCGGATGCGGGGAAGCCGCATTCACGGCTCCGGATATGCCCTCGTGCCGAATGCAATAATCGATCAAATCCACGATATCGTCGATATGTATCCAGGAGAGCCATTGCTTGCCGCTGCCGATCTTGCCGCCAACGCCTAGTTTATAGGGCAGCAGCATTTTGGGAAGGGCTCCGCCTCTACCGCCCAGAACAACGCTGATGCGCAGCTTGATTAACCGGTCAACCGGGATGCGGTCGGCCGCCTGCTCCCATTGCTGCACAACCTCGGATGGGAAGTCCATAATCGTGGCAGGGCTTTCCTCATCAAAGGCTTCATACTCGGATGTGCCGTAAATGGCCATCGCCGAAGCTTGAATGACGACCGGAGGTTTAAACTCCAGGCGGCCCATTAGCTCGGCTACGGAGGAGACGGTTCGTTGTCTTGACTGAAGGATTCTCTGCTTGCCTTCCTGCGTCCAGCGCTGACTCAGGGAAGAGCCTGCAAGGTTAACGAGGGCATCCAGACCCTCAAACCGCTCGGGATGGGACTTCATCTCATCCCAGGTCAGATAGAATATAGGCCTGTTCGGTTGGGGATTGTCCGGCTTCGATCTTGTGACGATGGTAACGTCATGCCCGTCGCGCTGCCAACGCGAGCACAATGCCTGGCCAATGAAACCGGTGCCTCCGCAAATGGCTATTCTCATGGTTGAACCTCCTTGTAAAAGTTATCATCAACTCTGACAAAACAAAGCAAAGAATCGTTGCCCCTCATCCATTGAAATGAGCGGAGAAGGATGCTAGAATGCGTTTCTTACCTAATGCTAAATCCAATATTATACAATCCATTATACTGGAAATGCGGTATGATACCATTAGATGATATTTCTTTAGTTTGTTCATGATTCGAAACGGTAAGGGGTGCGGGATGGGACTTATTGAGAAATTTCAAACCTTGATTATTATGGGCGCGGTGGCGATTGGGCTGGCAGTGGGACAGCTGCCGTTCGCCGCAGATTATTCGGAATATGGGATTGTTCCTTTTTTGCTGCTGATGTTATATGGATTATTTTTGACGATACCGCTGCAGCAGCTGCGAGAGGCGTTCAAAAACATCAAGTTTCTGGGGGCGAGCACGCTCATTAATTTTATATGGACGCCGCTGCTTGCCTGGGGGCTCGGTGCTGTCTTTCTGTCGGACCACCCGGCGCTTTGGATCGGATTCATCATGCTGATGGTGACCCCCTGTACCGACTGGTACTTGGTGTTTACCTCGATTGCCAAGGGAAACGTACCCTTGGGAGCTTCGGTGCTCCCTATAAACCTGATCCTACAGGTGCTGCTGCTTCCGCTGTATTTGCTCTTGTTCTCCGGCACAATCGAAACGATTTCGATGGCAACGCTGCTCGAAAGCGTGCTGCTTGTGCTCGTCGTTCCGTTCACTCTTGCGCATCTCACCCGTTTCTTGCTGAGAACTAGGAAAGAGGTGCTGGAGTACAAGGTTATGCCGTTCTTCGGCAGGGTACAGATTGTCTTTCTGAGTCTTGCCATTGTCGCGATGTTTGCGTCTCAAGGGTCATACTTATTGAATAACATGGACATGATGTATGTTCTCATTGTTCCGATCTTGATTTATTTCATGATGAATTATATGATGGGCAGCGCGGTGGGCAGCATGCTGCGTTTCACCTATGAGGATTCGGTCAGCCTCCATTTAACGATCATTGCCCGGAACTCCCCTGTAGCCCTCGCAATCGCCGTGACGGCTTTTCCGGAACAGCCCGTGATTGCCCTTGCCTTGGTCATCGGACCGCTGATCGAACTGCCTGTGCTTGCCGCTGTATCCCAGCTGCTGTTAGTAACAAGAAGAATGAAACAGAGGTCGGTTACCTGACGGTGCTCAGAGCCGCACGATCAACGTTGCGCCCCGGCTCGCAGTGTCAGGATAAGCTGCAGGGCTTGGAATGGGAGAAGAACCGGAAAAAACAGTTTGTTGCACCCTCATGCTGGAGTCAGGGGGTGAGCAAACTGTTTTTTTGTGCACATGCAATCGGTATCGATTCGTCACGCAAACGCCTGCGTTACGATCCCGACGGCCTGGTCCAGTTCCGATTTTGTGATGATGAGCGGAGGGGCGAAGCGGATAATGGACTCATGGGTTTCTTTGCAGAGCAAGCCGAGATCCTTTAATTTCTCGCAGTAGGTTCGGGCGGGGACTTTAAGTTCCATGCCGATAAATAGGCCTCTGCCGCGCACTTCCTTGATATCCGGATGCCGGATGGATCGAAGCTGCTGAAGGAAATATTCGCCGAGCTCCTTGGAGTTGCCTTCCAGCCTTTCATCCAGGAATACATCCATGGAGGCAATGGCCACCGCGCAGCCGAGGGGATTCCCGCCGAAGGTAGAGCCGTGGGACCCCGGCTCGAATACACCGAGGATATCGGCGTCCGCCGCCACGGCAGAGACGGGAAAGACGCCGCCGCCCAGCGCTTTTCCGAGGATGTACATATCCGGCACGACATCCTCCCAGTCGCAGGCAAATCGTTTCCCCGTCCTGCCGAAGCCGGTCTGGATTTCGTCCGCGAGCAGAAGGATACGATGCTGCTTGCACAGCTCCATTGCGCCGCTCAGGTATCCGTCAGGAGGGATGACGATACCGGATTCTCCCTGGATCGGCTCTACAAGAAAGGCGGCCGTATTCGGTGAGATGGCCTGCTTCAGCGCTTCCAGGTCTCCATAGGGGATGACTTTGAAGCCCGGCGTGAACGGGCCGAAGCCTTCCCGATATGCGCTGGATGAGGAGAAGGAGGTGATGGTGATCGTGCGTCCGTGGAAATTGCCTTCGCAGACGATAATTTCGGCCTGATTGGCCGGTATGCCTTTCTTCCGGTAAGCATAGCGGCGTGCTGCCTTGAGCGCCGTTTCAACTGCCTCGGCCCCCGTATTCATGGGAAGGATCATATCTTTGCGGGTGATAGCAGACAGCTTCTCGTAAAACTCGCCCAATTGGTCATGATGGAATGCGCGCGAGGTCAGAGTCACCTTATCTGCTTGTTCCTTTAAAGCCCCGATAATTCGGGGATGACAATGACCTGCGTTCAGCGCCGAATAGGCGCTTAACATGTCGATATACCGCTTGCCGTCCGAATCCGTCACATGGATGCCTGCCGCTTCGGCAATGACGATGGGGAGGGGATGGTAGTTTCTCGCACCGTACTTTTCGGCTTTCTCGATGTGCGGGTTTGAAGGGGCCATAGTGTTACCTCCTTGGGAGTCTAAAGAAACCTAACCGGCGGATGCCAGTGTATACCGCGCCAAAAAGGCCTCTCGTCAAGCATGAGGACGCGTCACAAGATGCTTTCGCCCAGCATGGAGCCGATTAAGCCGACAAGCAGCCGGGACGTTGTCTGTCCGCGGTCCAGCAGCGGGTTGTTCTCCACGAATTCGGCCGAGGTCAGAATGCCGGATTCCGACAGCATCTCCATGGCCAGATGCGCTTCCCGATAACTGAGTCCGCCTTGAACCGGCGTTCCCGTTCCGGGCGCGATTTTCGGATCGACACTATCGATATCGAAGGAGAGGTGTACGCCATCCGTTCCCGTTGACGCTATGCGGATGGCTTCCTTCATGACGCGGAACATGCCCATGCGGTCGATGTCCTGCATCGTGAAGCAGGTGATGCCTTCCCGGCGGATGAAATCCCGTTCGCCCTGGTCGAGGGAGCGCGCGCCAATGAGCACCACATGTTCGGGATTGATCGTTGATTTTGCGCCGCCGATCGATGTTAGCCGCGCATCGCCTCTTCCCAAGCTGACAGCCAGCGACATGCCGTGGATATTGCCGCTTGGGGTAGTATCGGGTGTATTGAGATCGGAGTGGGCATCGATCCAGATGACGCCCAGGCTTCGGTAGTGCCGGGTAAGCCCGGCCAGCGTGCCGATTGCAATGCTATGGTCACCGCCAAGGACAAGCGGGAAGACACCCGATTCTGCCAGGGCGGAAACATGAGCGGCGAGATGCTCGTTAATCGTTATGACTTCTTGCAGATGTTTTAATAGAGGATGGTGCGTTCCATCCTTGTGTTCGGGGAATCCAGCAAGCTCATCAACCTGATAGGATATTCCGAGGGCGTCAAGCTTGCGCTTCAGGCCGGCTCCGAAAATCGCGTTCGGTCCCTGGCTTGCGCCGCGGCGGGTAGCACCCCGGTCAAACGGCACCGGGACGATGGTTACGGTGGACGGAAGATTGTTCATCATAGGCTCACCTCCACTTTGTATCAGTGTATTCAGGAGTCGGCTGTGTGACTTGGGCAAACCCCTATACAAGCTGATCAATATGGAAGGTTTTGGATCAAAGTTAAAAACACCCTTGATGCATGATTCATGGAATGACCGCAGAGGGCCCCATGATACAGCATGAAGGGTGTGAAATGGTGCAATTCGATTTATGATTCAGCGCATGCTTACGCGGCATGCTCGGACGTTTATTTTACCGTCTTATTATAAGTCTCAATCTTGGAGCTAATTTCCTGAGCGGCTTTGTCCAGTGCTTCCTGCGCCGTTTTTTGACCATTCAGCACTTCCTCGATGGCCGTTTCCGTCAGTTGGCGAGCTTCTGGGAACACACCCATGACCGCGCCTTGCGTTGCCAGGTTGGCCGTCGTTTGGTGCAGTTGGTCCACGGCCGTTTGGAATTGCGGATATTTCTCCAGGTTTTCTTTTACGAGGGTCTCTTCGTAAGCTTTGGTCGTTACCGGGAAATAACCGGTGTTGACATGCCAGTAGGCTTGCGTTTGCGGCTCGGCCAAATATTTCATGAATTCCCAGGCTGCCTGCTGCTCTTCTTCCGATTTGTTGTTCATCAGCCACAGGCTTGCACCGCCGATAATCACGCCGCCGTCGCCGCCATCAGCCGGTTTAGGCAGGAAAGCCGTGCCGACTTCGAATTTGCCTTCAGCTGCGCTGACGATACCGCGGAGCGAAGCCGTCGAGTCCAGCGTCATGGCGATTTGACCCGCTGCAAATGCTTTTTTGGTATCGTCCGTTTTACGACCCAGGTTCAGCAGGACCTTATCGTCCAGCATTTGCTTCCACCATTCCAGCGTCTTCACGGCAGCGGCGTTGTTGACTTGCGAAGCGGTTGCCGGGGACGTGCGTCCGTTGCCGTTGTTCAGCAGTTCAACACCTTGGTTCGCGAGGAATTGCTCCATGAACCAGCCGTAGATCGCGAAGGATGCACCGGTTTGGCCGTCTTTCGTTAGCGTCTTGGCCGCTTCCGCTACCTCTTCGTAGGTTTTTGGAGGATTTTCCGGATCCAGTCCCGCCGCTTTAAAGGCATCTTTGTTGTAGTAAAGGATTGGGTTGGAGGAGTTAAATGGCATCGAGTACAATTTGTTATCGAATGTATAATAATTTTTAATATTCGGTTCCAAGGAGGAAATGTCGTATGTTTCAGCATCCATGAAGTCCTGAACCGGACGGATCGCCTTGGTATCCATCATGAAACGACTGCCGATCTCATACACCTGAATCATGGTCGGGCCGCTGTTCGATCCCAAGGAGGCCTTCAGCTTGTTCAAGCTTTCATCGTACGTGCCTTGAAACACACCCTCTACCTGAATATCCTCGTGGGCGGCATTAAAATCGGAAATCAGCTTGTCCGCAACGGTCCCGAGCTCACCGCTCATGGAATGCCACCATACGACCTTAACGGGCTCTTTGGCCGGTTCGCTGCCAGCGGCAACGGTCGTTTCTCCGGCGGCTGGCGTATTGCTGCAAGCGGCGCTGAGCAGCATGAAGCAGGAAAGCAGGAGCAGCGCGAAGGACCTTTTACCAAAACGTTTCATGATCGGTTAATCTCTCCCTTTTGAAAATATAGTATGGTTTTGATCTATCAGAAATTGCGCGGCCCGTTTCTTACCAGATAACCGGCACGCAAGGCTGATCCATTAAAGCCCTGGCATATGGGCCAGTTAGCCCTTCAACGCACCTGCCGTGATGCCGCGGACTAGCGGCTTCAAACCGAGTGCAAGCAGCAGCAGGGAAGGCAGCAGCAAGAGGAGCACGCCGGAGAGTATCAGATTCCATGAGTTCATCTCTTCGAACTGCAGCATCCCGATCCCGATCTGGACGGTTCGCATCTCGACACGGTTGGTGGTTAAGAGCGGCCACAGGTACATGTTCCAATTGTTCAGGAACGAGTACACGCCCAGTGTGGCGATTCCAGGTACGGATAGCGGCACCACCATGCTCAGAAATATTCGAACATGGCCGCAGCCGTCCACGCGGGCCGCTTCAAACAGCTCCTTCGGCAGCTGCAGGAAGGCTTGTCTGAGCAGGAAGGTTCCGAAGGCCGTTGCCAGGAATGGAACGATGAGCCCTTGGTAGGTATCCAGCCAGTTCAGGCTTTTGACCGTCAAATAGTTCGGAATCATGATCACTTCCCACGGGATCATCATGGTAGCGAGAAAGAGGCTGAACAATAGCGTTTTACCCGGGAACCGCAGGAAAGCGAAGGCGTATGCTGCCAGACTTGCGGTCACGATCTGACCTGCCATGATGGCAATGGAGACGACAAGGCTGTTCCCGATAAAGGTAAGGACAGGGATCGTATCGACCACCTTGGCGAAATTGGACAGATTGATGGCTTCCGGAAGCAGAGGCGGCGGATAAACAGCCGATTCAGCCTCGCTCATCAGCGATGTCGAGAAGGTGTACAGGAGCGGAAAGGCAACGGCCAGCGAACAGAGAAGCAGCGCGATGTAGAGGAAGCTTTTGGGCATGAGACGCATGTTCATTGGTAGTGCACCTTCTTTTCGACAAATTTAAATTGAAAGACGGTCAGCAGCAGAATGATCGCAAACAGGATGAGTGCTTGCGCACTGCCGATGCCGAAACGGAAATTGACGAAGGCATCCTGATAAATGTTGAATACGATGACGTTGGTGCTGTTCATCGGACCGCCCTTGGTCAGGATGTTGATCTGTCCGAATGCTTGGAAGGCGCCGATGACCGACACAACGGACGTGAAGAATAACGTAGGGGAGATCAGCGGCATTGTAATCCGGAAGAAGGTTCTCAGCGGACCGGAGCCGTCGATCTTGGTGCTGTCGTAGATATCCTCGGATACGCCCTGCATGCCGCTCAGCATGAGGATGTAATTAAATCCAAGATTCATCCAGACGGTCATGAGCGCGACGGAGATCATGGCCCATTTCGGATCGGTCAGCCATTGAATGGGCTGGTTGCCGAGCAGCGACAGAAAGTAATTCAGCACGCCCAATGTTGGATGATACAGAATCATCCAGATCATCGAGCCGGTGCCGACGGATACGGCCATCGGCAACGAGAATATGAAGCGGAATATTTTCATTCCCTTCAGTTTGTTGTGCGTCAGGGCAGCCAAGAGAATTGCAGCCGCCATCCCGGTCGGGACCGTCAGCACGATAAACAGCAGCGTGTTGCTGAAGCTTGTATAAAACATCTCGGAGGCTAGTATTTCCTTGAAATTATCGAACCCTACAAATTCGGCTACCCGGCCTTGGGGATCGGTCAGGAACAAGCTCAGATAAACCGATTTTAGCAGCGGGTAGAACAGGAACAGACCGAAAATGAGCAGCGAAGGTGCCAGACATGCATAAGCAAGCACGATTTCCCTGCGCCTCGTTTTCTTGATGGAGATCGTTTTTGCCGCTGTTGTAGGCTCAGCTTCGCTGACCGGCGGCGTCAGAGAGTGACCCGGGGAAGGAAGCGTCAAATCTTTTTCCATAATCATGTTTACCTCACTTTCCTGCTTGACCTTACAGGTATTGAGTATAGGAGTCGGATGTAAAATTCAGTAATGGATTTTGTAAGATTACCGTAATTTATTGCCGGACATTGTAGTTACTGAAGGAGAGTTCGTCAGCGCACGGTACAAAAATATTCCAATCCTTAAAAGCTTGCAGGTTGAGAAGGGATGTGATATCTTATAGCTGTAACCGGTTACACATGAATGAGGTGATGACGGTAATGGCAACGATCAAGGATGTGGCAAATCGGGCCGGCGTGTCCGTGGCCACGGTTTCACGGGTTTTAAATGGAAACGGTTACGTGCATGAGGACACCAGGTCCAAGGTAGAACAAAGCATTCACGAGCTGAATTATACGCCGAATGAAGTAGCACGTTCTTTATATAAAAGAAAATCCAAATTGATTGGACTTTTGCTCCCGGATATTATGAATCCATATTTCCCGCAGCTTGCTCGCGGAGTTGAGGATGAGATGCAGGAGAATGATTATCGGCTGATATTCGGGAACAGCGACGAGAGCAAGAAGAAAGAAATGGAGTACATCCAGACCTTTGTCCAAAATAATGTGGTTGGTGTCATATCATCGACCAATGATCCGGATGCCGACATGTATACAGAGCTGAACATTCCCGTTGTGTTTCTGGACCGCACCTCATCGGACCGCCCTTCCGTGTACGCGGATGGCCGGCAGGGAGGAAGAATAGCGGCCCAGGAAATCGTGCGGCGAGGGAGTAAAGCTGTAACGGTCATTCAAGGTCCTGCGGATGTACGGCCTGCTCAGGAGCGTTTTGAAGGAGCCGTCGAGGTTCTGGAGCAGCAGGCGGCTGCGTATCAAGTGCTGAAGACGACATCGTTTTCTTTAACCGATGCCGAAGAATTCGCCCAGAAAGTGTTCAGCGAGTTTCCGGACACGGACGGCGTAATCGCCAGTAACGATATTATGGCATCGGCCGTGGTAAAGGAAGCGCATCGGCTGGGGAAAAGGGTGCCGGAAGACGTACAAATTATCGGATTTGACGATATTTTGCTGAGCAGGCTGCTGGCCCCGTCGCTGTCCACGATTCATCAGCCGGCGTATGAGATGGGCCGGGAAGCGGCCAGATTGCTTATCGGGCTTATCGAAGGGCAGCGCATCGAGAAAAGCAATATCGAATTTTCGGTAGAATTCATAGAGCGGCAGACAACGAGAAAGGTGGAATCGTAATGGCAAAAATCGTGGTAATTGGAAGCGCATCGATGGACTTGGTGGTCACCTCCACCAAGCGTCCCGGCGCGGGAGAGACGGTGCTTGGCGACAGCTTTAAGACGGTACCCGGAGGGAAGGGAGCCAACCAGGCCGTCGCGGCGGCGAGACTGGGCGCAGAGGTGACGATGATTGGCTGTGTAGGCGATGACTCCTTCGGCGAAACGATTTTGAGCAATTTGAAGTCGAATGGTGTTATTACGGACCATGTGGAACCGGTTACAGGTATGGAAAGCGGCACGGCGCACATCATTTTGGCAGAGGGAGACAACAGCATCGTGGTGGTGAAGGCTGCCAACGATCGGATCACTCCGGATTACGTGGAGCAGGCAGCAGGAGTGATCAAGGCAGCGGATATCGTGTTGATTCAGCAGGAGATTCCGGAAGAAACGGTGATCCATGTCAGTGAGCTATGCGCGAATTATCAGGTGCCATTGATGCTGAACCCGGCTCCTGCTCGCCCGGTGCCGAGCGTCGTTATTGAACGGGCGGCATACATTACGCCAAATGAGCACGAAGCAGCAATCTTATTCGGAGATGAGCCATTAGGCGACGTGCTACGCCGTTATCCGAACAAACTGATCGTGACGGAAGGCAAGAGGGGAGTTCGCTATTTTGACGGCATGCAAGAGGTCGTGGTTCCCGGCTACAAGGTTGAAGCCGTGGATACGACCGGAGCCGGCGATACATTCAACGGCGCTTTTGCTGTGGCTCTGTCCGAAGGCATGAGCATTGCGGACAGCCTGAGATTTGCGAACCGCGCAGCTTCCTTGTCGGTCATGAAGTTCGGAGCGCAGGGCGGTATGCCGTCTCGCCTCGAAGTGGAAGGGAGTCTTTGATCATGAAGAAGAACGGCATGCTGAACAGTCACATCGCGAAAGTGCTGGCAGATCTGGGACACACCGATACCATCGTTGTTGGCGACGTGGGTCTTCCGATTCCTCCCGGCGTGCCCAAGATTGACTTGGCATTAACGCTGGGAACGCCGAGCTTTACCGAGGTGGTGGAGGCGATCGCCGACGATATGGTGATTGAAAAAATCGTGATTGCTGAAGAAATGAAGCTTGATAATAAGGAAACACTGCATTATATACAGGAGAACTTTCAGGATTGCGAGATCGAGGCTTGCTCGCACGAGCAGTTCAAAGCACGGACGCAAAACGCCAAGGCGGTTATCCGTACAGGTGAAGCCAAGCCCTATGCGAACTGCATTTTGCAGGCCGGTGTTCATTTCGGTTAAAAAGGAGGAAGCACCATGAACATTGAGATGACGAATATCCATAAATCCTTTGGCACGAACCGGGTGCTGGCAGGCGTAGACTTTGATCTCCGGGAAGGAGAGGTTCACGCCCTGATGGGAGAGAACGGCGCGGGTAAATCGACGCTGATGAATATATTAACCGGTCTTCACAGCCGGGATGAAGGCAAGATTGTCATCGACGGCAAGGAAACCTATTTTGCTAATCCGAAGGAAGCGGAAGAGAGAGGCGTTGCCTTCATCCATCAGGAGCTTAACATCTGGCCGGAGATGACGGTTCTGGATAACTTGTTTATCGGCAAGGAGATGACATCCGGCCTCGGTTTCCTCAATATGAAACAAATGAAGGCGCTTGCGAAGGAACAGTTCGATAAATTAGCGGTGACGATACCATTGACGCAGGAGGCGGGAGAATGCTCCGTCGGCCAGCAGCAGATGATAGAGATCGCCAAAGCACTCATGACCAAAGCGAAAGTCATTATTATGGACGAACCAACGGCGGCGCTGACCGAAAGGGAAATAGAGAAGCTGTTTGATGTCATCCGTTCATTGAAAAACCAAGGCGTATCCATCGTCTACATCTCCCACCGGATGGAGGAGATCTTTACGATCTGCGACCGGATTACGGTCATGCGGGATGGTAAATCCGTTGATACCAAAGCCATTCCGGACACGGATTTTGATGAAGTTGTCAAAAAGATGGTCGGCCGGGAGCTGACCGAGCGATATCCAGCACGGCATCCATCTCCGGGTGAGCCGGTGCTGGAAGTGAAAAATATTACCGGCAAGGGCCGGTTCGAGAATGTGAGTTTCTCGGTTCGTGCCGGCGAGATCGTAGGCGTGTCCGGTCTGATGGGCGCGGGACGAACCGAGATGATGCGAGCGATATTCGGATTGGACCCGCTGGATAGCGGCGAAATCTGGGTACGCGGAAAGAAAGTTTCGATCAAGAAGCCGGATGATGCCGTGAAACACGGCATTGGATTCATAACAGAGGACCGCAAGGATGAAGGGTTGGTCCTGGATTTCTCGGTCCGTGAAAATATGGCGCTGCCCAATCTGTTCAGCTTCTCTTCCAGAGGGTTCATCTCCGGGAAGAAGGAGCAGGATTTCGTGGACACGTTGACGAAGCGGCTGCAGATCAAGACCCATTCATCCGAGACGCAGGCACGCAATCTGTCGGGCGGTAACCAGCAGAAGGTCGTTATCGCCAAGTGGATTGGCATTGGGCCGAGCGTGCTCATCCTGGACGAGCCGACACGCGGCGTGGACGTAGGAGCGAAGCGCGAAATTTACCAGCTGATGAATGAGCTGACCGAACGCGGCGTGGCGATTCTGATGGTGTCGTCGGAGCTGCCGGAGGTGCTCGGAATGAGCGATCGGATTCTTGTTGTTCACGAAGGCAGAATTTCCGGTGAATTGGATCGCGAACAAGCCACGCAGGAACACATCATGACTCTAGCTACAGGAGGTCAGTAATATGACAACTATTAACGATGCCAAGGCGGAAAAAGGGTTTAAGGTCTCAGGTTTGACGCAAAAGCTCGGTCCGCTGCTCGGACTGATCATTCTTATCGTTATCGTATCCGTCCTGAATCCAAGCTTCTTGGAACCGCTTAACATTCTGAACCTGCTGCGTCAGGTATCGATTAATGCATTGATTGCATTCGGTATGACGTTTGTTATCCTGACAGGCGGCATTGACCTGTCGGTCGGTTCGATTCTCGCGCTCTCCAGCGCATTTGTCGCCAATATGATGGTGGCCGGCTTTGACCCGATCCTATCGATTATCATCGGCGTTGCGCTTGGCGGTGTCATGGGGATGATCAATGGTCTCATGATTACCAAGGGGAAAATGGCGCCGTTTATCGCCACCCTGGCCACCATGACGATATTCCGAGGACTTACACTTGTCTATACGAACGGTAACCCGATTACGGGGCTCGGCGACAGCCTTGCATTTCAATTGTTCGGCCGCGGTTACCTGCTTGGTATTCCGGTACCTGCCATTACGATGATCATCACGTTTGCCGTGCTGTGGGTCATCCTGCATAAAACGTCGTTTGGCCGCAAAACGTATGCCATCGGCGGTAACGAAAAAGCATCGCTTGTATCCGGTATTAAAGTACCGCGCGTGAAGATCATGATCTATTCCCTGGCAGGGATGCTGTCCGCGCTTGCTGGCGCGATTCTGACCTCACGTTTGAATTCCGCTCAGCCGACAGCAGGGACGTCTTATGAATTGGATGCCATCGCAGCCGTTGTACTTGGCGGTACAAGCCTGACCGGCGGTCGCGGTCGGATCGTCGGTACGTTAATCGGTGTGCTGATCATTGGCATACTGAATAACGGACTCAACCTGCTCGGCGTGAACTCTTTCTATCAGATGGTTGTCAAAGGCGTCGTGATCGCGATTGCCGTTCTGCTCGACCGCAAGAAATCGGCTTAAGGGGGAGAATGAACGATGAAAAAAACAACTTTGCTGCTCGTATCGCTTATGCTGATCTTCATAACAGGCTGTTCTCTGGAGCCGCCGGAATGGGCGAAGCCCAAGGCTGGCGGAGATGTCACAGACATTAAAATCGGCCTTTCCATCTCGACCTTGAATAACCCGTTCTTTGTCTCCTTGAAGGATGGCGTCGTCGCCGAAGCGGCGAAGCAGGGAATGGAGGTCGTTGTTGTTGACGCACAGAACGACTCGGCCAAGCAGAGCAATGACGTCGACGACCTGATTCAGCAGGGCGTGAACGCACTTCTGATTAACCCAACGGATTCGTCTGCAATCTCAACCGTGGTGCAAACGGCGAATAGCTTGGGCATTCCGGTCATTACACTCGACCGCTCGGCGGATCAGGGTGAGGTCGCTGCGCTGGTTGCATCCGATAACGTCAAAGGCGGTCAGATGGCAGCCGAGTATATCGTGGAACAACTGGGCAAAGATACGAAGGTCATTGAGCTCGAAGGCGTTCCGGGTGCTTCCGCGACCCGCGAACGCGGCAAGGGCTTCCATGATATCGCAGATGAGCAGCTGAACGTGGTCGCGAAGCAGGCAGCGGATTTTGACCGGACAAAGGGTCTTACCGTGACGGAAAATCTGCTGCAGGGCAATCCGGACGCCAAAGCGATATTTGCCCACAATGACGAGATGGCCCTGGGCGCAATCGAAGCGATCCAAAGCTCGGGCAAAGACATCATGGTCATCGGCTTTGACGGTAATGACGATGCGCTGAAGTCCATCGAAGCCGGCAATCTGACGGCAACGGTAGCCCAGCAGCCCGAATTGATCGGACAGCTCGCCGTTGGCGCAGCCAAGGACGTGCTGCAGGGTAAAGAGGTGGAAGCGAATATCGCAGCACCACTGAAGCTGGTAGTGAAGGAATAACTCGCGAAAATCAAGAAGCGTTACCCTGCGATAGAAGCAGGGTAACGCTTTTTTTCGAAACATATTTTGATCATTTCTTCCGGGCTGCGAAGTAACTCACAGCCTTGCGATAACGTCGGGAATACAATATCGTTAAAAGAGGACAGTTATTTCGCATATTATATTATAATGGATGTGTATGCGTTTACTGCTTAGATGTGATAAAGGAGCTATGTAACTATGACGATGGAGAAAAGAAAAAGAAAACATGCGATCGTGATCGTAGGTTATGGCGGAATGGGCAGCTACCACGCCAAGCTGATTAAGGACAATGCATATCTCGAGGTTACGGGAACCTTCGATATTTTGAAAGATCGCCGGGAAGTATCCCAGCAAGACGGGTATCCTGCCTATGAGAGTTATGAGCAGGTACTAAACGATGCTGCGGTTGACGTGGTGCTCATTGCTACACCTAATGACGTGCACAAGGAATTGGCACTGCAGGCGTTTAAAGCCGGCAAGCATGTCATCTGCGAGAAGCCGGTAACATTGTCCGTCAGTGACTTCAAAGAGATGGTGTCTGCGGCCGATGCTGCCGGCCGGGTGCTGATGGTTCACCAGAACCGCCGCTGGGACGAGGATTTCCTGACCATTAAGCAAATGTACAACGAGAAGACGATTGGCGATTTGTTCCGTATCGAATCCAGGGTACACGGGGCGAACGGCATTCCGGGCGACTGGCGCCATCTGGAAGCGCACGGCGGCGGCATGCTGCTGGACTGGGGCGTGCATCTTCTTGACCAGGTCCTGTTCATGGTGGACAGCCGGATTACGAGCCTGAGCAGCCGCTTAAGCTTTATATTGGGCGATGAGGTGGATGACGGCTTTGAGTCGGTCATTGAATTCGAGAACGGCGTATCGGTTCTGATTGAAGTGGGAACGACGAATTTCATTACGCTGCCACGCTGGTATGTCAAAGGAACCGAGGGAACCGGCATTATTGAGGATTGGTCGTTAAACGGAAGAGTGGTTACCCGGAACCAGGATGCCGTGAAAGTGGAGCCGAAGCCGATTCAAGCCGGGGTAGGCTTGACCAAAACGATGGCGCCTCCTTCCGAAGAAGCTACCATTACCGGAGCTCTGCCGGAGCCATACCGTCAATCCAGCAGCTTCTTCGATAACTTTGCGGCCGTGATCCAAGGCGAGGCTGAACCGATTGTGAAGAACGAGGAAGTGCTGCGCGTTCTGAACCTGATCGAGGCGGTGTTTGAATCGGCCAGAACGGGCGAAACGCTGAAGGATTTCGATTTTTACCCTGCGTAATCTATACAGATTAGCACTCATTCTTATTATAGAAAGTACCGCGGCTGCCAAGCAAATGAGGCTTGAGGCTGCGGTACTTTTTATTGTGGTTGCTGACATCCCATGCTCGATGCCTAAGTCGAAAGTGTAATGTTATTTCGCATGATCGATCTTTCCGCTGCTCCCGGCTTGCAGCTCCCGCCTGTAGTCGCTTGGCGACCAGCCTGTATCCTGCTTGAACAGCTTTGAGAAATAGGAATAGTTGGCGTATCCCACCTTAGCCGCAATCTGGTACACCGACAATGGTGTCGTCTCCAGCAGATGCTTGGCGGCCTTGATGCGGGACTGAATAATGTAAGTACCTAAAGAGACGCCCGTCTCTTTCTTGAACACGCGGGCCAAATAATCCGGGTTGAGGTAGACGATTTCCGCCAGGCTCGTTCGCGTCAGCTCATCTCCGTAATGGCAATGAATATAATGCTTAATCTCCTCCACCACGGTATGCGAATGGTCGGCGTAGGCATGATATTCTGCTGCCGTGCTGACGAGATACTCCGTATATTTCTCCATATCTTCAATCGAGTTCAATGATTGCAGGAACAGCTGGTCATTGGTTTTGCCGGTATACAGCTTATGTGCCTGGATCTCTTTGCTCTTCAGGTAGGAATACACCAGCTGCACGATATCCAAGCTGAATAAACGCAGCACCGAGGTGTTGTAGACGCCATTCCTGGCTAGGTTTTGCAAGTATTTGCGGGTTTCAACCAGAAACCCAGCTGGATCGTTCCCGCTGAGAAGCGCTTCCCAGTCCTGCAGCGGAGGTGGGATGTACGCGACTTCTTGCAGGGAATGGTGTTCCAGAAAAATAATCTGATTCCGCTTTTTGATCATATCCTCATTCATTTGCAGCAGAGCCCGAACGGACTTGTTGATTTCCTCCAACGCCACCGAAATCGATACGCTGCATGAAGCATCGCTCCGGAGGAATTGATTGGCTTTTTCAATGAACGACGTGCAGATGTTTTCCATGACGCGGGAATCAGGAGGATGATTCCATCTCAGCATGACCATCCAATTGTAATCTTTATATTCCATAGCGGCTTCAACCGTGAAGAGCGGGTCCTGGAACAATTCGGACAGCACGTTGAGAAACGCATAGTCAAACAGGTCTTTGTCTTCTTTACCTAAACTTTGATCATGCGGAAAAATGGTGATGAGCACAGGAAGAAATAGATCCGACATCTCATAGGACAGGTTCTGTTCCGCAATATATCCTGCGATGGCGGTCCGGTCTCTAGAAGCTTTCCTTTCTTTTATCAGCTTGCTCCAAAAATGCTCCTGGAGCTTTTTTTGATTTTTTTTCCACAGCTGACCGTCCTGTATCGCTTCCTGATCGCTTTGCTGTTCCTTTGCTTTATAGGCGGCTTTGGAAATGATGAGGCTTAGCTTATCGAATTCGATCGGCTTCAGAAAATAGTCAAAGCTTTGCAGCTCAATAGCTTTCTGCGCATAGTTGAAATCAGCGTAATTCGTCAGAAATATCGTCTGAATGCTGTATTGTTCCTCGCGAATCCAGGCGAGAAGCTCGAGTCCGCTGCCTTGCGGCATTTCGATATCGCAGATGAGGATCTGAACCGAATGCTGCTGCAGTATATCCCTTGCCTGCGCAACGCTGTAAGCGGTATGGACCTGTTCGATCGAAAGTGCCTTCCAATCGATTTTCTTCTCCAGCGCGGCTACGACAAAATAATCATCATCCACTAGCAATACGTTCATTGAATTTCTCCTCTCCGTTCCTGCAGTGGTTGTGGAAGCGTTAATGTGACGCAAGCGCCGCCCTCCTCCGGGTTCGAAAATTCCACATGCGCCCGGCGATGATAGAGCAGCTCCAGCCGCTGAAGGGTGTTCATGATCCCGATGTGCTTTCCTTCGCTTTGATCAAGCGGTTTGCCCGCGGCCAATTTTTCCAATACTTCTGCGGGAAACCCGGGTCCGGTATCGGAGATCCGGATGACCATAGAAGGTTTATCACCCTCCATCCGTAGGCTGACGGACAATCGGATTTGCAGTTCATGATCTCGGGATACGGCGTATTTCACCGCGTTTTCGATAAAGGTCTGGAGTACGAGGGGTGGTATCGTAAGACGGGTAAGCTCCTCTTCAAAATCAATCCGATAAGAAAAGGCATCGCGGTAGCGGTGCTTCTGAATCTCCAGGTAAATCCGGACATGCTCGATTTCGTCTTGCAGCCGTACGACATTATCACCGCTCTGAAAGATGTAACGAAAGTATTTGGACGTGGACAGCGACATATATTCGATTTCCTTAAACATCTGCATTTGCGCCATGCTGTAGATGTTCGTCAGGCAGTTCAGGAAAAAATGCGGGTTGATCTGCAGCTTCATATAATCGAGCTGGATTCTATGTTTCTCCAGCTCCTGCTCGTAGATATCAATTTTAAACTTCTTGATCTGCTCGATCAGGTGTTTGAATTGGGAGTTGACCTGCTCAAGCTCGATAATCTCGCTGCTCATGAAATCCAGATTCTCGCTGTCCTCGTGGATGCGCCTTACATTTTCCGAGAAATTCTGAATCGGCTTTAACACCTTCTTCTTGAAATACAGCATAACCACGCTGAGCGTGCACGTCAGAACAACAAATAGCAGCATAATGAGAAGCTGGGCGATCATGATCGTTTCAAATATGCCGAATTGGATGACCAGCTGCACGTTGAAGGAGGCGTTCGAGAATCCCTCCGTAACCGTAGTCCGCGGCTGTGACAGGCTCAGCAGGGATGTCTTGGCTCCTTGAAGACTGTTGGCATCCATCACGCCTGTACCCGGGCTCGTAAGGGTTGCCCCCTGAGCATTTACAAGAGAAACGTACCCGTCCTCGCCCAAATCCAGTTCCTGGAGCGGCCGGACCAGGTCGTCGGCGGAGATGAGGCAGATCAGATACCGGTTGTGGTAAGGGACGATGTTGATGATGTAATGGGTGTCCTGAACAAGGATCGGGTTCCAGTTGGAGTAGAACGTTTCGTATACGTTTTTGGAATCCGTGAGGGATACGATCTGTTCCTTGAGTTCCAGGAACTCTGTATATGACAGGGACATAGGTCCATAGTTCTGGAAGAAGTCCTGTTCCTTTAAATAGAAGAAGAAGTTGTATTCCTGGCCGTAGTTTTTTTGAAGCTCGTTAAACTGTTTATGCACTTTTTCGCTCGATTTAATATAATCCACGTAATCAGTGCCGGGGGTATCCATCTTCTCAACGCTCTCATCATTTGCGAGCGTCCAGCCCATATAGTGATTGATGTAGGAGAAGTCATGATTGATCTGCCGGATGTACAGATTCGCCGTATCCTGCAAATATCGGGTGGATTGCTGCTTCACGATGAAGATGGAGGCGAAGCTGATCACCAGATCCACTACAAGGGCAAAGATTGAGATAAAGAGCATGATTTTCACATAGTGACGGATGGGATAAGGCTTGTTATTCAGTGCTTTAACCATACGGATGCCGTGATTCCTTTCATTTCGCCTGTACATGAAAGCGTTTTAATAGTGGTACTGATCATTATAAATGGAAAAGACAAAAAAAACAGGAGTGAACGTTAGCGCATTTTCCATAAAGTCCGGATACCACATCGTAAAGTCCGGATAATAGCATGCTTTGCATAGGGGACTCGAGGATTCCTTCAAGTGGAATAAGGCGAAGGTCCGAATAGGACATCATGAGGTCCAAATAACGATTCGGGATCGAAGTATATTGAAATTGCTTACGCGACATACCGGGTTCACGACGACGAGTACAGAAAGGGGAATCGATTTGAAAGCAGGCCAACTGAATAGAACAACACACCCAACCCTCGGGCGGATCAGAAAGAATTGGGGCCTGTATTTGCTGCTGCTGCCTGCGGTAGTGCTGGTTTTGTTGTTTTCTTACGTACCGATGTACGGGATCTTGATCGCATTCAAGGATTACAGTCCCGCTCTCGGGATTATGGACAGTCCATGGGCGGGTCTAAAGTATTTTGAGAAGTTTTTTAACTCTTATCAATTCTCGACAACCATTACCAATACGCTGGTCATCAGCTTATACAGCGTGGCGACATTCCCGATTCCGATCATGCTTGCCTTGATGGTCAATCAAATGCGCCAGAATTGGTTCAAGCGCTTCTTCCAGACCGTAACCTATATGCCGCATTTTATATCCACGGTCGTGATGGTGGGACTCATGCTGATTCTGTTCTCGCCAGGCTCGGGATTGATCGGGAATATCTTCCGGCTCTTCGGCGCCGAAGCGCCGAACCTGATGGGATCAGCCGGCTTATTCAGCAGCGTGTATGTATGGTCGGATGTGTGGCAGCATACGGGCTGGGACAGCATTATCTATATCGCGGCATTGTCTGCGGTGAGCCCCAGCTTGTACGAAGCGGCTACAATGGACGGGGCAAGCAGGTGGCAAAAAATCCGGTTTATCGATATCCCGATGCTGATGCCTACGGTCGTGACCTTGCTTATACTGCGGATCGGCAGCTTGCTTGGCGTCGGCTTCGAGAAGGTTTACCTTATGCAAAACAGTCTCAATATTACCTCCAGCGAGGTCATCTCCACCTATGTGTACAAAATCGGGATGCTGAGCAGCCAATACAGCTTCTCGTCGGCGATCAATCTGTTTAATACGGTCATTAATTTTGTTCTGTTGATTCTGGTTAACCAGATTTCGAAAAAATACAGCGAAAACAGTTTGTGGTAACACACAAGAGAGGAAGGGTTCTATGGGCGTTGTGGAAATAAGAGAGAAGACAGCGCCAAGGCAGAGGAATACCCGATCTTCCGACAGGGTGCTGGAGATCGGCCTGTATGTATTCGCTGTCTTGATGCTGATCGTGTTGATTTACCCGCTGTACTTCATCATCATTGCTTCGTTCAGCGAGCCGGCCGCGGTTGCGAATGGACAGGTATGGCTGTGGCCCAAGGATTTTACGCTGGCAGGCTATCAAGAATTGCTGAAGCACTCTAATATATGGATTGGGTACCGAAATACGATTGTGTATACGATTGTAGGTACCGCTATCGGCTTGGTGGTTAACATATCTGCAGCTTACGCGCTCTCGCGAAAAGACCTCGTAGGCCGCAAGTATATATCGCTGCTCTTTATTTTTACGATGTTTTTTAATGGCGGTTTGATTCCGACCTTTATGACGATCCGCGATTTTCAGCTGTACGATACGTTTCTTGTCATGGTGCTGCCGTTTTCGGTTGCCGCCTTTAACATCATTGTGGCGCGGACTTTTTTCCAGAGCAGCATTCCGGAGGATTTATGGGAGGCGGCCCAGCTGGATGGCTGCGGAAATCTGAGATATTTCGTGACCATCGTGATTCCGCTCTCGAAAGCGGTCATCTCGGTCATTGCCTTGTGGACGGCCGTGGGTCATTGGAACTCCTATTTCAATGCCCTGATCTATTTAAAAGATACGAACCTGTACCCGCTGCAGCTCATTCTGCGAAATATTCTGGTCACCAACCAGATGCAGTCCGCCATGGGTACCGGAGAAGCCGCTGCCATTGCGCTGCGACTCGCTAATATTATGCGTTACGCGGTCATTATCGTCGCAACGGTGCCGATCATGTGCATCTACCCGTTTGTACAAAAGTATTTCAATCAGGGGGTGATGATCGGAGCCGTGAAGTCGTAACGCCGGATGGATCTATTAAAAATAATAATTGGGGGAATGGTTGAATGGGAACAAACAATGCAAAGAGGAGACATCGCTTCAAACTGGCTGGCGTCATCATCCTGGCCGCAATTCTGCTGTTGAACCTGGCGGGCTGCAGCGGCGGCAAGAAGGAGGAAGCCAAGCCGGATGCCGAAGCCGCGTTTAACAAAGAAGGTCTTCCGATTGTCAATGAGCCGATAACGCTGGACGTGCTGACCGTTCGCTGGGGCAATATGGGGGATACGTTCCTCCAGAACCAGTGGCTCAAGGATTTGGAGAAGGAGACGAATGTCAAAATCAATTGGCAGATCATGTCCTCCAATGATTGGGGCGAGCAAAAATCGATCATGCTGGCGAGCGGTACGCTGCCGGATATCATTTTCGGCGATATCGTATTCAGCGATTCCGACATCGTGAACAATCTGTCTTATTTCCGCCCGCTGGACGACTATATCGATCAATACATGCCAAACCTGAAAGCGGCACTGGAAGAAACACCCGAAATGAAGAAGATGAGCACATTCCCGGATGGTAAAATCTACTCTTTGCCGGCGCGGCTGCCGTCAAGGCCGAAAGCATCGATCCAGCCGATTATCAACAAAACATGGCTGGACCAGCTCGGCCTTGATATTCCGGACAACACAGACGAGCTGTACGAGGTGTTTAAGGCGTTTAAAGAACAGGATCCGAACGGCAACGGCAAGGCCGACGAAATTCCGGTCAGCGGATCGGGGAACATCAGCATCGATCTGTTGAACCCGTTCGGCATCACGGACATCAACGGAAACAGCATGATGGTCATCGATAACGAGCCCGTGTTCTACCCGGTGACGGAGAATTATAAAGAAGCGATCAAGTGGGCGCATAAGCTGTACGCCGAGGGCCTCATAGACCAAGAGATCTTTACGCAGGACAGCACCATGTCCACGGCGAAGCATCAGAACCCGGATGCGGCGCTGATCGGCTTCTCCAACCAGTGGGTGCCGGACGCGGTGTTCGGGAAGTGGAAGGATCAATATATTGCAATTCCGTCCATCGCCGGACCTGACGGAAAAAGGTATCAGGGCGGCGAGCCGCAGGGCATGAGCCTCCGCAGAAACGAATTCCTCATTACCACGTCGAACAAGTACCCGGAAATTTCGGCTCGTTGGGCGGACCAGTTCTACACCAATGAAGCGAGCATCCAAAATTTCTGGGGAGCCATCGGCACGGTGATCCAGAAGAACGACGACGGAACGTTTACGCTGATGAGTCCGCCGGAGGGAACGAGTGCGGATGCCTGGTATTGGGAGCAATCCGTAAGGGATTTTGGACCGAAGTACGTAAGCCCGAGCTTCGAGAAAAACATCATTCTGGATGAGACCACGGGCGACGGCTTGAAGCTGGTCATCGACAAGTTGGGCAGCGATTACGTAACGACGCCGTTCCCGAACGTCATGTACAGCGCCGAAGAATTCCAGGAGCTGCCTACGCTGACAACGGATATCGATGGTTATGTCGGTACGACCCGCGCGAAGTGGATATCCGAAGGCAATATCGATGCGGAATGGGATGCGTACGTCAAGAAGCTCAACGATATGGGTCTTGAGCGGCTGGTACAAATCCGCAAGGAAGCCTATCAGCGGTATATCAGTGTCAAATAGGGATTGACGGCAATCGTCATGAGCTGCCCCGCAGATTGATATGCTGCGGGGCAGTAACGTTTCGAACGATGACGAAACTGTGATTTATTTTATACGATCAGCTTCAACGGAGAAGGCGGAATTGTTTTGGAGAAGCGAAGCGGTCCCCCGAAAGCTTTCCAACGGAAAGCTCGCATCGAAAGCATATACTATCCCCGGATTTCAACATTATTCATTTCATTCTGAAAAAATCTGGGGGCAACAGGGATCGTAAGTATGATCCGCATTCGAAGTGATGAATAAACTTGATTGAAACGAAATGGAAGGAGCACAGGAGGCAACCACGCGAAACATAAGTCACGGTGTGGAATGAATATCGGCATGAGAGACATAATGAACTGGTAGCCAGCATATATCCGAACGGCATATTCAATACCAGTGAGAGATAAGATATATACAAGGAGTGTATCGATGATGAATCAATTTCGAATCGGCTTAATTGGATTGGGCGGGATGGCGCAGGAGCACATCCGCTGGATGAATGCAGAGAATGTCTATCAGTTCGTGGCTGTGAGCGACGTCAATGGAGAAGCGGTGGCCCGAGTAGGCGATCAGCTGGGAATTGAGGATGGCAAGCGATATCCAGACTTTAAGGATTTAATTGAAGATCCGGACGTCGATGCCGTCATTTCGGTTACGCCTAACAACGTGCACGCGGATATTATTAGAGCGTGCTTGCAAGCGGGCAAACCTTTTTTGGCGGAAAAACCATTTACGCGTGTGTTCGAAGAGGCAATCCCCTTGCTGGAGCTATACGAGAAACAGCCGGTTCCGGCCATGATCGGCTTTACGTACCGTTACACGCCGGCTTTTCGTTATGCAAGGGAACTTGTCCGAACGGGCAAACTCGGGTCGATCCGTCACTTCTCCATTCAGTATTTGCAAGGGTTTGGCGTGCCGAGCCAGCAGGTTCCCTACATGTGGAGATATAACAAAGCTGTCACGGGAACGGGGACGCTCGGAGATCTGGGATCGCATATGATCGATATGGCCCGATTTCTGTTTGGTGAATTTGAAGAAATTACAGCCCAGCTGCATACCATCATTCCGGAACGCAGGGACCCGGTAACGGGAGCGATGGCCAGGATCGAAGTCGATGATTTTGCCAGCTTCCAGGCACGGATGACAGATGGCATGATGGGCGTGTTCCAGACGTCGCGAAATGCCTTCGGTTCAGGCAATCAGCATGAAGTATCCATTTACGGCGACCACGGCACGGTCCACGCCAGCACATTGGATCCGGAACGGGTGGTATGGATTCGCGAAGAAGAGCCCGGGCAGCTCGCCAGAACGACAATGGAAGTGCCGCAGCATTGCAAAGTCAAGCAGTATGCCGATTTTGCCGGGTTATTACGGGGAACGCCTGCGGACGGGATTCCCGGGTTTATGGACGGGTACCGGAATCAAGAGGTGCTGGATGCGGTCGTTAGGGCAAATGAGACCAAAGCGGTGGTAGAGCTTCGGAATCATGGCCAACGGATCCAGAGCAAGTTATAACGTCTTGCCCATCCAGATATACAGCGCCATCAAAGTGAACAGAAAGAGGCAAAAGTTAACGCTTACAAATAACCCGCGAAATAACGCGGAGCGGTGGAATTGAAATGGAGTTTTAAGCTCCCCCGTCCCTTCGATCAGGAATAGGATCAGTACTGTATGAATGATCGTATGGCCTATGACTTCCTTGTAACCGAATACAAGGCTTGTCATAATAAAAATGCCAGATACCAGGAGGGCGGTGAATCGGCTCATGATGCCCACGATAAATGCCCACGCCAACCCAATTTCGATAAAAGCGGTGATCAGGACGAAGTTCTCAATGGTAAAACCGAAGGTAGGAAGCCCGTAGTTGCCCATTACGGAGCAAGCAAGTTCGGGAATGGTCAGTTTTTCCATGGCAAGCCAAGCGAGGGACATGCCCGTGCATATATACATGACCGGGGCAGCCGTTCTTTTTATTGGAGTGCCGCTCACAAACAGATAGTACACAATACCGAGATAAATCAAATAATCGATGGAATGAAAAATACCGTAGGTTAATGAAGCTTGCAGATAGAGCAAGAATAGGATAGCACCACTCGCCGGCAATGTGCGCTTATAAAGCAAGCAGGCTGCGGCGGCGGAGAGACCGAGGATAATCCACATGGAATTGGTTCTGAACTCGGGCGCCAGGTACGAGCCGCTCAGAAGCTGCAGCACCAAGCCGATGGCCAGCCCAATGCGCAGAATGACTTCGGTATGGGGCCTTAGCCTGTGCAGCCATCGATGAACTTTCATGATCGGCCGCATCTTCCCCAACGGATCGTGGAAGACGCATGTGAGCAATAAGATCAATAATGTAAACGCTAACCAAAACAGGAATGTCAGTGTAACGATGCGGGGAAAAGGCAGGGGGACCCATTCAAAGTTATCCGTAAACCATTTGACATGAATATAGATGTTGCTAATCTTGGAGAAATGCATTACCATTCAATCAGTTCCTCCCTTAACCAACTCTAGTCACCTATCCAAGATAATACAATATTAGATAAAAAAGTATATTATTGGATGAATATATCCCCCATTTTGAAAATATTATCCCTTAAGAGCGTTCATAGGCAGCGTTTGACTTTATTGTCATAGCGTCACCAAACCAGCCGATCCATCCGGATCGGCTGGTTTTTATGTCTCGTGTTAGGAGTTCTTTTTACTGATGAATGCGGCTTAAAGACAGACTCAACCCGGCTACGGAAGCTGCGTTCCGGCAGCATAACGTTCAATGGTTTCATAAGGCAGATGATCGGTAATCAGGCGACCGTAATGCGCGATCCGTATGATGCCGTCCTCGTCCAACACAAACTCTGCTGGAATCCGATTGAAATTTGAACCTTCTTCCGGCGTAAGCTTGAAACCTGCCGCTTCTGCTTCATTCGTGAACTGATGCACATTCGGTTGAGCTAAGGTGGCTTGTGTCTTGGCTACCGAGGTCTCGACCCCATAGAGAGTGTAAAGCTCCGCATTCGGATCGGCAATAAGAGGAAACGGAGCATTTTGCTGACCGACATGCTGCTGAAGTGCTGCGCCCGGTGATTCAAAAACGCAAATGACATCCAGATGCTGCTGCTGCCACTGAGGATATCGCTGAATAAACTGGTGCACCCTCAGATTGCATAGGGCACAGGCAGCGTTGCGGAAAAAAGCGAGAAGTAATTTACGTCCGCGATAAGCTTCCAGTGAAATCATGTTTCCATTTTGATCTACGCTTAGGAATAATGGAGCATATTCTCCGGGTTGAAGCATGTTGTTCATTTTGGCTTTCCTCCTGGGTTAACGGTATATAGGCGTGAGGCCTATTACCAATGTAGCAGGGAGGACTCCATTGCTCTGTGACTAGGTCACATAGCAGTTTCTGTTAGACAGGCCCGGTTTATTATTTTCACCCAGCCTCTTCCTGTTTCCAGCCATCCTTTCTTTTGGAACTGGCCCAACGTACGGGAGACGACCTCTCTTACGGAGCCAATGTCATCGGCAAGCTCTTGGTGGGTTGTGCGCACCAGCGGATGTTCGTCCGAGCTGATGCGCAGCAGAGTCCTGGCAAGGCGCTGCTCCAGCGGTAATGTCTGTCTCTCCTGCAGCATGTTTGCCATCCGCAGTGTTCCATCAAGCAGCCCGCCAAAAATAGCGCTGCGGATGGGTTCATACACCTGCAGCCACCGGAGGAAGCTGTTTTTCAACACATACAAGACCTCGACCTTGGACTCGGCGATGAGAGTGCCCGGATAGTCCTGCCCGCTTAGCCCGCTAAGTACGAGTAGCGAACAGACTTCTCCGGCTGATAGTATGTTTAATACCGATTCGTTGCCATCTTCGTGGATGATCGTGATACGGGCCGATCCGCTGATGAGGAACATGCCATAGATCGCGGCATCCTCTCGTTGAAAGATTCTCGATTTGGCTTCAAAATGTTTGGTAAACGCATGAGCTTGAATCCATTCTTCTGGTGGTACGACTTTCAAATAAGGAAAGATGTCGGTTATCTGCTTATCATTCAATTCAGGCTTCATGATGGGTTTCCGCCTTTCGGTGATCATGCACGGACATGCGAAACTGCTATTCTATATAGTTAACATTTCGGCCTGACAAAGTTCAAGCGAATTTATCCAGACTTCATGCGGGAAGGACTCTTTTGGCGATGGTTTGCTATAATGATGTGAGCAAGCGGTATAAGTCAGGGAAAAGGGTGAGGAAATGAATGAAACAGAATACATAAGGGATACACCCATGAATATCAGCAAGAGGCAAGGAGCGGTACTCATGCTGCAGGGCACCGCTTCGGATGTAGGGAAAAGCATCGTAACAACAGCGCTATGCCGCATATTTCTGCAAGATGGTTATCGCACGGCTCCATACAAATCGCAAAATATGGCTCTTAATTCCTACGTGACCCTGGATGGCAAAGAGATCGGACGAGCACAGGGCGTACAGGCTGAAGCCTGCGGCATTGCCGCAACTACGGACATGAATCCGATCCTGATCAAGCCGATAAAGGACATGCATTCGCAAATCGTGATCCACGGCGTACCCCAAATGCAGATGAGTGCGATGGATTACCGGACTCTGTTCCTGCCGAAGGCTAAAGAGATTGTGCTGGATGCACTGGATCGACTGCGGGAAAGCTACGATATCGTTGTTATGGAGGGGGCGGGAAGTCCGGCGGAGATCAATCTTAAGGACCGGGACATTGTTAACATGAATTTGGCAGGATGGGCGGATTCACCGGTTATTCTGGTTGCGGATATCGATCGCGGAGGTGTGTTCGCTTCCATAGTAGGTACGCTTGAACTGCTTGAGGCCCATGAAGCGGCCAGGGTCAAAGGATTTATCATTAACAAATTCCGTGGAGATCTCGCGCTGCTTCAGCCGGGACTGGACTGGCTTGAAGAGCGGACAGGTATTCCCGTGCTGGGTGTACTCCCTTATATACAGGACATGCGGATCGAGGCCGAGGATTCGGTTGTGCTGGATGAGCTTCAGAATCAAAGACTGGACAAACGAGACCTCGATATTGTCGTGATCCGGTATCCGCGTATCTCGAACTTTACGGATGTTGATGCGCTGCGCATGGAACCGGATGTTGTCGTTCGCTTCGTCCAATCAGTGGATGAACTTGGAATGCCGGACGTCATTATTTTGCCTGGTACCAAGGATACGATCAGTGACCTCGGGTTCCTCCAGGATCGGGGGCTGGCCGATGCGATCTTGAGGCAGACGCAGCAGCGGGATGTGCAGTTGGTTGGCATCTGCGGAGGATATCAAATGCTGGGCGAACAGCTGTCGGATCCGCATGCGGTCGAAGGGAGCGTTCGGGAAGCGAAGGGGCTCGGCCTGCTGCCGATTCGGACTTCCTTTTTAAAGCATAAAAGGACCGTTCGGGTGAAAGGGAAGTTGTTACAGGAACATTCGCTGAGGTTCGTTGTCTCGGATACAGAGGCTGATTCGTCGATTACGGCCTATGAAATCCATATGGGCATGAGCGAATGGAGCGCCTTGTCTGACGGCTCAGGACACCGCCCGCTTTTTTCGATTCAAGCGGATGGCACAGATTCTTTAAAGACGAAAGAAGATATTCAACCGCATATTGAAGGGACAGCTACTTCGGATGGCCGCATATGGGGAAGTTATCTGCATGGCTTGTTTGACAACGATGTCTTTCGCAGATCCTGGCTGAATGGCATTCGGATGAAGAAGGGGCTGATTCCAATGATGGAAACGTTCAAAGCAGAAGAACGCAAATTCGCGGAATTTGACCGTGTAGCGGACGTCGTTCGTACTCATGTGGATATGAAAAAAATATATGAAATCATCGGCTATACCCATTGAATGATCAGGAATGCATCCGATCATTCGGGTAATAATGATGAAGAGGAAGATAACACCATGCAGGCGGCATGGTGTTATTTGCATGGAGCGAACAGAAAAAAGTTGATTAATTATAGGATAGGGGGGTATACTAAATATAAAGACGCATGATCATTTGTCTTGCAGTATATTCGATGATTGGAGTGATAGCCCATGTTGAATAGGAAGGGCACCATATTAACCTTAACGGGCATACTTGCTTTTGGATTGTTGACAGCATGCGATAACGCGAAGCTGGCCCCCGATGCGGGCGGCCATGGCGGGAATCATAAAAAGGAAAATGAAAGCCAGGAAACGAACGGGCATGGCAAACACGCTGGCGGGCATGAAACTGCCTCAGATCATTACAACGCTGCGTTTACATGGAATGAACCGGTAAGAGCAGGCGCCGAATCCGAGCTGACGATTCGAATTACGGATCAAGACGGTGGACCTGTCCAGGATTTTGATGTCAATCATGAGAAGCTCCTGCATCTGATTATCGTGAATCGCGATTTGTCTTTCTTCGAGCATATTCATCCGGATTACAAGGAGAATGGCGTCTTTACCGTGAACACGACATTCCCGACTGGCGGCGACTATAAATTGTTCGCAGATTTTGTGCCTAAGGGTGCTGGAGGGGCCACCCTTAGCGAATGGGTTCAGATTGAGGGAGAAGCAGGGAAATCTTCGGCGATTCAACCGGATTCAAGCCTAATCAAACAAGTAAACGGCAAGGAAATTGAACTGAGCCTAAGTAATACATTATCGAATGAAGAGGTTGTGCTCGCCTATCATATTCAGGATGCCAAGACAAAGCAAGGAATCAACAACCTGGAGCCTTACCTGGGCGCAGTGGGGCACGTGGTCATTCTGTCCGAAGACGCTGAGCAGTACATTCATGTACATCCTCTGGACGAAAGGAGCACAGGACCCAAAGCGGAATTCGCCACGACCTTCCCACACAGCGGTATCTACAAAATCTGGGGACAATTTCAGCATAAGGGTGAAGTGATGACCGTACCTTTTGTTGTTGAGATTAAATAATTTTCGCTTAAGGAGTGATCGATATGACAGAATCATTAAAAATCTATACCATACCCACTTGCAGCGACTGCCATCATGCCAAGCGTTACTTCAAGGAGCAGGAGGTACCGTATACGGAGTATGATTGCACGCAGAACCCGGAATATCCGGAAGAAGTACGACGTCTGACAGGAAAGCAGATTGTACCTACGATCGTTATTGGTGAGAAGGTATTTATCGGATTTGCCGATAACTTTCAGGAGATCAGGGAATTGATTAAATAATAAGGGCTCATGGAAATGGAAAAGAAGCATGGATCGCTCCCCGCGGGAGGATCCATGCTTCTTTTGCAGGTGAGGAGCCAAAAAGTATCGCATTAGACTAGTCAGTAAGCGTAATGTTACGTTGTATGCTAGCCCCATGCTGATAATCGCTCCCTTATGCCTATCAAGACGATGGGCGCTTACGGATCAGTTCAATCACGCTGGCGAAGTCGTCCCCTCCATGTCCATCCTCCACCCGGCGTTTCATCAGTTCAAAGATCGGAGTGAATGTCTCGGGACTGACGCCTTGTACCCTGCTTACCTCCCCGATGGTGTCGTGGGCGGCCTGCATCGCCAGGCTCGCATCCTTGGCGGAGTAATCACCGGAATCGATCTGCTTCGCCATCTCCGGCATGGTGGACATCATGGCTTGCAGAAAAGGCATCAGCAGCGTCGTCGTAAAGTCCACTGCCTTCACGCCTTCGGTGCCAACAAGCGCCACCGCATGGATAAAGCCTCCGAACATACCGTACATTCCGCTTAGCAGTGCCAGGTCATTCAGTGGGGCAAGCGCAGGATCGGAACCTAAATAGTGACTTGTACCTAAGCTGTCCAATACCTGTTTATAATTTTCGTACGCTGTCATCGAACCGCTGTAGAGGATAACGGCATGAGGCGTGGCGATCAGGGAAGGGACGGCCATGATGCCGCCATCCAGATATTCGGCGCCAAGGTTTCTCATCCATGCCCCCATCGTGCGGGCCTCTTCGGGAGTACCGGTTGTCAGATTTACGACAACCTTGCCGGAAAGCTTCTCCTTCATGGGTTCCAGAATATGGCGGGCTGCATCATAATCAAGTACACATATAATCAAGAGAGGACTGGCGGCGATGGCATCTGCGATTTCCGTAGCCCCGGAGGCACCTAAACCTACTAGCTCAGCGGCTTTTTCAGGTGTGCGGTTCCAGACTGTGGTGACATATCCGCTGTGCAAGAAGGTGCGGGCCAGCTTGGAGCCCATGGAGCCTAATCCGATCACGGTTACTGAAGGAAGGGTGGAGCTGTTCGCCTTCGCATCGTAATGATGGTTAACGTTTGATGATCTATCAAGATTTGCATTCATCGGTAAAACCCCTTTCTGGACTGGAATGATACCGATTCTAAAGTATGACACTAGTGACAATGTCAAGACAGATAATCATCATGAAATTTGGTGCTACACCTAATAAAACGTAAATAATCAGGTACTGTGCGGCCAGAATGTTCGTTTTCATCAATTTTTTAATGGTAATTCGCAGGTGTAAATAATCAGAAGCAGTGTTATTATATGGGTTGCGTCTTTTGGAAAAGATCGCTGCGGCAAACGTCGATATCCCATCGTAGATTTTTTGAAACGATTCGGAATATAACACGTATCAATACTCACTGCTTAGATGGAAGGGGTAGACACACAGTGGATAATGGGATGAACGTCATTTTGTTTGAAAAGAGGCCGGACGGTGAGCTGGTTCAGATTGAAGAACGGTCATGGACGATGAACATGGTCGCTGCACTGGAGCATGTGAATTATATCGTTGTTGGCGGCCGGGAATATGAAACGATTGAAGGCAGATTAAGTGTAGACACGGGTAAACTTGAGCTTCTGCTCGTTCCGATGCGGAACGATTAATCCTGTCCGAAAGGAGAAACCATCTTGAGTAATGAAAAAGACAAAAAAGATCAGCCAACATCCAAATGGCTGACGCCGGAAGGCAAACCGATTCGGGTCCTGTCGAGCTCGCTGGGCATCGCCTTGCTGGCGAACGCATTTCTGGTATCGGGCGCAGCAGCGAAAGACCTCGCTTCGGAAGCGGTTACCTCATCCGAAGAGCCGCAGCTGGTGTCCTGGTCAACAGAAGAAGTGAAGAAGTATTTTGACAAGAATGTCGATTGGAACATTCCGTTTCCCAGCGAGAAAGAATTCCAGGAAGAGCCGGTAGAAGGAGCCTCTGCAGGATCAGGTTCGGGCGGCGGAACAACGATCGTCAACAACTATGGCGGGTACAATTCCGGCTTCGGCTGGGATGATTTGCTGCTCTATCACATGCTGTTCAACAATGGTTCGTATTATTCATCCAGCGGATGGTACAACAATCATCGCGGTTATTATGCGAATAACGGCAAGCCATATAAACCCCGCACCTATTCAAGCGGTACGTTCCAGAACAAACCGGTGGTGAACTCCAACGTCCGTCCTAAGACCTCAACGTCATCTTCGGGTACGATTACGCGTCGCTCCACGTCGTCGAAGTCCGGCGGCATTGGCGGCAATTCCAGCGGGTTTAGTTCGTCGGGTTCGAAATCCAGCTCCAGATCCGGCGGTTTTGGAGGATGAGTCACGACAGCGTATTCACCGTATCGGGACAGCCTGACCCCAATCGGGAGGGACGCGTAGCGGAGCTCGCGGAGCTCGGCTTTACCTGGGCGGATTTGGAAGGGGAGGCTTACTGGATAGACCAGCTTGTCACCATCCGCCAAGAGACCTATCGTGAGCTGGAAGAAGCGGCCGCGGTATTATGGGCCATGCTGGACAAAACCGTCCGTTATATTCATCGCAATCATCATATATACAGTTTAATCGGCATTCCGCCCGTCCTGTGGGAGATGCTGGACGAATGTCCCCTGCCGGAAGAGGGATTGATCAGCCGGTATGCCAGGTTTGATTTTGCTATTGCCCATGACGGCAGCATCAAACTGCTGGAGCTGAATGCGGACACGCCGACAGGCTATGTTGAGGCTTCCATTGCAACGCCGTGGATGTGCGCTCAGGCCGGTATCTACTCTCCCAACGAACGGATGCAAGAGCTGGTCGCACAAGCGTGGGGAGTTGAGCGTCCGGATACAGCCGCCTGCATTGCTTATGGTGAGCATAAAGAGGACTCCGGGACGATCGAAGCATTGGTCCGGCACAGCGGGCTGGATATCCGGCTGGTGGATTGTCTTGATCTGTGGGTGGACGAAGGCATGCTGAAGGACGGGGATGGCCGGGAGATTCACCGGATGTTTGCCCTATATCCGAAGGAATGGATGTCCGTCGATGATGGCGGAGATGCGCTTGCCTATGCCATCGAGACGGGACGATTGCAGCTGTTCAACTCGCCGCACAGCATTCTGCTGCAATCCAAAGGACTGCTTGCCGCCATGTGGGGGATGTACGAGCTGGGCCTTTTGTTCGATGAGAAAGAACGTGAAGCCATCGTCAATTATATGCTGCCGACTTACAACAAACCGGTGTTCTCCGGCAATTTTGTATCAAAGTCGATGTTTGGCCGCGAGGGTGGTTCAGTTAAGCTGTACGACCAGGCCGGACAGCTCGAGGTAGAAGATCAGGACGGGTATGATACAAGTGTCATGTTTCCGACGGTCTATCAGCGGAGGGCAGACCTGGCCCGCGTCGAGACGGCGGAAGGCGAATTTCATTTACTGACAGGATTGTTCGTCCTTAACGGAATCCCTTGCGGTTTGCTGGGACGGGCGGGCGGTTTGATTACGGGTAATTCCAGCCATTTTATCGCAATGGGAGTGAAATAAATGCAGTTGAAACAAGAAAGAAGGCAGCATAACGGTGCTCCTAAGGGAAAGAGGAAACCCCCGGTTGTCCTGGCGGTAATGATCCTATCCCTCATGGTCCTGGCGCTGAGTGCATGCTCCGCCAATGGGTCGACGGTATTCCACACCGGATCGGAGGAAGTATCCTCAACCTCTGCTCGCGTGCCTTGGGACTACCGGATCATTGAAGGGACCGTTGGCGATTTGATTGGCGGCGATATGACCGTCCTGCCGGACAACGAGCTGCTGCCGAACGATAATAACTATGCTACCGGGGACAAAATTTGGACGCTTCAATTCATGGATGCGGAGCTTACGACGGATGCGAATCAGCGCAATGATATCCGATTATCGTCTTGGCAGACGATTAAGTCGTTTAAGGACAAAAAAACGGCGGAATCGGATTTAACCAACCTGAAAGTCACGGTCAAAACCGATGTAAAGCTGGTTGGGGTTTATAAAACAACGTATAAAAAGGACACCAGGCATTTTGCTGTCATCGAGCTGCCGACGGGCAATCGGATCAAGCAGCCGATCGATGAGAAGCGTTATGCCGCAATGGAAAAGAAGGACAGGGTTGATGTTGTATTGGAGGAAGTGCATGATTTCGCCGATTACGACTTGGCCTATGCAAAATTTCGGGGGTGGGCGGATTGACGGTCGTCATTAATATTGTTGTAAGTGTAATCTGCATTATCGTGCTTCAATTGTTGGGTATGTTGATTTTCAGCTGGATGACCCGGTTTAACGACATGGAAGAGCTGAAGAAGGGCAACGTCGCAGTTGGCCTTGCTTTTGGCGGCAAGTTTATGGCAACGGCCATTATTCTGGGCATATCCGCATATACGAATTCATCGATCTGGCATATGATGCTGTGGTTTGCCGTCGGGTATGTATGCTTGATCGTAGCCTATTGGGTATTCGAACTGGCTACGCCGGGTCTTCGAATTTCCGAGCACCTGCAGAAGGGGAACGTAGCGATCGGCATTCTGCTTGCTATGGTGTTCATCGGTACGGCTTTTGCGATCAGCAGCCTGATTATTTAGGACCAATTGCACCATTGAGGAGAGGAGCAGGTACGTGCACTTTTTTCTAAGATTATCTTTGAAAATGATGCGTCTGCGCAAAACAACGATCAGCGTCCTTGTGGTACTGTTTGTGGTACTATGCTCGACCCTGGCATTTCTGCTGGAGCCGGAAACGTTTCACCATTGGTTTAACGCCTTTTATTGGGTACTTACCACGATGGCAACCGTAGGTTATGGCGATTATTATGCAGTTACCGTACCAGGGAAGATATTAACGATATTTATCTATATCTTTGGTATTGGGCTGCTCAGTTTGGTGATCGGCAAGGTGATTGAATCGTTTGGAATCATGCAGCGGCAGAGAGGAGCGGGCAGGTTGAATTTTAAGGGTAGTGATCATGTCATCATTATCAATTGGAGCAAAAAGGCACAAGCCGCTATTGAAGAGATCCTGTTGTTTGCACCGGAATCAGATATTGTTCTCATTGATGAGCTCAACCGTCATCCAGTGGAGCATCTCGAACAGGTGCACTTTGTAAGCGGTGATCCTGCAGCTGACGAGGTGCTGATGAGAGCCAACATCCTGGAAGCCAAATCAGCTATTGTCTTTGCGGATGCCCGGATCGATGAATCGGCCCTGATCGACGGCAAGTCGCTCCTGATTGTTTCCAGCATTGAGCGGATAGCGCCGAACGTACATACCACGGTGGAGATTGTACAGGAGAAGCATGTTCAGAATTTCCGCCACAGTCATGTGAACGAATTTGTGCTTTCACATGATGCTGTGTCCCGATTGGCCGTACGCGCGGCGCTGCAGGAAGGAAACTCGGATGTGCTGATGCAGCTGCTTAGCCGCCAGCATGGCGACGATATTTACGAAGTGGAATTGAACCCTGAATGGAACACCTACAGGGATGCCTTTCAAGATCTGCTGCGGCAAGGAGCGACGCTTATTTCCGATCGCAACGATCTCAGCATTAATCGCAAGCTCGATGTGTCGATTCCGCGGGATGCCAGATTGTATGTGGTCTCGGACGAGGCGACCTATAAGCGGATTACCGGCAAGTTTTCCTGAAGTTGGGCCATCGATCCGATGCCCGTGGAACTACATTGGGCCTTCGGTTTTTGTACCGGTATCCAGATGTTAAACTATCGGTACAGATAGAAACACATCCAGCCCGAAAACGCCCCTGTTTATAACAGCGGGCGTTTTCGGGCGTTAAGATTCAAACCATCTCTCTCAGAATGCTCTCGCTGCTCTTCTCCAGCGTCATGGGAAACAGCTTCACTTTACCGGGGGATAAAGCTCGAACCTCTTCATATGCGGCAGCAGATGCATAGACCAGATCGGATTCCTCGATCCGCTGCAGTAGGTCCTCCCGATTATCCAGCCCAGCCAAGCTGGCGTGGACCGCCTCAATACCAGCCTCTTCCAAGCGGCTGGCCATCCACTGGGCACCTGCCTTACCCAAGCAGACAAAGCTGATACCACTTCCCGGTGTAAGCCGGGCAATCTCAAGCAGGACCGATGTTTCCACGCTGGCGCCAATGACTGTTACTTTTTTGTCATATTTGCTGCACAAAGCCTTTACTTCGGCATCGTGGTTTACTGTCGTGACGATGAGGTTTGAGTATTCCAGCGCCTCGAATAAGGCTTGCTTCTCCGTCAACAGATCCTCCAGAAATACCGTTTTCACTTCGGCACCCGTTATTTGCTCAATCGTTTTCTGATAAAAGGGAAAATCATGTTCCTTGCATTCGATGAACAAAATACGCTGTTTCGTGTTCAGGACAGGCTCCTGCTGCAGTGTATAGGCGAGGGATGCGGCAAAGAACTCGCTCGCCGGGATGTTAACGGAGCTTAGCTCTTCGGTCGTTCGCTCTACCAGCTCGTACATTAGCTTTCTGCGAGTTCTAAGCTCCTCTACCTGTGCGTTGTTCAATACCTGCGTTCCTTTGCCTTTATGCATCGAGACGATCCCCTCATCCTTCAACTGGTTGTAGACCAGATTTACGGTGTTGCGGTTCAGTCCCAGCAAATCCGCCAGCGCACCGGCCGGGGGCAGCATATCGAATGGTTCGATCTGTCCAATACCAATCAACCACTTTAACTGCTCTTTAACCTGGGTACTGACATTAAGGGTGGCGTGCGGGTCGACTCGAAGCATCAGTTTATGCTGCATAACGAACATCCTTTCCTAGTCAACTAGTAATTTAACTGTACACAATCATTCACGAATTATCAAGAAAGGTATTGACACGTAAGGAGTGATTCATTATTTTATATATAACCAAATAACTAGTTAAATATGAATGCAGGAGGATAAACAATGAAGGATCAGGCAGCAGCCTACGTACAGAAAATGAAAGGAGGGGCTAGAAGCCCATTGACCGTTCGTCCCATCAATATCGCCATTGGCTTTATCGGCGGCTCTGTTTCCATCGGATTGTTGGCTCTTCTGACGACACTCGCAGGGAGTGTTTGGATCATGGCCCCCTTTGGTGCGAGCTGCGTGCTTGCGTTTGCGGTTTGGGATGCACCGCTCTCACAGCCCAGGAATCTCATTGGAGGGCATCTGATTTCCACATTCACGGGACTTGTAACGCTTGAGGTTCTGGGGGATGGAATCTGGGCCATGGCCATCGGGGTGGGGGCGGCAATCAGCTTGATGGGGATTACCAAAACGACCCATCCTCCGGCTGGTGCAGACCCCTTGGTTGTGATTATGGCTGGCAGCGGCTGGTCATTCTTGTTTACCCCTGTACTTGCCGGGTCCGTCCTGATTGTGATTGTGGCTCTGCTTGTCAATAATGCGGTGAAGGAGCGAAGATATCCGACTTTTTGGTGGTGAAGGCAGTTTTTTCTTTGATAAATAAACGGTAATTATGGTAACTTCTTCAATTTTATATCGTCAATAACAGACTCGGATCTACAATGAACCGGGTCTGATTTATGTTGTTCTGTCGCAGATTTGAAATTTCCCAAACTAATTTATATACCACGATGCGGAGAAATCCAAACCGAAATCATAAAAAATAGGCGATACTTACCACTTGATCCCGGGTGCCAAATCTATAGAATATTACACAATCCCGGTACAGGACTCTATTCTCATTTTGTATAAAAGGTTAATATTGCCAAACCTTTACAGAATGCGGTTCTCAGCCGTTTTTTTATACGACTTTGGTATCAAATTTGTAATAACTATGGATAATGATGTAAAAATGACCGGAACTTTAGCAATTTTTTTGCGTTTAACCTTATGATTCACGAAAATTTTCTGAAAATCTTCGTCATCCCGCTGCTTTCCTCAAATGGAATGAAGTCGTGCAGTTCCAGCCTTATTCGGACAGCGATGCTGTTCACTGCACACAACTAACATCAGGCTGTTAAGTTGTCAAATGACAGGGGTGAAGAGGCAGCGGTAAGTTTTATCGGGGGAAAAATGTGGAAGAGGTTTGTTTTACTTCTTTTTGACTACTATCGATATCGGAAAAGTTGGTAAAGAAGGAATATGGTATCGGGAACGCATCGGCTATAGAATGACGAGTATGGCTCAGTCGTCATGTGTCGGTGCAGCAACAAACATGTCATAGAAAGGGCAGGTGAGCAACGAAGACGATGAGCAGGCGAAAATGGTGGGTGATCGCAGCACTTTTCACTATAGTGCTTCTCTGCGGTGCCGCTGTAATTCAAGGATATCTACGACCGTCATTAAAGACGTATGCGGATGCGGACGGCGTGAAAATGAAATTTAAAACAGAGGGAACCTCCTTTCTGGTATATGAGGATGACGAAGTTTGGAAAGAGGTTTTTGCCAAAGGCGTGAATCTGGGGGCAACCGTGCCCGGACATTATCCCGGTGAGCTCCCGGCCACGGAGGAGGATTACCTTCGCTGGTTTAAACAGATTGATGACATGGGAGCGAACGTCATCAGGGTCTACACCGTGCATAATCCGGTCTTCTACTCTGCACTTGTGAAATATAACCGGGATAGAGGCGATGACCCCTTGTACTTCATGCAGGGCATTTGGTCACCGGAGGAGCAGCTAATCGAGCGGAAGGATGCGTATGACGAAGAAATCGTCCAGACGTTCAAAGCGGAGATATCGAAGGCTGTTGCTGCTGTCTACGGCGATATCAATGTTGAGGCTAAGCATGGACAGTCGAGTGGCAAGTATAAGGTCAATGCAGGCAAGTACCTTATGGCCTGGCATGTGGGAACTGAATGGGACCCAACCATGGTCGATAACACCAACACGGTACATAAGGATGTTCCTCGGTATGAGGGGTCCTATTTCTCGGGGACGAAGGACGCAAGTCCTTTTGAGAATTGGCTGGCATCTTTATTGGACCATACGGCTGCCGAGGAGCAGAAGTACGGATGGCAGCATCCGATGACATTTACCAATTGGGTTACAACGGACGTGCTTGAGCATCCGGGGGAACCGCTGTTTGAAGAGGACTTGGTATCCGTCGATGCAAGGCATGTAGAACCGGTGAACTGGGATGCAGGTTATTTTGCCGCATACCATGTGTACCCGTACTACCCGGATTTTTTCCGGACGGACAAAACGCTACAGACCATTCCTGATGGTAATGGGGGTTACAACACGTACAAAGCCTACCTGCGAAAATTGAAGGCAGCTTTCGAAGATATGCCGATTATGGTCACCGAGTACGGCGTACCTTCATCCATCGGTATTTCACACCATGGTCCCGGCGGCAAGGATCAAGGGGGGCATGATGAAGCTGAGCAAGGCTTAGTCAACGTCTCGCTGACCCAGGATATTTACGACGAAGGTTATTCCGGGGCGATCCTGTTCATGTGGCAGGACGAATGGTTCAAGAAGACATGGAATACAATGCCTTTTGAAATACCGGCAGACCGCCGGGCATTCTGGTTGAATGTGCTGACAAATGAGAAGATGTTCGGCGTTCTCGCTATGCAGCCGGGCAAGGTAGAGCAGATCACGATCGACGGGGATCTCAGCGATTGGGATAAGGTTCCCGAAGGGGAAGTCAAGACCTGGTCCGGAACGGCACCGGGCGTCAAGAACATGAAGCTGACTCATGATGAAGCTTACCTGTATATCGGCATGGAACTGGAAGAAGCATTTGATCCCGAACGTTCCAAGCTTTTCATCGGAGCCGACACGATCCCCGGCGGCGACATCCCGAAGAAAGAACTGGCGGGACGAACGCTCAAAGGTGGAGCTTTGGAAACTTTGATTCAGTTAGGTCAAGAGGATGAGTCCCAGGTCACCATCGCACCATCATACGATTTCCACAGCCGATTGTACGGTAAAGAGGGATATTGGATGCTGCCAGGTGAGGAAGCGAAGGGGACCAAGGATGATCCTGTGGTGCCTGGAGGTTCGTTTCATGCCTGGAAGCTGGCCATCAGCCTGCTGATGAATCCGCCGGATACCCGCTTCTCCCATCCGTTTGTGGATGAGAAAGTAGGGATGCTGAAACGGGGGACCAGTGATCCGCAATCTCCGGATTTTAATTCTCTTACGGCCTGGCAGTATCAAGACAGGTTTGTTGAGATGAGGATCCCATGGATGCTGCTCGGATTCGGGGATCCGAGTTCGCTGCAGGTGCTGGATTACAGCCCGCTTCAAGACAAGCGTACATTCAGCACGATAACAACAGAAGGGATCCGGCTGGCTCCGTGGATCGCGGAACGATCTGAGAATAACGGGGATTCAGCATCAGGATCGGCAGCGTCCATCAACCTGGAGGAGATCGAACCCTATACTTGGGAGCTATGGGAAGCAACCAAGTACAGTGAACGATTAAAACAAAGCTATTATGATATGCAGGACATATTTACCCGTCTGCCCGAAACGGAGCGGAAACCAGATGCTAAATAAAAGGAGGAGCCATCGGATATGTTTTCAAATTTAGAAATGGCATACGTCTTCGTCTATGTATGTCTCGGCCTTATTGCAGCCGGCATTATCCTGTTGTTCCAAATGAAGATCAAGCACAATGCCTTACAAAGAGAAACGGAACGCTTAACAGAAAAACATCATGACTATTTTGTGTATGTCCAGAGTCATCTGCATGACGATACGAAGCTGGAGCTCCCGCCTGGCAAATTGACATCGGCTGAGCGCCGGGTCATTCAAGCCAAGTTTATAGAGTGGATCGAGCAATTCAAAGGGGACGCCAGAGACAAGCTCCTGCGCCTATGCCGGGATGCCGGATTTGTGGAAGAGGAGGTTCGAGCATTATCCAGCCTGCGGAAAGATCGCCGTATTGAAGCGGTCTACCGCCTTGGGGGGATGCGTGCGGAAGAGGCCGTGCCTCAGCTCCAGCATCTGATGAACCGTACCAAATACGGTCCGATGACCATCATCATAGCGCGGGCGATTGCCAAAAGCGCAGTTCAGTCACAGCAGATTCGAGAAATGTTGTCCAAGCTGCTGTCCTACGATAAAGCCATTCATCATATGGCTGCCGATATATTGCTTGAAACCCGGCTGGATTCGGCCGGCCTCATGCGGAAACTCTTGGATGATCCCGATCCTGGACTGGTCAAGGTGGCGCTAGTAGCCATGTGGGGGCAGGCTATTCCGGCTGTCGTGCCGGCACTCGATCGACTGGTCGGATCCGAAGAGAAGGATGTGCGTGCGGAGGCGGTTAAGCTGTATCTTGGCTCCTATCCGGCGCTGAAGGATGATACCATTGCGGAGCTCATGAATGATCATGAGTGGGAAGTGCGAGCAGCAGCGGCAAAAGCGCTGGGACGGCTGCATGCCGCAGGCAGCATTCCGATTCTGGCTTCCGCCTTGAAGGACGAGAATTGGCATGTGCGCAACAACAGCGCGGAGAGTCTTGCCATGTTGGGAGAACAAGGCTTCGAGACATTGTGTCAAGCGGCGCTGACAGGAGAAGGTCCGGCTAGGGAAACGGCCTTGTACCGGATCGAACGGATCATGTCCAACGAAGGCGAATACAAGCAAGTCGAGCAAATGGTGGCTTTTAACAAAAAGAAACTGGTGTACGATCGTTATTTCGGTGTTCAAACGAACAAACGGATCGGCACGGTTGCAGGAGTAGGAGGAGATTACACTGCTTAGAGATATCCTGCTCACTTACGGTATGGTGGCGATTTATTACGTCATGATCGTTAGCGCGCTTTATTTTGTAATTCTGATGTTTTCTTTCAGAAATATTAAAGATATTTTCAGACGTGCGACGTATTCCAAATACAATACGCTCTCGGGTTCGGAACTGGTTCCGTCAGTATCTTTGCTGGTTCCCGCCTATAACGAAGAGTTGACCATCGCGGAGAATGTCCGCTGTCTGATGACGCTGAACTATCCAACCTACGAGGTCATCGTCATCAATGACGGATCCTCCGACGAGACGCTGAAGGTGCTGATTGAGGAGTATGGTTTGACACTGCTCCCCAATCCGGAGATCCGCGGCAACATCAACACGAACAAGGTTCGGGGCATTTATTATAATCCGCAGTACCCGCAGCTTTACCTCATCGACAAAGAGAACGGCGGTAAGGCGGATTCATTGAACGCGGGCATTAACCTGTCCCGTTATCCGCTGATTTCTTCCATCGATGCGGATTCATTGCTGGAGAAGGATGCGCTGATCCGGATGGCCCGGATGTATATGGAGAATCCCGAGGAAACGGTGGCAATCGGCGGGGATGTTCGGATCGCCAATGGCTGCGTGATTGAGAACGGAGAGGTTAAGGACGTATCCTTGCCGCGCCGGATATGGCCGATGTTCCAATCGATCGAATACTTGAAAGCTTTCCTTGGAGGACGAATCGGGTGGAGCCATTTCAACGGACTCATCATCGTCTCGGGAGCCTTCGGCTTGTTCCGGAAAGATTATGTTATTGCGGTGGGCGGCTATCGGGGAGGTTACCCCGGCGAAGATATGAACATCATTATCAAGCTGCACCGCTATATGCTGGAAAATAAAATCAAATACCGCGTTTCCTTTTGCCCGGAAGCGGTGTGCTGGACGCAGGCGCCGGACAGCTACAACATTTTGTCCAATCAGCGCAAGCGCTGGGGACGGGGAAACTTGAAGAACATGATCGAGAACCGCGATATGGTGTTCAATCCGAAATATAAAGTCATGGGCATGCTGACGATGCCCTACAACGTTATTTTTGAAGCGTTAAACCCTTACTTCAGAATTACGGGCCTTCTGGCTCTGCTTGGATATGTATTGCTGGATATGACAAATTGGCATGTGCTGGTCGTGTTTGGACTCGTCAATTTTTTAAGTGGGTACCTGCTCAGCGTGGGAGCTCTCATCCTGGAGGAGATGGCCTTCCGCCGGTATACCAAATTGTCCGATCTGGTGAAGATGCTCCTCTTCTCGGCACTCAAATTCGTGGGTTACCACCAGTTAGGTGTGCTGTGGAGAGTACAGGGGCATATTCAATATCTGCAAAACAACAATTCATGGGGGACCATGACCCGGCAGAGCTGGAAAGATAAGAACGAGGCTGCCTGACTTCAAGGCCCGGTTCATATGTAACAGCATCAAAATATAAAGAGAGGTGGGACCTACAGTTATGTCTCAATCCGCAACATTGCAACGCGTGCAGGCCGTAGATTTTTACGGCCGCCTGGAGGAGGAAGTGAGAAACCATAGCCATGGAGCAGCATTGCTGTTTCTGTACTGTGCAGGCAATCCGTCCGAGACGGAGGCTGGGCTGGCAGAGGTTCAAAGCTTTGTGGACCAGCTGTCCGGCGTGAATGGTGAGGTACTGCAAGACACCCATACCGGTGTAATGGCCGTTACCTTGCCTGGATATTCGCTGGATGCCGCCCATTATCAGGCATTGCTCCTGAAGCAGCATCTGCAAGGCCGTTTGGAGCAAGCAGATCCGCGTATTACGCTTGCCGCGCTTACGGAAGTGCCATCAGCGCTGACGTTGAAGCAGATGGCGGAAGCGGCCAAGCTCAGCACCTCTTCGGATATTCATATATTTACGCAGGAGGAAGCAGACAGCGGTCAAAACCGCATTCTCATCGTGGATCAAGATGCCACGGTAAGGGAGTTTTTGCAGATCCGCTTGACCATGCAAGGTTATGAAACGCTTGAAGCCGTAGACGGTTTGGAGGCGCTGGATCTCATCCCGAAATGGGAGCCGGATCTTGTGCTGACCGAGCTCAACCTGCATGGAATCGACGGCCTGCCTTTCATCCATCATATCCAGCAGCTGGATATGAAGGAGCCGCCGAAAATTGTGGTATTAACCGAGAAAAGAGTGGAGCAAACGATCAGCCAATGTTTCCAAAACGGGGTGGATGATTATGTAACCAAACCGTTCTCGCCGGTGGAGCTGGATGCCCGCATCCGCCGCTGCCTTCATTAAACACATCGTTACTAACGCTTTTAGTTTGATGAGAATTGATGAATGATACGTGATTAGTTGAGCTGAGAGGTTCTTTAATCGCAAGGAGAGATTTCAACAAAACGAGGTCTGTCTTTTGGCGAATAGGCAAAAGAAATAGACGAATAGACTAAACATCCGATGGAGGTTGAATACTTGTGAATGAGGAATATGAAACTTTATTGAGTGCCATTGAGAATAAGAAAGCCGTTCTGGGTGTTGTGGGACTGGGCTATGTAGGGTTGCCGCTGGCTGTGGAAATGGTAAGACAGGGATTCACGGTCATCGGTATCGATCTGGATTCTGACAAAATTGACCGCATATACCGCGGCGAGTCCTATATTAGTGACATCTCGTCCGAAGAGCTTGCGGCATGCATGGAGACCGGGCGCTTTAAACCGACAACGGATTACAGCATGATTGCTGTGATCGACGCGGTCAGCATCTGCGTGCCGACGCCGCTCAGCGAGAATCAGGACCCGGATACTTCCTACATTACAATGGTAGTCGATCAGCTCAAACGCTTTATGAAACCTAATCTGTTAATTACGCTGGAGAGCACGACTTATCCGGGAACCACGGAGGAACTGATTCAGCAGCCGATTGAGAAGCTCGGTTATAAGGTTGGCCAAAACTTCTATCTGTGCTTCTCACCGGAACGGGTCGACCCATCGAACAGCCGGTTTAATACGCGAAATACGCCGAAGGTGATCGGAGGAACGACGGACGCCTGCCTAAAGCTGGGTGAAGCGTTATACAAGCAGTACGTGGAGACGGTGGTACCCGTCAGCAACCCGAAAGTGGCGGAAATGTCCAAGCTGCTGGAGAATACGTTCCGAAGCGTGAATATTGCCTTTGTCAACGAGATGGCCATGATGTGTGACCGCATGGGCATTGATGTATGGGAAGTGATCAATGCAGCGGCAACCAAGCCGTTTGGATTCATGCCATTCTATCCGGGACCGGGCATCGGCGGCCACTGCATTCCGCTGGATCCCATGTATCTGTCCTGGAAGGCCAAGGGCTTCCGCTTCTACAGCAAGTTTATTGAGCTGGCACAGTCCACCAACGATAATATGCCTTACTATGTGATCAACAAGACGGCTACGATTCTGAACGAATATGCCAAATCGATCAAGCGCTCGAATATCCTGCTATTAGGCATGGCATACAAGCCGGACATCAGTGATTTGCGTGAATCCCCTGGTCTTGAAGTGTATGAACAGTTCAAGGAAAATGGCGCCTATGTGGATTATTTCGATCCATATGCCCACAGCTTTGTGGATAAGCAAGGCGGGACGGTTCGCAGCGTGGAGTATGATCTGGCGAAATTCAGCCGTTACGATTGCATCGTCCTCATTACAAACCACAGCAATCTGGATTATCATTCGATCGCTTCGACCGGCGTGCCGATCTTAGATACACGAAATGCATTTAAAGCGTTCGCCGAGCCTCATATCTACAAGATCGGCCATTCTGTTCAGCATGTAGTTGAGCCGGATGAGGCTGTCTTGATCTGATGAAATGGACGAGAAGAATGAGGCCTATACATGCAAAGGCGAAGTGGATCATTCTGGTTGCCGGCATCTGTCTTTTGCTGCTGATCCTTTTTCTTCTCCCGTCAGGCAAGGTGAATCTGAACAAGGCTACATGGCTGTGGGATGCAAGTCTGATCCGAAGTGAAACGGAGGAGATTGTGGCCTTTAGCGGCAGGGAAGGCATTACAACGATCTTTTTGCAGATTCAAGAAGAGGTGACGGACGAAGAATACCGCCATTTTGTAGCTGCAGCACATCAGCAGGGAATCAGCGTCCATGCCTTGAACGGTCAGCCGGATTGGGCTTATGAGGAAGGCCGGCGAAAAGGGATGGAGCTGCTGGCCTGGCTGGAAGCGTACAATCGTACGGCTGCGCCGGAGGAGAAATTCGAGGGCGTGCAGTTCGATGTCGAGCCCTATGTGCTCCGAAGATGGGGCCGTGAACAGGCACAGGTGGTGGAAGAATGGAGCGCGAACATGGAGGTTTGGGTGCAGGAGGCAAAGCATCAGGGGCTAACGTTCAGTGCCGCCGTTCCTTTCTGGCTTGACTCGATACCTGGACCCCGCAGCGCGGATGCCGACTCGTTCAGCCGCTGGATGATTGAGAATACGGACGCGATTGCCGTTATGGCGTACCGGGACAGCGGGGAGCAGATGTATGAATTGTCCAAGGAAGAGCTGGAGCAGGCGGACGAACTCGGCAAGTCTGTCTGGATCGGTATGGAGCTTGGGGATACGGAGGAAGGCGAGCATCTCACCTTCTTTGCCAAGAGTGAACAGGAGATGGAGGATGAAGCTCTGCGTGCCGCCAAACTTGGCAGCGACCATAACTCCTTTGCGGGACTGGCCGTTCATCACTATCAGGCTTGGGTTCACAAACGAACCGCGATGGCTGGGGAAGAACCTTGATTTGCATGAGGTTCAATAGCGATTTTCAGGTTAAATGGTAACAATATGAACAACATGAATCATTCACTATTCAACATACCTTCGAAGGTCTTAAGAGACTTTCGGAGGTATTTTTTTTGTCTGACATGGGGCAAGGCCCCGGTTACATCGGAATTGTTTAGAAATTGTATAGAACTGAATTCTATAATGTGAATCATCGAGCGGCAGGGAGTAGAAGCATGTTTAGAAAAAAACATGGGCAACGGATTACATAAGCTGGACGACCGGGGTTCCTTATTGTAATTCAAAGTTATGAAAATGATGAAAATCCATGAATTTTTCCAAAATGTTATAGCATTTATGATAGGTTGGTGTTATATTCTATTGGTTTATTCAGGAAGGGCTTAAATAAAAACCCTGTTTGATATTTAAAAGGAGTATCCAGATGAAGAGAGATTCTAGTAATACCCGAATGTTATACATGCTTATGAGAATGACCGGACTGTTGTTAACCCTGGCGTTATTGGGTGGTTGCGGTCTTTTTGGAGGTAAGCAAGCTCCCGGCGATGAAGCGGGCGGTTCGACAGCGACTGTTCAAAAAGTGGAACGGTACACGGGGGAGAAGAGCAGGGAAATCCCGTTTGTTTACACAGCCAGGAAAGAACTGGCGCTTACCTTTAACGGCATGGGCGATAAAGCGACCATGATGGCACTGATCGATGAGCTCGATGCGTACGGAATCAAGGCGACCTTCTTTCTTCCGGGGATCCGAGTGGCGGAGGAACCGGACATTGCGGATGCCATTTTGTCCAGAGGTCATGAAATTGAGAACAATACGCTCAATCAGCTCGATATGAATCAGCTTGATTACGATCAGATCTATAAGGAAATCAAACTCGCGAACGATGTCATTGAGCGGGAAACGGGCGCCCAGCCCCGTTATGTGCGGACACGCTCGGGCGATTATCCGGAAGAAGTGCCGCTGGCAGCAGCACATCTTGGAATGAAGGCCGTTGTAAGTTATAACATTAATCCCAAGGATCGCAATATGCAGAGTGCAGAAGAGATTGGAGAGTATGTGACCAGGTACATCTCCAGAGGCGGTATTATTTCCATGAATACCGATGTCAATCCAGAAGTGATTTCTTCTATTAAATACATAGCCCAGGCCGTGGACGAGATCGGATATCAATTGGTTACGCTGGATGAACTGGTGCAGAATGCCGGCGTGCGTAAACCGCTCGAGTTAATTCCGGGATACGACGCTGCAAGAATGAATCCGGATTATGAACAGTCGAAATATGAACTGGTTTATAAAGTCAATACCAACAAAAAAGAAGTTGCCCTGACCTTTGATGATTTCGGAAGCGACAAAACGGTAACCCGTATCCTTGATATTTTGGAGGAGCATGATGTGAAGGCCACCTTTTTCCTGCGGGCCAAAGGAGTGGAAAGCAACCCGAATTTAGCGCGGGCGATGGTGGAAGGCGGACACGATGTGGCCAATCATTCCTACAGCCATCCCGTCGTTACATCGCTAACGCCGGAGGAGCTGCAGAAGGATGTCGTCAAGGCCCACCAGGTTATTACGGAGGCCATACAACAGCAGCCTGTCATGCTGTTTCGCCCGCCGACCGGCGTGGTAGATGACGAACGGGCCAAAGCGCTGGCGGCTGCCGGTTACCCCGCCATAGCAATGTACGATGTGACTACGCTGGATTGGGATATTTCCAACAGTGCCGACGATATTGTGAACGGCGTTATGACCAAGACACAAAAGGGAAGCGTCATTTTGCTCCATATGCTGGATGACATTCATACCGTTGAGGCCCTGCCAAGAGTACTGGAAGGGCTGAAGAATAAAGGATATACGTTTGTAAAAATGGCGGACATGATGCAGCTGCAGGACAAAGCCGCAATGGAGATGGAATAAGATGGAATTATATGTGAATATGTTGGACCGCGTGGATAAATTAGCGGTCGTCGGTCTTGGATATGTGGGCCTGCCGCTGGCGGTCGCATTCTCAAGAAAGCTGGATGTCATCGGCTTCGATCTGAGCGAGGCCAAGGTGCAGCAGTATCGCAGCGGATTCGATGCTACCGGTGAGATCGGGGATGCTTCGCTTACGAACTGCACGGCTGCCTTCACCTCGGATCCGGATAAACTTAAGGAAGCTCGCTGCTTTATTGTCGCCGTTCCGACACCCGTAAAAAGCGGAAATGTCCCGGACCTGAAATTCGTGCGCAATGCCAGCCGATTGGCCGGCCGCGCATTGACCCGGGGAGCGGTTGTTGTGTATGAGTCAACGGTTTATCCGGGCGTAACGGAGGAAGTTTGCATTCCGATTCTTGAAGAGGAGTCCGGCCTGCGCCTGGGCGAGGATTTCAAGGTGGGGTATTCCCCGGAACGAATCAATCCCGGAGACCAGGTACACCGACTCGAGACCATCGTAAAAATTGTATCCGGCAATGATCCGGAGGCGCTGGAGACGGTCGCCAGCCTATATGAGCTGATCATTGATGCGGGCGTCCACCGGGCGGAAAGCATCCGGGTGGCGGAAGCGGCCAAGGTCATCGAGAATGCCCAGCGCGATATCAATATCGCCTTCATGAACGAACTCTCTATGCTGTTCAACCAGATGGATATCGATACGAATGCCGTGCTGCGGGCAGCGGAAACAAAGTGGAATTTCCTCCCGTTCCGGCCGGGGCTCGTTGGCGGGCATTGCATCGGAATCGATCCTTATTATCTGACGTATAAGGCCGAGGATACGGGATATCATTCCAAAATTATTTTGGCCGGGCGGCATATCAATGACGGAATGGGGAAATACATCGCCCAGCATGTCATTAAACTCGCGGTTCGCCAAGGTATCGATCTGATGAGGGCGAAGGTGGCGGTAATGGGTCTGGCTTTTAAGGAAGACTGCCGGGATATCCGCAACTCCAAAGTCATCGATATTATCACGGAGCTGCAGGACTACGGAATCCAGCCGATGGTCGCGGACCCGCACGTGGATCCGCGTCAGGCATATGAGGAATATGGTATCGAGCTGTCGGACATGAGCGGATTGAAAGACATTCAGATTGCGGTTGTCGCCGTCGCTCACCGGGAGTTCAAGCAGCTTGGGATTGCCGAATTCAAGGACATGTTTAGCTCTGAAGGGGCGAAGCTTCTGATCGACGTGAAGGGAGCTTATCCAAAAACCGAATATGAAGCGAATGGCTTTCATTATTGGAGTTTGTAACGATGGGAGAAAGCAATGAGGATTATAAAAAGAAAGCAATCGAAGAGCACTAAAGAAGTTCTTGCGGTTCCGCGTACGGATAGACGCACTCTTTCCTATGTACCCGATCCGGAGCAGATTCGTTTGAACGCGGACCGGAGAGGCAACCGGGCCCAGCAGCCCGGGGATGATTTGTCCAGCTCTGACTATGTAAATAAACTGCGTATGCTCAGCTTGCGTTATGAAGCGGAATTTGAAGTATGGATCGTCCCCAAGGGGAAAAAGAAAAAAGCCAGGATTAAGGGACAGGCTGCCGACATTTCGGCCACGGGCCTGCTGCTCAAGCTGCCGGACGTCCCTTCAGGTCTTGAAGTGGGCGACACGGTGAAGGTCCGATTCCGGATCCCGCCGGGCGCCATGCCCGAGGGTTTCGAATCGGCTGTAAGGATGGAGGCATGCGTCGTTCGTCGGGTCACGAATTCGACGGAATCCGGTGAAGAACATAGGCTTGCCTTAGAATTTGCGAAGCCGCTAACGGAATATTTTCAGCGCAAACGGTGGGGCTATTCCGTGTATTCTGCCAGCGCGTTGATGTTCATGGCGGTGCTCTTCATCATGCTGATGCGGGCCGAGAGCATTATCTATTTCAAATACAACATGGTGCTGTATTTGTACAGCTTAATTGCAACCCTGTTTTTGCTAACTCGCTACCTGTTCGGGGCGTTGTATCGCGATGTGCCAATCAATCCGGATTATACACCCGGGGTTTCGATTATCATCCCCTGCTTCAATGAAGCGGATTGGATTAAACGTACGATTCTCAGCTGTATTAATCAGGATTATCCGGTAGATAAGCTGGAGGTCATCGTCGTGGATGACCGATCGACAGATCAATCGGTGCAGCAGATCAAGGATATGATTGAAGTGATTCACTCCGAGGCGAAGCGTTACGCTACCCGCGAACGCTTGTCCTATACGGTGCTGCCGGAGAATGCGGGCAAGCGGGTCGCCCTGGTCAAGGGCGTGGAGATGGCGAAGCATGATTTGGTGGTCTTCGTGGACTCCGACAGCTTTCTGGACCCGACGGCGATTCGCCACCTCGTTCAGCCTTTTCAGGACCCTAAGATGGGCGGCGTGGCCGGCCGGACGGACGTCGAGAACAAATATACCAATAACATGACGAAGCTGCAGACGGTCCGTTATTATATTGCTTTTCGGATCATGAAGGCGGCGGAGTCCTGGTTTGACAGCGTGACCTGCTTGTCGGGCCCGTTATCCTGCTATCGGAAAGAGCTGATCCTGCAGCATGCGGACGCCTGGCTGAACCAGAAGTTTCTGGGCAGACCCGCCACCTTCGGGGATGACCGGAGCATGACGAACTTTATATTGAAAACACATCGCACCGGTTACCAGGATTCGGCCATATGCTCGACGATTGTCCCTTCACAGATGAAGGTGTTCCTGAAGCAGCAGATGCGCTGGAAGCGCTCATGGCTGCGCGAGTCGCTCCGTGCCGGAAGCTTTATTTGGCGCAAAGAACCGTTTATGGCATTGTTTTTCTACATAGGCCTAATCGTGCCGATAGCCGCGCCTGTCGTGGTTGCCTATAACTTGATGTACGTGCCGATCGTTCACGGCATTTTCCCGGGGACCTTCCTGATGGGATTGCTGCTGATGGCGCTGCTGATGAGTCTTGCCCACCTGCTGTTCCGCAAGAGCAAGCTCTGGGTGTTCGGCTTCGTATTCTGCCTGTTCTATGAGTTTGTGCTGTTATGGCAGATGCCGGTGGCCTGGTTTACCTTCTGGAAGTCGACATGGGGGACTCGGGAAACTCCGCAGGATATTCAAGCGAGAGAGAAGAAGGAAGCCCGCAAGCGCAAAGGCAAAAAATTCGGATTACCGTTCTGATCGTGTCAAAGCGGTTGAAGTGAGGATGACAAATGGGTAAAAAACAAAATGCAGCCCTCAATGTTCAGCGAAAAAATCGCCGCAAAATCATCAAAGTTACGGCACAGGTCGTTGTATTGGCCGTAGTAGCCGTCCTGCTGGCGAATGCGATTTTCGATTTTCGCACCTATAAGGAGCCGGACAGAGCGGCCTGGCGTCAGGATCAAGGCTTTATTGCGCTATCCTATTTCGGGGTTGGCCGCACCGGGACATCCAAGCTCGTATCCAAGAGCCAACTGGATGCACAATTGAAGGCCTTATATGAACAGGGCTACACCACGATTTCGCAGCAAGATATTATCGATTATTATCGTCATGGCAAGAAGCTGCCGGATAAAGCGCTGTATCTGTCCTTTGAAGATGGACGGAATGACTCCGCGCTGTTTGCGCAGCCGCTGCTGGAGAAATACAACTATAAGGCCACCTTCCTGTCTTATGCGGGCAAAATGGGCAACAGTGAACGGAAATTTCTGCAGCCGAAGGATATGCTGAAGATGACCCGCACCGGTTATTGGGAGCTGGGGACCAACGGCAACCGGCTGACTTATATTAATATTTTTGATAGTGAAGGCCGTTATATCGGCGTTAAGGATGAGGGTGAACTGACCAGCAAATCCAACGTGGAGTATTACAACCACTATTTGATGGATTTCATTCGCGACGAGAACATGATACCGCTCGAGAACCGCGCGGAGATGGAAGAACGGATTCAAGCTGACTATGAGGCGATGAATAAAGTCTACACGGAATCGCTGGGTTACGTTCCAGGGACATATATGATCATGCACGCCAATGCGCTTGGCAGCGGCATGAATCAGCTTGTAGCCGATGCCAATACGGAGCAGATTGAGCAGTTGTTTGGGATGAATTTCAACCTGGAAGGTATGGCCTTCAACTCGCAGGATAGCGATCTTTATAATCTGACTCGGGTCCAGCCTGCTCCTTTCTGGTCCACCAATCACCTGTTGATGAAGCTGCACAAGGACCAAGGACAAGCTATGCAGTTTGTGCGGGGGGACAAGCAGCAGGCTGACAAGTGGGAGCTGCTCGGCGGAGCGTTTGAATTTGCGGATAACCGTTTTGTGGTCACATCGCCTCCGTCTCAGGCAGGGACGGTTTATTTAAAAGGTAGCGAAGAGACTGACGTAACCGTCTCGGCTAAAGCGCTCGGTAATGTGGTAGGACGGCAGTCCATCTATGTCCGTTACGACCGGACCAAGGGCTCTTACGTAAGACTCCTTCTGGAGAACAATAACGTGGTGGTAGAGCAGAAGCGAGCAGGTCAAGCGCCCGAGGAGCTGTTCACTTATTCCCTGCCGAAGGTCGAGTGGGGTGAAGAGGATCTGCAATTCGACAAAGCATCGGTATATACCAAGGAACAGACGCAGGCCGGAGATCGGGATGATGAGAATGAGTATCCGGTCAACATACTTGGCAACCGTTGGTTGGAGATTTCGGTGAAAGGCCATTCCGTGTCCGTGAGTGTCGATCAACAGTTAATTCTGGACCAACAGCCTGTGGATGTTTCGATTTGCGCGGGGGGCGTGGCGTTTGAATCGCAATATCACGAGCAGAATGAGAAGGATGATATTTACGACGCTATTTTTGAAGATGTCACCATAACATCGGAGTCTGCGGGCGGCGATCGGAAGCTGCTGTTTACGAACAAGCCGTCCGGACTGACCGGAGTCCTGACAGACGTACAGAGAAGCGTGAACCGGGCGGTTGACTGGGCTGTGGAGACCTTTTAAAATTCGGATGGCGTAGGACGTGAACAAGAATGAAGAATCGCAGGAGGAAATGGGCAGGAGCAGTGGTGCTGATGGCTTTGTGCGCTGCTGTCTCCTTCTGGTGGCTGCGCACCGAAGAGCAGGAGAAAGCACTGCAGGCTCAGATATCGCAAACGGGAGTAAAGCTGTCTGCCTGGATTACGGATTGGCAGTGGAGGACGGGCATAACCGATATGGAGCAGCTCGGCAGCGAGCTTGAAGAAATCCATTTTTTTGCAGCTTACTTCAATTATAAAGACGAACTCCATTTTACTTCGGATTTTCGGGAGGGGCTGCCTGAATTTCAGGAGATTTCCCGGAAAGGGGAGCAGCTTCGCCGGGTCCTGACCATCGTAAACGATCGCTTCGATACCGATGGGACGGCGGATCAGAAGGATCCTGAGCTCATCTCCCGGATCGTGGCTACTCCGGAAAGCCGCAGCCTGCATATCGGGCACATTCTGGCTGTAGTATCCCAGCATGGCTTTCGTGGCGTGGAGCTGGATTACGAAAAGGTACGCAAGGAAGATTGGGCGAATCTGTGCGCTCTGTACGAGGAGCTGTATGAACGTTTACAAGCGGAGGGTTTCTCTCTTCGAATCGTCCTGGAGCCGGGGATCTCCCAGACATCCTTGGAGTTGTTGCCGGCAGGCCCGGATTATGTCCTGATGGCCTATAACTTGTACGGAGGGCATAGCGGACCGGGGCCGAAGGCGGATCACGCCTTGATCAGGAAGCTGGCGGACAAACTGCGCGGGATTCCGGGAGACCATGCCATCGCACTGTCGGTTGGAGGGTTTGACTGGGCGGAGAACGGCAAGGTTGTCTCTTTAACGGAAAAGCGTGCGGTGGAGCTGGCGCATTCCATCTCGGAAGTGCCGAAGCGGGATTCGTCAAGCGGTGCCCTGTATTATGAATATACGGACGACCAAGACATCGGCCATACGGTATGGTATGCAGATGGAATGACCATCGCTGGCTGGATGGATACGGCGAGAGATGCGGGTGTTTCGAAGATTGCGATCTGGCGGCTTGGGGATATGGAAGAGGATACGTTGAAACAGCTGAAGGAATACCACCAGCAATCCCAACATAAGTGAATCTTATATGAAATAAGGACATCCCATGGCTCTAAGAAGCCGCTTGGGGTGTCCTTTTGCGTAAAATATGACTAAAGTTGTAATCAGGCAGTCTTTCTTCGCGGATATACGCTCCGAAAGGGGGCTGGATTAATGGATGAGTTTCGAGGCTCTCGCTTTACGGACAAGACCGCCGCTGGCCCGGTTGATCGGTTTCTTGAGCGCAATCCCGATCAACAGCGCAATTGCGGCAAAGATCAGCATGAACAGGACATCCCGGATGACAATATCCCATAGAATGCCGCCAACGGCTTCCCGCATCATGCTAATGGCGTAGGTGAACGGCAGATACGGATGCAATGCCTGGAAGAAGGGCGGCGTCATCTGGATCGGGAACGTTCCGCCCGCGCCTGCGAGCTGCAGCACGAGAAGTACGATGGCCATCGCTTTTCCGACATTGCCGAATACGGACACCAGCGTGTACACAATCAGCATGAAGATGGAGCTGATCAGCAGCGCAAACAGGATGAACCAGCCCGGATTCACCACATAGGTCCGCAGCAAATAGATATCACCCAGGGTGACGAATAGCGCTTGGAACAGGGCAATGGTGAGAAAGGTTAAATAGCGTCCGAAGTAAACCTCGATGCTGCGGAAGCTTCTCTCTTCATCATGAACCTCAACGGAGAGCAGGGAAACGAGCAGCAGGGCACCTACCCACAAGGATAAAGTCGTGAAGAAGGGAGACATGGCAGACCCGTAGTTCGGGATCGGATACAGGCGATTCTCTTCCAGCGTTACAGGCTCGGCAAAAAACTGGCTTTCGAGCTCGAAATTATTTTGAAGCAAATCGATAACCTCTTGGATATCTCCTTCAGCTTCCATCTCACGGAGCCGATTCGCCAGCTGCGTAATCCGAAGCTCGGCCTCCGGCAGACGGCTTTGGGCAAGCTGCACTTCTTCTCCGCCTACTTTGAGACCTTTCCGGGCGTCTTTGAGCAAATGCTGAATGTCGGGGACGCTGGCAAGCGCCTGGGTCAGCTCCTGCTGAACACGCTTGGCCGTGCCTGCGCCCTTGGTGAAGGCTTTGCTTATCGCTGGACCGATCTCCGTATCGTAGCGGCTTAACAGCGTGTTGGTCAGTCCCGTAATGTCATCGTTCAGCTTCTTCAGCTTATCGATGGAATCTGCTGGCGCTTCTTCTCCCCGTTCCACGGCTTGGGCTATCGTTTGGAGCACGGATTGAGCAGAGGTCCATCGTGCGGCAATATCCTCGAGCTTGGCCGCCCCGGAAGCTGCTGCCGGGGAGATGGAGCCCAGCTGCTTGAACAATTGACCCAGCCGGGCTGCTGCTTTCGCTGCAGTCTCTGCGCGTTCCTGCGCAGCGTTCAGGCGGCTGGCAAGCTCCTTCGGGTCAATGTCGGCTTGCCCTAGAGCGTCCAGCACTTGCGAGAGTGCTCCGGTGGTTGCAGCCAGTACCTCCAAGTCCTGACGCAGAGCAGGCTCCAGCGATTTCGAGGCACCGGCGGCCTGATTCGCGAACTCCGCCAGCGCACCGGCCATGGCCTTGCCGTCCGTGGCAATTCCTTCAAGGCGAGGCAGGGCGGCGTCGGCTTGCTGAACCAATCGGTTGGCCAGCTTAATATCCTCTGCGGCTGTGCCCACCGCTTCATTGAGCTCCGGAAAGCTTTTTTCGATCCGGAACAGAAGACTTCGTACTTTATTGATGGCCGGTAGCTGGTTCTCGATCTCAATCCCGAGTGTGTTGAAAATCTCGAAGATGGTGCCGTTGGCGGTTTTGATGAAATTTTTGCTGATTTCCTCCACAACACCGGATGCGCCCTGGGCCGTCACTTTGGGAGAAATGGCGTTGATTTTTTCGTTCGTATAATAGAGGATCTGAGCTTTGACAGGCTCATTGGTCAGCACGGTGCCGATCCGGGCAGAGAAGTTCTCCGGAATAATGATAGCGGCATAATCATCGCCGCGCCGTACACCCTTAATGGCGTTCTCGCTATCCTCCGTAAAACGCCATCCCAGCTTCTCATTGTGATGGAGGGACTCCACGATTTCTTTTCCCAGGTTAATGGGCTGATCGCGGAGGGTGGTGCCTTTATCCAGGTTGGCAACGGCAATGGAGACGCCGGAGGTCTGGCCGTAGGGATCCCATGAGGCCTCAATGTTAAACCAGGCATACAGAGAAGGAAGAATAGCGAGCCCGACGATGATGACGCCTGCAGCCCAATTACGGATGATTCTATGGATATCGGCAGAATATATGTGGAAGATATTCTTCATGGAGCGCTCCTGTCTTGTACGTAGTTGGTGCTAGTATGCCGCCAAATCCGTGCCAAGATACGAAACGAGCCGATCCTTTATCTCTTCCTTGAAGGAGCGCCATTCGCAGAGCAGACAGCCATCATATCCGCGGCATAAATACTGAACCTGCAGCCCTTCTTCGGCTGTACCGCTCTGGCTATGAATCCGGATGCCGCGCCTTCTCATTTGTTGTTGTAGGAACCAGGCATGATCCGAATATCCTTTTTTAATGAGCTGCAGATTTAAGATATAGAGCTCACCCATTTTCAGTTTAAGGGTCTTGAGAATCTGAATATCCCGCTCGAGAACAGACTGAATGAAGTGATGCAGCAGATAATCTCGGATCAGGGCTTCGTCTTCTAGCGAAGGCGGAGGAGGAGTGGAAGGTTTCATCATAAGAGACACATCCTCAAACATAAATAAATACAGGAACATATGTTCTATTATACACATGGTATGCCAACAATATACGGCGCGCAACCATTAATTTCTGGTAATTGTTATTTGCCTCCAGTGGATTCATGACGGCATATCGTTTACACTCCTCATAACTGCATTCATCAGGAGGCGATTCATTAATGATTCTTCATAAAGGCGAAATACTGTTCAGGCAAGGAGATAGCGGGGATCATCTATATCACATCCGGAGCGGATTGTTCAAGGTAACCCGTCTCCATCCGAATGGCAATATGGTGCTTTTCAATATTTTATATCCCGGTGAAACGGTGCCGCACCATTCCCTGATCAGCCCGAAGGAGACACATGGAACGGCGATCGCTCTGATCCAGAGCGAAGTGGAGGTCATATCGGCTGAAGCGTGGTACCGCCAGCTTGCGGAGGATCCGCAGAAACCGCTCGAGGTTGCCAGATTGCTGCAGGAAAAGGTGCGGTTCATGCAGATGAGGCTGGATCACTTGACGGTCGGAGGACCTGCGGAGCGGCTTGAGCTGCTGATCCAGTGGCTGGATGAGTATTCACAGGGAATACACTTGACCGAGTATCTGACGCAGGAAGAGATCGGACAGCTGATCGGCGTGAGGAGAGAAACGGTAAACCGGCTGCTGCGGGAACAGGGCAAGCATATCTAGTTCCGAATTTTGAGGACGGTATGAACGCCAGGGTACATAGTTTTATAAAATGCGCATGACCAGAACTGGCATATGGTTTTCTTCTTCGCTGAATAATAGTCGACAGCAAGCGTGTTCAATCTAAAAAGGGTGCCTATCTTTATGCAAGACAGGCACCCTTTGATTTTGTAGTACGGTTATTTTAATCTTCCAATGTACCAGCCGGGCCAAAAAATTCATAATGAATCCGGTCCGAAGGTACCTCCATCGATTTCAAATGACTGTTGATGGCACGCATGAACGGAACGGGGCCGCAGAAGTAGAAGTCGGCCTTGGTATCAACGGTTTTACGCAGGAAATCAAGATCAATATAGCCTGCTTGGTGACACTGATCCTCCGATTCCGGTTGTTCATAAATGACATAAGAGGTTAGCTGCGGATGCTTGGAGGCAAGCGCATCGATATGAGCTTTCATCGCATGCTGGCTGCCGCACTTGGCCGCATGGATAAAGGTTACGTTCCGGTCAGGCTGTTCCTGCAGCACGGTTTCGAGCATGGCCACCATCGGGGTTAAACCGACGCCGCCGCTGATCAAGACAAGCGGAAGATCGCTGTCCGTATCCAGCGTAAAGGAACCGGCCGGAGCCGTGACCTCTAAAACGGTTCCAACCTCGGCATGACGGTGCAGCCAAGTGGAGACGATGCCGGCAGGCTTTCCTTCCAGCTCATCCTCACGCTTGACCGTAATTTTATAGTAAGGCTGACCCGGTGCGGACGAGAGACTGTAATGACGATTATGATAATAGGTTTCACCTTCAGGTTTCACCCGGAGCGTGATGTATTGACCGGGTTGATAAGCGGATATCTCGCCGCCGTCCTGCGGTACCAGATAAAAGGAAGTGATGACGGAGCTTTCTTCCACCTTCCGGTCAATCACGAAATTGCGGTATCCGCTCCAGCCGCCGGTTTCGTTCGCGGCTTGTTGGTACATATCCGCTTCAATGCCAATGAAGACATCGGCAATAGCCCCGTAAGCTTCGGCCCAGGCCTCGATAATTTCGGGCGTTGCAGCGTCTCCCAGCACTTCCTTCATGGCGGCGAGCAGCGTTTCGCCAACGATCGGATAGTGCTCAGGCAAAATGTTTAATGCCCGGTGCTTGTGTCCGATCTGCTTAACAACCGGGACGATCGCTTCAAGACGGTCGATATGGGCTGCGGCGGCGTATACGGCATTGGCAAGAGCAAAGGGCTGTTTTCCTTCTCGTTGATTCGCATGGTTGAATATGTTAAGAAGCTCCGGATGATGATGAAATAATTTTTGGTAAAATGCAGTCGTGATTGCCGTTCCATGTGTTTCAAGAACAGGAACGGTCGATTTAACGACCTCAATCGTATGCTGGCTTAACATACAGACTCCCCCTGATTCATAAGTCGAATTCGTGTTCGATTTAAGTATAGACAAGGGAAGAAGGGGCGCTTGTGATTTAGGTCACATCGGATTTAGCGAATATGTGAACAGAACGACGATATTTTATGGAGGGAGTTCTTAAAGCGAGTTTTTTTACATATTTCATATATATATTCCAGTTCATTCTAGCCAGCTGTTTAGCTTGTATGCCAACTGTGTTATAATAATGTAAGCAGTCTAATTAAAACGAGAAAGGATCAGGATACCATGTGTCCCCGAAGGACGAATCCCCAAAGGACGATTTGGAAACGTTATGATCTCTCATACACATAGCTTCCTTCGTAGAGCGAAGTCGGACGTCAGAAGACAAGGACGGTCTCTTACGAAAGGATGGGAACTATGGTTCGAAGGATGAACTCCTCCAGGTTGCCTCTAGGTAGAGATTGGCCTATGTCTGACCAATCTACTACGACAAGAGGGATCCTGTATGAGGAAAAGACAAAACACAATTATCACCATGTCGGCGATGTTGTTCGGAACGTTTTTAATGGCTTTTACGTATTATCACATTAATTTTCACAATCATTTAACCGAAGGCGGCTTTGTCGGCCTTGCGCTGCTTGGCAAATATGCGCTTGATATTCCGCCCGCATTAAGTATGGTCCTCATGGACATACCGGTTCTGCTAGTTGCCTTATTCATCAAAGGTCGGAAGTTCATTATCAATACCGTTGTTGCGGCGAGCATGTTCACCTTGTTCTACGCATTGATCGAGCGGTATTCCACGCTTGTGATCGATCTGAATCATAATTTGCTGGCAGCCGCGCTGCTGTCCGGTTTATTGACGGGCTTTGGTGCCGGCATCGTGCTCCGTTTTGGCGGGGCGACAGGCGGTGACGACGTGATCTCCGTGCTGTTCAGCGAGTGGAGCGGGCTTAAGGTAGGGACGGTGTTTTTCCTGATGGATGCCGTAGTACTGCTATTATCGCTATTCTACATGCCATTGGTTGAAACCTTATATACTATATTAGCCGTATCGATTGCCGGACAAGTGATCACCATCACAGTGACGTACGGTACCGAGAAAACGGAAAAGAAACCGATTCGGAAGGCGGTCCGTGCCCCAAGCACTCCGGTTACTCCGAAGACAGCGCAGCATACCGTTAGCGGCCGTTCATAAGACGGTCCAACTAAGAGAAGCTCACCCGCATGCAGGGTGAGCTTCTTTCGTATGCTTATGCCCGAATTTTCACTTCACGTCCTTCGGATGATTCTCATCCCACTCCTGTGCCTTAGCGGTGGCGATTGCGATGGCACGACCTTCATCGTAATCTTCCTCCAGCAGGGCATTGGCAATTTCCACGGCTTTATTCCTCACCCGCGGCTCCAGATTTTTCATGGATGGCGGATAATCATGTTTGCTCCAAGGCATGTGCAATCCCTCCAGTTCTTCTGTAATTCGTATGTAATGTATATTACCCTGTGCAACCAAATTGAATAAGCGGGTTCGACCGTACATAAAAAGTGCATTGCCCTGAAGGGCAATGCACTAGGAAACTTGGATTTATTCAAACAGCTGCAAATACTCGCCGTAGCCTTCCTTTTGCATCTCTTCCTTCGGTACAAACCGCAGTGCCGCAGAATTGATGCAGTAGCGAAGCCCGTTCGGCCCAGGACCGTCGTCAAATACATGGCCGAGGTGCGAGTCGCCTTTTTTGCTTCTTACCTCGGTGCGGACCATCATATGGGTAAGATCCATTTTTTCCTTAATGTTGTATTCGCGAATCGGACGGGTGAAGCTCGGCCATCCGCAGCCGGCATCATATTTGTCCGTTGAGCTGAAGAGCGGCTCGCCGGATACGATGTCCACGTAAATGCCTTCCCCGTGATGGTCCCAGAACTCATTGTGGAACGGAGGCTCGGTTGCGTTATTCTGGGTCACTTCATATTGGATCGGTGTCAGGCGCTGTTTAAGCTCGGCCGGATCTACCGGATCCGACCAGTGCTGCTCAATGAAATCCTCGCGTCCTGAACCTTTGCGATAGCGTTTGTAATGGCTCGGGTTTTTCTTGTGATAATCCTGATGATATTCTTCAGCTTCATAGAAAGTGCTGGCGGGAATGATGGGCGTTACGATCGGTCCATCGAATCGTCCGCTGGCAGCTACGGCTTGCTTGGATTGCTCCGCAAGCTCACGCTGCTCCTCCGTGTGGTAAAAAATAGCAGTTCGGTAAGATGTGCCCCGGTCATGGAATTGTCCGCCTTCATCCGTAGGATCGATTTGCTGCCAGAAGAGCTCGAGCAGCTTTTCGTAAGGGAACACTTCCGGGTTATACGTGATTTGAACAGCCTCGTAATGACCTGTTGTATCAGAGCATACCTCTTCATAGGTCGGATATTCCTTATGGCCGCCCGTATAGCCGGAAACGACCTTCAGGATGCCCGGCAGCTCATCAAAAGGAGAGACCATACACCAGAAGCAGCCTCCTGCAAAGGTAGCCAATTCACTTGGGGTTGAACGATTATTCATCTATTATCCCTCCATCGTTATAACATATAAATGTAAGTCTTACTCTATATTATAATCATTTTGGTCAGGGAAACCAAAACCATGCTCCGTTTAAGCCGGTCTCCCTTTATACCACCGGATAGCGGCCAGACACAGAGCGGTAACCAGCATAAGTCCGCCCGCGATACCCGCAAAGAGGAGCGGATGATCGGAAAACCCGCTGCCCAGCCAGGCATACAGGAGAATCGCGGGGATTTTACCGATGGCTGAAGCGGTTGTGTACGTCCAGAATGGAATGGATGCGACGCCGGCATAAATATTGACGGCCATTTGCGGTATGATGGGCAGTAAGCGCGCGAGCAGGATCGACTGAAAGGGGCGTTTTTCTACCAGGGCTGTAAACCTGTGGATAGCCGCGTATTTGCCAAGCAGTCGCCTGCCGGGCTCCTGGTACAAGGACCGTACTGCCGCATACAGGATGACGGCCGCTATCGTTGTTCCGAACCACGAAATGGCTGCAGCCCAGAGTGTCCCATATGCATAACCGAGAATAGCGATGATAACTTTATAGGGCGCAACGGGAAATAAGGCAAGCAGGGCTGCCAGCAGGATCATCAGATAGAGCGGGGGATTTCCTCCCAGCCAGTCTATGATTTCATGTCTGTATGCAAATGCCAGTATCAGGGCTGTTGAATAAATCGCGGGTATGATCCATCTCTTCATGTACAATCCTCACTTTGCGAAAGTCAAAGTCAACCAGAATAGCACCATGATAGCAAAAAAACAGGAATGCTGCCCATATTTCGGATAGCCAAGCATTCGTTCTCGGTGGGAAAAATTGAATATACAAGCGATTTTTCATATGTTATAATATGTCCAACCGAATAGTTCCCAAAGGGGAGTAGCTTCATAAGAAAACCTTCTATCGTGGCCTTTCAAGGATGAGCAACCGCGATTCAAAGGTAGGTTTTCTTGCGATATAGAATTTCATGGGCTTCGTTGATAACTTATAAATTCTATATCGTAAGTAAAGTCGTCATTACGGGATGAACCATCCCCGGCTTTATTGGCAACGATTATGTTGTTTAGCGAGACCTTTGCCTGATTTATTATGAATGAGGTGGAGGTCTATTTTTGCGCCCAAAAAACGCTGTAGACCTTGTAATCTAAGGGAACAGCGTTTTTTTTGGTGGAGGACATCGGTAGGTGGAAACCTAAAGAAAATGCAGAAAGGATGGGAGAAGCATGGATATAATGTCGATGGATTTTTGGATGGCACTGCTATCGATTGTCCTCATTGACCTTGTGTTGGCAGGCGATAACGCGATTGTTATCGGGCTTGCCGCTCGTAATGTCCAGAAGGAGGACCAGAAGAAGGTCATCCTGTGGGGTACCGTCGGTGCGATTGTGATTCGTATCGTGGCCACACTCCTCGTTGTACAGCTCTTAATGATCCCCGGCTTGCGATTGATCGGTGGCTTTGCCCTGTTGTGGATTGCCTACAAGCTGATGGTGGATGAGAAGCAGCATGAAATTTCCGCTGGCAACCAAATGTGGGCGGCAATCCGTACGATTATTATCGCGGACGCGATGATGGGACTGGATAACGTGCTCGCTGTAGCTGGCGCTGCTGGCGAAAGCTTCATGCTGGTGATTATCGGACTTGCGATTTCGGTTCCAATTATGGTGTGGGGCAGTACCATTATCCTGAAGTGGACGGATCGCTTTCCTATTATCATCACGATCGGTGCTGCCGTGTTAGCCTGGACCGCATCGAAGATGATTGTGGAAGAGCCGATGATTCACAGCTGGTTCGCCAATGGCGTTCTGAAGTATGGTTTTGAAATTCTTGTTATTGCCATTATCATCAGTCTTGGAACTTGGATGAAGAAGAAGAATGACCAAAAAGCGAAGAGCAATCCGGTGCAGGTCAAGATGGTTGACTAGTTTAGACTTTGTCTGAGCGCAAGTAAACGGTATAATGTCTTCATGAACGAAGAGAGCTCCGAAGCCCTTTTCGCATGAGGAGGGGAACACATGGAATTTACGGAAAAATCCGTAGAAGAACGGATTGCGGAGTCGTACCGCCAGGACGAGGATATGATGATTCTCGTGTTTGCCCAGTGGTGTGTGAATCACGGACTTGACCCAGCCGAACTGTACCGTAAGGCATATCCGAATCAGCCGGACAATGAGCGGTTGGCGCGGGTGCTGGAATTAACGGTGCCCAAGGAAGAAGCTGGTGAAATACCGGATCAGACCCTGCTTGGCGTCCTGTCGTTATTCGGAAATGAAGACTTGGCTATCGTTGTAGCCGAGGCAGCGGCCACGCTAGACCGAGATAAGAAGTAATTTTGGAATCATGGAATATCTTACATGTGATTCAAGAAGAAGCGGGTCGATCAAGGAAAAACCTTGGTCGACCCGCTTTTTTACTGCACAAATGGCACGATCAGTTTGACGTTCGGCTGGCCATGCGGAATTGTTTGGGCGAAACGCCGAATCGGGAGCGGAAAACGCGGTGAAAATAAGTATAGTTGGCAAAGCCGGACGTTTCGGCGACATCCTCCAGCGAAAGAGGACTGAACACAATCCGTTCCTTGGCCATGCTCAGGCGAACGTCCATGGTGTACTGCATGATGGTGGTGCCAAACGCTTCTTTGAACAGATGGACTGCTCGAGAGACACTAATGCCGACATGGGCCGCGACATCTTCCAGCTTGAACATCGAGGAGGCATTCTCTTCAATGTAATTTTTCATGCGGTAGGCCAGATACGTCTTGGGTGTGGTCGATGGCTGCTCCGATAACAGGCGGTCCACTTCGAGGCACAGAATCCGCACCGTGTAATCCGAAATCTCCGGATAAGGATCCGATACACGACGCTGTTCCAGCAGAATTTGCCGAAACAGACTCAGGTAACGCTCTTCCAGTGGAACCCGGATTTTGGTTGGGCGTTTCTTGGAATTCCACCACGCGTCAGCCCAGGGACCCTTGAAAAAAATATGGTAATCTCCGCTTTCGATGGTTAACTCACCCAAAGCGTTATATTCGTCATCTATTCGGAGTTCATAGGGTTGTCCTGGCGAGAAGATCAACAGATCCCCTGCTTCAACGAGTGACAGCTCGTCATCGATTTTGGCGCGGCATTTGCCGTCGGTCTGCCATCGCATCAAGTAGGTGTCGAAACCGTCGGCCAGGGACATCTTGAAAGGTTTACGATGAAATGAGAAATCCGCTGCTACGACTTGGTTGGAAAGATTTGAATCCATTGCTAAAGTCCCCTTTGAAGAATAAGAAAATAATGACCAGATTGTTCATGTTTTAATCATATTCTTCATTTTAAACGAAAGCATAAAAGAATACCATGGTACTAGTCCGAGCACATTTTAAAGGCTCAAGGAGTGACAGCGATGAAAAAAATGAAAGCAGGTATAATTGGCTGCGGAACGATCAGCGGCGTATACTTCACGAACTTAAAGAGCAGCCCTTGGGTTGAAGTCGTGGCATGTGCTGATCTTATTCCGGACAACGCGAAGAAGAAGGCCGAAGAGTTCAACATCCCGAACGTGTACACCGTTGAAGAGATGCTTGCACAGACTGACATTGAGTTTATTATTAATCTGACCATTCCGGCCAGCCACGCCAATGTGGATATTGCCTCCCTGGAGGCAGGGAAGCATGTTTACAGTGAAAAGCCGCTGGCTATTACACTTGATGAAGCCCGCCGTGTGCTAAATATGGCAGATCAAAAAGGACTTCGCGTCGGCTGCGCACCCGATACGTTTTTGGGCTCCGGCGTACAGACGGCCAAAGCCGCGATTGAATCTGGGCTTATTGGCAGACCTGTTGCCGCAACGGCGTTTATGATGGGTTCAGGACCGGAAGCTTGGCATCCTAATCCTGAATTTTTTTACGCGTCGGGCGGAGGTCCAATGATGGATATGGGTCCCTATTATGTATCGGCCCTCGTAGAGCTGCTTGGTCCTGCAAGCCGGATCAGCGCATCCACCGGCATCCAGATTCCAGACCGCGCCATCGGTTCCGGCCCGCTCCAAGGAAAACCGATCACGGTGCAGACCCCAACGCATTTGGCAGGGACGCTGGATTTTGAGAACGGTGCCATTGCAACCATGATTACAAGTTTCGATATCTTTGGCGGATCGAACCTGCCCTGGATCGAAATCTATGGCACGCAGGGAAGCCTAAGTCTCGGGGATCCGAACTACTTTAACGGCGAAGTGAAGCTCCGGAAGCACGGCTCCGAGGAATGGGAGCTGCTTGCCCCCGCATTTGAATGCGGGAAGAACGAGCGGGGGCTGGGTATCAACGATATGATCCAATCGATTCATGAGCAGAAGGACCATCGCGCGAGTGCCCGTCTGGCATACCACGTGCTGGAGATTATGCAGTCGTTCCAGCAGTCTTCGCTGGAGGGCAGACATATCGTTCTGCAAAGCACATACCGCTACGGCAAACTTCCGGCGCCGCAGCAGGCAAACACAGCGGAATAGCGAACTGGCACCCCGGTTCATATTCTTGTACACTGGTTATGAACGACAGGCAAACCAGCTTCTATCGGATCTGACAGGATTGTGAGTTCTTGGAAATGGTCCGCATGAAAGCGTTGCACTAATATTTGAAAGAGCATCCAAAATGATCAAATGCCTATGGGGAGGAAATGGACATGTCGAAAACGTTGAAGATCGGAATTATCGGTTGCGGGGGAATCGCCAACGGCAAGCATATGCCGAGCTTGAAGAAGCAGGCGCAGGCGGAACTGGTAGCTTTTTGCGACATCGTAGAAGAGCGTGCGCAGAAGGCGGCTGCTGAGTACGGGGTTGAAGGCGCAAAAGTTTACACGGATTTCAGAGAATTGCTGCAAGACGGCAGCATCGATGTTATCCATGTATGTACGCCGAACGATTCGCACTCCGAGATTACGGTAGCATCCCTTGAAGCCGGCAAGCACGTGATGTGCGAAAAGCCTATGGCGAAGACCGTTTCCGAAGCCCAAGCCATGCTGGATGCCGCTAAGCGTACAGGGAAAAAACTTACCATTGGTTACAACAACCGTTTCCGTGATGATAGCATGTATCTGAAAGGCGTCTGTGAGGAAGGCGAGCTGGGCGAGATCTACTACGGTAAAGCGCTGGCTGTTCGCCGCCGCGCCGTTCCGACCTGGGGCGTATTCCTTGACGAAGAGAAGCAAGGCGGAGGTCCGTTGATCGATATCGGTACCCATGCACTGGATTTGACCTTGTGGCTGATGGACAACTACAAGCCGAAGAGCGTGCTGGGATCCACGTTCCATAAACTTGGTCAACGGGAGAATGCGGCGAATGCGTTCGGTCCTTGGGATCCGAAGGAGTTCAAGGTAGAGGATTCGGCATTCGGGTTCATTACGATGGAGAACGGTGCAACGATTATTCTGGAATCCAGCTGGGCCCTTAACGTCGTTGAGACTGGTGAAGCCAAAGCCGTGCTGGCGGGTACCGAGGGCGGAGCCGACATGAAGGACGGTCTGCGTATTAACGGCGAGAAAATGAGCAGATTGTATGAAACCAAAGTGGATTTGAATGCTGGCGGCGTAGCGTTCTATTCCGGTTCCAAGGAAAATGATGCGGACCGTGAAGCCAGAATGTGGCTGGAGGCCATTATTGAGGATAAGGACCCTGTGGTTAAGCCGGAGCAAGCGTTTGTTGTAACGCAAATTCTGGAAGCGATCTATGAATCGGCGAAGACAGGAAAAGCAGTTTATTTCGATAACTAAAACTTACAATCACTACTAATATTAAGGTAACCAGGAGGTATACAATGAAATTAGGCGTATTTATGGTATTGCTGAGCGGACGTAAATTGGAGGATGCTTTGGACTACGTGGCATCCAAGGGTCTTAAAGCGGTTGAGATCGGAACAGGCGGTTATCCGGGAAATGCGCATTGCAACCCGGTCGAACTGCTGGAGAATGAAACCGCGCTGAAAAACTTCAAAAATGCGGTGGAATCCCGTGGGTTGATGATTAGCGCACTGAGCTGCCACGGCAACCCGCTTCATCCGCAAAAAGCGATCGCAAAAGAGTTCCACGACACATACGTAAAAACGGTAGAACTTGCCGAGAAGCTTGAAGTGCCGGTTGTTAACACATTCTCCGGCTGCCCAGGCGACCATGAGGATGCCAAATACCCGAACTGGCCGGTTGCGCCTTGGCCTAACGACTACCAAGAGATTCTGACTTGGCAGTGGGACAACAAGGTCATTCCTTACTGGACCGAATGGGGTAAATTTGCTGCAGACCGCAATGTGAAGATTGGTTTGGAATTGCACGGCGGCTTCTCCGTTCATACGCCTGGCACGCTGCTCCGTTTACGTGAAGCCGCAGGCGAAGTGATCGGTGCCAACCTGGATCCGAGCCATATGTGGTGGCAAGGGATCGATCCTGTTCAAGCGATTCAAATTTTGGGCCGCGAAGGGGCAATTCACCACTTCCACGCGAAGGACACAAGCATTGACCCGATCAACGTGAACAAGCACGGTCTAACGGATATGCAGTCTTATGCCAACATGCTGGATCGCGCTTGGCAGTTCCGCAGCGTAGGCTATGGGCATGACGTGAAGGAATGGGCGGATATGATGAGTGCCCTGCGTCTGGTTGGATATGATTATGTCGTAAGCATTGAACATGAAGATGGATTGATGTCGATTGAAGAAGGCTTCTCCAAAGCGGTGCAAAACCTTCAGCAAGTGCTGATCGAAGAGCCGCTCGGAGAAATGTGGTGGGTCTAACAGCTTAGAGTAACAACCGAATAAGCAATTAGGGGGAACAGCAAGATGCTTAACGTAACCATTTGGAATGAATTCGTACACGAGAAAATCCATGACGAGGTTCGGAACGTTTATCCAGCCGGGATTCACACAGCTTTGGCGGAGGGTCTGCAAAATCCGGATTTCGTCATCAGAACGGCAACGCTCGATCAGCCGGAGCATGGATTGACGGACGATGTACTGGATTCAACCGATGTGCTGTTGTGGTGGGGGCATATGGCTCATGACCAGGTAAGTGATGAAATCGTAAGCAAGGTCGTAAAACGCGTGCAGGATGGTATGGGTCTGATCGTTCTTCATTCCGGACATTTTTCCAAGCCGTTCAAAGCTTTGATGGGCACGAGCTGCGATTTGAAGTGGCGCGAAGCAGGAGAACAGGAAATTATCTGGAGTGTAAATCCGACACATCCGATTGCGGCAGGAATTACAGGCCCGATCATCATCGAGCACGAGGAAATGTACGGCGAGTTCTTCGATATTCCAGCCCCAGACGAGCTGGTATTTGTCAGCAATTTCGAAGGCGGCGAAGTATTCCGCAGCGGTTGCACGTTCAAGCGTGGCCATGGAAACATTTTTTATTTCCGTCCGGGGCATGAGACCTATCCAACCTACTACAACCCCGAAGTGCTGAAAGTGATCACCAATGCGATTAACTGGGCTTATTCTACAGCAGGCAAGCAAACCTTCGGCAACAGTCAGCCGGTTCGCGCGCTTCCCGTTTTAGTCTAAGTTTACGAGCGTTTATTAAGAAGTCATGCGTTAACGAGTCGTTCAGGGGGAGCCCTTGAGCGGCTCGTTTTATCGTTGGCGGTGTATGTTCACCGAAATGTTTTTGCCGGCTAGGGATAGAATATACCTAAGTATGGGGTATTGTATGATATACAAGAAGGGGGGCTGTACACATGAATGAAGTACAAAGCGCACCTGTAGATCCCGCAATCATCGCCATATGCCAGGCCAAGCTTGTCCATCAACCCGTTGAGGGCTTCCTGCTGGGGAGAGGAGTCCGCTTCGCCAAGATTATGTTTATTGGGGAAGCACCCGGCGCCCATGAAGTTCTGGAAGGTTTACCTTTTGTAGGGCAGGCCGGGCAAGAGATGAATGCCTACCTGGAACGCCTGACCCTGACCCGGGAGCAAGTGTATATTACCAGTGCCATGAGAAGCAGGCCCTATAAGGAAAAGCTAATCGTGAGATCCACGGGCGAGAGCGTCATCAGCCGTTCTAATCGCACACCGACGAAGGCGGAGATATTGGCCCATGCACCTTTGCTTGATGAAGAAATCCGATGGGTTCGCCCGCACATTATCGCACCCATGGGAAATACGGCACTGCACCGGTTAATCGGAAGTCATGAAACGGTGACATCGCTGCATGGCAAACTGATGGAGGGCCCGGTCCAGCAAGCAGCAGACCCGGAGAATCCAAGTGCAGGCTATATGTTTTCGGTGGAAACCTATAAGATATTCCCTCTGTTCCATCCAGCGGCCGTACTGTATAATAGGAAATTGTCCACATTGATCGAGAATGATTTGGATATTTTGGCTCGTGTTTTATGGGATAAAAGCTGATTTTATGGGAAAAAGGGGCTAGGTGGTTTTCAGTTTCTCGGAAATGTGCTAAAATGAAACATACTTACAATTCGTAAGTTTTCTAGTTTTTTGATTAAGCTTATGAGTTTCTATAAACAAGGTGACTTCGTAAAGAGGTGAAGGGATATGGAAGTTACAAATGTTACGATGTGTCCCCGTTTTGAATCTGCATTTTCTTTTCTGGGCAAACGGTGGAACGGTTTGATTATTCAAACGTTGATGAGCGGGCCTAAGCGCTTTAAGGATATTTCGAATTTGATTCCGTCCATGAGCGATAAAATGCTCTCCGAGCGGATGAAGGATTTGGAATGTGAAGGGATACTGATTCGTCATGTCTATCCGGAAACACCGGTACGTATTGAATATGAACTGACTGAAAAAGGCAAAGCACTTCGTCCGGTGATGGAGCAAATTGCATCCTGGGCAGAACAATGGGTCGAAAGATGAGTCATCTTAAGACTCCCCTTGATGATTAAACCCTGGCATGAGACATCCTCATTTCAGGGTTTTTTTTCTAAACGGAAGTATGGTTCCTGTTTATTTACGGCAAGAATAGGTGGACATGCACCAAGCGGACGCAGCTGCTATATGATGTAAATAACGAGAGCGGCATATCAAGGAGGCGAGCCCATGACCAAGCGGACGTATATCTCCCGTTTCCATTATGGACAAGAGGACATCTCAGAACTTGAAAACGCTTCATTAAAAGTGCTTCATATTTTTGAGAAAACCAAGCGGATGCTGAGCCAGTATGTGCCGGACTCCCTGTGGTTAGCTGCTTCTGGAACAAGCCCGGAACCTGCAGAAAACGTTAACCAAAACGGTACCAGTGCTTCAGTCATGTTTCAGAAATGGGTCAAAGCCCCCGGCGGATGGAAGTTCATTGGTTATGAAACCGATCGATTTCATGCTACCGGGCAGAATATGGGACGAACAGGGAGATTTCTGCAGATGATCATCTGGTCACTCTATGAGAAAATCGTGATGATGCATCCCTTCCTTGGCAGCGAGCCGTTTTTTGACGGGGAAGAGCTGGATGTAATCGCGAATTACTTTGTGCCGACGTATATCAGCGCCGTACCGTTGGTGGAGCAGGGAAAAGCCTTTAAGACCATACATGCCGGCATCGTTCTGTATCAGGAGCATATTCAGGCGCCTGCCGTCACCATGCAATCGGATGGTGGCTTATTAGAGGGGAACTGGATGACCGGGGTGAATCTGGACGCGAAGGGGTTTGCGGGTATTCGCCCTTATTTAAAAGTGCCAAGCGGCGAACGAGCCTATATGGAAGCCGATATTATATAGAGAGTTTTCTCATCATAACCTTGTTCCGACGCGGACAGGGTTATTTGGCATTTTTGTTTAAAATTTTAACGATTTATGTGAAATATATCACAAAAAATAATGCCGTCAGACGATATAATTTATGTGAAAGGAACGGAATACCACGATCTAGATAAACGTGTTGGGGAGGAATCAAACTTATGTCCAATATAAAGAGAGAAAAGTTAGTTGTCATTGGCAACGGTATTGCCGGGATTAGCACGGTCGAGCAAATCATTAAATTGGGTGGGAATTTTGACATCACCGTCATTGGACAGGAGCCTCATCCGAATTATAACCGCATTATGCTGTCGTATGTGTTGGAAGGCAGCAAAACCTTGGATGACATTGTATTGAATGATTGGAAATGGTACGAGGATAACCATATCACTTTGCACACGGGTGTCACCGTAACAGCCATTGATGGAGAGCGCAAGGTCGTGACAGCTGACAACGGATTGACGGTGCCTTATGACAAAGTAATGATAGCAACGGGCTCGAAGCCTTTTATCTTACCCGTACCGGGTAGTGACAAAGAAGGCGTTATCGGTTTCCGAAACATTGCCGATTGCAACCAGATGCTTCAAGCCGCTAAGGCGTACAAGAAAGCGGCAGTCATCGGCGGGGGGCTTCTGGGTCTGGAAGCTGCCAAGGGATTGGTCAGCCTCGGCATGGAGGTGACGGTGGTTCATCTCATGCAGGATTTGATGGAGAGCCAGTTGGATTCAATGGCATCCGGCATGCTGAAAAGGGAGCTTGAACAGCAGGGTATCAACTTCTTACTAGGCAAACAAACAACTGAAATATTGGGAGATACCAGAGTCACGGGACTCCGGTTCAAGGATGGGGATGAGCTTGAAGCCGACCTTGTGGTCATGGCAGTGGGCATCAGAGCGAACACCGCGATCGCCCAAGCGAGCGGAATCGAAGTGAACCGGGGAATCGTAGTTAATGATTATCTTCAAACTTCCTGGCCGGATGTGTATGCGGTTGGCGAATGCTGCGAGCATCGGGGCGTTTGCTACGGCCTGGTTGCGCCGTTGTTCGAACAGGGACAGGTACTGGCGAAGCATCTGTGCGGCGTGGAAGGCCAGCCTTACGAGGGAAGCATTGTATCAACGAAGCTGAAAATCAGCGGTGTTGATGTATTCTCTGCCGGCGAGTTCATGGAGCAAGCCGAACACGTGGTGATCACCGCGAAAGATGATTGGCGCAAGACTTATAAGAAAATATTAATTCGCGATAACATTATTGTCGGGGCGATATTGTTTGGAGATGTGAGCGATTCGGCAAGCCTTCAATCCATGATTCGGAAAAAGACAGCCATGACGGATGAGATTTACGATTCGATCATGGGCACGGATAGTGCAGGGACAGGAGGCGCCAAGGCATTTTCACTGGAAAAGATGCCCGACGATGAGATCGTATGCGGATGCAATGGCGTAACCAAAAAAGCCATCGTGGATGCCATTACTCTCCAAGGTCATACGACAGTGGATGAGATCAAAGCTTGCACAGGTGCTACCCGCTCGTGCGGCGGCTGTAAACCTGTCGTGGAGCAAATACTTCAGAGCGTATTGGGCGATGGCTTTAAGGCGGCAGGCAAACAAGGCATATGCCCATGCACGACACTCGATCGGGATGAAATCGTCGCGGAAATCCGTGAGAAGGGCCTTACCACGACGAAGGAAGTCATGCATGTTCTGAACTTCAGCAACCCGGAAGGCTGCTCGAAATGCCGCCCGGCCATTCATTATTATCTGGCCATGCTGAACCCGGTAACCCATCAGGAGGAGAGGGAATCCCGTTTTGTCAACGAACGGATGAACGCCAACATTCAGAAAGACGGCACTTATACGGTAGTCCCAAGAATGTACGGCGGCGTTACCACTCCGGAGGATTTGAAGAAAATCGCGGATGTATCGCTTAAATATAATGTGAAGGTTGTCAAGGTTACCGGCGGACAGCGTCTGGACCTCATCGGTGTTAAGAAGGAAGACTTACCGAGTGTCTGGGAAGAGCTCGATATGCCGTCGGGTTATGCATATGCCAAATCGCTGCGGACCGTGAAGACCTGTGTAGGATCCCAGTTCTGCCGTTTCGGTACGCAGGATTCGATGGGTATGGGGGCATTCCTCGAGGAGAAATTCGAAAGACTGGATTTTCCGGCGAAATTTAAAATGGCGGTCAACGGATGTCCGCGAAACTGTGCCGAGTCGTGCACGAAAGACATCGGGATTGTCGGCAATGACGGTGGATGGGAAATATTCGTTGGAGGCAACGGCGGCACGAAGGCACGTCTGGCTGATTCGTTCTGCAAAGTGAAAACGGATGAAGAGCTGATCGAAATCTGCGGAGCCCTGATGCAGTATTACCGTGAAACCGGTAAGTACCTGGAGAGAACATCGGAGTGGGTAGAGCGCTTGGGACTGGAACAAATCCGAGCGGTTATCCTGGACGATCCCAAGCAGCGTAAGGAACTGGTGGAGAGAATCGAGCTTGCCCTGCAGCAAGTTGAGGATCCTTGGAAGAAAGTGCTGAACGATGAGAAGCTGCGCAATACGTTATTCGAAGATGCAAGACCAGTGATCAGCAAATAGATGAGGGAGGAACCTACTTCCCTTTTGCCGCCTGAACATAGAGAGTTTGTCGCAGTATGGATGGGAATAGACAAGAGAAGTGGAGGCTGCATGTTATGGAAACCGAAAGATTTATTACGGTAGGGAATGAAAATGATTTTCTGTCACAGCTCGGAAGGGTGGTCCATCTCGGAGACCGGGAGATTGCCATCTTCCGGACTTCGGATCATCAATGGTTTGCGCTGGACAATCAAAGCCCGCATCCAAAAGGAGGGCCACTCTCGGAAGCCATCGTATCCGGGCACTACATCTACGATCCGTTATACGATTGGAAGATCGAGCTTTCAACCGGGCTCGTACAGGCTCCGGATCAAGGCCAGGTTCGTGTATATCGGATTCGCGCCGTGGACGGGAAGGTTGAGGTGGGTGTTTAAGGCCAGCTATCGCATATTAAACAGACGAAATCAAGGGGTGGTATCCCATGTTTAAAACGGATGTGGAAGCCGTAGTTAATGCCGCCGTCGGGAAAAAGGAGCAGATGAATCATAATCTGCTGCGCTATATGGTATCGGCTATGCTGGCCGGCGCGTATGTCGGCATTGGAATTGTATTGATCTTTAAACTGGGGGCGCCGCTCGCAGCTGCCGGTTCACCCTTCCAATCCCTCGTCATGGGAGCTGCATTCGGGATCGCGCTCACGTTGGTGGTGTTCGCAGGATCAGAGCTGTTTACCGGGAATCATATGTTTTTTACGATAAGCACATTATCCGGTCGAACGACAATGGGGGATACGCTGAAAAACTGGGTGCTCGTGTTTATCGGCAATCTGGCAGGGGCGATTCTGCTCAGCTATCTGGTGTATGCTTCCGGTCTGTTCAAAGACCTGCCGCCGGACCATCTCATCTTCACGGCTGCCGCCAAGAAAATGAATGATCCGTTTATGGAGCTGTTCTTCCGGGGTATCTTGTGTAACTGGCTTGTCTGTCTGGCCTTGTGGATGGGGATTCGGTCCAAAGGAGAAACGACAAAGCTGATCTTAATATGGTGGTGTCTGTTTGCTTTCATTGCGACAGGGTACGAGCATAGCGTAGCCAATATGACACTTCTGACGCTCGCAACGATATTACCGGGGCATCCCGAGACCATTTCCATAGGCGGATGGATCAGCAACATGGTGCCAGTCACGCTAGGGAACATTCTTGGCGGCGGATTGTTTGTGGGGATGGCTTATTGGTTTATCTCGTCGGGAAAAGGGAGCAAGCAAAAGGCTTTATAGGAGGATTCAAGAAAAGGAGCCCATAAAGGTTACTCACTTGATGACAGGCGAAAAGAAGCGGTCGACCAAACGGTTGACCGCTTCTTTCATTTGTCTAATTAAAGTGAGGGATCTGCACGGAACGTCTCCTAACAGAAAAAGAGGGCATCCTGTCAGATCTAATGTTCTTTTGGGATATCCGCTTTTTAGATATGCCATCGCTGGAGCAAACAGGAGGGCATTAGCATAAATAAGCTGTCCTCCTCAGTCATTGAACTGAACAGGACAGCTATGTGAATCTTGTCTTCCAATCCTTACCGATGTTCCACGAGGTCAATCGCACCGAGCACGATATGAGCCAGTCCGAAGCCGAGAATACCGGTTGCGGCAAGTTTATACTTGCTGCCAAGCAGAGCGGCACCCGAAGCAGAAACCACAGTTCCAAGAACAGCAGGAATCAAACCTTCACGCATGCTGAGCACTCCCTTTATTTTGGTTTGGAAAGACAAGGTTTATTGTAAGCAGATGACTATATATTATGCACAGAAGGGAGCAGGCCGATTAAATGCGGCAGATTTCGTTCGGACACAGCTCGCAATGGCAGATTTCCTGGAGCATCGGAAGATCTTTAATGACAATCATTCCGCCAGCATATTCGATAGCATCTTTTTTGCGCAGGTCGCTCAGCATCCGGTTCACGCTTTCGCGGGTCGCCCCAATCATGTTCGATAGATCGGTGTGGGTAATCTTCTTGTTGATGAGAATAGTATCATCCGCTTGATGTTGCCCGTAGGTATTGCTCAGCCGGATGAGTGTCGATGTTAAAGCGCCGGGCTTGCCGTACATCATGAGATCCCGGAATTTGGTCTGGGTGATGCGGTGGTGAATGCCCATCCACTTCATAAAATCAATGGCGAAGTCGCAGTGCTGACAGATCAGCAGTTCCAGATCCTTGTGCTCGATGACACCGACAACGCTATCCTCAAGAACCTCTGCCGAGAAACTGTGGTTATTGCTGAAGAATGGATCGGCTTGCCCGACCATGTCTCCTGGATGGTACATATATAGAATCAGCTCTTTGCCTTCATCAGTCGATTTAGTTAGTTTGATTCTTCCTTGTTTAACGTAGTACAGCTTGTCGGCGAAATCGCCTTCCCAGAACAAATGGGATCCTTCAGGGAGTACCCTTTCCTTCATGCTGACCAGCAGACGGTTGCGGTTTTGCTCCGAGAAGCACAGCGTGTTCCCTAAGTTTTCGATTTCCATTACATGGTCTACAGTATTCATGTTGGTATCCCCTAACATCCTAAAATTTGATCTGTTTAATCTTTAAATACATTATAACGTGAAAACATTCACTTTTGGGGGAGAATAAGAGGGAAATCGTGGCGAATTTTCAAACTTTGTGATCTCTTTCACTTGAAAGGAGGGGGAGAAAGGTGTAAATCACACAGAAAAGATAAATATTTATATTGTGAAATATTTCGCATGAAATTAGAGACAGCTGTGTTACGATCAAAGCGTAGAAAGAAACATGAATCATGGGAGGACGAGAGATATGGCTGTGAGCAAAGGAACGGTGGAAGTTAAAGGACAAACAGCATCGGAGTACATTCAGGGGCTGATTGACAAGGCAAATCGGGCCAAAGAAAAGTTTATGGAAATGAATCAGGAGCAAGTCGACGGGATTGTACAGGCCATGGCCATGGCAGGCCTTGAGAAGCACATGCAGCTGGCGAAAATGGCGGTCGAGGAAACGGGACGCGGCGTGTACGAAGACAAAATCATCAAAAACCTGTTTGCCACGGAGTATATCCACAACAGCATTAAATACGACAAAACCGTGGGTATCATCGAAGACAACGCCTATGACAGCTTTCAAAAAATAGCAGAACCGATCGGGATTATCATGGGGATCACACCGGTAACCAATCCGACCTCCACCACGATATTCAAGGCACTGATCTCCATTAAAACAAGAAACCCGATCATCTTCGGATTCCATCCATCCGCGCAGGCCTGCAGCCGGGAAGCCGCACTGATACTGCGGGATGCTGCCGTGAAGCAAGGTGCTCCTGCCGATTGCATCCAGTGGATCGAAGCTCCTTCCATGGATAAAACCAATGCACTGATGAATCATCCTGACGTTGCCTGCATTCTGGCTACAGGCGGTTCGGCGATGGTCAAAGCGGCATACAGCTGCGGCAAACCTGCCCTGGGCGTAGGACCAGGAAACGTGCCTTGCTTTATAGAGAAGAGCGCGGATTTGGATCAGGCGGTGAACGACTTGATTTTGTCCAAAACCTTTGATAACGGCATGATCTGCGCATCCGAGCAGGCTGTCATTATCGAGGAGCCTATCTATGATACCGTGAAGAAAAAAATGATTGCCAGCGGCTGTTATTTTGTCAACAAGGAAGAGCTGGCGAAACTGACAGCGCATGCGATGGTATCGGAAAAATGTGCGGTTAATCCGTCCATCGTTGGACAGCCGGCAGCTAAGATAGCCGAGGCTTGCGGATTCGAGGTACCGGAAAGCACCAAGATCCTGGTCGCCGAGCTGGAGGGAGTCGGACCTGCCTATCCGTTGTCTGCCGAGAAGCTGAGCCCGGTGCTGGCCTGCTATAAAGTGAAAGATGCGGAAGAAGGCATCACGCGCGCTGAAGAGATGGTTGCTTTTGGTGGCATGGGCCACTCGTCGGTAATCCATTCGCACAATGAGGACATCATCATGAAATTCTCGGATCGGATGAAAACCTGCCGTATCTTGGTGAATCAGCCATCTTCGCAAGGCGGTATCGGCGATATCTACAACACGAATCTGCCATCGCTGACGCTGGGTTGCGGTTCGTATGGACGTAATTCCACTTCGTCGAACGTAACGGCTGTCAATTTAATCAACGTGAAAAGGGTGAATCGAAGAACCGTGAATATGCAGTGGTTTAAAGTGCCGGACAAAATTTACTTTGAAAAAGGTTCGACGCAGTATCTTGCGAAAATGCCGGAAATCACCCGTGTCGCTATCGTTACCGACCCCATGATGGTGAAGCTGGGTTATGTGGAGCGGGTGGAGCACTACCTGCGTCAGCGCAGAGTGCCGGTAGCCATCGAAGTTTTCTCGGAGGTTGAGCCGGATCCTTCGACAACGACCGTAGAACGCGGAACGGAGATGCTTGCAAGATTCCAGCCGGACTGTATCATCGCCTTGGGCGGCGGATCGCCAATGGATGCAGCGAAAGCCATGTGGCTGTTCTATGAATATCCGGATACGGATTTTAACAATCTGAAGCAAAAATTCATGGATATCCGCAAGCGGGTCTATAAATATCCGAAGCTTGGACGGAAAGCGAAGTTCGTTGCCATTCCAACGACGTCGGGAACGGGCTCGGAAGTAACTTCGTTTGCCGTCATCACGGACAAAGGGCTGGGGAATACCAAGTATCCGCTGGCTGACTATGAGCTGACACCGGATGTGGCGATTATCGATCCGGAATTTGTATACACGCTGCCTAAAACGGCGGTAGCCGATACCGGCATGGACGTTCTGACACATGCAATTGAAGCCTACGTATCGGTGATGGCCAGCGATTATACGGATGGGCTTGCCATCAAGGCCATACAGCTGGTGTTCCAGTATCTTGAGCGGTCGGCGCTTACCGGCGACAAACTCGCCCGCGAAAAAATGCATAATGCATCGACGCTTGCCGGCATGGCTTTTGCGAATGCGTTTCTTGGCATCAACCACAGTCTTGCGCATAAGTGGGGCGGTCAGTATCATACGGCACACGGACGCACCAATGCGATCCTGATGCCTCACGTCATCCGTTACAACGCGAAGAAGCCAACGAAATTCGCTGCATGGCCTAAATACACTCACTTTGTGGCTGATGAGAGATATGCTGAAATCGCACGGATTCTCGGACTGCCTGCAAGGACGACGGAAGAGGGCGTAAACAGTCTGATTGGCGCAATCCGGGAGTTGAACAGCAAGCTCGGGATCGAGGAGTCGTTCCAGCAGCTTGGCATCGACCCTAAAGATTTCGAGAAAAATGTTGAGCATTTGGCGGACCGGGCTTTTGAAGACCAGTGTACAACGAGCAATCCGAAGCTGCCGCTGGTGACAGAGCTCGCAGAAGTTTACCGCAACGCATTTTACGGCCGGTTCTAGACAAGATAGACTCTAAACGCCGATCGTGAAGATCCATATAGATTTTCAGACAAGGTATGCAAGACCAGATTCAGAGTGATAAAAATCACGGGAAAAGATAAGTTTGTGATTATTATCACAGATGCAAGAGATCATCAGGACTACAATAAAGATGTAGGACGAAGCTGAATCTCAGATCTTTGATATAGAAGCTTGAAGGCACAAGGCGGGGTAGTGTCACCTTTGATCGTGAAAATAATCACATTTAAAGATCTGAGATAGATCAAGGTGTGGCCCCGTCTGTCCTTGCAAGCCCCAGCAAATCTAGGAGGGATTCAATATGTCGGTGATTGAAAGAGAAGCAGGCTGGAAAGGTTTTAAATCAGGTAAATGGACCAAGCGAATTGACGTTAATGATTTTATTGCAGAGAATATTACTCCCTATTATGGCTCTGATGAATTTTTGGCAGGACCCACGGATAACACCAAAGCACTGTGGGATATCGTATCGGATTTAACCAAGAAGGAACGTGAGAACGGCGGGGTTCTGGATGTGGATGTCCATACACCTTCAACCATCACCTCCCATCAACCTGGCTATTTGGATAAGGATAAAGAACAGATTGTCGGCGTTCAGACCGATGAGCCGTTCAAGCGCTCGATTCAACCTTTTGGCGGGATCCGGATGATGATTGATGCGTGCAACGCATACGGCTTTGAAATGCCGCAGGCGGTTGTGGACATCTTTAACGGCATACGCAAAACGCATAACCAGGGCGTGTTTGATGCCTATACTCCTGAGATGAGAGCAGCGCGCAAGGCCGGGATTATTACGGGACTTCCCGATGCTTACGGCCGTGGACGTATCATCGGTGACTATCGCAGAGTATCGTTATACGGCGTGGATGCGCTGATTCAGGACAAATTGAGAGAACTCGCCGAGCTTGAAGTGGATGCCATGGATGAGCCGATCATCCGTTTGCGGGAAGAATTGTCTGAACAAATGCGGGCGCTCAAGGAACTGAAGGAAATGGCGGCTATGCATGGTTATGACATTTCCAAACCTGCGAATACGGCGAAGGAAGCATTCCAGTGGCTGTATTTCGGTTATTTGGCCGCGATCAAGGAGCAAAACGGCGCTGCCATGTCGCTTGGCCGGGTATCTTCTTTCCTTGATATTTATATTCAACGGGATCTGACTGAAGGCAAACTGACGGAAGAAACAGCCCAGGAATTGGTCGACCACTTCGTAATGAAACTTCGGATCGTGAAATTCCTGCGTACGCCGGATTATAACGAGCTGTTCAGCGGAGATCCAACGTGGGTGACGGAATCCATCGGCGGCATGTCGGTAAACGGTGAAACGAGAGTGACCAAGAACAGCTTCCGTTTCCTGCACACCCTGTACAATTTGGGACCTGCGCCGGAACCGAACTTGACGGTGCTGTGGTCGGAGAAGCTTCCGGAGGCCTTCAAAAAATACTGTTCGAAGGTATCGATCGAAACCAGCTCGATCCAATATGAGAACGATGATCTTATGCGTCCGATCTACGGGGATGACTACGGCATCGCCTGCTGTGTATCCGCGATGCGGATCGGAAAGCAGATGCAGTTCTTCGGAGCCAGAGCAAACCTCGCCAAAGCGCTGCTGTATGCAATCAACGGTGGTAAGGATGAGAAATCCGGCGCCCAGGTTGGACCGGAATATCCGGCCATCACCGCGGAAGTTCTAAGTTATGATGAGGTCATGAAGCGCTTCAAGCCGATGATGGAATGGCTCGCCAAGCTCTACATGAATACCCTCAACGTGATTCACTACATGCATGACAAATACAGCTACGAGCGGATTGAAATGGCGCTTCACGACCGGGATATCCTGCGCACGATGGCATGCGGCATCGCTGGCCTGTCCGTAGCAGCGGATTCACTGAGCGCGATTAAATACGCAAAGGTGAAACCGGTACGCAATGAGCAAGGAATTGCGGTGGATTTTGAAATCGAGGGCGAGTTCCCTTGCTACGGCAACAACGATGATCGCGTGGATAGCATCGCCGTTGAGCTGGTCGAGGTCTTCATGAGCATGATTCGCAAGCACAAGGCTTACCGTGATGCCATGCCAACCCAATCGGTCCTCACGATTACGTCGAACGTGGTATACGGCAAGAAGACAGGAACCACGCCGGATGGACGTAAGGCAGGCGAGCCGTTTGCACCAGGCGCGAATCCCATGCACGGACGCGATAAGAAGGGAGCTCTCGCTTCGCTGATCTCCGTGGCCAAGCTGCCATATGAGGACAGTCTCGACGGCATCTCGAATACGTTCTCGATCGTGCCAAAAGCACTTGGCAAAGAAAGTGATATCCGTGTGAACAACCTGGTTTCGATGCTGGACGGTTACTTTGGCAGCAAGGCGCACCATCTGAACGTCAACGTATTTGACCGGGAGCAGCTGATGGATGCGATGGAGCATCCGGAGAATTATCCGCAGTTAACGATCCGGGTATCCGGTTATGCGGTCAACTTCGTCAAACTGACGCGCGAACAGCAGCTTGATGTCATCAACCGTACGTTCCACGGATCGATGTAAGGATCGAAGACTACCATAGCGGATACAGAAAGGATGACGCACCATGCTAAAAGGTCATGTACACTCCATAGAAACGTTCGGAACGGTGGACGGTCCGGGTATCCGCTTTGTGCTCTTCATGCAGGGCTGTCTCTTGAAGTGTCAATACTGCCATAATCCGGATACCTGGGGACTGCATGAAGGACGCGAGATGACGGTGGAGGACGTGTTGGCTGAGATTGAACCTTATCTGAGCTACTACCGATCATCGGGCGGCGGGTTAACCGTCTCCGGCGGTGAGCCGACATTGCAGTATCCTTTTGTCACGGAGCTGTTCAAGGAAGTGAAGCGACGCTGGAATTTGCATACGACGCTGGACAGCAACGGCTATAATGAACCGGAGAAAATATCGGAATTGCTGGAGCATACCGACTTGGTGCTGCTGGATCTGAAGCATATCAACGACGAGAAGCATATCAAGCTCACCGGGAAGTCCAATGAACGGACGTTGAAGACCGCCCGCTGGCTGTCCGAACATGGTCGGAGCATGTGGGTCCGGCACGTATATGTGCCAGGCATCCATGACAGCGAAGAAGACTTGATTGAGCTAGGTCAATTTATTCGGACGCTGCACGGCGTCGAGAAATTCGAAATCTTGCCATATCATCAGATGGGCGTGTATAAATGGAAGGAGCTCGGTATGGCTTATCCATTAGAGGGCGTTCCTTCACCATCCGAAGAGGAAGTGGCGCGCGCTTACCAGTTGATTGGCGAAATACCCGAGAACATAGAGACTGTCCAGTAATGATTTCAGCTGCATAATACTAAACATAATATGTTATGATTAATAACAATAACCTTTCCTATTAATGGAAGGGTTATTGTTTTTTGTAGAGGATTTTATCCCTTGGATAGAAAAATGTCGACCTATCGGAATATGCAATCGCTTTCTATAATGAAGATGTAAGGAAAGTGCCTATCAAATATACAAACACTTCGGGAGGGTCAAAGACAATGAAGAAAAAGGGTCTGGCATTATTAATGTCGCTTCTGTTCGTCTCATCCACGCTTTTGTCTGCGTGCGGCGGCGGTGACAAGGCAGCAGAGAAGCCGTCAGGTGGTTCGGAAGGAACGGCAAGCAACGAGCCGTTTGAAATCACCATCCGCCATACGCAAGTAGGTGAATCCAAGAAATTTCGTCTCGCATTGCTGAATGATGTGGTCAATAAGACCGAAGAGGCGGTGCCCGGACTGAAAATCAAGCTGGACGCTGTAGACTCTGAAGTGAACCGTAAAGAGAAGCTGAGAGGCGAGATGGCAGCCGGTAAGCCGCCGGAAGTGTTCGATGTGTTCGGCAGCCCCGATGCAGGCGTATATTCCAAAGAAGGCTTGATGCTCGATTTGACTCCGATTTTGGATGAACTGGGCATTAAAGAAAAATTTACTACGCTAGACCCGTTCACACATGATGGCAAGATCTACGGATTGCCGATTGGCGGTTCCATTGAAGGTATTTTCTATAACAAGGACTACTTCACGCAAAAAGGCCTGAGCGTACCAAAAACTTTGGCTGAATTAGAGCAAATTGCCGAAACCATCAAAGCCGACGGCAAGATTCCGTTTGCGCAATCCTCCAAGGATGCTTGGATTCCGCTCATGACCACGAATAACTTGTGGAGCTATTACGCGGGGCCAGAGGTTACTTACGGCTTTAAGACAGGAGAAACGAAATGGACGGATCCGAAAGTCGTTGAAGGTGTGAAGAAGCACCAAGAGTGGGTTGAAAAAGGATACTTCAAAAAAGGCGAGCTCGGTTTCGAGTATGCGGATATGAGAAACCAAATGATTACCGGCGAAGCCATCATGATGATGGACGGATCGTGGGCGAACTCCGTATTTAGAGATCCGGCCCAAGCGGGTGACATGGTAGGTAAGGTCGGATACTTCAACTTGCCTCCGGTTAATGAGGGCGACCCTGTCATTGTCATGCAGGATGCAAACAACGGATATGGATTCTCGGCAGCGGTTGCAGAAGATCCTCGTAAACTTCAAGCGGTTAAAGAATTCATCAAAAATATGTGGACAGATGAAATGCAGCTTCGCGGATTGAAAGAAGACGGTGTACTGCCAGCGATGAAGATGGATCTGGCCACAATGAACTCCACTTCGGACGATCCGCTTATGCAAGACATTTTCAAAGGCGTAAGTGAGATCAACAAGTCCTTCCCTGCCTTTGATGCACTTGTTCAAGCAGACGTGAACACCGCACTGAGCATGGGAATTCAGCAGGTCATCGGCGGCGAGCTTGATGCCGAGAAGATGCTCGAGAATGTGCAGGCAGCGCAAGAAGCGGCCAATGCTTCAGAGGAATAACCAAAATTCTAGACGAAAGGGCACCACCCGCTGCGGTACATGGGGGTGCCCTTTCGCCTAAACAACATCAGACATAAATACGGAGGTTACCATGAACAAAGCGCTGAGAAATCCTCTGATTTACATCGTTTTTGTGCTGCCGGCATTCTTGCTGTTTCTGGCTTTTTTCATATACCCGATCTTTACTGCGTTTGACAACAGCTTTACGAGCTGGAACGGCATCTCCAAAGATGTGAAGTACATTGGGTTCGATAACTATGTGACCGCCTTGAATGACGATGCTTTTTGGAAGGCGGTCAGGAACAACGTTTATTTCATTCTCTTTTCCTGTTTGATCCAGGTTCCGACAATCGTATTCTTCTCCCTGTTAATCGCAAACGTGAAGCGTTTGAAGGGGCTTTATAAAACGGCGGTTTTTGCTCCATCCATCATGTCGACGGCCGTCATCGGCATTTTATGGGGATTCATTTACAACCCGGACTTTGGTTTGATGAATGAGATTTTAGGGCTGGTTGGCATTGAGCCCATCTACTGGTTATCGGATCGAAAATGGGCCATGATTGCCATCCTGATCACGAACGCGTGGCAATGGACCGGCTTTTACATCGTGATGGTGCTTGCCGCAATTTTATCCATACCCAAAGAGCTTGATGAGGCTGCGGCAATTGATGGAGCGACAGGCGTCCAAAGAGCAACCAAAATCACGCTTCCATTAATTATGCCAATTATCTCTGTTGTGATCATGCTGTCGATCGCGGGAGCCATGAAAGCGGCGGACATTATTCTGGTTATGACTAAGGGAGGGCCGGCCGGCTCAACCGACGTTATGGCAACATATATGATTCGATATGCGATTACGAGCTTCAAGCATGGCTTTGGCAATTCAATCGCCGTGCTGATCTTCCTCTTTACGATTATTGTAACGGTGCTCTACCAGGTGCTGGTCGCAAGACGCAACGAAAGGATTGAATACTGATGAGAGCAATAAAGAAACTGATCCCACACATTTTTCTGATGGCATACTTGCTCGTCATACTGTACCCATTCCTGTTCGTCCTGTTCTCTTCCGTGAAGGTAGATAACCAGTCCATTGCAACGAACCCTTTTGGTTTGCCTAACACGCTGGTATTTGATAACTATGTGAACGCATGGGTGAGCGCCAAGATTAGCACGTATTTCTGGAACAGCTTATATATCGGCGTGCTGTCAGCTTGCTTGTCGATTCTGTTTGCAGCGATGCTGGCCTTTGCCGTGACGCGGATGAGATACAACCGGATCAGCGCCATCGTCTTTCAATGTATTTTGATAGGCATGCTGATTCCGAATAACTCTCTCATGCTGCCGATATACGGCATGATGAGGCAGTTGGATATTTTGAATACGCATTTGGCTCTGATTCTGCCGTATGTTGCCAATGCCATCCCGTTCTCGGTTATTATACTGGCTGCCTTTATGCGCTCGCTGCCCGGTGAAATCGAGGAGGCTGCGGTTATTGATGGATTGAGGTCCGGAGGGTTGTTTGCTAGAATTATCTTACCTCTGACCGTTCCGGCCATCGTTACCGTATTTATCATCAATTTCCTGGGTAACTGGAACGAATTCTTGCTTGCTAACTACTTCCTGTCGAATGATGAACTGAGAACGCTGCCTGTCGGAATGGTCGGATTCAGGGACGCCTACAATATGAACTACGCACAAATGTCTGCGGGTATCATATTCAGCGTGCTGCCGGTCCTTATCATTTATGCCGTGCTGCAAGAGAAGATCATTGAAGGCGTCACTGCAGGAAGCGTCAAGGGGTAATCCTAGGAGCAGGAGCATGCGTATGAATTTGCGGAACAAACTATTCACGGCCTTTTTGGGGCTCATTATTATTCCGTTATTTGTGCTGGGCCTATTTACATTCTTTATTACCTACAATTCGATAGAGGAAAAGTACAGCCAGCAGGCCGAATATTCGCTCAAAGCGATCAGCTACAGCATTCTGAGCGTGTTTAAAGAGATGGAGTACGTCACGGATAACGGGATCGCCACCTCCGTCTTCGCTATGGCGCTGAACGCCAAGGATCCCGATGCGCAGAACCTGATTAAGGAATCCAATGCGGACCAGCTGAAATTGAACGACAGACAGCGGAGCTTTCGGAATCTTTTATATAATCATCCAGCGATCAGCTATGCGTTTTTATATCATTTTAATAAAGAGTCATCACCGATACCTATATTCAGTAAAGAAGATTTCAGGACGCTGCCTTATGAAGAATTTAAGAATAGTCCTTTATATGAAGAGGTGGTTCAGCTTAACGGCATTCCCAAATGGCTGGCTCCGCACGAATTTCCGGAATTGACGGGGGCGGAGCCGGTATTCACACAGATCAGGCTGATTAAGGATGTCACGACACTCCGCAAACTGGGGATTCTTGTCGTCCAGATCAAAAGGTGGGAGTTTGAAGAGATTTTCCGTCATCTGACACTGCCTAACAATCTGCAGAACACATCGTTTATGTTGGTCAACAATGAAGGCTTCATTTTATTTGATCCCAATAACGATATGGATGGCCAAAATATTAGTCAATATATGAAGCATGACGTTGAATTTAAGCAAGGCTACCAAAGTTTTAAAGCCAAGTTTAACGGCAAGGAGAATATAGTATCCATCTATCATCTGAATGATTACGGCTGGAATCTCGTCTCGGTGACCAGCTGGGACTCGCTATCACAGGAGGTGACCTCCTTTGCCAAGTGGTTCTTCGTCATTATGGGACTCTGTCTGGTTACTGCGATTGTGTTCAACCGTCTGTTCATGAATCGGATTACCGGGACGATTGCTGTCATCGTACGGTTTATGCGCCGCGTGGAAGATGGGGATTTGAATGCGAGAGTTGAAGAGAAGGGAGAGGATGAGCTGCTGCTGCTGTCGAAAGGGTTCAACAATTTAATGAACCGGATCAACAATCTGTTTGCGCAGATCAAAAAGGAGCAGAGGCAGAAGACCGACGCGGAGATGCGTGTGCTGCAAGCGCAGATCAAACCGCACTTCCTCTTTAACACTTTGGAATCGATCAACGTTCTCGCTGTACAGAATGAAGGACGCAAGGTCAGCGAAATGGTTTACCGGCTTGCCAGCATCTTGCGGATCAGTATACAGGAGAAGGAAGAAATTACGCTGGATGAAGAAATCAGGCACTTGCAGAGCTACCTTGAAATCCAGAAGTTTCGGTTCGAGGACCTGTTCGAATACGAGATTGACGTGCCGAAAGAGCTTATGCACAGCCGCATCTTAAAGCTGACGCTGCAGCCGCTGGTTGAGAACAGCATACAGCATGGCTTTGAAGGCATTTCTTATACAGGATGGATACGCATCTCTGCTTGGAAGGAACTCGGTAATGTCATAATTCGGGTAGAGGATAACGGACTCGGCATGACCTCTGAGCAGTTGTCCATGTTTGAATATATGGTGTCCGAGGATAACGGATCCGAACAGACGACGATGCAGAATCTCAAAGTGAACCAGGAACGACGGGGACTTGGACTGCGGAGCGTGGCTGACCGGCTTCGTATTCAGTACGGGGATTATTACGGTCTGTTCATATGCTCAAGCCGCCCCGGCGGCACCGTTATACAATGCGTCATACCCAATTATGACAGGGGGGAAGGGCAGCATGTTGAAGGCATTATTAGTTGATGATGAGGCTCCCATCCTGAACAATCTCAGCAAGGTTCTGCCTTGGGAAGAGATGGGCATGAAGGTTGTCGGACTTGCCCGAAGCGGGATGGAAGCACTTGAAGTAGCGGACCAGTATAATCCGGATCTGATTCTGTGCGATATCCGGATGCCCGTCATGGACGGCCTGACCTTTATTACGAAGATTCGGGAGAAAGGAAGCCGGGCGGAAATCTTTTTGTTAACAGGATATCAGGAGTTTGAATATGCCAGGGAAGCGATTAAGCTGGGCGTCAAGGATTATATCAGCAAGCCGATTCATTACGGTGAGCTTGAGATGAAGATTCGGGAGATCGGGGAGGAGATCCGCAAGAAGAGGGCGAAAGAGAAGTATTACAGTACCGTTTCGCTAATCGATGAGGCTCCGAATCCTGAAGCCGCTAAGAAAACGCCGGAACAATTGGTAACGTCTGCTCTGGAGTATATCAATACCCATATGGGACAGGATTTGGGGATTGAGGAGCTTTCAGAGCATTTAGGGATCAGCTCCAGTTACTTCTGTTTATTGTTCAAGAACCATGTCGGACTTACCTTCGTGGAGTACTTGACGAGACAGCGGATGGAGGCGGCCAAATTCCTGTTAGTGAACAGCGACAAGAACATCGCGCAGATCGGCTCCTTTGTCGGTTATCATGAGCGGCGGTATTTTACCAAGGTATTTCAAAAGGCTACCGGTATGACGCCATCCGAATTCCGGGAAATGTCCGGGGAGGCAACGGTATAGGTTTTGATAGGGCCCATGCAGGCTGCTACAGTCATCATTAGATCAATCCCGCTTGGCTTGCAAAGTCCTTTAAATGGATAGAAAGTAGGTATGAAATCAATGAAATGGACGGCAGCAGATTTATCGTTAGAACAAAAGGTAGGACAAATGTTTATATGCGGCTTCAACGCCTTAACGCCGAATGAGCACGCCAAAATACTGATCGAACAATATCAGGTTGGGGGCATCTGCTATTTTCGCCGGAACGTGAAAACGCTGCCTCAGCTTGCCGAACTGTCAGAGTCCTTGCAGCAGCTCGCATCGGCCCGTCAAAAGTTCCCGCTTCTGATCTCAATAAATCAGGAGGGCGGTATGGTCGCCCGGATTGATTATGAAGGCATCAGCCGCATTCCGGGAAATATGGCGCTTGGAGCAGCGGGCAGCGCAGAGGATTCGTACAGGGTAGCCCAAATCGGGGCGCGCGAATTGCGTTCACTCGGCGTGAACATGAATTTCGCTCCTTGCCTCGACGTGAACAACAATCCTCGTAATCCGGTCATCGGCGTGCGTTCCTTCGGCGAGGATCCCCAAGCTGTTGCCGCGCTTGGGACTGCGGCCATTAAGGGATATCAGGAAGAAGGCGTGTCCGCTACGGCCAAGCACTTCCCGGGTCATGGCGATACCAGCGTCGATTCACATCTCGGGCGGGCTTCTGTACCGCATGATCTGGAACGGCTTCGCAACGTGGAATTGTATCCGTTCGCGCAAGCGATCCGGAACGGTGTGGACGCCATCATGACGGCTCACGTCAGTTTCCCGGCCATAGAGTCGAGTGATCTGCCGGCAACGCTTTCTCATGCCGTGTTAACGGGGTTGCTGAGGGAAGAGATGGGGTTTGAAGGACTGATCATAACGGACTGCCTCGAGATGCATGCGATCTCCAAAGAGTACGGCATTCCGGAGGGCGCGATTCGCGCGATCGAAGCGGGTGCGGACTGCGTACTGGTCAGCCACAATTTATCCGAGCAGACGGCGGCGATTACGGCCGTCATTGAGGCTGTCCGCAGCGGAAGGCTTTCAGAGGATCTGATCGATACGTCTGTAGAGCGGATATTGGCGCTTAAGCAGCGTAATGCGAAACTCGCAGAGACGCTACCGGTCTATCCGATTGGCGAGGTGGCGGAAGAGACCAAACAATGGCTGGCTCAAATCGCAGGCAGAGGCATCACGCTGGTGAAAGACGAAGGGCAGCTGCCTCTTAAGCCGGAGCAAGCCGTCGCTGTGATCTGGCCTGAACTGCTTCAGGCAACCCAGGTGGATGAAGCATGGAGCAAAAGCTACACCTTAGGGGATGCCTTGAGAAGTTACGGGGTTCAGGCAGACGATCTGCGTGTCGGAACGGATATGTCCGATGAAGAGGTAGAGCAAGCCGTTAAGGCAGCTGAAGGATATAAACAGATTGTAGTCGCTACGTACACCTCGGAGAGCCGTCTTCCCGCCGGCCAGCAGAAGCTGGTGAACAAGCTGGCTGAACTTGAGGATGTGGCCCTTGTTATCGTCGCTACCCGTAATCCTTATGATATCAATGATCTTCCCCCGGTTCCGACGTATGTGTGCAGCTACGAGAATACACCTTTTTATATGAATGCAGCCGCGGGTGTCTTGATAGGACAGGTTACGCCAGAGGGTAGGCTCCCGGTGGGGATCAGCGAGGCTTATCCGCTAGGCTGGAGATGTAATGAGGACTATGTCAATAATTAAATAAAGGTTGCTGGAACCGGAGTCTTCCTACCTAGGAATGCTCCGGTTTTCCTATTTTCCAGCCATTTCTGAGCAACTTTTCGGGAAAGTCCGCGTCTAATAGTATGTCCAATAGAGGCAGACAGACTATACTGAGTGTTTTAAAGGAGTAGAGAATGAATTTCAAGAGAATCTCGATGATTACAGTCCTTGCCGCGGCCCAGGTATCCATGGCATTTCCCGCGGCAGCTGAATCACCGGATATTACAGCTCCGGCGCTAAATAGCCAATCAGCGCTGCAGTCCCCGGTGGAAGGACAAAGCCAGCAGAGTGGAGAACAACAGACGGACTTGCAGCAAGCGGAGGAAACATCGGCAACGCCAAAGGAAACACCTTCTGATTCAGTTGAAGGCACGATTAGCGATCCGAATGCCGAACCTTCTGCATCAAATGAACAGCAGGAGGACACGCAAAACGATCCTTCCGATAATGAGGTATCAGAGAACGAAGAGGGCAGCCCATCCGGAGACAAGCCCGAAGTCAGCACTTCCGAGTTTTCTGCGAATGAACTTGTGCTGATGATGAACAGCAATGTGATGTACCATAACGGCAAGAAATACAAAGCGGGACAGCCGATGGCTGTGAAGCAAGGGGTATCCTATGTCGCCATTCGCGCCATGGTTGAACGTGCAGGACTGAAGCTGTCTTACGATAACAAAACGAAGGAAACCATCATCCTTAAGGATGGCAATGAACTTCGGTTTACGACAGGAAGCAGCCATTATAAAGTCAACGGACAGGTTCGTCCGATGAAAGGCCCTGCCTACCAGAGCAGCAATGTGTTTATGGTTCCGTTAACCGCGATCACGCAAGCGCTTGATATTCCATACCAGGTGAACCAATCCGAGAAGAAGGTTATTCTTGATTTATCCGGTATGGGCAGCAACGATAACGGCGAACAGCCAAGCGGAAACAACGGCGGGGGAACTGGCAGCGAGGTTCCGAATATACCGAACCTGGGTCCGAATGACCTCATCCTGATGATGAACAGCAACAAGATGTATCAGAACGGGAAAGCGTATACGGCAGGTCAGCCAATGGCAGTCAAGAACGGCGTATCCTATGTTGCCATTCGCTCCCTTGTCGATCGTGTCGGCCTGAAGCTGACTTATGACGGAAAGACAAAGGAAACGATTATTATCCGCGGTAACGATGAGCTTCGTTTTAAGACGAACAGCAGCGTATACACGGTGAACGGGGTCAGAAAATCAATGAAGGGACCGGCATACCAGTCCAACAATACGTTCATGGTCCCGCTGACCAGCATTACGCAGGCGCTGGACATTAGTTATCGGGTGGACCAGCCGAACAAACGGGTTATCCTTAGCCTGAGCTCCAAGCCGGTAGCTTCCTTCACGGTGCAGCCTGGTGAGATCCTTGCCGGACAAACAACGGTAACGTATAAGACGAATGCCTATTCGCCGACGGGCCTGGCTATTGTTGACGAGCATTGGGAAGGCCGGGAAGAGATTTTTGACGAACCTGGCGTGCACACGGTTTCCTACTCGGTACAGGATTCCAGCGGGGAGTGGAGCGACCCGTATATATTGAGCATTCAAGTATCCGCACCGAACACGCCGCCTGTTGCCATGTTCGAAACAGACAAACAGGAATATAAGATCGGCGAGAAAATAACGTACATCAATATGAGTTATGACAACGATCCTGGCGATGAACTTACGTATAAGTGGGAGAACAACGATCAGGCCTTTTTTACGGCAGGAACGCATAAAGTGCTGCTGATTGTTACCGATAAACATGGAGCAACCAGCTCATACGAGAAGATCATCAATGTTACGAGTGAAGTGTTGTATACGCGCGATCAATTCAATCAATTATTTACGGGCATCGGTGACAAATATACCTTTGACGGAGCAGCTGTTCCGACATGGAAACTGATGCCAATTACGAGAAGCTCCGAACCGTATCTGTTGATTCGCAGCAACTCTCCGGAAACCGTCTATCAAGAGGGGATTGTCTACCGTGAGGTCGGCAATGCCAGCACGAGATTCATGATTCACCACTTGAACGCTACCGGGAAGAATATGAAGATGTATGTCGTCGCCACCAACATCAACACGATGACGGCGCGACTGACCACCGAGTATACCGGTTTGGGCGGTCCGATCAATATCCCGACAGCCACGGGTAAAGCGGCTGTCCAGCGTTACCTCGAGTCCATGCAGTCAGCGGATGCATTCAAGACGATCTCGCTCGCCCCTGGGGAAAGCCGGATCATTTTGCAAGACTTGAGTTCGCAAACCTTGAAGAATCAGCAGGTGCTCTCCATGTTTGCTGATCTCTATTCCGACTCGCCGATCCGATATGATGTCATCATGATTGATGAAGCCAAGGATCCGATTCAAAAGCTGCCTTACCTGAAGCTTCATCCGAGCGATGGCGTTCATAACCGGGGAACGTATCCGGACTCGACACGGATCATTGAATCCTATGACTTGGTTGGCAACACGCCTACCCGTCTCGCGCTCGGTGACAAGACAAACGATCCGAATCTGGAAGGGTATGACGGCATAAACGGTTCATATCAATCCAATGCCGGGAACTTCGGTGTACTGTACAAAATCAAGCTGCACCGCGTAGCACCCAATACGCTGATCACGCTGAATCCGCGCGGAGGCAAGTACATGGGTGCGATGATGGTGAACGGAAATATCATTCAGACGCCGAATACAAGCGGAGGCGCTGTATCTGCGCCGAATGAAGCTGCCGTTCTCTATCGTACGGGGAATTACGAGCAGACCGTGGAAATCCTGTTTACGGCGGCGCCGGGAAGCAGTCTGCCAATCAACATTCTGCTCCAGCCGCTTCCGCAATTGAAGAACTAATCCATTCATCATTTATAGCAATGGGACAGCCTGCTTAGCCAGAACATGGTTAGGGCTGTCCTTTTTGTTGGTTCTTGCCGAGGGACCTTGTCATATCCCAGACATTTGTCTTCCACAGGCGAAGTACCTTGCAGGCGTTTAGCCTATACACAACCGCTTTCATTGACGCTGTCTTATTTTTCAGGCATTATAAGAAGAGAGTATCTTCAAGTAGAGGAGGTTACCTCCGTATGCTTACGACGGAACAGATCATCGACGCCATGTCGGAACATGGGCTGCGCATTACTGATCAGCGCAAGACACTTGCCAAATTGTTTGGGGAACATCCTGGATATTTGACGGCCAAGGATGTATACGAATATATGGGCCGGAAATACAGCGGTTTGAGCTTTGATACGGTCTATCGGAATCTTCGGGTATTGTACGAGCTTGGCGTATTGGAGCAGGTTGTGTTCGAGGAAGGCATCAAGTTTCGAGGACGCTGCAGCGAAGAACATCACCATCATCACATGATCTGCCTGCAGTGCCAGAAGACGTACCCGATTACGTTTTGCCCGATGCAGCTGACCGATGCGCCGGATGATTTCCAGGTGGTTCAGCATAAATTCGAAGTGTTCGGCTACTGCCGGGACTGCGGCAAGGACAGTGCGGATAATGAAACTTCACCAGCCAGTGCAGGAAAGCGGGATAGCCGGGCATGAGCACAGCGCGCAGGGTGGTGAAGGTGCCGATACACTTCTATCGGAAATTCATCTCTCCGTTGAAACCGGCGACTTGCCGATTCTATCCAACCTGCTCGGCCTATGCTCTTGAAGCGATTGAGGTGCACGGCGCGCTCAAGGGCTCCTGGCTGGCGGCCAAGCGAATAGCAAGATGCCATCCGTTTCATCCAGGCGGCATTGATATGGTTCCGCCGCGCAAGGATAAGGTGTCGTCTTCATTGACAGAGAAATAGCGTTTTTTGGGGTATCCTAATGGATACGGAACGGAATGCATCCTGTCTTTTTGGTCATGGCCATTCGACGGTTCGCGGCTAACCTTGACACGCCGCAGCCCGTTTGATTAAAATGTAAGAAATTATAGGTATATCCGAGGAAGAGATAAGTACGGAAAGCTTGCCTTGAACAGAGAGCCGGAGCAGCTGGAAACCGGTCTTGGCTAATTTCGGAAAATGGTCTTGGAGGATCCGCTTTTGAGCGCTGCAGTCCGGGTAATAAGGCTGCCGTAAAGGAGCGGCGTGAGCCAGCGTTAATGGACGGCCGGATGACGGCAGATGAGCCTGTTACCCGTAAGGGGACAGGGAATTTGGGTGGTAACACGTGAGAACAACTCTCGTCCCATGGGGACGGGGGTTTTTTGCTGTTTACTGCTGTTTTCATAAAGATTGCCTGATACAAACAATCCATTTCACGGTAAAGGAAGGTTACAATGGCAGACAAAAAGACGTTTTATATTACAACGCCAATCTATTATCCAAGCGATAAGCTGCATATCGGCCACGCTTATACTACGGTGGCCGGCGACGCGATGGCCCGCTACAAACGGCTTCGCGGATACGATGTTCGTTATTTGACGGGGACCGATGAGCACGGACAGAAGATTGAACGCAAAGCGGCGGAGGCTGGAAAAACCCCGCAGCAGTTCGTCGACGACATCGTGGCCGGCATCAAGGACCTGTGGAAGAAGCTGGACATATCGAACGAAGATTTCATTCGAACCACGGAGCAGCGCCACACCACGGTTGTGCAGGAGGTATTTGAACGTCTGCTGAAGCAGGATGACATTTACAAGGGTGAATACGAAGGATGGTACTGCACGCCTTGTGAGTCATTCTTCCTGGAGCGCCAGCTTGTCAACGGCAACTGTCCGGACTGTGGGCGACCTGTTGAGCTTGTGAAGGAAGAGAGCTACTTCTTCCGCATGAGCAAATATGTGGACCGCCTGCTCCAGTATTACGAGGAGAATCCGGATTTCATTCAGCCGGTATCCCGCAAGAATGAGATGATCAACAACTTCATTAAGCCGGGTCTTGAGGATCTGGCTGTGTCCCGTACGACCTATGAGTGGGGCGTGAAAGTGAAGAGCGATCCGAAACATGTGATCTATGTGTGGATTGACGCCCTTCTGAACTATATAACGGCACTTGGTTACGGTACAGAGGACACCAGCCTGTATGACAAATACTGGCCGGCCGACGTACACCTGATGAGTAAGGAGATCGTCCGTTTCCATACGATCTATTGGCCGATCATTCTGATGGCGCTCGATGTTCCGCTTCCGAAAAAGGTGTTTGCCCATGGCTGGCTGCTGATGAAGGACGGGAAAATGTCCAAGTCCAAGGGGAATGTGGTCGATCCGGTTACGATGATTGACCGGTATGGTCTTGATGCGCTTCGTTATTACCTGCTGCGTGAAGTTCCATTCGGAGCGGATGGCACCTTTACGCCGGAAAGCTTCGTGGAACGGGTGAACTCCGACCTGGCCAATGACTTGGGTAACTTGTTGAACCGTACCGTGGCCATGGTGGATAAATATTTTGACGGGGTAGTTCCGGCTTTCTCCGCAGGCGTAACGCCGTTTGATGCAGCAATCGAGGAAGCGGCTAAGTCGGTTTATGAGAAAGTCGAAACCGCTATGGAGAATATGGAATTTTCGGTTGCGTTGACGGCCATCAGCCAGTTTGTCAGCCGCAGCAACAAATATATCGATGAGACCCAGCCTTGGACACTGGCCAAAGACGAGAACAAACGGAATGAGCTGGCATCCGTCATGAGTCACTTGGTGGAAACGCTCCGCGTAGCATCAATCCTGCTGCAGCCGTTCCTGACCCGTACGCCGAAGAAAATGTGGGATCAGCTTGGCCTGGCGGAAGGCGAATGGACAACATGGGAGAGCGGACGCCAATTCGGAGCCATACCGGCTGGAACGAAGCTTCAAAAAGGCGAGCCGATATTCCCACGACTGGACACAGAGCAGGAAGTGGCATACATCGCCGAGGCGATGACAGGCGGTACGAAGGCCGCCCAGGAAGGGCCTTCGACCTCGGCAGCAGCTTCGTCCGCCGAGAGCACGGAGGAGCCTGTGGAGCTTAAAGAGGAAATCGGCATTGAGGATTTTGCCAAGGTAGAGCTGCGCGTAGCGCAGGTGATCGCTGCCGGGCCGGTCAAGAAAGCGGACAAACTCCTTAAGCTGCAGCTCGATCTCGGATTTGAGCAGCGGCAAGTGGTATCCGGCATTGCGAAGTTTTACACACCGGAGGAATTGGTTGGACGCAAAGTGATTTGCGTAACGAACCTGAAACCGGTGAAGCTTAGAGGCGAAATGTCGCAAGGCATGATTCTGGCCGCCTCCCACGGCGACCAGCTGACGCTTGCAACCGTACCGGACGGCATGCCTAACGGCGCAGTTGTCAAATAAAATGCTCCGCATTGAATTAAGTCGCGATAGACGGTGTACCCTGTTAAAGGGTACGCCGTTATTTTTTCTTTTAATACGGGGTATATAACATCTCTATTGAAAATTAATAGTAATTTTTACGATTTGGTTGACAATTAGGTTTGCCTGCTCTTATAATCTTGTTAGTAAAGATTACGATTAATTGAACGGAGCGGATATGGGGAGATGAACATGAACAAGAGAAAGAGAGAGAACAAACTTACCGGTTGGACCTGGAGTGTGACCTCTATCTTACTGGCGGTACTCATCCTGTCGGGGTGCGGAAGTAAATCCGGCGGCGGCATTGTAGAGGGCAAGGTAAACGTCATTACGACCTTTTATCCAATATATGAATTTACGAAGGAGATTGGCGGGGATGACGCCAATGTCGTAAATCTTCTGCCAACGGGCGTGGAGCCGCATGATTGGACACCGCGCAGCCAGGATATCGTGAATACTTCCAAGGCCCAGCTGTTTCTCTATAACGGTGCCGGGCTGGAAGGCTGGGTACCCGGATTTTTGAAGGGACTTGATAAAGACACGCAAGTCAAGCCGGTTGAAGTCAGTCACGGGATCCAGCTGATCGATGCCGTGGGAGACGATGGTCATGGACACGGGGAAGCAGCTCATGAAGAGGAGCACGACCACGGTCATGAGGAAGGCGCCGCAGCAGAGCACGATCACAGCCACGAGGAAGGCGCGGAGGAAGGCCATGCAGGCCATGAACACGAAGAAGAGCCCGCCGAGACTAGCACAGACACACATCATACGGATCCGCATACATGGGTAAGCCCGAAATCGGCACTGGTCATGGCAGAGAATATCAAGAATAGTCTTGTCGAGGTGGATCCTGAGCATAAGGACGGTTATGAACAGCGCTTTGAAGCCCTTAAAGAGAAGCTGGTCAAACTGGATAATGATTTCACAAGCGAGTTGTCCAAAATGCCGAAGAAAGACATTGTCGTATCCCATCAAGCGTTTGGTTATCTATGCCGGGATTACGGCTTGACGCAGCATGCGATTATGGGACTCTCGCCGGACGCGGAGCCTAGGGCGCAGGATATTGTGAACCTCACCAAGACGGTGAAAGAGAAGGAAGTTAAATATATTTTCTTCGAAGAGCTCGTATCGGATAAACTTGCCAAAACGCTGGCAAATGAAGCGGGCGTGGAAACCTTGGTATTGAATCCGGTGGAGGGACTGACTAAGGAGCAGGCGAGCGGCGGCGAGAATTATTTCACGCTGATGGAGAAAAATTTGCAAAATCTAACGAAGGCTTTACAATAAGGAAGATGGGGGAGCATATCCCCCTCTTCTTTCGTGTTATGAATGTTTATAATGTTCATATATTTAGATAGAAAGACTACAGAGAGAAAGGCGGCCTGGTTATGGAGCCGGCAGCACAGGATTGCCACCAACCTATTGTACAAATCAAGGATGTATCCTTTCATTACCGCGAGCAACAGGTGATCAAGGATCTCAATTTCACCATAAAAGAGCGGGACTTCGTAGGTATTGTCGGGTCGAATGGGGCAGGCAAAACGACGCTGCTCCGCATGATCGTTGGATTGCTGCCTGCCGCCGAAGGGTCTATCGAACTTTTCGGTCAGCCGATCCGCAAGTTTCAGGACTGGGAGCGAATCGGGTACGTTCCGCAGAAAAATTCGTTTAATCCGCTGTTCCCGGCCACAGTGCGTGAAGTCGTTATGTCCGGGCTATATAATCGGAAGAAAATGTTTCGCCGTTTGAACCGCCTGGACCACCAGAAATGTGAGGACGCTCTGGAAGTGATGCGCATTCAGGATATTGCCGATAAGCGGATCGGGGCACTGTCCGGGGGACAGCAGCAGCGCGTGTTTCTCGCTCGGGCGCTCATCAATCGTCCGGATCTGCTCATACTGGACGAGCCTACGATCGGCATTGATGCCGAGACCCAGGCCGGATTCTTTGAACTGATTACCCATATGCATGCCCATCATCACATGACGTTTTTGATGGTCACCCATGACTTGGACATGGTCAAAGACTACCTGGGAGAATCGCCGGTATCGCAGAACGGAAAAATTCAGTTTTTTGTAAGGCATTCTCATGAAATCGAAAACTGCGCGGAAGTGGATCTGCAGCATTCGCTCGTATAATGTATAGAAACAAACTTTTTGAAGCAGGAGAAGGGGACGTTATCATTGCTTGATATTTTGTTTAGCGATTTTTTTCAGCGGGCGCTGATCGGAGGGGTTCTGATCGGTATAACAGCCCCGCTTATCGGGATATTCCTCGTGCTGCGCAGGCTGTCCATGATCGGCGATACGTTGTCACACGTCACGATTGCGGGTGTGGCGCTAGGCTTTCTGATCGAAGTTTATCCGCTTGCCGCAGGACTTGTGTTCGCGGTGCTGGCCTCGTTTGCGATTGAGAAGCTGCGAAAGGCATATAAAAGTTATGCCGAGCTGTCAATCGCCATTATTATGTCTGGCGGCGTTGCGCTTGCTTCGCTGTTTTTCACCCTGGGAATGGGCTATAATACGGATGTTATGAGTTATTTGTTCGGCAGCATCTATACGCTGGATTCCACGGATATTTATATGGTGGGCGGTGTAACCGTCGTTGTCATTGCGGTTGTGGTGATGTTCTTCAAGGAGTTCTTCCTTCTCAGCTTCGAGGAGGACGCGGCCAGTGTCAGCGGCCTGCCTGTCAAAATGATGAACATGATCATTACGGTACTGACAGCGCTTGTCGTAAGCACCGCCATCAAAATTGTGGGCGCGCTTCTGGTATCCGCATTGTTGGTGATTCCGGTAGCAATCAGTTTACTGCTGGCAAGAAGCTTCCGAAGCTCTATCGTATTATCGGTCATCATCTCCGAAATTGCCGTTATCGGGGGATTGATGCTTGCGGGCGTATTTAATCTGGCACCCGGTGCGACCATCGTGCTGCTGCTGATCAGCCTGCTTATCATTACGCTTGTCGGCAAAAAGGGCTTTACGACATAAGGGGGTTCTGAAATAAAATGGCTGATATTAATATCGGCATCGCGTTTGCTGCCGGTTTTGCTTCTTTTATATCTCCATGCTGTTTACCGCTGTACCCGTCCTACTTATCGATTATTACAGGCATGTCGGTTAATGACTTGAAGAACGAACAGAACCGCAAGGAGGTCCGATTCCGGACCATGACGCATACACTTGCGTTCATCCTTGGGTTTTCTGCTGTTTATTACACCCTCGGTTGGGGGGCAGGCCTATTCGGGGAGTTCTTCACGGAATATCAAGACTTGATCCGTCAGCTGTCTGCGCTGCTGATTATCGTGATGGGACTTATGCTCATTGGCATTTTCCAGCCCAAGTTTTTAATGAAGGACCGGAAATTCAATTTTAAATCCAAACCGACCGGATACATAGGAACATTTCTGTTTGGCATCGGGTTTGCTGCAGGCTGGTCGCCATGCGTCGGCCCGATTTTAACGGCCATCATCGCGCTGGCAGCTTCCGATCCGGGAACCTGGTTCCCGCTGATTACCTCGTACTCCCTGGGGTTTGCAGTGCCATTTTTCATCCTGGCTTTTTTCATCGGCTCGACCCGCTGGATTCTCAAGTATTCAAGCACGCTGATGAAGGTCGGCGGCGTCTTGATGATATTGATGGGGGTTCTGCTCTTTACAGATCAAATGTACAAAATTACGATTTGGCTGCAAGGCATTACGCCGGAGTGGCTTAAATTCTAAAATTGAGCGGAAGACTGGTTCAATCATAAGTCATTATTGACATAGGATTGGGCCAGGACTTGCCAACCGGTCTCCAAAACATGTATCATTACTAGTGCAGGTAAAACAGTGTTTTGCACGGGTTATGTAATTATAGAAAAGAGGGAATAAGATGCCGACACCTAGCATGGAGGATTATTTGGAGCGCATCTACAAGTTGATCGACGAAAAAGGATATGCGCGCGTTTCGGATATTGCCGAAGGCTTGGAGGTTCACCCCTCATCCGTCACGAAGATGATTCAAAAGCTGGACAAAGACGAATATTTGATCTATGAAAAATATCGCGGTTTGGTTTTGACCAGCAAAGGTAAAAAAATGGGCAAACGGCTCATGGAACGTCATCATTTGCTTGAGGAATTCCTTGAGATGATAGGTGTACAGGATGAAAATATTTATAGGGATGTTGAGGGAATCGAGCATCATTTAAGCTGGGATTCCATTACGAGAATTGAGACGCTTGTGGAGTATTTCAAGCGCGATGAGAATCGACTTCAGGATTTGCGTGACGTTCATAACGAATTAGTCAACGAATCGTAATGTGGCATCTGTCCGCTTGTGACAGATGCTTTTTTAAACTGAACCGTCATATTTCTAGTGTTATATTAATAAGTTAGATTACCTGCAAATTTCATATTTTCGGAGGATTAATAGAAATGAAGCTTCGTAGATGGTTGTTGGTGCTGATCATGTTACTATTGTGTCTCCCGTCGGTGGTCCCAACTGCGCAAGCGAAGGCAGCTCCTATCAGTATTCAGTTGGACGGTGTAACCTTAAACAGTGACGTATCTCCTTACATATTGCCGAAGGTTAATGTAACCATGGTTCCTACGCGGATTATCAGTGAAGGCCTGGGCGCTTCGGTAGCTTGGAATCAGAAGTTAAAGACAGTAACGATCGGGCTGGACGGCTCGAGTCTGCAATTGACATCCGGCAGCAAAACCGCGCTTGTGAACGGCTCATCCGTAGCACTGGATGCATCGGTTGAACTTAAGAACGGCCGGGTTATGGTTCCGCTGCGGTTTATCAGCGAGAATCTGGGTGTGCTGGTTGAATGGAACCAAGCGGCACAGCGTATCTCGCTGACCACAGGCACGGACGTTGTTCCTCCACCACCGGTATCCACGGGGGATGAAGTCAGAGGGGCCTGGATATCCACGGTGTTCAATCTGGATTGGCCGAAAACAAAGACCAGTGCAGAACAGCAAAAGGCATCTTATATCGCCTTGCTGGATTCGCTCCAGGAAGTTGGCATCAATACGGTGTACGTGCAGGTACGTCCGGCTGGCGATGCATTGTATCCATCCACTATGGTGCCATGGTCCAAGGTGCTGACAGGCATTCAAGGAGCAGATCCGGGGTATGATCCGGTAGCTTTCATGGTTGAGGAAACGCATAAACGGAATATGGAGTTCCACGCATGGTTTAATCCTTTCCGGGCAAACACCGATATTTTGACAGCATCGCTCGATCCATCCCACGTTGCGCTCAGTCACCCGGATTGGATCGTGAACACCGGCAAGCAGTTGTACATCAATCCAGGGATCCCGGAAGCTCGTCAGCATATTATCGATACCATTATGGAGGTCGTTAACGGATACGATATTGACGGTATTCACCTGGATGATTACTTCTACCCATCCAATACGGTCTTCAAAGATGATGCGGCATACCGCCAATACAATCAAGGTGCTTACGCAAACCTTGCAGATTGGCGTCGCGGAAACATCGATGCCTTTGTGCAATCGCTCGGTGAGAGCATTCACCGTGTGAAACCCGACGTTGAGTACGGAATCAGTCCTTTCGGCGTATGGCGTAACCAGTCCGTGGATAAGACGGGATCGGATACGAAAGCCGGCGTGACGGCTTATGACAGCATGTATGCTGATGTACGGGCCTGGATTCAGAACGGCTGGATCGATTACGTGGCTCCGCAAATCTATTGGAGCATGAGTAATCCGGCCGCCGACTACGATAAGCTGGTGGACTGGTGGGCCAGTGAAGTACAAGGAACCGGCGTAGATCTCTTGATCGGTCATGCCCCCTACAAACTGGGAACCAGCGAAATCGGTTGGCAGAGCGCATCGGAGATCATCAATCAATTGAAGTACAATCAGAATTATGCCGAGGTTAAAGGCAGCATTTTCTTTAGAGCAGAGAATATTTTAAGCAATCCGTTAGGCATTAAAGATCAATTGCAATCATATTATAGATAAATCGGCACGTCCCATAGGTATGAAACATCCCCCGCGCTCATACATAGTCATTAGACCATGTGAGGCGGGGGATTTTATATGCAAATTAATGCGGTATTTGAAGGTGGGGGAGTGAAGGGGATCTCGCTTGCCGGGGCTGTCAAGGCGGCGGAGAATGCCGGCATGGAATTCAGCCGTGTTGCCGGAACATCCTCCGGTTCGATCGTGGCATCCGTGCTGGCAGCAGGTTACCGGGCAGACGAGATCAAGCGCATTATTGAGGAGACGCCTTTTCATTCGTTTCTCCAGCGAGCACCGATCTTTAATACGAAGTTTATCGGTCCCGCCTTGCGGGTGTTGATTAAGAAGGGGCTGTATTCCGGAGAAGCCCTGGAGAACTGGATTCGGGAAATCCTGCTTGCCAAAGGGATATTTACGTTTTCGGACATCCCGGCAGGCAAGCTGTATATTGTGGCCTCGGACATTACGAATGGAAGGCTGCTGGTGCTTCCGGACGACCTTCGCCAATATGGCATAAACCCTGCAACATTTCCCGTGGCCAAGGCTGTGCGCATGAGCTGCAGCATTCCGTATTTTTTCGATCCCGTCATTCTTCGCTTATTGGGCAGGGCCGCTAAAGGTAAGTCGTTCGGCGAACAATTTGTATACATTGTGGATGGGGGACTGCTCAGCAACTTTCCGTTATGGCTCTTTGATCGCGAGTCGAAGGGGGGACCTAAGCCGCTGCCCGTGCTTGGCTTCCAGATGGTCGGGAAGAATAGCAACTTGCCCCATTTGATCGAAGGCCCGATCGGTATGTTAACCGCCATGTTTGAGACGATGCTTTCCGCTCACGATGAACGTTATATTGAACAGCAAAATCGCAATCGAACGATTAAAATTCCGACGCTTGGCATTGGTACCACTCATTTTAATCTGACCAAGGAGGAAAGCGAGAATTTATACAATTCGGGATTAACGGCGGGTACGATGTTTTTCGACCGCTGGAAATCCGAACATTAAAAAACCGTCCGGCCGGCATGAGTTTGCACGGTTGGACGGTTTTCTAGTTAGTGATATTTTGGAACATCATCGGACGGGTCCGGTTTTCCTTTTTGCCCATCGATAACCTGAAACGGGTACTGTTTGCGTTTTGCAGCTGGACTGCTCTTCCGTGCGGTGCTATGTTTAGCCGCCAGCTTAGCAGCCGTTCGCTTGGAAGGTTTCACCTTGGGCCGCTTGTTAAAACGACGAGGCGGGAACTTATAGAGCACATACACGACAGCCACAATAATGAGTGGAATCATAATATTCATTCTTGATCCAGGGTCTAGCAGGAATACCAGTAGCCCTATGGCGGCTAACGTGATCGCCGTCCAAAAAATGATCGCATGCCTTCTCATGGATTATCACCCTTTCGCGGGATCCAGCACACTTCCTGTCACAGATTGGTGAACTGTAACATTCTCGTATTGAGCATCTAACTCACGCATTCTGTTAAAGGATGCGATGGATACTTCAACTTGATCATCAGTAGGTTCCTTCGTCGTTAAAAGCTGCAGCCACAGACCGGGATATCCGAGGAAACGGAGTACCGGCATGTCTCGCATGGCATTGGTAAGTTTCAGGAACTCAAAGGAAACGCCAAGCACGATCGGAAGAAGCGCGATTCTTTGAATGACCCGCTGCGTCATGGTATCCCATGGCACCACCGAGTAGACGACAACGCCGAGAACAATGGTCAGCATCATGAAGCTGCTGCCGCAGCGATAATGCAGTCGTGTATATTTCTGAACGTTCTTCACCGTCAGCTCTTCGCCGGCTTCAAATGCGCTGATGACTTTGTGTTCGGCACCGTGGTACTGGAACAGTCTTTTAATGACAGGTGTCTGGGAGATTGCCCATAAATACACGAGCAGCAGTATTAATTTAATTGCGCCTTCAATCAGGTTATGCACAATATAGTGATCAAATGTATCGCCAAAAAAGAAATCCTCTACAAAAACAGGAACGAGTGTAAACAGCAGCTTACCGAATATAAAGGAAAGCACGCTGACGGCGGCCACACCGATGATCATGCTTAGACTCCAGCCTGAGTCTTCTTTCTCCTTCTGTTTCTCACGTTCTTCCGGCTCCAGGGTATCGTCAGCATATGCATCCGCAGAGTAATTCAAATGTTTGGAACCTTTAATTGTAGAATCTATGAGACTGACGATGCCGCGAAGAAGCGGAATCTTCCGCAGCTTTCGAACCCAAGCCTTGTCTTCGCGAGGCACCTCGAGAAACTTGATTTCGTTATTTTTACGCCGCACGGCCGTCACATTCACATGCTTGCCGCCGAACATAACGCCTTCGATTACAGCTTGGCCTCCATAGCTGATCGGGGTTGACTTATCGGACAACCAGTTCACCCTCCCTGACATGTTTTTCGTTCTATGAACTATTGTATCGAATTTTGAAAGTAATTTCTAGTTGGATTAGGGCAGGGGAAGCGGAGCATACTACCTTCAGAGACGAAATGGAGTAACAGCGGGCATTCGATAACTGAAAAAGAGGAGAATCACTAGATGCATGAACATCAATTTCGCAAGCAGAACCAGGTCACCAATCCGTTTACGTTTGCTTTGGAGCTGGGCTATTATGCAGGTCTGATCTGGGGGGCCGTGCTTTGGATATTTTACTGGCTAAAATTCACGAAGGTGCTGCCAGGTTTTTTGCTGGAGCCATTCTTCAAGCATGAGTTCCTCAAGGCGGCAGCTGGCCAAATTGCCGGTTGGCTGTCCTTTATCGCGTTTTCCGTCATCGCTTCCCTCATCTATGTCACCTTGTTCAGGAAGCTGAAGGGCCCATGGCCCGGGATTGCGTATGGAATCGTATGGTGGGCGGTGCTGTTTGTCGCGCTCAATCCATGGATTCGGCTGACGGACCCGGTGAAGAAGCTGCCTTGGGATACCAACATCTCTGAGGTTTGTATTTTTATATTATGGGGACTATTTATCGGTTATACGACTGCGCAGGAATTCACCGATGAGAAACTGCGCGAACCGAAGAAGGTGGCGGGCTAGGCAAGAAAAACTTCTCAACCCTATCCCGCCTATGGTAAAATAGCATTTGGTTATTTGACGAAAAGGTGGGAAGCCCTATGAAATCCATATGGGTGATAAACGGACCGAACTTAAACCTGCTCGGCTTCCGTGAACCGGGCATTTATGGTTCACTCAGCCTGCAGGCGATCGAAGATAATTTGCGTAAACAGGCGGATCTCGCCGGTATCGGTATTACCTTCTATCAGTCTAATCATGAGGGTGCTATCATCGACCGTATTCATGAAGCTATTGGACAGGCGGACGGCATACTTCTTAACCCGGGAGCACTGACTCACTACAGCTATGCTGTACGTGATGCCATCAGTTCTGCCCGTATTCCGACAGTGGAAGTTCACCTATCGAACATTCATGCCAGGGAGGAATTTCGTCATACTTCCGTCATCGCACCTGTTGCTGTCGGACAAATCGCGGGTTTTGGCGCAGCGAGTTACACACTGGGCTTGTCGGCCCTTTTGCAGGTCCTGAACGACCAAGAAGGATAGCTAATCCGATCAGATATTAGAAAGCTTTAACCGAGAGGCTGCTTTTTGCTATCAGAAGAATTAATGCTAACCGTAAATGGCTGCTTAGAAATACGTCGAAGATGTTTTTCTTGAGCCGGCTTGGGAAATGGGTGAGAGGAGAGGTTAGAATGAGTAACAAACGAGTGGTTAATCTGCGCGAAAAACTTCAGACTAAAGGCTTAACGGCTATGCTGGTGGCAAGCCCGATCAACCGCAGATATTTGACAGGCTTTACCGGGTCTGCCGGCTATGTGCTGATCACACGGGATAATGCCTATCTGTTGACTGATTTCCGCTATATGACTCAAGCTCCACAGCAAGCCGTCGACTTTCAAGTGGTTGAGCATGGACCGAAGGTTATGGAGACGGTCAAGGAATTGCTATCTTCCGAGGGAATAACATCGCTTGGATTTGAACAGGACCATGTTACATACGGCGTATTCTCCACCTATTCGGAACAACTCGCGCCAATTAGCCTGGTGCCGGTTTCGGGTCTTGTAGAGGATCTGCGCATATTCAAGGATGCGGAAGAATTGAGCATTATGCAGCGAGCTGCCGATTTGGCTGATCAGACGTTCAGCCATGTGCTGACGATTCTGGCTGCCGGCAAAACGGAGCGTGAAATCGATCTGGAGATGGAAATGTTCATGCGCAAGCATGGTGCAACCGCGTCTTCCTTTGATACCATTGTCGCTTCCGGCGAGCGTTCGGCTCTTCCGCACGGCGTTGCCAGCGAGCGAGTGATTCAAGGGAATGAATTCGTTACGTTTGATTTCGGTGCGCTGCTTGACGGATACTGCTCCGATCTCACCAGAACCGTTGCGCTCGGAAGTCCTGATCCTAAGCTGAAGGAGATCTATGATATCGTGCTGGAAGCGCAGCTTCATGCACTGGATCATATTAAACCTGGCATGACAGGACGCGAGGCGGACGCCTTAACCCGTGATATTATTACACGTTATGGATACGGGGAATACTTTGGTCACAGCACCGGGCATGGATTGGGTATGGAGGTTCACGAGTCTCCAAGACTGTCCAAGCTGAGTGATGATGTGCTGCAGCCGGGCATGGTGGTAACGGTGGAGCCGGGCATATACTTGCCTGGGCTTGGCGGTGTCCGTATTGAAGATGATATCGTGATTACGGAATCGGGTATTCATATACTAACAAGCTCGTCCAAAGACTACACTGTGCTTTAGGAGACGTGTTCAAAAAGGCAGCTTTTTGAACTTGTACTTTAGGAAAATTGTGTACTATATTAATTAGACCGCATCCTTAGGAGGGAATCTTAGTGATTTCAGTAAACGATTTTAAGACAGGTTTGACCGTAGAAGTAGATGGGGATATATTCACCGTTTTGGATTTTCAGCACGTGAAACCTGGTAAAGGCGCAGCTTTCGTTCGTTCCAAATTGAAAAACCTTCGCAACGGCAACACCGTTGAGAAGACGTTCCGTGCAGGCGAAACGATTGGCCGAGCCATCATCGACAACCGTGGTGTTCAGTATCTCTATGCCAGCGGTCAAGAGCATGTCTTCATGGACAACGAAACTTACGATCAGTTCAGCTTGACCAGCGAGCAGCTGGAGTGGGAGCTTAACTTCCTGAGAGAGAACATGAACGTTAACATCATCAGCTACCAAGGCGAGATCCTCGGGATCAACCTGCCTAACAGCGTGGAGTTGAAGGTCGTTGAAACCGAGCCGGGAATCAAAGGCAACACGGCTACGGGTGCAACGAAGAATGCGAAAGTGGAAACCGGCCTGAATGTACAAGTACCGCTGTTCATTAACGAAGACGATGTGCTTCTGATCGATACACGCGAAGGTAAATACATCTCCCGTGCATAGTAGGCTTTAAACGGGACCCTTCAACGATTGACGGGTGCCAATATCTTCTAAACAACGAGGACTCCTGTACGTATGTACGGGAGTCTTTTTGCGATGGGCGAAAGCCGGTGCGATAAACCTGAGTTCTTTTTGCCTTGAAAAGCCTTGACGGGATGACTCACTTTCGTATTATACTGTTTTAAAGTGAGAAACCACCTGAATGCTGTTACATACTGAAATTAGTGGGGAGTGAAAGAAGCATTGTCACTGTACGTCATGAAATTCGGAGGCAGCTCTGTAGGGGATACAGAACGTATGAAGCGCGTTGCCAGAAGAATTGTAGAGAAACAAGATGAAGGTCATCAATGTGTAGTTGTGGTGTCTGCTATGGGGGATACAACAGACGATTTGATTGACCAGACAAAGCTGTTGAACGAGAATCCACCGGCACGGGAAATGGATATGCTGATGACCACGGGAGAGCAGATATCCATATCGCTGCTATCCATGGCTATTCACGGTCTCGGACGCAAGGCAAAGTCTCTTACCGGCTGGCAGGCGGGGTTCCGTACGGAAGCGGTGCATGGCAAAGCCCGTATTACAGATATTATGCCTGAACGCGTGTTTAAAGCGCTTGATGAAGGGAATGTCGTCATTGTAGCGGGATTCCAGGGAATGTCTGAAGACGGAGAGATTACAACGCTTGGACGCGGGGGATCAGATACCACGGCGGTTGCTCTTGCGGCTGCCATTCAAGCGGATGTATGTGAAATATATACGGATGTGGACGGGATTTACTCCACGGATCCGCGGGTTGTCAAATGTGCGCGGAAGTTGAAGGAGATTTCCTATGACGAGATGCTGGAGCTAGCCAATCTTGGTGCAGCTGTTCTTCACCCGCGCGCGGTTGAGTATGCGAAGCATAATCAAGTGAAGCTTGTCGTCAGATCCAGCTTTAATCATAACGAGGGTACGGTTGTTAAGGAGGAAGCAAGCATGGAACAAGGTGTGGTTGTCAGCGGAATTGCATTTGACAAGAATGTGGCAAGAATCAGTATTCTGGGCGTTTCCGATACGCCGGGCGTTTTGGCTCAAGTGTTCGGAGAGCTTGCAAAAGAAGCGATTGATGTTGATATTATCGTACAAAGCGGTGTCCAGAACGGCGAAGCAGACTTCTCCTTTACCGTTTCCTTGGCCGATCGGGAGCGTGCGTTGTCGGTTATTGAACAAATCCGCGGCAAGATTCCGTATCGTGACGTTACCTCGGAAGATCATCTGGTGAAAGTATCGATTGTTGGTGCTGGAATGGTCAGCCATCCGGGTGTGGCGGCGCAAATGTTTGATGTCATCTCCCGGCAAGGGGTCAGCATCAAGATGGTCAGCACGTCCGAGATCAAAGTATCCTGTGTCATTGAAGGAACCAATCTGGAAGGTGTCGTACAAGCGCTTCATACCGCGTACGGACTGGATACGGATCAGCAGGCTTCCGTTGGCGGACCACAGGTTCGTCGATAACCTGTTTTTAATGGAATAATTTTTGCAATCATATCGATATTAAATAGAGTTAATCCCGGTCCTTATCGACCGGGATTTTTTGCGTTGTCCGAAAGATTCAAAGTTCGCTTCTATGAAATTGAAAAAATAGAGATAAAACGAGAGTACCTCGCATATTTTTAAACATCACACTTGTGAACAAGGAAGAAGGAGGATATAGAGCATGCTGGACAAGTTTGTCGCTAGTATGGCCACGCTTCGTTTTTTCTCCGGCAGTCTCGAGATTGTGGCGGCCATCATCATGCTGCGCTTGAACCAGGTCGATAAAGCGCTGGCTGTGAATTCCGCTCTGGCTTTTATGGGCCCACTGATCTTGATTCTGACAACAACGATTGGACTCGTGGGAATGGCGGATAAATTGTCGTGGGGGAAGATCGGCTGGATTTTGTGCGGCGTTTCCTGTCTCTTATACGGCGTTTTAAAAAAATGATAGATTCGCTGCATATTTTTCAGGTACAAGCATACACATGGGATATGAAGTTCTCTTATTAGAAGATGATCAAAAAAGGACAACCTGGGGGAAATTGATATGACATTGAACTGGTTAGACCTGTTTCCCGAGACCGTAAAACGGATGCTGCTGAACCTGTCGAAAGAGCTTCTCGATCATGTGGAGGAGGTACGTATCCGGGAGGAACGTCCGCTGGAGATTAATTCGGCGGGCAAGCATCATTTTCTGGACCGGCGTGGCGGGCTCACCTTGCGGCCTGATGAAGCGTATAAGCCGACGCGTGAAGATACCCATAGGTTGCTGGATCTAATCAGTAACCATTCCCTCTACACCATGGAAGAGGAATTGCGAAAAGGGTTTATCACGATACCTGGGGGTCATCGGGTCGGGCTCACCGGCCGGACGGTGCTCAGCGGTGGTAAGGTTGAACACATTCGGGATATTAGCGGATTTAATGTCCGGATTGCCAAGGAAGTTCAGGGGGCGGCGGATGACATCATCCCGCATTTACTCGACCGGAAACGGAAACGGGTAATGCACTCGCTGATCTTATCCCCGCCCCAGCAGGGCAAGACCACGCTGCTCAGGGATCTGGCGAGGCAGATCAGTTACGGCAAATGGGGGAAATCGGCCGTCCATTGGCCGGGAATGAAGGTAGGCATCATTGACGAACGTTCTGAAATTGCCGGTTGTCTTCGCGGAGTCCCTGGTTTCGACGTAGGTCCTCGTACGGATGTGCTCGATGGCTGTCCGAAAGCTGAAGGGATGATGATGATGATCCGTTCGATGTCCCCGGATGTGCTGATTGTGGACGAGATCGGTCGGCCGGAGGATGCGGAAGCCGTCATTGAAGCCTTGCATGCGGGAATCAGCGTAATAGCAACGGCACATGGCTCGTCCATACAAGATATGCGGGGGCGACCAGCACTCGCCGATCTTCTGGAGAACCGCATGTTTGAGATGTATGCCGTTCTTAGCAGAACGGGCGATCACAGATCATACAAGCTGTATGACGGAGGTCAGCGAACGCTTCAGACGGCTGCAGCCGGTCCGCCGGGCGGTGATGCCTATGCTTAAACTGGTCGGGGCTGTGCTCGTGCTGGGAGCTGGAACTTTAGCCGGATTTTATCAGGCCCAGCAATTCGCGGCAAGACCCAGGCAGCTGCGAGAACTCATTCTCGCGCTTCAACGGCTGGAAACGGAGATCAGCTACGGCTTGACGCCGTTGCCCGATGCGCTGGAGCGAATTGGCGATTCCCTTCGTGAACCGCTCAGATCATTATTTGCCTCAGCCGCGCTTTACATGAGGCCCGACTACGGGTTATCCGCACAGGAAAGCATCCGCAAGGCACTGGTGGAATATTGGAAGCGAACATCGATGAAAAGTGCCGAGCGTGAGGTGTTGGAGCAGCTAAGCGGCGTTCTTGGCACCAGTGACAGGCAGGACCAGATCAAACATATCGCTCTGGCCGTGGGACAGCTCAAGCATGAAGAAGCAGCGGCAAGGGATGACCAGGTCAAATATGAAAAAATGAGCAAAAGTCTGGGACTGCTCATTGGAGCATTGATCGTCATTTTGATCTTTTAGCGAGGTGCCAAGGGAAATGAACATTGAAGTGAACGCCATCTTCCAGATTGCCGGCATTGGGATCATCATTGCCATGATTCATACGGTCCTGAAACAGATGGGGAAAGAGGATATGGCACATTGGGTGACCCTTATCGGGTTTGTGGTTGTGCTGTTTATGGTCGTCAGACTGCTTGACGATTTGCTCAAGGAAATCAAAAGTATTTTTCTATTCCAGTAGGTGGACCTTTATGGAAATTATCCAGGTGGTAGGACTGGGCATCATTGCTACCGTACTGATCTTGGTTGTCAAGGAACAGAAGCCGCTCTTTGCTTTCCTTCTCGCAGTGGCGACCTCGCTCCTCATCTTCCTGTTCCTGATCGGGAAGATCGGAAATGTCTTATCCATGCTGGAAGATTTAGCGGAGAACTCCGGTGTCCAGATCATATATCTAAAGACAGTTCTGAAAATTATCGGGATTGCCTATATCGCGGAGATGGGGGCCCAGATCGTACGAGATGCCGGACAGGAATCGATCGCATCCAAAATAGAACTGGCGGGAAAAGTGCTCATATTGGTGCTCGCTGTACCGATTATCGGGATCATCATTGAGACGGTCCTGAAGCTCCTCCCGGCTTGAAAAAGGTGGGGGGACATGGTTACAGGAGTAATACTTCGAAAAGGCGTGGCCGTGTTTCGTCTACTGATCCTGATGTTGTTTATGACCGGATTATTCTGCGGAACGATAAGTGCGGCTGACGCGGCAAACCCAGCCGATGAGTGGGTAGAGCAGCAGACGCAGCAGCTGCCGACAGACCAGGTCGAGAAATACTGGGATAGGCTCATGAAGGATTACGGCGGTTTCTTCCCGGATGGAAAGACGCCGTCCCTGATGGATATGCTGCTGCCGGGCGGCGACGGTCTTAGCTTCAAAGGGGTTATGTCCGGCATCGGAAAATATTTGTGGCATGAGGTGCTCTATAACGGCAAGCTGCTGGCAACCATCGTGATGCTGAGCATCATGAGTCTGATCCTTGAGAATCTGCAGACGGCCTTTGAAAAAAGCACCGTGAGTCGGGTTGCCTATACGATCTGTTACATGGTTGTCCTGGTCATTGCCGTTAACAGCTTCAGCATCGCGATAGGATATGCCCGGGACGCCATTACCCAAATGATCGATTTCATGATGGCAATGCTTCCCTTGCTCTTTGCACTGATGGCTTCGATGGGGAATGTGGTGACCGTCTCGGTGGCTCATCCGCTAGTCATCTTCATGGTACATACGGTAGGTACACTGATCAGCACGGTTGTATTCCCGCTTCTGTTCTTCTCAGCTCTGCTGCACCTGGTTAGTTCGCTATCCGAAAAGTACAAGCTGACCCAGCTCGGCAACCTGCTGCGAGGAATCTCGATGGGTGTTCTGGGCGTGCTGCTTACCGTGTTCCTGGGTGTAATCTCTGTCCAAGGACTGACCAGCTCGGTGACGGACGGCGTGACGATCCGGGCAGCCAAATATGTAACCGGAAATTTCGTCCCGGTAGTCGGCAAGATGTTCGCAGATGCAACGGATACCGTGATCTCGGCCTCATTACTCGTCAAGAATTCCATCGGGCTGGCAGGGGTCATCATTATTTTGTTCCTATGCGCATTCCCTGCGATCAAGATCTTGACGCTTGCCTTGATATATAACATCGCGGCGGCCGTCATGCAGCCGCTAGGAGACACCCCGATCGGCACCTGCCTGCAGACGATCGGGAAGACGATGCTGTATGTTTTTACAGCCTTGGCCGCAGTCAGTATGATGTTCTTCCTGGCCATAACGATTCTGCTCACGGCAGGCAACATTACCGTCATGATGAGGTGAGGCAGAACTTAGAAGGCGGCCAATGCTTAGGAGGAATGGCAAATGGACTGGCTTGGAGGTTGGTTGAAAAGCGTCATCATGGTGGTTCTCTTTGCAGCCTTCGTTGATTTGATACTGCCCGGCAAGGCGCTTGAACGATACGCCAGATTAGTCTTGAGTCTGTTGATTCTGCTTACGCTGCTTAGCCCGATTATCGCATTGATAACGGATCCCCCTGAGAATCAACTGGCGATGGAGCTGGAACGGCAGGAGAAAGGACTGCCGGAAGAGGTTCAGCTGGAGCATATTCTGGCACAGGCCGAGAAGCTGAAGGAAACGCAGCAGAGTCAAAGCCTTCAGTGGGCAGGCAACGAATTAGCCCGGGTGATGAAAGAAGAGATCGCGGCAGAAACGGGGGAAGCGGTTCAGGAGGTCAAGGTGGTGCTGGCTGCAGTTGCCGGACAGGAGAAGGGATATGCAGGCGCTACGATACGCTCCGTTGACGTAAGGCTGGTTGGAGGTGAATCGGAGAATGCAGAGGTAGACACAAGGGATGATAAGGAGCCCATTAACATAGAACCCGTGGATTCCGTTCAGGTGAATGTTAAATCCATGCAATCGGAACGGGATGGAAAGGCAGCGGTGAAAGAGAATGCAGAAGCAGTGAGCAAGGCCGAAGAAGCAAGAGCAGAGCCGGTTCGGGATTACATTAGCCGCCGGTGGGATCTAGAGCCGGATCTGATCACGATATATATGCCAGGGCAGGAGCAGGATAAAAAGCTGTAGCGGAGGTGAGGATGATGGGAAATTGGTTGAAGCGGCTGGAGCAATGGCTTGGCGGAGGAGCTGGCGGAGCAAGAAAAATGCAAACCTTCAGATGGTTGATCATTCTTGGTCTGATCGGCGTCGCTATTATGCTGTTCAACTCCTTCGTCAATGTGAAGAAGCTGGATCATGAGAATATCGGTCGCGAGCCGCCGCCGGAGTCAGCAGCGGTCTCAACGCCCCAAAGCGGGACTTCAGCCAGCGGCGGCGGTGAGTTTGAGAGTATCGAGCAGGATTTTGAAATGCGCACCAAAACCATGCTGGAACAGATTGTTGGGGTTGGGGCCGTCGATGTCATGGTGACTGTGGAATCTACAGAAGAGCTAGTCGTCCAGCGTGACATGAAAGATACCCAGGAGCTGACGGAGGAAACCGATGCTAACGGAGGTAAGCGCCATGTAACAAGTTATCAGCGTGACGGCCAGATTGTCACCTATGAATCATCCGGGGAAGAAACCCCAATCGTCACCAAGAAGATCAAACCTCAAGTCCGGGGTGTGCTTGTCGTAGCCAAGGGAGCCGAGAATGATGTTGTAAAAAGCTTGATCGTGGATGCGATCCAGCGAGGCCTCAATGTCCCGTCTTATCGTATATCCGTTGTCCCGCGTAAACAGGAATAACCGCAGCCTATCGAATGATCCGATCGTTCGTGCCAAGGTTTTCATTCAAAGGAGGAAACGTTCAAATGAATAACAAAAGACAAACCATATGGTTAGTATCCATGCTTAGTTTGATGGTCATCCTGTCAGCTTATTACTTATTCACCGACGATTCGGGAACGAAAGCGCCGCCGGTTGCCGAGAGCACGCAAGTGGACGGTCAGAAGCCGGGCGCCGGACAAGAAGCAAACGGAACCGCAGGCGCTGGCGACGAGCTGGTTGTGAACGAAGTGCTTGAAGAAGGTACTGACGGTGATTCCGGTGCCAATGAGCAAGGCACGGATACGAGCGATACAGGTGCGGCCGGCACGGAAGATCCTGCAGAAGCAACACAGGGTGAGCAAGGGGATCAAGGAAAAGCCAGCGGCGAAGCTGGGAAAACGGAAGAGCCGGAAGTGAAGGAATCCAAAGAGGGAGCCGAGAATTCCAAAGACGCTAGCAGCACAGGCAAAGAGGGAACCGAGGAGTCCAAAGACACAAGCAGCGCCACTAACGGTAAGAAATCGGATGAAGAAGTCCTGGAGCAAGTGGCGGCCAACGCATCATCTGCAGCAGCCCAGTTGGAGTCCTATAAATTGGACCGCTCCCAAAAAAATATGAAATTATACGATGAGTTAATGACAAAGATCGACAATCATGAAAATAAGCCGGAGCAAACAGCTCAAGCTACCGAGCAACTGAAAGCGGCCGAAGCAAAAGAGGAAGTCATTCTCAGCATCGAGGAAGCGCTGCAGCAGCAATACGGCAACGCCGTTGTGAAGGAAGAAAGCGAGAAGTATAATGTGGTCGTTCTGAGTGAGAAACTCGATGCTAAAGGTGCAGCCGGCATCGTGAGTCTTGTGATGAAGGAATTGAAGGTTTCGCCGGATAAAGTAACCGTTCAATATGTTGCGCCATAAGCTTGTCAGCAGATTTCAACATAAATCACGGTTATACTATAAAACCGAAAGAGTCTAAGGATTGCCTTGGGCTCTTTCTATTTCGCTCGATTGTGATATAATACTCTAAGCTATTGACTGACTGTCCTAAGCAAGGGCTTCCAAGAAAGTGAAGGAGTGAACGTCGATAATGTTTAAATTAAACGAGATCAAAGAACTTATTAAGCTGGTGGATCAAACTTCCGTGCATGAATTGGAAATTGAGAGCGAAGGTACACGCTTATCCATTAAGAAACCCAATGCAGCCGAGGTTGTTAACAACTATCAGGCAGCGCCGCAAGCGTTCATACCGGCACAGCAAGTGATGGCACCACAGATCGCACAGCCGAATACGGCGAACCAAGCACCTGCAGCGGCACCACAGCAGGATTCAGTGGAGGATAGCAACAGCTCCTTACATAAAATCGTATCACCGATGGTAGGAACCTTCTATCGTTCCCCATCGCCTGAGGCCGGGCCGTTTGTCAGTCCTGGGGATAAGGTGACTGAGAAATCGACGGTCTGCATCATTGAGGCCATGAAACTGATGAATGAACTGGAAGCAGAGATCAAAGGCGAAATCGTTGAGGTTCTCGCACAGAACGGTCAACTTGTAGAATTCGGGCAGCCTCTGTTTCTGGTGAAGCCGGAGTAATATGGAGGGACTCGCCAAGAACGAGAGTCGCAAGAGTCCGAAGGAGGTTACTGCATGAGATTTCAAAAAGTGCTTATCGCGAACCGGGGAGAGATTGCCGTTCGTATCATCCGGGCTTGCCGGGAACTTGGCATCGCAACGGTTGCCGTATATTCGGAGCCGGACCGGGAATCCCTGCATGTTCGCTTGGCGGATGAGGCCTACTGCATCGGCCCAACGTTATCCAAAGACAGCTATTTGAATTTTACCAATATCATGAGCGTGGCTACACTGACCGAGTGTGACGCCATACATCCCGGTTACGGCTTTTTGGCCGAGAACGCGGATTTCGCGGAGATTTGTGAATCCTGCAACATTACCTTTATCGGTCCTTCCGCTGACGCGATCAACCGGATGGGAGACAAGGCTGTAGCGAAGCAGACGATGAAGGATGCAGGTGTTCCGGTTATTCCGGGATCCGACGGATTGGTCGAGGATCTGAATGAAGCCGTTATGCTTGCACGCGATATCGGATATCCCGTCATTATCAAAGCTACTGCAGGTGGCGGAGGTAAGGGTATTCGGATCGCCGAGGATGAAGAAACGCTGGTTAAACAGATTACAAACGCACAGCAGGAAGCCCAGAAGGCCTTCGGCAATGCAGGCGTATATCTGGAAAAATATCTGACCGGCATGAAGCATGTAGAGATTCAAATTATCGCCGACAAACATGGTAACGCCGTGCATCTCGGGGAGCGTGACTGTTCTGTGCAGCGCCGGAGACAAAAGCTTGTTGAGGAAGCTCCTTGTCCGGTGCTAAGTGAAGAGGTACGCAGCCGGATGGGCGAAGCCGCCGTTCGCGCCGCGAAGGCCGTTAATTATTCCGGTGCAGGTACGCTTGAATTTTTGCTCGGCCAGGACGGTCAGTTCTACTTCATGGAGATGAATACGCGGATTCAGGTAGAGCATCCGGTGACCGAGATGGTGACCGGGGTTGATCTGATTCAGGAAATGATCTCCGTTGCGGAGGGCAACACGCTCTCTTTCACTCAAGAAGAAGTCGTTATTAATGGCTGGTCCATTGAGTGTCGGATTAATGCCGAGAATCCGGACAAGGGCTTTATGCCTGCCCCTGGAACCATTCAGTTCTATTTGCCTCCAGGAGGTCCTGGCGTGCGGGTAGACAGTGCGGCATATCCCGGCTATACCATTTCGCCTTATTATGATTCGATGATTGCCAAGCTGATTGTATGGGCGCCGACCCGCGATGAAGCCATCGCGAAGATGAAGCGCGCATTAGCCGAATTCGAGATTGAAGGGATCTATTCAACCATCCCGTTCCATCAGAAACTGATGAACCATCCTACCTTCTTGAAGGGTGACTTTGACATTAAATTTTTGGAAGAAAATGAGATTTGAAACCTTTGGCCAAGTTTGTCATAAACTTGGCCAAATGGTATAGTATGAGTAATAAGAGCGCATGCCTTATGCAGTTTTGGGTGCATCCGCTAACTTATTCCGAAAGGTGTGTTGAGACAATGGCGGAAACTTTGCCTACAGAATTTGAACGGACAGATATCGGTGAGATTCAGATTGCACCGGAGGTTATTGAAGTCATCGCTGGACTTGCTACGGTAGAGGTACGTGGGGTTGCAGGGATGAGCGGAGGCTTTGCAGGCGGCATTGCCGAACTGCTCGGACGCAAGAATTTATCCAAGGGTGTCAAGGTGGAAGTTGGACAACGTGAGGCTGCTGTTGACGTATCCGTTATCGTGGAGTATGGCCATCGTCTTCCTGAAGTAGCCGGAGAAATTCAGCGCAACGTGAAACGTTCGATCGAGAATATGACAGGGCTTACGGTAATTGAAGTCAATGTACATATTCATGATGTCCATTTCATGAAATCCGTGGAGAAGACGGAAGAATTGGATTTGGCTCAACGCGTGAAATAGAATAGTTTCAGGCTAGCCCTGGGCAGCGATGTCGAGGGTTTAATCTAATTTTAAGGAGGCTGTGCTGAATCGTGGCCAAAATCATGGACAGACTTTTGCTGTTTATCTACAGCTTAAGTATCGGTGTTATATCCGTAGTTGCCATCCTCCTGTTGAGTGGCGCTGTTCCATATGAATTAACGAGTGTTCAGGAACAACGCCTTTTCTGGGCTGGAATTATCGTAGCTGCGGTTTTGTTTTTACTGAGCATCCGTTTCTTCTTTATCTCCGTAAGGCGCGATCGCTCGAACCTGAACTCCATCGATCAGCGTACGGAATTTGGCGACATCCAAATCTCTGTGGAGACGATCGAGAATCTCTGCCTGAAGGCGGCTTCGCGCGTCCGTGGTGTCAAGGATTTGAAATCCCGGATCAAGGTATCCCAATCAGGTCTTGATATTGCGATTCGCGCCGTGGTTGATGGTGAGGAATCCATTCCTACATTGACAACCGAAGTGCAGAAGCAGGTGCACGACTTTGTTGAAGATACAACAGGAATACCCGTGTCATCCGTATCCGTATATATTGCTAACGTGGTTCAGGCACCAAGCTTCAAGAGCCGCGTGGAATAGAGGTGAGCTTCCCCAATGCCTTGGAAAGAAATATGGGAGAGTCACAGAGGAAGAATTGCCGGGGTGACCGGCGGGCTTGTGTGCGGACTGATTTACTTATTATCCGGTTTTTGGGATATGCTGTTCTTTGCATTAGTGGTATTTATCGGCTATATATTTGGCAAGCGCAAGGATCTGAAGCAAGGCTCCATGTTCCACTTTCAGGAATGGGGACGATGGCTTTCCGAGCGCTGGCGGCCGTTTAAATGAACCCTGTGATATGCTTTCTCCGGAAAAAATGCTGAGGACAGGTGTCGTGCGCCTTTTTTGCGGAGAGAGATATTCACAGGTTTTTTTTTGGCGTTTTAATTGTTGTCAAGTCTTCACGGCAAATGGATCATACTAATTAGAAAAATGGATTCAGCAGGGTCCACAGGAGGAACATAATGAAAAGACGTGTAGCAAGAGAGATTGTCGTTCAAAGCCTTTACCAGATGGAGATGAACGAAGTCGACAGTGTGGAAGCCGTGTCGATGCTGCTCTCGGAAGCGGCCGAAGAAAATGAGACCGAGCGGGTCATCGGCGACGAAGTACAAATGAAGGAGTATGTGCTGCAATTGGTCAATGGAACATGGGAATCCAAGGATTCGATTGATGAACTGCTCGCTCATTATTTGAAAGGCTGGCAGGTAAGTCGTCTTTCCCGTGTGGATCGTCAAATCCTGCGTCTGGCTGTATATGAACTGACATCCCGTGAAGACGTGCCTGGCAAGGTAGCTGTGAATGAAGCGATTGAGTTGTCCAAGCATTTCGGAACCGAGGAATCAGGGAAATTCGTCAACGGTGTACTGGGCCGGATGATTCAGGAGCTGGATCAAGTCAAGGTGAAGCTGCGTCAGTCTTAATCCGTACGCATAAGCTAAGCTTGAATCGGCATCATTCAATCATAATGGAGGAGAGATTAGGATGACAGCAGCAACGATAATTAGCGGAAAACAGATTTCTGAAGAAATTCGCAAGGGGATTGCGTTAGAAGTAGAACAATTGTCCAAGCAGAATGTACGTCCTGGTTTGGCTGTTGTACTTGTAGGTGATGATCCGGCTTCGCATGTTTACGTTCGCAACAAGGAGAAGGCATGTCAGGATCTGGGCTTTTATTCCGAGGTGCACCGTCTTTCCGCGGAATCCAGCCAGGAAGAAGTGCTGGCGCTCGTGGACAAGCTCAACGCACAGGAATCCATTCATGGAATTTTGGTCCAGCTTCCTTTGCCGAAGCACATCCATGAGAAGGCCGTGATTGATGCGATCGCAGTGGAAAAGGACGTGGACGGTTTCCATCCAGTTAATGTGGGTAACCTCGTAATAGGCGATGACAGTCTGCTGCCGTGCACCCCTGCCGGCGTGATTGAAATGATCAAGCGCACAGGCATTGAGATTGCAGGCAAGCATGCGGTTGTAATCGGGAGATCCAACATTGTCGGCAAACCGGTATCACTTCTCCTCCAGCGCGAGAACGCCACCGTTACGATGTGTCACTCCCGAACGGGGAACATGGCTGAAATCGCTCGCCAAGCAGATATCCTGGTTGTGGCAATCGGCAGAGCGAATATGATTGATGCCAGTTATGTGAAGCCGGGCGCCGTCGTGATCGATGTCGGCATGAACCGTTTGGAGAACGGGAAGCTTGCCGGGGACGTTGACTTTGAGAGTGTGAAGGAAGTGTCCGGTCCGATTACTCCGGTTCCTGGAGGGGTGGGTCCTATGACCATCACGATGCTCATGCAGAATACCTTGATAGCCGCCAAAAGGCTGAATGGGTTGAGCTGATATGAAGTCAGCAGATCCAGGACGAGTATTATCCGTTAAGGATTTAAACCGTTATATCCGCATGAAAATGGAAGGCGACTCCAGGCTCTCCGACGTATGGATCCGCGGTGAAATTTCGAATTTCACCCATCACTCCAGCGGACATATGTACTTTACCTTAAAGGATGAAGGCAGCCGGATTCGTGCGATCATGTTTGCGACTCATAACCAGAGGCTCCCTTTTATACCGAAGGAAGGCTCGCGCGTCATTGCCCGGGGCAATGTGTCGGTATATGAACGAGATGGTCAATATCAATTCTATGCGGTTCAAATGCAGCCCGACGGGATCGGCAGTTTGTACCTTGCTTATGAACAGCTGAAGTCGAAGCTGGAGGAAGAGGGCTTGTTTGCAGCCGAGCGCAAGCGCCCTTTGCCGCGTTATCCCAAGACAATTGGTGTTATTACCTCGCCGACGGGTGCCGCCGTTCGGGATATTATGATTACAATCCGGAGACGGTACCCACAGGCAAGAGCCATTCTTTATCCGGTGCTGGTTCAAGGCAAAGGGGCTGCTCCTTCGATCGTGAAGGCGATTCGGACGATGAATGACATGGCTGAGGCTGATGTGCTCATCGTTGGGCGCGGCGGCGGATCCCTTGAAGAGCTGTGGGCGTTTAATGAGGAGATCGTTGCAAGAGCTATTTATCAATCCGATATTCCCGTCATTTCGGCCGTTGGACACGAAACGGATTTTACGATCGCCGATTTTGTTGCAGATTTACGAGCCGCTACGCCGACGGCCGCCGCTGAGCTTGCGGTACCGAGCAGTGCGGAACTGAGGGGGCAGCTTGTTCAAAGACAGCGCCAGCTGAACCAGGGACTTCAGCAGCGTCTAAAGCGGAGTCGTGAACGTTTAATTTCGCTCCAGCGTTCCCCGGTTCTGGTTCATCCCCGCCGGTATATGCTTCAACATGCCGAACGGTTGGACATGCTGTCCCAGCGGCTTCAGGGCAACCTCAAATCCCGGTTATCCCTGGTTCGCCAGCGACAAAAATCACTGCATCAGGGATTAATCCGGTATAATCCGCGAACCCAAGCGGAGTTCGCCGCGAGAAGAAAAGACCAGGCCAACCGGCAGTTAATGAATGCGATGCAGTCGATCATGAAATCCAAGGTATCGCAGCTGCAAACCGAAATGAGGCATCTCGATGCGCTCAGTCCGCTGAAAATTATGTCCAGGGGATATAGTCTCGTGTATGACGAGGCAGAACAAAAGCTTGTCAAATCCATCGAAGATGTTCAGTTAGGCGATTTGGTTAACGTGAGGGTCAGCGACGGACAATTGCAGTGTCAAGTATGGGGAATGAAGGAGGATGAAGAGAATGGCGAATGAAACATTGGAGATCAGCTTTGAAGAAGCGATGGCGCAGCTCGAGACGATTGTAGAGCAGTTGGAAGATGGAGATGTGCCGCTGGAAAAAGCGATCGATTTATTTCAACAGGGCATGAAGCTGTCGCAGATGTGCAGCAAAAAGCTGGAGCAGGTTGAGCAAAAAATCGAAATGATCGTGGAAGAAGGCGGAGAACTGAAGCGTAAGCCTTTTGGCGGGACGCTGGATGAGACAGGTGAACTGGGTGAATAACAGACTTCCGATTCATCAATATATGAATGATATTTGGGACAGACTGGATAGCGAGTTAACAAATCTTTTTCCGCCAAGTTGGAAAGTTCCTGAAACCCTTCGCCAGTCCATGTCGTATTCTTTAATGGCAGGCGGCAAGCGAATGCGTCCGCTGCTTGTCATTGCGGCATGCGAGGCAGGAGGCGGAAATCGTGATGCGGCTCTTCCGGTCGCTTGCGCCGTTGAGATGGTCCATACATATTCCCTTATCCACGATGATCTGCCAGCGATGGATGATGATGATTATCGCCGCGGCAAACCAACGAATCATAAGGTTTTTGGCGAAGCGAGCGCTATTTTGGCCGGTGACGCCTTGCTGACGCATGCCTTTTACAGCGTAATTCAGGCTTCCAGAAAGCATGGGATTCCGGCTGAGCGCGTGCTGTCGATTGTGGAGGATCTTGCGGAGTATGCAGGTCCACGGGGGATGGTAGGCGGGCAGGTTGCCGATATGGAGGGCGAACAAGGGATAACGACGCTAGAGCAGCTTGAGTATATCCACCTGCACAAGACGAGTGATCTGATCATGTTCTCGCTGATGGCAGGCGGGCATATTGCCGGGTGCTCGGAATCCCAGATTGAATCCTTGCGAACCTTCGGGCATCATATCGGCCTTGCATTTCAGATTCAAGATGATATCCTGGATCTGGTCGGGGATGAGTCCAAGCTTGGGAAGCCGGTACAAAGCGATGTGAAGCAGGAAAAAGTGACGTATCCGTACTTCATCGGTTTGGACGCATCAAGGCGTGAAGTCGAGCGCCTGACAGCAGAAGCCAAGCGGGTCATTTCCGAAGGGAATTTCAATGATCCCTCCAGATTGCTGGAGATCGCCGATTTCTTAATGGCGCGGGATCACTAAGCACGCTTTACATGCAAACGGTTTTTTTGTGATATAATGTCTGTTAATGGCTGATTTCATATCAGCTGAAGAACGTAAACTTAATCAAGGAAAGCGGGGAGATTCTTCGTGCTTCTTCCAAATATCAAACATCCCGAACAACTTAAACATCTATCGGTGGACGAACTCGAGGATTTAGCAGGACAAATCCGTCATTTTCTGATCGAAAAGCTGTCCGTTACCGGTGGCCATCTTGCACCGAATCTGGGAGTGGTTGAACTCACGCTGGCCTTGCACTATTGCTTTGACAGCCCTCGTGACAAGATGATATTTGACGTGGGCCATCAAGCCTATGTACACAAGATCTTGACCGGACGAATGGATAAATTTGATACGCTCCGTAAATACAAAGGCTTGTGCGGCTTCGTAAAGCGTTCCGAAAGCGAGCATGATGTCTGGGAAGCCGGGCACAGCAGCACCTCGCTGTCTGCTGCAATGGGTATGGCGATGGCGCGTGATCTGAAAGGTGAAAACAACCGGGTGATCGCCTTGATCGGTGACGGCGCCCTTACCGGCGGCATGGCGTTTGAAGCGCTCAACCATATTGGCCACGAGCAGAAAAAGCTGATGGTCATCCTGAATGACAATGAAATGTCGATTGCACCGAATGTGGGTGCCATGCATAACTACTTGAGCAAGATCCGATCTGATCGTTATTATCTTCGTGCCAAGGACGAAGTAGAAATGCTCCTGAAGAAAATTCCAGCCATCGGCGGCAAACTGGCCAAGACGGCAGAGAAGATGAAGGACAGCCTTAAATATATGATGGTTCCCGGCGTTTTATTCGAGGAACTCGGATTTACCTATCTGGGCCCAGTAGACGGACATGATCTGAACAAACTGATCGATACGTTAAAGCAGGCCGACAATGTGGATGGACCTGTTCTGATTCATGCCGTAACGACCAAAGGCAAGGGATACCGGCCGGCTGAATCCGATTCTCATAAATGGCATGGGATCACGCCTTATAAGATTGAATCCGGCCAAGTCCTTAAAGCGGTAGGAAATCCGATGTACACGGAAGTATTCGGACAGACGCTGATTGAGCTGGGAGAACAGGACGAGCGAATCGTGGCCGTTACGCCGGCGATGCCGGGCGGCTCCGGCTTGATCCCGTTCAGCAAGAAATTCCCTGATCGTATGATCGATGTGGGGATTGCCGAGCAGCATGCCGCGACCTTGTGCGCAGCATTGGCAATGGAAGGCATGAAGCCTGTATTTGCGGTGTACTCCACATTTATGCAGCGTGCGTACGACCAAATCGTGCATGATATTTGCCGCCATAACGCCAACGTGATGTTTGCGATTGATCGTGCCGGCTTTGTCGGTGCAGATGGCGAAACCCATCAAGGGGTATACGACGTAGCCTTCATGCGTCATATCCCGAATATCGTCATTATGATGCCAAAAGACGAGAACGAGCTTCGCCATATGATGAAAACAGCGCTCGATTATAATGAGGGACCGATTGCTTACCGTTACCCTCGGAACAATGTGCGCGGCGTTCCAATGGACACCGAGCTGGTACCGATTCCTATCGGGACTTGGGAAGTCGTTCGTCCTGGCGAAGGATACGCGATTCTGGCATCCGGTCCTATGGTTCAGTTGGCCGAGGAAGCTGCGGAGCAGCTCAAGCGGGAAGGCATTACGGTTGAAGTCGTAAATGCCCGTTTCCTTAAACCGCTTGATGGAGGCATGCTGCGGAATTTGGCAGAGACGGGGACGTCCATGCTGGTCCTGGAGGAAGTTTCACAAGCGGGTAGTATGGGCAGCGCGGTTCTGGAGTTTTTTGCGGAGCAGGGGATCCATGATGCGGTCGTATCTTTAATGGGGATCGAAGACCGGTTTATCGAGCATGGCAGCATACCGCAGCAGCGTGAAGAAGTAGGGTTGACATTGGAATCGGTTTGTCAGGAGATCCGAAGCTTGAAGAATGCCCGGATATCCGGGCTTGGCAAGAGAAGTTTTATGTCTTAGTAAACCATCGGGAGTATAATATGGATTCATCTCAGAAAGAACGAATTGATGTCCTGCTCGTGGAGCAGGGATATTATGAGAGTCGCGAAAAAGCCAAGGCCGCGATTATGGCGGGTCTGGTCTATGCCGGAACCGAGCGGATCGAGAAAGCCGGCATGAAAATTCCGAGGACGTCCGAACTGAAAGTCAAAGGCTCGGTTCATCCCTATGTCAGCCGTGGAGGATTAAAGCTTGAGAAAGCGATTCGTTCATTCGACATCGATTTGAAGGGGCGCACGATGCTGGATATCGGCTCTTCGACTGGCGGCTTCACGGATTGCGCGCTCCAGCACGGGGCCAGTTATGTGTATGCGATCGACGTCGGTTATAACCAGTTGGATTGGTCGCTCCGTAACGATGAACGCGTGTGTGTCATGGAGCGAACGAATTTCCGCTATATGACACCGGACGACCTGCATGGCCCTCAGCCTGATTTTGCCAGCATTGACGTTTCGTTTATATCCCTTCGCATCATTTTACCGCCTTTGAAGATGCTCCTGGGTAAACCGGGAGATGTAGCTGCTCTGATCAAGCCTCAATTCGAGGCAGGGCGGGAGAAGGTGGGGAAGTCCGGCGTGGTTCGTGATCCGAAGGTTCACAGGGAAGTCTTGACGCAAGTGCTTACTTTTGCAGATGAAATTGGGTTCAAATTAAAAAACCTGACATTCTCTCCGATTACGGGAGGGGAAGGCAATATAGAATTCCTGGCCCACTGGCGATTAGAGCCGGAGGTTTCTGAAAGCTCGGAAGAACCGACTCAGGGAGATGGACAAGAACCTGCCCATTTGAGTCAATGGATTGATACCGTCGTAACGCAAGCGGCTCATACATTCACAGGAAACTCATCGAAATGATGGGTTTCTTTTGCTGAAAAAGAGGAATTTATGTTCTCATACGCGAATACAAAATTCGAGGTGAGAGGATGAATGAGCGTTATGATTGGTTATTAATGATATTGCTTGGTGTCGTCATAGCCTTGCTTATCGGTTATAGGCTGAATCGTTGGCTAATGTCGCCATCACCGGATCGACTGCCGGGCATCCCGATAAATGAACACATTCCAGATCACCCAGCGATTGGGATGCTCGAACAAGAAGGATATGACGTCGTTGGGGGTAAAGTAAAAATAAACTTGTCATTTGAAACGGGGCATAGACCCATCTTGAGTCGGTTGTTTATAGATTACATTGCATCCGATGACAGTGGTGAGCTGTACATGGTGAAGCTGGCACGGGAACGGATGCCGGTCGACTGGACGGGCTCCGGCATTCGCGATCGGTTGATGCCGTTTTTGCTGCTGTATCCCGAATGTGCCGGTCTGCTCTACATTGATGTGAACGAGAAGTCGATTCACCGTTTAAGCATGGATTGGTCGGACGAAGAATGGATTGGTCAGGATGATTACAACAGTTAATACTCAGGAGGCTCTTTATGAAGGGACAACGCCATATTAAAATCAGGGATATTATTACCCACCAGGATATCGAGACACAGGATGAGCTTGTGGACGCATTGCGTGCGGAAGGTTTTCAGGTCACTCAAGCTACGATTTCACGTGATATCAAAGAACTGCTGCTCATTAAGGTGCCTACAGATGATGGGCGATATAAATACTCCATGCCGACAGATCAGCGTTATAACCCTGTACAGAAGCTCAAAAGAGCGCTTGTCGATAATTTTGTTTACATTGACCGCACCGGTAATCTTGTCGTCATGAAATGCTTGCCTGGAACAGCCAATTCCGTTGCTGTTCTGCTAGATAATATGGAGTGGACCCAGATCATGGGAACCATTTGCGGCGATGACACGATATTGCTCATTTGCCGAACGGAAGATGACGGAGAACATGTGGTTGCCCAAATCAAAAATTTCATTTCGTAATAAATATTTGTGACTCATTGGCTGATTTAAGCAGTAGCGGAGGTGGGAAACATGTTAAACACGCTATCCATTCGCAATCTGGCTGTTGTAGAAAGCGTGGATGTGCATTTTTATCCGGGATTTCACGTACTGACGGGGGAGACCGGAGCAGGTAAGTCCATCATTATCGATGCACTGGGATTAATTGCCGGCGGCCGCGGCTCGGCTGAGCTGATTCGCTACGGGTGCGACAAAGCGGAAATTGAGGCTCTGTTTGAGCTGCCTGCGCAGCATCCGGTATGGGAAACGCTGAAGAAGCTGGGTGTTGAAGCGGATCCGGAAGAGCATTTATTGATTCGGAGAGAACTGACATCTCAAGGGAAAAGCACGTCGCGTATTAACGGACAGCTGCTGAATTTAAGCATGCTGCGTGAAGTTGGAGAAAAGCTCATCAATATTCATGGCCAGCATGAGCATCAAAGCTTGCTGCGTTCAGAGCAGCATATGGGTCTTCTGGACACATACGGGGATAAGGTCATAGGGCCTGCCAAACGGAAATATCAAGAATTGTACGGCGAATTCAGCAAAGTGGAGCGGGAGCTCAGGGACCTGCAGGAGACCAGCCAGAAGGCGTATCAAATGCTGGATATGTACCGGTTTCAGCTGGAGGAGATCGCGGCTGCGGAGCTAAAATCCGGTGAGGATGAGGAATTGTCCGAAGAAAGAACCAAGCTGTCCCACAGCGAGAAGATGATGGATTCCGTTGCCGGAGCATACGACCTATTGTACGGATCCTCGGGACTGGAATCCGTCAGCCGTGCCCTATCCAGATTGGAGGATGTATCCGGCTACGACGAGAAGGGGTTGAAGCCGCTTGTTGAGCAGCTGCAATCCGCGTATTATCAGCTGGAGGATGCGGTTTTCCAGTTAAGGGATTATCGCGACAGCATTGAATTCAATCCGGAACGGCTGAATGAAATTGAACTTCGTTTAGATATGATCTCCGGATTGCGACGAAAATATGGGGATAATGTTGAGCAAATTCTGGAATACTACGTGAGAATTCAGCAGGAAACCGATATGCTGGAGAATAAGGACGAGTTTATACAAGCATTGGAACAGCGCCGTGACGAGTTGTTAAGCGTGCTGCTGGTTAGCGCTAAAGAGCTTAGTATTGCCCGCAAGCAATGTGCTCAAGATTTAGCACGGCAGGTGGAGGGAGAACTAAAGGATCTTCAAATGGAACGCACCTCGCTTGAGGTTCGCATGGAACTGCAGCTGGATCCTAACGGTTACGAATATGAAGGACATAAAGTAAGGTTGACCAGACAAGGTATGGATACGGCCGAATTCCTCATATCCGCCAATCCGGGTGAGCCCCTGCGCCCGCTTGCCAAAATTGCTTCGGGTGGAGAAATGTCCAGAATTATGCTGGCGATGAAGAGTATATTTGCCCGTCATGATCAAATACCGGTCTTAATCTTTGATGAAGTCGACACAGGTGTCAGTGGAAGGGCTGCCCAATCGATTGCGGAGAAGCTGTTTTTGCTGGCTAAAACCTGCCAGGTGTTCTCCATTACGCATTTGCCGCAGGTCGCTTGCATGGCGGATCATCAGTATTTAATCGAGAAGAAGCTGGAAGCCTTCAGAACGATGACGCAAGTAGAAAACCTGACTGAAGAGGGGCGTGTAAAAGAGCTTGCACGAATGCTTGGCGGAGTCGAGATCACTGAAAAGACACTTCATCATGCCCAAGAAATGCTCAATCTGGCGGCAGCGCAAAAGGCTTCCAGAACGGCTCTGGGTCAATGATTGACAGTTATAAATCCTTAAGGGCAGGGTAACTTAAAGGTACGCAATTGGCGACCACCTTTTCGTCAAGCGAAAGAAGAAAAAGGGAGCGTGACAGCCATTGAAGCCCAACCTCAGGAGAAAACTGCTCGGTTTCGTTCTTGCTTTCCTTCTTTGTTTCCTTGGAACTGCTGATCCAGTCCAGTCTTTTGCTTCATTGCCTAATGAGCTGAGATTGATTTCCGGTCAGCAGTCCCGCCTTGATGTTGCCATGCCTGTTCAAGCCCTCGCTTCAGTTGATCGCCCGGATGTCCTGCAGCTTAACGGCTCCCGCGAGTCAAAACTTCAAGTATCGCTAAAGCATCCACTGCAGCTGAACCCCCAGCAAAGCGGAAATGCGGAAGTAACCCTGAAATTATTTGGTAAAATTCCTCTGAAGACAGTTCATGTGAAGGTGATCCCGGAGCTCAAGGTCATTCCTGGAGGCCAAACCATCGGTGTCAAAGTGAAATCCTCCGGTATACTGGTCGTTGGACATCATCTGGTACGCGTTCAAAACGGTGCTAAAGTGTCTCCTGGAGAAGCAGCTGGCTTGAAGATTGGCGATCTGCTGACCACAATGGATGGAAAGCCGCTTAATGATGTGACTAAGGTTGCTGATATCGTCGAGAAGGCTGGTAAAGCTAATAAGCCATTGGATATCTCCTTTAAGCGGGGCGGCAAAGTAATGACAACAAAACTGAGTCCGGCGTATGATCAAGAAGATCAAAGCTGGCGCCTTGGTCTGTATATCCGTGATTCTGCCGCTGGTGTAGGAACCTTAACTTTCTATGCGCCTCTTCAGAAAGTTTACGGAGCTTTAGGCCATGTTATCACCGATATGAATACTCAAACACCCATTGATGTTGGAAGTGGTCAGATTGTTCAGTCCAACGTTACATCCATTAGTCGAAGTGAAGAAGGCGAGCCGGGGGAAAAACGGGCCACCTTCACAAAAGACGGCAAGATTTTGGGCAATGTCGAGCGCAATACTCATTTTGGCATCTTCGGTAAAATGAATAATCTTCCTGAACATGGTCTGTATCAGGAGCCCATTCCCGTTGCCTTATCCCATGAGGTCAAGGAAGGTCCGGCAGAGATTTTAACTGTCGTTGAAGGGCAGGAGGTTGAACGCTTTACAGTGGAGATCGTTCATGTCTCCAAGCAGGATGCTCCCGCAACGAAAGGGCTTGTGCTTCGTATTACCGATCCAAGACTGCTCAAGAAGACAGGCGGGATTGTACAAGGCATGAGCGGCAGTCCGATCGTTCAGGATGGCAAGCTGATTGGAGCGGTAACGCACGTATTTGTTAATGATCCTAAATCGGGGTATGGATGCTTTATTGAATGGATGCTTCAGGACTCCGGCGTACTAAAATCTACAGAATCAACTCCTCAAAATCTTAAGGCAGGTTAATGCCTTGAGATTTTTTGTCGTAAAATAACGAAATAGAGATTAATTTGAAACAAAATATTTAATTATAAATCAACTTCAAAAAAAAATAAAGAAAAATAATTTTCGACAGAAGGAATTTAAATGAGCATGTCGAAAACTTTATACACAAGAAAAATGTTCTAAAATAACAACTGATCTGATAAAGGAGGAGCACGAATTGCAAAAGATCGAGGTATTATTGGCAGACGACAACCGTGAGTTTACAAACCTGCTTGGTGAATACATTTCGGATCAACAAGATATGGTGGTTTCCGGAATCGCTTATAACGGCGAAGAAGTACTGAGCATGATTGAGGAATCGGGAAAAGTACCGGATGTGCTGATCCTTGACATTATTATGCCTCATTTGGACGGCCTTGGCGTACTTGAACGATTACGCGATATGAATTTGTCTCCGCAGCCGAAAGTCATTATGCTTACGGCATTTGGTCAGGAAAATATTACGCAGCGAGCCGTACAACTGGGGGCTTCCTATTATATTTTGAAGCCGTTTGATATGGAGGTGCTCGCCAGCCGTATTCGTCAACTCGTTGGCTCGTCCGGCAGCATTTCGTCAGGCGCTCCATTTACAAGTATGAAATCCAATGTGGTTCCCATGGGCAAAGGCAAAAATCTGGACGCGAATATCACTTCGATTATCCATGAGATTGGTGTCCCTGCTCATATCAAGGGTTACCAATATTTGCGTGAAGCCATTACGATGGTATACAACAATATCGAAATTCTTGGTGCGATTACAAAAACGTTGTATCCGGCAATCGCAGAGAAATTCAAGACAACGCCTTCCCGCGTAGAACGTGCGATCCGTCATGCTATCGAAGTAGCCTGGACACGCGGTAACATCGACAGCATCTCGCATCTGTTCGGTTACACCATCAACATCAGCAAATCCAAGCCAACCAACAGCGAGTTTATCGCGATGGTCGCTGACAAGCTGAGAATTGAGCATAAGGTATCTTGAAAGGGTAAGGACTGAGGAAGGGATTTAGGGTAATGAAAGAGGTTGCCCTGAATGTCTACTTGCGCGGAACATTGAAATCACTCCTTTATTGGTTGCGATGTCGAAACCTGTGAAGGAGTGATTTTATGTTTGTGATGGACTTCCAACAAAACAAACCAGCCGTTAATCCGGCTGGTTTGTTTTCATTTAGGTAACTTAACAGGTGAACAACCTTCGGTGTTAGCTACCTTCGATTGGCCTCACAGATAATACATTTTGAACTGGATATCCTGCTCGTGGTTTCCGAACTTCTTGCCGAATAATGTGGCACCTCCCACGTGCTTTGCATCTTCCTTCACTTCAATTCGAAAGGTCCAGCGATCACAGGTTGCATCCAAATCATCTATGGAGACAGCAGAGAGCGGGTCGCCATCGATATAAGTACCATGGCTTGTAATTCGTATCGTTTTTAGCAGACCGTATTGGTTGATGTTGTGCGGCCACCATGCAGGCGTATACTTCCCCCTCGTATCCGCGAAATCCCCCGGGCTTGTCCACGTGCCAAGTTCGATCCCGTTTAAGGAGAACGTGATGTCGGAAGGCCAGACATCATTGGAAAAAGGAAATTCTGAGGAAATCTCCAAGCTGATTTCGAACTGCTGCAGCTTTTCATCCTTTTGAAGGAAGTTCGCGATGTTGTATTGGATAAAGCCCTCGGTAAACCACAGAATTTCTGCATCCACACGCTTGGGATCCATGAAGTATTTGGGTTCGTCAACCCGCCCGATAAATTCCTTCTCGGTAGCAAGGCCGCAGGTAGGCTTCAGGTCATAGTCCGTATAATGCCCGATCGGCACGGAAGCCTCATATGAAGCAAAGGAATGAAAAATCTTTTTCGGGAAGTTGATTTCGATATGATCCACCTTCAGGATCGAGATTTTTTGCTGTCCCGATTTTCCCGGTACTTTTTCTGTCCGGATAATGCCTGCATCTTCGAGCTTTTTAATATGTTTTGTCACAATCGGACTGCTGATTTGAAGTTCTTGGGCCAAATCTTTGATATTCATTTTGTTTTTGGAGAGCAGCTGGATAATCTTGATTCGAACTTCGCTGGCCAAAGCCTCGTAAACCACAAGCGATGACTTGTCTATTTCCAATTGCATATGACCACTTCTTTCAACAAGTTTTTCATAAACCAAGTTCATTAACTTATATGTATCATAACACATGCTTTATTAACCTGTATATAAATCTCACCATTTAATACAACAAAATTCCAATCTAATGATTAATATAAAAGTTAATCAAACGAAAAATAAGTTATGAAGATTTATATATATGTTATTGACACCGTTTTCAAAACGAGTGTATACTGAACCAAAGTTAATCGTTTTCATGATCCAGGCCGGTAAATGATTAACCAAATGATTAGTAATAGGAGGAGAGTTTGTTGAAGAAAAAAATGGGGGTTTCACTGATACTTGTATTGTTAGCGGTAGCCGTACTAGGGGGATGTGGCAGCGGGGACAAGAACACCATTACCTTCTGGACGCCTTTGACGGGTGATGACGGGGCTTACATGGATCAGCTTGTGAAAGATTACAACGCCACCAATCCCGAGTATAAAGTGAAGCATGTGATTACCTCGGATATGTATACAAAAATATCTACAGTTCTAAATTCAGGCAAAGGCGTTCCTGATCTGTCCATTATTCACGCGGACCGCGTTCCTAGCTTTGTTAAGCAAGGTGTGTTGGAGCCGATGACGGCAGTCATGCAAGCTCAGCCAGAATTGAAAGCGGATAATTATTTGCCGCAGGCCTGGGCAACAGGAAACGTAGAGGGCACCCAATATACAGTACCCCTTGATATTCACAGCAATGCGATGTATTACAATAAAAATTTGCTCAAAAAATACAATGTTGAAAGCTTCCTGGATGATGATGTCGTTACCATTGATGAAATTTTGTCGCTGCAAGGCAAGTTGGATGAAGGCGATTACGTTATTAATGACGCTCTATTGGGCTGGGTTGTGTTGGCTCAAATCCAGAACCTGGGCGGCGACATTCAACAAGACGGCAAGCCGGCCGTGAATACAGAAGCCATGAAGCAAGCATTCACGGAGATTAAGAAAATATCGGATGCAGGCTTGATGACCCCTTTTGGTGAGGACGGCTATCTGATGTTCCAAGCTGGAAACGTTTTATTTTCCACAGACGGCACATGGAGCTCGACGGCACATGCAACTGTTGATGGATTGGACTTTGGCGTTACGAACATTTATTCGACGAGTGCTGATAAGTATACGAATCGGGCCTCTTCGCACTTATTTTCCATGTTGAAGAACGATAAGAGAACGGATGAAAAAGAGCAGGCCATCGGCCAGTTCCTGGAATTCATTCGCCAAAACTCGATTGAGTGGGCAAAAGCGGGGCAGATCGTAGCGAGTAAACAAGTCATTGAGAGCCCGGAATACAGTAATTATATTCAGTCATTCTTTACCTCCAACGAAAAAGAAATTGAATCCTTGTACATTTACACCTACGAATACTATCCATATGTAGCGGAGGCTGTGGATACATATGCAGCGGATATCGTACGAGGCAATGTCGATATCGACGAAACCCTGGCGACGATGCAGAAATTTGTAGAGGATAAAATCGAGGAAGGCAATAGTGCTGCAAAGTAAATAACAGCAGAGCAGATTGAAAAAAAGAAAAGTGTCCTTGATTACAAGACACTTTTCTTTTCCAAAGGAGAAATGAAAGGGTATGAATAAGAAGTCGTTGACGCCTTATTTCTTTGTAGGTCCCCATCTGATACTTTTTATCGTCTTTATTCTATTGCCGACCCTATACGGAATCTATGCTTCCTTTACGCAATGGAATCTGATTAATGACCCTGTATGGGTCGGCTTGGCCAACTATAAAACGATTCTGTTTGACACGGAGTCCACCTTCTATAGCCAATTTATGAACGGATTAAAAAATACGCTCATCTTTGTCGTGCTAAGCGTACCTATATTAATCATCATACCGTTAATGATTGCCGTATCGCTGGAACACAAAAAAGTGAAAATGAAAAATGTGATTCAGTCCATCCTCTATATTCCCGGACTCATTTCGATTTCCGCAGCGGCACTGATCTGGTCTTTAATCTTCAATAAGCAGCTTGGGATCACGAATAATCTTTTCGGCTCCGAAACGGTCTGGGCGGCCAACCAGCCCTATGCCTGGCTGATCATCATTGTCATTACGGTGTGGGGCGGAGTCGGTGGCAACATGATTATCTACCGGGCTTCCATAAGCGGAGTGTCCAAGGATTTGTATGAATCGGCCGAGATGGATGGAGCTGGGCCTGTTCGCAGATTTTCAAGCATTACACTGCCTTCCATTCGTTTTCCGCTGATTTATACCTTTGTTATGACGACAGCCGGAGCCTTTAACGTGTTCGGTCAGCCATTAATGATGACGGACGGAGGCCCCAGACAGAGCACGACCGTATTGATGATGTATATCCGGCAGCTGGCCTTCGGTCACGGGGAATCGATTGCGGGAATGGCTTCCGCGATGGCGGTTTTGCTCGGACTGGTCATTCTCGTCATTTCAGCCCTTCAGTATTATGTGATGAACCGAAACGCGTCCTAGCTGCATGATCAGCTTGCAAACGACGGAAACGATAAAAGGTAGGTGTACTGTGCAATGTCGAACCCGGTAGTACATGAAGTGAACGCGGATTCCAAGCTTGGTCGCTCTGGTCCGAAGAAGGCTTCATCCAACATAAGCGTGTCAAAATATATAGCTTACGCATTTCTGATCATACTGTGTGTGATATGGGCAATTCCGGTCATATTTGGCATTACCACATCTTTTCGGTCCCAGGCTGAGGTGGTTTCCAGCGGTTTCAGACTGCTGCCCGATAGTTGGATTTTTGATAATTATGTCACGATCCTGCAAAACACGTCGACCGCGCCCATTCTGCGCTGGTTGATGAACTCCGTGTTTATTGCAACGATGCACACGCTGCTCGTGATCGTTGTCATTTCCATTACAGGTTATGGATACTCGCGCATGAACTTTAAGGGAAGAGATACCTTGTTCTTTACCTTGCTTGGGATTTCCTTCTTTCCTGGGGTAGTGAATCTGATCCCGTCTTATAAAATCATTGATGCGCTGGGATGGGTAAATACGTCTTGGGCGATGATCATTCCTGGTTTGGCCGGGATGGGGAACATTTTTTTGGTCAGACAATTCATGATGGGCGTTCCAAAGGATCTGGATGAATCGGCGCGCGTGGATGGAGCGGGAGATTTCAGAATCTATTACTCTATTATTTTGCCGCTCATGAAACCTGTATTGATTGTATGCGGCCTGTTTTCATTTACGGGTTCCTGGAATGATTTTCTGTGGCCCGTCATCGTGTATACCGATGTGGAGAAGATGCCGGTCACAGCAGGTTTGCTGTTGTTACAGGACATTTACGGCAATTACCGCATGATCGGACAATTGATGGGTTCTGCGATCCTGGCCATCATTCCGACGCTGCTGTTGTTCCTGTTTGCCCAGAAATACTTTGTGCAGTCGATTAACTTAAACGCAGGCATCAAAGGATAGCAAGAAGATTGGATTCATAGAAGTAATTAAAAATAGAAAGCTAGCGGAAGTCAAACTATAAGGTATAGGAGTCGTCACCATGTCTGAATTATATATAAAAAATCCCCTGATTGAACAAAGGGCTGATCCCTGGATCTATAAACATACCGATGGTTATTATTACTTTACCGGTTCCGTCCCGGAGTATGACCGTATTGAGCTTAGACGCTCGCAAACGATACATGGGCTTGCGGATGCTGAAGGAATTACGATCTGGCGCAAGCATGAGTCAGGCCTGATGAGTGCCAACATATGGGCACCCGAGATTCATTATATGGATGGCAAATGGTATGTGTACTTCGCCGCTGCCCATACTTCAGAAACGAGGGACGGATTGTTCGATCATCGCATGTTCGTACTGGAGAACGTTTCGGCGAACCCGCTCGAAGGGGAATGGGTGGAGAAGGGGCAAGTGATCACGAAGTGGGAATCATTTGCCTTGGACGCAACAACGTTTGAGCATAGAGGCAAACGATATTATGTATGGGCTCAGAAGGATCCGGGCATTCCAGGCAATTCCAATCTGTACATTTCATTGATGGAAAATCCCTGGACCCTGACAGGAGAACAGGTATGCATATCGGTTCCTGAGTACGATTGGGAGAAGATCGGGTATCTAGTCAACGAAGGGGCCGCCGTTCTTAAGCGAAACGGGCGAATATTCATGACCTATTCCGCGAGCGCCACGGATCACAATTATGCGATGGGGCTGCTGACAGCCGATGAGGACAGCGATTTGCTGAATCCGAGCTCCTGGGTCAAGTCGCCGGTACCGGTGTTTACGACATCGGAAGCCAATGGACAATATGGGCCAGGGCATAACAGCTTCACGGTTTCAGAGGACGGCTCGCAGGACATTCTGGTGTACCATGCAAGAAGTTACAAGGAGATCGTGGGCGATCCACTCTATGATCCGAATCGGCATACGCGCGTACAGGTCATCCGGTGGAACGAGGACGGAACTCCGAATTTCGGGGTGCCGAGAGCGGATGATGAACCGGTCTCCAAGCCATGATGCAATTTGTAAATGGGGTTTTAGAACGAATCGATATACAAACATCAGACCGACTGAGCTTAACAGCTTGGTCGGTTTTTTACATTCCAGCAGGTAAGCAGCATAATATAAAATAGGAAAAAAGAAGGAGTCTTCGATATGGATGGAGAAAAGAGGACTGATCGTTTTATGAAATGGTTAAGGATGTATAAAGTACGGTACTATTAACGATATTCTTATTTCCCGGTAAGGAGGAATTATAAATGGCAAAGATATTAGTATTGGGCGGGACCCGCTTTTTCGGTAAAAGGCTGGTTAATCGGCTGCTGGCTAAAGGCGATGCCGTTACGATTTTGACGCGCGGACATCACCAGGATTCATTCGGGGGTGCCGTTGCGCGGCTTACCGCGGATCGAAAGGATCCGGAAGGTTTAAAACAGGCAGTGGGAAGTCAGGACTTTGATATCGTGTATGATAATATATGTTATACTCCGGAAGAAGCGGGACAAGCTGCGGACATCTTTGCCGGACGAATTGGACAATACGTGCTGACCTCTACGTTATCGGTCTATGATTTTGCGGATCATCCGGTGAGGGAAGAGGACTTTGATCCTTACAGATACCCTGTCATGATGAATGAAAGCGGGGACTACAGCTATAAGGAAGGCAAGCGCCAGGCGGAGGCGGTATTATTCGGTCGTCACAACCTGAACGTTACCGCTGTCCGGTTGCCGATTGTGCTGGGACCGGATGATTATACGCGAAGACTGCATTTTCATATTGAGCATGCAGCGAGCGGAGAACCTATTGGTTTGCCTGATCCTGACGCGCAAATCTCGTTTGTCCATGCCGAGGAAGCGGCCGCGTTCCTGGAATGGGCAGGTCAAGTTCAATTGGAGGGCCCGGTCAATGCTTGCTCCAGCGGAACGATTTCGGTCCGGGAATTGATGAGCCTGATCCAGCAGGAAGTTGGAAGGTCGGCACCGCTGCAGTCTTCGGCAGCACCTGACCACATGTCCCCGTTCGGAATTCCGGGAGATTGGACGATGGATCATGCCAGAGCGGCAGCTGCCGGCTTTAAGTTCTGGGATTTGCACGATTGGATGCCGAAATTGATTGCTGAATTGTCCGCCGATTTGAAGGTTCGCTAGCGAAAGCAGCAGGATCATTATCATTTAGAAGAAAGATAAGAGGGAAGTGCCCTGAAAGGAAGATCAGCATGAGTGACAAGATGGAAGCATGGAAAGAGCGTATTCGAGAGGTAGAAGCCATGGGAGGCTTATCTCCGGAAGCCCTGACGTTAATCCATGCGATGTATGAAGAATTGGAAGCTTTGACGAAGCAAAATTTCAATCTGCGGAAGACCGCGCTGAAAGCGACGTCCAGAGAAACGAGAATGTCGAGTAAACTGAAGGATGCACTGATGGAATAAACGGCGGAGTTCAAAACATATGTTAAACACCGGGGAGGGCTCCCCGGTGTTTTTTTGAAAGGATTAGCTTTTAGATGGCGTTCCTGATTTCGGCGCTTGGCGCTTCTTTTTGAATCTTGGTCCAACGTAATTTCGCTTGCGGTCCCGGAACAGTATCCAGCCGCCCAAGAATCCGATACCAATGACAAACAAAGCCAGCCCACCAAGAAAAGATAGCCAACCGAAGGCGGGGTTTGCCACACTGTCATCCCCATGAACGGAAATATATAGAAAAACCGCATCTTTCATCATTAAGAAACCCTTCATTGCCATAAAACCCGGGATAACCAAAATCAAGATGGCAATAAAGCGGGAAATTAACATTTTCATAGAAGATTCCTTCCTGCGACTGATGTAATGAACTACCGTTTATCATACCTTTTTCATAGGGTAATGTCTATTTCCATTATGGATGATGATTTTGTAATCCGAAAAAAAGAGAGTACAATGAAAGTGTATAACTGGACTTATTATGGAGGTGCCGTTTGTGGCTATAACATGTGATGTAGCAATTCTTGGCGGGGGAACCGGTGGATATGTTGCAGCCATCCGAGCAGCCCAGCTTGGTAAAAATGTGGTCATCATCGAGCAGGACAAACTGGGGGGGACCTGCTTGCACCGCGGCTGTATTCCGAGCAAATCTTTGCTTCGGAGTGCCGAGCTGTATGCGGAAATGAAGGATAGCGAGAGCTATGGAATCGAGACGGACGGGGTCCGGCTATCGTTTGACAAAGTACAGAAGCGCAAAGACGGTATCGTCGAACAGCTGCACCAGGGCGTTCAATATTTGATGCGCAAAAATAAAATTACCGTTGTGCAGGGCAAAGGGAGGGTTATCGGCCCGTCCATTTTCTCTCCACGCAGCGGGGCAGTGGCGGTTGAACTTCCGGACGGCGAGATGGAAACCGTGGTTCCCACTCATCTGATCATCGCAACCGGCTCACGTCCACGTCACTTACCGGGGCTTGAGCCTGACGGCATACATATACTGACAAGCGATCATGCGCTTCAGCTGGATGAGCTTCCTGCATCCATCATCATTGTAGGAGGCGGCGTAATCGGTGTGGAATGGGCTTCGATGCTGAATGATTTTGGCGTTCAGGTCACGATTGTGGAAGCTTCGTCCCATCTGCTGCCAGCCGAAGACGAGGAGATTGGACGTGAGCTGACAAAGATGCTCACCGCCAGAGGCGTAGAGGTGATCACCAACGTTTCAATTCAAACCGATAGCTGTGAGATTCGGAATCAAAGCGTGTCCATCACGATTGAGCAAAAGGACAATACCAGAACATTGTCAGCGGACAAGCTGCTCCTCTCTGTCGGGAGAATCGGTAATACTGAAAATATCGGGCTTGAAAATACCGATGTTCGGGTTGCGAACGGCGTCATTGTGGTGAATGCCAATATGCAAACAACAGAGCCCCATATTTACGCGATAGGCGATTGCATCGGGGGTCTTCAGCTTGCCCATGCGGCAAGCCACGAAGGGATAGCAGCCGTGAACCATCTGGCAGGCGAGAAGACCGAAGCCTACCGCAGTGAATGGATCCCTCGCTGTATCTATACCCGTCATGAGGTAGCCAGTGTCGGACTAACGGAGAAGCAGGCCAAAGAACGCGGACATGAGATCCGGATCGGAAAATTCCCGTTCTCGGCGATTGGCAAATCGTTGATCCACGGAACGAAAGAGGGGTTCGTGAAGGTCATTGCCGATCAGAAGACGCAGGATATTCTGGGCGTGCATATGATTGGACCGCATGTTACCGAGCTGATCGGCGAAGCGGCACTGGCGCAAGTACTGGACGCAACTCCATGGGAAGTGGGAGCGGCGGTGCATGCCCATCCATCCTTATCCGAAATCATCGGCGAAGCGATGCTTGCGGTGGATGGACGAGCCATCGGATTGTAAGGATAAGTACATCCTTTTGTGGAATCCCTCATTTCTTTTTGCCGAGAAAGGGATTATAATAACATTAAGCCAAGTCTTAGTACCAGGTTTTAATACTTGATCAAATAATGCCTTTCAACTTAGGTTACAAGGCTAAGAATCAAGCCTGAAGTCATGGCTCACATAAAGGAGGGATCTCCATGAAAGAACATGAAACGGTTACGGCAAACAACAATAGGCATGAGCAGCTTGGACTGACCGACGGACAAGTGCTAGACATGTACAAATATATGGTGCTGGCGCGAAAATTCGATGAGCGCAACCTGCTGCTGCAGCGTGCGGGCAAAATTAATTTTCACGTATCCGGGATCGGGCAGGAGGCGTGTCAGGTTGCTGCTGCTTTTGCCCTCGACCGGGAGAAAGATTACTTTTTACCCTATTACCGCGACTATGGATTTGTATTGGCAGTGGGCATGACGCCTCGCGAACTGATGCTGTCGGCTTTTGCCAAGGCCGAGGATCCGAACAGCGGCGGACGGCAGATGCCTGGACACTTCGGCAGTAAACGTCTGCGAATTGTGACGGGCTCCAGCCCTGTAACCACACAGCTTCCACATGCAGTGGGTATCGCACTGGCGGCGAAGATGCAGAAGAAGGATTTTGTATCGTTTGTAACGTTTGGCGAAGGCTCAAGCAATCAGGGGGATTTTCACGAGGGCTGCAACTTTGCGGGCGTTCACAAACTTCCTGTCATTATCATGTGCGAGAATAACCAATATGCCATTTCGGTGCCGCTTCATAAACAGATAAGCGGGAAGGTAAGCGACCGCGCGCTCGGTTATGGATTCCCCGGCATTCGAGTGGATGGCAACGATGCGCTTGAGGTCTATGCAGCCGTGAAGGAAGCGCGTGAGCGTGCGATTCGCGGAGAAGGTCCAACTCTGATCGAATCCATGATGTACCGTTTGTCTCCGCACTCCACATCGGATAACGATTTGGCGTACCGGACCAAAGAAGAGGTCGAAGAGAACTGGAAGAAAGACGGCGTCGCCCGCTTTAAGAACTATTTGGTCGACTGCGGGCTCTGGGACGAAGCACGCGATCAGGATTTGATCGCGCAATTAAACCTGGAGATCAAAGAAGCGACGGAATCTGCAGACTTGGCTCCATTTCCGAAGCCTGAAGATACGCTTCTTCACGTATATGCCGATGATGAAGGGGGCGTGTAAAAGATGGCGGTAATGGAATATATCGATGCGATTCGCCTGGCCATGAAGGAAGAGATGGAGCGTGACGAGTCCGTATTCGTGTTAGGCGAGGACGTAGGCGTCAAAGGCGGCGTGTTTACAACAACCAAGGGTTTGATGGATCAGTTTGGCGAAATGAGAGTGCTTGATACCCCGCTAGCGGAGTCCGCGATTGCCGGTGTTGCTATCGGTGCGGCCATGTATGGCATGAAGCCGATTGCCGAGATGCAATATTCGGATTTCATGTTCCCGGCAACCAATCAGATTATTAGTGAGGCAGCGAAAATCCGCTATCGTTCCAATAACGACTGGAGCTGTCCCGTCGTCATTCGTGCGCCGATCGGCGGCGGAATATTCGGGGGATTGTATCATTCCCAGTGCCCGGAATCGGTTTTCTTCGGAACGCCGGGCTTGAAAATCGTTGCGCCGTACTCGGCCTATGATGCGAAGGGGCTGCTGAAAGCTGCGATACGCGACCCGGATCCGGTACTGTTCTTTGAGAACAAAAAATGCTACAAGCTGATTAGTGGCGATGTACCGGAAGATGATTACGTTGTACCGATCGGCAAAGCGAAATTGCTGCGCGAAGGGTCCGATATTACGGTGATCAGCTACAGTCTGCCGCTGCACTTTGCCATGCAGGCTGCCGAAGAGCTTGAGCAGGAAGAAGGCATCAGCGCGCATATTCTGGATCTGCGTACGATACAGCCGCTTGACCGGGAAGCGATTATTGAAGCGGCCCGTGCAACGGGGAAAGTGTTGATCGTTCATGAAGATAATAAAACCGGCGGCGTCGGCGGGGAAGTAGCCGCGATTATTGCGGAGCACTGCCTCTATGATCTGGATGCACCGATCATGCGCCTGTGCGGTCCGGATGTACCGGCTATGCCTATCAGTCCGCCGATGGAGAAATTCTTCATGCTTAACAAGGACAAAGTCAAAGAATCCATGCGTCAATTGGCGCTTTATTAAGAACAGGGAGTGTGAGCATGTCACAAAATCAGAAATTGACCGATGTTACGATGCCTCAGCTGGCGGAATCCCTTGTTTCGGCGACCATTGCCAAGTGGCTGAAGAAGCCGGGGGATGCCATCGAGCAGTACGAACCGATCTGTGAAGTCATTACCGACAAAGTCAATGCCGAGATTCCATCCACCATGGACGGCGTCATGGGAGAGATTCTTGCCCAGGAGGGCCAGACCGTCAATGTTGGCGAGATCATTTGCCGGATCGCTGTCGCTTCCGGCCAAGGGGCAGATCCTTCGCACCAGCCGGCTGCAAATGCTCCCGTGATTCAGCATCAGGGAAGCGGCAGCGAAGAGGGTTCGATGCGTTTCCGGTATTCCCCGGCCGTACAAACACTGGCAGCCGAGCACCGGATTGATCTTTCGCGAGTACAGGGATCAGGTATGGGCGGCAGAATCACCCGTAAAGACGTATTGGCTTATATTGAAAAGGGAGGAGCAGCCCAAGGCCACGGCGCTCCTGCCGGGGCAGCATCAGCCCTGAGCGCCCAAGCACCAAAAGAAACGATACAGCCTAGCGGGACTTCGCCGTTTCAAGGGCTGCAGCATCAGACGCCTGCGGAACCGTCGCCTCCCCTTGGCACAGCCATTCCGGATGTGCGTCATTCCGGGCTGCATTTGACGGAATTGCCGAAAATTCCAACCATCGAAGTGGAAGGAATGGAAGGCGGACGATCGGAAGACTTTATCGATGTTACGCCGATGCGTAATGCGATCGCCAGAAACATGCGTCAAAGCGTGACGGAGATTCCGCACGCGTGGACGATGATTGAGGTCGACGTGACCAACATCGTATTGCTCCGTAACCAGCTGAAGGACGAGTTCAAGCGTAAGGAAGGGGTTAATCTGACCTACCTGGCCTTTTTGCTGAAAGCCGTTGTGAACGCAATTAAAGATTATCCGATCATGAATTCGTTTTGGGCCGTGGATAAAATCGTGGTGAAGCGCGATATCAATCTGTCCCTGGCCGTCGGAACGGAGGATTCCGTGCTGACGCCGGTCATCCACCGTGCCGATCAGAAGAATATTGCCGGCTTGGCTAGAGAGATCGAGGACCTTGCGCGCAAGACCCGCGAAGGTAAGCTGAAGCTGGACGACATGCAGGGCGGTACCTTTACGGTTAACAATACGGGATCCTTCGGTTCGATTCTGTCCTATCCGATCATCAACTACCCGCAGGCTGCGATTCTAACGTTTGAATCCATTGTTAAGAAGCCTGTGGTCATCAATGACATGATCGCTGTTCGTTCAATGGCGAATCTGTGTCTATCCCTCGATCATCGGATTTTGGACGGGGTTATCTGCGGAAGATTCCTGCAGCGGGTTAAAGATAACCTGGAAGGTTATACCCTGGATACGAAGCTTTATTAATGTTCTTCTATGCGTCTGCGGACTGATTCTTCGGAAGAAGGTTCGCAGACGTCATTCATACCAAAGTCAATTACAGGAGCATTCATTGGTAGTGGGAACCCTATGAAAGAAGGCGTTAGCACATGAATAAACCGTTAGATGTATCGTATACGCCGGTTGTAGATTATGGCATGGCTTGGGAGCTTCAGAAACAACATGTTTCCGCCATCGATCTGGGGGAGCAGCATGAATGCTTGATGCTTCTTCAGCATCCTCCGACCTATACCATGGGGTCACAGCGCCATCCGGAGCACTTGCTCCTAAGCAAAGAGGAATTGGAAAAACAGGGCATCGGCCTGTTTGAAATAGATCGTGGCGGTGACATTACATATCATGGTCCTGGACAGCTTGTCGGGTATCCGCTGTTGCTGCTGGACGGCGGCAAGAATTTGAATCTGCACGGTTTTCTACGCGACGTGGAGCAGGTCATCATCGATTACTTGGCATCATACAACATCGAAGCCGGCCGCAAACCCGAGTACACCGGGGTATGGGTAGGGGATTTGAAAATTTGCGCCATCGGCGTTAAATTCAATAAAGCCCGCCGGCATCGCGGATTTGTGACGAGCCATGGTTTTGCGTTCAATATTAAATCCGGGATCGCAGACGCGGGATTCGCGGGAATTATTCCATGCGGCATACAGGAATACGGTGTAACTTCATTGGAAGACTGTACGGGGCGGGTTTTTGAAGTAGAGGAAGTAGCCCGGGAGATCGTGCCTTTCTTCACCCGGGTATTTCCATATGAGGCTCGTTGGTTGTGACAGCAGGCGCTCGTAAATGCAGGGTGTCAGCGAAGGAACAATGGCTCCAGGATAACCAGCAGCGTTGATCCGACCATGGCAATCAGCATGAGATAGATAACAATTCGAAACCACTTTTTACGTTGCATTGTGTAACTCCTTTGAAATAGGTTTAATGATGAGCATACATGCAGCAGCATCATTTCATTGTGATAATAGATATAAAGACATTGTATCGTATCTGCGAAAGAGAGGGAAGTCCAGTGATCTCAGAAGAGCGTATCATCCAAGAGTTTATGGAATTGGTTCAGGTCGATAGCGAAACCAAGCATGAAGAAGAGATCTCCAAGGTTCTCAAACATAAATTTTCCGGTCTTGGCTTTGACGTCTTCGAAGATGATGCCAAGGAGAAGACAGGGCACGGAGCAGGAAATCTGATTATTACCTGGAAAGCGGACGAGGCGGCCTCGCAAGCGCCTAAACTGCTATTCACCTGCCATATGGATACCGTAACGCCCGGTAAAGGCATTAAGCCGACCTTGGGTGATGATGGCTGGATTCGAAGTGATGGAACGACTATCCTCGGGGCGGATGACAAAGCGGGCATCGCGGCACTGCTGGAAGGTATTCGGGTCATCCGGGAAAATAACATACCCCACGGACAAGTCCAGTTTGTCATTACGGTAGGTGAGGAATCGGGTTTGGTGGGAGCTCGGGCGCTTGACCCTGATTATTTGGATGCGGATCTCGGCTTTGCCCTGGATTCCAACGGGGAATTAGGATCCATTGCAGTTGCCGCACCGACCCAAGCGAAAATCAAAATGATTATCAAGGGCAAATCGGCTCACGCCGGAGTAAATCCGGAGGATGGCATCAGTGCCATTCAAGTCGCTTCAAAAGCGATAGCCAAAATGAAGCTGGGACGCATCGATAAAGAAACCACGGCAAATATCGGCAAGTTCCAGGGTGGAGGCGCAACCAACATCGTCTGTGACCATGTTCAGATTGATGCTGAAGCACGCAGTATCGTTCAAGAGAAAGTGGATAAGCAAGTAAATGATATGCGTGAGGCGCTCGAAACTACCGTGCGGGAGTACAATGCCAATTGTGAGTTCATTAGCGAGATTGTCTACCCGGCTTTCAGTTTTAATGAACATGATGAGGTCGTTCAGCTTGCGCAGCGTGCCATCGGCGGTTTGGGCTTGCCCACCCGCACGTTCCGCTCCGGAGGCGGTAGTGACGCCAACATTTTTAACGGTCTTGGAATTCCAACCGTCAATTTGGCGATTGGATATCAGGATATTCATACGACGCAGGAGCGCATTCAAGCAGCAGATTTGGTCAAGGCGGCGCAAATCGTTGTCGGGATCATTCAGGAAACGGCTAGGGCATAGTCGATCATCAGACATGAAGAAAGTGTATAAAGCCCGCGGCGGACGTTTTACGTCCCTGCGGGCTTTTAGATTTGTCTATTAATTCAAGGTTGCCAGGGGCGAGTGGTTCTCCCGTCTTTTTTGGGCAGGCGACCAAGCGGTATGCCAGTTCGAGTTCTCGACCACATGCAATGCAGCATTGATGTTGTCTAGGTATTGTTCAATCTCTTTTCTCGCCACTGCCGAGGAATACTGTTCCTCAAGGCGGGCAGAGAGGGAGATCAAGGCTGACTGCAAATAACAAGCAGCTTCGCCGAATCGTATCTCTGTACGCCCGGGATAAGTCACTCTAAGCTGCTCGAACAGGGATGCAGCCTCATCATATTTTCCTTGATCATATAAATGCTCTGCCGCTATAAAGCATACTTTCATACAATTGCTGTCCTGCTCTTGAAGCGGCAGCGCTTCTAATTGGTTTAATTTTGAAATTGCGAGTCCTCTGTAGCCTTCATCATAAAGAAAACAGATCAGAGCATAATAAGCATGCTCGCCGCTATGGGTAAGCAGATGTTCGGCTATGGATATCATATTAAGCGAAACGGCAGCGTGTGCTAATTCTAACGTATCCGACATGGCGATAAATCGGTCAGGGATCGAATGGTTTATGTTCCACTCGCAGAGCTGCCTGATTCTGGCCAGCTGAGCCCCTTCAGACGTTCTCGGACGAGGCAGCTCGCGCAGGTGGTGAGTTGAATCGCGTAGGTAACTATCGATGAGCTGCATGGCTTCAGATCCTTGACCCGTCATGATCAGGCAAGCTGCATACTGGATACAGGTATCTGGATATAAACTCCCCTGTTTAGCAAAACAATGGGCAGCTTCCGGATACGCTCCGATGTAGAATAGTGATCTGCCAACCATGATGTTGGAAGCCGGAAAGCTCCTTGTTTCGTCCAGGAGCCGTTCACAAATCGTGTGGTCTGAAATCCCCTGTATGTGCAGGAGTGCAGCCCACTGGTTAAGAGCCTCTTGGACGTAGGTACCGGAATGCTGTACAACGGTTCTGAAAGCTTCCTCCGATTTGCCGAAGGAACGCATCCGCATGCTCAATAACCCGTATTCGAGCCAGCTTAGATCAACTTCCTTCCATCCCGAGCTCGTCTTGTCGGTTGGGGCGGATTGCGCAGCTTCCTTGAAGCTCTTTAACGCCTTCTCAAGATACCCGCGTCTTTTGTACCACTTACCGCGCTCATATTCAGTTGAAGGTGGATTAGTAATTGGTTCGGTTTCAATAATAGGTATATGTCGCATGTCGAAGCCTCCCAATGTTATAACACCCTTATAGGTGTAAAGGTCATGGTCCGTATTCGAAAAAAATAGAAAAAAGTCGAAAATCAGGTCGTAAGACCTAATTTCACTGTCTGTTTTCGTAATTATTTTTAGAAGACTTAGAAATTATATCCATAATTTTCGTTTCCGAGCCCCATTGCTGTTGCCACTGTTTCAGCATGATCCGTATCTGCCAGGCCTGTCCTACCATATGTACTGAATGATCCCCTTTGTAGCTTTTCATGGGCAGCTTCCTTCTTTCTTGTAAATTTTGATATAATACACCTTATGCAATAGCATGGTCAGTCATGCCGTTTTTAAACAAAGGAGGTCATTTTGTGAGCGATATCGGCAGTAAGAACCGAGAAGCCTCGGATAAAATGCTGGAAGAAACCACCCTGTCTACCCAATCGATTTTTGAAGGGAAGATTATTTCACTGCAGGTCGATACGGTGAAGCTGCCAAATGGAGGGACCGCGAAACGTGAAGTTGTCAGACACCCCGGCGCAGTAGCGGTGCTTGCCTTAAAGGGCGACAAAATGTTGGCCGTCAATCAATTTCGTCAGCCGCTTGGGCGATGCGAGGTTGAAATCCCTGCGGGCAAGCTGGAGCGGGGGGAAGATCCGCTGGAAGCGGCGAAGCGCGAACTACAGGAAGAAACGGGTTATTCGTGCGGTTCCATTCGCAAACTGCATTCCTTTTATACCTCCCCGGGATTTGCAGATGAGATCATTCACTTATATTTGGCAGAGGATCTGGTCAGCGGCGACATGAACCCGGATGAGGATGAATTTATAGAGATGATGGAAATCTCGCTGGAAGAGGCGTATTCACTCATACAAGAAGAAAGAATCAGCGATGCGAAGACCATTCTCGCTGTTTATGCTTGGAATATGTATAGTCTGACGGGAAAGATCTGATATGCTGCAGCCTGAAAAGAACATGTCAACCGGGGAGAAGCTTCAGTCCTATTACTGCGACATGCACATTCATATTGGGCGCACAAGCAGCGGACAAGCTGTGAAAATTAGCGCAAGTAACAATTTGACCTTTGAGAATATAGCCGTGGAGGCCTCGGAGCGTAAAGGCATCCAAATGATCGGTATCATCGATTGCCATTCTCCTTCGGTACAGCACGATATACTCCAATGTTTGGACAGCGGCGTCATGCAGGAGATAGATGGAGGCGGAATCGCGTATCAGGATACGGTGATCCTGCTTGGAAGCGAGATTGAAATTCGCGAAAGCGGCCGTGGCGCAGCCCATGTGCTGGCCTATTTCCCTGACCTGAACACCATTCAGGAGTTCTCTGTCTGGATGGCAAAATACATGAAGAACGTGCAGCTTAGTTCGCAGCGGATCTACGTCAGCCCTCGTGAGCTGCAGCAGGAGATTTTGGATCGCGGCGGGCTGCTGATACCTGCACACGTCTTTACACCTCACAAGGGACTGTACGGCAACATGGCGGATCGTATGAGCGAGGTGCTGGACCTGAACGGGATTGCGGGAATAGAGCTTGGACTCAGTGCCGATTCCTCGATGGCAGGGCGGATAAGCGAACTGGACGCCTACTCCTTTCTGACCAATTCGGATGCGCATTCGCTTGGGAAAATCGGCAGGGAATACAACCGGATCGATATGGCGAAGCCTTCATTTACCGAATTTCGCCAGGCTCTTGGAACAAGTAACGGTCGAAGAATCAGCGCGAACTACGGGCTTAATCCCAGACTCGGAAAATACCATCGTACTTACTGCGGCGGCTGCGACAGCATTCTGGAGGAGGGCAGCGATATTCATGAATTGGTGCGCTGCCCTTACTGCGGGAGCACCAAGCTGGTGCAGGGCGTGTTTGATCGGATTCTGAACATCGCTGACCGGAAAGAGCCCATGGTACCGCAAAGCCGGCCGGCATATCACTATCAGGTTCCGCTAGAGTTCATCCCGGGCCTTGGCAAATCGTCGATGTCGAAGCTGCTGGGGGCTTTCGGCACCGAAATGAAAATCCTTCACCAGGCTACGGAAGCGGAGCTTGCCGCTGTTGCCGGAGAAGGGCTCGCTGCCAGCATTGTGATGGCTAGGAACGGGACGTTGTCCTTGTCGGATGGCGGTGGAGGCTCTTACGGGAAGGTTCTCCGCTAAATCGATCAACTCTTTCAATCGCAGGTCATACAAGAAGGGTGATGGTCATAGAGTAGAGTAGAGACACAGAAAGGAGACTCTATTCTATGCAATCATTCCGCCAAGCCTTTAAGGATCAGACCATGCTCTATGTGTTCGTAGGCGTCTTGTTTTTAGTTGGCGTCCTGTTTGGAGCGTTGATGGTCAATGCACTTTCATTGGAGCAGCAGCAGGAGATGGCCCGATATTTAAACCACTTTTTTGTAAATGTGCAGGACGGTGGAGAAACCATGAGTCAGTCTTCTTTCTGGAGCATCGCAGCCCTTCATCTGAAATGGATCGGTTTGATATGGATTCTGGGATTGTCCGTTATCGGGCTTCCGGGAATATTGATATTGGACTTCTTAAAAGGAGTGCTTATTGGGTTTACGGTCGGCTACTTGGTCGGACAGTATTCTTGGAAAGGCCTGCTGTTCGCCTTGGTGTCGATTGCGCCGCAAAATTTGTTCATCATCCCCGTGCTCATGATGTGCAGCGTAGCGGCGATAACCTTCTCTCTATACATCATCAGGGACCGGTTTATTATGAATCGCGGCGGGAGCATGTTAAAGCCCTTTGCTTCGTATGCGATGCTGACCTTTTTCATGGTCCTGTTAACGCTCGGCGTCGCTTCTTTTGAAACCTGGGTAACCCCGGCCATGATGCGCTGGGTCACGCCGATGTTGCTATAATCCGCGAATTTTTCCATTAAGCAAAACCGTTTGACTTTGTTTGTCAAATCCCCCTATAATGAAGGAAGTGAACAATAACGTGCAGTGATTTCCAAGGGGGAGGGAAACGATGGAAGCGCGGATCGACAAAATTAAGCAGCAGCTACAATCCCAAGGATACAAATTAACGCCCCAACGGGAAGCCACGGTAAGCGTATTGTTGGAAAATGAAGACGACCACCTTAGCGCAGAGGATGTATTTATGCTCGTGAAAGAGAAGGCTCCGGAGATCGGTCTGGCAACCGTGTACCGTACCCTAGAGCTGCTCAGTGAGCTTCATGTTGTCGAGAAGATAAATTTTGGCGATGGTGTCGCCCGTTATGACTTGCGGACGGATACTTCGAAGCATCACCATCATCATTTGATATGTACTCAATGTGGAAGCATGGATGAGATACGCGAGGATTGGCTCGGTCCATTGGAAGAACGGTTAGAGCGAGAGTTTAACTTTACCGTTCATGACCATCGGCTTGATTTCCATGGCATATGCTACCGTTGCAAAGAGAAGGGCAAGAATGACCAGGACAAATCATAATTTTATATCATTCAACAAACCGCAGTGATGATCATCACGGCAAGCCCTCTACGGCGGTAAGCCGGGAGGGTTTTTTAGATGGTAACCAAAATATATATGGAACATGCACGAGTTCGTATCGTTCACGCAAGACAATCTATCATTCTACATCATCCATGTACGTCGATAAGACGTTTTTTTTATTCTACCCCAATAACCGCCAAGTCCCAATGACTGAAGAACATCAGAGAAAAAGCCGTCATAATCCAGCAGCTTGTATCATAGGCTTTACGTGAAGTAAACCTGTAATACCCACTTTCACTTGGTGATCAATGCAAAGATGAAAGAGAGGCGCTGCCAGTGATTATATCGATCCGAAAAATAGGCTCACTGATCCGATTTATTACGATGTTTGCCGTTCTGACGATGTTTTTTTACTTCGTGCTGGGATGGGTTGGAGATTGGCTGACCCCAGTGGATCCTTACCGAGCGCCTTCCGGTCAAGCGGTTAAGGCTTTTCAGCCTGAAAGCACCATGGACTCCCGATATTCGCCGGCGGAACGTCTGCGATTGTACTACTGGTATGGGGAGTGATCGTGCTTGTAAAGGGCACACGGGAATAGGAGCAAAAAAGATTATGAAACAATATCTGGACGAATATGTAATCTATCTGGAAGAGGAAAAAGGGCTGTCCCGAAGTACGATTGAATCGTACCGGGCCGACCTGCAAGGATTCATTGCCTTTGCAGAGGAAAGAGACGTTATCCATCCGCATGAAGTTACACGAACCATGCTTGGATTATACATGGGAAGACTGAGGCAGCAGGGCAAGGCGGCATCAAGCCAACTTCGCTGCACGGCTTCCTTGCGTTCCTTTTTTCAATATTTGGTGCGTCAAGCCGTTATAGGACAAGATCCGACCCAGCTGCTGGATAATCCGAAGCCGGAACGGAAGCCGCCCAAGTCGCTAACCATTGAGCAGGTAGACAAGCTGCTGTCGGCTCCGGATTCCGGCACCCCTCAGGGGGCCCGGGACAAAGCGATGCTGGAGCTGCTATATGCTTCAGGTATTAAGGTGTCGGAATTGGTAAATTTGAATACGCATGACATAAATATGGAGATGCGATTTCTGCGCTGTGCCGTTTCCGGAGGGAAGGAGCGAATTCTTCCAATTACCCAGATCGCAGCCGAGAGCGTGGCTGTTTATATACAAGACATGCGGGACAAGCTGATTCGTGATGCGGATGAGGATGCATTATTCCTGAATTCACTCGGTACGCGCTTGACACGGCAGGGATTTTGGAAAATTATTAAAAAGTATGGCAAGCTGGCCGATATCGATGAGGAGATCACGCCGCATACCCTTCGCCATTCGTTTGCCATTCATTTGCTGCAGAACGGCGCCGACTTGCGTTCGGTTCAGGAGATGCTGGGTCACTCGGCATTATCCACTACCGGCATGTATCAATCCACCAAGAAAAGCATGAAGGAAGTATATGATCATTTTCACCCGAGATCTTAGTGGGACCTGCTCCACCAGGATCTACAACTTATTCTCAGTTAGGAGAGGTATGAATATGAGTTCAATTCATCAGGAAAGCATTAAGGAAGCAGCGGCATACATACGCGAGCAGAAGGGCGTCGAGCCCCAGGTCGGCCTGATTTTGGGTTCGGGACTCGGCGTGCTGGCAGAATTAATTGAGAACCCGGTCTCCATTCCGTACACGGACATTCCTCATTTTCCTGTGTCCACCGTAGAAGGCCATGAAGGAGAACTGCTGCTGGGCACGATTCACGATCGACCTGTCGTTCTGATGAAGGGCCGTTTCCATATGTATGAAGGCTATGGTCCGGAAGTGACGGCTTTCCCGGTGCGCGTCATGAAAGAGCTGGGCGTGAAGAGTCTGCTGGTTACCAATGCGGCAGGCGGCATCAATACGTCCTTCGAGCCGGGTGACCTCATGCTGATCTCCGATCATCTGAACATGACAGGCACCAACCCGTTAATCGGGCCAAATGATCCGGATCTTGGCGTTCGGTTCCCGGATATGTCCCAGGCATACAGCCGTCAGCTTCGCCAATTGGCAAAAGAAGTGGCGGTGGGACAGGGCATTGCGCTGAGAGAAGGGGTCTATGCGGGTTTGCTCGGACCAACCTATGAAACGCCTGCCGAGATCGTCATGCTGCGTACGCTCGGCGCGGATGCGGTAGGCATGTCCACGGTGTCTGAGGTCATTGTGGCCAGACATGCCGGTCTTGAAGTGCTGGGCATCTCTTGCATCAGCAACATGGCAGCCGGAATATTGGATCAGCCGCTATCCCATGACGAGGTTATGGAGACTGCTGAGAAGGTCCGGGAGAAATTCCTTGCGCTTGTCATGGCCATTATCCCAAAAATGTAATAACCCATTTTAGCAAGGGGCTGGGCTCCGGCGGATTTATATCTGCCGGGTCCAGCCTTTTTGCTGTGTTCCTTTAAGATCAAGGCGATAATATTTCCGTAAAATACTGGAATAATTTGTTTTCATCCTGACGACAATGAATAGCAGACCCGTTATTTTTCGGGATGCCATTACGAATGTCAGGAGGGGATGGAAGTGAAAAAAGCGTTAATCGCTGGATTGCTGGTTCTATTTGTAGGGTTGTCCAGTGCGGCTGTACCAAGTTATGCAGAAGAAAAAAGCAAACCCGGCGAAGGATCATCTCAAGAGGAACTGGCACCAGGTGCTCGTTCTGCTATATTGCTGGATGCGGATACCGGAACCATTATTTACGAGAAAAACAGCCATGATAAGCTGCCTCCGGCGAGCATCACCAAGATCATGACGATGCTGCTTACGATGGAGGCCATCGATGAAGGACAATTGCAGTGGACGGATAAGGTGCGTACCAGCGAATATGCGGCCTCCATGGGCGGGTCGCAGATCTTTCTTGAGCCCGGCGAAGAAATGACGGTGGATGAGATGCTCAAAGGCATAGCCATGGCATCAGGCAATGATGCCTCCGTCGCGGTGGCAGAGAAAATTGCCGGCTCAGAGGAAGCCTTTGTGAAGCTGATGAACGAGAAAGCGGCCGAGCTGGGAATGAAGGATACACATTTTGTGAACTGCAACGGACTTCCTGCAGAGAATCACTATACTTCGGCCCACGACATTGCGGTCATGAGCCGGGAGCTACTGAAATATGACCAGATCACCAAATATACGGGCGCCTATCAGGATTATTTACGTAAAGATTCAGAAAAACCGTTCTGGCTGGTCAACACGAACAAGCTGGTTCGATTCTACACGGGTGCTGACGGATTGAAAACCGGATACACGTCAGAGGCCAAATTCTGTTTATCGGCAACGGCCAAACGGGACGGACTGCGCGCTGTTGCTGTTGTCATGGGAGCTCCGGATACAAAGACTCGGAATAATGAAGTATCTCGCATGTTTGACTATGCCTTCTCCCAGTATTCGATGCATTCCATCTATAAACCGGGTGAAGTGTTAGGTATCGTGAAGGTCCAGAAGGGAACCGTGCCTGAGATCTCGATTCAAGCGGATAAAGATTACAGCGTGCTGGTTAAGAAGGGCGTAAAAAGTCCGGATATCCGTCATGAAATTCAGATGGACCCGAATTTGAAGGCACCGATAGCCGCCGGACAAGTCGTCGGCAAGCTAACGGTGTATCAAGGTGATCGCGTAGTGAAGGAGTTCGAGCTGACATCTCCTGTCGAGGTGAAGAAGGCCGGATTCTGGAAACTGTTCAAACGGACAACCGGCAAGTTGTTTCATGTAGATTAATAGGAGTTTTCTTCTAGTTTTGTCGGGATGCAGGAATGTCTTTTTCAAATGTAGAAATCTTTGTTCATGTCAGGGAGGAGAGTGAGCAAACATGAATCTGCATGTTGATATGGAGCATCACAGGCATGTACTGATCGTCCGTCTGTCCGGGGAACTGGATCATCACACGGCCGATCATGTCCGGATGCAGCTGGATGAAGCTATTCAGAGACGTCAAACAGAGCATTTGGTGCTGAGCTTAAAGGACTTGGACTTTATGGACAGCTCGGGACTTGGGGTCATCCTGGGACGCTATAAATTCATCAAGCAAAAAGGCGGAAAGATGGCGGTATGCGATGTCAAGCCGCAGGTTTACCGCTTGCTTGAAATGTCGGGGCTGTTCAAGATCATGCCGATATATGAGAACGAGAGCACGGCACTCTCGGGTTTGGAGGTAGTGTCATGAGTGAAGGAAGAGCACAGCATAATTTTATGACTCTGCAGTTTGCCGCAAAGTCGGAAAACGAATCCTTTGCCCGTGTCGCCGTAGCTGCGTTCATCTCCCAGATGGATCCCAACATGGATGAGCTGAGTGACCTGAAAACGGTAGTCTCCGAAGCGGTCACAAACAGCATTATCCACGGTTACGATAGTGATCCGGATGGGGTTGTCAAGATTGAAGCCTCCATAGACGGGGATATGATCACGCTGTGCATTGAAGATTCCGGCCATGGGATCGAAGACTTGGAGATGGCCAAGCAGCCGCTTTATACATCAAAGCCAGAGCTGGAGCGATCCGGCATGGGATTCACCATCATGGAAAATTTCATGGACGAATTTGAAGTGGTCAGCGAACCAGGCAGCGGTACGTCGATCAAAATGAAAAAGAGGATCGAATCTAAGAAAGCTTTATATAATTAGGGGTTGGACAAATGGATGCCGATGTGAAGAAAACTTCGCAGACTTATTTGGACGACGCGGAGGTCAAACGACTCATTGCACTTAGCCAAAGCGGGGATAATGTCGCCCGGGACACGCTCGTCAACTGTAATATTCGTCTTGTCTGGTCTGTCGTTCAGCGGTTTATGAACCGGGGGTATGAGCCTGATGATCTGTTTCAGATCGGCTGTATCGGTCTCCTTAAATCCGTGGACAAGTTCGATCTCAGTTATGACGTAAAGTTCTCGACCTATGCCGTACCGATGATCATCGGAGAAATTCAGCGCTTCTTAAGGGACGACGGGACCTTGAAGGTCAGCCGTTCGCTTAAGGAAATGGCCAACAAAGTCAGGAAGAAGCGGGACGAGCTGTCCAAGCAGCTCGATCGCCTTCCAACGGTGAAAGAGGTTGCCGAAGAGCTTGGGGTAACCCCCGAGGAAGTGGTGTTTGCCCAAGAGGCGAACAAACCGCCAACCTCGATTCATGAGACCGTATTTGAAAATGACGGGGATCCCATCACGCTAATGGATCAGATTGCTGATGAATCGCAGGAACGATGGTTCGACAAGCTGGCCTTAAATGAAGCGATAGGTGGCTTGACCGAACGGGAGCGGCTCATTGTATATCTGCGGTATTATCGGGATCAGACGCAGTCGGAAGTTGCCAGCCGGCTGGGCATATCCCAAGTACAGGTATCGCGACTTGAGAAAAAAATATTGCAGAGCATACGGAACGAGATCGCGCAGTAGCGGCTCGCAGCCCGTTATTCTTAAGACATGCTCAAACTGACGCCGCCCTTAGGGGACGGCGTCTTTTCATTTTTAACAACCTCCTTGTTGATGTGGCGGATAAAGAAAGTATGGTAAATCCGAGTAGAAAGGAGAGAGATTTCCCATACTAACGGTAATTTAGCAGTAAAGGAGTGTTTCGGATGAAGGTTAATCCCACTCCGACGGTGTTTCTGCAGCTAAGGAGCCGCATACGGTTACCAAGAAACCAAACCGTCAAACTAGGTGATGTCGCCTTCATTGTCTGCGAGCCCGAATGGGAGAAACGGCTTAGAGCCCTGCCACTTACGCAGCCGAAGGATATTGATGGCAACCGCCTTGTCATGGATCTGATACAAATCATCCCGAAGATTCAAGCCTTGATCCCTGGCGCCCATATTGAACCGATGGGAAACCAACATACCCTGGTGGAGCTCATTGGTCCGGAGAGCAAGCGCTCCAAATTGTGGTTCCCGCTCATTTGGCTGCTCTTGTTTTTCGGTTCGGCGCTGACCATTATGAACTTCCATGCCGACGTCAACATGCTCGAGGTACAGATCCGAATCGTCGAGATGGTGACCGGAAAAAGGGACGAGCATCCCTATTTGTTCCAGATTGCATACTCGCTCGGGCTCGGATTCGGAATGACGGTGTTCTTCAATCATTTGTTCAAGAAAAAATGGAATGAAGAACCGACCCCGCTTGAGGTGGAAATGTACCTCTACCAGGAGAATCTGGATCAGTTCGTGGTCGCCGAAGAATATCGGAAAATGAACGCCGGAGCGGATACGACAGGTAAGGAACCATGATGTTGTCCGTTATGCAAGGGATATTCACCACTGTTCTTGGCGTAGCTGGGGGCATCGCCGTCGGCGGCGGCGTCATTGCACTCATTATCGTGCTGGACATCATCCCGAGATTGTCCCAACTGACGGCAACTTACAGCCGGGTCCATTGGTATGAAGGGGCTTTAATTGCCGGATCTTTTATCGGCACGGTGGCCGATTTCTGGCGATGGTCCGTTCCTTTGGGACCAGTTGTGAGTACCGTGATCGGATTGATGTGCGGGATATTCATCGGCATGCTGGCAGCCGCATTGACGGAAGTATTGAATGTATTGCCGATTCTGGCCAAGCGGCTCCGGTTGACGGGGTATTTGTTCGGTCTTCTTATGGCCATGGTCGCAGGCAAGGTAGCGGGCTCTCTGTTCGACTGGTTTGTTTACAGCAAGTGACAGTTAAGGCTAGGAGGTAGGTTATGGACGAGAAAACAACATATAACGGCGAACGGGAGACCGATATTCCGATCATTCCACCATTGGAGATCAAAGCATTGGAGGAACAGGAGCTGGCGGAGAAGAGGGAGGCTGAAACCTCCAACAGCACCGAGGAATCCGTCATCTACTGGCAGCACACAGACCATGTCCCCGCAAAGCTGAGTGAACTGAAAAAAGTGCTTAAGGAAGTTATCGGTCTAGGGGTTTCTTTTGATGTGGTATTCCGTGAAATGAACTTTGCCGGCAGAAATGCGGGGCTTCTCTTCTTAAACGGCTTCACGAATGATGCCGTGGTGACGGATATACTGACAAGGCTGACGTACCTGACACCGGAGGATGTGAGCAATCAGGCACTTACCGAGATGATGACCCGCTATATTCCCCATGTCCAAGTGGAGCGGGATACAAGACTCAGCAAAGTGATTAACGAAGTGCTCTCCGGTATATGTGCGCTGTTCATTGAGGATGCGCATTCCGCCATCTTGTTGGATACCCGGAAATATCCCGTGCGCGGGCTCGAAGAGCCTGCAGTGGAACGTGTCGTTCGCGGCGCAAGGGATGGGTTTACGGAGACGCTCGTTACCAACGTGAACCTGGTGCGAAGACGGGTTCGTGATCCGGGACTTCATGTCGAGGTCATGAAGGTCGGAAGGCGGACGAGAACGGATGTGTGCCTGCTTTTCATTGATGACATCGTGGACCGGACCCAGGTTGAAGCGATTCGCGGAAAAATCAAGGAAGTGGATTTAGAGGGGCTTCCTCTCGGAGATAAGCAGCTCGAAGAAGCGATAGTGAACAAAGGCTGGCATCCTTTTCCGCTGGTCCGATATTCGGAACGGCCGGATGTTGTATCCTCCCATCTGCTCGAAGGCCGAATTGTTGTCATGGTAGATACTTCACCGAGCGTGATGATTATGCCAACCACGTTTTTGGATCTCTGTCAGCATGCCGAGGAGAATCGGCAGACCCCGTTTATGGGGACATATCTCCGCTGGATACGTTTTATAGGCATTTTTGCATCCATGTTCCTGCTCCCGCTGTGGATGCTGCTTGTTGTCCATCCTGAACTGAAGCCGCCGGGACTCGAAATCATCGGTCCGCAGGAGAACGCAAAAATTCCGATTATCCTGCAGTTTCTGATCGTTGAATTCGGCGTGGATTTGCTCCGCTTGGCAGCCGTTCATACACCGACACCGCTAGCGTCGGCGATGGGGTTGATCGCTGCGATTTTGATCGGTGATATCGCTGTTAAGACCGGATTGTTTGTCAACGAGGTCGTCCTGTATATGGCTGTTGCGTCTATTGGGATGTACGCGACCCCGAGTTATGAGCTAGGACTTGCTAACCGGATGGTCAGGCTGCTCCTTCTGCTTGCAACAGCCCTGTTCGGGGTGAAGGGCTTTGTCATCGGGACGACGCTTCTGATTCTGCTCTTGACTACACACCGTTCCTACAATTCCTCTTACTTGTGGCCATTTATACCATTTAGTGCAAAAGCGATGGGCGAAATTTTGTTCCGCAAACCGCTGCTTCTATCAAGAAGACGCCCGGCCCACAATAAAACGCGCGACAACACCAAAATGGGCCCTGAAATGAATCCGAGAGGCGAGCAATAACAATAACACAAATGTTGTGTTGAAAAATCCATTTTGATTACCTTCCGTTGTCTGCTATACTGTGAACAATTATTCGATTACCCTATTTTGAATCAATGGATCGGAGGAATTGTAAGCATGTTTTTACACGGTACAAGCAAGATTAACGATCAGGGGCATTTGGAAATCGGCGGGTGTGACACATCCGATTTGAAAGCTCAATATGGAACACCACTATATATTGTAGACGAGCAGTCGGTTCGCAATCGTTGCCGGGAATACATCGAGGCCTTCAAGGCGTCGGGCTTGAAGTTCCAAGTGGCGTATGCAAGTAAGGCGTTTTGCGTGATGGCCATGTGCCAATTGGCCGACCAGGAAGGTATGTCGCTTGACGTCGTATCAGACGGAGAGCTGTTCACCGCACTTGAAGCCGGGTTCCCGGCAGAACGGATTCATTTCCACGGAAATAATAAAACCCCGGAAGAGATTGAGATGGCGCTGGATGCGGAAATTGGCTGTTTCGTTGTCGATAACGTAGTTGAACTGCATATGCTGCAAGCGATTGCTGCCGAGAAGAATCGGAAGGTCAACATTCTGCTTCGCGTGACACCGGGTGTTGAGGCTCATACGCATGAGTATATCTCAACAGGCCAAACGGATTCGAAATTTGGCTTTGATATCGGCAACGGCTCAGCATATGAAGCGGTGAAGCTTGCCGAGGCTCAAGCGAATATTCATCTGATGGGTATTCATTCCCATATCGGCTCCCAGATTTTTGAGGTGGAAGGCTTTCAGATGGCTGTTCAGCGCGTAGCTGAATTCGCGGCTTCCGTTAAAGAAGGTTTGGGGGTTGTATTCAAGGTTGTGAACCTTGGGGGTGGTTTCGGTATCCGTTACGTGGATGGCGATACGCCGCTTCAAGTATCCCAGTATGTAAAAGCGATCACGGATGCCGTGAAGTCTCATTTTGCGGGCCTTGGCTCCGAGCTTCCTGAAATTTGGGTGGAACCGGGCCGGAGCATTGTTGGTGATGCAGGCACCACCCTGTATACGGTGGGCACGAGCAAGGATATTCCCGGAGTGCGTAAATACGTTGCCGTAGACGGCGGAATGACGGACAACCCGCGCCCTGCGCTGTACGAGTCGAAATATGAAGCGCTGCTCGCGAACCGGGCGAATGAGAAGCCGGAAGAAACGGTATCCATTGCCGGCAAGTGCTGTGAGAGCGGAGACATGCTCATATGGGACCTGGAGCTTCCGAAGGTAGCAACAGGTGATTTGCTGGCCGTATCCTGCACAGGCGCATACAACTATTCCATGGCTAGCAATTACAACCGGATCCGCAAACCTGCGGTCGTGTTCGTGAAGGACGGACAGAGCAAGCTTGTCGTACGCCGTGAGTCGCTTGCGGACATCATCAGCCATGATGTCGTGCCGGCAAGTGTAACCAAAGAAACCGTAACCAATTAAACGGATGTCTGTTTTACGGCTCTAAAATCCAAGAGGGCCCGCCAATGCCTCCGGCTGCGGTCAGGGCTCTTTGGTTTGCCTTGGACTTGATATGTGATGTGTAAACGGGGGACAAGATCGTTTTGCTTCGAAGCTCAATTCATAGTAAACTATAGAATGCATTGTAAAAAAATCGATTAAAGCGTTCTAATAACGGAAGGAGATAACACATATGGCTAAAAAAGCGAAGATCACATTAGAGAACGGCAAAGAGGTAGTGCTTGATCTGTTCGAGAAGGATGCACCGAATACGGTAGCTAATTTTGAGAAATTGGCGAACTCCGGTTTTTATAACGGTCTTGTATTTCACCGCGTAATCCCTGGGTTCGTTGCTCAAGGCGGCTGCCCACAGGGAACGGGAACCGGCGGTCCTGGCTATACCATCAACTGCGAGATCAACCCTAACAAGCATGAGCGTGGAAGCTTGGCCATGGCGCATGCCGGCCGCAACACGGGCGGAAGCCAGTTCTATGTATGCTACGAGCCGCAGCCGCATCTGGACGGACAACATACGGTGTTCGGTAAAGTTGTAGAGGGCATGGAGTACGTGGATGCATTCAAAGGCCGCGACAAAATGGAAAAAGTAGAAGTATACGAAGCGTAACCATTAGCTTCTGTTCAGGACAGGCTCACTCATAAGGGTGAGCCTGTTTTTAATATTCCGGGGAGGGTTTACGCAGGGTCAGGGAATAATTGGCGGAGCTCCTCCGGAACAGGCCGGCTTTTTCGAGTATGTACATCCATCGCCACACTGGTAACGGCGGCATCCGCGCACAGCTCTCCCTGTTCGTTGTATATCGTCTGAATCAGCACATAACTCGTACGACCCATAGCTTGCGGTTCAGTCACGATCGTCAGCCGTTCCCCCTGGCCGCACTCCTTGCGGTAATTAATATTGATATTGACGGTAACGGTCTGGACGCCGAGCCGTTTCAGTATGTCATATTGAAGATTTCCTGCTTCGTACCATTCCTCACGGCCCCATTCCAGATATTCCAGGTATTTGGCGTTGTTTACATGTCCGTTGACGTCGATTTCCGTAGGACGGACGACAATGTCCAGCGAAGTTTTCATCGTTGCGGGCTCCTTTTCAACTGTATCAAGTTCCCGTGTTTATCCTATTAAACTGTTCTCCCTTCGGGGAGAATTCTCCTTCTACATTCAATACACATATTGGTATTAAGTTATAAACTTTAAAAAAGTTAGTCATTTTTTCTTGCAATTTTCAAAAGGTGGTGATAAGATTCTTCATAAGATCAAACAATTTCATATGTTTAATCCTTCGGGGCAGGGTGAAATTCCCTACCGGCGGTGATGATCGCAGTGATTGAGCTTTAGAGAGCAGATATCTGCGTCTTAGTCCGTGACCCGGATATGCGTGTGTTGTTACACACCGTATGCGGTGGACCTGGTGAAAATCCGGGACCGACAGTATAGTCTGGATGGGAGAAGGAGTGAAAGACACATAAGCAACATGTGCTATTTGTGTCTGTGCACACAACGCGATATGCGTTATGTGCAGGTTTTCACATGCAATTCAAACCTGTGCTTGCGATGATTTGATGTCTCCGGTAACAGATTTGAATCGTTTGTTATAGGCAAAACCTGTGATCATAACGGTTATTTAGCGTGTCGATTATTAACTTCCATCAAGCCCTGTTAAGGATTCCCCGAATCTTTGGCAGGGCTTTTTTTTGTGTGAACGTTGAGAAAGGGGCATGTTTAGCATGGATATCGTCAACGATGAATTCTATATGTCACTTGCGCTGGACCTGGCTGAACGTGCTCAGGGCCAAACCGGGATTAATCCGGTTGTTGGGTGTGTCGTCGTTAAGGATGGCGCGCTTGCAGGGGTGGGAACACATCTGGAGCGCGGAACACAACACGCTGAAGTTCATGCCCTGAATATGGCTGGCAGCAAAGCAGCGGGCAGTACGGTGTACGTGACACTGGAGCCCTGCAGTCACTACGGTACGACGCCGCCATGCAGCGAGAGGCTGATTGCCGAGGGTGTTCAGCGAGTGGTTGTTGCTTGCGAGGACCCCAATCCTCTCGTTGCGGGCAATGGGATCCAAATGCTGCGCGCAGCGGGAATCCGGGTTGAAACGGGCCTCCTTAAGGAACGTGCTCTTCGCTTGAACGAAACCTTTATTAAATTCATTACGACGGGTCAGCCCTTCGTAACGTTAAAGACAGCCAGCACGCTGGACGGCAAGATCGCTTCGAAAACCGGTGATAGCAAGTGGATATCCAATGAGGAATCAAGAGAGCTTGTGCATACGCTGCGTCATCGTCACCAGGGGATCATGGTTGGCGTGTCTACCGTTATCGCGGATAATCCAAGCCTGACGACGAGGCTTGGCGTGGAAGGCTTGCATCCGGTTAGGATCATTGTCGATTCCAGCTTGCGAATCCCGCTCGACAGCCATGTCGTGACAGACGGATTGGCGCCGACGTGGATCTTGACGACGGAGCAGGCGGATGAGAAGAAGCGGTCCGTGCTGGAAGTGCAGGGAGTTCAGGTCATCCCCTGCGGGCCAGGACCGCGTGTGGATCTGAAGGCTGCACTGGTGAAGCTGGGGCAGAAGGGGATTGCCTCCATTTTGTTGGAAGGTGGGGGGACGCTGAATGGCTCGATGCTGGAACAGAAGCTGGTGGATCGGCTCATCCAGTTCATCGCCCCTAAGATTATTGGTGGATACGATGCCCCAGGAAATTACATGTTCAGCGGGTATGAGCAGATGAATCAAGCGATTCAGCTGACAGGACTTGAGACCGAAAGACTTGGAGAAAATATTTACGTCACCGGGATTCCGGTCTGGAAATAAGGAGAAAGAAAGGAGGGATGCCTGTGTTTACTGGATTGGTTGAGGAGATCGGCGAGATGAGGCGGATCGGACGGAAAGGCGAAGCCATGCTGTTGAGCATCTCCGCTAGCCGGATTATGGATGATTTAAAGCTGGGAGACAGCGTATCCGTTAATGGTGTTTGCTTGACAGCTACAACCATTGACAAAGGGATATTTACGGTGGACGTGATGCCGGAAACCTATAGAAATACAAATCTTAAGGAACTGCAGCCAGGCGGAAAGGTGAATCTGGAACGGGCGATGGCGGCCGGAGGCAGATTTGGAGGCCATATCGTTCAGGGGCACGTGGATGGCGTCGGCGTCATTCGCAGCGTGCAGGCAGATCAGAATGCCGTGGTATACGAGATTGCCCCCGCGAATGGGGACATATTCAAATATATCATTCCGAAAGGCTCCATCACACTGGATGGAATCAGCTTGACCGTTGTCAAAACGACAGATTCCTCCTTTACGGTATCCATCATCCCCCATACGCTGGCGGAGACGGTGCTGGCTTATAAAAAAGCAGGCGATTCGATTAATATCGAATGTGACATTTTAGGGAAATATGTAGATCACCTGCTGCATTACGGCTCGGAAGGAGCCGGTAGCAAAGGCGGGACAAAACCGGGGATCAGCAGGGATTATCTTGCGGAGCACGGATTTGCCTGAGCCGGGTGATTCACATAGAGTCTCCATGAGGAATAAGGAGGAGTAGGGATGGATGAGCGCTTTTCATTTCATACAATCGAAGAGGCGTTAACCGATTTGAAGGAAGGCAAGGTCGTCATTGTCGTAGATGATGAAGACCGTGAGAATGAGGGGGATTTTATCGCATTAGCAGATAAGGCAACCCCGGAGGTCATTAATTTTATGATCACCGAAGGCCGTGGGCTCGTATGTTTGCCCATGACGCAGGCCAGAGCCCAGGAGCTCGACCTCAAACCGATGGTTACCCAAAATACGGACTTTCATGGAACGGCCTTTACGGTTTCCATTGATCATAAGGATACTACGACAGGCATATCGGCCTATGAGCGGTCCATCACCGTCAAAGGCATCTTGGATTCGAATGCATCTGCGTCCGATTTCAGAAGACCGGGTCATATGTTCCCGCTGATCGCAAAAGATGGAGGTGTCCTGCGCCGGACAGGACATACGGAGGCCGCTGTCGATCTTGCCAGATTGAGCGGCTCCTATCCGGCCGGCGTCATCTGCGAGGTAATCAAGGAAGACGGCACAATGGCACGGCTGCCGGATCTCGTGGAGATTGCGAAGAAGCATGATCTGAAGCTGATTAGCATCAAGGATCTGATTCATTACCGCAATGAAAAAGAAAAGCTTGTCCAGCGAGAGGTAGCTGTGCGGATGCCGACCGACTTCGGCGTGTTTCAGGCCGTGGCCTACACCAACGACGTGGACAATAAAGAGCATGTTGCCTTGGTAAAAGGGGAGATCGACGGGAATGAGCCTGTTCTCGTGCGGGTGCATTCCGAATGCCTGACAGGAGATGTGTTTCACTCCCATCGCTGCGATTGCGGTCCCCAGTTCGAGGCGGCACTCCGCCAAATCGATGAAGCAGGCAGAGGCGTTCTTCTCTACATGCGCCAGGAGGGGCGGGGCATCGGCTTGATCAACAAATTGAAAGCCTACAAACTCCAAGAAGAGGGACTCGACACCGTGGACGCCAACCTGAAGCTTGGCTTTGCGGCAGATCTGCGCGATTACGGCATCGGAGCCCAGATCCTGAAGGATCTTGGGATCAGAAAGATCCGCTTGCTGACAAACAATCCCCGCAAAATCAAAGGCCTTGAAGGTTATGGTCTTGAGGTTGTAGAGCGCGTTCCGATCCAAATGCCGGAGAACGAGGATAACACGGGCTACCTGCATACCAAGCAAGCCAAGCTCGGTCATATGATGAAATTCAGTGATATCGAGCAGAACGAGAGCACCAACTAATCACCACATAACAAAAGGTCAATCATGGGGAGGTTCGACTTCTTGGAATGACTCAGCGAAGAGGACGGAATGCTGCTGGAGAAGCGCCAGCGTTCGCCTTTAAATCCTGATTTCTTCCTTAAAAAAATAGATCATGAAACCAGGATTTAACAGCGATCGGAAGCAGCAGCCGTCAGCGCAGCGGCATCAAGAACCGAAGTGATTCCCCATGTTTGACCATATAAACTCCAAACCGAAAGGAAGTCATTCATCATGGCAACTATATTTGAAGGTAAATTAGTATCCGAGGGTCTAAAGTACGGGATCGTCGTAGGTCGATTCAACGAATTCATCACCAGCAAGCTGCTGAGCGGCGCACTGGACGCATTGAAGCGTCACGGCGCACAGGAGAACGAAGTCGATGTCGCATGGGTGCCGGGTGCGTTTGAAATCCCGCTGATTGCCCAAAAAATGGCAGAGAGCGGCAAATACGATGCAATCATCACCTTGGGAACCGTCATTCGCGGGTCCACTACGCACTATGATTATGTATGTAACGAAGTGGCCAAGGGGGTATCCGCGATTAACCTGAAGACCGGTGTGCCAACGATTTTCGGTGTCGTTACGACGGAAAATATCGAACAAGCCGTGGAGCGTGCGGGAACGAAGGCCGGCAATAAAGGCTGGGATTCGGCCATGGCAGCCATCGAAATGGCGAACTTGACGAAAAGCCTAAAATAGTGCTTATTTAATGTAGTGCTCTTTTTTTGGAGCACTGCATTTTATTTTTTTGGCGGGAGGATTCACCGTGACCGTATTATACAAGCTGGAAACGTTTGAAGGACCGCTCGATCTGCTGCTGCATTTGATTGATAAAGCGGAAATCGACATCCAGGATATTCCCGTCAGCGAGATTACCGAACAATACATGGCCTATTTGCACAACATGCAGGAGCTGGAGCTGGAAATTACGAGCGAATTTCTGGTCATGGCTGCAACGCTGCTGTCTATAAAGAGCAAGCTATTGCTTCCGAAGCCTCCGGTTATCGAAATGGACGAGTTCGATTTTTATGAAGAGGATGATATGGATCCCAGAGCAGAGCTCATTGCGAAGCTGATCGAATACCGTAAGTACAAAGGCATCGCACGCCACCTGCATGAGAAGGAATGGGAACGCAGTCTGATGTATTCCAAGGAAGCGGAAGACCTGACGCCTTACATGCCGGAAGTGGAAGAGAATCCGGTGCAGGGATTACATATTTCGGATTTGATCGCTGCTTTTCAAAAAGCGTTAAGCAAAGCAGTCAAACGTACATCGTATGCCCGCATTCAGCGGGATGAAATATCGGTTAAGGACCGGATTCGTCAGGTCATGGATGCTTTGGAGGAGGTTGGGCCTGGGGGCAGAATCCTGTTCTCCAAGCTGCTACACGAAGAGATGGTACGGCATGAAATCGTGGTAACCTTCCTGGCCATTTTGGAGCTGATGAAAATGAAGCAAATTTTGTGCTACCAAGAGAAGTTGTTTGAAGATATCGTCATGGAGTGGAGAGGGGAAGGACGCATTGATGGATTATCCGAAGCTGAAATCGATTATTGAGGGGCTTCTGTTCCTGTCGGGAGAAGAGGGCTTGTCGGTTAGGCAAATTGCTGAGATCACCGAGCAGTCGGATGGCCTGGTTGGCGAAGCGCTTGAGGACATGAAGGAGGAATGGGAGCGCCATGAGCGCGGGATTCAGATCGTACAGATTGCGGGGAGTTACAAAATCGCGACGCTGGCCGAGCACGCTCCGTATTTTGAGCGCCTGGCGTATTCGCCTTCCCGCTCTTCCTTGTCGCAAGCCGCACTCGAAACACTTTCCATCGTGGCCTATCGTCAACCGATTACGCGCGTAGAGATTGAAGACATCCGCGGCGTCAAGTCCGAACGGGCTATCCATACGCTGGTAAGCAAAGGATTGATCGAGGAGGTCGGACGCGCCGAGGCGATTGGCAGACCGATTCTGTATGGAACGACCAAGTCCTTCCTGGAATATTTCGGGCTTGCCAACATCAAGGATTTGCCGGAGCCGTCGCAATTCGAGGATAACGATAGTTTAGAAGAGGAAACGCAGCTGTTGTTCGATAAGCTTGACGGTCGTCAGCTTACGTTTGATGATGTAGAGGAAAGCTAGCCATTATACAATTTTATAGGTTGCAGCAAAAAGTTGATCCTGGGCATGGTGAAATCCATCGTCCGGGATTTTTTATGCGGCTAGCGAAAATTTGAATTCAAGGACTTGGAACAATTTCGCATCATTTGGAGGCGCTTTTGCCATACTAAGCCAAGCGGATTACATTTGACTAAGTTCGTGCTGGGGGTTACTTCGTGAGGATATGGATCTTTCTGGCGGCTGGTCTGGTCGTTCTCCTCATCGTATTGCTGATCGTTGTGCTGAGCTCCAAGGTAACGATTAAGCTGGATGTGGTTCTAAAAAAAGATGAATATAAAGTATTGGCGGAAATCAAAATGATCTTCGGATTGATTAAACGTAAGTATGCAGTCCCCTTTCACCTGGCGAACGGTGGGATCGAGTTTAAGAAGGAGACCGTTGGTGGAGACGGTGAACAGGGAACTGCACACGATTCAAAAGAGGAGAAGGCTTCGAGCAGAACGATCAGATTTAAGGACTACGGGCGGGCCATGCTTTCAACAAAAGGTTTCAAAAAGTGGTTGAGACAGACGATGTCGGCCGTTCATCTCATGGATGTGCGCTGGTCAACTCGGATTGCCCTGGAGCATGCGGCCGATACGGCGGTAGCGACTGGGCTGCTGCATGGCATCAAGCACACGTTACTTGGATGGATGTCGTATCGCCTGGTCATGGAAGAGCTGCCCCAAATCGATGTGGTGCCGCTCTTTAACGGTCCGCCGCAAATTTCCACAGAGCTTAACTGCATAGCGAAAATCTCTTGCGGAAAAGCTATGTATGCTGGACTGGTACTTATAGTTCGCGTGTTAAAGGTGAAAGGAGGAATTAGATCATGGCAGAACACCCTATTCAAGGCTTGATGCAAACGGCTATGGAAAACATCAAGGGAATGGTGGACGTTAATACGATTGTGGGCGATCCGGTGAATACGCCGGACGGCAGCGTTATCTTGCCAATCAGTAAAGTGGCGTTTGGTTTCGCGGCCGGCGGTAGCGACTACAATGTTGAGGCGGGAGGCACACACTCAACTACCACCACTAACGGGACGCACAACGATCATAGTGCCCTTCCTTTTGGCGGCGGCAGCGGCGGTGGCGTGTCCATTCGGCCGATTGCTTTCCTGGTCGTGGGTAAAGAAGGCGTGCACATCGTGCCGCTGGACAATCAAACCCATCTGTTTGAACGGATTATTGATGCGACCCCGTATTTACTCGATCAAATCCAGTCGATGTTTCAATCAGGAAGCAATGCCGCGAACAGCACCACGCCTCCGCCTGCGTACTGATTTTGGAGCAAGCAAATCCCTTTCGTTCATAACGGAAGGGATTTTTGCTGTAAATAGAAGATATATGATCATTCAGCAAGGCTGAACTCATTCGATCATCACGAAATGGACATACCTTTAGCGCGGACGACATATACTTGTACAAGATTTCTGAACACCGGAGGATAAAATGATGAAAATGAAATGGACGAACTGCAAGTCTTTGTTATCCATGTTGATTGCCATAAGCTGCTTGCTGGTCACGGCTGTCCCCGTGCATGCAGATCATGAGAATGGCCCCGCCAATCATGCGCAGGCAGCTGCACTGATTGATGTCACTTCCGGTAGAATGCTCTACAGTAAAAACGGGGACGAGCGTTTAAGAATCGCAAGCCTGACCAAGATCATGACAGCCATTGTGGCGATTGAACAAGGCAAGCTGGACGATCGCGTTAAGATCTCCAAGAATGCTTTTGCCAAAGAGGGCTCCTCCCTCTTCCTGAAGCTAGGCGAGGAGATGACGCTTGAGAATCTGCTGTACGGCTTAATGCTGCGATCAGGCAACGACGCCGCGACGGCCATTGCCGAGCATGTCGGGGGGACGGAAGAAGGTTTTGTGCTGCTAATGAACGAGAAGGCGGCCGGGCTCGGTTTGACGAACTCGCATTTTATGAATCCTCATGGTTTGGATCATGATGATCATTATTCTTCCGCTAATGACGTTGCCAAACTGACGGCTTATGCCCTCAAGAACCCTGTCTTTAGCGAGATTGTCAAAACGCCGACCAAGAAAGCACCGAATCCGAATGAAGCGTGGGACTACAAATGGGATAACAAAAATAAGATGCTTCGTTTCTACGAGGGGGCGGACGGCGTCAAAACCGGTTACACCAAAAAAGCATTCCGCTGCCTGGTAAGCTCCGCCACCCGAAACGGTCAGCAGATTGCGGCGGTTACGCTGAATGACGGCAACGATTGGAATGATCATTCCAAGATGCTGGATTACGGATTTAACCATTTTCCACTGAAAAAGGTTACGGAGAAAGGGCAGAAGATCCAGGGTTATCCACTGGTCACGGGCAGTTCCTTTACGTATGCGTTCGCGCATGATGAGGAAGCGCGCCTGGTCAAGAGGCTGGTCCTGCATAAAGCAAGCACACCCGACTTGTCTTTCGGGCTGCGGGGTCATATTCAACTGCTGCTCGATAATGTCAGCATCGGCAAAGTTCCGGTCTATGCGGAAGGAAGCAAGCTTCCTGAAGTCCCTGAGGTTTTGCGGAAGTCCAGAAGCACATCCGGACCCATCGGTTCGTTGTCGCTGTGGCAGTCTGCAGGAGAAGTCTTAAGGCATCTGTTCAGGGCCAAATCATAACTAGCCTTCGCTAAAGAGATCGTGTGTTCTCACGCAAGCGAGGCAGCAAACGGGGGCGAAGAGATGATCAATTTGATTTGGATGGGGATGATACTGATCGGCTTTTGCTTTGCGGCAGTTAATGGGAACATCGAAAGTGTTACAAAAGCCGCATTTGACGGAGCCCAGACGGGAGTAACCGTCTCCTTCGGTCTCATCAGCATACTGGTATTCTGGCTAGGCATGATGCGCCTGGCAGAGGACGCGGGCCTGCTGAAGAAGGTTGCCAAGCTGCTGGGCCCGGTTGTCCGCTTCCTGTTCCCGGATGTACCGAAGAATCATCCCGCTATGGGGTATATATTGTCCAACATGAGCGCCAATTTGTTCGGTCTGGGGAATGCGGCGACTCCGATGGGGATTAAGGCGATGCAGGAGCTTCAGAAGTTAAACCCGGATAAGGAAACAGCTTCTCCGGCGATGTGTACCCTGCTGGCATTAAATACGGCCAGCATTACGCTGATACCGACAACGCTAATCGCGATCAGGCTGAATTATGAGTCCGCTAATCCTTCGGAAATCGTCGGCACCACCCTTTTGGCCACTGCGATTGCGACGGCGGCCGCCATTATGGCTGACCGATGGTATCGAAGAAGGACGATACGCCGCCAGAAGCCGCCGGGAATCGGTACAAACCTGAACCCGGATGTGAAGGGGTGATGAGTCTTGCTGTCATGGATTAATCTCGTTTCCGCCTGGTCTATTCCCATTATTATCGCATTCATTCCGCTTTATGCTTATACCCGCAAAGTGCCCGTATATGAAACGTTTGTGGATGGAGCCAAGGACGGCTTCTCCACGGCGATTGGGATCATCCCGCACTTGGTTGGCATGATGGTCGCCATTAGCGTATTCCGGTCTTCCGGCGCGCTGGAGTTTTTTGTAGGTTGGACGGGCCCTTTTCTGCAATCGCTAGGAGTGCCGAGCGAGATTCTGCCTTTGGGAATTCTCAGGCCGCTGACGGGTACAGGCTCTCTCGCTTACACAACGGAACTGATCCGGGCATACGGTCCGGATTCCATGATTGGCCGAATCGCTTCAACCATACAGGGAAGCACGGATACGACTTTGTACGTACTGACCGTCTACTTTGGCGCCGTCGGAATCCGCAATGGCCGGTATGCGCTGAAGGTGGGGCTGTTCTCTGATGTGATCGGATTTATTGCGGCGATCGCCGTCTGCCTGCTGGTGTTCGGTTAATTGAGATCATTCGGACGGTCTGCGTAAGACGGAGCGTTTTTTCTATGTAACAAGGACGTGTGCCTATACCCTCGATTCCCTCGCGTCATATACTGCTGCAATTACAAATTGTAGTAGGGGTGATGAAATGGAATTCGAGGGTTTTGTTATTCATCATACCGTGTGCGAGCGGGAACCGCGGAACTGGGATTTTAAAATCCATCCGGACGGCTCGGTTTCCTCTTCATCCGTGCTGGTTCACCCGGGCCAGATTCACATCTGTCTGGAGGGCGACTTTAATATCCGCTACGAGTCCATGTCGCTGGACCAGAAAACACAGCTGTTTACCGCCAGCAAAATCATTTTGGAGCTATCCAGACTCCATGATATTTCCCCGTTATACCTGTTTCCTCACTCCGACTCCTGCCCTGGGGCACATTTTCCATGGAACGCGCTTGTGATTTATCCTGTCGATGGTTATCATTAGGAATGAGGTGACCTAACGAACATGGAGAGATTACAGAAAATTATGGCACAGGCCGGAGTCGCTTCCCGCCGCAAGTGCGAGGAATTGATTCTTGAAGGCAAGGTGCAGGTAAACGGAGAGACCGTTACCGAACTCGGCACGAAGGCCGATCCAGCCCAGGATATCATTACGGTTTCAGGCAAACCGATTAAGAATGAGAAAAAGGTATACATTATGCTGAATAAGCCGAAGGGAGTCATTACAAGCGCTTCTGATCCCGAAGGCCGAAAAATTGTATCGGATTATCTCAAGGGCATTAAAGAGCGGGTATATCCGATTGGACGTTTGGACTACGATACGGAAGGACTCCTGCTGCTGACCAATGACGGCGAGTTTGCCAATCTGCTCAGCCACCCTAAATATCATGTGCCCAAAACGTATTTGGCTACCGTGAAAGGGGTGCCCCATGGCACCGAGCTGGACAAGCTTCGCCAAGGGATCATGCTGGAAGACGGAATGACGGCTCCTGCCGAAGTGGAATATAAGGATGTGGATCCGGATAATAAACAATCCGTCATATCGATTACCATTCATGAAGGCCGCAACCGTCAAGTCAGAAGGATGTTCGAAGCGATTTCCCATCCGGTAACGCGATTGAAGCGGATATCTTATGGGGATCTGCTGCTGCAAAATTTAAAACGGGGTTTGTACCGCCATTTGACAGCGGATGAAATCAACCAGCTTTTGCAGATGGCGAAATCCGCTAAGCCGGGCGGGAAACCGAAGAGAAAACGTTAAACCCGACACATAATATTCAAAATGGCGAGCGGCGTTTATGACAAATTTCGTTATAATTGTTCATAGGATGTTCACACCCGTAGTAAACGATATGATGAATGTCATAGAAAGGAAGCTGCTGCTTTATGGGCAAATCAAAGAAAAGCGTACAGATTGTGATTCTGCTTGCCATTATCCTGGTCGGAGTTTACGCCGTTGCAACTGTTGTATTCGGCTCTGATGAGGTTCCCAAAGTGGGTCAAAAGGCAGCGGACTTTGAACTTCTAGGCATGGATGGCAGCGTACATACCATGAGTGAATACGAAGGCAAGGCCAGGGTGATTAATTTCTGGGGCACCTACTGTCCGCCATGCGTGCGGGAAATGCCGGCTCTTCAAGCCCAGTGGGAGAAATGGAGCAGTCAAGGCGTTGAGATCATCGGCATTAATGTGGGCGAGAACAAAATGACCGTTGAGAATTTTGTTGCTCAAACCGGCGTGAAGTTCCCCATCCTGATGGATCCTAAACGGAATGCTGTTGCCAGCTTCGGGGTTGGGCCGATGCCAACCACCTTTTTTGTTACGGCCTCTGGCAAGATTGATCATATTCGTATAGGCGAACTGGATTTGAACACCCTTGACAAACAAATTGAACAGTTGGTGAATGCGAAATGAGTCAAGGTTCCAAGCCTTTGATCCAGAATACGAAGTGTGATTGCGGACACCAGAATCCAACGGGGACGGTCCTCTGTGAGGCTTGCGGCAAGCCGCTGACCGAGGAAGCAGAGGCCCAGCCGATTCTGGAAATGCGGTATGACGGCGTTGCTCGTCGATCACAGAAAGAAAATCCCGGTATGATCGATCGGGTATGGAATTTCTTTTCTTCGGTAAAAGTAGCAATATATCTGATATTGCTTACCCTGATTGGCTCCTCGCTAGGGACCATCTTTCCGCAGGAAAGCACTTTCCTTAATATTGACCCCTCTATCTATTACAAAGAGGAGTACGGGCAGCTGGGGCATATTTATTACTTGCTCGGGCTGTCCCATACATACACGTCATGGTGGTTCGTGCTGCTGCTTGTCATGATCGGCGCATCGCTTGTCATTTGCAGTCTCGACCGGGTCCTTCCACTGTACAAAGCGCTCAGCAGACAGCGGATTCCTAAGCATATGTCCTTCCTTACCCGCCAAAAGGTGGTATACCAAGGACAAGTCGAAGAGGACGGTGCCGACTGGGTTGAACGGGTGAAACCGATCATTAAGAAGAAGGGCTACCGCGTGCGAACGGATGGTGGAACCCTACTGGCGGAGAAGCAGCGGTTCAGCCGCTGGGGCCCCTATGTTCTTCATATCGGCCTGATTATTTTCCTGCTTGCCGTTCTTGGACGGAATCTTCCTGGACTGCATATGGACGAGCACATGGCCTTTCCTCAAGATGAGCCTGTGCGCATCAAGAACACCAGTTATTATTTATTGAACGATGGCTTTAAGGTGGAGTTCTATACCGAGGACGATATGCCTGAGGAATTTAAAGGCAAGAATAAAGTATTGCCGAAGGAGTTCCAAACTCAGGCGATTCTGTATATGTGCGAAGCCAATTGTGACGATTTCGATAAAGAGCCCGAGCTCGTCGAAGTAACGCGTCATAACATCGAGGTGAATCATCCACTCAATTACAAAGGGTTAAAAGCTTATCAATTCGATTATGATCTGACCCCGATTCTCCGTTCGGTTTCGCCGGTGCTGGTTGACAGTAAGAGCGGGAAGGAATACGGTAAAATCACATTGTCGATCGACGATCCTCAAAGAGAGTATCAGGCGGGAGAATATACGTTAACGCTTACACAATCCTTTACCGATTTTGGACTTGGCGATAACGGCAAACCGGTAAATCTGTCACCTAACCCGAATGCGCCTGCATTCTTATTTCTGATTAAGGGACCTGAGCTGCCGAAGGAAGGCATTCAATATTTCTACTTCCCCAAGCAGATCGATAAGGAGCGCTTTAACCAGGAAGCGATCAATGCACAGCTGGCGGGTGGGGAAGCGCTCGTACAACTGGATGTTCTCAGCATGGACGATGTGGACTTTTCGGAATCTACGACTTATCTGAATATTCGTGTGGATAAAGCCATGCCGTTCATTTGGATTGGTTGTTTTATCGGTATGATCGGCCTGGTCATGGGCTTTTATTTCACCCATCGCCGGATCTGGCTGCGTATTGATAACGGAACGCTGACACTTGGCGCGCATACGAACAAGAACTGGTTTGGGCTTCGCAAGGAGGTCTCCGCGATCCTCAAGCAAATGAATATCGAAGTCGATGAAAAGTCATTGGAGAATAACAGGGGGACTAAGCATGAATCTAATTGATTTTAGCGGCAACGCATTTATCGTTGCCTTTACCTTGTATTGTGCGGCATTTATCATGTATGCACTTGCCGTTATGGGACGACGGTTCCGCAAGCGGGACCCGGAAGCCCATTTGGCTAAATGGGGAAAGATTGCATTTGTTACGGCATCGATTGGTTTGATCGGACATCTGCTGTACTTCTTTACGAGATGGGCGGGCTCCGGTCATGTGCCTGTCAGCAACATGTATGAGTTTATGACCTTCTTGTCGATGGCAATCATGATTGCCTTCCTCGTACTTTATTTTATCTACAAAAAATCGCTGCTCGGATTGTTTGCCCTGCCGCTGGCGATTCTGATCATGGCATATGCAGCCGTGTTTCCGCAGGAGGTCCAGCCGCTGATTCCATCGCTTCAGTCTTATTGGCTGGGGATTCACGTAACCTTGGCTGCGCTGGGCGATGCATTTTTTGCAGTAGGTTTTATTGCGGGCTTGATGCACCTGCTCCGTACCGTTAACTTTAGCCGAACAGACAAGGGTGCACGCAGAGAACAGCGCTGGCTTGAACTCTGCATGTTTGCCATCGTGATTCTGATCGGATTTATTTTGTCCGTGTACAGTTTCCGTGCAAGCGGATATCAGGCTGAATTTAACCAGACTTTGGTTGACCCGAAGACAGAAAATAGTACAATAGTAAAAGTGGAATATAACATGCCACCGCTTGTTGCACCTTATAAAAGCGAGACGGAGAGCATGCAGTCCTTCTTGGGCATGAAATCTCCACTCATGGAAGCTCCGTCCTGGATGCACGGCGTGAATGCAGGACGTAAGCTGAATACGGTGTTATGGTCGCTGATCACGGGGTTAATCCTGTACGGTGTGCTCCGCCTGATCCTGCGCAAGCCGCTGGCAAAATTCATTCAGCCTGCACTGAATAGATTGGATCCGGACGATCTGGATGAAATCAGTTATCGCGCCATTGCGATTGGGTTCCCGGTATTTACGCTGGGCGGTCTCATATTCGCCATGATCTGGGCAGAAATTGCATGGGGCCGGTTCTGGGGCTGGGATCCGAAGGAAGTATGGGCGCTTATTACATGGTTGTTCTACAGCGTGTACCTTCATCTCCGGCTGTCGCGCGGCTGGCAGGGGAAACACTCCTCCTGGCTGTCCGTCATCGGCTTTATCGTGGTCATGTTTACGCTGGTCGGTGTCAACTTGATTATCGCGGGTCTGCATTCCTATGCGGGAACCGATTAATTGTCAATAGAATAGTAGTGAATGATCAATCAGAAGGGCCCTTTCTTAATCAAGAGGGCCACTTCTGATTTTCCCTATAAAAATGAAGGAGTTGGCCGCCAATGTCAGAGCACGGAAATCGTATTCTCGTTGTTGATGATGAAGAACGGATTCGCCGCTTGTTAAAAATGTATTTGGAGAAGGAAGGGTATGAAATCGAAGAGGCGGAGGATGGAGAAACTGCACTTCGCAAAGCAAGCTCGGAAGATTACGGGCTCGTTATTCTGGATGTCATGCTGCCCGGTATGGACGGTGTTGAAGTGTGCACCCGTCTCCGCCAGGTGAAGTCCACGCCAATTCTTATGCTGACTGCAAAGGGTGAGGAGATAAACCGCGTACAGGGATTTGAAGTGGGAGCCGACGATTATGTTGTGAAGCCGTTCAGTCCGCGCGAGGTGATCTATCGCGTGAAGGCGATTTTGCGCCGCTCATCCGCTACGGCTTATTTGAGCAAGGAACCAAACCCGAGCAACAGCATCGTTTTCCCGCATTTGATCATTGAACATGATGCTCACCGCGTAACGGCTGGCGGGCATGAAATCAGTTTGACGCCGAAGGAGTACGAGCTTTTGCACTACTTGGCCTCGTCCCCGGACAAAGTATTCTCCCGCGAAGAACTGCTTAAGGACGTATGGAATTATGAATTTTTCGGAGATCTTCGCACAGTCGATACCCACGTGAAGCGGCTGCGCGAGAAGTTAAATAAGGTATCCGCTGAATCCGCAGCGATGATTACGACAGTATGGGGAGTAGGCTACAAGCTGGAGGTACCAAAGTAACGTGAGTTTCTGGAGATCACTCGTCGGCAAGCTGTGGATTACGATAACCTGTTTAGTCGCGTGCGTACTGCTGACGCTCGGATTATTTTTACTCCCTTATATCGATACCACGTTTGCGAATTCGGATGCCATCAAACGTTTATTTACTTATGTGGCCATTATCGGTTTTTCGATGACCACCTTCTTCGGGTTGTTTCTGTTAACGAAGATTACCCAGCCCATGCAGCAGCTCATTGAAGCCGCCAACGACATTCGTAAAGGGAAGTATGGCACTCGGCTAAATCTTGTGACCAGTGATGAGATTGGCGAGCTGGCTAATACGTTCAACCATATGGCAGCAGAGCTGGAAACGAATATCCGCAATTTGAACCATGAGAAGGAGCATCTGTCCAGTGTGCTGAGAAGCATGAGCGACGCGGTGATTACTTTTGATAATCATGGTCAGGTCATTCTGGTGAACCCGCCAGGGCAGGATATCATGAAAACCTGGAAAGGGCTGGAGTGGGATGATGAGCTGCAGGGCGGAGGCTGGGCGGCCGATGTCATGCCAAAACCGCTCAGTGAGCTCTATTATGCCACCGTGAACGAAGGGAAGGACCAAAGCGCTGACCTGCATGTGAAGCAGGGAATTTGGTCAGCACATATGGCTCCTTTATATTCGGATGATGTGATCCGCGGCGCCGTTGTTGTATTAAGAGATATTACCGAGCAGGTCACGCTGGAGAAGATGCGTACGGATTTCATTGCCAACGTGTCGCACGAAATCCGAACTCCGCTGTCCATGATGCAGGGCTACAGTGAAGCGCTGCTTGACGGGATGGCGGCATCACCGGAGGAGAGCAGGGAGCTGATACAGGTGATTCATGAGGAATCCCTGCGGATGGGCCGGCTGGTGAAGGATCTGCTTGATTTAACCCGTATGGAAGCAGGGCACGCAGAGTTGTCTCTGCGGGAGATGGATGCAGGTGAATTGTGTGAAAGGGTATACCGGAAGTTCACCGTTCGTGCCAAGGAGCGCGATATTGATCTTCAGCTCAACAAACTTCATTCGAATCTTCTGCTCGAAGCGGCGGATGAAGATAAGCTTGAGCAGGTGCTGACCAATCTGCTGGACAATGCTTTTCGTCATACGCCTTCAGGCAAACAGATCCGAATCATTGCCGATCGGATTACCGTATCGAATACAGAAGCGCTCCAGGTGAAGATTAGCGACCAAGGCGTCGGTATCCCGCCTGAAGATCTGCCTTTTGTTTTTGAGCGATTCTACAAGGCCGACAAAGCGCGTGTGCGGGGGGAGACGGTGGGAACCGGCATAGGCCTCGCCATCGTGAAAAATATCGTGACAGCGCATCATGGCACGATTAACGCAACAAGTGAAGTAGGCGAAGGAACGGTGTTTACCATGATCATTCCAACAAAATCGGCAGAATCTTAGGCAATGTCTCCGCAAAAGACAAAACACGCTCGCAAGGAGCGTGTTTTTTTGTTGAAATAAAGGGGTTAATCTTGTTCTACGTGGAACAATGATTAACCCCTTATATCTTTCTTATATCTGGCCTGAATTTAGCCCAGTGCGATTTGCTGCGCGGTGTTCAGTTCCGACAGCCCGGCAAGCTTGACCAGAACGTCTTTAGGAACGTCTTTATCCACTGTCAGAAGCATGATGGCTTCACCGCCGATGACTTTACGTCCAACCTGCATGGAGGCGATATTGACATCGTTCTCACCGAGCAGGGTTCCGACACGACCGATAATGCCCGGTTTGTCGTTATGGGAGATCAGAATCAGATGACCTTCCGGAGAAATATCGACCGGGAATTTATCCAGACGGACAATCCGTTCACCGTAACCGAGCAGGAGTGTACCAGCGACAATTCGCTCCAAACCGTTTTGCGTTTTAAGCGTGACGGTAACGAGGTTGGTGAAGTCTTTGGTTTTTGGTGTCTGGGACACAACGACGTGAAGATCACGGCTTTTTGCCAAATGCATGGAGTTTACGATATTCACTTCGCTTCCGAGGTGGCGTTCCAGCACACCCTTCACGATATATCGGGTCAGGGCCTGCGTATCGACTTCAGCCAGCTCGCCTGCATAGTCAACGTGAATCTCCTTCACCGCGTGTGCGGTGATTTGAGCCGCTACACTGCCTAATTTCTCGCCGAGCGAGAAGTAAGGCTGCAGCTTGTTCATGACGCTAGCCGCTACAAGCGGGAAGTTGACCGCATTCTTAAACGGCTCGTTGCGCAGGATATGAAGCACTTGTTCCGAGACGTCAATCGCAACGTTCTCCTGAGCCTCAACGGTAGATGCACCCAAATGCGGGGTCACGATAACCTTTGGATGGTTCAGGAATGGATGATCGCTTTCAGGCGGCTCATGTTCGAATACGTCGAATGCGGCTCCGGCAACAATACCTTCATCGATCGCTTCCACAAGGGCGCGTTCGTCAATGATGCCGCCGCGGGCGCAGTTCACGATCCGCATGCCGCGCTTCATCACTTCGAATTGCGGTCTTGCGATCATATGGCGGGTTTCCGGCGTAAGCGGAGTATGGACCGTAATGAAGTCGGCGCTGCGGATAATGTTATCCACTGAAGAGAGTGTCACGCCCAGTTTGTCCGCACGCTCTTCCGTGAGGAACGGATCGAAGGCAAGAATGTTCATGCCGAAAGCCTTGGCGCGTTTAGCCACCTCGCTGCCGATTCGGCCCATTCCCATGACCCCCAGCGTTTTGTTACGAAGCTCAACGCCGAGGAAGGATTTGCGGTCCCAGGATCCGCCCACCGTTTTGGCATAAGCCTGAGGGATGTGGCGGGCGAGGGCAATCATCATGGCAAACGTATGCTCTGCTGTTGTAATCGTGTTACCGTCTGGCGCATTGATAACAACGATCCCGCGCTTCGTAGCAGCCTCAAGATCAATGTTGTCAACGCCAACGCCAGCGCGGCCGACAACCTTGAGATTGGTTCCTGCATTCATAATGCGTTCTGTCACACGTGTCTGACTTCGTACGAGAAGTCCGTCGTATTCACCGATAATGGCAGTGAGCTCATCCTCGTTGAGCCCGGTTTTTTTGTCTACCTGCACATCGGCGGCATCCATTAACTGCTGGATCCCCAAATCACTGATCGGATCCGATACCAATACTTTAAACATGGTTTCTCTTCCTCCTTAAAATCCTCTATAAAATGCGGTACTGCAATATTGAATAAGGATTACGCGGGGCGTATTCCGTTATACACCAAAGATTCCAATAAAGCTGCAAGAGGTCTATACAGGTTTGACGCGGTGTCGTGGCAAAGAGACAGGAACATAAAAAACTCCCAATCCGCATACTACCTCCGTAGTAAGGGACGAGAGTTATTCGTGGTGCCACCCTTATTCGCTGCCATGTTGCGGCAGCCTCAAGCGGTCTGTTCAGACCATGATTGGTAACGGATATCATCCGATTTGCGCCTACTCCAAGTTTCAGCGAAATATCTCAGGAACGCTCAAGTATACTTTTACGCCACCGATTTACACCAACCATCGGCTCTCTGAGGACGTTACAGCATCTCTTTTCCATCATCGGTTTTCACAGATTAATTTTTTCATAATGTATCATGGCTCTAACATTGTGTCAATAGGTGTTTATTCCGTTCATAGGCCTTAAAGTAGGGGAAGAAACAAGGGATAGCCTTGAATGTCATACCGTTAATTTGCTATGATGCATATGCCCGCCTATGATTGAATGATTCTGATATTACTATGGTTGTATACGAGGATAATCTTAAAAATCAAGATGAAAGACAGGCCCATCTTCTATGAAAAAATTTAAAATACGCGTAAAAAGAATCGAAGCCCACCAATTAAACGATCGGCTGCTGCTTATTAATCTGTATCTGACCCAAGCATTGACACTTATTGCAGGGTTGATCTGGATTCTGTTTCAGCAGAGGAATCCGTTTGGGCTCTTTGTCATTCCGAAGGATATCGAGTTCGTTTATTGGGGGCTCGGACTTGCTGCCGCCATGCTGGTAGTGGATTTTGTATTATCCCGGTTTGTGTCAGAGGACAGTATGGACGATGGCGGAATCAATGAAATGCTGTTCCGAAAAAGGCCGGTTTGGCATATTTTTGTTATAGCTTTGGTTGTATCCATCTGCGAGGAGTTATTGTTTCGAGGAGCTATCCAGCATGCGTTCGGACCGTACTGGACGAGTATCTTGTTCGCGCTTATTCATGTCAGATATTTAAAGCATTGGCTTCCAACCGGGTGGGTTTTCTTAAGCAGTTATGGTCTGGGTTACGTCTATATTCAAACGGGTACCATTTGGGCACCAATCCTGTGCCATTTTCTGATTGATTTCATATCAGGAATGTTGATTCGGTTTCGGAGGAAAGAGGAACATGAACGAACTTAGCAGAATGCAACGACATCAGAGCCGAAATAAAAGCCGCAAAAACAAGTCAACGGCTCAATCAGAAAAAAGAACGGAAGCGAAGTCGCGACAAGCGGATGAAACGCGGAGTCGATCTAAATCGCCGCCCCGAGCAAGTTCCGTGGAGCAAAAGCCCCGGAGCAGCACGACAGCGGACGGCTTGAGCCGTTCGAGATCGACCCGGTCACGTCAGCGTCAAACAGAGGAAGAAGTGTCTGCTCCTAAACGCACGAATACATATTCCTCGTACCGCGTAAGAATGAGCAAATGGTTTGTGAACTCATTGATCGTCATTTTCATATTGTTAATGGTAGGTCTTCTGTGGTGGGGACTTATCGGAGCACCTCCATTAAAGGAATTGTTAAAGGAGTTATTATGAGTGTGTTGATGTGGATAGCAGGTGCTGCGGCACTCGGTGCAGGCGCTATCGGCTGGATGAGGGCTGAGGCCAGGGGCTATCGGGTGCGTGAGGAAGAAGTCGTATCCGAACGTATCCCTCACTCGTTTGACGGGTTTCGGATATTGTTCATCACCGATATACATCGCAGACAATTGTCAGAAGAGAAGCTATTATCCAATCTTTCATCGGTGGATTGCGTACTGCTTGGCGGGGATATCACGGAAAGAGGAGTGCCCCTTCAGCGGTTGAGGCATAACTTGTCGGTGCTGGTCCGTATCGCACCCGTCTATGCCGTCTTGGGGAATCATGATCTGAATGCAGGCAAGGACGCTGTCCGTAAAGCGTTGCGGGAGAGCGGCGTTATGCTGCTGAATGACAAGTCCGTTACGTTAAAACGGAGTAACGAGCGAATTGTTCTCAGCGGCGTAAGGCAGCCGGCCAGCCGGAAACACCCATACACAAGATTTCGGGGGAATGCAGCCGAAGACCAGTATCACATCATTCTGGTGCATGATCCGATATGGATCAAGGGCAAGGATGTGGTGTTTGGGGATCTGGTGCTGGCAGGACATACCCATGGGGGACAGATCGTGCTGCCGTTGGCCGGAGCCGTTCGTCTGACGCGCTTTTACAAGAAGTTTAAATCCGGATGGTATGCACTGCCGAGAAAGGCGGGCGAAACCGAACATTCTTCCAGGATGCTGATCAGCCGGGGATTCGGTACCTCCCATATCCCGCTGCGCTTGCAATGTCCCGCAGAATACCATGTAATTACATTACGCAAAAAACCTTAATTCGATCGTCAGACGGTGACGGAAGAATTAAGGTTTTTGTGTTTTCCCGGATTATCTTATTTTAGGTTCGATTTGTCGCGGATCCACGAAACCATATCCTTTGGCTTCAAGCTTGGTCAGCAAGGTATCGAGGGCCTCTACGGTCCACGGAAGCTCGTGCATCAGAATGTTGCTGCCAGGGTGAAGCTGCTCGAGCACATTGCTGACTACGGCATCGGGCTTGTTTTTGCTTTTGCTTTCCCAATCCAGCGAACCGTTGGACCAGGTCATGAACAGCAGGTCATGACTAAGAGCAACTTCCTTGACGATATCTCCGCCTGAGCCGAACGGAGGACGGAAAAACTTCGGTTCCGATCCGGTTGCTTCCTTGACGATTTGCTGGACATCGCCGATCTGTTTCTTTACCGTCTGTTTATTTTCTTTTTTCAGGTCGATATGGTCCCAGGAATGATTCCCAATGATTTGACCGCGGTCATGGATCAGCTTCAGCAGTTCAGGATGTTCCTTCGCGCGGTATCCATTCACGAAGAAAATCGCTTTGGCGTCATGTTTGTCGAGCGTATCGATCATTTGGTTGATCATTTTTTCTTCCTTGGGACCGTCGTCAAATGTGAGCAGCACCACTTTTCCGGGTACGGTATCATCATTTGGGACGATGCGATACACCTTATTCATGTGATACTTCGGTTCAGTCGGCGCCTCGGCATCGGGAATCTTGACGGCTTCATCCGATGGGTCCGCGGGAGTATCTACTTCAGGATCGGCTTCAGACTTGTCCGTTTCGGTTGATTTGTCGGTACCTTCTTTCGGAGCGGGCACCTGTCCAGAGGTTTCACTTTGCTGCGTTGCTCTGTCATTACCGACTTCCGTGGCCGTGCTTTGCTTCTGATCAACTCCGTTGTTGCCGCAAGCGCTGAGCATAAGGCAGCCAGCCAGCAGAAGTGCTGTTCGTGTTCTAACCATGATTCCATCTCACTTTCCTGTATTTATGTAGCATGAGTTCCTGGCGGTGCGAGAACAATAATCTCGAGTTTACCATAGAAGGAGGTATCATTTGTGAAGACTTCGTCATTTCTATATGGTGTCATTATCGGCGCCGTTGCATGCCGGATGATTTCCCGTAATAACAGCAGGTTCTTCTCCTCAATGATGAAAGATGCGAATCTTGGCCGATTCGCGGATACCGCGATGAGTAAAATTCAGGGCACGAAGAGCCAGCATTATTCCGGCTCGAGCCAAGAAAGCGTGTCTCCCAGTTCAGGCCGACATGATTCCACTCATTCCAATGGAACTGCAGGGGTACAGACATCGACTCATTCGAAGGCTGCCAACCTGAAACAAGTCAAGGATTTTATCCGAAACAACCCAGATGTCAAGAACGAAGTCGAACAGATTTTGAAAGAAACCCACACCGTCATACCGGGTTTGTAAACGGCAAGAACCATTTTGAATCATTCTCGGGGACCGGCCACACGAATCCCTGTGAATGATTCTTTTTTCTTCAGTTACATATTTACGTGCATTTGTGGGTATTAAATGATAAAATCAATTATATAAAACCATTTTTATCACGTCATAATCCAGACATCATAATTTGTTATAAACTTTTGTTTACGTAAGGAGGATCCTGTCATGAAAATAGAGCGTTTGAGTCAAGATAAGATACGGATTTTCCTCACGTTTGACGATCTGAGTGAGCGTGGGATCCAGAAGGAAGAGATGTGGCAGGAAATACCGAAAGTTTATGACCTGTTTACGGAGATGATGGATCAGGCATACAGTGAGCTCGGATTTGATGCCACCGGACCTCTTGCCGTTGAGGTGTTTGCACTGCCTGCCCAGGGCATGGTGGTTATTGTGACGAGAGGGAAATACGATCATCATTTCGGCGGCTTGTCCGAAGAAGATATGCCGGACGAGATTTATGAAATGGAAGTAACGCTGGATCAAAGTGATACTATCGTCTATGTTTTTCAGGATTTTGAAGTGCTCATTGAAGCATCGCATATGTTGAAGGACCTTGTAGGCGGAGCGGGTAAGCTCTATCACTATATGGATAAATGGTTTTTGTACTTCGATCCTGAGGAATTGGATAGCGAGAAGCTGCCGGCGGTTATTGCGATGCTGGCTGAATTCGGTGAATCCTCTTCAGTAACGGAGGCTATGCTGGAGGAATACGGTAAGAAAGTAATGCCTCAGCAAGCGGTTGAGGTTATCTGTACACACTTCCAGCGTCAGCATTAATAAAGGTGGGCGTGCGTGCCGGACTTCAGGCCCGCAACTAACGGAAGGGGAATTTTAGTGCTGGTGTTCTCGGTAATTGCGTCAGCTTTGGCGCCGGGACTCGCATTGCTCACGTATTTTTACCTGAAAGATAGGTATGATCAAGAGCCCCTGCACATGGTGATCAAAGTGTTCATGTTAGGGGTTCTGGTCGTTTTCCCGGTTATGATTTTGCAGCGGGGAATGATACTATGGCTTGGCGACAATCCGGTAGTCAACTCATTGCTCGTTTCGGCGGGTGTTGAGGAATTTCTGAAATGGTTCGTAATGTATCACATTATATTTAACCATACGGAATTTGACGAGCCTTATGACGGCATCCTTTATGCAGTGGCGATATCGCTTGGATTTGCTACGGTAGAGAATTTGCTTTACGCCTGGTACAGCCAGGCAGCCTTTGGTCCGATGTTCCTGCGAGCACTGCTGCCCGTATCGGGACACGCGATGTTTGGCGTCATCATGGGATACTACATGGGACATGCGAGATTCACGGAAGGAAAACGAAGAAGGTTCTTCCTCGTTCTATCCTTGTTCCTGCCTTGGATGTGGCATGGTTTGTACGACCTGATTCTGAGTCTGCTGACTCACACATGGGTATGGTTCATCGTACCGCTTATGGTGCTGCTATGGTATGGCGGCATGGGCAAAATCTCTAGAGCTAACAACCGTTCTCCTTTCCGTTTCATTAAGCGGGAGGAAGAGGTTAACACTTAACAAATCAGGGCACACTTCATTCTATAGACCTCGGCTGACAGCCAGGGAATCATAGAAAGGGAGGTGTCTTTTTTTGCGTGTAAAAGTGAAAATTCTTTGCAAAGATTGCGGTGAACGTTTTGTGCTGCGGGGAAAAAAGGAACAGGGCCGGATCGAAACCGGATTTAAGCAGTGTCTGTGCAACAACCGCGATCACTTCGAGATTGAGGAAGATTTCTAAGGGATGAAGGAATTATACAGAAATGCATAAGACTTCTTTCTTCTAGTCAAACTAACGGCAGTGAGTAGAAGAAAGGAGACTATCGCATCATGTACAAACGATTAAGCGCTATCCTGTTTCCTGTGGCCACAATTTTATTGATCGGGGCTCTGGTATGGGGTTATCAAGAGAATAAAGAGAAAAACGCCATATTGATTAATGCCGAGAACCAATACCAACGGGCATTCCATGACTTGTCGTACAATATGGACAGGATTCATGCCGAGCTCGGCAATACGCTTGCGGTAAGCTCTACCTCCCAAGGGATGCATCGGAAGGGCTTGATGAATGTATGGCGTCTAACCAGCGAGGCTCAAAATGAGATCAGCCAGCTGCCGCTTACGCTCCTTCCCTTCAATAAGACCGAGGAGTTCCTTTCACGAATTTCTAATTTTGCTTACAAAACAGGTGTGCGTGATTTGACGAAGGAGCCGCTCAGTGAGAGTGAAGTCAAAACGTTGAAATCCTTGTACGCCAACTCCGGCGAAATTACGAAGGATTTGCAGCATGTGCAAAACAAGGTTATCGCAAACAGTTTGCGCTGGATGGATGTAGAGACGGCACTGGCTACGAATAAAGTCGAAGATAATTCCATTATTGACGGCTTCAAAACGGTGGATAAGAAGGTGGAGTCCTACCCTGAGCTTGACTGGGGACCATCGGTAAGCAGCATTTATAACCGCCGTTCCGTGAAGCAGTTGGCAGGCATGCCGATATCGGAAGAGGATGTGAAACGCAAGGCGCTAAAGTTCTCGGATGTGGGTAACAATGCCAAAGTGCAAGTGACAAAGAACGGAAACGGCACCGAGTGGGTATCGTATACAGCGAAGGTACAGCATCCGAATGGTCATATGCTCAGCATGGACTTTACTGAAAAAGGCGGCCAGTTGATCTCCTATACGGATGAACGGAATGTTGGCGCCAAGCAAGCGTCCGTTCAAACTGCAATCGACAAAGCCCAGCATTTCCTGACGCAAAAAGGCTATTCCGATATGACGGTTATTTCAGCGGACCAATACGACAACCTGGCCAACTTTTCCTTTGTTCGTGAAGAGGACGGCGTGCTGATTTATCCTGAGAAAATCACGGTTCGTTCGGCTATGGACAATGGGGATGTCATTGGATTTCAGGCCAGCGACTTTGTGTACGAGCATCAGGTCAAGCGAGAGATTCCCCAGCCGAAACTTAGTCTTGCCGAAGCGGAGAAGGTCTTGAATCCTGACTTTAAGGTGCTCTATCACCGTAAAGCCTTAATCAAAAACGACCGTTCCGAGGATACGCTGTGTTATGAATTTGGAGGGCGGATCAACGGGTCCCAGTATCGGATTTACATTAATTCGAACACCGGCCTTGAGGAAACAGTGGAAGTCGTGAAGGATGCGCAGGCAGGAATTAAATAATCGAAGCACTGCTTGATTCAAGCCGGTTCAGGTGATTTCCTGAATCGGCTTTTTTGCTTGGATGAAGAGGCTAAAAGCAAGTGGGAGAGTCCCGAGTTTCCCAAGGAAAGACATGAATCGACCTTGATTTGAAGATTTTGTCCTATGGGCCGTGGCATCCCGTGATATAATGGAAAATAATGATTATGATGAATTAGTGGTGGGTGAGCGCATTGTATCCAAAGATTAACGATGTCCTCTATATCCAGTTGGATACCGGGGATGAGAAGGAAGCCAATATTGTATATAAATCCCGCATTTCCGACATGGATGACGAATCGATGTATATGGAGATTCCGCTGCAGGAAGGGACGGGCAAGCTGAAAAAGCTGTACATCGGGGACGAGCTGTCCGCTTATTTTTTAACGGAAGGCGGAGTCAAGAATTTCTTCAATTCCCACGTCCTTAGTCACCATGAGGATATTATCCGTCTGGTTCGCATCAAGAAGCCGGAGCAGGATCAAATTACGAAGGTGCAGAGAAGAAGCTTCCTACGGGTGCAAGCTGAGCTCGAGGTAGCCGTTATGACCAAAGACGGCACCCAGTTTTTAGCCAAAACCGACGATGTCGGCGGCGGCGGCGTATCCTTTCATCTGCAGCCGGATCAAACGATTGCGGATGGGAGTATATTGACTTGCTGGATACTGATCCCGTTTAAGAACGGATCCGTGGAGCATGTCCCGTTTGAAGGCGAGGTTGTGAGGGTTAAGGAGCTGCCTACCAATCGAAGCATCGTGATGCTGAAGTTTAATCAGATCGCAGATATGGAGCGCCAGAAGCTGATTCGTTATTGTTTTGAGAGACAGTTTGATTTTCGCAATCGTTAATGCATAAAAAGGACAAGCCGGTGGCACACTATCCGAAAATTTTGTGCCGGAGGAACTGTCAGCCATGTCAGAAGTAGTAAACGATCACGACCAACTGCCCAAAAAAACAGGACTGGAAGTTAAGGACGCCGAGAAGGGACAAGCCCTGCATGACCACTATGGGAAAATGCTGCTTAAGCTGCTAATCGGTCTTGTACTAGCCTTGGTGATCACCCAGTTGCTATTGCATTATGAACCTAGCCGGCCCTATATTTCGCCAATTCAGCAGATGGAGGGTGTTCCCGTTAACGAGCCAAATGTAAACGATTGGATGGGGGAAAACACCCCTTCTCTTTTGCATCACTCTAGCTAGTGTGGTATAATTTTCACGTCGCAGGCGGGCGCCTGCTTTTTTCTTGAAATATAAGATCGTGACTTGGTTTCATCCGCGCTTTCTTATATATTTTCACTAGAGAAACGGTGATCCCGTCCGTATCGGATGGTAAGCCCTTTCGATTTCGAGGTATATGTTTGAGGAGGAATGCCCCGTTGGTTACGCAGGGGACAGGTTATCGCGACAGAATTAATATTGCCATCGACGGTCCGGCAGGGGCGGGTAAAAGCACCGTAGCGCGTATGGTAGCCAGCAGGCTGCAGTACATCTACGTGGATACCGGAGCCATGTACAGGGCAGTCACCTGGTTCATGCTGAACCAAGGGATTTCTCCAGAAAATCCCGAAAAAGTGCTTCAACATGCACAAAATATGGTGATTGAATTAAAACCGCATGAAAATGGTCAAATGGTCTTGTTGAATGGGGAAGACGTCACACCTTATATTCGTTCGCATCAGGTTAGTGCAGTAGTATCCAAATATGCACGAATCGAGGGTGTGCGAATAAAGCTTGTCCATTTACAGCAGCAAATGGCGCAAGAGAAGGGCGTTGTCATGGATGGACGTGACATCGGCACAACTGTTTTGCCGGATGCTGAGGTAAAGATTTTCATGACGGCCAGTGTCAAGGAACGTGCTCTCCGCCGCTTCAATGAGTTGAGTGATGAAGGCATATCGCTGGAACAACTGGAAAGAGATATCGCAGAACGTGACAGGCTTGACCAGGAACGTGAAGTGTCGCCGCTCCGATGCGCAGAGGATGCCATCATATTGGATACGACACATATGGATATCAATCAAGTTGTGGAGGCAATTCTTTCATATTGCGAAACTTAAGTGGGATGGGGAGAAAAGGACATGATTTATGTTTTTTGCAGAGCGGTGGTCCGCGGTTTGTTCGCTATTCTCTACAGATTCGAATCTGTCGGCGTACATAACATACCTTCAGAAGGCGGCGTGCTAATCTGTAGCAATCATATTAGCATTCGAGATCCGATATCTGTGGGCATTCACGTCAAGCGCCAGGTTAAGTTCATGGCCAAAGCGGAATTGTTCAACATTCCGGTGTTCGGATGGCTGGTTCGTCAGCTTGGAGCATTTCCGGTCAAGCGCGGCGGAGTAAGTAAAGATTCGATCAAAACCGCCCTCACGATACTGCGTACAGGTGAGATCATGGGTATCTTTCCTGAGGGCACGCGTAATTCCGATTCAACTGCGGCCAAACGGGGTGCGGCAAGTTTCGCTCTTCGCAGCGGAGCAACGGTCATACCGGCTGCCATCATTGGAGATTACAAGCTTTTTCGCAAAGTGAAAATCATCTATGGTGCACCTGTGGACCTCTCCCGGTTCGAAGGTGACAAGTCACCGGAAGCCCTGGATACGGCAACCGAATTGATCATGGCCAAGATTCACGAAATGCGCGCAAGCGGCAAACCAACCGTGAACTGATTTATTCGCTCCATGCATAAAAAGCATGGGGAGATTGGAAAGATACTACAGCAATTATGTTTTGAACTTCGCGAATGCGAGTTTAAATAAATGGGGTTTGAATTGAGGAGGTTATTTGACATGTCGGAAGAAACAAGAAATGAAGAGGCTGTAGAAAACCAAGAGCAGCTGGACCAAATCGTATCCTTGAAAAAAGGGGACACCGTGAAAGGGACGATCGTCAAACTGGAGGACAACCAAGCTTATGTAAGCATTGGATATAAATATGACGGCGTAATTCCTGTTCGCGAACTGTCTTCTGTACAGCTTGATAACGCATCTGATGCGGTTCAGGTTGGCCAAGAGGTAGAGTGCAAAGTCGTTAGCATTAACGACGATAAGGAAAGCCTGGTTCTTTCCAAGCGCGCGATCGATACTGAGAATTCGTGGGAAGAGCTTGAGAAGCATTTTGCGGATCAGGACGTATTCGAAGTAACGGTGGCTGACGTCGTTAAAGGCGGACTCGTAGCCGATGTGGGTGCACGCGGATTTATCCCTGCATCCATGGTAGAGCGTCATTTCGTTGAGGACTTCAGCGACTATAAAGGCCGCACGCTTCGCGTGAAAGTGAAGGAACTGGACCGCGAGAACAACAAAGTGATCCTTTCCCAGAAGGATGTTCTGGAAGAAGAGTTCGAAGCAAACAAACAAAAAGTGATGTCCGAGCTTCAAGATGGCCAAGTGCTGGAAGGTACTGTACAACGCCTTACTCAATTCGGCGCATTTGTTGATGTTGGCGGCGTAGACGGCTTGGTTCACGTATCCGAGATCGCTTGGAGCCACGTTGATAAGCCTGCGGATGTATTGTCCGAAGGTGATCAAGTGCGTGTGAAGGTACTGAAAGTAGATCCTGAAAAAGGAAAAATCAGCCTCAGTATCAAAGCAGCCGCTCCAGGTCCTTGGGAAACAGCTGGCGAGCAATTCAACACGGGTGACATCGTAACAGGCGTAGTTAAACGTTTGGTTACTTTCGGAGCTTTCGTTGAACTGGCACCAGGTGTTGAAGGTTTGGTTCATATCTCCCAAATCTCCCACAAGCATATCGGTACACCGCAAGAAGTATTGAAAGAAGGCCAAGAAGTTCAGGTTAAAGTGCTTGATATCAACACTTCTGAGCAACGTATCAGCCTGAGCATCAAAGAAACGGAAGAAGCGCCAGCTCAAGCTCCTCGCGCTGAAAAACCGTCCAAAGGTCCTAAAATCGACCTGAAAGACAACCCGAACGTTTCTTTGAACAATCAAGGCATGAGCGTTACGCTTGGAGAGCGTTTCGGCGATAAGCTGAGCAAATTCAAGTAAGCCCGGGAACAGTTTTGTTCGGTCTATGGACCTATCATAACGAAGTCGGCGAACCCAGAAATCTGGGTTCGCCATTTGTTTTTTTAGGGGACGAACGTTTGCGGATGTTGTAACATGGGGTAGAGCATAATAGAAATAAAGATGAAAGGTTAGCCAATTGTAACGTTTTTTGCTATGATGATAATCGTAAGAATTGACAGGAGGAGTGACTATGGCAAGACCCGTAGTGGCTATCGTTGGACGGCCTAACGTCGGTAAATCCACCATATTTAACCGATTGATTGGCGACAGATTAGCCATCGTTGAAGATAAACCGGGTATCACCCGTGACCGGATTTACGGTAGTGCCGAATGGAATGGCAAAGCGTTCAGCGTCATTGATACTGGCGGTATCGAAATCGACGGCGATGACATGATATTGAAATCCATCCGCATGCAGGCCGAGCTTGCAATTGAAGAAGCGGACGTCATCGTATTTATGTGCGATGCGAAGACAGGGGTTACCCAATCGGACGAGGAAGTTGCACAGATTCTGTTCCGTTCAGGTAAACCTGTCATCCTAAGCGTAAACAAAGTGGATAATTTGAAGCGCGTTGATGATATTTATGAGTTCTATTCCCTCGGATTTGGCGATCCTGTCGGAATTTCGGGCAGCCACGGCACGGGGATCGGCGACCTGCTGGACGTTGTGGTCGAGAATCTGCCGGAACTCGAAGACGATGGATATGACGAGGATGTTATTCGTGTTGCCCTGATTGGCAGACCGAATGTGGGCAAGTCCTCCCTGGTTAATGCCATTTTGGGAGAAGAGCGTGTCATTGTCAGTGACGTTGCCGGTACTACTCGCGATGCTATTGACACGCCGTTCGAGAAGGATGGGCAGCGGTATGTGCTCATCGATACGGCTGGCATGCGCAAACGCGGGAAAGTGTATGAGACCACGGAGAAATACAGCGTCATGCGTGCCATGCGTGCCATCGAGCGCGCGGATGTCGTTCTGGTCCTCATCAACGGGGAAGAAGGCATCATCGAGCAGGACAAGCATATAGCCGGGTACGCCTATGAGGCCGGTAAAGCTTCTTTGTTCGTTGTCAACAAATGGGATATGGTCGAGAAGGATGACAAAACGATGCAGCAGTTCGAGAAAAAGATCCGCGATCATTTCTTGTTCATGACCTATGCGCCGGTTGTTTTCCTGTCGGCCAAAACGAAGCAGCGTTTGCAGAAGCTGCTCCCGGTCGTTAAGCATGTGGCTGATCAGCATTCGCTGCGCGTGCAGACGCATCTCCTTAACGATGTCATATCCGATGCGATTGCCATCAATCCGCCTCCAACGGATAAGGGAAGAAGATTGCGCATTAACTATTCAACACAGGTTGCGGTCAAGCCGCCGACTATGGTCGTATTTGTCAACGATCCGGAATTGATGCACTTCTCATATGAGCGTTATCTTGAGAACAAGATTCGGGCCGCGTTTGACTTTGAAGGTACACCCATCAGGATATTTACTCGAAGAAAGTCTGATGAGAGTTAGGGGAGAATAGCTTGATTTTGGAGATCGTAGCGATAGTAGTGTGTTATTTACTCGGTTCGGTAAGCTTTAGCGTACTGCTTGCCAAAATCCTGAAAGGGATTGACATTCGTCAGCATGGCAGCGGCAACGCCGGGGCAACCAATACCCTTCGCGTCCTGGGAAAGGGACCTGCCATACTGGTATTGGCTTTGGATGTAATTAAGGGCATCGCTGCGGTTTGGATCGGACGATGGCTCGGGGGAGACAATGCGTGGCTGCCAGGATTGTGCGGTATTGCGGCCATTATCGGCCATAATTGGCCTCTATACTTCCGCTTTCGAGGCGGCAAAGGGATTGCAACAGCCATTGGGGTGCTTGCTACGCTTTGCTTTATACCAGCGTTGATAGCAGGCGTTATCGCAATTCTATCCATTGTTTTTACCCGTTATGTATCTTTGGGTTCCCTTATTTTTGTAGTACTTACCCCTGTTTTTCTATTGATCGCGGATTATTCGTGGCCAATCTTTTGGACGAGCTTGATCATATGCGTATTCGCCTTCTGGCGGCATCGCTCGAACATCGTGAAGCTTGTGCAGGGGCGTGAAAACAAGCTGGGTTCCGGAAAAGGAAAGGACAAAGGAGGGAAGCGCGTTGTCTGACAAAGTCGCTGTTCTGGTGGCAGGCAGTTGGGGAACCGCTTTGGCAAGTGTTCTCGCTTCAAATGATCTGGATGTGGTCGTCTGGACAAGAACGGAGGAACAGACTCGTGAAATCAACGAGTCGCATACCAACATCCGTTATTTACCCGGGGTGGAGTTACCAACGAATATCCGTGCTACAACCGATATGAAAGAGGCGGTCTCTTCGGCCGCTGCCGTGGTTATCGTTGCCCCTTCGTCGGCGATGCGGGATGTGGCGGGCCAGCTGAAGCAGTACTGGGCCGAAGACATGCTGGTGATTCACGCAACCAAAGGATTTGAGATCGAATCCTTGAAGCGGATGTCCACCGTCATATCCGAGGAGCTTGGCTGCGAGGAAGGCCGTGTGGTGGTATTATCAGGACCAAGTCATGCGGAGGAAGTGGTCAGACGCTGCCCGACTACGGTTGTTGTGGCTTCTTTGGATGCCGAGGCGGCTGTGGCCGCTCAGGATTTGTTCATGAACACGTATTTCAGAGTGTACACGAACCGGGATATGATCGGTGTTGAGCTGGCCGGGGCCTTGAAGAATATCATTGCTTTGGGGGCCGGGATGTCCGACGGACTGGGTTTCGGCGACAACGCCAAGGCAGCGCTTATTACGAGAGGCTTGGCAGAAATTTTGCGAATCGGCATGGAAATGGGCGCGAATCCGCTGACGTTTGCCGGGCTTGCGGGAATCGGTGATCTCGTGGTTACCGCCACCAGCCAGCACAGCCGAAACTGGCGAGCCGGTTCGATGCTCGGTCAGGGGAAAAAGTTGGATGAGGTTCTGGGCTCCATGGGTATGGTTGTGGAAGGAATACGCACGACCCAAGCCGCACATGCCATTTCCGAGAAATACGGCGTCCAGATGCCGATTGCCGACCAACTGTACCATGTGTTGTTTAAAGACCGGAATCCCCGGACCGCCGTAGAAGCCTTGATGGGGCGGGATCCCAAAACAGAGATGGAAATGATGCCGCTTGAAACTTGGGAGCAATGGCACACCTAGCTTATTCACCATTCCGATGATTGACTCATATATTGATGTGAGGATGTCGGAGGAGGGGTGGAAATGAGCAAAAGCTTTCACAAGGATGTACTGAATGCGATTAACAAGAAAAGCGGCAAGAAAATTTCTTCAGGGGCTGTCAATAAGCTGGCTAGCACGGTTAAGCCGTCTACAATGCAAAATGAAGCCCAGCTCCGCCAGCTGATCAAGCAGGTATCTTCGATGGCGAACATACCTGTTAGTGAGGACACGATCCAGGAGATTGTCGGCGCGGTGAAGAAGAGTGGCATGAATCCGAGCAATATGGAAGCCTTGATGAAAATGATGATGAACAAATAAGATACGATGATGATGTTGAACAAAAGACGCTCCTCACCGGATAGCGGCTTTTGTTCTTTTTTTCGACATACCTGAGGTGAGGCGCTATCATTTTCGTGATATAATAGGTTGAAATTGATGAGAGATTGGAGAGTTTCGTGACATGGATCCGATGCAAAAGATGTGGCTGTCCCTAGTCGCGTTATTGATTATGGCACTGTCCGTCATAGTGGTTACGCTTGCGCGAAGCAAGACCAAGGGTTTTCTGCGCGGCGCGCTGTCGTTCGTGGCCTTTATGATGATGATTTTCGGTTTTATTATTGGACTGGCCTCCATCATATAACGTAGGAAGCCAATCCGGGACGATACGGTAAAGGGGTGCAGCATGACGCTGAATGATCTGCCGGAATTGGAGAGTGTGTTAGCTACCGCCATTCATAAGCTGAATCAGGTACCTATGGCTTGGCTGCTCGGTGGAAGCTGCAGCTTGCTCCTTCAGGATGTAACTTTGGACAAACCGCCGAGAGATATCGATATATATACCGATACAAGGGGCGTACAGCCTTTGCATGAGTCGCTGGCTCCTATGGCCGTGGATGTTCCCCGCTTGGACCAAGAAGGGATATATTCTTCGATTCTGAGCCACTATGAAATAGAGAAAGTCCCGATTGAACTGGTAGGCGGATTTGAAGTCAAATCAAACGGATCCTCCTACTGTGTTGAGATCGATCAATTGCTGTATCCTGCAGCACCAGAGAGTCATATACAGGGCGCCACGGTACGGCTAATGCCGTTATCTCATGAACTGGTGTTTAATGTGCTTCGGGACAGACCGGATCGATACATTGCCATTTCGGAAGCGATCCAGCGGGACATGGACCATCATATGCCGCTTCTTCGGCAGTTATTAAGCCGGAACCAGCTGCATGGGGAACATCGAATGGTTTTGAAACGATTAACCGGACTTTAACCGGCGTACTGTGTAAAGCAGCCAGGGAGTATGGCAGAAGGTGTACATAAGAAAAGGAGCGCGTTTATCGTTGGACTACGAGGTATTATTTCAACCGGATCAGAAAAAGGTCAAGGTTCGCCCGCACACGAACGTTCTGGATGCCTCACGTCGGGCCGGTGTGCGTATTCCTACCCGCTGCGGAGGCAAAGCCAGTTGTTTGATGTGCAAGATCATTGTCCCGAGCGAGGAACGCGATCATTGCTCCGCTCCGGAGCCCAAGGAAATCAGGAAGCTGGGGACATCGATGATTGAACAAGGCTACCGGCTATCCTGCCAGACGAGAATCACGAATCATATCAAGGTAATGATTCCCGAGGATCCGCTCAAAGCAGCGATCCGCAAACAGCTGGAAGCGGCGAGAAATCGGGAGTCCGATGACTTTATTTAAAGCGAAGGATGATGTTAGTTGAGTATGATCTCTTGGATGACCCAAGCGACAGGCCGTTCGAAGCGAATGTCAGCCGTCTTAGTCCTGGTGCTGTTTCCGATGTTGCTGACAGGCTGTCTTTATCCTGACGAGAAAATGCAGGAGAACAAGGTTTCATATAGGGAAAGTGTCAAGCGGATACAATCGGCCGTAGATGATTTTTATAAAGAACAGGGAATATTACCGATGATTACGGCAGGTCCGGAAATTCCACGGTATGAGAAATACCGGGTCGATCTGGATCAGCTGAAGAACCGGGGATACATTGACCAAATTCCGGATACGGCATTTGAGAAGGGCGGCAGTGGATATTTTCTCATTATTAATGAGGAAACGGAGCCAACCGTGAAGGTCATGGACTTGACCACGGCCCAGAAGGTGAATGACGTTCAGAGAGCGGTTAATTTGTACAAAATGGCGCATGACAACGCGCTTCCCGCAGGCGAAGCCCTCTACCCGGGATATACGGCGGTGGACCTGTCCAAGACCGATGCCAAATCCGTTAGATTGATGAGTGTGTACTCAGGTCAGGAGATGACCTTTATGATGGATGAAGAGGGAACGGTGTACGCCGATTATGCCTTTGATATTATGCAGGCGATCCAGAAAAACGGTTCCGATCCGCAAGAAGGAGAGGATTTACGGGTGTTCCTGGAGAAGGAATCCTATTATGTCCCGGTAAAATCCGTACCTTATACATGGAAGGATGGGCAGCCCGTTGCTCAGCCGCTATCCTAAACCTATACCCGCCGTTATCGGCGGGTTTTTTTGTTATGGCTTTAGCCAGTTGAGCGCGTGAAACGCGCGAAACAAAAAAACCACCCGCTATGCGGGTGGAGGAATCAGCGGTTTTACCACTAAGACCATTCCGATAAAATTGAGATGTTCAGGCTCAAAGAAAGGAATGGTCTTAAATGGCAAACAAGAGCTACAGCC
>NZ_JBNNUS010000007.1:0-461867 GCF_050279985.1 Paenibacillus sp. NPDC093718
GCCGTTTCGGAGTACAAGTTGTGAAAAATCCCCTCGAAGCCGGGAAATACTTGATCCAGCAAAGCCCGCGTATTCAACTTGGCCTGCACATATAATCCAGTCACAAACTCGTGCTGCCTTGTGACATGCTGAAGCTCAGTGTAGGTCTCTTCCGAAGTCCGGTGAGGATAGACTTCACCCCGGTAATACATCTCGGCCAGATGCCAGGCATCCGCCGCATCCGTTTTTACTTTACGCAGCTTGGTTCCTCTCGCTCTTTTGGACTGCAGGGGATTAACGATGCAGTGCGGAATCCCCACCTGAACCAGGAAGGCTACAAGCCCTCTGTGATAATGTCCGGTCGCTTCTAGAATAACCATGGGCATTTGACCGTTCTGTTCGTATATCAGCTCTGCACATGCTTTTAACCGAGCAAACCCTTCTGTGTCATGAGCCATGACCTCGGTTTTCCCAAACACTTCGTTCCTTCCTGTAAACGCTTGAAACACACTACTTCCTTTCGATACATCCACTCCAATTACTGGTTCCATACTTTCCTCCGCTCTTGGTATATTTGCCGGCACTCCCACGATGGTTCCAAACCCATAGCTTCGCTTGTGATACGGGGTCAAAAGCCCCTACCAGCTCAAACATGGTCATTGGACGGTAGTGGGGGAACAGTTTTTGTTTCGGGGTTTGCTCCCCTAAAAGCCCCACGTTCTCCCGGCTACCACCATCTTAAAGCACCTATAAAATTAGGCCAACCAAAATTTCTGGCTGACCTAATAATACGAAAAAGCCGCTAATTGCGACTATCAAAGGGAACATCTACTTTTCCCCCGACACATGAACGCACCGATTCCGGTCATTTACAACACTCCCTTCCTTCACTCTTTCTTTTTTTTGAAAAAATCGAACTTGATCACATAATCAAAGAGAGAGGTAATTACAACAACTCCAAGTGGAAACATTGCGTATGCCCATGGCGGATTCATTGGAGCTTCACCAGGGGGCGCATCAATTAAAATCTCAAAAAGAACAACACAGTAAATTACGGCCAATACAATACCTGTTACGTTCCTATCTTTTTTACGCATAGCTGTTTTTCACCTCCGTTAACATGAACAACCACTAAAAATAAATCCTCGTATGAAAATTCAAAATAATTATATTGCTTTAATTGTATTTAAACCATTTTCAAGCAATAATATGAGTTTGCCGTGCCACGAACATTCCTCTAAATCCATATGGGTAACTATTCCACAATTTATTTTAACACGAAATTGAATTCTACTACCCGTGGTCCGCCCCCGCCCACGCAATGCGCCACTCACCGGATTAACGCCGTTTAAGACGGCAAAGTCGTCAGCAGTCTGAATCCAACAGGCGTCGCTTGCCGGAGGTATATTCATCCATGTCGCGGTACCCATAAAAAACTGTAATCCATAATTGAATTCCACTGCCCGTTATCTTCCTTTATATCAACCATGCGAACGATCCTTAAACCGTCAAAATTGATCGTTAAAACCATTTTTGATTACACATCTGAGCAATCTCGGCGAGCTGTGAATACAATCAGCTCTCGTCATGATAAACAAAAAGGTTATCATTCAAAAGTTGGAAACGGGCAGTGCCTAAAACAGCAACTACCCGCTTAGCGGAATATCTCAACATAATCGGTGTCATCTTTGCCACTTTAACAGTAAGTATCCGCAAGCCTACCCTTGCGCTTCTAGTGCTTCAATAACGACTGCGAGAAACGCGAGCACGAGCCCCTGCCCCCATCCTTGTGCCCACTTCCGGTCGATGCCGAGATATCCTTCGATGTCGTTCATGACAGCCGTACCCCCGGATACGTTCAGAACCCTTCCGTTGTCCGCAATATTGGCAAGAACGCCATCCAAGGCTTTTCGCACATATTTCGCATGCAGCGGATTGCCCTGCATTACCATCGCCGCGGCGATCCCCGCTGTCGCGGATACTTCGCCGTAGGCCTCCGGGTAATTGAGTACGGTCCCCCACAAGCCGTCCTCATGCTGCAGCCGTTTAATCGCCGCCAGTTGGTCACGTAGTGAGCTCCATATGTGCATCATGGGAGGATAGAGGTAGCCTTCCGGCAGCCCCCGGGCCGCCCGCGACATCGTATAGGCCGCCCATGCGTTGGCACGCGCCCAATGAATGCCGGACATATGGTCTTGCTTGACATGGTTGTAGCCGTGGTACCACAAACCGGAGTCCTCATCCTGCAGGTAATGAATATGCCGTTCAAATTGATGGAGCGCGTCGTCAATGAGTGCCTTCTTCCCTAGCAGCACGCCGACCCGAAGCTCCAAGTATGCCGCCATGAACAGGGTATCCGCCCAGCACTGCTCAGGAAAGTCATTGTTAGCCGACACCGTATGTTGAAGGACCCGATCTCCGAACCGAAGAGCGTGATGTTCCAGATAATCGATCTTGCTTAAAATAATATCCAGATATTTTTGATCCTTCGTCTGTTCGTACAGAGTGAGCAGCATATGCCCCATCGCGCAGGTGTTCACGGTCCATCCTTCCGGAATGCCCGCTTCCAAGTATTCTTCAACCCAATCGATCATCCGTTTCAGGTAAGCATGTTCACCAGTCACGTCGAGCAGTCGGCTGACGCCGTAGAATGCGACGCCGCCCGGCCAGTCCCACGTCAAATCCATGCCGAACGTATAGTCTGCAACGCGCTCCGCAGTTTGCTTTAAATCTTCCGAAGTGAGTTCCAATTTCAGGTTCATATTGCCCTCCTTATCAGCAAGAGCTCCCGCTTTGCGGCAGGAGCTCCGAAGTTTTCGTTTACATTAATCCCGATTACCGGAATTGACCTGCGTCGATCGCTTTTTGCTTCTCGTCCAAGATCTCTTGATAGCCGGCATCGAGGAATTTCTGCTTGGCCGCTTCGTACTTCGCATCAAACTGGTCTTCCGGCGCAAGGACAATGTCCAGATACAGCTCCTGAAAGAGGTTGTTTAAATCTGCCTTATACTCGTTTACTTTCTCAAGAACTACGGTGAACAGCGGGTCCTGGATCTGATACGGTTTTATTTCTTGCCGATATTTTATCATGTCTTCGACAATTTGCTCGTAACCGGCAGGCGTCCAGTTGTTTTTGTTGGCTTTAAGCGTGAGTTCAGGTGTTTCAAATGTAGGCGCTTCCGTTATAAGTGCCCAATAGTCCTTGTTATTGTTCTGGGATAGTACGGATTCGCCCTTGAAATCCGGGTCTTTTACCGGCAGGCCATCGGAATCAAGCTTATAGTTTTCTCCTTCTACTCCGTTCTGCAGGAACATCAGGTTTTCCGGTTGACTCATCCACTCGAGATACATCCATACGGCTGCGCGCTCCTCCGTCGTTGATGCATGGTTGATTCCCATGATCAAGCCAAACGTCCAGTCGGCGCGGCCTTGCGGCACATTGCCCTCCGGCACACCAGTCCCAGGAGGAATTACAGCAAATTCAGCTCCCGGATTGTTCTTCAGTGTTGCTTCAAACACGTCGGTGTTATTGGTAATGTACAGTCCGTACGTGCCTGTATTGCCCGCAACAAACTCGGCCTTGAGCTTGTTATCATCGTCGCGAAGATAGAACTCTTTGTCAATAAGTCCATTATGATATTGATAACTTAAGTTACGCAACCATCCTTCGGTTGCCGAGGTCGTAAAGTCCGCAACAGATAGATCTGCATAAAGTGCGTGGACCTTCGGGTCGGTCGGCCAATCCCGGAAGCCATAGCTGTAGTTGAAAACATTTCGTGTCAGACCGGCCCCGGCAACGCCGATTCCTGCTTCCTTCCATTTCATGAGCATTTCATTGTACTTCTCAAGCGAGGTCAAGTCCTCAACCTTCATCCCCACTTTCTCCACCCAGTCTTTACGAATGATATTGACAAAGTTGCCATAGTTATTTAAGTCCGGACGCTTACCGAAGAAAAATGTATTTTTTCCATCGACGACGCCATATTGCTGAATCGTCTCGCTCATATTGCTCCAATAGGTTGGCGCATAGTGTTCAATCTCTTTCCAGTCCAACTCCTGCATAACACCTTCTCCGTAGTATGCAAGCGCCTGCGGCATGTCATAGTGAAAAATGATATCCGGCGCCTTGCCAGCTGCGAGCAGCTGCTGATAAGTCGTAACTTCGTTTGTGCGGGCGATCGGGGTGAACTTCACTTCGATGTTATATTTGTCGCCGAATTCCTTCTGAATCCAGCGCGTGTAGTAGTTATCGGTTACGTTCCAGCCTTCGAACGCTCGTTCATACACGGGAATTTCCATGGTAACTCGTTCCGGGAAACCTTGCGAATAATCGGGATAGCTGCCTGCGGCGTTTTGGTTTGGGCTGGTACCCTCATCGGTTGGAGAAGGCTCCTTCGAGCTATTGGTACTATTCCCCGTACAGCCTGCCATAAGAGCGGCAATGAATAGTAAAGCCATAAACATAGACATGATCTTCCGTTTGCTCATCGTATATCCCCCTTTTTAAATCTCATCCTATCGCTGCAAAAGAATCTCAAGCACTATTCCTTGATAGCCCCAAGCATGACTCCCTGGACAAAATACTTCTGAATGAACGGATAGACGCAAATGATTGGTAAAGTCGCAAATACAACACATGCTGCTTTGAGCACTTCCGGATTGCTCAGCGAGACTTGCGTCATCTCAAGTTGAAAGCTCTCGCTTGCCTGAACAACCAAGTAATACAATTTCAACTGCAACGGCCGCAGATCGACATTATGCTTAATGTAGAATAGGGCATCCTGATAAGCGTTCCAGCGTCCGACCGCGTAAAAAAGGGACAATGTCGCCAGAATCGGCTTTGAGAGCGGTAGTACGATGCTGAACAGGATCCGGAAATGCCCCGCTCCATCCATCCGAGCCGACTCTTCCAGGCTGACCGGAATATTGCTGGAGATCGAAGTCCTCAATATCAGCAGGTTGAACGCGCTAAAAGACAGCGGCAAGATGAGGGACCATATCGTATCGAGCATCCCCAGGCTGTTGATCAGCATATATTCGGGAATAATGCCGCCGCCAAAAAACATCGTAAACATAAAGATGAAGGTAAAAAATGAACGGCCCTTAAGCTGCTTTCGCGATAGCGGGTATGCTGCACAAATAGTGACGATCATACCGATAATGGTGAACAGCACCGTAATAACAACGCTTACATAAAGAGACCTCAGAATACTCTGATCAGCGAAAACTTTGCCGTAGGCCTCCAGCGTGAAACCTGCTGGCCAGAGAAACACCTTGTTAGCAATGACGTAAGCGTCTTCGCTTAAAGATTTTGCAACGACATGAACGAAAGGAAGCAAACAAGCAAGTGAGGCAGCAATAAGAAAGAGACGGATCAGGATATCCCATAAGTCCAGTTTCCTGCTGCGGCGAACGGCATAGCTGCTAACGGATGTTTTCATCGCTTCCCTCCTTTCTAAATGACACCGTCTTCGCCCAATTTCTTCGCAACCCGATCAGCAATTAATATAAGGATGAGCCCCACGACAGCCTGGAACAACCCGAGAGCGGTTGCTCGGCTGAAGTTCCCGCCTTCAATTCCCCAGCGATATACCAAAACGGGAATGGTTGTGGTGAACTCCGTAGTGGCTTTATTCGCTAAGGCAAAGACACGCTCAAAGGAACCTGCCATCACGTGGCCCAAGTTCAAAATCAGCAATGTCACGATCGTTACTCGGATCGAGGGCAGGGTTATGTTCCACATTTTCCGCCATCGGCCTGCACCATCCACGACTGCCGCTTCATACAACTCTGGGTTAATGCCGCTTATTGCGGCCAGATAGATGATCGTCCCCCACCCCATGCTCTGCCATACGCCAATGAAAACATAACTGATCAGCCAATTGGCGTCTTCTTGAAGGAACGGAATGCGTGTCCCTCCCAGATGCGCGATCAAATTATTGATCATACCGGTTCCTTCACCCAATAATTGATAAGCAATTGCGCCGATAATGACCCAGGACAGAAAGTGCGGCAAATAGAGCAGGGTCTGATTTACCCGCTTGAATAGAACATTCTTGACCTCATTAAGTAATAATGAGAGCACAATCGGCATTGTAAAGCTAAATAAGAGGTCCGACACATTCAGCAGAAGCGTGTTGCGAATTGCGCGACTGAATTCGGATTTTGCGAATATGTCTTGAAACACTTCGAATCCGACCCATTCGCTGCCCCAGAATCCCTTGGCAATCTTAAAATCCTTAAATGCAAGCACGAGACCGCTCATCGGCGCGTACTTAAAAACCAATACAAACGATAGAGGAATGAGGAGCAGGAAGTAGAGCTGCCAATCCCGACGAAGATAATAGAGAATCCCCAGTTTCTTATTTGTTAAGGAGATTGAAGCGGTTTCATTTTTGGATGCAGTGACTAGACCTTTCAAAATCTCACCTCCTCCATACACGATCTCCCCGACTCGGTTTCCTAGTTCAGTAACCTCGAGGTTGGACTTATCATATCGCCCCGATCGTCCGCAGGTAAACGCCGAATATTGATACATTTCCGTCATGATTGATTCCATATGTAGCCGATTCGATATTCAAGTGAGCACAAGAATCAGTATTGACTAATCGAATCAAATGTTGCGTTATATAACGCTTCACTATGAAATCGGATTGGTTGAATCCTCACGATGTTCTGGACCTCTGCATCTTATAGCTGCTCGGCGGCATCCCTTCAAATTTTCGGAACAGACGGTTGAAGCTTCGAACATTCATGCAGCCTACCTCGGATGCAATCTGCGCGATTGACAGGTTACTGTTCAGAAGCAGCTCTTTTGCCTTCTCGATCCGCAGCAAGTTGAGATAGTCCGATATGCTTTTCCCCGTTTGTTCGTAGACAATTTTTCGCATGTAGGAGTAACTGATTCCGATTTCCTTAGCCATCTCATCAAATACGATTTCTTCACGGTAGTGCTCATTCAAATAATGAATAATTCGCTCGGCGTATTTGTTGGATGCGCCCGGCGAGCGCGTTAGGTAGTGAACAATCTCGCTGTAAAATCCAATAACATATTCTTCAAGCTCATCAAGCGTATCAAAAGAAGCTAAGGCAGCGTAAATGTTGCCCCGTCTCGAGAATATCCGCACTGTGCTGACATTATTCTCTCTCAGATGTTTAATGGTCACGCCGACCAATTGATGATAGATGAACAAGATGTTATCGTAGGACACGTATTCGGCAGAGCGAATTTCGTCACGAATAATTCTCAGTTCTTCGATGATGCTGTCCAGATCGCCATTGCCAAGGAAGTTGAGTATTCGTCTTTCGCTGTTAGCGGGATAGATATATTTTTTGTCCCGCGGTTCCTCTTCCTTCCAGTACGTTATACCGCCGCTGCCGGCGATCATCCGCTGTTTGATCGCTTCCAATGCCTCTGCAAGCCGATCCGAGACCATACCTATTGAATCTGCCGGACTACTTACGCCGATCGTTACGGAGTGCTCCAGCAATTCAGCCCCAGTGTTCCTCATCCTGTCCAGTGCTTTAAGAATGCCGGTTCTATGGTTGTCATCTTCCTCCTGTCTGTAGTTGATCAGAACTACAAAGTGACCGTCACCATGATAGACGCAGCGCGAATAAACCTCTTTCGGGAACAAATGATCACATTTCGAGAGAAGCAGGTAGCGATGGTAGCTGCGAGTTTCCGGATTGTTCCGACTGATATAGTTTCGATAGCCATCGATTGAAACGACGGCAACAAGAAAGTGCGAAGCCGGAAAGATTTCTTCGGCCTGAGGCGTCACTTCCCCCCGCAGCAAACTATGAATGGCGTGGCTCTGGGCATCCTGCTCGCGGATGCTCAGCAGCTTGTAAAGACCTTCCTCCTCTTCTTGCATTCGTCTGAATGCCGCCTCCAGGAATACAAGCTCATTTTTATCCTGTACCCCTGGATTGACGCGTCCGCGAATTGTTCGGACCAATTCCCTGGCTGGCTTGGACAACCATGTTGCAATAAATACGGTCAGAATGGATCCCGCAAAAATTATAACAATCGTAAGCAAGATGATTCCTCTCTGCATAGAGTGGGGTTTGTTCATCAGTTCGTCGACTGAGTATATACTCACGTTGGTCCAACCGAATTCGTTCGAACGGGACCACGCGTACAGCAATCGCTCGCCGCTTAACTCCCGAAACATGTAGCCTTCATACAATTTTTGTCTGGCGATATCGCGAATAAACGGCTCCTCATAGGCGTTCCTGAGCAACAAACCCTTGTCATGATGGGAGATGATAGTACCGCTTGGCTTCATGAGCAAATAGCCTTGTTTCCCCGATTTCGTTGATCGCAAATACTGCTCGATTTGACGCTCCTTCAAATTGACCACAATCGTTCCGCGTGTAGCTGTTGAAAGACGGTTTAGAGGCAGTGCAAACGATATTACGTTTACTCCCGAATCAAGCCTGCGCGGATACCATACGCCTCGTATCCCTTTTTGCTCAAGAAGCGCCTCGTTCAGCCAATCGATGGATTCGTATTTGTCCAAACTCGTAATGCCTTTGTCCGTGGAAATCACGTAATTCGCATCGTCGAGGTAAAAGAAAGACGAATACACCCCATCGACGCTCTGATTCAGATTCAACAATTCCTTGAGCACCGCCATCGCTTTGCTCACATTCATATAATCCGTCTTGAGCTCGGCAAGGGACTTGAACGGGCGGACTCGATCGAAGATATCGGTGCCGCCAAGGCGTACCGTATTCTGGGACAAATTGTTAAGAGCGTTCTCGTTTAGTTCGCGATTGGCATTTAATTCTGCAAGCGAAGTTTCCGCGAAGGCATGCTCCGAATTCCGTAGAATCTGAGAGCTGCTATACCAGGTTAAAATTGCCATCGGAATGGCCATGATGCAGAACAGGATCAATGCCAATTGCATCATCATCGGAATTCTCTTCATTGGACCCCTCCATCCCTTTAATAGGTTGAATTAGAACCAGTAGCCATTGTTCTTACACTTTATTGACTTTCTAAAACGTCTTTCATATGTATGAATTTTTTAAAAGTCCTACCATCCTCAGACTGGCCCTACGTTGCTTATTACGAAATAAGCTGAGCCACCAGAAGGCCTCAGCTTATAGTCATTGTAAACCTGTAAGATAATGAAATTAATTGTATTTCGACAGACAGGTGAAGATCTATGTCAAGGTAGCCTAGAATCTCTGCACCATTATCACCGTTCCAAGTTCCTCTCTTTAATTATTTTGTCTTCCGTTGACTTTCTTAATATCACCTCCTCCAGTAAAGTTTACTTTCTTAGATAAATCCGGAAAATATAAATTAGATTATTAAGCGCTTACATTTTTACGGGCAAAAATAGTACTTTAACCTATAAATATAATCCATTTATCAGGCGAATCCTCAAGCATGCACATCTTTACGCACCACCTGGACTTGAGTGTCCTTGTGGTGGTATCCTCTTATGTTACGCCTAAATTACTAATCTAGTAAATCACCATTAATGATATTCTTTACCAAAATCTGATCCACTTCTATTAATGAAATCATTTTTTGCCTTGATAATCAATAATGACATACTCGATTTCTATTCTTGACGGGGGAACGTCACCACAGTACAGGTCCATTCTTTGCTTCACATCACACTTTAAAGTTTTTCATTTCAAGACTTAGCGCAACTTAATCTCTAAACAGCGCTCGCCCGCTTAATTACCAAGCGAGGGCTGTTTTTAAAGTGATATTAAGGCTATCAGCTATATTTCGAGAAGGGTTGGGAACTTTTCCAATAATCACTTGTATGCAAGCACATGATTCAATATATTAGAGTATGTTGGTTACAATAAATATTTTAACGCGAAGGAGGCGAACAACTTGCCATTCGTTGCGAGCAACTATAGCGAAGTACCTTTGCATTTTGCATATAAACGGAAAAGCGTAAACTACGAGCATAAAGAAACCTTTCATTCCCACCTTGGCGTTGAATTATTGTATATCCATCAAGGAAAAGGCCACATGATTGTTAACAACAATCAATACGAGATCAAACCTGGCATGCTTTGTATTTTTCAACCATACCAACTCCATCATCTAAAACTTGAGTACGCTGAGGGCCAGTCTTTTGAACGTTCGCTTGTTATCTTCGAACCAACCATGTTCGAAAACTATTTCGAAAAATGGCCATCGCTCCGCACTTTCTATAAATTTATATATTTAGGAAAGCTCCCATTTCCGTGTTTATATGAACATGGTGAGGATCTCAACAGCTTGGACAATATCTATAAGAGTTTGAATGATAACTTAATAAAACGATCTGAGGCAGAAAGATTTGAAGAATTCTCGCTATTTCTTGTGGCGCTTTTTCGCACGATAAAACATGTTTGGGAAGAGCGGACAGATAGCTCACTTTACCAAACTCTACGTATAAATCATCAGGTCGAAAATTTGCTATCATGGATCGAGGCCAATTATATGGTCCCATTCCGGCTGGATGATATGGCCAAATCGCTGCATTTATCTCCTAATCACATATCGCATCTTTTCAAAGAAGCAACCGGAATCAGCATATCTGAGTACATAGCAACCCGTAGAGTGCATCAAGCCGTTCTGCTGTTAACGACAACAAAAAAACCCATCTCTCTCATAGCCGAGAAGATTGGGTTAGCGAATAGCTCATATTTTTGTAAACTGTTCAAATTGCACACGGGAATTACCCCTCACCAATATCGAAAAAAATGGACAAGAAATTAACCTTTCTATCTTTATGGATTGCATGGTTTATCGGCAATGTAACATTCCGCTCTTGTTATACAGATTACATCTCCCTTTCCCCAAGTCTTCCAGTCGTAATTTCCAGATCATCAAAATTCTCAACATGACGGTTCTTCTCGTAAAAATAGGTAGCGTTTTTTAGCACCCCCTCTCTCGTATAAAAAGGATCATCCGGCTGTAGTGGCAGTTGGACGATCGCGCCGGTACTTGCAGATTTAAATATGCTCATAATCAACTCGAGTGTGTCGCGTCCGCTGATTCCGTCAATGAGCACGGAGGTATTCGTAGTTATGGCTGTTAATACATTATCAATTTGTGCCGTATGTCCCGTATAACGAAGATCTTGCAAGCTGTCGTAATATTGCTTGATTCTTGATTCCAACTCCTGATTCTGAATAGGGAATCCGTTAGGTTTTGAAGTTGATGCATGAAGTTTCCATGGAGCGGATATTCGGGCATTCGCTCCTTGGAAAATGATCTGCTGCTCTTCACCATGATGTACTGCTGAGCTTGTGATTTGTCCAAGAGTTCCATCTGGATAACGCAGCATTGCGATCGATAAATCTTCAACTTCGGCATTATCATGCGCAACATTGCTCATCATGGCTTGAACCTGATTAGGACGCCCCCGCATCCATAGCAAAGCATCGATGTGGTGTACCGCATGATTTAAAGTAGGGCCTCCTCCTTCCTTCTCCCATGTTCCACGCCACCACAAGTCATAATAACAGTGTCCACGCCACCAAAAGGAATCAACCTGGGCATGAAGAATCTTGCCGGCTAGGCCGCTATCTAGAACAGACTTTAATTTCATCAACGGGTTTGTAAATCGATTTTGAGCAATAATGGACACCAGTTTGCCGTTTATACGGGCTGCCTCGTTAATGTCGTCGCATTCCTTAAGTGATGAGGCCATCGGTTTTTCGATGATGATATGACTGCCCGCTTTCAAAAAATCAACGGCGATTTCTGCATGTAAGTACGGTGGGGTGCAAATGGATACAAGATCGATTTCATCTTGGAGCAATTCTTTGTAATCATGAGTGTACTTCGCATCGAGTCCATGCTGTTCTATCCTTGATTTGGCCTTCTCGAGGAAAACATCGCATACTGCTACAATTTTACAGCGATCTTTGAATTCCAGATAACCTCCAATATGTGCATTCGAAATGGCTCCAGCTCCGATTATTGCCACCTTTAACATGTAAATCCCTCCTCATGTTTAACTCACTGAACTTCAAGATAATCATAAATGATACTCCAATTTATTAGTCCTTCTATGTTGTTAAAAAATAACGCTGTATTGCGGTTATGACTATGTAAAAAACCAATAAAATAATGTCTCAGGATAAAAGCAGTGCTGGGATTCCACCATTTCCGTCACCCCCCAATATTTTCAACTACAAACGGATCTCAATCTCAATTCCAGGAATTACGATGAGCGGTGATTTTCAAAATTGGGGAGCACAACGCCGCTTCTGCTTATGCCAATTTGGGGGATTGTTCTGGGGGCAGCAACCATTTGCTACGATTACCGGAGGCAAGAGAAATGCCGTCAATGCACATGATACGGGGTATCCCGTGATTCGGGTTGCTCGATCCGGACCTATCTCTTAACTACGATAGCTTCCAGGCAGGAATCAGCAATTGGAAGTGAAAGAAATAAAAAAAATTCACCCTTGTGGGCGAATTTTTTCTTTTTGGCTATAAAATTGTATGAAAATCTAGATTTATAAATAGGCAATCCCCTACGATTAGCCTTGCAGGAAGCGAATCAGTGCGCTGTTAAATTCTTCTGCATGTGAGGCATTGAAGCCGTGCGGACCGCCCTCGACAACTACGAGCTCACTGCCAGCAACAAGCTTATGCGCACGCTCAGCGCTGACCACCAATGGTACGATCGCATCCGAATCACCGTGAATGAAGAGCGTCGGCACCTGGAACTTTGCCAGATCCCCGCGGAAATCGGTTTGGCTGAAAGCGGCGATGCAGTCCAGTGTTCCTTTTGGCGAAGCGCCTGCAGCAATGTTTAGGTTATAGACACGGAAGGCTTCGCTGACCAGGTCGGTCCGGTCACCAGCTGCGAAGAAGTCACGGGTGAATCCGTCGATGAAAGCCAGCCGGTCGGTCTTGACGCCGTCTTGGAGACTAGCAATAGTCGCATCATCGAACCCGCCTTCTGGATGCTCCGCTGTCTTGTGCAGGTACGGCGGAACAGCGCCCGCGAATACTGCCTTTGTAACGCGCTCATCGCCATAGGTTCCGATGTATCTGGCTACTTCTCCTCCACCCATCGAGAAACCGACAATCGTTGCATCCTGCAGATCGAGGTGGGTGATGACCTTGTGCAAGTCCGCCGCGAAGGTGTCATAGTCGTAACCGCTCCATGGCTGGGATGACTGACCGAAGCCCCGGCGATCGTAAGTAATCACGCGATACCCGGCTTCCACCAGCGCCGGGACCTGTTTCTCCCAAGAGCGCCCGCTGAGCGGCCATCCGTGAATGAGCACAACCGGTTTGCCTGCTCCATGATCCTCGTAGTACAACTCGATAGGTGCTCCATTTTCGATTCCTACTGTTACTTTTGCCATCTGAATCTCCTCCAATACTTATTTTATTTTGCAAAATATTATTTTGCGCAATACACTTACTGGTGTCATCATACCTCGGATAAAATATATTGTCAACAATTTAATTTTGCGAAATATAATTTTCAATTCTGACCGTTTTTTATAAGATGTAGCCAAACAAAATACATGCTAAGGAGTTGATGATCCATGAGCTTATGTGAGGATAGGAGCGGCTTGAAAATCAGTTGGGCTTCCTGCTTGTTGCTTGTTCCCGAGGAATATACGACTATTTCGATCTCAACCCATTATCCGCAATACTTGGTTTATTCTTCTCATCTTGTGGGAGATTAATACAGATAGTAACAGAGTTTGGAAAGGAACTGGACCAGGACCCCGGTACGCTGACCCCGTTGCTTAGACGCCTGGAGTTGATGAGGCTATTAGGCGCCGTCGTGACGCTGCAGATGAACGTGTGGTTAATGTCACTATTACCAAGGAAGGTGAGGCGCCGCAGCATTCAGTGGCGTGCATACCTAGAGTACTGCTTCGATCTTCGGGTATGACGGAATAGGAAATGGGAGAGCTGAATAAAATCATCCTACGTCTGCAGCATAGTGTGACTACCGCGACATCCAAGTAAACTACAGCCGGGAGATACAAACAGGGACTCGAATAATATATTTTGTAAAATTTAATTTTGAAAAATATATCTTGATATGTTAAAATATGATTAACAAGCTAATAAACCATCCTTACAGATCGAGGTAACCACTATGGATAACAATTCGCAGAATATAAAACTGGAAGAACACTTGTGCTTTTCGTTGTACGCATGTTCCCGGGCAATCCTAAGGCTCTATCGCCCATACTTGGATGAACTTCAACTTACGTATCCGCAATATCTGGTTCTGCTAACGCTATGGGAGAAGCAGCAGCTTACAATTAAGGCACTTGGAGATGCTCTTGATCTTGATACCGGTACGCTGACCCCTCTGCTCAAACGAATGGAAGGAGCCGGGTTGCTTGAGCGGCGTCGTGACTCTGTAGATGAACGGGTAGTAAATATTCGCATTACAGAGCAAGGCAAAGCACTCCAGGAAAAAGCCACTTGCATCCCCCAGTCCTTAATCGCTTCTTCTGGCATGTCTATGGATGAAATCCAAGAGCTAAATGTGATGATTAAACATCTGATGCAGCAAGTAAATTCTTCGTCTTTAGAGTAATTTGATAGGTAAATTTAGAAGGGCAGCCATTTAAGGCTGCCCTTCTGCTTAATGATCATCAGCATACATCTGTACAATGATCCATATTTTGTGAAGTAGTCTCCCCCCTTCGGAACGCCGATCGGGCAGCAAGTTCACGCTATACTCCTCACTCTCGTTCTAACTCATACCGTTGCGCTAAACAGTCCATGAGCTTTATGAAAAAGGAGAAGTTTCAACCGGCCAACTGCTCCTTGCTGTTTTGGAATAGCGTTTCCCGTTTAAGTTGATCCCTCCGCTCCATTTTATACGGATTGATTTTCTTTACTCTTCATTCTTAACCCTACTACGCTCTCGTAGCCCGCATTTATGCTGCCGAGCGGAAACTTCCCGCTGCCGTATAAACCGTGGTAATCCGTTCCTCCGGTAACCACGAGATCAAACCGTTCCGCCAAAGCGAGACATCTCGCGATATCTTCTTCATTATGGGACGGATGGTACGCTTCAATGCCTTGCAAGCCATGTGCAACCCATTCTTCCACCGCACCGAAGTTGCCCAGTTGACCGGGATGGGCCAGCACCGGAACCCCGCCTGCGGCTGCAATCGCCCGGATGGCATCGACGGCATCCACGTACTGGATCGGAATATACGCGATTCCCGGCGGTTTGCCTGAGTCGCCTCGGGCGAACAACCGTTTTTCAAGCTCACCGTGAATCTCATTGCAATATCCTTGATCCATGAGCGCATGCATAATGTGCTGCTTGTAAACGGCAGATCCGTGAAGCGCATATTTCGTCACCTGTTCCCAAGTAATAGAATAGCCTTCCTGAATGAGACGCTCCACCATTTGTTCAGAGGCGGCGTGCCGTTGCCGTAGGGTGGGTTGACAGAGAGACGTCAAGTCTGGATGACCGGGCTCCACACCGTACCCGAGAATATGCGCTCTTCCGCCGCGCACACGGTCCGACGAAGTAATTTCGATGCCAGGAATAATGTCGACGCCGTGGATCCTTCCCCACTCCATCGCCTCTGCAAGCCCCGCTGTCGTATCATGGTCAGTAATCGCCAAGTGCGTGACTCCCGCCTCCTTCGCCATGATTACGACTTCTTCAATGGAATACGAATTATCAGATACATGGGTATGACAATGTAAATCTACAATCGGATTCGTATGTTCGTTCATGAATTAGCAGCCTCCCTCGAAGCGTAAGAACTGTACTCCATCCTCTTCAGACGATCCGTTAACGTAGGCCATTGAGACTCATAGATCTCCCGAAGCTCATGCACGAAATAACCGTCGACAGAGCCTCCTAGCCAACCAAGGAGATCCCGCACAGGGATCGCTCCGTCGCCGATGGGCGCATGCATATCTCCCCGCCCGAGGACCAAGAGCTCATTCTGGTTTTTTTCCGTAGAATAGCATGCTCGGCCGAAATTGTCGTGAACATGCATATGAACAATATAAGGACGAATCGCCTCGATCTCAGCTTGCAAATCCAGACCATACATACGGGAAGCAAGGAAGGCATGCCCCGTATCCAGTGTGATCCCCACATTCGGATGGCTGATCGTGCGGACCTGCTCCGCCAGCAGATGCGGATAGACCGAATAACAATAATCGGGACAGTCTAGATAAGGACGCATATTTTCCATGCCGATCCGGACATTTAATTCGGCAGCCCGTTGGCCGGCATCCCGCATTACCGCTCTTTCTTCCGCCATCAATCGTTCCTTGGCGCCATCATTTAAGACAGGCCATTGATGTGAATATAAAAATGTTTCTTCGCCTACATACCGGCCTACATGATAGACCATCGTTTCGGCTCCAATAGCGCCAGTGATCTCTAAAGAGGCCATCAGCCCCAGCCGATCGATGTTGCGATCCTCACTGCGGAAAAGATTAATATTGAAAGGAGCATGTGTCGTATAATGCAGCGGAAATTGCTTCAAAGCTTCAATGTAAACGAGCAGACGGCTCTCATCGATACAGCCGTTACGGATGAGCTTCATCCCTTGAATCGGAATTTCAACGCAATCAAAACCCAGCATATTGATTTTCTCCAGCTTTTTCTTAAGAAGCTCTAGGTTTCCCACCGATTCGTTAGGAGCTAAACTGACACCTATCCCTCTAGTTTGCATACTCACCATTCCTTCTTAGTAGGCGGAAACCGCAGAAAATTGTTGGTACTCCATCTGGCACACCTTATTTCCGCCGACCCATACGCTGTCAATCATCGGTCGTTCCCCATGGAAGCCCGCTATGATCAAATCGGCGTTTTTTCCCAGCTCGATTGAGCCTGTTAGCGAATCGATGCCCAATGCTTTCGCCGGGTTCAGCGAGACCATGTTTACCCCGTGGTGTAATTCAAATCCAAGCTGATGCAGCCGGAACACGGATTGCAGCATCGCCGGCGGGTAATAGTCGGAGCATAAAATGTCCACAACGCCCTCTTTGATCGCTTCAAGAGCGGAAAGATTATTGCTATGGGATTTGCCAAGCATGACATTGGGCGCTCCCATGACAACGTACATTCCGCGCCGTTTAGCCTCAATCGCCACGGATAAGTCCACCGGAAATTCGCTAATGGAAGCATTCCATTGCGTAACGATATCTAACTTCTCGATGGAATCGTCGTCGTGTGAAGCCAGCGGAACGCCTGTGAGATCGGCAAGTTCGGCCAACCGTTGAAGCGTATCGAAGCTAGTCTTCTCCCGACTCTTCCTCTCTTCGAAGATTTGCAGCACTTCTTCTTCCGTCTTCTGCTGCCGCTGCATAATGAAGCGCTTGTGAACCTCCAGATCTCGGTATTGTCCTTGTCCCGGCGTATGGTCCATAAACGACAGCTGATCGATTGCCCTCTCCTGCAAAAATTGTTCAATGAAAGGGACCGCATTCTTATTCGTAATTTCGAACCGGATATGGATCCGGTTGTGGATCAGTCGCGGCCGCTCGTTCATACGGTGAATTTCTTGAACGTACTGCGTAACGCTTGAATTGCGCCGCGCCATATTGGAAGCACCATCATCCCACATGCTTAAAGAGTGGTAGATGGTCGTAATGCCTTGCCCCGCCAGCTTCCGTTCCAGCTCCGGAAAAGACCACTCGATCGGAAACCGGCTGGAAGGCCGCGGCTGCATCTCATGTTCAATCGCGTCGCTGTGCGTATCAATCATGCCAGGAAGAATCCAGCACCCCGACGCGTCGACATCCCGCAGCCCATGGGGGCCTGTGTTCGCTCTGCTAATTTCCACAAAGAGGCCGTTCTCCACGACGATCGTTCCGTTCTCGATCGTACCCTCCGGCGTTACAATGTTCCCGCCGTATATTCTCAAGACATCGTCTGCCATGTTTTCCCTCCAAAACCCTCGAAGTTACTAGCTGGTTATAGCCTCTTGCTTCCACTGGGTTAAATCTAAAATGTCATCGGCGATTTGGCCCATTACCTCCCAATCGTGGAATACGCCGAGCATCGTTGTTCCTTCATCCTTCATTTCACGCAAGATCGATAACACGATTTCCTTCGTTTGGTTGTCTAGGGACGCCGTAGGTTCATCCAAGACTAACAGCCTCGGCTGCGCGATTAAGGCTCTTGCCAGATTTACGCGCTGCTGCTCTCCTCCGGAGAAGGTAGCGGGAAACGCATCCCACAGCTCCTTTGGTATCCGCAGCCTGCTCAGCATATCTCTTGCTTTCGCGCGGGCGCTCTCCAGGTCATATCCCTTCGGAAGCAGCCGCTCAGCGACGACATCCTGTGCGGAAACACGAGGAATGACCTTCAGGAATTGGGTCACATAGCTCATCTCATTCCGGCGCAGATGGATGATTTGTCGTTCGTCGGCTTGCGCCAGATTGACACGGCCGTAGCGTTCGGAGTCATACCAGATGTTCCCGCTCGTCGGCAGATAGCTGCGATACACACACTTCAGAATGGAAGATTTGCCGATGCCGCTCGGACCGGCAATGCCTAGAAATTGTCCTTTCGGAATGTGAAAGGACAGATCAAAGAATGGATTAACAACCATTCGTTCCGTTAACGACAATTCGAAAGTTTTAGATAATCTTTCAACTGTGAGCACATTTTCACCGCTTTCGTTTTTCATCTGAATTCGATATCCGCTTGTTCGTTATAGCAGCGAATGTACCAGCAATTGCGAATAAGCGTTTTGGGGATCCTCAAGGATCTGGTCGGTCAGCCCTTGCTCGATGATGGTTCCGTTACGCATGACAACGGTCCGGTCCGCAAGCATGCGGATGACGCCCAGGTCATGGGACACGACGATCATCGCGACCTGAAGCTCTCTTTGAATGCTTCGGATCAAATCAAGCACCTTGGCCTGGACGGATAAATCAAGTCCGGTCGTTACCTCATCCAAGAGGAGGATGGGCGGACGGTTCGCCAAGGCTTTGGAAATTTGCACTCGCTGCTGCATCCCGCCGCTAAACTGCTTCGGCGGCTCATCCATTCGCATAACCGGAATTTCCACGCGCGTGAGCAGCTCGGATGCACGTTCGCGGATGTTGCCCACATGAAAATGTCCTGCGGCAAACAGCTTCTCGGCGATATTCCCGCTTGAGGAATAGTTCATTCGTAATCCCAAATACGGGTTTTGGTACACCATACCCATCAGATGATTGCGAATGTAGCGCTTCTGCTGCGACGACTCGGCAAAGACGTTCGACTGTCCGTCCTTGTAGGTGGAGATCGTCATGGAGCCCGAGCTCGCTTCCTCATCGAAGTAAATGCATTTCACCATCGTGCTCTTCCCCGATCCGCTCTCCCCTACAACACCCAAAATTTCTCCTGGGTACAGGTCCAAATCGATGGACCGGCACGCCCAAACCGTTCCGCAATAACGACAACGAGCCGATAGCTCCTGGCTTTGCAAAGGCTGCTCGCAATACTGGCAGCCGGGCCCGAACCGCTTGGTCAATCCGCGTACCTCCAGCAGCTTTCTCTCCGTGCTTGCGCTCATCTACTCCCGACTCCCTTCGCATCAATGGCCGTCTGCGCTTGCTTTCGGTTTTGATGTTTCTTGCAATGCGCGGTATCCGAGCATTGATAAAGCTGGCTGCCTGTCTGTTCGTCGGTCACTTCATCCAGGAATGTTGTCGTGCTTCCGCAATGGCGGCACGATTTTCCTTCGAACGATTCCTTCTTGAACCGGTAGTCCTCAAACTGCAAAGGCTGTACATTCGTGTACGGGGGAACCGCGTAAATTTTCTTCTCTCTTCCCGCTCCGAACAGCGTCAGATGGTCCGCTTGATGCAGCTTCTCGTTGTCCCAGCGCGGAATCGGACTTGGCGCCATAATGTACCGGTCGTGCACCATCACGGGATAGTCCGCGCCCAAGGTAATATCGCCCCACTTCACGATACCTTCATACAACGTCAGCCAAACGGCGCTGTAATCCATCTCTGCATGCTGGCGTCTTGTCATCCGCTCGCTGCGCTCCACCTTTCGAAGCGGCTCCGGCTGCGGCACTTGCAAAACAAGTATTTGCTTCTCCGTCAGACGCTCTTCGGGGATCCGGTGACGGGATTGAATAACCGTCGCTTCGGCCGTATCCTCCGTCGTGCCGATGCCGCTCGTCTCCTCGACCAACCGCCGGATGCTGACCGCGTTGACGCTGTCGTCATTCCCTTGATCGATGACCTTCACTACATCATCCTTGCCGATGAGCGAAAGCGTCAGCTGTAATCCGCCTGTCCCCCACCCGCGTCCAATCGGCAGCTCCCGGGACGCAAAAGGAACCTGATAACCGGGAATGGCCACCGCTTTCAGCGATTTTCTGCGTATTTCCCGCTTTGAACCTTCATCAAGAAATGCGAAATTATATGCTGCTGGTTTGAAGTTCGGACGCATTCGGCTCCCCCTCTTTCTGTTTTGTATCCAATCTCGTCTTCGTATCCCGTATGCGATCCAATGAGGATTGGAATGTAATGTAATGCGGCAGTTTGAGATGGGAGACGAAGCCCGCCGACTCCACACTGTCAATGTGGATAAGAACAAACTCCTCATCCTGGGCAGGGGCGGTCCCGCTGGTTTCCAGACTCCGCTCGAGAATCGCCATCGCGATCCCCTTTAACTCATTTTGGCCGAAACACAGTCCGTAACCGAGAAGAAATTGAACATTCCCCGATTCTTTGTCCTGAGTAAACGAGTTGATCGTTTCCACTTCCGTTAGAAGCACTTCGCCGATATAGATCCCTTCACCCTCATCCGAAGCATGATCCAGCGGATATGGAATATACACTGGCACATATCCTACCCGAAGCTCTCCGATCGTCGGATGCACCGCTCCGTAGCCTCTCATGCTGCTGTAAGCGAGCGCCGTCATCGCGCCGGTCTCTCCCCGGGAAAGCGCCTGCAGGCGGGCAGAACGGGTGGTTGGGAAAGAAAGCTTCTCTCTGGTAATATCGAACGGCTCGAGCTCCGCTTGCGATTCCGTGCGCTTCATCAGCCCTTGTTCGCGAAGCAAATCCGCTACTTTCATGAAGGTTAGCGTTTCCGACTGTTCCGGCGAATCCGACTCCTCCATCGCGGCTTCTCCCCAATATTCCTCGACAAAACGGCGGATGTCGTCTGCATTCTCCTCTCTCAGGGAAAAATTCAGCATCCGGTGTGTGTAATCGTTCGTCGGCCCCAGCAGCTGCCCGCCCGGAATGTCGCGGAACGATGAGGAAATCCGGCGAATAACCCGCATTTGCGACGGTTCGATCGTCAAGGAGTAATGATTACGCGGCAAGGTAGACCGATACGCCCGAATCAAGAAGGCGGCTTCCGAAGGATCCCCCTCAGCCTGCTTAAGCGCCAAAGCCGCATAATCCGGCGAATACATGCCGCCCTCGCTCATGATTCGATCCACCAAGAGACGCATTTGCTTCTCGATCGCTTCTACCGGAAGCTCGAACGCCGCATCCTTCAAACGATAATAATTTATCAGTTTTTCGGCTTGGGCAATGGCTTCTTGCCCCCCGGTGACTGCAACGTATGCCATTTACCGTTCCACCTCCTTGAGGTTTGTCGTCCGAGGCAGCGCAACCAGATGACCCTCGCCGTTATAAAGAATGAGATCGATGCCGACCGGATATTCCCCGTTCGCCCTTTCCCGTTCTGTCAACCATTCCGCTGTTAATCCGACAACACGGCATTCGTTTTCTATGGCAATCCCCGGTCCAGACAGCGCCAGCCGCCGTTCATTCGTTCCCTGTTCCTCTGCAAAGCCCGTCACTTTTAACAGTAACGTCGCGCTAGCATCCGGACCTTCGTGCGTTCCGCATTTAACGGATTGGATGATTCGCGCAATGGCCTCCGCATCCATATCGCCGTCCGCAAACACATAATCGGCATCGTTCATCGGCGCTACCGGACTGAACGTCATTCTCCGGATGTAATCCGGCAGCAGCGCAGCTTCCGCCATTTGAACCGCATGGCTGACTTCCGCGTCAAGCAAGGTGAGTGCAATGCCCGCCGCTGTGCGGTTAAACGCTAAGGAATCGTCTAATTTTTGTATGACAGGTCCGATATCCTGCACGGTTCCGGGGAAGGCCATTGCTTCCAAGAGCGCACGATAAATGTGCTGCGTGTCATGCACGGCGTCGAATCGATCGGAAGTCTCCAAGGCAGCAGCCCACTCTTTAACGTTTTCCATATGCTTCCTCCATCGTGTCGAAATTTACCTTCGTCTGCATAACCAATTCCCTATCCTGCAACAGCCGAGTAGCGATGCGCTCCTCTTCGGTCCTCAATACGGAGATCCAGTCCTTCGTTTCCGGCAAAGAGGCGTTCATGGCGGCATCGATGACAGCCAGCTCATATGCTTTTTCCGCATCCTCGCCGATGAGTGCTCCAAAGCCGTGCGTCCCCTGAATGTCTACGATGCATTCCGACACCAGAATTTCACCCATAAAGAAAGGCTGCTGGGAAACCACATCTCTCGCTTTGCTCATCACCAGCGATTTCTCCGGCGTTCTGACGATTGCAACGGGATAACGCTCCTCAATTTCGCCGCTCAGCTTACGTAGAAGCTCGCGGTCCCCTTCGATCAGCACTCGTGTAATTTGAGATTTCTTCAAAGCGTCAAACCTTCTTTCGAATATGGATTTTTAGGCGATTGCTGAAAAATTCGACCGAGAACACCATTGCAAAGATGACCAAAGCTACAAAGAAGGCCGTATCGAATTCGTAAGCGCGCATTGCGTTAGCGATTTCCCAGCCGATGCCGCCCGCGCCCACAACGCCCAGAATGGACGATTCCCCGATATCCGCCTCCAACCGGAACACGCTCCACGCGAGGAAGGAAGTAATGACGCTTGGCAGTACGCCCTGCAGCATGATCTGCGACCAGCCTGCCCCGGTAGCGCGCAGTGCTTCCAGAACGCCGTCGTCGATCTCTTCAATGGATTGAGAGAAGACCTTCACCAGCATGCCCGCAGCGTGCGTGAAAATCGCCAGAATCCCTGGCAATGGCCCCATCCCGACTGCAACGATGAATATCAATGCCCACACCAGCGTCGGTACGACCCTAAGAAACGAAGCGAAACCTTTGAAAAACCATGCCGTTCGGGGTGAAACGTTCTCAGCAGCCAAGAAGGACAGGACGAACGAAAACACAACAGCGAGCGCGGTGCCCACGATCGCGATCTGCAGCGATTCCAGCGCCGCAGCAAGAACATGTCTCCATTCCGATGCGTTCGGAGGGAACATGTAAGTGAACGATTGTAAAAATTTCAAAGTGCCCGAAAACAACAAACTGTAATCAAAGTTCAACTGAACTAAGCAGAATATAAAGAAGACGGCTCCGACAACGCCGACGATAACGAGCACCGGGTCCCGTTTCGGCTTCTTGGGATATAGTCCGTGATCGGGTTTCTCCGCATTCGTTGGGCCGATCGTGCCGCCCGACTGTGCCCATTCTGTGCTCATATGATCCTCTCCCTTAATTTGCTAGTCATCCACTCCGTTACAAGAACAAGTACAATCACCATAATGATCGCCAAGCTTACCTCTTTATACTGAAACAGCTTCAGTCCGTTCTGAATGGCGAACCCCAGACCTCCGCCGCCAACCATCCCAATGAGCGTGGATGCCCGAACATTTAATTCCAGCTTATACAACGACCAACCGATAAACCCCGGCATAAATTGCGGAAATACCGCTTGTCCCAGCACTTGGAAATAGGAAGCTCCCGTCGACCGGGCGGCCTCCACCGGACCCATATCGATTTCTTCAAGAATTTCAGCGTAAGCCCGTGTAAGGGTGCCGATGGCTGTAAAAATAAGCGCAAGCGTCCCGACAAGCGTTCCTAACCCGTAAGCCGCCACAAGCAAAATCCCCCAAATGAGCGTAGGAATATTTCGCAAAATGGAGCAGAACGCACGAACCGCGACTTGGATTGTACGTGAAGGGCTTGTCGTCGCCGCCGCAAAAAACGCCAGAATCATAGAAAGCAATGCACCGACGACCATCGCAACGAAGCTAATATAGATCGTATCCAGCGCAGGTCCGATCAATCGGTTGAACGTAGAAAAATCCGGGGGCAGGAAGTCGAGAAAGATAAACCGAATAATTTCTTCCACGCCTGTAAATACCTCGAAGAAGGAAAATTCGGTTGTCCAAGCGGACCATACCGTGACCGCGAGAATCGCGATGGAAATCATCCAGGTTTGCCTTCTTTTCTGTTTCAGAAGCTCCTCCAGATGATCCTCGGACCGGCTTCGCGTATTGGACAAGTTCGTCGCCGCCCTCATTGCTGGTACACCTTCTCGATCATATCATCGGACAATTGATCAGGCGTTCCGTCGAACACGACCGTTCCCTTATGAATTCCAATGATCCGGGTCGCGAATTTCTTGGCGACTTCCACTTGATGCAGATTGACCATACATGTAATGCCGTCCTCCAAGCAGATCGTTTGAAGATGCTGCATGATGGAATCCGACGTTACGGGATCCAAGCTTGCAATCGGCTCGTCCGCTAAAATCATGAGGGGTTTTTGGGATAACGCACGTGCGATGCCTACCCGCTGCTGCTGCCCACCGCTTAATTCATCGGCGCGCTTGAACGTTTGCTGCTGCAGCCCTAACCGGGTCAAAATTTGTTTCGCTTCTTCGATATCCTTCTTGGAGTAGATTCCCAGACTTCCCCTTACAGGATTCATATAACCGAGGCGACCATGAAGCACGTTCCGAAGCACCGTAACCCGTTGAACGAGATTAAAGCTTTGGAAAATCATGCCTACCTCGCGCCGCATCTTTCGGATTTGCTTCGCGCCGGCTCTCGTCGCATCCATCCCGTTGAATTGGATCAGTCCCTCCGAAGGCTCTACCAACCGGTTGATGCAGCGAAGAAGGGTGCTTTTTCCTGCTCCGCTCGGCCCGATGATCGCAATAAACTCTCCACGATTTACCTGAAAATCAATTCCCTTGAGCGCTGCGGTTCCGTCGGTATACACTTTCTTCAGGTTTCGTATTTCTAGAATCGTTGACATTAGAACATGTTCACCTCTTCCTCAATTATTATTTCAACAATTCTTCCGGGCTCATGTTGAGCGCTTCTGCTGTATCTCTTACTACTTGGTAATCGCTGTCGTCGACCGGAATGTATTTCGTTGTGCCATCACTGAAAAAATCTGGATTTTGGGTGTGATATTCGAAAATGAACGCTTTGATCGCTTCCACAAGGCTCTCAGGCAAATCGTCGCGATAAGTCAGAGGGCTGGCAGGAATCGGGTCGGATGTCGCAATCACTCGATAAGAATCGGCACTCACCAAACCTGCATCAACAACCCGTTGAATACAGGTGTCGCACACACCAGCCCCGTCTGCAATCCCTTTGGAAATCGCAATAATCGATTTATCGTGGCCCCCGGAAAAGGAAACCGTTGAGAAGAAGGACTCTACTTCGTCGTTCGTAATGCCAAGCTCATCGATCATTTTCGCTCGCGGGAATAAGTGGCCCGAAGTAGATGCCGGATCGGAGAACAGGAACGTCTTCCCTTTTAAATCTTCAACCTTTTGAGCAGGAGAATCCTTCGGAACGACGACAAGACTGTTATAGAATGCCTCCTCTTTACTTTTCTCCTTAACCGCCAATGGCAGCGCTCCGCTGCGTTCGTTTGCAATAATGTAAGAGAACGGTCCGAACGTGGCGATATCGATGTTCTTCGTGCGCATCGCTTCGATGACGGCGGTATAGTCGTCGCCGACGAACAGTTCCGTTTTGATGCCGAGGGCTGCGCCCAAATCATCAACAAATTTCTGGTTTCCGCGGGACAGCTTGCCTTCTTCTTCACCCGGAAGAACCCCCAAGCGCAGCACTTCCGGCCAATCCGCTTTCGGATCCTCGACCGCAGCGGCAGCCGCTGCCGGTGCACTCGCGGCTTGCGTTTCTGCTGCCCCCGATTGAGTACCTCCGCCGCAAGCGGTAATGACAAACAAACCGAATACGGAAACCAAAGCCAGCATCTTTTTAAACATTTTGATTCATCTCCTTTTTTTATTGGCTTAAAAATCAATTGAAACGCTGCATAAATCTCCACGGTATTTCGCGGAGGTGTACTCTACAAGACGGCCGTAATTGTCGCGCATTACACTTTCAATGTGCAGCAAATTTTGATTCGGCGGAATTTGTAAATAACTCGCTTCAATTGCATTGGGGTATATCGCTTGAACATTTGACCGCATCCTTACCGGGAAGACACCGTATTCATCCTCCAAAATGGAATACAACGACACCAGCGATTCCAAGCGCGACAGCAAATCCGGAAACAGATCAGCCGGAAGCCAGGTGACATTCAGCGTTAACGGAGTTCCGTCGGCATACCGAAGAATATCTAATCGGTATACCTGTGTATCCTCCTCTAAATCGAGGGTCTGCCTGATATGATCCGGCGGGCTCATAATTTCCTTCCTCAGCACCTTTGCTTCCGGCACGCAGCCCACCTGCCTCATGATCTTGGAGAAACGCATGGACGAAGTGATCGTGTATCGGATATCCAACGGCTTTTCGCATACGAAATGCCCTTTTCCTTGATGGGAACGGACGATTCCCGTATTGACCAATAGATCGAGTGCTTGCCTTATCGTATAGCGGTTGTCATGAAATCTGCGGCACAGCTGCGCTTCCGAAGGGATTTTGTCTCCGACTTTATACCTGCCTTCTTCAATTTCAGACTGTAAAATGTCCGCAATTTCGATGTATTTTGGAATCGGTTCATTCTTCTCCAATGTCTGGTACACGATGGTCCACCTCCTATCCAGACTCGGCTCTGATTCGAATGTAACTTGTCGACATCAGGGGAATATCAAGAGGAATGGGGCTCTTTATAAAGTTCAGAGCTTCGATTCATACTTCCCGATGAACGTTTCGACGTCGCCTAAATCATCAACTCCCTCATCCAGCTGCTCTCTCGTCCAGTTCCACCAATCGATGGCAAACAGTCTATCGACTGTATTCTCCGAAGCGACCTCCTGGATACGGCTGCATGCGCCGATCACCGTCCATTCCCCCGCTGAGGTTTTTGCGGATTGCTGCCGTTTCATGGATTTGCGGGCTTGGGCGAATATATTTTCTTTACAATTGAATGGTCATTATACGTTTCCGAAACATGAACTCCCTCCATTCCTCAAGTTGCAACTATCGTAAGTTGTTTACATGTTGGGGAGGTCAAGTCAGTGTAAATATTTTATAAAGAATCTAATAGGAGACTTTGATATACAACTTTTCAACCGTTATAACTGCAATATACGCAGACGAAGGTCCTTATCCGGGAAGTCGTAATATATGTCAATCCGAGCTTTCTTTCATTATGGACAGCAGCGTGTTTCCTAGAGGATACGCTTCCCATTCCTGGACGTTCTCCACCAGCCAGTTGGCTGCGGAGTTGTGCTTGAGCGAATCCTATTTCTCTCGTGTGTTTCGTGATACAGCAGGACAGTCGCCGGCCTCGTATATGGAACGGGCGCGAATGGACTTAGCCTGTCGGCTCCTTGTTCAATCCCCGGCATCGATTACGGACATTGCTCACGATCTGGGCTATAAAACCAGTCAACACTTTGCGACTGTATTCAAAGAAGTATATCGGAGTGACACCTAAAGCCTGCCGCCGTCAGGAAATAAAAACAACCTGACCCAAAATTATGCTGACAGTATGTACATGCTTATAACGAAGCCATGAAACAAAGCTCGGCTCAACGAAATCGTTGAGCCGAGCTAACTAATTCATGAACTTCAAATACTGCAAAGCCTGCCAGAGGATTACGACAGCTTCAGCACGTGTAGGTGTATCCTGCGGAGCTCTGTTTTCCCTTGGATTAATCTTTTGGACACCGCTCTTGCTGCCGTTGTATTGAGCTTTAGCAATCCATTAGCTTGTAGAAAAATATTAATATAAAAAGAAGCAAGTATTTAAGACCTGCTTCTTCTGAGACCGCTAGTTTGTTTTTGACTATTTGCCCCTGTGCTACTTCTTCGCCTTTTGAACTCTAAGTTGATATTTTCTTTCATTTACTTTAAGAATTTGTTGACGATTATTAAGCACTATTCGTTGCAGTTTCCTGGATTCGAGTTCCAGCTTTATCGCCTCTTGAGCATGGCTAGACGTAATAACTATGATATAACCTTAAAAGGAGTGGATAAACACAGATCGGTTACTGCGAGGATGGATGGATCAGCATGGATTTGAGAGGTACCATCGAATCCTCCGGAACGTAATAATTGAATTTATTGTCGCTGATCTGTCCAAGCAGCTGGCGGCGTATCGGATCGGCGTCCTTCAGCAGGCTCACAGACGCCGAATGATAGTCGATAGGACGCATCCAGATCGGGCTGTAGCCGAGGAACAGCTGCCTTCTTGTGAATGCGGAGCGATTCGGCGAGCCAGCATGCCACAAGTTTTGGGCAAACACGAAGACATCACCTGGTTTTCCGCACACTTGTACCTCTCCGTCTAGCTGCTGGCGCACATCCTTGTGATTCGGATTGTACGGCTGCTTGTGGCTGCCCGGAATCACTTTCGTATTGCCGCGATCCGGCTCCGACATATCGCTCAAAATATAGCAAACCTTAATATAATAGGTTGCCGTCAAGCCGTTAATGACAGGAAACTGCGGATGCGGCCCGTCTTGATGCCAATCGATAAAGCTATGTGTGGCCGTTTGGGCTTCGCTTGGATTCGGTTGTCTGATCGTGAGGTGGGAGATATGAAGCTGAATGTTGTGGCCAAGCAAATTAACGATTAACGGAAGAATGGCAGGCTGATCGATTAATGCCGCGATCTCGGCATGGCGTTCTACGCTGTTATAAATATTATGCGAAAGCGCTTCTGGTTCCGTCAAAACAATTTCGTCGATCGCGGCATTCAGCCGGCTCACCTGTTCCTGCGACAAAATATCCGGTATAACCAAATACCCTTGTTCATGAAATTGCTCCATTAATTTCGGTATTTCCAAATTGGCTGTCTTCATCCTTTATACCTCCTCCTTGTATTTAATTTAATTATATTTGGCGGACCATGATGTTATAATGTAAGAAAAGTCGATTTTACTTGTAAATAATTTCATTCAATGAAAGGTGTTGTCATGCAATGGAATTCAGCCGATTTCTGGATCCCGATCTGCATTACCATGTCTACGTGGAGGATACCCCTCAATTTCAGAAAACGCATGATACATATGATCATTGGGCGTTGTTCATCGTCGAAGAAGGCGCTTTTAATTACAGAATGGGCAGCCAAAGCGGAAGGGCGGTCAAGGATGACATCGTATTATGCCCGCCCGATCTAACCTTCTACCGGCAAACGGACGGTTTATCGTTCCATCTCATGGGGTTTCAATGGATCAATTCCCTTGAGGAGCCGCTGCGTGTGGCGGATTTCCCTACTATCGGCAAGCTTCGGCTATTGAACAACAAACGCTTCCAATCCACCCTCTCTCAATTTCGCGAAGCCCAATACTTGCATGCAGGGATTGGGCTTTCGTACAAGAAACATCTTCTCAAGGATCTGCTCTATTTGCTTCAGATCGAGCAATCCGAGCAGTATACGATGAACTTGTTCAGCGAGGATCCGACCCTTGGGCGAGCCCTGCATCTGCTTCAGCAGCAAGCAGAATTCGGCCTGTCGTTGAAGTCGATCGCTGTGGAGCTTGGTCTAACCCAGGTGCAGCTGACAAGACGGTTTACACGCGAGTTCCGCATAACGCCAAGCGCCTACGCGACTAATCTTAGAATGGACAAGGTGAAGCAACTCCTTGTATACTCTTCGCTTACCCTTGCCCAAATCGCCGAGCATTGCGGATTTACCGACGAACATCATTTAAGCAAAAGCTTTAAAAAACTGTGCGGTGTCAATCCTTCGTCGTACCGAAAAACTCATAGCGTATGATAGAACAGACCGACCAGCATTGGATGAGGTCGGCCTTTCGTTCCCGTTATTTATTCCCCGTAACCGAGCGCCTTGAGCTGTTCCATGGCGCTGTCCACTAACACTTTGTAGTTCATAGACGTTTCCAGCGTCTTGATAAAGTCATCGTATTCGGTCAATGGACGTTTATCGTAAATAAACTTCGCGATCTCCTCTTCCATGTACCGATTCGCATCGGCAGGGTTATACCCCTCCGGATTGTCGACAAATCCATTCAACGCTTCAATACGGGGTTGATCGTTCGCGAATTCGATTGCAGCCGATTGTGCGGCGAACTTTGCTTGCAAATACTCCATTTCCGGTCTGCCGGTGAATTGGTACAGCCAAGAATGGCCGACCTCGCCCGCTTTGTCGGTCATCAACGGCTTGCCGTCCTCAAGTGTGAAGTGCGTATCCTTCACCCCGAACTGCACGAGCAGCGAGCCTCCTTCCGGATTCGAAATATAGTTGAGCAGATCGAATACCCGCTGCAGTTTCTCTGGGTCTTTCTCAAGTGCTTTCGGAATGGCATATCTCCCAGGCGCCGCGCCGATATCCCATGAACCGTCAAATTGTCCTCCTGTACCTGAAGGAGCGGCGATTTGCAGCCATTCCGCATTCGGATTAACGGTTTTGATTTGTTCCACGAACTGCTCCTTCGTCATGTTCGGCCAATCGATATAGACGATGCCCGCCTGCCCTTTGATCGCCTTCTCTTGATGCTGCAATCCGCTATTGGCGAGCAGCTCCGGATCAACCGATCCAGATGCGATCATGTCCTTAATAAAGGCCAAGGCATCCTTCATTGCCGGTTCATGCAGCGCATTGACGACTTTGCCGTCCTTCTCGTAGAAATTGCCTGGCATTCCAACGCCGAAGGCTCCGAAAACGGTCGAGAATGCGCTCAGCTTGCCGCCCGTTAGACCGAAGGTGTCCGGCTTGCCATTTCCATCCGGATCGTTCTTCGTGAACGCTTCCGCAACGGAAGCCAACTGCTCCACGGTCGTCGGCACTTCCAGCTTCAGCTTGTCGAGCCAATCCTTGCGGATCCATAGGGTGTTGTAAGGGATTTGCGGAGATTTGGAGATGCTATATACTTTCCCGTCGACCATCCCCTTCTTGACGCTGTCCTCCCCAATAAACGCTCCCGTTTGCTCCAGCTTATCCATATGCGGCGTCAGATCGAGCAGCAGCCCTTGCTTGGAAAATTGAATTAGCTGCTGCCGGTCGACCATGAACAGGTCGGGAAAGTTCCCCGAGGACATCCGAACGTTTAGTTGATTGTTGTAATCGTCCGCTGCTGGATACACTGTCAGGTTCAGGTCGATATTCAGCGCCTTATCCAATTCCTGCTTAATTATGTCTTTATCGGGCGATGGGAGATTGTTCCCCGTCTCGATAATGTCTAGCTTAACCGGTTTGCCGCTAGGCTGCTCCGTCGTTTCCGCTCCGGGCTTGGCGGTAGCGTCCGAATGGTTTCCCGGATTATCGCTGCTGTTTCCTCCCGAACAAGCCGTAAGCATGGCCCCCGCTAATGAAACGGCTACTAGCAAGGTCCCTAATTTCTTCATGATTAAAACCCCTCTCTGAATGGTTTCATCGGTTAACCTTTAATCGAACCAAGCAGCATTCCTTTTGTAAAATGCTTTTGAAGAAACGGATAGATCACGATGACCGGCAAGCTCGCAATCATGACAGATGCCATTTGCATCGTCTGTGTCGGCATCATATTTTCCGCGTTCTCCAGCGGCTGCTGGCTTTGCATCAGAATTTCCCGGACGACGACCTGCAGCGGATACAGCGTGCGATCGGTCACATAAAATATCGCTTGAAAAAACTCGTTCCAATGGCCGACCAGGTAAAATAATCCAACAGTCAACAAGACAGGAACGGAAAGCGGCGTAACGATTTGCAGCAGGATACGGAACTCTTTTGCTCCATCCATTCGAGCCGACTCGAACAGCTCCTCCGGCAGCCCTTCAAAAAAGCTTTTCATAATAAGTACGTTAAAGCTCCATATTGCATTTGGCAAAATCATCGCCCAGATAGAATCAAGCAGCCCCATCGACTTAACGACCAGATAGGTCGGAATAAGCCCTCCGCTGAACAACAAGGTGAACACGATCATGAGCAGAAAAAAGTTTCTTCCCGGCAAATTCCGGCGGCTGAGCGGGTACGCCATCAGTCCCGTCAAGACGAGATTGACCGCTGTTCCGATCACCGTAATGAGAACAGTTATTTGGAACGCCTTCGGAATATTGGACTCCGTCAGCAGCGTGCGGTAAGCGGAAAACGTAATTTCCTTCGGGAACAATATGAATCCGCCGTTACGCAGCACTTCTCCGAACGGAGTGATGGATACGGATACGACATAAAGGATCGGCAGAATGGCGACAAGTCCGCATATTCCGAGAATGACGTATATGATGGTGTTAAAAATTTTATCATCGAGGCCTCTTACCATATGCCCTCACCCCATTTCTTCGCCACGCGGTTAGCACCTAGCACAAGGATGAGTCCGATGACCGATTTGAACAATCCGACTGCCGACGCCAAGCTGAAATTAAGCTGCTGCAGACCGGTTCGGTAAACCCATGTGTCGATGATGTCCGCAACCGGGTACACCTGAATATTGTACAGAACGTAAATTTGATCAAAGCCTGCGTCAAGCAGATGGCCAAGCTTCAGAACGAACAGCAGGACGATAATGCTTCTAATGCCAGGAAGCGTAATATGCCAAATCATTCGCATTCGGCTCGCACCATCCACCTTCGCCGCTTCGTATAGCGTCGGATCGATGCCCGCCATCGCGGCTAAATAGATAATCGCACCCCAACCGAGATTTTGCCATACCTCCGATCCGACCAGTATGCTGCGGAAATATTCCGTTGAGGTCAGAAACGGGATTGAGCTTCCCCCCGCTTCTACAATCCAGCGGTTTATGAGACCGCCGTTCTGGGAGAAGAGCGTCAAAAGAATGCCGAAAATAATGACCCAAGACAAGAAGTGCGGCATGTAGGTCAGCGTTTGTACGATCGACTTCAGCCAGCGGACGCGGCATTCGTTCAGCAGTACGGCCAGCATGATCGGCGGCAGCGTCCCCCATAACAGCTTGTAGAGGCTGATCAACAGCGTATTGGTCAGCAGCTGGCTGAAGTAAGGCGACTTGTAAAAGCTCTGAAAATGCTTATACCACGGATCGACCCACGAGCTGCCCGTTATGCCGTCCAGGATTGCAAAATCTTTGAAGGCAATAATGACTCCGTACATCGGGAAGTACCGAAATATGACAAAATAAATAATGCCGGGCAGCAGCATGACGTAAAAGGCTTTAAACCGCCATGCCAATTTTAAAATCATAAGCAGCTTTGTCCGCGGAGAAGGCCGTATCCGAGGGGCTGGCGTTAGGCTATGATTGGCTTCCATACGTATCCCTCCATAGTTTGAATGCGCTTCCAATAAGGTAAGTATAAAGGTACTGACGTCTCCTCGATATACACAAAAACGTAAAAAATGTACGTATTTCCTTCATAAACATTAGCCTCGAATATGGATCCATCTGCATCATTATCCATATTTTGATTAATGAGTAAAGGCTGTCACGAATGGTCTGAAAAACCACGTGACAGCCTTAGAATCGTTTTGGGTTAACGCCAAATACCTAATCGTTCGTCGCTTTCCGTCAGGACGGGCATATCGACGCGGACAACAGTTCCTGCCCCCTCCGCGCTTCCGATCCGCAAGCCGTACGTCTCGCCGTGATGGATCCGAATCCGCTCATGCACGTTCCGCAGCCCGATGCCCGTAAACCGGTACATGGAGCTCAGCCCACCGTCCTGATTTTCTAACAGCAGCCTGCTCCGCTTCTCCCGCTTGATACCTATCCCGTTATCGCGCACATAGAGTCTCAGCATCCCCTTCCTCAGCCCGCCTTTCACGACGATAAGCCCGCCGTGATTCGGCGTTAGTCCATGGAAGAGTGCGTTTTCTACGAGCGGCTGCAGCGTAAGCTTAAGTATGCGATTCTGCAGAAGGTCAGGATTGATATCGAACATAAACTGATATTGTTCCCCATAGCGCACCTGCTGAATATGCATGTACATTCGCAGCCCTTCCAGCTCCTCCTCAAGCGATACGTATTCCGATTGCTTGTCGAAGCTGAAGCTTAACAGCTTGACCAGCGAACGAATCGTATCGCGCAGCTCGTCGATACGCTGCTGCTTTGCCAAGCTGCTGATGCAGGCAAGGGTATTATACAGAAAATGGGGCGCAATCTGGCTTCGCAGCATCTTCAGCTCGTATTCCTTCTTCTGCTCCTCCGCATTTTTCGTCTTCTGGAGCAGGCTCTGAATCCTCTCGAGCATGGCATTGTAGCTCTGCGTTAGCCTGCCGATTTCGTCCATTCTCGTGACAGGCAGCTTCGCCACGACCTCAAAGTTGTTAAGTCGGTCCATTTTCTCGACAAATCGGCGAATCGGATGCGTGAACGATCGGCTGAGCAGATACGCGCTGATCAGAAGCATAATGATCCACACGATACTCGCGGTTCGGTAGTTGTTGTTCAGCCTCTGCAGGTCCTGATAGAAATAATCCTCTTCGATGAACGCCGCAAGCGACCAGCCTAGACGGTTTTTGGTCGACTTCACGGCAACGAGTGGATTCAAGGAGTCCCCTTCTATGCCGCTGACGCCGACTTTGAGCAAGGCGAGCTGCCCGCGAAAGCTCTCCTCCAGCTTCGGCGGATACGAGGCGGCTTGGAAGGGGAGCAGCTTATCGCGGGAATCCAGCCGATTAATGACGCTGCCTTCCTTCGTAAACAGTATATAAGATTGATAGATCATCGGCGCAATACGCTCCGTGAGCAAATCGAGATTAAGTTCGGCGACTACGACACCCTTCACCTTATTGCCTGCATCCGCAATCGGCAATACGTAAGCAAGCGTTCGCCCCGACATTGGCGAATCATAAGGTTCACTCACGTTAATAGCCCCGTAGTTAATAAGCGCCAGCTCATAGAGCTGATTCAGCTTTGGATTGCCAATGATGTCATGTACGACCTGCGAGCTTGCAAATACTTGGCCGTCAGCTCGAATCATGTACAACGTTCTGGCAATGGAGTTGTTAATTCCCGCGAACTTGCGAAGCGTCTCGACGGCTGCCTCCTCATTCCCTTCCTCCAGCAAATCGGCGCGTGTCGAGAGTAGCAGCAGCATATTTTCCACACTGTCCAAACTTGCATCGATATATTGATTCGTCCGGCTGACGAGCAGCTCTGCATCGCGAATGACTTGATTCTGAAGCAGACTTTCAGCCTCGTGGAGGTTGCGCCATGCAAGCACTTGAACGAGCAGCAGCGTCACGATGAACAAATAAATAAACTGCTTGGTAGCGAGACCAAGGCTGGCATACCAATGAAACAGTTTCGTCATTTCCACCCTTCCTTCGCGCTCGTTCTTACGCTCCCGTGCTTTCAGCCATTCCGTTTATAGTCTGTCGGCGATACCCCGGTCCAATTTCGAAACGTAACGGTAAAATAGCGGTAGCTCGGAATGCCGACCTCTTCCGCGACCTCATATACCTTCTTATTCGAATGCCTAAGAAGCTCGATCGCCTTCTCCATACGAAGACGGGTAATATACTGATTGACCGTACTCCCCGTTTCCTCGCGAAACAATTTGCTGATATAATGTGGGCTCAGCCCTACCTGCTCCGCAATAACGGGCAGCGAGATCGGCTCCTTGAGATGGTCTTTGATCCATTGCACGGCCAAACGAATCTCGAAGCGCGAACGCGACTTCCCAAGCTCGGCAGCTTCCATATCCTGAACGATATTCGCGATCATCTCAGCTAATGTTCCTGTGTCCATTAATAGCCCCATACGGGCTGCGCTCAGCTCAGCGCCCTCTTGCTGTCTGTGCCAATCAACCTGCCAATGGAGTATCCGCTCCTTCAGTTGAGTTGGCTTCACTCTCTCTGCGATGCACCAGTCCCTGAACTTGCCAAGCAAGCATTCCTTCAAGCTAGCAGGAGACCATGATGCTTTTCTCAGAAGCTCGTTTAATTCCTTCATTTTCTTTTCCGTCAGATCCGATAGAGGCAACGAATGCTGAGCGTACACAGCGCTTTCCTCGGGACATCGGTCGTAAAACAGCGCATCTTTCCACTCGTTCGAATAGGCGAGCGCCAATGCAACTCCTTCCTTCGATGCGACCGGTTTGCTAAATAGGGCATGTGCTGTGGCCCGCCGCTCCTGCTTGGTCTCTTCCCGATTCAACAGCTCCGTCAAATGTTGAACGACCGTGCGGAGTGATTCAAGAACAGCATTGGGAGGAGTTCTGCCTTCAAGCAGAACAAAATATTCCCGCTCCCGTACCGTCAGCCAAGTCAGCCAGTTTGGATCCCTGTTCTCCTGCTCGGTCAGCCTCTGCTGAACCGTTTCCTTCACAGGCAGATAGGCTAATGGAGGAATGTCTAGCTGAAGCCGTACCAGTCGAATCGGACGATCTACGCTTAGCGTCATCGACTGCCAATCGGAGCCGGCTGGCTCTTGCCCGTGAAGCAGCTTGCCGAATAAGGCGGCTAGCAGCTGCCTCTGTTCCCTTCTCGCATGCTCCTGCACCATGCGCTCCTTGACGACCGCAGCTCTCACTTTGTTCATCGCCTGCTTAAGCTCTTCTTCCTCCAATGACACCTTCAAAATATATTCAAGCGCTCCGAGATGGAGCGCTTCTTGTACGTAATGAAAATCGCTATGACAGGTTAACAATATGATCTGGACGTTCGGGTGCCGCTTCCGGAGTTCCCTAATGAGCGCAATGCCGTCCATAACCGGCATCGTAATATCCGTTATCACGACATCTGGCGTGCGTTCAGCACATAACTGCATCGCTTCCGAGCCATTGCTCGCTTCCCCTATCCATTCGGCTCCGCACGCCTCCCATGGAAATATCCGAAGCTCTTGCCGCAGAGGAATTTCATCTTCGACGATCAATACGCCAAGCGGCTTTATGGCCATGATATCCTCTCCTTTAATGCTCATAAAATAAATTGAAAGCGCTGTCATTTAGTTTATTCTATTATAGAGCATACACTCTTATTTCGGCAACCTCCGCGCGTGGTCCTCCGTTCGTTTCGTCGATCCATAGTCTAACCTTATGTGACGTGATGGAACGGCTGAGCTTATGCACTTTTTTGCGCTTATGGTTGTGCTTCTCTTCAGCCAGCGTGACCCATTCCTCACCGATGAGTGCCTCTATCCGATAAGCTCGAACGAGCTCGGGAATCGCTTCGAAAGAGGTGCGATGATGGTGCAAATTTATTAAGTCTTCATTGACGTCGTCGTTAAAGGTGACGTGGACCTCGGCGATCGATTGCACTTCAGCCCACTCCAGCTGCAGCCATTCCGGTTTGCCTGGAGACATCGGCTCGGACATCCATAAATGCGGACCGGCGAACGGCCGAATATACCCGTCCGTCACCGCTGCGGCAGCGTATGCTTCCGTATTTGGCGTAACCTGCAGACATAGCGGCTTGCGGTTCCAACGGCGCATGCTCCACTGTACGACCGGCTGATCCGGCTGGCGATCCTCTAAAAGAGTAGAGACGATCGGCTTTGGCCCCTTCTCAAAGCACAGCACGCCGGTCATCGGACAATCCGATCCGTGTAGCTGAATCGCTTCGTTCGCCTTAATAATAAGGAATGCATTGCAGGCCGCATCGGGCTGCCAAACCAGGTCCAGCTTAACCCACTGCCCGGTACCTTCGGCTACTGACACCGATGCTTCAGCCACCATCTGCTTTGGCACGTAGTTTTCACCTTTATCAGTATGCCACAGCTCCACTTCAAGAGTAGCAGCCTTTGCCGCATCGATCAGCAACTCCACAGATTCAAGCGAGGGATTCACTGGAAACAGGATGCCCAGTTCTTTGTCCAACGGGTACGTATAGGTTGAGTCCGTCAGCGAAACTTTGGTCATTGTGCTGGATGCCGTAATATGGGCCGATTTGGCTTGATCGTAAGGGTCGTCTGCCGCGATCCCGATTATCGACGCATCCTGCCTGAGCATTGTCTGCTGCAGGTCGTTCATATGGTCACGGTGCAGCTCACGCGGCGATATCCCTTTCTGCACGCACAGTGCGGCGCCGCTCCCAGCTGCTTCGCCGATGACGGCACAGGTTGCCATTACCCTCGTTGTGCCGAATGCGACGTGAGTTGCACTGATATCGCGGCCTGCGAACATCAGATTGTTGACGTTGCTGGAGTACAGACACCGAAATGGAATATGATAGATGCCGTCCGAATATAAATGCTTCGAACCGCTTTCCGTCGAATACATGCCTTGCGGGGGATGAAGATCTATCGACCAGCCTCCGAAGGCGATGCGATCGGTGAATGGCTCCTGCGCGATAATATCATTTTGATTCAACATATAATCTCCGGTGAATCGGCGGTACTCCCGTTTGCCGGGGATCGATCCGACCCATTCCAGCGTCATGCGATCGGCATCGAAATTGCCTGAGTTTTTGATATAATCCCATACCCCATAAATGACCGACCAGAGCTCATCGCGAATTCGTTCATTATCATGCACCGTATCCAGCTCGCCGCCCCATTCGATCCACCAATAGTGGCAGCCTGAGTCGCCGCTGCGAATGACCCGCTTCATCGGGATCGCCGTTTGGGTAATGTCCTTCGCAAAGCTCGGCGGAATGTACTTGACCGGCCGATCGGCCTCCTTCGTATAGAACAGGAGCGTGCTGCCAAGCGTAATATCGTCCGCCGTCTCCGGCGCCCAGTCCTCGTTGTATTCCTCTGCAGCCTCGCGGCCGATCCGGTATTTAGCGCCTGCCAGAAAACCCGCAAGGCCATCCCCTGTACAATCTATGTACATATCGCTTTCAAACCGGATTTTCCGCTCGGAGCCCATCATCCAACCCGTGACCGACTTAATGATGCGCTCCTCCTCCGCGCCCTCCGATTCGACCTCGTGCACATCCGTATTGAGAAACAAGGTAATGTTCGGCTCTGCTCGGACTGTCTCGAGTACTACAAGATCCCATAAATACGGATTTCCATCCGGGTTCCGGAATTGATTCTCGACGAACATCTCTCCCATAATGCCGGTTTCTCTCGCATAACGCTGCGTTCCATGCGCCGTAGCGCCGCATACCCATACCCTTACCTCGCTGCTAGAATTGCCTCCGAGTACGGGTCTGTTGTTCACGAGCGACACGGTTTGGCCTAGACGTGCGGCTGCAACGGCAGCGCATACGCCGGCCAAGCCTCCGCCAATAACGGTAATGTCGGATTTTGCTAATTCAAACTTCAATCGAATCCCCCCAAGTCTGGAATTACTATCATCTTAATCGAGGGGGTCGTTATTTAACATGCACTGCGCTATCATATTGGCATATACTTTATTTCATTCTGGAGGCTGATTGCGGTGATGATGTCGAATCTAAGCTCCATCCTATATCCCAGCCTAATGCATCATGTCTTTTGGAATCATAAGAGGAAATTTCAATACAGCGTGGACACCTACGGACATTGGGTTCTATTTGCGCTGGAGGGCGGCAGCTTCCGTTATGGGATCGGCGATAGCGAGGGAATAGCGCAGATGGGCGACGTCATCGTTTGCCCGCCGGGCGTCGATTTTCATCGTGACGTTATCCATGCGCCGTCCTTTCATTTCATCGGATTTTCGTTAGGCTCTATATCGGGAGAGGCGGTTCCAGGGCAAGAGGCAGAGCAGCACGTCCACCTTCGTTTGGCGGCTTCTGCCTACAAGCCCGTCGTCACGCATAAAGAGAGGTTTGCCGATAATCTGAGATGTTTCAAGAGGCAGGACGAAGCTGCCGCGGAGATCGATCAGCGGAGCTATTGGCAAAACCATGCGCTGAACGATATTTGGCTGTTTTGTTTGCAGTCGATAGCGGCCGGCGTGGTTGGCGAAGACAAAGAACCTGCCGATCCTCTGATGGAACAGGCACGGCTCTATATCCAGCAGAACGCCTATAAGGACATGAGCATGCTGGTGCTTGCGGACGAGCTGGGCATCAGTCCCGTTCAGCTCACCCGCAGATTCACCCGAAGCGTGGGGATGACTCCTTCACGCTATTTAAGCCATACTAGGCTGGAGCAAGCAAAGTCCTTGCTCGTCGATACCCATCTGAATTTGGAGCAGATCGCATTAGCTTGCGGCTTCAACAATGGCTTCTACCTCAGCCGCGTGTTCTCGAAGCTGATGAAAGTCAGTCCTTCCGCTTACCGGAAAACGAACCGGGTCTAATGCCTGCCACAATCCCCTCAATACAATTGTCGGAAGCGAAAGGACAAATACAGTTCCTTGTTCCGAGCTTTCCATAAGCGTTAGCTGCCTGCCTTGAGCTTGCGCCTGCTGGCTGCTGAACGTATGGCCAAGGCCAGGCAGCGAACGGCATGCTTTTTGTTCTCGCCGCGGATGAACTGCTCGAAGATGATCTTCCTGTTCCGGCAGTGGTATGCCTTGGACGTTGTCGGACACCACGAATCGTCTCTCTCGTATAGGGAGACGGAGATGCTAAGCAGCCGATCCGGATTGTTATGAGTTGCTTCGCCTAAACCAATAATGTGGACACCATCGGGTATTACAATATTAGATATTTTGTTATTTTATTTACTAATACTGCCTGTTGGCTTAATGATCTAAAGCAGTAAAATGTAGTTAAATGCTTATCCAATCGGTTATTGGAACATGTTCTTGTCCTTTTCGGCAATCGGGCAAGTTCTTGTCCTTGGCTGAGGACGAGACCTAGTAACGGTAAAATAAAAAAGCCGCTAAAATAGCGACTTTCAATGGGACCATATTCTTATCGCTCGACTGTTAAAGTAGTAGAAATCACACCGGATTCAGTACGAAATCTCCACCTCGGCATCGCTTCAAATAATGAAGCGCATGAACCTGTCCAGTCATCTCAAGCTCCCCGTTATATACGGGATCGTGCCAGCCTTCAATATCGATCGTTCCCTCATAGTTGCCTTGCCGCAAAATCGTGATGATGTCGGTCCAGTCGGTGTCGCCGAATCCGGGCGTACGGTGCCATACATAAGGCTTCGGCCCGTGAATTCCATATTCCCTCACGATATCCCAAGCAATCGTCGCATCCTTGCCATGGACGTGGAATACTTTATCCACCCACTTCCGCAGCTGCGGAATCGGATCGATCAACGACACCATCTGATGGCAGGGCTCCCACTGCAGGCCGATATGGTTCGACGGGATGGCGTTGAACATCATCTCCCACGCCGTCGGGTTATGGGCAATATTCCAATCCCCCGTCTCCCATGTCCCGCCCATGTCGCAGTTCTCGAACGCAATGCGGACGCCTTGATCCGCCGCTCTTTTGGACAGCTCGCCGAACACCTTCGCATATTGCGGAATCGAGGCTTCGATGGATTCGCCCGTTAATCGTCCGGTAAAACCGGAAACGATATCGGTGCCGAACAGATGGGCATGATCGATCAGACGCTCCCAGCTCGCCAAAGTATCAGCATTCCCGCCTTCTCCGGTTAGCGGATTGCCGAAGATCCCAAGCGTCGACACGATAAAACCGTGTTCAGCTTGCAGCTCACGAACTTTCTTGGCCGTCTCCACAAGATCGGTAGCACCTGTCGTCTGCCAGAAGGTAAGGCTGAACGATTCAAAGCCGTGGGGCGCAATCTGAGGAATTACGCGTACAGCGTCCCCGCCGCCAACCAGCGTTCCGATGCGCAATACATTCGCCATGTAGTTTACCACTCCCGATTTAACGTTTAGTGTGCGTAAGCAAGTTTAGTATAACTAGATTTCCCTGCCCTTTCTCGTCCTATCTTGTGCTTTACTAGTTCAATATTGCGGAAGTTTCTAGCCTTGACTCGTCCAGCCTGCCCATCGGATCCAATTGCATAGCGGAAAGAAGAGCCCGGCCGACTGAAGGCAATGAGCAGGGTATAGGCCGAATTGATACTCGCGATCAGGCCGTGGTCCTAGTTCAGCCTATGGAACCCGGCTCAACATCTCCAGCCGCCGTTGCCATCAAGCTCCGGATCGGGATGCCGGAACGACGTTCCGGCGGCAGCTGGCTCCCCGTGTCCTGAGCGTAGACTCCTGCCCCCAAGAAGCCGAGCTTATCGCACCGTGGTTTACTTCGATATTGTTGATGAATCGTAGGCAGCCTGCATGATTTCAAGATAACGCTGCATGTTCAATCCCTCAAGCCCTTTCACGTAATCATCCCAATCCTTGTCCAGACTCTTGGCGCCGGTAATGAACAGCAAAGCGTTCTGGTCGACATAGTCTTTGATGTTGGTCTGCATCATGCTGGCTTCATCGGCGACCAACGGGTCTACCCATAGTGCCCAATGGGGGAATATTTCCTTCGGCTCCTTGCCTTCCATCAATAACGTTGCCTCGTAAAGGCGGCGTTCGTAACCATCGTTCGCGTAAATATCCGTGCCCTGAACCTCGGCGTCGCGGTATGCCCGGTGATGGTTATATTGGGTTAATGCCCCCCAGCTGTCATTGCGGGGCTGCTCCCCGGATTCAAGCGGGATCGATTTATAGAGCGGTTCCACTTTATCGTTCAGCGCGATTTCCCCATCCTGCGGCTTGCGCCAGCTCTTGCCCTCTTCACCGAGATAGGAAAGCATCGCCCCTTCTTGCGTATAGAAATAATCCAGCATTTTTATGGCGGCGATTTGCGTCTCTTTGCTCGCTTTATTCGTCAGAACGAAGGAAGCGCCCGGATCGATCGGATAGTTGAACGTTGCATAATTGGCATGCGGTCCTTGCAGAGGCGGAAGCGGGTTGTAGTCCTTGCTGTAGGGTGCGTCTTCTCCCGTTGTCAAAAACAGGGCGGGATGCATGCCTGCTCCGGCACCCAAAAGCTGTGCGTCCGCGTTATCCCCGATTTTTTTGTACGCGCCTGCATTTTGCGTAAAGGCCCCCGGGTCGATGAGGCCGCCGTCATACAGCGATTTAATATAAGCCAGCGCTTCCCGCCACTCCGGTTTGTTCGCGGCAGTGTCTACCTTCCCCTCCTTCATGATGAGGTACGTTCTGTCGTCGTTGTAAATAAAGCCGTTCATGAGGTACGGAATCACATGAACGCCGAAATTTTCGACGGATCCGCTGAGCGGCACTTCGTCCGCCTTGCCGTTTCCGTTCGGATCCTGCGTCTTGAAGGCTTCAAGGACCGCTTTGAATTCTTCCGGCGTCGTCGGTTTGGCAAGCCCGAGCTGATCAAGCCACTTCGTATTGATCCACATTTTATTCGGGTATGAGCAGTGGAAGCATTCGTTTAAGCCGGTCAATCCGTAAATATTGCCGTCCGGCGCGGTGTTCATGGCTTTATAATATTCGTTGTTCTCCAGAACTTCCTTAATGTGGGGAGCATGCTCATCGATCAGGTCGTTCAGCGGGATGATCACCCCCTGCTGTCCGAACTTCAGCAAATCCGTCTGCGAGAAACGGTCTACCCACGGAATGAGCATGTACAAGTCCGGATAGTCGCCGGACGCAAGCGAAATTTGCCGCTTTTCGGCCGCGCCGTCGAACGGAACAGTTGTCCAGTTGAACTTGATATTGAACTTCTCTTCCATTTTCTTCGTAAACTTGTTGGTTATCAGATCCACATCCGAACTTTGATGGGCAAATACGTTGATTGTAACCTTCTGACCGGAATCCGGCGTGCCGCCATCCGGCCCCTCGCTGCCTGCGTTACCATTACCTCCAGAACATCCGGCAAGCGCGAAACTAAGCATCAGTATAAGAACAAGCAGACGGGCTCTTGTTTTTCTCAAATCAATCTCCTCCTCATGAATTGGTAATGCAACACAATGGGAATAGCCCGGCCCAGGATCAGCCCTTCACGGAGCCAATCAGCATGCCTTGTACGAAATAGCGCTGTACAAACGGATAGATCACCAGCACCGGGAGGCTTGCCACCACAATAAGCGAGTATTTCATCAGCTCGGCCATTTGCTGCTGCTTCACCATTTCCCCGGCGTCCATATTGCCCGTTCCGCTGCCCAAGATGAGAATGCTGCGGAGTATGAGCTGAAGCGGATAGAGCGATTGCGATTTCAAGTAGATCAGGGCATCGAAATAAGCGTTCCACTGCCCCACCGCGTACATAAGCGATAGCACGGCGATGATCGGTTTGGCAAGCGGAAGAACGACGCTGAATATGTAGCGGATGTCGCTGCAGCCGTCGATATCCGCCGCCTCGGATAGCTCATCCGGGATCGAGGTCTGAAAGAAGGTTCTGGCGATAATGACCTGCCATACCCACACGGCATTCGGAATGAGCAGCGCCCAGCGCGTATCGATCATGCCCATCGATTTGACGACCAGATAGGTCGGGATCAACCCGCCGGAGAACAGCATGGTGAAAGTAATGAAAACCATAAGCGGCGTGCGGCCGAAGAATGACTTTTTCGACAGCGGGTAAGCGACCATAATGGTCAGGGATACGCTGATGAATGTACCGGCAACGGTATAAAACAGCGAATTAGCATAACCTGTCAGCACCTGGTCATTTCGGAACACCGCCTCATACCCTGCCAGCGATACGTCGACCGGCCACAGCCACACCTTGCCTGCAGAGACAGCGCTTGGACTGCTCAGGGATGAACTTGCGATGTAAATAAGCGGATACAGGACGGCCATTAAAACCAAGATCAGCAAGATATAGGTCACGGTCAGAAAGATGCGGTCCCCCAGCGACTCCCTGATCCTCACGCTCCGCCGGCTTCCGGAATGGGCCTGCAATGCGTTCATGTCACTCACTCCCTTTTTTCGAAATTTACCAGAGGCTCGTATTGGAAGCCCTCTTGGCAATGGCGTTGACGACCAGGAGCAGCACCAGATTGATCAAGGAATTGAACAATCCGACTGCCGTGGCGAAACTGTAGTTCGCGTTCAGCAATCCGATTTTGTACACGTACGTGGAAATGATCTCGGACGAGGACAAGTTCAGCGGATTTTGCAACAAGTACATTTTTTCGAAGCCGAGCGCCATAATGTTGCCTACACTGAGAATCAGAATGATGACCGCGGCCGGGAGAATGCCGGGAAGATCGACGTTCAGGATCTTCTGGAACCGATTGGCGCCGTCCACCTTGGCCGCTTCATATAATGACGGGTCCACGCCCGCCAGAGCAGCAAGATAAATCACGGCGGAATAGCCCATGGTTTGCCATACGTCGGACAGCACGTAGATCGTTCGGAACATGCCAGGCTCTCCAAGATAATTGATCGCTTCAAAGCCAAGCGCGCCAGCAATGGTATTCACGATCCCAAGACGCGGGGACAAGAACAGCATGATGATAGACACCATGACCACCGTGGAGATGAAATATGGCGCATAGGTGACCATCTGTACGGTTTTTTTGAACCTTGCGCTCTTCACCTCGTTCAAGGCTAACGCCAGCAGAATCGGAATCGGAAACCCGACGATCAATTGATAGAACGAAATGTACAGCGTATTCTTGATCAGCGTCGCGAACGCCGGGTTGCGAAAAAACATCTCGAAGTACTGCGTGCCGACCCAGGGACTCCCCCAAATCCCTTTCATCACGTTATAGTTCTTGAATGCAAGCACGGCGTTTGCCATAGGCAAGTACTTGAAGATGATGAAATACAAGACCGGCGGAATGACCAGCAGATACAGCTGCCAATGTCTTCTGAAGCTTCGGTAAGCAAACCTCCCGATTTCCGAGCGTTTGCCGCTCGGAGCTCTGACCGTTTTGGACTTGGAAAATAGCGTACTCAGTTCCATCCCTCCTTCGATGAGTAGCTGCCAATGAAGTATGAACTTTTATGGCAGCGCTTTCTTGTGTGCAATCATAAATTTGCATGCTTTGCTTCGTAAAGGCACACTTTCTCCCTGGCCGTACAATTTCGGAGACGGATGCTTTCCAAGCCTTGATGTTCCTCGTTTTTTTCATTTGGCGAATATGATAAAAAATATGCCAGACGTTTGATCCACTCGTTAAGCAAATACTGACCAACCCTTCCGTTAAAGACGGCAAGCCCGTTTTCTCCTTAATCGGCCATTTGCCGATATGTACTGGGCGACACACCGCGAACCCGCTTGAAGGCCCTCCGAAACGAATGAGCGCTGTTATACCCTACCTGCGCGGCGATCTCGTCAATCGTCAAAAGGTTCTGCTGCAGCAGCTCGGCCGCCTTGCTGATCCTCACCAGTTCAACGTAGTCCGAAGGATTCGTTCCCGTATGCTCCTTGAACATTTGGGAGATATACTTCTCGGGCTTCCCAATATGCTCCGCGATACGATAAAGCGTCAGCTCTGCGTCGGAATAACGCTCGTGGATGTAGCGGATAATCTCACCCACGGTCTCGGCATGCATGTCGCATTTTTTCTTCCGGACGTCCATACAGATATCATGAATGAGCTTCCCGAATCGTTCCCTGAGCTGATCGACCCCGTCCGTCGTCGAAACGGCAGCGATCTGCTCTTTGATATGGTCAGTGAGCGACTCGTCGTGGAATATTTTGAGTTCGGCCAGCTTCAGAAAGGTTCCCTTGAGCTCCATCACGAGTTGCTGCGTCATATCGTACGACAGCTCCCTCTCTTCAAAGTTCCGGCTGAACAGCTGGTCAAGAAGGCGGCTTGTTTCCTCCAGCTCTCCGGCCTTAAGCGTATTGAGCATACGCTGTTCGGATTCAATCGGATAATAATACAGCTCCGTTGCTTTCATCGCATCCTCGAACCGGGTGATGCCGACCGCCCCGGTGTGGACGGCGTATTCCAGCGCTTGCTGCGCTTCGTTGAACGAGTCGGCCACGCCGTTCCACGCGTCGAACACCGAACCCAGCCCGATCGTTATCGACAATCGGTGCTGCCGATATACGGTATCGACCAATTCAAGCAAACCGGCTTCCAGGCGACCAGTGCAGTCGTCCAGCGCCTCTTCGGCAAGCGGATGCACAAAAGCGATCTGGTCCGAACCCCAGTCCGTAACCAGCACATCGGGTTCCAGCCGGCTCAAGGCCTGCCGGACGATCAACCGGGCGACGCTGAGTTCCTGGATGATTTCTTCGCTGTCGGCACTGCCATATCCGGCGACTTTAAGAATGCCTGCGCGTCCATGCTCGCCGCGAAGCGGGACTCCCGTCTGACCGGAGACCGCATCGAGCTCGCGCAGCGTATAGAAGTCGCCAGTCAGCAGCCGTTTAATAAACGCATCCCTAAGCAGCGGGAGCTGATCGTTCAGTGAGGACTCCAGCAATTTGTTGTTTGCGATCAGAGCCGCGATATTACCGGCCAGGAAATCGTACTCGTTCCCGATCTTCTCCCGGGAAACATGGCTTTGCTCGCGAAACACGGACAGCAGCGACTGGACCTTTGCACTGTGCCGGTACGCAAGCACAAGTCCGATCAGCAAACCGATGACCAGCGCAGACAGCGTAAACGTCGTCGTGACCCGCTGGATTGTGTCAGCCTTCGCCATCAGCGCCTGCTCGGGTATTCCGGCCATATAGGTCCACCCGTTCAGGTCGGACCGGATGGATATCAACAGCCGCCCGTCTCCCGTTGGGCTAACCTCGCCGTTCTCATCGGAAGGCGCTTGGGTGAAGCGCTTGGCTTCCTCTTCTCCGATGCCCCGGGACAAGATCAAGCTGCCTTCCCGGTCCGCAACCAGCGCCCAGCCCCCGTATTGGTCCACAATATTTTGCAGCAGGCTGCCCATATGTTCTTCATCGATCAGTACGCCGATCATCGCCTGCGGATTGTTGAAGCTGTTAAGCGGGATCGACTGCAGAAACGTGACGGCCGGTGTCTCGACAAACACCGTGTCGCGGATTTCCCGCCTATATTTCTTAAGCGGAATCATCTCGTTTAGATGCGGTTTCTTCAATACGGCCTCCTCCCACTCCTCGAACGTCAACCCTTCAAGCCGATTCGCCTCGTAATAATGCTCTGGCCGGTAATAGACGGTATTCGGCGTAATAATGGCATTATAATTACGTATGTAGATGAAGAAATTGGTGAGGTAATCATTCGTGCTGCTGTACATGGACAGGCTGCGCTGCATTCGTCCCAGTCCGTAAACGTTGTTGATGTCGAGCGGCTTGGGATCAGCGATCAGACGATATAGGTCCTGATTGATCGCAAGCTGCTTCGTGAAGGCTTCCACCTCCACCAGATGACGCTCGATGATCTCTTTTCCCAGATTCAGGGAACTCAGACTGTTTTCGATTGAGCTTGCTTTCGCCACATCAATCGAAGTCCTGTACGATGCATAGCCCGCAATTTGGGGGATTAAGAGCACAATCAAGTAGGAAATCAGAAATCTGCGGAACACCGGGGAGAACTTGGACCATAAACGCTGCATACGTACCCTCCTCAACAGTAAGCGTTTTCAAAAACAAGGCAATTCGATGATACACTTGACTGTTCGCAAGAAAAAGGTACAATTCCTTCCTCGGGGTACAATTTGCTTACGATATGGCTATCGGCTAGGAGCGAAAGTACGCAAACTCCTTTACGAGGCAATAAGATAAACCGGAGCTATCACTAAGGCGTAGGGGAACCCGGTTCTTGCTTTGCTCCCTTTCATGCATCCAACCGTATACGGCTGACATTTCGGTTCAATTCCAGCTCAGAACAAAGAGCTGCCCTTCCAAGTCGCCTGTATGACCTGGAGACAGCTCTTTGTTAAAACGCTTTACCATTGATACCAGTACCGTGGACGATGAGTTACCGCCCGAGTTCGCCTACAAAGGTCGTAACACTTTGCGCGGGAAGATGGGCCCAGAAGTTGCTCCATGTTACATTGAGAGATGTTCCGGTCTCTCAAAGAACATAATGTGATTGTTCTCCCTTCATTCTGCTTTGTATTAAAGTATCGACTCATTGAACATAACTGCGTTAGCTTAATGAAAAAGAGCAGCTACCAACTGACGTACCTGCTCTTTTGGATCACTGATCTAATGTTTTTCGTTAGTTGAATGGCTATTCAAGTTTGATTTTTCAACTAAATCTCTACCTTTTAAGCATTTTTCTTGGATTCAATTTCACTTTTTATTCTTCTGTATTCGTTACTATCCATAACTGATGGCTCTTTTTCCTTCTCTTTCAATTTCCTACTTATGAGCCCAGAAATTAATGAAAATATAATAGCTCCTTGCCATGTTATCGTAATATCCTCCATAAAGATATCAAGCAAATTGATTAGAATAAAAGTTAATCCTGTGTCCAAGACTAATGGTAACCATCCTTTACTAGATTTCCTCCACTCTCTATTTTGTTGTCACGTAGCAGCTCTCTAATCGCCATTAACGTTATTTGCATTGAAAATGGTTTATATACAATTAAAACAATATAATTATTATGATCTTTCATAAGAGGATTTATTTTCAAGGGTTGTTCATGTTAAGGGAGGTGAAACATAGCTATGCGTAAAAAAGAAAGGAACGTAACGGGTATTGTATTGGCCGTAATTTACTGTATTGTTCTTTTTGAGATTTTAATTGATGCACCCCCTGGTGAAGCTCCAAATAATCCGCCTTGGGCATACGCAATGATTCCACTTGGAGCTGTTGTAATCACTTCTCTCTTTGATTTTGTGATCAAATTCGATTTCTTCAAAAAAAAGAAAAAGTGAATGGAGTGCACATGTATTGGATCTCACGACTGCCCCGACGGGGCGGCCGCGATGCGGTTAGTCGGTGCGGAAGCGTCCTCCTGATTCTGCTTCACTGCCTATCTCCTCACGGGAGACCAAGGAACCGCTAAGCTCCAATGGGTGATTATGAGATTTTATGAAGTAGCTGTCATCCTAAATGACCTATCATTTTATTTCTCTTAATAATCTCTATCGCTTGCTCGGCATTGAATATATAGTTCTAAAATGGTGCCTTTCTTTAAAACGATTGGGTAGTTTTTTTACCATTTCTTTTTCTTCCTCTTTTTTCCATATATTGCTAGCCTCAGCAAATAGGCTCCGTCTTTTTTGATAAAAGGAATGGTTGCAATTCCTAATACGACGATATAAATAAATGCAACCGTAAAACAAGTTGAGGTAATTTTAGAGTATTGGAACAAACTCGGAGTATCCGTAAAGTAGCAAATGAATTTCAAGATAGATATGTTCAAGGCAATGGAGACCAAAGCGACAAAACCTGAAAGCGTACGTTTTCCCTCATTTTCAAGTTTTTGGGCACGAAATATCATCGACCAGAATAAAGATGTCCATAAATAATACAGAATAACAATCAAAAACCAAATGAACCATAAAAATGCCAAGATTAACAAAAGCATGTTCCCCAACTCCCTTCGGTGAAATCGTTGCCAAAAAGCAGAAATCTTGTTATTAGATGAGATGTTTCATAAAAAGATATCGGTTCGACGATGACACCCATCGGCTCCACAAAGGACTCCCTGGGGCCATGTCCTGAAGGACTGGGAATAAGCCCTCCCTGGTAAGAAAGCAGTCAACGGACAATGCAACAAACCATGTAATCTCAGGTTCATCTCCTGTTAGGGTTATCATACGCTCCTCCTAGACCTTCAATGTTTTCCTTTATCCAAGAACGCAACTTATCGGCATAGAAAGAGCGTTCATCTGGATCGGACTGAGAACCCTTTGTCAGATAAAGTTGATCATTCTCATATCTAGGATAAACATGGAGATGATAATGCCACACGTCTTGATTGCCAGCAGGCTCATTATGTTGCCGCGTAGAAATTCCATCACATCCATATGTACTTTTCATTGCAAATGCTGTAAGCTGAGCCGCGCGGTGAATTTCCACAGCGTAATCCACAGGGAGTTCAAAGATGTTCTCGAAATGTTGATTAGGAACAACAAGAACATGTCCTTTATTGTTTGGCCACCATTTGCTCGCTATAAATGCCGTTACCTTTTCATTCTGATAGATGATTTCCCTTTGTTTTGTTCCCTGATTAGGTCGCTCGATACCCCAAATACGACAAAATGGACATTCGTATCCTTCGGGCTTATGTGAAAATGATGCTGTCATCTTTCCCATTCAACTCCTTTCATATTTCTCCAACCAGCTATTAGACGCAGGCAACTTCTGTTCGTTGCGTTATAGTTAGCAAAACGCGGCTGGCCGATCCATGCCGGCAGCCGCGTTTTAGTTATTTATCAAGCTATAGTTACTCGTCCGTTAGTTCAACCTAAACTCCATTTTTCTACTCTTCGTTGTCATTCCAAATGATGTATAAAATGAATATGCAGAAGCATTGTTCTCCGATACCCCTAATTCAATACTATCGACTTTCAGGCTTCCTCCGAAATCCATAACATATTGCATAAGTCTCTTTCCAACGCCCTTATTTCTGTACGTTTCGGAAACACACAAACTATTTACATATAATATCTTTCTCGCATTTACAAATGAATTTTCCGTTATGTCTTCTTCCTTCGTCACAACTAGTCCGATTATCTCTAAGCCTATGGTAGCAACAAAAATATGCTGTTTGGGATCATTTAGCTGGCTTAAGAAAAATTCCTTCCCGACTGGAGTTGGGTTTTCTTTATACAAATCGGGTCTTTCAAAAACGTGGAGATCATGAACCTGCCTAAACAAAGGTAACAAAGACTCGTAGTCATCTTGGTGAGCGTTTCGGATAGATATATCCATATTTCTGGCCTCCAATATTTTAACATATTATATCATGATTTATTTTCGGCCAAAGTAGGTTTATTGAGCATATCTGCCCGGTTAGTTTAATAAACAGTCATCTTTGCGATCCTCCGACAATGAAATCATATCGGGGATGTAACAAACTTTTTCTAATCTGCATTATTTCGAATATTTCAATGATATAAGGTAGTTGATCCCGATCTTCTTTGCCCTTTTCACAGGTATTTGCCTGCGTTTATATTCTTCAAAACCTAATTTAGAATAGAGTTTCATGGCTGGAATATTGGTATCAGCAACTTCTTCAATCAAGTAAGCCTCATAAGGTGTATGCTCAAGGATATGACGAATCATTTGAGAAGCAATACCTTGCCCCCTGAATTCGGCAGCTGTTCCTACGAATTCGATTGAGCCTACACCAGGTGAAGGATTAACAAAGGGTGATGCAAATTCCTTTTTTAGGAAAATACCAGCTAAACTTCCTTTATAAAAGCCTAAATGTTTGCGAAGCTCCTTTGTATTAAGTTTAACCGAGAGAGAAGTTCCATCCGTGCAAGAAGCCATCCCGATCACTTGTCCCTTGTATAAAGCTACATAAAATTGATCCAGAGCGAACATATGAGCGAACGCTGCAGCAATCTTCTTAGGATTCTTGGAGAAAAACCCTAGCCACTGTGTGAATCCCTCTGCGAATATTTCGGATATCCCTCGCCTCACATCAAACTCGGCTTGATCAGCTTTAACCACGTTAATCATGGTATGGTCACTCCCTTTCCTTAAATAAAAATGCGGTGAGGATAGATGGAGAGGGCATGGTAAAGTTGCTCTTTAGTAATACTTTCATCTGAGCCAATCCCTGAATTGAAGCATAAAAAAGAGCTGACATTTCCTGCGCATCACCCGAGTGAAATTCCCCAAGCTCTTGACCCCTTCGAATGAGCTGTGCCGTAGAATCAAGCAGCCTGGCATTTACCTGGAGGATCTCTTCATAATGTTTTGAGGCTGTGGCAGCTCCAGCTAATAGAGATTGATTAATAAGGATCAGTAGATGGGTTAGTTCCTCCCCCCTGATCATGTCAGTGTAGACTTCGTCGACAAACTGTGCCATTAACTTTTTAGGGGATTGGTCGGATTCAAAGAATGTAATATTACGTTTCAATCCTCCAACCGCGTAAGCAACCAACTCGTTAAATAACTGATCCTTGTTTTTGTAATGACGATACAGCAGCCCAATACTAATGCCAGCTGTATCCGCAATATCTTGAACATTCGTCGAGCCAAAACCTTGATTAACAAATAACTGCATCGCGGCTGAATGGATTTTTCCCCTAGTAACATTGCGCATTTCTTCAAACTGTTCCTTGCTACGTGGCAAACAGTTCCCCCCTTTTTTTAATGAATGAAATTTCCTCAATATATAATATTGAGAGTGAAATAACAACATTCAACTCCAAATTAGCGAAATCAACCCGTACTTATCTATTCGGTAACCGACTCATGTTCTTGTCCTTTACGGTAATGGATGATACAAGTTCTTGTTGTTGGCTCTGGACAAGAACTTGTACCGATAAAACAAAAAAGCCGCTAAAATAGCGACTTTTAAAGGGACCATGTTTATGTACACCGACATCACAATTAGTCAATATTTTGCAGCCTCGATGCCACCTACCATTTATTCCGTTAATCTCTCTTTACTTCATATTCGTTCGGAATTAATTCATACAAGGCACCAACATCACAACCGATGGAATCGGCGATCGATATGGCAATTTTGAGTGGCATCACTCTTTTGTTTTCAATAAAGTCGTAAACTCGTTCCGGTTTAATAAGCAAGTCTTTGGCCAGCCATTCCGCTGACTTTCCGGATTCCATCAATCGATCATTCAGCAAGCAACGTCCAAGTGCAAATTTCAAGAAGCGATGACCTCCCGCGTAAGATTATATCGATTTAACCTTAAGCGTTGTCCATTGCCAGTATGAATATACTTCATAAAGGGAGCCATAACGATGAAGGTAAAGTTATTCCTTGATCCGTCGAATCCCTCGCGCGATTTGTTCCCTCTCATGCTCGCTCAGTGAATATAATACAGGTGCCCTAGGAATGTCGAATTTCAGATGAGAATGAGGGATTTCCGTCAATAGAGTTCCAATGGGTTGTTGACCATTCGTACTACGTATAACGTTCCAAAAAATTCTGGACCTATTTTCCTCAGTTCCCCATTTTTCAAGCGAATTGCGAAATAGCAAACATTTCCCGATGACGAAATCATGCTCCTTGAGGGGCTCCGCTGCTTCGAACCCGGCGTCTTTTAGGCTATCAAATAATGCGGGCATCAACTGGTCCAAATAAAGCCCATAGGCAGCATCCTCGATTTCACGAAAAGCGATCGTTAACTCCTCAAACATCGAATCGTAAAATGTTTTCCACACCGATTCGATATACTGATTACCTGCCACGCCAATCTCCTCAATGGTCATGTCGTACCGGAATACTGGTTTTACTATCATATAAACTCCTCCTCTGAATTGGATTATCTCCATCGTACAACATGAAAGCCAATTGGAAGGTTTGAGAAATGAATATGAAGGTAATCAACAAAAAATCCAGAATAACATTACATTGGATTTAATGTTTGCGCATTTTTTTATGAAGGTGAGATAACATGGACTTTCGACCGAAAAAACTGGCAGAAAAGTACGGGGTAAGCAGCAGCACCCTGCGGAACTACGAAGCGAAGGGATTGATACCTCCTGCAGAACGTTCTTCAAATGGATATCGTATGTATACAGAACGCCATGAAGCTTATCTGGCATGTATTCAAGCCATGGCTGCCGCATTCGGTATGGAAGTAACGAGCGAGGTAATGCATTGTCTTGGACGCAACGAGTTCGATGACGCATTGTGGATCGTCAGGGATCGAGAGGTCATGCTGCATCGGGAAAAAGCAAGTTTGGATCAACTGGTAAGGGAGTTGAAATCGTATTCTGAAGGTAGCCGAGCTCTCGATTTCAACCAATATTTCAGCATCCACGAGGTCTCCAGACGGACGGGGGTTCCTAAATCGGCAATCCGCTACTGGGAGCAAAGCGGCCTGTTCACCGCTATGCGAGACCTTGATAACGATTACCGTCTTTATAATGAAGCGCATCTCTTTAAAATTAGGATGATTCAGGTACTTCAGAGCTCTGTTTATTCCGAGGAAACCGTGTACTTAAAACAATCCATTGCACGCTTAGAACTAGAGAACATCGAGCATGCGATGAATCTAACTGAACGTATCCAGGCTTACCTGCACAAAACGATCAAATTTCAGATGCGAGCGCTCTATTTTCTATATCGCTTGATTAAAGACTACTGTTAGTGTGGAGATGATTACAAAATAACATCGACACCGATTTAAAAGCGAAAGCCATAGGGCGCAGCGTGCAAATAACGCTGCGTCCATGGCTTTTATTAGGAATTCCAAGTTATCATGCATCCCGTTTGTTATCGAATTGTCGCTTGCCCGAGAAATAATTATCATTCACTGTGGCTTGTAATCAAATGTAAACTTCACGGGAGTCGACATACCATCCATTGAGAGATAGGCAACGTTAGTTCCCTTCAGGTTACCGGTAAGCTTGATCGTGAATTGGAAACTTCCCGTTACTGTGCTTGTCGTCTGGCCTTCATACGTAACTTTCCCTTTCGAATCGAGTACTTTCAAATTCACTTTGGACTGGCTGCTTCCATTCATTACCAGACCATCGATCGTCAGTTTCCCTGCGCCGACATCTGCCACAGCTCTTACACCGTCGATCGGAGTTACCGCATCGCCTCCCGCAAGGTTGTACACGCCAAACTCATAGAAGGAGTAACCATAATCCGTATTTCTTTCGAGCCCTTGAAATTTGACGTATCTGGCTTTGACCGGCTCAAAATGAAGCGTTTCTTTTCCTTCACGTGCCGTAATGATTCCCTCGTTGTTCTTGATCACACTGGTCCAATTCTGCTTATCGTCAGATACAAGAAGTTTGTAGGTTTTAGCTCGCGCATATTCCCAATGAATTCGTACGCTATCGAATTCCTTGGCTTCGCCAAGATCGACCTGGAACCAGCTATTATTTGTGTAATCACTGGCCCATCTTGTCGCCTGGAATCCGTCCACCGCTTTTTCAGGTTGCAAGTTCGGGCTGCCGCCTTCTACCGAAGAGGCTTCCACCTTTTTATTGTGCGCCAAGTCTCCAATCAGGTAATAAACGTCTTCCTTTAGCGCACTGTACGCCGTTTCTTTTATAAGGCCCTCTTTCAACAAAATATCAAGTTTCGCATTAAATCCTCTCAGATATTTGTCGAATTGGGTCGCATCCGTTCCTTCATAGCGTTTCATCAGCTCTAGATAATTGTTCAAAGAGCGAGCCGCTTCGGCATTCGTCAATTGATTCTGCTCTACAAATCGGTTCACCGATGTTTTCATGCTGTCCGCATTTGCACGGGCATTGATGATATAAGACGTTTTCTGCGACTTTCCTGCCGTTACCGTAATAAGCAATTCATGTTTTCCGGGCGCGCCCATCAGATTCAGGGTAGTTCCGGCCGTATAAGGCTTGCCGTCAAACTGAGCCGTCACTTTCGTCAAGCCGTCGTCATCCTTTAACTGCCATGTAAACTGGAGCGGCTCTGTTTCATTTACCAAAACGTCACTTTGAAGAGGCTGTCCATTCATTTGCACGGCTGCCTCCGGAGGAGCCGCATTATTGATTTCATATGTTCCATTCACATATTGATACAACCAATCATACAAAACGCGATTGGAAGGATCTTGGTTGACCGCCGCATTGTAAACGGCATTATTCCCTTGATAATAGGCTCTGTATCCGTTTTGCATCAGGCCTGTTTCAACGCCGCTGTTCAAGTAGTCGATAAATCGCTCACGGAACACGCCGTCGGTCAACATCCGGTCATCAAACTCGACTTCGTTGGATATGCCGTATTGCTTCGCCAGGTTCGCGGCATCCTCCAGACGGTCGTAATCCAAGGCCTCGAAGAAATAGTTCGGCTGGAAGGCAACGTTGTCTAAACCTACGTCCTTCCACATAAACACTTTGTATCCCATAAAATGCGGAATCCAGAAAAACTTAAGGTTTTTATTATGAATTTTTTCGCTGGCAGCCTGGAGTAAAGCCGGACCCGATTGGCTTGTGCTGATTTGTTCATCGAGCCAGTAGATCCCGACAAGCTCCAGATTAGAATACCCGGCAGCATTCCATCTATGTTCAACCTCATCAAGCCACCACTGTATCGCCTTGACTCGGTTTGCTAAGGCTACTTCTTCTCCGCCATCAGCTGCGTTAAAACTTAAATTTTCTCCGTTAATGACACCAAAGTCTCTCATTGATTCTCCGGGATTTGGAACCATCAACACGACTTTTTCCTTATAGTCCGGCTGGCCGAGTTTCTCAGCAACCTCTTTGGTAGCTTCGTTTAAATGCTGCATGTCGCCATCCGCTTTAAACGTTTTATCCAAATACCAATTCCATTCATTCAGGTTGGTTTCTCCTAAGCCAAAATCATGGCCTTGAGGCGAGTTAAGTCCCAGATACAAAATGCCGTCAAACAACCAATCTTTCGGGTTGCCCTCTTGATTTACATAGCTGATATTCGGGATGATCCGCTCTTTACTCCAATCACCTAAACCATCCGCATAATGCCCATTATAAAGCAGTCCGAGATTGCGGATGCCTGCAGTGGCTTCTCCCGGCGCCATAAACTGCGGATGCTCGGCAGGAACCTTTACCGATCCTTCAGCCTGTCCATCGGTGCCCGAAATTTCAATCTCATCAATATATGTCCATTGTGTAGGATGCATCGTAAAGGTGACTTTAACATAACGGGCATAAGCCAGCTTGCCGTCCGTATTCCCGCCTTTGATTCCATCCCGGCTGCCGTCCCATTCAAAGGTCTCCTGTCTTGGCGGTCCAGCCCCCCAGAGCAGCTGAGTGGCGTTATGGGACAGCAGTCCCCAATTTTCTTTATCGTCGGAGACATACATCGATACGGTCAAAGGTACGAGGATCGAATTGGTAGGATAATCTTGGAAGAAGTGTGCTGTAATCTTTCCGATTGATTTTTCCTCACCGAGATCAAAGACGACTTCCCTCGTTTTTCCACGCTGATGTCCTACCCATGCTGGGTCGTTCACATCCAATGGGCCGTATTTACCATCCGTAAGCTTGTACCCGCCGTCTGGACGCGACGCTTCCGGCTCCTCGGACCATTCATACGGGAGACCGTCCGCAAGATTGCGGAATTGCGTCTCCTCCACTGCCGAAGATGCTCCCGGCTGGTTTGTATTCGGTGCTGAGGATGCCTGTTCTGCTTCTTCCGCCTGCGCACTAATCACTGCCGGTACAGGCGATTTAGCCTGCACCGCAGAAATCGGGGTCATCAGCAATACGGCTGCCAGCAGGGCGGATCCCCATTTCTTATTTGAAATCATCTGGTCAACTCCTTTTTTACTCTCGAATGTTGTGGAAATGCCTGAAAGCATTACCCGTTTCGTGATGAATACCTGAATGGATCCCCCCTTTCACGAAATATGGCAAAGAGCCTTCATTGGAACCGCTTTCAAAAATAAAAAATTCTCATTTTCCATTCCCTTCTTTGCTCGCGAAATGTCTTTGAAGATCAGTCCGACGGTAAACCATTAGCCGCCAGATCAACATCTGCAGCGGCAATGGCCCGTCTACCGTCGCAGCTTCATTCAACCCATACGGCGAAGTTGCGGTTTAATTCAAATTCTGCGGATTTCAACAATTAAATGCCCGCTTCTTCCTTCTCATACATCTCGGTCAGCTTGATGCTTCTGCCTTGCTGCAGACGAGATCGCTCGGAAGCGAAGGCAATCAAATGACTTTGCAAGGAAGCCGTAGCCGATGTAAGGCCTGAAGACGGGTTGCGGTCGAACTTATGTACATTTTTGAGGAAGGAGCTCACCATGCGCTCATCGCCTCCTCCGTGGCCGTCACCCTGCACGCTGCATTTAATTTCAATCTCTTCGCCCGTCGCATAACGGTACAGTGTAAATGAGCCCTTATCCATGTCGCCAATGATCTCTCCCTGCGTGCCCATAATCTGTACACGGCGAGTACCGCTCTGGGTTAATCCCGACATAATAAAATTAGCGTTGGCGCCGCTAGCAAATTCCATATTGACGACCTGATGGTCGACAACATTGTTATCGCAGCGATAGACGCAACGGCCGAACGGTCCTTCCTTGAGGGCCCGGATAATACCTTCCTGTGATAAATCGTGCGTCATATAGCGCGCCCAATGATCGGCAGGTTGCTCCAAATACATTTTAATCGCTGAAAAGGCACATTCCCTCTCAGCTTCGCAACCGTCGATGCAGCGGTCCGTTGCACCCTCCGGCGCGTTCTCGGCTTTAAAATGAAGCAGTGAGCCAAAGGAGCTGACCGCTGTGCACGGCTCATCCATCAGCCAGGAGATGAGATCCAGGTCATGGCAGGATTTGGCCAAAATCATCGGGCTTGTTTCCTCGGAATTGCGCCAATTGCCGCGTACGTAGCTATGAACCATATGGTGATAGCCTACGTTCTCTGTCAGCTGAATGGTGCCGATTGCCCCCAGCTCCCCATCCTCGATGCATTTCTTGATGCCCGACCAGAACGGGGAATAGCGAAGCACATGCGTGACCACCAGCAAACGCTTATGCTTAAGGAAAGCTTGCTCCAGTTCTATACATTCCCGCACATTCGGTGACATCGGTTTCTCCAGCATGACATGGTAGCCAAGCTCCAGCGCTTTCAAAGTCGGTATATAATGCATCCGATCAAGCGTGCAGATAATCATCACGTCGGCTATTTTTCCCTGCTCGAATGCTTGTTCCCAAGAATGATAAACATGCTCCTCAGCGATTGTATGAATCTCTGCAAAACGTTGTCTGCGTTCATCGTCCGGCTCGGCTACTGCAACAAACTTCAGCTCATTCGGAAATTTTTCAGCATACGGTCCATAGATGTATCTTCCTCTACTGCCTGCGCCTAATAGTACAGCCGTTAATGTTCTCAATGTTAGTCCCCCTCGCATGTACAATTGCATCATAGATTCATTGTAAGGGGTGACCCCGCGCATCAAAATAGATCATTGCTTACATTCCATATACATTTATTGACCTTGCTGCATCGGTTCGGTGCGGGCCGTCCGAAAATCCTGAGGCGTCATATCATTTTGCTTCTTAAAGAAACGGATAAAGGCAAGCGCTGAATTGTAGCCGAGCTTGGCGGCAATTTCATTGACCTTCATGGATGTATTGAGCAGCATATCCTTTGCAATGACATTACGGTAATCATTTACGTATTTAGACAGTCCGATTCCCGTTATCTGTTTGTAAAGCCTTGATAAATAGGATGGGTTCAAGCTGACATAATCCCCAATCGCGGTTAGGGATATATCATCCGCAATATGCTCCTCTATATAACGATGCACCTTATTGACGACCTCCGCCGGCAGCTCTGTCCCTCGAATCGCATTCCATTCAAAAAAGCAGTCCGCCATTTGCCAATAGTATGGAATGAGCTCTGTCCATGAAGCGGTCTCCTCCTGACGAAACAGTATATCCAAATTCATCTGGGTATTCATATAGTCTCGGATATCTTTATTTTTGTGCAAATGCGCCAGAAATACCGCAGATAGGAAATGGTACAACTCCACCTTGCGCTCATAAGGAGTATCCGGATCGTTCCAGATGTCTGTCAATTCAACAAATAGATGATTAAACTGCTCGCGGTGATTATTTTCAAGACAGCTCATCAGCAGCTGTACGCGAGCGTGAAAAAAGCTGTCATGATAGCTGTTCGCCTTCTCTTTTTCTTCAGACTTCTGAATATCTTTATCGGTCATGATGACCTCATGGAACAAGCCATGGCCTTGCATAAGACCGTATTTCATCGCATGAAAACGATCCGACAGCCGATTCCATGGGACAGCCTCGCTGCCAATAAGAAAAGATACGGAGAGGCTCAGCAGCTTTTTGCTGGTTGCCTGGATCGTCTCCAAATTGCCGCTCACATAGCGGTATGCCCTGGTCCATTCCATCGAAGCGGTATCCGCCGTTATCTCCGTGCCGGCTTTAGGCTGAAAGATCCATACCATTTTGTTCATATCAAATACGACGGAGAAGCATCGCACATGGGCGGATAAATACTCATCGCCGATATTTTGCAAAGCGTAAGCAAGCAAAGCCTTGTCCGGGGCCGTGAACATTTCCTTCCAGGCATCGATCCGGCCAATCAGTAAATAGACAGGCAGCGATGCGTCGAGCGGAATGTCCATTTCAGCAAAAGCGTCCCGAAGCTGCTGCCCCGTCATCGTCTTGCCTTGAAATAAGCCCCAAATATATTCCTTCTGCAAGGAAGGCATCGCTATTCTCATTTTGGACTGGGCACGCAAGATCATTTGCGCCTGTCCCTGTTCCTCTTCAATTTCCTCTATCGCCCGTTCAACGGTATGAATGATCTTCTCGTCGCTTTCCACTTTCAGCAAGTAATCAAAGGCGCCAAATGTAAGGGCGTTCTTCGCATAGTGAAAATCATTGAAACCTGTCAATAAAATAACTTTGCAAGCCGGCCACTGCGATTTTATTTCCTGCAGCAGCTCAATGCCCTCTATCCCGGACATCTTAATGTCCGAAATCACAATGTCCATCCGGTGATGTGACAGCACCTCAAGCGCCTCTTCGCCGGAATAGGCTTTCATGACCTCAAGCTCCAAATGCTCCGTCTTCTCGAACAACTCCAGAAGACCATCTACAATAATCGGCAGATCATCCACGATTAATAGCCTGTACATGGCGATTCCTCCTTAGCTCAAACTCAGTTTAATAATAGCTTGAAGCCCGCCAAGCTCAGAGCGTGATACGGTAATCCCATACTCTTCTCCATAACGAAGCTGAATTCTGCGATGAACATTAAACAGGCCGGTTGTCTCCTCCATCTGGTTCGTTGAATAACGCAGCCTCTTGCCAAGCGCTTCGATCTCCTCGTCCGTAATGAACTCGCCGTTATCCTCTATATAAATGTACAAAGCATCATTTCCCAGCTTGCTGTGCACCCATAGCTCGCCCGTGCCGCGCATATTGCCGAGGGCGTACTTATAGGCATTTTCAATAATAGGCTGCACAATCAATCGGGGGACTTCAATCGGCTGGGCTTCGACTTCAAACAGCACTTGGATTCGATCTCCGTAACAGATCGACTGCATCTCCACATAAGTGCGGGAATGTTCAAGCTCCATCTCCAGCGGGATGTCGTCATCATGATGGCGAGTAATGAATTGAAAATATTGCCCGATGTACAAACAGAACTGGTAGGCTTTTTCCTTCTGGCTGTCGGATTTAATCAAGCGGCAAAGCACGAAAAAGCAATTATATAAAAAATGAGGATTAATTTGCGATTGCAGTCGTTTCAGCTCCGAACGCTGATTGCGAATTTGCTGCTCATAATTTTCCTCAATCAATGTTTTCAAAGATTTCACGGTATCGTTAAAAGCCTGGTATAAATAGCCGAACTCATCCTTCCTGCGGTCGATCAAGATCGGCTCCAGCTCGTTTTGCTGCATGCGGCGGAAGGAACGCACCAGCTTGATCAATGGACGGTATATTAACCGGATTAAAAAAAAGGTAAAGAATAAAAAAATAAAAACCGCAAGCGCGCAAGCCCACCAAAACAAAGCTTTATATACCTCGAGCGATCCGAGAATCATCTCTTCCGGTATGCTCGTTACCATGTATGAATTCCATAGGCTGGAATACTTGAATACGGTTAAATATCGCTTATTTTTATAATGGATCGTATCATAGCCTTCATCCATTTTCGCCGCCTGCTTGTCAAAAGCCAGCTGCTTCATCAGGTCATGAAATTCAAGATCGGAGCCGCTATTGATTTCCCAGCCGCGCTCCAGATTAAACAATACGGTCTGGCCACCCCTGCTATTGCCAATTTGCGCTAATGTTTCTTTCATTTTATCGGTTGAGAGCTCTACGCCTACCACATAGAGCGGGTCTTTTTTGCCTGCAGGGTACTGCATCGTAATAAACAGCCGGTCCTGCCAATAAATAAAAGGCTCCGTATAAAGCTTCTTGTCTGGCTGCATCGCTTCATATTCTTCCGCATCCAGATTGGTTTCAAAGCTGTTGCTCAGCACCGTGCGCTCGATATGCGGAATGTACGCCTTCGCCTCGCGAATGAACGGACTGGAATTTTTCATTAAATCCAAGCGGTGCTGAATATCCAATATTTTATACGACCGCTCATAGGAGTTCATCTGCTCGCCTGTCGCCGCCACTTCCATTAAATCCCTGTCCATGACGTAGTTAGGCAAATATCGGCTGATCCGATCTACTTCCTGATCCAGGGAGTCTAAATAAAACCGCGTCGTATTTAATATCGAATCGGATATTTCACTGCGGATATGATCGGCCCCTTGCTCATTCATCATCCAGGTAAATGCCATAAGCGGCAGTAAGGCCGCCAAAAAGGCAGCCATTATTTTTCTGAATATAGAGGAATCCTGTAAAAAGAATATACTTTTCATCGTTTGTTCTCCTGTGCCTGAGATCTACGACCTTCCTTGTCTATTCTTTTACACTTCCCATTACAATGCCTTTGATGAAAAACCGCTGCAAGAATGGATAGACAATAAGAATCGGGAATGCCGCTACGAAGATTTGCGCCGCCCTGCTTGTACGGTCAGACAGCTGGAGCATGAGTTCCACATTTTCTGATTTAAGAAATCTGAAATCCATCTTAATAATAACGGTTTGCAAGAAGGTTTGCAGCGGGTAATTTTCCGGATGATTCATATAAAGCATGCCATCGAACCAGCTATTCCAATGCCCTACCATCGTAAACAGCCCTGTTGTCGCCAGTGCGGGCAACGATAGCGGAACATATATTTTCCAAAGTGTTGAAAAATGCCCGGCTCCGTCTATCCGTGAAGCATCCTCAAGCTCCCTGGGCAAATTGCGGTAAAAGTTCAATAGCAAGATGACGTTGAACACGTTAATCGCCATAGGAAACACCAGCGCTCCGAGAGAATCAATAAGTCCCAGGCTTTTAATTGTCAAGTAGGTAGGAATGAGTCCGCCGTTGAACAAAATCGTAAAAACGAAAATCCAGGCATAAACGGTTCTTAGACGAAACGAATGGCGGTCCTTGGATAAAGGATAAGCCGTAACAATCGTTAACAGCATGCTTAATGCCGTCCCTACAACAACCCGTTGAATAGAAATGCCAAAGGCTCTTACATATTCAGGCTTGCCGAACACGTTATCATAAGCCGCCGTTGTAAACTCTACAGGCCACAGCGCAACCTTGCCGGCTGCCGCCGCCGAACCCGAGCTAAAGGAAATCGCCAAAATATGAATGATCGGCATTAAGCATAAAAAAGATATAAACGCAAGAAAGATAAGATTGCAAACTAGAAAAGCCCTTCTTCCGAATGACGGTTTAATGACCACGGTGTGTCTCCTTTCTGAATCACCGACTTTTCCGCTACTAGAAAATACGGTAATTCGCTAGTCGGTAGGCGAGTACGTAGGATACGGAAATGAAAATAAAGGATACGACGGATTTCAATAAGCCGACAGCTGTGGCAAATCCGAACTGGGCTTGCTGTATCCCCATGCGGTAGACGAAAGTATCGATGATATCGGCACTTTCATAAACCGGCGCGCTGTACAGGTTAAATATTTGATCAAATCCGGCATTCAGCACATTGCCGATATTAAGCGTAAGCATAAGAACGATGATCGGCATCATGCCCGGCAGCGTCACGTGAAGCGTTTGTTTCCAGCGACCCGCACCATCGATTTCAGCGGCTTCATAAAGCGTAGGATTAATTCCTGTTAGCGCCGCCAAATAAACAATGGTACCAAATCCAAATTCCTTCCAAACATCGGAGATGACCATAACATAAGGGAACCAGTTATTGTCGCCAAGAAAGAAAACCGGCTTCATGCCGAACCATCCAAGCATCTGGTTCAATATGCCGGAGGAAGGAGACAAAATATCGACCAAAATACCGCTCAGCAGTACCCAGGATAAGAAATGGGGCAGATAGACCAAGGTTTGGAACGTTCTTTTCATCCATTCTCTGCGCAATTCATTAAGCAAAATAGCAATGATGATCGGCACGAACAAACCGGCAACGATTTTCATTACGGCAATATATACTGTGTTAAAAAAGATACGGCCGATATCCGGGTAATCCATTAACAGTTGGAAGTTCCTCCATCCGATAAACGGGGAGCCGAACAACCCTTTATTCGGCACATATTTTTGAAAAGCCATCATGATTCCTGACATTGGAATGTAACTAAAAATAACAATAAAAGCCAAACCCGGCAGCAGCATCAAATGAAGCGGCCATTCCTTCTTCCACACGCGCGTCAGACTCTTCATATCTTTCACCTCGCTGATTCACTTATCATGCTGTGCATTCTTGTTCTTGAAAAAAGGAGGGATTGCATAGTTTCAATCCCTCCTTTGCGCTGCAGATCCTATTGAAGCGATTTATACCACTCGTTCACTTCTTTCGTGATTTCATTGCCGCCAAGCTTCTTCCACTCTTCAACGAATGTATCGAACTCGTCTACGGATACTTGGTTCATCATGATTTTGATGAATATTTCATCACGTTTCTTCGTTAAAATTTCTTGACGGTCTGCCATTGTCGGCGTAGGCGCGCCGTAGAATTTGTTTTGCAGGTATTGCTTATTCTTTTGAATTTCTGGAACATGAGAGAAGGCACCATTAGGACCGGAGATTATATATTCCCACCACATGCTCGTATCGCCTTCAACGTATTGCATGGCACGTGCATAACGCGTTTTTTGGTCTACTGTCTCAAGTATGCTTTCGTCTTTGTTTTCAATGGCTTTAGGCAGAATTTCGCCGTTATTGTCAGACTGTTTGCCTACACGAAGCGGGTTAAGCAGCCAGTAGTTGTTGCCTTTTTCCACAGGGTCTTTGCCATATGTGTATACCTTCTGCTCTTCTGTCGGATGATGGTCAACAACGATCCATTGGTTCAGCAAACGGATTACGCCTTCCGGATGCTTGGCTTTTTTAGAGATCACATAGTACTCGTCAACGCCAAGGCCAATTTGATTCAATGTAGGCTTGTTATCGATTGAAGGGATAGGGAATACTCCCCATTCTTGGACAACCTTTCCGTCTTTCACAGCGCCCTGCACAAGCTGCGCAGGTGTCCAGGAAGCGCCAAATACCATGCCGATACTGCCGTCGTAGATGAGCTCAGCGGCTTTTTCCGAATCTTTGACCGCAAACTCAGGATCGATCAGCCCTTTTTTGAACATGTCTTGCAGCGCTGCAAGCGCCTGCTTCATCTCGGGCTGGATATCACTGTTCATCAAACCGCCGTTCCCGTCTTCCATCCAGATGTTTTCATAGGCATGATAGCCGTTCAAGAACGCTCTCAGACCGGTAACACCTGTCTCTGTACTAAATGGGTTCTTGCTGACCGCAATACCGTAAGCTTGTTTGGTGTCGCCTGGATTCTTCTCTTTGAACGCTTCGGCAATTTTAATGAAATCTTCCATTGTTTTAGGCTCAGGCAAGCCAAGTTCTTTCAGCCAGTCGGTACGAACGAACAAGAATTGATAGTTGAACGGGTTGTATGAGCTTGGAATGCCCATCATTTTCCCGTCGATCATCGCTGTTTTCATCTGCATGCCGCCGTCCATGGTCAGAAACTTTTTCGTCTCTTCCGTAGCATGCTGATCATAAATCTCTGTCAAATCCATAATCATATCCGCTTCAGTAAGCTCTTTAAGCTGTGCAGCGTTTACAAGCAAGAAATCCGGAAGATCGTTGGATGCGATCGCAATTTTTACTCTCTCTTTAAATTGGCTTACATCTGCAATCCACTTGTTTGTAATTTTGACACCGATATCTTGTTCATAAGCGTCATAAACTGAGTTTTTGTCGAAGTCTTCACCTTCGTCAAATTTCAAGTAAGGATCGCTTGGCGAAACCGTTGAAACCTCAATGATATCATTGCTGTTTCCTGTGCCTGTTGTTTCGACCGGTTCCTTGGTATTTCCAGGTGGTGGCTCAGACGACGTTTTGAAGCCACAGCCTGTAATCGCCAATGCAAGCGTCAAGGAGATCATGACAAGTGCCTTTTTGCTCTTCAAATTTTACCCCTCCGGTACATTTCGTTTAGTTTTTTTGATCCAAATTGTACTGCAGTCTTTCATAATTCCAGTATAGAAAGAAGCTCCCCACTGTTCTATATACTAGTCTTTACTTTCGTATACACCTCTTGACACCAGGCAAAATACAGTTATTTACGTATCCAACGGCGGGGTTTACTTTTCATTTAGAAACACCTCAAAATGTATGTAGAAAGTAAAAAACAGTATCTGGTTGATGGCATCCCTTGTCCATATACTTAGCATATAAATTCATGTTTGTCTGGAGGCGTTGGAACATAATGAAACTTCATATTGCCTATGATCACCCCATTCCTATCAATGCTTTCGAATGGACCCCTGCCACTTTTCGGCAGCCGCCTCATGTACACGCGAGTCTGGAGATCGGCCTCTGTTTAACAGGCAAAGGCTATTTTTTCTTTGGCAGCAAACAATATGCAGCTAATCCAGGCGACTTATTTCTGGTCAATAATGAGGAACGGCATATCGCCCAATCTGCCCCCGACGACCCGAGCCACTATCTTTTTATTAACTTTGATCCCGCGCTGCTGCTAGCGGAGGAGCCCGGTCTACTGCTGCCATTCTCCTATCGCTCCACTCATTTTTGCAATCATATTATGGGCGGCTCGCCCCTTGCCAAACAGCTTACGCCTTGGGTGCTGGCTATAGCGGAAGAGCTGCGGGAGAAATCCCCGGGTTATGTGGTCATGGCCAAAAGCGCGCTCATTCAGCTGTGCGGCCGTCTTCTTCGACATTACAACGGTTTGCTAACCGATGAGGAGCGTCATCATATGGTACATTCCGTTCGCCAGGCGCAATCGCTGGCCGCTTTGGTCGAGCATCGTTACCACGAGCCGGTTAGCTTAGGGGAATTGGCTGATGAACTTGGTTTAAGCGTCTCGCGCGTAAGCCGGGCATTTCTGGAAACGACAGGTTATCGTTTCTCGGAATATGTTTCCCTGCTGCGTATCCAGGCTGCCAAGCGGGAATTGGCAGGAACGGACAAAGCTGTAGCCGATATTGCATTCGAATGCGGGTTTCAAAGCTTGCCGACCTTTTACCGCGTATTTAAAGAGACTGTCGGTCTGTCTCCGGTCCATTATCGGCAATCTATGGGGATTACGGAATGAGCAAAAAATGAGAATAATGCTTTCCTAATTTGAGAAGCCATTGCTGGCATGGCTGGTTATAATCAAGGCATATGTTGATTTCAAGTATTTCAGGAGGGCAACTGTGATGACGAAATGGATTGGACTGAGGGAATTAATTCGCGACGAAATCAAACAGCGCGGAGAAGAAGGCTGTCATGTAGAGGGGATGACCGAACATCTGGATGCAGCCGGCACAAACGAAGCAAAGCTAATGGAAGTATACCAGGCTTTAATGGCTCTTGAACCACGTGCGGATTTCAAGTATATCGAGCCGTCGGAATTGGAAGCCATTCGCGCTGTACGTCCGGATGGACCGAGAATCTTGTCCGGAAACTGGGATGAACTTAAATGGCAGGATAAATTTCATGGTGCGTGGCTTGGCCGTTCGGCTGGTTGTGCGCTCGGAAAACCTCTCGAAGCTCCTTCCTTCATGCAAGGCTCCGGCGGAAGACCCGGCTGGCACAATGTTAAGTTGTGGTTCGAAGGCGCAGGACAATGGCCGATTCGCCACTATACACCGGGCGAATCAACTGCAGAAGCCGAGTACGGTATCGAGATCGCAAGGTGGAGCAGCTTGGCCAGCTGCCGGGAAAACATACGCTTTATCGAAACAGACGATGATATTCGTTATACCGTTCTCGGTCTGCTCATGCTTGAGGAGCGCGGGCTTGATTTCAGCTCATGGGATGTGGGCAAGCTGTGGCATCGTCATTTGTCATTCGGGCAGGTATTCACGGCTGAAGCGCAGTCCTATCTTAATTTCGCTCGTGTCACTTCACATATTAGCGGCGATCGGCCAGACGACTGGGAGAAACATATCCACTCAGGACGTTCGTATTTGAATCCCTACCGCGAATGGATCGGCGCCCAAATCCGTGTAGACGGCTATGCATACGGTGCTGCGGGCCAGCCCCAGCTTGCAGCTGAGCTTGCTTGGCGGGACGCTTCCTTCTCCCATGTGAAGAATGGTATTTACGGCGCCATGTTTTGCTCGGCTATGATTGCCGCCGCATTCGTTGAACGTGATGCGAAGCGAATTGTTGAGATCGGATTAAGTGAAATTCCGAAACACAGCCGTCTTGCAGAAGATATCGCATTAGCGGTCAACATTGCTGAGGAAACAGAAGACACATTAGAATTGGTGAGTAAAATATGGGAAGCGTTTAAGCACTATCACCCTGTTCATACGAACAATAATGCTGCATTATGCGCGGCTGCGCTCATTCATTCCGGAGGCGATTTTGAAAAAGGCATTACGACAGCCGTGCTTGGAGGCTGGGACACCGATTGCAATGGCGCCACCGTCGGCTCCATTCTTGGCGCATCGCTTGGAGCGGCGGCACTTCCTGAGAAGTGGATCTCGCCGCTAAACGATACGTTGTATGCCGATGTCAGCGGCTTCCACCCCATTGCCATCTCCGAATGCGCGCAAAGAAGCTATAGGGTCTTCCGAAAATTGCAGCATTAAAATGATTTAGGATGAATCGAGTATAATGTGATGTCATGTTAAACTAAAATGTCCGTTAACTTAAGAAGGCAACTGATCGCTCTGACCAGCTGCCTTCTTTTCTTTATTCAACTATCGTTCTATACCACCATCAGGTTCATTGGATTAGGGATGGTTTACCCTTTTAGCCTGCAGGACGGACGTCGATTCATGCATCTTACTGTCTGCGTCCTACGGGTCGCATTCCTTTTGGTGACAATTGGAAAATCGCCACCTATACTAAACCTATAGAGAAAGGAGGAGCTGCCTTTACATGAAAATCTTACTCGACATCGACCCGCGCCACGAAGAAACCACGGTGACGATTCACTGCAAAGAATTGACCCCAGCCATCCAGGAGATCCTCGAGTACCTCAATAAGAATGACACGGATTTGATCGTCGGAAAAGATGGGGATAACCAGCACTTAATTAAGTACGAGGAGGTACACTACTTTCGTACAGAAGGCGATGTGGTCACAGCCGCCACCTCAGAAGGAATCTTTAAAGTAAAAGAAAAATTATATGAGCTCGAAAACTCCCTTCCCTCCCACCGATTTATCAGGATCTCAAAGTCCGTCATTGCAAACCTATATGCTATGAGCCATTTCGAACCATCATTTAACGGGACCCTTTGTGTTCACTTTAAATCAGGTGAAAAAGAATATGTTTCGCGACATTACATTGGCCGAATTAAAGAAGTTTTAAATATGAACAGGAGGGAAACGAAATGAATGCATTTTTTTTCAGAAGCATGATCGGTATATTCTTCGGTGCCTTTATTGCTGTAATGACTACAAGTGCGCTTATTTATTTTGGCGGACAATCGACAATAGATGGAATGCTTTTTATTAAAGATGCATTTGGCTATATATTCTGCGGCTGGCTGTTTAATGTCACACCCCTCTATTTTAAAATCCGCTCACTCCGCCTGCCCATGCAGACTGCCTTGCACTTTCTAACAGTCACCATCGTCTACTTTTTATTAGGCCAATGGATTGGCTGGATCCACATTAATGTAAAGAACTTTTTGATATTCCTGGGAATCTCTATTATCGGTTACGCCATCGGATGGATTGGGTTTTATCTTTATTTTAAAAATGAATCGAAAAAGCTGAATAACGATCTTCGAAGGCATTGAATAAAAGGAGGATACGCATGGAGAATGTCATTACAGTAAACAATCTATCGAAAAACTTTGGCGGGACCAAGGCAGTAAAGAATCTTTCCTTTGATGTTTACAGAGGTGAAATCTTCGGGATAATCGGGCCGAACGGCGCAGGGAAAACGACCACCCTCGAAATTCTGGAAGGAATTTCTGATCCTAGCGAGGGTGCGGTTGAAGTCCTTGGACTTGTTCCCAATAAGCAGCTCCGGGAGTTAAACAAGAGAATTGGTGTCCAGTTTCAAGCCACTTCGATTCAGAAGAAAATGAAAGTAAAAGAAGCGCTGGATCTCTTTTCTTCATTTTACGATAACGCCACGCAAAAAGATTATTTCATAGAATTGCTTGGCTTAAGCGAAAAGCTGAACGTAAGGTTCGATGACTTATCCGGCGGATGGAAACAGCGGGTAACTCTTGCTTTAGCCACTCTGCATGAGCCTGAAATCTTATTTCTTGATGAGCCGAGCATGGGTCTTGATCCCTCAGCCAGGCGGGAAATGTGGTCATTGATCCGGCTGTTACGGGACCGTGGAAGTACCATTGTGGTAACCACGCATTATATGGAAGAAGCTGAGCAGCTGTGCGACAGGGTAGCGATGATTTACAGCGGCCAATTAAAAGCTTTAAACTCTCCTCGTGAATTATTAAACGAAGGTGCTGCTGGCTGTCTTGCCTTTGTCAGTGAAGAACTTGGTCCCGAATATTTAAGCTCGCTTCCCGGAGTGGAGCACGTTGAAAAGAATCAAGACGAATTCAAAGTGTTTTGTGATGACCAGCAGACAACGGCTTATCACATTTTCAGTTACTGTCAGGAAAAAGGCATCCCATTGTCCAGCTTCAGGTTTGAGAAAGTCTCTCTCGATGATTTATTTGTCCAGTACCTGGAAAAGGAGAAGATCGGATGAAGGCAGTCGTAAAACTCGCCAGTTTAGAAACGAAAATGTTCTTTAGAGACCGTATAAGCATGTTTTGGACGTTCCTCTTTCCAATTGTGATGATTGGGCTGTTTGGATCCATGTTTGTTGGAGATAACATGAGCCAAAAGGCTTTTGCAGAATATTTTGTTCCTTCGTGGATTGGCGTCAATATCGTAACCACTTCCTTTTTTACACTGGGAACTGTTTTAACCAATTACCGGGAAACGGGTGTATTGAGAAGATATCAATCAACACCGCTCCAGCCATGGAAAATCCTCGCCGCCCATACCTTTCAAGGGACCGTCATCTTTGCTATATCCGCCATGCTTCTTATGATCTTTGGCATGCTGCTCTATGATTTAACCCTGCCGGTCTATATCGGAAGCACCCTGCTTTCATTGCTTATTAGCATCCTGGCCTTTTTCCCGTTTGCTTTATTTCTGACTTCCTTAGCAAAAAACACTCAGGCTGCTTCCGCAATCAGTTCATTATTTCTAAACCTGATGCTGTTCCTGTCAGGGGCGACATTTCCGCTGGAGTTGATGCCGACGTTTCTTCAATATGTAGCGAAAATACTTCCGCTTTATTACGTCATTCAGTTGCTGCGGGGGACGTGGACAGAAGCGCCAATTACGGAATATGGCTTTGAAGCTGCTGTTTTGATTGGCATTGCGACTGTATCTGTTGTGCTTGCTACACGGTTCTTCCGGTGGAGCGGGAAGTAGGAATATTATAAGGAGATTTGCCTCGCCTTGTTTATAATCGGTTGACCCCGGTTTCTTTCCTTGAACGATCTGCTCCATACAGCGTATTCATATGGTCCATATGGGCCTCTCCCCAATTGTTCAATGCCTTTAGCACCGTGCTTACACCTTTGCCATACTCGGAAATTGAATACTCTACTTTCGGAGGGATTTGGTTATATACCACTCGATGTACAATATCGTTATACTCAAGCTCTCTTAACTGTTGGGTAAGCATTTTTTTGTTTATACCCGGTATCGATTTTTGAAGCTCGCTCAAATAAGTAATAAGGAGGTTAGCACCATTCATGAATATCGCATCTTGGATCATTCAAGGGCTTGCTGCGCTGGGGTTTGTCTAATCAGGGTGGTTGAAGGCGTTTCGGTTTGAAAAAGCCAAAGCGTCTTGGTTCAGTATTTTACAATTTAAATTTTAAACATTGAACTAATTCATTTCAGCTCTATGCTTTCGAAAATCTTTGGGTGTTCTTTCGTGGTACTTTTTAAAAGACTGAATAAAATGATTGACATGATTGAACCCTACCTTGCGGGCTATCTCGGTTATAGTATCGTCCGTTGATATTAATAATTCGCTGCTTTTCTTTATTCGGTATTTGATCAGGTACTCGTATGGCGTCATATGAACCGTTTTTTTAAAACACCGGGTGCACTCCGAGATGCTCAGATGCGCAACATCGGCAATTTCTTGCAGCGTTACAGGAAACGGATAGCTTCGATGTATGAAGCTAAGCATTAATTGCAGTCTCTCCTGTTGCCGCTTCACGTGTTTTGGTGTTTCCTCGGGAGAGACCGACATATTGGAAATCAAGACGAACCATAGCTGTACGGTTTGAATCGAAATCTCGTATTCATGGCACTGTCCGTGTAGAAGGCAAGTAGTTTTTCGGGAAAATTGAAGCTCACATATTGACCGTCATGTGTTAGCTGTGTCGTCACATGAAGAACTCCCTTGTTGATCAGAATCGCCTGGCCAGTTTCAAGCACATGATCAATCCCATTTACTTGAATAATCAGTTTTCCGCTCGTCACCAAAGTGATCTGCAGCTCTTCGTGCCAGTGCAGATCGTTGAATCCTCTGCCTTCGGGTATGCTTGTATGAAGCGTATGCGTGTACATGATATAAGGAAACGAAACGTCGGGGTACGAAATTGTCTCATGCAGCGGCTTAGCCATTCCAAGAAGCTCCTTTCTATGGTGATATATCTATATAAATGAAAGATATAATTGCACAAAAAAATAAATAATGGTGATATTATTATATCATAAATATGGCTTATCACTAGCCTGTGCACAGACGATTGGATAGGCCCTCTTGGAGGGTTATAGTTGAAAAGATACAAACCATCTTTACCGCTTCATCCTTATATCCTGCTTTTTATCGCCATTCTATCGGTATCCGTATCATCGATCATGATCAAATCTTCGGATACACCAACCGCAGTAGCCGGTATGTACAGACTTTATCTATCGGCAATCATTATGCTTCCATTTGTTCCCTGGAAAACGCTCCGCTACTCGAAACTGGACTCAAAGGATTGGAGAGCCGTTTTTGTAGCCGGCTTGCTTCTGGGACTGCACTTCCTGTTTTGGATGGAGTCGTTGGTATATACCTCTGTGGCGAGTTCCATGGTGATCCTGGCCCTACAGCCTTTGTTTGTGATGATTGGTTCGTACTATATGTTTAGGGAACGAGCGAGTGTGTTGACCGTTCTCTGCTTGGTTGCCGCGCTGTTGGGCTCGATCATTATCGCTTGGGGAGATATTGGAGTTTCAAGAGACGCTTTGATTGGGGACGGTTTGTCTTTGCTAGGAACCATACTGGTGTCAGCTTATATGTTGGTCGGAGTTTCGATTGCCAGTAATGCTGGAATCTCACAATAGGACGAAGTTTACCTGTGTGTACTATAAATATGAAACAAGCTACCGATAAACGATAGCTTGTTTTCTTTTATGAACCTTTTTCTATCACCGGAACCCATCCTTATGTCCGCCAAACTGGAAGCCGAACTGACCACTATAACCGCCTAAATGGCCACCGGCATCGAAGCCAAAACCATGTCCCCCACCAAGATGTGCACCGGTATAACCGCCGATACCATATTTTCCACCAAGATATCCACCTGCATGAACTCCCATCCCATGACCACCACCGAGTTGGCCGCCAGCATGAACTCCTACTCCATAGTCACCACCGAGATGGCTGCCAGCATGAACTCCTATTCCATGGCCGCTCGCGAGATGACCACCGACAAAAATACCTGCTCCATAATCACCCCCAAGCTGACCGCCAGCATGAACACCAATGCCATGTCCGAAATGGTTAACATTAGGAGAATAAACGCCATAATATGGTGCAGGATACGGATAATAATAAGATGGTTGAGGGAATCGACTATATGAGCATAAATAGGGGTTAATTATCATTAGTAAGCCTCCAATCTGATCTGATCGATGATTGTAGCTTATTCAGAACTGATAAAACATGATACTTGACCATTGCAATATAGGTTAAATATGATTCTGTTATTATTTTTTTCTATAATCTGCGGGAAAGTAGGCAATATTAACTTCTCCGCTACTCTTTTATTTTACCCGATTTTCTTCCACAACCTTAAATAAGTGTGGTAAGATTACGGTCGCATGAATGAGATGCTAATCCTTCCAACTCAATTAATCAAACTGCAAATCTTTTGATCAATCGATTCCCTCACAACCAAGACCCAACCACTTTAAAATATCAAAAAAGAAAACGATCCCGGGTTCGTTGAAACCAAGAATCGTTCATTTAAAGATATTATTCGTAAACAATTTCAATCTCGCTCTTGCTAAATTTATCGATAATTCTCGTTTGATTTTGAAGTCCGTTACAAAACTGTTTGACTTCCATAGCGCCGCATACTATCACCCGATCGATTTTATTTTCCTGGTGTAAAGTTAATTTTCATAGCTTGTGCCATTAACACAGGAATATCTGTATTTTGATGCAGACCTCTAAAGAGATCAGCACCCGGACCAAATGCATAGAGCGGAATATCTACACCTGTGTGATTATAGCTTGTCCATCCTATATTAGCCCGTTCCGAGATCACTTCATTAATGGCGATATCCGGTTTTTCTGCGGATTTAATTTTTTGAACCTCTGCGTCGGTAAGATCAAAGGTTGTATATTGCTTCACTACCTCTTTTACGTTACTCCGGGTTGCATTCAACTTCGTCACCATAAAATCGCCGGTAGCTGTTACGTTGCGAAGGACTTCTAGTTTCACATCTCCCTGACCATAGCCACCAACTGCCATACCGCCTGTATCATGGTCGCCTGCTACAACAATCAAGGTGTTTTTATCCTTCTTTGCAAATTCCAATGCTGCTTCCAGTGCCTGCTCGAATGCTTCCGAATCTTTCATTGCCCACGCTGCATCATGATCATGGCCTGCCCAATCAATTTGACTCCCTTCAACCATTAGGAAGAAACCATCTTTATCCTTGTTCAGAACCTCCAATGCCGTTTCAGTCATTTCTCTTAGGCTTGGTTGATTTGTCGTATCACGATCCAATTCCGGTGCCAAGGCATCTTCAGCAAACAATCCAATTATTTTATCAAACTCTTCAGCTTTGCCTAAGTCATTTTTGCTCGAAATATACTGGTAGCCCTTTTCTCCCGCCTGCTTTAGAAGCGATTCAGGGAAATACTTTTTTCCTCCGCCCAGGATGACATCCACATCATTATCAATAAGTTGGGGTGCGATACCCGCCTCATCCGCACGGGTAGCCACGTGTGATGCGAACACAGCCGGTGTCGCATGTGTAATCGTTGAAGTTGCAACTAATCCAGACGCTTTACCTTCTTCTTCAGCGGTTTCAAGAATCGTTTTCAGCTCTTTACCTTCAGGGGAAGTGCTGATCATTCCATTATTTGTTTTTACTCCGGCCGCAAATGCTGTTCCGGCTGCGGCTGAATCGGTGATTTCAGAATTTGCAGAATAGGTACGGTGCATGCCCACCAGCATGGAGTCCAGAAGGGTTTCTTCACCCTTAAACCAACGGTAATTGGTTGCATAGGAAGCGGAAAAACCATCGGGAACCATGAAGATAACATTTTTAGCTTTGCCTTTATCATTTGAGTTGGCTTTCGCATGTGATAACGGCAAATTGGTCCCGGCAAAAGTCCCTACTGCGATTACAGAAGCTGCCGCGATCATTACTACATTTTTTCTGAATTTGTTCACTATTTACCCTCCCTATATATTAATTCCAATTTAATATAACTCTTAAATATAAACTCAGTATTCTTGAAGTGTAAATTTTCCTGGGTACTTTAAATAAAAAAATTCCCCCTGTCAGTGATATTATCCCTTTACTATTAAGCCGATCGAGACACGGTTGGCCATCCCTCCTACTCTACCTCGTCTTATACTGCTGTCTATATTCGCTCGGCAGCATGCCTGTCTGCTCTCGAAAAGTTCTGCTGAAATATTTCTCGTCCTCGTATCCGGTTTGCTTGGCAATCCAGACAATTGGCCTGGCCGTCTGCTCCAGATATTCCCGCGCTTTATCGATCCGTACCTTGCGCAGATATTCATTGAAGGAAAAGCCTACGATTTCTTTGAAGCATTGATAGAAGTAGCTTCGGCTCAGATTGACCCGCTTCGCGACATCGATGGCGTATAACGGAAACTCCAGTTCGTCGTGCACGATCTTAACCGCGGTCATAATGCTGCCGCTTACTTCCGGGCTCAGCTGCAGGCTGCCTGATCGCGTTATCCCATTTTCCCTGAAATGTTTCAACCAGTCCGCAACCTCCCCCCAGCACGTAAATGTGTCAGGTAGCTTGATATCATCAGGTTGTATCGCTCTATAGAGCCGGTTCCAGTCAACCATAAAGCCGTAGATCCATTGCATTAGCTTGGAGACGGGTAGACGCAGTTCTTTTAATCGACTACAAAGCTTATCAAAGGCTTCATCGTCATGGACCCATGTGAAGGCGTGTAGTAATTTCTTCACGGTGTCCGTCTCCTCTTCACCCGGTTCAGGATGTTCCGCCAGCAGTTCCAAGACAGACTTCTCGATCGGATTGGGCTCATTGCCGTCGCAGTCGTAGAAAAAATCTCTGCTCCTGTAAGCCCGTACCCGTTGAAACAGATCGGATGGAGATAAACCGGCTGTATGCCGTATCCGCACCATATGCCATCCGGAGCTACGCGTTCCGTTGGGAAGCGGCGGCAACGGGTCTTCTTCGTAATTGCCTTGAGGCTGAACCTCCTTGGCAAGATCCGTCAACCACATCAGAATAGATCCTTCCGATTCGGCTATCCAGCCCAAGGAAACGCAATCCGCAACCATGCTGCTTGTTAATGGTTCATCCGGGAACGTCAATAGAGCATAGGCCGTATCGGAAGAACAAGCCTCTGCTATCGTATGCGACTCATTCTTGTGCTCGTGCTTCTGCTTCTCTTCCACAATGCGCGAGTGAATGCGTCGAAACACTTCTTCGAACTGGTCTTTTTCAAGCTCTACCTTGGCAATGTAATCAATGGCACCCAGTCGCAGCGCTTCCTGGATGTATTCAAAATCCTGATGAAGAGTCAGCACGGCGATCGCGATATTCGGATATTGCTTGCGAACAACCCGAATTAATTCGATGCCCGACATCACGGGCATGGCCAGATCGGTCATTAACAGATCTACCCGATTCGCCTTCAGAAATTCGAGCGCCTTCTCCCCGTTGGCAGCTTCGCCTACAACTCTCATTCCGAACGACTCCCAGGGTAAAAAGGACATCAGTCCCTTACGTACAAGCTTGTCATCGTCTACGATGAGAACATGGATCATTTCGTTTAATCCCCCTCCCCGATTTGTATCGAAATGATGATGCAGGTACCTTTGCCAAGCTCGCTTGTTACCGTAAGACACGCTTTCCCTTCGTAATGAAATTCTAACATTCGTTTGACATAGTTCAGTCCGATTCCCATCCCCACTCGATGGTGCTCGGTCTGTTCCTGCTCAAGCAATGCTTTAATCGTTTCCTCAGAGATCCCCCCACCATTATCTCGAATTTCGATCTCTAGTCTGTCATTCTTTCTAACCTCCACCTCGATCCTGCCGTTGTCATCTAGCCCGTGATACAGCGAATTTTCAACCAAAGGCTGCAGAATGAACCTAGGAACTGTCACTTCGAGCAATGCGTTGTCCACGTGAATATTGACATCGAACTGAAAATTGTAACGAATCTGCTGGAGAATGAGATATTGTTTCAGTGAATCAATCTCATCCCTGATCGTCGCGACACTGTTGCCTTTGCGAAGATTGTAGTAAAGCAGTTTATTCAACGAAGTGACAAGCCTGTCGATCTCCTCCTGACCGTTCATAACGGCAAGCCAGTGAGCGGTATCCAGCGTATTCATCAGAAAATGCGGATTAATCTGGTACTGCAGCTTCTCGATCTCCAGATCCGCTCTGCGCTTCTCCTTGGCCTTGATTTCAGAATACAGCTGGGTAATCTGAATCTTCATATGTTGAAATTGATTTAACAGCATCTCAAATTCCGGGATGCGCGATTGCGTGGCAGCCGCATTAAAATTGCTGCCCGCAATCGATTTGATCTCCATATTGAAGCGCGACAGCGGCCGGTACACCATTTTCCATAAAAGCCAGCCAATCGTCAGACTGACTACAGCGAACAGCAGTGCCAGTCCCAGCATCTGCATCATCCAGCGATTTTTCTCGCGGTTGTAGTCGGATTGCGCAATAAGCGAGACCACACTCCAGCCCTGATTGCTGACTTGTCGGTACCAATAATAGCCGGAAGTAATGCCTGTTACCAGAGAAGGCTCTGGTGAGTTCGAAAAAAATGAATTTTCGGGAAAGATATCTTGAAGTTCGCTGTATGAAATTCTTCCGTTGTTGTCCAGAATTAAATGATTGGTATGCTTGCTGACTTCATCCAAATCAAGAATGCTCTGCGTCAGCTTGAAGCCGGACTCAATGTAGACATAGGCATCATCCCTCTCCGGTAAATCAACCTTTCGCAATGCGGAAAGCACATATTGATTGTTGAATCGATCATTACTGATATGCGGTCCAAAATAGGTGACGCCATAATACTGTGCTATGATTGGAAGGTTATTGATATCGAATGGTTGTTTCATGCCTGTATTCTCAAAAAGAGTGGTCTCATCGTCTCGTAAATAATACAGCGTTAATCCGACATTGGGATTCGTGAACGTGATGAGATTCAGCTGATTTTTGATTTCATCCGTCAGATAACTCCGGTCATACGGCTGCTCCGCCATCAAAAACATCTCAAGCTGCCTGCCGACATTCCCCTTAAAGGTCAGTTGTTGGGAAACGTGATTCAGATTGTTCAGCGTGTTCTCAAGCGATAATCTAACCTGCTTTAAATTGCTTTGAATGCCGGATTGCAGCTTCGTATTCAGAATGGATGTAATGGTGTTGTATGAAAGATAACAGGTGCAGATGAAAGGGATTAATGTCGCTGCGGCGAACAGTAAAAGAATTCTATTTTTCAAGGTCAATCGCTTCAGGCGGGACTTCCAATCCTTTTCCGGTTTCATCGTTTCATCCCCATCGATTACTTAGTGAAGTGTCCTTAAACTCGAGCGCCCCCCAGGGCCCTGCTCCATTCTATCTGATCATTCAAATCCTCCTATTGAAATTGACTCCTCCTCTCTTTGATATATGGTTTATAACGTGCATAAATAGAAACAGGTGGAAAATTCTTTATAGAATATAACACAAATAAAAGTGATTATTGAGCAAAGATTTCAATAAATCAGGTGCCTAAGTTGCTATCTTTCAAATGAAAAAATCACGGGTAGACAAATGTCTTCTCCTTAGTGGGTGAAATGTCCAACTACCCGGAACAGCAGTAAATTTTTGTACATATGACCCCCTCATTTAGAAACCACCTTCTATCCTTGAAGGCGGTTTCATTGTGTTACAGTTAAATGGTCCGTAGGGATAGTTATTCCATTCAATCTGATAGAAGGGGTGTAATTATGAAAAACAAGTCAAAAACGTTAGCGCTTTTACTGGCCTGTTTTCTCGTTCTAGGTGCTTGCAGCAATACAGCTAATAACACGCCGGCTGCACCGGAGAAAAGCGCGGAGTCAAGCGAACCCGCTGATCCATTTGGCCGCTACGAAGAACCTGTCCAGATCAGCATCAGTATTGAAATCGATCCCACCGATAATGAATTGCCGCCTGGCGACACGCCGCTGGACAATCAATACACTCGTCAGATTAAGGAAGCGCTTAATGTGGACGTCGATCATCAATTCGCTGCCTCCGGCCAGAATCTTCGGCAAAGAATTAGTCTTGCCATTGCAAGTAACGATTTGCCGGATGCTATGGTCGTCAATGCCGTTGAGCTCCGCCAATTGGTCGAAGCCGACCAAATAGCCGATTTAACTGAGGTGTATAAGCAATATGCTTCCCCGGAAATAAAGACAATCATTGAAAACACCAACGGTGCTGCCTTGGATGCAGTAACATTCGATGGCAAAATCATGGCCCTTCCAGGTGTGCAAGCCAATGCTGATGGCATCCACCTCTTGTGGATCCGGAAGGACTGGCTGGATAAGCTGAACCTTGAACCGCCAACCACGATGGCTGAACTTGAGGCCGTCGCCCGTGCTTTCGTTGAAGATGATCCAGATGGCAATGGTCAGCGCGATACGATTGGGATCACCGGACCGGAGAGTGGCGGTAAGCTGTATGCGAACTTCCTGGAGTCGAAGAACAATTTGTACCGATTTGACGCCATTTTCTCCGCGCATGACTCGTTCCCTGGATACTGGCTTGAGGGCGAGGATGGCAGCCCTGTGTACGGGTCAATCCTGCCGGAGACTCGTGAGGCGTTAGCTAGTTTGAGAGATTTGTATTCCAAGGGACTTATTGATCCTGAGATGGGTGTTCGTAACAAAGCGGATGAGCCCATTATCGCCGGAAAATCCGGAATGTTCTTTGCGCCATGGTGGATGGCTTACGGTCCGCTAACCAATGCTGTAAAAAATGATCCCGAAGCCAACTGGCAAGCTTATGCTCTGCCTTTGAATCAAAATGGCGAATTTAGACCACATGCTGCTACTCCTTCTACTGAGTTTGTGGTGGTTCGGAAAGATTACGAGCATCCGGAAGTTCCGATGAAATTGCTAAATAATTTGTTTAAAAACGAGCAAGAGAACACCTTTGACCCGAGCAAAGGCGGTCCTGGTTACTATCCGCTCCGCGTGGTTTACGCTCCATCCGATGAAATTGAATTTACAGTCAAAGCCCTCCGTGATGTGTTGGCGGGCAATAAAACCGCAGAGGATTTTGCGAATGACAAAGCCTACAAACTGCTGCCTTCGGACATCGCAAGCATCAAGACGATCAAAAACGAGCCTTACGATTCTATGGATCTTTCAACATGGAACCCTGAAGCGAACTGGGGAGCTTGGACTCGAGCATACTCTATCATGGTGGGCGGCAGGCCGCTGGTTGATACCGAGTTTGAAGAGGTGCCTAGTCTTCTGTATGAGCAGACGCCGTTAATGGAGAGCCGTTGGGTGAATCTGCGCAAGTTAGAGGATGAGACCTTCCTGCGCATCATCATGGGGGCGGCTCCACTGGAGACATTCGACTCCTTCGTCGAGAACTGGAAACGTCAAGGCGGCGACCAGATTACCCAGGAGGTTAAGGACGCGCTTGCGAAGTAATCTTAAGCCAGATAACGAACCACATAGCCAGGGCTCCCGACACCTGTCGAGAGCTCTGGAACATTCGAAGTAGGATTCGGGGAAAGGAGTGCTGTCATGCGTATGAAAGGCTTCGCCAAACATTATTATCTGATGCTGATCCCGGGATTTCTATGGCTGTTCGTCTTCAGCATCGTTCCGATGTTCGGCATCGTCATTTCGTTCCAGTATTTTAATCCAGGCAAAGGTATCCTGGGCTCGGATTGGGCGGGGCTTGAGCACTTCAAGTATATGTTTTTGCTGAAGGATACACAGGAAGTCTTCATGAATACGCTTGTTATCGCGTCCATGAAGATTGTCGCCAATCTGATTGCGCCTCTGCTGTTTGCACTCATGCTCAATGAGCTTCGTCTGATGATTCTCAGACGCTGGATTCAGACCATCGTCTACCTGCCTCACTTCTTATCCTGGGTTATCCTTGGGGGCATTGTACTTGATCTGTTCTCCTATAACGGACCCGTCAATCAACTGACCGCTTTGTTCGGATACCAGCCCAAACTGTTCTTTGCCGATTCCCAGCTGTTTCCGTTCCTCGTTGTCGGCAGTGACGTCTGGAAGGAATTCGGTTTTGGCACCATTATCTATCTTGCTGCGCTTACCGGGATCAACCCGGCACTTTACGAAGCTGCCAACATCGATGGCGCAGGACGCTGGAGAAGTCTCTGGCATATCACGCTGCCCAGGATCCGCACGACAGCCGTATTGCTTACGGTACTCAGCTTGGGTAATGTGCTTAACGCGGGCTTCGACCAGATCTTCAATCTGTACAACCCGCTTGTCTATTCTACAGGTGATATTATTGACACCTGGGTATATCGTACGGGTTTACTCAACCTGCAATATGAACTTGCGACCGCCGTCGGCCTGCTGAAGTCTGTTGTGGGCTTCCTGCTGATATCCGTCTCGTATTACCTGGCTTACCGTTTTGTTAACTATCGCATATTCTAAGGATTCATCCTGATGCAAAGATGTATAAACTCATCCCATTCCAACTAGAGAAGGAGGTGCCTGACCGTGGTCAGAGATCGGACGTTCGGCAACCGTGTGACTGATATTATACTGATTGTAGTCCTGATAGGCATTACTTTGTCATGCATCCTGCCGATCTGGTACACGCTCTCCCTTTCGCTTAGCTCCAACTCTGCCGCTGCCGCCGGTAAGGTCTGGCTATGGCCGGTCGATTTCAATCTTAACGCGTATGCCCAGATTCTCAATGACAATCAGTTCTTTCGGTCCTTCTGGACCTCGACCCAGCGTGTGCTGCTGGGGGTTATGCTCAACTTTATCATGGTTGTGCTCATGTCTTACCCGCTCTCACGGACAGCGAGAGAGTTCAAAGGGCGCAATGTGTTCATGTGGATTCTCATTTTCACGATGTTATTCAACGGCGGTCTGATCCCGCTGTATCTGACGGTCAAAGAGCTCAACATGCTGAACAGCATCTGGGCACTTGTCCTGGTCGGCGGCGCGCAGACACTCGTCTTCAACGTCATCCTCACGATGAACTTTTTCCGCAACCTGCCCAAAGAGCTGGATGAAGCCGCACTTGTCGACGGCGCAGGACCGTGGTACATTCTGTTCAAGATCTATATCCCGCTGGCCGTGCCGGTGCTGGCGACCGTCTCGCTGTTCAGTATCGTGTATCACTGGAATGAATTTTTATACGGTCTGATCTTCATGTCTCGTGAGCAATTCTATCCACTCCAGACGTATATCCAGCAGCTCGTCGTGTCGGTCGATCCATCGACGATGTCCGAGGACCAGTATCGGCGCTTGTCCGAGTTGTCCAACCGGACACTTGATGCCGCCAAGATCTTCATCGCGATGCTGCCCGTCCTCATCGTTTATCCGTTCCTCCAGCGCTTCTTCATCCACGGGATTACGCTGGGTTCGGTTAAAGAGTAACTCACCCACCCAGGACAACAGCTTTCAGAGATCCATATCATGTTCATTACATTTATTTAAAACATACTGAAAATAGGGGCCGTTCCAAATGATCTTAGATCTTGAGAAGCGGCCCCCTTTTTGCTGTTGTGAGGCGCCGAGGGTACGAATCATTCCCCATCGCCATTGTGCTTTATTTTCCTGAATGAGTTTTCGTTCAAGGTAGAAATTAGATCACAAAGGCGAACGCTTTCGCTTGTCCGGAACGCTTCGTCCTCTCCGCTTCGTGTATAAAAAAAGCCTCAGATGACGCCGAAATACTAACTCACAAGTAAAAAAAAGGGCCCCGCTCGGCAAATCCGAATGCGGAGAACCCCTTGACGATTCATCAGTTACTTTTTCGCTTCCAAGGCTTTTTGGTAGATTTCAAGGTATTGGGTTAGTTAGAGTCCGTCTAATCCCTTAACGTAGGCGTCCCATGCCGCGGCGCTGTATCATCCATGCTGTAGGCATAACTGACCAGCGCGGTAGACAATGCTCCAATAACGTTGTCTGGTTCCCGGTTGGCCATTTGCTGAACCGCGTCAGCGTTTTGTGTAAAGGCAGCCGGATCAATTAATCCCTCCAAACTCCCTAGAAATGGTGTGCTCCCATCCATCATTAGAGATGACTGGACGATAAGGATCGATAAATTTGTCACATACGTTTTCGATTTGGCCGGCATCCTTGTCCGGCCAGATCTTTTTAAGCATTTGCTGCGTTTCATTTGCGATTCGTCTCAGTTGACGATCATCGGACGAAGAAAGTCAGGGTCCGGAAGAGCTTTTTTATCGACTTTCCCGATAGGGGTAAGCGGCAAACTTTCCATCTGTACCACAAGAGAGGGCAGGAAATATTCAGGCAAATTCCGGGCTAAATACGCCATAACTTCCGTTTCGGACAACACCTGTTTCGCAACATAATATGCGCATATTATCGGATTTCCACTTCCGTCCGCTTTGACGGCTACCGCGGCTTTCAAGATTCCGTTGTGTTCCAAAAGGCGAGTCTCGATTTCTCCCGGTTCCACTCGATACCCTCGGATCTTCACTTGATCGTCGATTCGCCCGATCATTTCGATATTGCCATCCGGCAGCCATAAGGCCAAATCCCCCGTTCGATATAACCTTTCCCCGAGGAGCGGATGTTCCACAAACTTGGTTTCTGTCAATTCCAGCCGGTTCAAATACCCCCGCGCGATACCGTCTCCTCCGACGCAAAGCTCTCCCACTACTCCGATGGGCTGAAGCTTCAACTGTTTATCCAGGATATAAGCGGAGGAATTGCATATTGGTCTGCCAATTGGAATGACGGATTCGAATTCACGTTCGATCGGGAAATAAGTGGAGAACGTCGTGTTTTCCGTCGGACCGTACATATTGACCATCCGCAGATCGGGACACCTCTTCCTTACGGCATTTACGTGCTTCGGCGACAACGCTTCTCCGCCGACTAGCAAGGTGTTCAACGTACGAAAGACGTCTGGGTCCTGTTCGGCCAGATTATGGAACAGAGCAATAGTCAGAAACCAAGCCGTAATGTGGTGGCCGATGATAGTTTCCTTCAATTTGTGAAGGTCAAATAGGTCCGTGTCCTTCATCAAATACAAGGTAGATCCGTTCAAAAGGGATCCCCAAATTTCAAAGGTCGACGCATCGAATGCAATTGTACCGGTTTGCAAAATTCGATGCTCCTTGGAAAAATTGAAATAATGGGTATTCTTGACCAGTCTTACGATGTTTCGATGTTCAACCATGACCCCTTTCGGTGTCCCCGTTGATCCGGACGTATAGATGATATACGCTAGACTTTGTGAGGTTACTGCAGATATCGTATGGGGACAGCGGTCAAGGTAAAGCTGCGCGTTGTCCCAATAAATTACTTTTCCTTCAAATGCTAAGTCAGGCTTCCAACTGGAAGGGGCCAGCAAAAATCCCGCCCGACTGTCCTCGAGCATATATTCGATTCTTTCGCACGGAGAATCGGCTTCGATGGGCATATAAGCGCCGCCAGCCTTCAATATGGCTGTAAGCCCTACAATCATACTGATAGACCGATCCGCAACAATGCCAACGACGCTCTCCGGCCTTACGCCGTGATCCTGCAGTGCTTTTGCAAGCTGGTTTGCGTGTTCGTTCAATTCCCGATAGGACATCTGATGGTCCTCGGTCATAACCGCCGGGCGATCGGGGGTTAAGCGGACCTGTTCCTCAAACAAGTAATGGACCGTTTGTCCGGAAGGATAGTCCGTCTTAGTACCGCTGAAAGCCAGAATCTGTCTCTCCTCTTCTTCGGACATCATGCGTATGTCGGCAATCTCTTTCTCGGGAAAATCTGCTACTTCATGCACAATACGGCTCAAGTGGCTCCCCATCTGCTCGATCGTTTCTTTTCTGTACGAGCGGGTCGAATATTCAAGGCGTATCATGATAAATTCCTTCTTAAAAGCCGTCAAAGCAAGCTCAAACGTCCCCAACTGATCGGATTTCAAAGGAATGGTATTGGCGTTTTGCCAAGTAAATGCCGCTTTGATGAACGGGTTGCCGCTCAGATTCTTACGCATATTCCGATCTTCGAGTGCTTGCATCGTGTTATGCTTAACTTCTATCAGAAACTCACCTAATGGCTTATGTACAGTAGGAGAGTAACGTATAGGAAACATCTGGTTTTCCAACAGATACCCGATTACAGGATCATCCTCGCCGGTATATTTGGCAAGCAGGATCGCATAACAGGCCATAAGTGCCATATCCACAGTTATTCCGAAATTAAACGCAAGTTCATGGAGTCTTCGGGTCGTTGCAAAATCAAGGGAAAAACTAACCCGGTTTCCTTTATCGTTGGCCCATCCCCCCCTCGGCAATTCGTCAATTGATACTTCACATGTCGTTTGTTCCATGACCATCAACCTCCCGGATAATCGATTCATTAATGTCTGATTGTTAACGAACAGAAAAATCCTCTCGCATTCTGCGATGAAGTAATGTCCCCCTTCAACACCGCAAAAATGACACCTTTCGGACGTATGGAGCTTTCACACTCCGATCTTATTGTGCTGAATAGTTTATCTTGTTTCCCGTAGCAGACCGATATCCAGTTGTTTTTTGGAACGTCAAAAAAACCCCTTTCTTCAATTCAAAATAATGAATAAAACGGAGGTTTCCCGTTGTATTCGGCAACTGGCTGGCATCGCGGTAGCAGTAAATCCCGCATTAGCCCCTATAGCTTTGCGTCGCCACCTTTCGGTGGGTTTGCTATTGTCGTACAAAAAAAGTATTTAAATTGTAAACCATGATTATATTATGTATTCGATTTACAATTACTGTATCTTGTTTCCAGATTAAAATCGATAGGTCTTTTGTTCAATATTGTCTTTCTAGAATTGTTTTGATGATACTGTTAACCATCATGAAACTCTAGGTCAAGATAGTTAATCTTTACTAATTTTTGCTTTTCGCCGACTTCACTCTACTTCACTTAACTACCTATTAAAACTATATTATTCAAAAGTCAGGATACGTTTTTACAAATAAAATTCGATTATGAACAGAGACATACACATGTTTATGTCCCTCGGCAGAATTCCATAAAATTACGCCATTACTCTAATAGAATCCGTATTAACTCTCCCCTATCCCAGCGTATTCTTCTGTTATTACTTGGATATTGGATGATGGCTAATTAAGGCAATAGTTCTATTTTCAACTTCACTCCTATATCCATTGCCCTAGCTACGACATCGGAAATCATTAGATCCAATTACTTCAGTCTCTTATCAACTGAGACTAAAATACCGGTTATAACTGGTAAGGACATCTCGCTTCGGAAGAGAAAACTTTCATAAGTTCAACTTTTCTTCCAAGTAGCGGTTACAACGAATGCAATTGCATAACCGTTCACTCAAAACACAGCACAAAACCATCGGAATCAACTTATAGGTTTATGCTCTTGTCCCTATGGATCACTGGACAATAAAGCAAAGAGCCGTTGTCCAGGACAACGGCCTCATATTGCTATATGTCAATAACAGTTTTAAAAAGGGCCGGTTATTTTCACATTGATTTTATTGGATTCAACCGTTACCCCGTTCAATGTAATTCGAATCGACAACTCGGCTTGCCCCGGATGCTTGGCGATAATCTTTCCTTTTGGGTCAATCTCCGCCTTATCCGGACGGCTGCTCAAATACTCAATCTGAGCGCCGGATAACTCCTTAGTCGTTCTTCCTCTCTCAAGGAAGACTTCGTAGGAATAACCGACTTCATCTCCCGGCTGAAGCTGGAGCGATTCAGCCTCGAGCTGTACTTTGTCTAGCGGCATCACCAGATTCGGGTCGCTATACTTCATCAGCTCGCTGCCATATTTGAAATAGAAGTTGCCAAAGTCGTCCTGTGCAAGCTTTTCCGCATTGCCCTCCAACAAGATGGACAGCGATTTGCTTGCTGTGTCAATCTTAAACAGCTTGCTCGTATACGTATGGTCAGCAACATATCCCGTAAAAATGGTACCGTACACATTGCCGTCGGTTCCAACGGTCAAGCGAGGATTGCTGTGAGCATAATCTGCTGTAGGAAACATATCCTCGCTGTAAATAATCTCTTGGCGTTCCGTATCATAGACGAACAGAGCCCCCAGCGCCATTCCCCATATGTTACCGTCCGGGCCCCATATCAAAGAAGTCACTGCTTTTTTGCCCGGAACAGGTACCTGTTCCAGCTCTACTCGGCCGGATGCTGTATCGTAAATGGCAAGCTTCCCCTCTCCGCCGGTCATCGCGCCGGTGGCCATAAACAGCTTTCCATTTTTGTAAAGCAACGAATTGATCGAATGGCCGGATATAATGTCGCGCTTCACATCAAACTTTCCGGTAACGGGATTGTAGACCGTAAGAGCCCCGCCTGTTTTGCCTGCAATTGGATAGGAACCGATGTATAACAGGTTTTCTTCCTCGACCCCGAGCATGGCTACGGGCCGGTCTTGCTCCGAACCCAGCTGACCAAGCCGCAGCGGATTATTCGGTTCTGATGGGTCCGTTCGGTTCCATGGCTTGGCTGGATCGTATTCAAAGATGGTCGCTCTAGGATAAACGCCGAGGTACATCTTTCCGTTCAAGGAACCGAATCCTTCGACTTGGCCGATTTGAGGATAATGCTTGGTCTCGTTACGGGTCGGCGAGTAAATTCCCATTCCCCCTCCTGAAATGAAGCCCGAAGACAGCATCTGCCCGTCTGTGCTCTTCCCGATGTTAAACAATTCCACAAACTGTGCCGGAAACGGAAGCTCCGGTGTCTCAATCAAACCGGTTTCCAGATTGTAATAAAATGCCCTGCCGCTATTTCCGGCCAATCCGACCAATGTCCAGCCCGGATACTTTACCTGGTCCAGCTGAACATAACCAAAAGCGACGCCTGCTCCTTTGACATCCACGCCCAGCGAGCCGTAAACCCCCGTATTCACATCATACGAATAAAGCGACCACTGCTGCGCGCCTCCCGGGAGAGTCTCATAATAGGTGTAGAACACCGTTTTGCCATCAGGCGATAATGGTGAGAATCCCCGGGCATTATAGGCCGTATTTTTATTTACGATCCAGCTGGAGGTATCGGGATCATATACACACATAACGGGTCCTGGATCCACGCGCACGAATAATTTGCCCCCTGCAAACCGGAGATCATAAACCGAAGTCATGCCATTAAATACAGGCGGATGAAGCGCGGTGGATGTTCCGCTTGCGAGATCGTATTGATAAAGCTTGGCGACATCGGCTCCGCCCACATAGATCATTTGACGATCGGAATCGTAAGCAAGGCTGCGGATATGAGCCTCTTTCGATGAAGTTTTGAAGGATTTAAGGATTCGAGTCTGATCGGATGCAGGATCATATTCGAACAGCGTTTGGGAATATCCTGTTCCTCCATACACTTTGCCATCTCCCCCCGCTACAAGCGTCCAGATAACAGTATCGGTGGGAACCGGTTTGCCGATCGCCCGCATTTTATCCACTGCCGGATCATATTGAAACAACGTCCCGTTCGGCGTACTGCCGATGTATACCTTTCCGTCGGAGGCTGTCACAATCGCCCAAGCTGCCGATACGTTGCTTCCGTCAAGCGCAACAAGTGGATGAGTGGACTTCACTTCTTTCGAAGCTACATCCATCACGATGAATTGTGCCGGATCACCCTGTGCGACCGTGAACAAAGCATCCTGGCCATTCCTATCCTTACCGAACGCAGCCGTCATCAAGGTTAGACTCGAAGATTGCGGTCCTAAATTCGTTAAGTATGGGGAGGAAGCTTGCGACTCCAATGTGACGCTGTCAACGAAATACCTGCCGGTTTGGTCACCATGAAAATTGAAGGCTACCCTGATCTCCGCTGCATTTTTTGGTGCGGAAGCAGCCACTCTTAAACTCTGCCATTTGCCCGATGGTTCACCGACCAGGCCGCTCACGACGGAGACAAGCTTTCCGCCTGCATCATAAAATCTGAGGTCTGCTTTGCCGCCTTGGCCTTCATCCGATAGCACACTTGCTGTCATGATGACATTACCGAATGGCTGGGCGGCGTATGCATCGCTGACCGCTCCGGAGCCTGCATCGGGCGACAGGCGTTCTACCTGAAGACTTCGTTTCCCGTCTGCGTACACGGACTCACTTACCGTAATGGCAGCTGTGTCTGCATCGGGCTGCCAGCCCGGCAAGCGTCCATCTTCTTCAGATTCCTCGAAGCCGCTGTTGATCATAACGTTGGTCAATTCTTCTCCGGCTGCATACGTGATCGGCATTGCCCACGCGGTACTTGCAAACATCATGATGACCGTTAGGACTGCGGTAATCCGATTCCTCCACTTGCTTCTCACTAAACTCTCCCCTTTACGAATGAATTTTTCCACAGTTAGTAAACGTTTTCAATACGATCTCATCTTATCATATCTCTTTATTTGTATACAAGTAAAATACATGTAAATAACATGCGACTTACTAGTGTTGCTATGATAATTCACTATTTATAAAATACAGTTAGAGATTTAGATATGTCATCTGCCCTGATTGCAATATTGTTATGCTCTGGCTGCAGCAATCGAGCCGAGCCAGCCCTACAGCAGCGTCAAAATACGGTTGGCAGCCGATCGTTGTCTAACGCCACTCGGCTCCGTCCCCTAGCGCCGTCATTATTTGAATACAAAAACAGCCGGGATTAACCCCGGCTGCTGCGATTTGCATGTTACGCCAACCATTAATTGTCTCTAGATCTGTTAATGGAAATGATTGCAAAATGCAAACATTTGCTGTTCCCTCGAAACCCTTATTAATCATAAAAAACCATCTAGTGAATCATGACTGATGGAGTGTAACCTACGTACCTGCCGATACCATGTAAATGTCCAGATTGTATAAGCTCAATCACTCCGAAGAAAATAAATACGTTGAAAAATCCCGGTTAATATAGTCTTTAAAATGCCTTTTGGCTTTAACTGGGAAAGCATCAAGTTCCTCGGTAGTCCAGATGCTGCGGTGGGTCTCGAACTCATTGCCGTACACCGTGCCTTGCGGCCATTCCGATCCGATGGGAATGTTAAGCAGAACGTGCTTGCCTCTTGCAATGCTGGCATTCAGCAGGGTAACCGCCTTCTCCTTATCGAAATGCTCCAGAACATCACCCATGATCATGAGGTCATATTCACCGGGCGAAGATGACGGAATAAATTCAAAAGCATCAGCGATGTGAATTTTATCGTAGAAATATGAATGATACCGGTCAATGTTTTTGGGGAATATTTCAATTCCTTCCACCCTTACCTTCCAATCCTTGCGAAATACCCGCCCTGACCACACATCGAGGAATTCGCGGCATAACATGCCCCAGCGGCCAAATCCAACGCCGATATCAAGTACCGAGGCAGGCGATATCTGACGGAGCAGTTCCACGCAATACGAAATATTTTGCCAATTGGATGTTCCCATATTGTTCTTATCACCCCAATTCTCGTTGAGACGATGGTTCAGCATTCATCATGAGATTGATGATGCGAAAATCCGGAATGGCGTATTCTTGAGGAAGTTTGGCGGCAATCTGGTCCCATACCTGTTGGTTGACAACAATATGCGGCTGGGAAAGCTGGGTTAAAAACAACCCGTTGTATCTATCCCCGGGAACTTGATGCATGTTCATGACAAACACCGCCTTTTCAAATTAGGATTGTTTTTTTAGAGACAACTGCTCCGAATAAACCCCTGTCAAATGTTTGATCATCGTCTGAAGGGACCGGTTTTTCAAGGCCCACTCCAGCGCATTGTCCCCAAGTCTGCGCCGGAAGGAAGGATCTGACAGCAGCTGACCCAAATGCAGATAAAGTACATGCGCGTCTCCCGGAGGAGACAGCAATCCGTCAACGTTATGCCGTACCGCTTCTTTTAATCCGCCTGCACTGGATGATGCGATGGGCAGACCTGCTAACTGAGCTTCCATTACTGAGTAGGACAGGGTTTCCATCAAACTGGGCATTGCGAAAATTTCGGCCTGACTCAGCAAATAGGGGACGTCCTCCCGGCTTCCCAGGAAACGCACCGCCGACTGAATACCCATCTGGCGACATAACTCCTCGTATTCATTTCGTTTATCCCCGTCTCCGACCAACCAGCATTCCCAGTCCTGGCGGTCCACATACAGCCTGCACAAGGCATTCAACAAGATGTGGATCCCCTTCTCGTAGCTAAGACGCGAAGTGCTGATGATGACGGTTTTATCCTTGGGCTTCGTGATCGGATTTCCGGAAACCGTACGCATGCTGCTTTGAAAAGCAGGGATGTCGATGGCGTAAGGAATAAGGGCAATTCGATCGGAAGGAGCCCTAAATTGATGGACCATCACTTCTTTAAGCCATTCGGAAGCAAGAAGGACTTTATCGCTTACCGAACTCCCCAAGTATTCCATAGATTTATAGTATTTCCAGACCAAGGAGCTCGTCGGGTCTTCCGAAGAAGTTTTGTTGCTCTTAAGCATATCCAGTACCGTAAGAGCTGCAGAAGCGTGAATGGATGTCACTAACGGTATCCGTTCTGGTTTTATACGTTTTATGGCAGCGGCGGCAAGAACGTCTTGCGCGTGTATGATATCGTATTGATCAAGACCGATAAAGGCAAGCGATAACTCCATGCAATACCTGTCGGTCTCCGCATCCCTGACCCAGGGATGCTCCGCAATCAAAGGCGCGGTGGCAGGGGTTATCTTGTACTCGAACATTTCCTTGAAATGAACCTTCGGAACCTCCTGGTTATTGTTGAAAATATAAAACCGGTCCAGTCCATTCCCAAAAAGATCCACCTGATGTCCCTCTCGTTCAAGCCCCTGCTTCACCTGCAACATATATTTCCACAATCCACCGACGTACGGGATTTGAAAATAGGTAGCCAGCAAAATTTTCAAGGCTGCCACCCTCCTGTTAGCAATACCTGTCTTCGCTGCTCCAGTCTGTCGCCGTATATGGCCTGAAGGGTCCCGATTTCCCGCTTAAGGGCATCTTTGTGCTTTAAGGTTCCCATGTTCGGATGATATCGGTAATGCAGAAGAATATCATGCAAATAATGAAATTCGTACCCGGCGAGTACGATCCGGCACCACATGTCGTAGTCCTGCGTGTATTTAATCTCTTCATTGAACATGCCGACATGTTCAAGAAGCTGCCGCTTCATCATGATGGTACAGCCATTAATCGGACATTCCCTCTTCAATCGATCAAGCAGCTCCAAATTCGAAGAGAACGAAAAATTCGGGGCTTCCATGAGCACTAAATTCCACTCATTGACGAAGTTGAAGTTTGTACTACTGATCCACGCCCCACGTTCCAGCATAAACGAAATCTGTCTTGCTGTTTTGTTGGGGAGAAAATAGTCGTCCGAACTGAGCCAAGCAATATAATCTCCTTTAGCTTCTCGAATACCGGCGTTAAGGGCGGAAGCCGTTCCCCCGTTGATCTTTCGGATATACCGGATGCGGTCAACATAAGGATTCAGGAGATCCATATGTTCGGTGGACCCGTCATCGACCACAATGACCTCTATCTCGGGATAGGTTTGCGCCAAAGCACTCTCTACGGCCTGTTGAACATAAAGACAGTTGTAGAAAGGGATAATAACCGTTACCTTCGGTATCATGTTATCTTAACCTCCTACCCGCGTATTGACCCCGGTTAGGAAAGTACCGGTTTTCCTATCGGACTTTTTATGAATTCATTTTGGGTTAGATAGATCAGCTGATGGACGCTCCATTGAAAGAAGGAAAAAACGGAGGGACCTTCCACTTTTCGCAGCGTTCGCCGTTCGCCGTAATAAATATGACCGCTCGGGGAGCTGTACAGGCGTCCGTTAATAACCGGGTACTGAAGAAAAAAAGAGGCGTCAATGGTGGGTCCAACCTGCAAAGATTGAACCAAGGAATCCGGGATATGCACGATTTCGTCCATTTGACACCGCAAACGTTGGAACACTTCCCCAGACTGGATCGGGAATAAACAATTGTCCATCCACAAAAAGATCCCGGTTCCGCCCCCCTTTACGAATACCGTCGCCGGGGCGCACTTCTCCCACTGTCCCGTAACCGTCACGCCTTCTCCAAGGGGATACAGACGAAGCAGCATATCCTCAAGTGGTATGATTTTCTTGGCCATCAGTTTGTAAAAATAAAAGGAATCGATATCCATAACGGGTCGTTTTTGACCGTGTTCAATCAAAAATACAGCCGAGCCCGAATCGCGGACAAGCGTTCCATCCGGGATCTTGGTAATCATGTTCTGGACATGGTTATTGTAGATAACAATCCCTCCCTTCACCAATCTTTAATAATATACTCTTTGTCTTAGCGGCCTGAGCCGACGCGTGACTATATCTTCAAAAAAAAGACTCTTTGCAAGAATGACTTGCAAGAGTCTTTTCCTTTCAGGAAATCGCATCCATGAAAAGTTATTCATCTAGACTCGGGATACAAACTTGTACCGACTAAACAAAAAAGCCGCTAACATAGCGACTTTCAATGGGACAACGCAATCCCCCCGACAGTCGCCTATCCGCAATAGCCATTCGGATGTGAAGCGTTCGGAAAATTACGAATTAAGAACCTTTTTACGGCTGCCAAGAAAGCTGGTAAATTATCATCATGCACAAAGTGCCCAGCTTCCTCTATCATCACCAACTCGCAATTCGGAATAAGCTCAGAAACTTCCTGCAATTTGTTTTGAGGAATATGACTGGACCCACCGCCTACAATAAGAGTCGGCATGATGATGTCATTAAGACGCAGCCACCATTCGGGATCGGGTTCATTAAGTTGCCGTAAAATCGAAGGTACTACTAGCCAATCAAACGGCAGGGGATCAGAAGGTTTGACAGGAATTTCGATCGGCTTATCCGGAAAAGGAGGTGGAGTGTCTTCAACGATCAATCTTTCTATCCTCGTAGGATATGTTTCCGAGAAAAGATAGGATACTGTTCCCCCCATGGAATGGCCAAGAAGCGTAAATCGATCCAAGTTCATAGCATTAGCAAAATGAAACAAGTCATCGCACATCAGTTCAAAAGTATATTCACCTATTCTTGCACTCCCACCGTGACCCCGTTGATCTAAAGCTAAAACGCGGTATTTTTCTCCTAATGCAACAGCGACTTGATCCCATGATTCTGCACTTTTTCCCAGCGCATGAAGTGCAACAAGAGGCGGAGCAGAAGGTTCCCCACTCTCGCGATATTGAAAAGTGCGTCCATTCAATTCAATTTGATTCACACGTGTTTCCATCTCCGCTCATCTCCTAAAGTGAATTCCATTTGAAGCCCGATTTTTTTAATGCGCAAATGACCCTACTTAGAATTCTCTGATCATCTTCAACCAATTTGACCCAATAATTGAAGACGTCTACTGGAATTTTTAGTATTATTTTATTATTGAATGAACACTTAGTCAATATAAAAATGAGAGCTGCATCGTACCTGTTACATTCGTTATCATTTTCCTCGTTAACTAAATAAAGCTGTTGTCGGAACTTGACTACTTATAACAAAGGGGTATCCCTCAGTCATCTACTGATGACATTTGAGACAACCCCGTCTATTATCATTATTGAGTTATCGTTTCCCGTTAGTTAATCCATCAAACTTTTTTGCATATAAATCACAACTTCTGTTCCGATTCCTTTCCTTCCATTCTCGTCAATCTGTTCCCAGCTGATTAAAAAATCCCCATGGCCCCAATCCACATAGCCCAATTTTTCATAAAGTCGTTTGGCTTCCGGATTATTTATTCCTACCTCTAACCCTATACAGGCACATCCCTTTTCTTTTGCTAATCGTTCGGCTTCTTGGATTATGGCTGTTGCAACACCTTGTCTCCGATATTCATATACTGTTAACCCAGCTTCTAAGAAAGCGCTATGGGTAATATCCACTATTTTAGTTACAGGCTCATCATTAGGACCACTCCAGCGTAGTAAGAAATGGCCAACAGGGGTGTTATTATGCCAAGCGATTAAGTATAGTCCCTCACCTCTCTTTTGTGTAGCATATCGGTTGTATTGAAACATAGGATTACCAGGTGAAAACTGAGTAACAAGGAAACTCAACTGGGATTCTTCTGCTTCTTTTATTTCCAAGCATAATTTGGTCTTTATTCATTTCATCTTCCTCTCTCCCAAACAGCAATATACAAACCATGTTCAAGTTACAGGCGGAGCGGGGCTTGGATTATCCATTGCCCATCAATTTGTCAGGGCCCACGATGGTTTCATCCGCGTTGAGAGTCAGCTTAATAAAGGTACGATATTTACCGTTTATTTACCTATTTAGAGGGAACGGACGAGGAGCACTACCTTTAATAGCATTGATCTTTCAAAGACTGATATTATGCGGCTTAACATGATACCAATTGCATTTTAAAACTTGGCTATGATGATATACATCATCCAATTTACTGGGCATGTTCACATACAGTCAGCTTTTCCTCTCGATAGCGGGATGATTCCGCTCCATTTCGCATAATTCTTGTCCTCTGATAGACTATTAATGGGGCAATGTTTAATGTTCTTTTGCGTACCTATATACTTATACTCCTCTGCGTCCCCAGCCAAAGACTTTGACGTGCACGATGGCTTTGGTTACCCAATGCGAGAGTACATACAACACGATGAACAGGATTAGCAAAGGCCTAAATAATAGCACGGCAACAGCCCAGGTGAGCAGAATCTGCCAATTCTTCATTTTTCTCAAAAATTTGACTGGCCACAAAAATATTTTAAATAACATTTCGTTATGCTGAAGCGCATCTAGAAATTCATCCTGGTACTGTTTGTCTTCTGGATCTAAGCGAACGGCATTCCGCATATACGTCTCTTTCAACTTGTATTCCCCACGCTGGCCAGCCGCCAAGCCGAGAAAAAAATATACTTCTGACGATTCCATATTATTCTTAAGGGCGAGTGTTTCCACCCTAGCAGAATCTTCAAAGTTTCTCAGCAACGCTTCCGTATAGCTTAACACAGCCAAATATAATGGTGATTCCGGACGCAGTTCAAGTGCATGCGAAAGTGCCGTCTTCGCTTGGCTTGGCCTGCCCTTCTTGTTCAACATATTTGCTTGTAGATAATAATAATAAGGCTCATAGGGATCTATTCGTAAGGCTTCTTGCAGAGCTTCCTCGAAAGCCCGATCCTTATCCGTAGCGTAGTAAACGCTGACCCGCACATACCAGGCCAGCTCCTGCTGCGGCTCCCGTCTAAGCGCCTGGTTCGACCAATGGAGTGCTTTGTCATATTCATTCATAAATAGGTGAATTTTCGAGATTAGCGCAAAGACATCCGGGTCCTCCGGTTCTTGTCTCATTAGCTGCTCAGCTTCCTTTAATGCTTCTTTATACCGCCTCCATTCGATAAGCTGCTGCGCCTTAGCATAAGCGGCGTAATTATGTATGTTCTCCACTGCTCTATCCCTCCATATACCATTATGACTTGACGCCATGCTTCTTAATGTAATCCAACACGATTTGATAATCACGGTTTACATCACTGAATGTCGCATAATTCTTAACTGTAGCAAACCAATCCAGCGTCGTAGCCTTCCGGCCATTTGCCGATCTCTTTAAATCGTCTTGAGTGATAGGCTGGACCTCACCCTTCTCAAAGGTTCGCTCCATCGCTGATTCTACGGCATCATTGACTAGCTGCTCTAAATCGGCACCGGAATAATGCTTCGTCTCTGCTGCAATTTTGGGCAGGTTCAGTGAACCCAGCGGCTTACCGGATAGCTTCAGTTCCAGAATGGTTTGCCGCTCTTCCTGTTCAGGCGGCGGTACAAAAACAAGATGGTTAAAGCGCCCGGGGCGCCTCAATGCGGAATCAAGGTACCAAGGCGTATTGGTTGCTCCGATGACAAACACGTTATCGTTCTCGGCCTGCAGACCGTCAAGCTCCAGCAATAATTGGTTAACAAGCATGCGGTCATGATGCTGGCGCATTTGGTGACGGCTGCCTCCAAGCGCGTCGATTTCATCAATGAAAATAACGCACGGCTTGCTTTCACGCGCTTTTTCGAATATATCGTGTAAGTTGTGCTCGCTCTGGCCAGCATACATGGAAAGAATAGACTGAAGCTCGACATGTAAAAAATTGGCATCGATCTCGCCTGCCACCGCACGTGCCAAAAATGTTTTGCCGCATCCTGGAGGACCATACAAGAGCAAGCTCCCTCCAGCTTGTTTGCCGTATGCAGCAAATACTTCCGGCTGCTTCAGAGGCAATATAAAATTCATTCTGATTTTTTTCTTAACCTCTTCCAGGCCTCCGACGTCGGCAAATGTCTCCTTTGGTTTTTCCGACTCAACAAGCGATTGATCCTCTTTGCTGAAATGAATGAGCTTTAAATTTTTTCGTCTTTGTTCCGCTAGTTCATCATGATCCGACATCCTGCTCTCTCCCCTGTAATATTTTCTCTTAAGAATATCATATTTCCATAAATTAGGGAGAAATTCAGCAAAAAAAGACTACTCACAAGAGTAGCCTTTACAGTCAGCTTAACTTCTTCCGTTAATAATAAACATTTCAGGTACAATATAGGTTACCTAGATCAGGACGATATTCTTGTCCCTCGACCAATGGACTCTTTTTTCACTGTCTATCATGAGGGGAAAATACCACGGAAAAGTGCTCTTTATTTTCACATCCTTATTCCTTATCAAAATAAACGGTTTTTCCTGTTTCTGCGGATATATACACCGCTTCTAAAATTTGTGAAACAATCATCGCTTCCCTCGGTTTGACCAAGGGTTCGGTATCGTTCACGATACTGTGAATCCATTGTTTGGCTTCATACTCGAAATCGGTCATTTCTTCTCCCCTGAAAAGTTCTCTTGCATTCGGATTCACCTCGATTTTATTCAGGAACAAGCTCCCGGCCCTCTCACCATTGATCCGCAGTTCATTTTTAGCAAAATCCGCTCCTCCCTTCGTTCCGCACAGCAGGTTGCCGCCACCTTCCGCAATGTTAAGGGCCCAACTGGTTTCAATAATGACCGTCGCTCCATTTTTAAATTTCACATACCCGAACGCCGAATCTTCCACCTCAAATTCGCTCGGATCCCAGGCTCCCCATTCGTTCGCGGCATTTTCGGTATGCTTCAGTTTGTGGAAGACACTGCCGACGACACTCTCCGGTTCATAATTATCCATCAGCCATAGGATCAGATCCAGGGAGTGGGTTCCAATATCGATCATGGGACCGCCACCCTGCTTCTCTTTATCCAGAAACACGCCCCATGTCGGTACGCCTCTTCTTCGGGTAGCGACCGCTTTTGCAAAATAGATATCTCCGAGTTCCCCATCGGCGATCATCTTTTTTAACAGCTGGCTTTTGGCGTTGGAGCGATTCTGGTACCCGACGGTGAGCTTCTTGCCGGTTCGCAAGTGAGCTTCGTACATCGCTTTGGCCTCCGCACCTGTGACGGCCATTGGTTTTTCGCACATGACATGTTTGCCGCTTTCAAGAGCATCAATGGAAATTGTCGCGTGGGAGCTGTTCGGTGTTAGCACATGCACGACCTCAATCTCTTCCATGGCAAGCAGATCCTTGTAATTGGTAAACACCTTTGCGCCCGGCGTGCCGTATTTTTGGGCCGCTTCCTCGGCTCTTTCCGGTTTTAAGTCGCAGAAGGCCACCATCTGTACGTTGTCTAACTTGGACAAACACGGCATATGTTTGCCGTTCGCAATCATTCCGCAACCGATGATCCCTACTTTTACGGTTCTCATGGATTTCCCTCCCTCGCGTTATTTGAACTCTACCGTTCGGTTTTCCTTATGCGCGATGTATGCCGCTTCCAATAGCTCAGTCAATTTCGTTCCCTCTTCCAATCCGAAGGGCATCGGTTTGTCATGAATCAATGCATCTGCCCATTGGATAATCGGAAGCGGCTGCTCTTTAGGGAGTTGAGTGGGTGAGATCCATCCGGAAAAAGGGGCATCGTGCTTCTTCGAGATGACTCTAACGGTATCATCTGAGATCATCAAGGTGCCCTCCGTTCCGTAAATCTCGAGAGCGGAAGGAGTTCTGTACGTCACCAGGCTCGTTTCGACCAATGCAACCGCGTTGTTGACAAACTCAATGGAGCACTGCGCATTATCTTCCACTGCACGATGGGTGAAATAATGAAACATGGAGGTGATTCGTTTGGGCTGACCCAACATCCAACTGGCTAAGTACATCGGATGACATCCCAAATCCATCATCGCTCCGCCGCCGGTTTGCTTCTCATCGTACCAGTATTCCGGAAGCCAATTGTTCAATGCGCCGTCGTGGCCGTTCCGAATGCGCAAAAGCGTGACGTCCCCTAATACATGGTCATTGATCAGCTGCTTCGCAAACAATTGGTGAGGCCTTGTGCGAGCGGGAAATGAAATGCAGAACTTGACGCCTGCTTTGCGTACTGCTGCAGAAATCCGATCACATTCTTCGACGGTAAGAGCCATGGCTTTCTCGGTAAAGATGTGTTTGCCGGCCTCGGCGGCAGCTACCATGACGTCTGCGTGCATGCTTGTAGGGGCATCCACCACGACGCCATCGATGTCTTCCCGCTCTAGCAGCGTGTCCAAATCCGCTTCAAAATCCGTTCCCAATCGGGCAGCCCATTCGCTTCCCCGTTCAGGCTGTTCGTCCCAGACTGCCGTGAGCTTGACGTTTCCGTGAGATTGCAGTCTTCTTGCGTAATCATCTGCATGCACATGCCACTTACTTAACATCGCAACGTTCAACATACGTTTTCCCCTCCGTAATCGAATAATGAAAGTAATTTGGGATGGCAGTGACGCCATCCCATCATGGATAAACTTCCTTGACTAGAACCCTACATCATCTCGTTCTGCAGCTTTTTGAGCCACGAACTCTGACATTTCTTCCACGCCGGCCGCTCTGAATTTTTCTTGAACACTATGAAGCATATTTAGAGCCTCTTCATCTGACGCCGCGAAAAATGCTTTCTTAAATTCCTCATCAAAATTCAAACTGCTGGTTTTATCGATATATTCCTGATATTTAGGCCACTCTCTAGCAAGGTAGCTGGCGCTTACTTTGTCTATGATTTTGATCGGCATTCTTGCCGAGAAGCTCTCCTCCAGCTTTTGCCACTCTGTTTTTTGATCTTCGGGCGTTGGCCAAGTGACTTCATTGGAGAATGCCCCGATGAACCTTCCCGGAAGATAATTGAGCCCTGCGTCTCTCTTCAGATCCGGGTTTTCATCGAATTGTTTTTTCACATCAGGAATCCATTGAGGTATCCCGTTTTCCATGGTATAGTGCGTGCCTTCGATCCCAAAATACGCAAGCAAACGGCCTTCTTCGCTGTTAACATAATCAATGTACCGCAATGTCGCATCGGGATCTTTAATGTCCGCGCTTAAGAATAGGACAGGGAAACCGGAACGGCCGGGTTTTTCCACTTGCGTTCGAATGTTTCCGCTCTTATTCTTCATCGGTCCGAGCAGTTCATATTGCATTTCCGGATTCGTCTTATAAAGCGTTTTTTGTAAATCAACTAACATCGGTTGGGCTCCGAATACGGCAAGCTTGCCCGTCGTAAGCTTTTCATTCGCTGTTGTGCTCGTATTGTTGAAGGCTTCGAGATCAAACAAACCTTCCGTCAACAACTTCCTCATGTATAACAATCTAGCTTCATGATCCTTGGATTGCGTCCAGTGGATCAGTGTTTCATCCACTTCACGGAAGTCCGAAATCGTGTAATCCGTCCACCCGGCAAGGAATTGGCCGTAATCCCATCCATTCCACATGGTACCGGCCGGGATGACCGGCTTCCCGCCAATATCCTTGAAACCGCCGTCTCTTATCTTGACCAATAGATCATATAGTTCTTCCTGCGTATCAATATCCTCCGGTTTTACATTTAAAGCTTTCAGGATATCTCCCCTGGCAAAAAGGCCGTAATTCCAATTATGAATGCTCTCGGGGGTTCCATCAGGGGTCTCCGTCGGAATGAGATACGTCTTGCCTTCAAATTCGGGACTATTGAGATCGAACTCGGCAAAATCCTTCGCGATTCCGGTGGTCACCAGTCTTTTAATATTCGGGTATTTATCGAGATAAGGGGTTAAATCCAGAAGCTGTCCTTCCATGGCCGCCTTCTTGATGACTTGTCCTTCTCCTCCTGTAGTAGACCAGAAGGGTGCGTTAACAATATCGGGAACCGTACCGGAAGCAAATATAGTGTTTAGTTTTTCTACTTCGCTTGTTGTGATGGATTCCAGTTTCAACGTTACCCCGGTTTTTCCCCTAATTTTTTCGGCTACGGGATTATTCTCCTGGTCCTGCGGGAAACCGGCTCCGCCGCCGTTCCAAGCACTGAGGAAAGTCAAGGTTACCGGCTTTATTTCTTCCGTACCTGACTCCTTCGGGCCCGTGTCGACCGTGCCTGCCCCCTCTTCACTGTCTTTCCCCATGCATGCCGTCATTGTCACTAAAAGCAGTAAAGCGATTAGTGCCATGCCAAGCACACGCCTACGCTTGTTCTTCCTCATCCTACAATCCCCTTCCATTGGAAGTTTTTATATAAAAGGCATAACCTTTTATACCAACTACTCCTTAAGAGAGCCGACCAGTACGCCTTTCACAAAATATTTCTGAAGAAATGGATACACACAGATGATCGGGGTCGTAATAATAATGACGAAAGTCATCCTCAAGGCTTCCGGCGTTACGCCTCGCAGCTCCATCTGAGTCTCGGTCATGTTTTGAATCGCGGATCCGCTATTTCCCGACGACGACGTCATCGACTGGAAAGATGCTTCGCTGATCATCTTGTTAAGGAACGTAGCGGCAGGCTGCAGTTTTTCATTCTGTATGAAAAACTGACCGGTAAACCAGTCATTCCACACGCCCACCCCGACAAACAAGGCAATGGTAGCAAGCACCGGCATCGAAAGAGGCAGAATGATTCTTGCAAATACCGACAACTCGCTTGCTCCGTCGATTCGGGCCGATTCCGAAAGACCTTCAGGAATTCCGTCGAAGAAGGTTTTCATGATAATCGCATTGAAAAAATTATATAGGGACGGCAGCACCAACACCCAAAACGTATCCAGAATGTGGATTTGCCGGAACAGGATGAACGTCGGAATCAGTCCGCCGCTGAACAACGTGGTAAAGAAAAAGAAGAATACGATATATTTTCTTCCGGGCAGCCCTTTCCGTGAAAGGGCGTAAGCTAATAAGGCCGTCAAAAATACGGAGGCAACCGTAACCACAAAGGTTCGGGTAATGGAAATATAGAAGGAATTTAGGATCAAAGAGTTGCTAAAAGCTTTAGCATAGTTTTCTAATGTAAACACTCTAGGAAAAAAATAGATTCCACCCTTCATTGCATCGTATCCGTCATTGAAAGAAAGGGCCAGAAAATAGATAAATGGATATAGCGCCGTAGCGCAGAATAAAAGCAGCATCGCATAGTTAAGTGTCATATACATTTTATCTGCCGTCGACAGCCTACTCACACCCATAACACACCTCCTCGTCTTCAGAGCTAGCTGATTACCATAACGATACGTTACTCACGCGTCTGGATATATTATTGACAGCCACAATGAGCAGCAGCGAGATCGCAGACTTGAACAAACCAATGGCCGTGGAATATGCTAATTGCCCCTGTTGGAGGCCTGTTTTTAAGACATAGGTGTCCAATATCTCCGAAACGCTTAAGGTTGCCGGGGACTGCATCAGCCAGATTTGGTCAAAACCCGCGTTCAGTATTCCGCTAAGTGAGAAAATAAGCAATATGGCGATCGTTGGAGTCAGGCATGGAAGCGTGATCTTGAATAGTTTGCTCCACCTTCCAGCCCCGTCAATTTCCGCAGCTTCATACAAGTGCGGATCGATATTCGTTAACGCGGCTAAATAAATGATCGAACCCCAGCCTACACCTTTCCAGATGTCGGATATGAGGACCAATGGATAGAATAATTCCGGCTTTCCCATAAAAAAGATCGGATCCAAACCCATCTGGTACCGAATGTCATTAATAAGCCCTACGTTCGGAGACAGGATTTTTTGAAGCAAGGTAACGACAACGACCCATGAAACGAAGTGCGGCAGATAGGAAATCGTTTGAAACACTCTTTTGATTTTTTTGTGCATGACGGCATTGAGCATTAAGGCTAGGATCAAGGGAGCTGGAAATCCGAAAATAAGTTTAAGGGCGCTAATGGATAACGTATTTCGGAGCACATCGTAAAAACTGGAATCGTTTAAAAACTGTTCGAAATATTTAAAGCCCGCCCACGGACTCCCCAATATCCCCAGATTGAATTTGTAATCTTTGAATGCGATGATAATGCCGTACATCGGATAGTAAGCAAACACCAGAAACCAGATAATAGCCGGAAGCAGGAATAAATATATATGCCTGAAATACCATATTTTAGTTAGTTTCTTATTCTTTTTTAATTGCTCAAATCCAGGGATAAGAGCACCCTTTGGTACCATTCTCCGAACACCTCCTACATCTTCGTCGTATCGGATTTTTACGAATCCATTCCCGATCGCTTAGGAACAGAGCCTATGCCAATGGTTTTCGATGTTTCGACGGTATATAGCGACTGCCTCCCCCTCCTTGCTGCAAGCGGTTTCATTGCGCTTAGTTTAAATATATTCAATATAGTGTTGGAATCATTCCATAATTCTTCATTTGGGTAAAAGTAATCTTCAGGTCCGATGTTGGCCTAGAGGAGCCTCCTGTACTTAAGGTTATAGAGAAACGGGGTAAGCGCCCCCCTCCTCTCTTTTCAGGCGTTCCTTAGGCGAAGATACGTTATATTCAATATATCCATCTGAAAATGTTTGATAAAAATGTGTATCGAGATCAAGCGAATGTACATGGTTTGGAGAGCTTCTGCTGAATTTCTTTATGGAGTTGGAACTTATTATGGGAGGATTTCATGAGAGAAAGTTGTGGTTGACCTAGTAGAGGAGTCCGGGCAGCCCTCGCTCCCATTGTCAGGTTCGAATAGAAAGCGCATCGGACTCGTAATTAGGTTACATATATAGGGTAAGCGGGGTGTGGATATATCATGAAGTGAAGAGAACGTTTTTTCCCGTCGTTTCACCAATCACCACTTCCGGCTCCACGAGGGTTTTAAAGTATTTTCCGTCTTGCCCGTCATCACTGTTAATGACTTCAAGCAGCGTATAAGCCGCGCGGTAGCCCATGTCTCGTTCAAACTGTTTAACATGGGTGAACATGCTGTATCCTTCGATGATTGAAGTCGGATCGTCAAAACTGATGATGGAAATGTCCTCAGGCACCTTCAATCCAGCTTGACGCGCAATCTGATAGATTTTCACTCCAAGACTTCCGTTTAGCGTGATATAGGCGGTTGCCATTCGATTTTGGATATAGCGGTACAGGGGATGGGTTTCAGCTTGCTCAAGACTTCCGATTTCAAAATCGGTCACGATGTGGGCAGGGTTAATTAGGGATCCCTTTTCCTTGAAGGCATTCATATATCCATCGATCCGCTCTTGAACGGTAACGGTTTGTATGGGCGAATCGGAGCATATGGCGATATCGCGATGCCCCAGCTCCCACAGGTAATTTACAGCCATGTTAACGCCAAGCCTACCGTCCGATGCTATATAATGAGTTTCGACCCCTGGAAGGTAACGGTCGATGAGAACGAACGGAAATCCCGCAAATTTCATGCTTAAAATTTCCTCGTTGAATAATTCCTCGTCAACCGGGAAAATCAGTAACCCTTCCACTCCGATTTTACAACATGTCTTGATTGCTTCTTTTTCCTTATCAATATCGCCCTCTGATAAATAGATAACGCAACGGTAATCGTTCTCATTCAGCGCTTGCTGAATACCTTGTATAAGTCTAATGGTAAAATAGTCATAAATGCTGGGCATAATGAGGCCTATCAACCGCGTCCCCATGTCTCCGCTAGTTTTAGGATTAGGCTTTACGGCACTTTTAGGAGATGTTGTCGGAATTTCATATTCAGGTTCACTTACAAAAGTCCCTTTGCCGGGCACCCTGGTTATGATTCTTTCATTAACCAAGCCGGACAGGGCATTAACGACCGTAATCTTGCTTACTCCGAAACGCTCCATGAGTTCCTTTTCCGTAGGTATACGGTCTCCAACCTCCAGCACTTGTGACGATATCATTTCGCGTATATACTCTTGAACCCTCTGATACAAAGGCATTCTTTCCGTAGAGCCCATCCAATCACCACATTTCAATCAATATATTCAATATATAAATTACGAAAGACCTACTCGTTTTATTCCATATTCTTTCATTTTGTGAAGAGCCGGGAGAACGGATCGGATGCGTTCTCCCGACTCTTCCATTATACTTTGAACAAAAAAACTGCAATGCTATGCTGCTGTCAAAGTCTATATGTTCTTGTCATCCTGCGCTAAGAGGTGATCGTCCATGCGCTGGGCGCATAAAATAAACGGACAGTCGAGATCTGGTCAACTGTCCGTCCATTAAATCAAGCTGTCATGAGAATGACTTACACCATACAAACGACGAGTAATCAAATTCTGCTTACATAAAATGATTCGAATTCAGCAACAGAGTCGAACTGGTTCAAAGATACACCTTCTGATCTAAGGTGATTCTCTAATTGTTCGATCAGCTGCAGGACAGCTATTCGCAATGGTTCGAAATCTTCGGGATCCAGAAGCGCAGTGAGATCCGGATAGCTGTATCGCTGATAATATTCCCTATACTCCCCCAATTCGAAAATACCAGGCCAGCGTCCTTTTTCGGCTGTGAACAAAATACGTCCCAAACCATCTTGTACACCTGTAGCAACGAAAAACGCGGTTTCATAGTGGCCTTTTTCGCAAGCGGTTAGGAGCTTGTTAAGCATTCCTTTTTCCTCTTCATAGTATCCCTTCATCCAAATGGGGTATGAACGTAATCCTTTGAGCTTGTTTCTTCGTTCTGAAATTAGATGAAGAGTGTCTAAAGTCAGTTTCTCGCAAGCAGACTTGATTTCATCTTGAGAATGGCTGAACATCATTGTATCAAGGTAGAGATCCAGTTGGTCCGGCTTCATTGGGAGATTGTTGACTTGCTCGCGATAATGCCCCCACATCCGTGTATAGTACGTTTGGTTTAACAATGCAAGAGATCTAAAAATGGTAGCGGCAATTTCTTGCGCCAGTATCCGACAAAAGGATAAATCCATGGAGTCTCCGGCAAGACGGAACTTCATCAAACTAGTAAAACAATCGCGCACGACAACCTCAGCTCTATTAATCAATGTTAACGAGTTGGACGGCTCCCCCATGGAAGAGATGGTCTCGCGGAGTTTCATGAATTTCGCCAGGTCTTCTTGGGAACGCACATACAATAGTTCACAATCCGCAATTATGGTCGTACTCCAATCTTCAGAAGTTGACATTCTTTCAGCACGATCCCATCCGATAGGCCAGAAATCAAAACTAATACCGTCGATTATAAACTGTAATTCCAATTGATTTCCTCTAAGGGTGGCCGGAATGAAGAAAAAGTCCAAGTCCGATCGCTCTGTCGCCCTCCCCTGCAAATATGATCCGTAATATCCGACAATCGCAACATCTTGCGGGTAATGGGTTTTAATATGTTTGACAATGATATCGGCTACAGCAAAAACATCAACCATCAAATAACCTCCTTGTTCATGCGTCCTTTGTATTCAGCTAAACTAAAATTAAGAGCCACCCTTACAAGAATGGCCCTCCTCGGCTTGGGGCAAGGACTTGTACCGATAAAATAAAAAGCCGCAAAATAGCGACTTTCAATGGGTCTATATTATTCTTGTACCTCGACAATTCATCCTGAAACGGACAATTCCATTGGATAACGAATTGTTTTGAAGCTATATGCTGAAATTTTGAACTCTATCTTTAACAACCAATCATGGTTTCTTCATTCCAAAATTCTTTTACTTCGTCTAGGATTTGAGCAGCAGGCGTTATTGTGGCCTCGAAAATCGTTCTTCCGGTTTTTCGTAAATAAAATTGGATTAAATGATATCCGCAAGCGTATCCGGCGCTATAAGGCATGTTGACCGGTGTAAAGTTTTGAAGTTTTGCGATCTCGTCACCGTAAAGATAAGGAGCAAATTGGTCAAACCCCGTTAAATGCAATTTCTCTCTAAGCACAGGCTTTATGCGCATGTTAAGCGTTTCTGCGTTAGTTTTCGTTACCCAAGGACCGAGTAATTCTTCCCCAAACATGAGCGTCGCATAGTTTTCAGCTAATCCTTCACTTACAATGAGCTCGCCCAAATTAACGGTGTGATCCCACTGAATAAATTGATAACGCACATTATGGTTGCATTCGTGCGCCAGCGCAGCCTTCATTCGAGGGATCGTGTACTTATTTGGCAAGAGTGTACCCCAGATAAACCCGGGAATGCCCCCAAAGCCGCTATATCCTTCGTTTATTGTTAAAGCACGATTTTTCGGATTCCCTAGTTGAATCGTAAACAAATAGTCGGATACAGGGAGGTTAATTTCATGCTCTACAAATAGATGCAGGCTTTTCTTCACGGCATGCTCACACTCTAACCAAAATGATTCGGACGAAATCATCTCGATCTCTGCCGAAATCTGAGGGGTAATCTGATCTGGGGATCGATGCATCATACTATTAAACGTAATAACGTCAAAACCATTCGCCTCTTTAGCCTTAAAAGGAATCTGTTGAATTTGCCATTGTTTCATAAAGGGAGCCATCATTTCGTTTCTGAATAATTCAAGCTTTTCCTCGGGCGTAGCTTGAGCAACTTTTTGATAAATATGATCTGAGCGCAGTGATTGTATATTCATTTCTCACACTCCTAGTTATGTATTCATAGAGATAATACACAAATATCATATTTGAAAAGAAGACCTCGATGATAGACCAACTATAGATATATTCATTTATTACCCTCTTACTTCCAATGGAAAAGGGAGCAGCTGCCGCGGCGCAATCTGCTCCCAAGTCATTCAACTCGTTCCTTGTTCATTTTTGGTAATGCAAGCCGAGCAAGTCCCTATGTGGCACGTTAACCCGGCCACTCAGGATCTGCTGTTTCTTCCATAAACGAAATATAAAGTAACGGAGGACATGATCATCAGGATCACCGAATAAACCAAGGTCAACGCTTTGGTATCCGCTAGCGCCTGAGCATCCGTGCTGTTCTTGATGACGATTCCTAACGGCTGGTACAAAGGATGATAGAGGAACACGGTAACGTCATAATCGGCCAAAATTCCGTTAAAATTCAAGGCAAGAACAGCTAGCGTCGACGGTAGAATGATCGGCAGCAATACTTTTCTGAACGTATAAAACGGTTTGGCACCCAAATTCCTTGCAGCGTCTTCCAAATTGCTGTCCAAGCTGAAGAAGGAGGCCTTGACCATTCGCAAGGTGAAAGGAATATGGATGATGACATACGCAATCAGAAGCATCCAGACCGTGCCAACCAACACCGTATTCCCGATCATCAGCTTCGGCGTGTTGAAGGTTACGATCAGTCCGATCGCAATCAGCGTTGACGGCAGAATCCACGGAATCAGCAATGCGTATTCCAGGGCAAGCGCCCACTTGTTCTTATATTTATGTAATATCCTTGACGCGGCCAGCGCCAATGCGACGACAATGACCGAGGCAGCTGCGGCATATAGAATACTTACGAGATAAGGCTTGAATGCCGACATGGATGAAAACACTTGAATGTAATTATCCAATGTGAAGCTGTTCAAATTCAACGTGGCGGTAGAGATGCTGGCCGCATCGGTGAACGAAAAGATGATGATCAGCACAACCGGAACGATGTAGAGAACAAACAGGCCGTAAGCCAGAATATGAGCGGCTAAATTCCCGGATTTGCTGCGGATTTTTTGTTTGACCAATTCCGATTTGACTTTGGAGACCGACATGAAGTTGCCTTTACGTTCGAACCGGATCATCACGGTCAACAACACCAGTGTGGCCACTCCGAGTATAAGGGCCAGCAGCGCAGCCAAATCTCTTGACGTCATGCTTCTCGAGAACGTCAGAATCATCGGCGTAATCGTTTGGAATTCCTTGCCTCCGAGGATAAGCGGCGCAGACGTGGCAGCCAGGCCGGTAAGAAAAGTCAGGATCGTCAACGCATAGATCGTAGGTTTCAGGACTGGAAGTACGACCCGTCTTAGGATATACCAAGTAGATGCCCCCATATTTCTCGCGGCTTCCACCGTTTGAAAGTCGATTTTGCGAATCGCATTGCTCAGGAACAGGAAGTGGTTGGACGTGCAGGCGAACGTCATGACGAATAGAACCGCCCAGTAGCCGTGAAACCATGTCGTATTAAAAGAAGGGAACAATTGAACCAGGAGCTTGGTCATAAACCCCTCTTCGCCATAGACGAATTTATAGCCGGACACCAGCACGACTCCGCTGTAAATCAGGGTCGTAAAATAACCCAATCGCAAAATCTTCGAGCCTTTGATATCGAAATATTCCGAAATCAAAACCAGCGTTATGCCCACCACATTTACCGTAATAACAAGCGAAAAAGCGAGTATAAAGCTGTTATATAAACTTCTCATCGCGCGTTCGGACGATAGCAGCTTCTCTGCCGCTTCCAGCGTAAATTTGCCGTCCTTCATGAAAATTTCGCCGTAAATATTCAAGTTCGGATAAATCAGAAAGGCAATGACAAACCAGACAATCAACCCGTATAAGAGGATCGAGACAGGGTTTATGGAAGCCAGCCGGGTGCTTAGGTTCCGGGCATTCATGCTTCCCCCTCCCTCATCGGATATTGCAAAATATCGCGGGTCGGGAGGTAGATGTCCACATCGTCACCGACCTCATGATGGACAAGCCGGCTTTCGGTTTCGATGGTCTTTAACCGTCCGCCGCCGGCAATCTCCAATACATACTTGCTGTATAAACCGTAAAATTCCCGGTCCGCGATCTTGCCTTTCAATTGGACCGTATCGATACCCTGCAGGGGCTGCAGGCTTACCTTCTCATTACGGATATAGGCAATATTCCCCGGCTGAACAACATCATTTAACCGGCTGTTCTCAACCATCCGCTGATCGATCCGGTTAATATCCCCGATGAAATTGCACACAAACTCCGTTTGGGATTGATTGTAAACTTCCATGGGCGTGCCTACTTGCTCGAGGACCCCATGATTGAATACTCCGATCCGGTCGGACAGCGTTAACGCTTCTTCCTGGTCGTGCGTGACATAAATCGTTGTGATCCCGAATTTCTTCTGCAATTGTTTCAACTCATTGCGCAGCTGTACCCGCAGCTTGGCGTCCAAGTTGGATAAAGGTTCGTCCAGTACCAAGATGCTCGGCTTCAAAACCAGCGCCCTGGCAATCGCAACGCGCTGCTGCTGCCCGCCGGATAGTTCCGATACCTTCTTGAACAGCTGATCATCTTTCAAATCTACCTTTCGGGCAATGTCCCTCACCTTCTGATCCAATTCCGCCTTGGACAACTTCTTGACTCGCAAGCCGAAAGCGATATTCTCGTACACATTCATCGTTGGAAACAACGCATAGCTTTGAAATACCATCCCGATCTCTCTTTTTTCGATCGGCAAACGGGTAATGTCGATGTCTTTCAGCAGGATCTGTCCGCTCGTAGGCATAATAAACCCGACCAGACTGCGGAGGGTCGTCGTCTTCCCGCAACCCGAGGGACCGAGGAACGTAAAGAATTCTCCTTCCCGAATATGCAAATTAAGGTTTTTGACTGCATGAAATTCTCCGAATTTAATGTCAACGTTCTGGAATGTAATCATATTATTCTCTTCCTTTTTGTTGTACTTGAATGAACGGCTGCATATTGGCGTCACCAATATGCAGCCGGCTTGACTCCATTCCGTTACTTAATTCATAATCTCCAACTCGATTTTCTCCGCCCACAGATCCATGTTTTCGGCAATAAAGGCCCAATCGAAATCTTGTGGTTTTAACGAAGTAAACAGCTCCTTGACCGACTCATTGGCTTGCTCGACCGCTTTCGTATTTGCCGGCATGGCATTGAACTCAGCCGCAAATTCCCCTTGAATTTCGCTGGATCCGAGCCATTCCACGAACCGCTCCGCCGTTGCCTGCTTCTTCGATCCGTTCACAATCGCCGCATGTTCCACGACCATCGGTACGCCGATTTCCGGACTAACAATGCCTGCTTTCACTTTATATTGCTCTTCCTTCTGCTGCAGGGTTCCGGAGACGAGCGCTCCTAGCGGCGTTTTACCGCTGGCCAAATTGGCATAAAAGTCTTCGCCCTCGACTGCGCTGACGCCGTTGTCATACAATTGCTGAATTTCATTCCAGCCTTCCTCGGATACGCCGAGATCGCCGTTCGGATCTTGGAAACGGGTCAGAATCCCCGCTACAATAAGGCGAGGCGTATTTTGTCCAAGCAGCGTTGGAGCTTCGTACTTCCCTTTGTACGCATCGTTCTTATAAAGGTCTGTCCAGTCCTTTGGCGCGGTATCGGCCGTAAATTCGTTCGGGTTATAACCCAGCAGAATCGCTTGCTTCACAAGGCCATGATAGTAGCCTTCCGGATCGTTTAAGCCCTGCTCAACATCTCCGGCCCAGCTTGGAACAAACTTAGCCAGAGCGTCTTCCTTTTTCAAATTCTCATAAAGCATATTATTCAAGCCGTATACGACGTCCGCGATCGGGTTGTTCTTCTCGGCAATCAAGCGGTTCGTCAAGTCGGCGCCGCCCGCTCCGACAATTTCGATATCAAAGCCCGCACCTTTCGCTTTCTCGATCAGCCATTCGCCGCGGCCGTCGGAGTTCGCATTCGTGTACACGATCAGCTTTTCATTCTGGGCTGGTTCATTAGATGACGATTCCGATGAAGCCGGTGTTCCGGCCGGCGCTCCGGACTCCGAAGTGCCACCGTTCGCATTGCCTGCATTGCTGCCGCCTCCGCAAGCCGATACAATCACACACATAATGAGAAGTAACGCCATTGAAAGTTTTCTCATGATTCTCTTAACACTCCTTTTCTCGTTTCATTTTGTTTTGTTTAAATGTTGATGATCAACCCGTCATATGCCGGCAAAATTCCGACGGGGCTGAAGATGCGGACAAAATCCTCATGAAGCAGCTTGGAGTTATGGCTAAAATGTGTGACGACGATTTGGCCTTCAGGCTTCAGTATGTTTTCTTTTTGGAACTCGCGCTGGACTTCCAGCACCGTTTCCACGCACATATGATTGCGGTCGCGGGCGTTCCCCGTATATCCATGCGTGCAGTCGAGGATGGCGCAATCCAGGTTTTTGTCCTTTAACCATGCCCATGTTGCATCCGGGAACCAGCCCGAATCATGCCCGTACAGCAGTTTTTTTCCTTCCTTTTCGATCACGTATAATAGGCAGGTTTCCATCCGGTCATGATCCGCCAACAATGGCGTTACCCTTGCATCGCCCATAGCGAAGGTCTCATACGGGCGCAACAGATGAAATTGATACCTTTGTCCTTCAAAGCGGCCGATGGCGGCACGCGTGTGATGCATCACGGTACCATTCCCATAAATGTGCATCGGATGCTGGAGGCCGTGCGCAATCCCTTCCCTTCGGCATTCCAGATCAGCAGCATTGTAATGGTCCATATGCGAATGCGTCACCAACAGGTGCTCGATTGCCCCCAGATCGATATTGTCCCGCAGCGCCTGCATATAGGAATCCGGAGAATAGTCAAACTTGATGACATCATCCATGATGGCGGAAGTTCGTGTACGGATATTTTTTCCACCAAGCTCCCGTGCCTTGGTACAATGCTCGCAGCGGCAAAATACATTGGGAAAGCCCTCTGCGGCTGCGGTTCCTAGAAAGTGAATTTTCAAAGTCATTTCTCCTTGCCATGCAAACTGTAGCGATCCATTTTACGTCCTGGACAGAACGGATTGTCGTTCTACAATCGATGTTTGAATTTTAATGGTGATTGGATTCTCGTTGGAGTTGCCAACGCGCTTCATCAGCAAATCAACGGCCGATCGAGCAAGCTTCTCGGTATCTTGACGAACCGTCGTAAGCGGAGTTGGAATATACGCCGCTAACTGGATATCGGAAAACCCGACGATGGACAGCTTTTCAGGAACCGGAATACCCATTTGCAATGCGGTATGAATGGTCGAGATGGCGACATGGTCATCCCCGCACATGATGGCCGTCATCCGGGGGTTGTCCTGAATAAACCGCTCCTGCTCCGGATCGCGCTCATTAATGCGGCTGGTATCGCAAGCGACGCTTCGAAAATGAATGTTCTGGTACTTCACCGGAATTTTATGGTCGAGCAGCGCTTGGATATAGCCTTGGTACCGCTCCTTCCTGCTTGTGATATGATCGATCGCGTTCGAAGTGTATCCGACTTCCCGGTGCCCCTTTTCGATCAAATACTTGGTCATTTGATAAGAGCCCTTATAGTGGTCGTGATACACACAATCGATCTCCACTTCATGAAAAATACGGTCGATGATTACCAGCGGCAGTTTGCGAAGCTTTAATCGCAGCACCTGATCGCTGCAGGTCTTCCGCCCCTGGGGAAACAGAATGATACCGGTGATTCCTCCTTCGGCCAACCTCTCCAGACACAGATCCTCATCATCGCTGTTCTTCGTCATTTTTAGAATGAGGTCGCACCCGTGCTTTCGCACTTCAGCCTCGGCGGCGGCGATGATTCTGGAAGTGTAATCGGACAGATGGGGCAAGATGAGCGCAATCTGTCCGAACGGCCTCTCCACGTCCGGCGCCGCCTCGGTGCCATGGGTAGAAATTCCTGCATCGACCATCAATCCTTCTTGCGGCTGGGCTAGGAAGGTCCCTCTTCGTGGCAGGCGGTACACCAGTCCCTGCTCGGCCAGCTTTTGAAGCGCCAGCTTGCTTGTCATTCGGCTCACGCCGAACAGCTTGGCAAGCTCTCCTTCGGATGGAACAGGATCATGGGGCCGCAGCCTACGGCTCTTAATGATCTCGATTACCTGATCAGCCACCCGGTGATATAATTGATTCTGTTTAATCAAACGTACATCTTTCATCAAATTATCCCTCAAATCATTGAGTCGACTCGTATCCGCAAGGGATCTAATTTGAAGTTAATTTATGTCACTGACATATTCAATGATATATATGTAAAATTCTCGTAAATTCTATGTTAAATCGCAAATCCGCGTTCCTGAATCAAGTATTACATATCAGTGATATATTAATCGCTTCACATATTAGAGCTTTAAATCCGTGATCACCATCATCATTAGCAATCGTATGGGAGAATGCCGCCCCCGAGCAAAAATGTCAAATGGTACACATAAAAACCGCCAGTCTAAACCTGGCGGCTGATTTTAATTGTTGTCAGGAGTATGATAATGATGCCGACATTCGTTTCGAAGTTCTCTGACGGCAATACCCGCTGGTCTAGCTGTATTTCTGCCTGAAGCGGTCCGCGATCCAGTGATTGATCTCAAACAAATCGGCCACAGGTTCTCCTGTAAATGGAGTACGAGGCATGTAGCTGACCGGACCGAACTCAGGGGTTACCGTGAAGTACGGCTTGCCTGCTTGGCTGCAATGCGCCCAAATCTGTTCCCACCAGCCTTCGAATCTTGCCAGTTCCTCCCCATATTCAGGTGCTGCCGGATGAGGAACCTGAGGACCGTTAACATATCCCACTCTTCCATGAGTATGCAGAGTACGCTTAATCATAAAGACCATATCCTCTTCTTGATCATGTAGCAATGATTCGCAAACACAGGTAAAGTGGCTGAAATCCGCCGTGATTTTCAATTCCGGGATTTTTTTCAGCAGCTTCACGGTTGCACGAGGAGTGAACATAGCGCGTCCTCTATGGGTTTCATGCGCCACGTCAACGCCCAGCTTCTTTTCCATGCTCAAAGCGAACTCGAAAAGAGAATATTGTTCTTCCTCAGAGAAGTAATCTTTACCGGTTTGGGAGTTTACGAAGATCGGCGAAAACTCCAATGCACTCTCCAATTGCTCGTGATAAACTTCCTTATGATTTCCATAAGTGGAAATCTGAGGGATATATAACAACTTGAACTCCTGCAGCAGCTCCTTAAATTCATTCTTGTCAGCATCACTCGGAAGCCCTGTTTCAATACCTTGATAGCCGTTCATATAAGCTCGCTCGAATTTTTCTCTTAATGTCCCCTCCATGCCCCAAAAAGCATGAAATAATTGCAGCTTCATCATAATCCTCCCTAGATTTATTCGTCCTTCGACATCCCCATCGGCATCATCATGCCAATGTCCATTCCCATCATGGTCACGCTATTCGTTTCTACTTCCTCATCAGACAAGAATACCTCGGTACCGAATACAGGCTCGGCATACGGCAGATGAGTGCTTCCACGCGCCAGAATTTGGCGGTAATTACCCGAACTTCCTTCGAATCCGTCATGATCCCAAGGAACCCATGACCGGGCGTTGCAGTAATGACACACATAAGATCGGCGGTAACGGTCCGAAGTTCGATTGGGAAAAGATCGGTGGAGCAGGTGTGAATGGAAAAACAGCACGTCTCCCGGGCTCAAAATAACAGGGATTGGCGGCGGATAGCCGGAGACTACCTTTGACAGCGTATTCACATTATCGTCTATATGGCTGACGTTCTGGACGCTCTTGGTGCTCATCCCCAAAGCCAACCGAAAAGGCAATTTGTTTGACCGAACCTGCTCCCCTCATCATCAAAAACTCTGCGCGGCGCAGCCGTCTTTCCAGCAGCATCCGTTTCGGAGTCATACCGAGGGACACAACGAACACGCGGGTGAAATGCTCATGCGACCATCCGGATCGTGCCGCGATTTCTTCGATGGTTATGGGCTCGCCCAGATGCTCCTCCATGAATTCCAGTGCCCGTTGAATAGGGACTGGCAAGGAGAGTACGCTCCCTTCATCTGTATATCCAGAGTGAGACGACAGTTCTTCAAGCGAAGCGGCAACAAGAACTGCCAGCCGTCTCCGCCAATAAGAAGATTGGTGATTCGCAATCCAAAGCATCTTCTGCATCATACCAGCAACAAGCGTATGCTGGTTGGAGAGAAACCGATTGCCCTGGCTAAAAAGAGGCTCGACCCTTCATTCTCATCCCGAAGAGCTGCGTAGTCAAAGTGGACGAACATATGCCGCACATTCTTCTCCGCAGCGAACCGATATGAATGCTGCTCTCCTGGACGAGTGAAGATGAAACAAGGCTCATCTAATAGAAAGGCTTGACCGCCTATCTCATAGACCGTTCCAGAGCCGTCGGGGAAGTAAACCAGTTCGTAATCGTCAATGGTTCGCGGGCCGAGTACGAAACCGGCCTGGATAATAATGTCGCCGACGTTATGAACTACCGGCCATTCTTGCTCAGTCATTCCTCTCTACCGCCTTCCTCCCTGCTTTTGTCTGTTGTTGTAACGATTGTACCAAAGGACTATGGGTAACCATATATGTTCTTGTCATTTTTGACTAAGTATAGATCGGGTTTTGACAGAAACATTTATCGTTAAAAGCGCAAAAAGCCGCAGCTTGCGGCTTTTAAGCGTGTATATTCTTCTCAAGATGTCGTTGGTTGATGGCGGACGTACCAGGCGCGGGCTCGATGTCAGTCTTCGATTGCCTGATAGACCATGGTCCAGAAGTCGTGGATAAGATGCGCCGAATCCGGAGTGGACATTCCGACTTGAGTGAGCAGGATTCCGGTGAGCTGTTTGTCCGGGTCGGCGTACGCCGAGGTGCCGCTTCCGCCGTCCCAGCCGAACTGGCCGATGGAAGCATAGTCGCCGCGGTAGGTGCGTACCGCCATCCCGAAGCCCCAGCCGCCGTGCTGCCCTTGGCCATGCGACAAATGAACATTGTTTTTTGCCAAGTCGTCTCGGAATGCTTGTTGCTCGGGCGTAAGGCGGTTCGTAGTCATCAGCTGGACAGCAGGCCGGGACAGGATCCGTTCGGTCCCGTGCATCCCTTGATTTAGCAGCATCTGTAAATACGAATGATAGTCGTCGACGGTTGACAGCAACCCGCCGCCGCCTGCTTGGAACGCCGGAGGCTTACTGTACCGTCCGCCTGCAGCCTCATCCCACACGATGAACTCTCCGGTCTGCGGATCAGGGACGTAGGCGGGCGGCAGCCGGTCAATCTTGCCTTCGGGCACGTAGAAGCCGGTATCCTTCATCCCCAGCGGTTCAAAGATGCGTTCGCGCAGGAACGTCTCGAATGTCTGACCCGTGACCCTGGCAACGAGTACGCCGAGCACTTCGTTGCTCATGTGGTACTGCCACCGCTCTCCGGGCTGGTAGCATAGCGGGAGCGTACCCAGGCGGCGCATCCATTCATCCGGCTCAGGCATCTCCTGCCCTGGCGTGTCAAATAATCCATTCTCGAAGATCGCGTTTTGGATCGGAGAGCCCATTAACGTCATATCTACTCCGAGCCCGAACGTAGAGGTCAACAAGTCCCGGACGGTGATTGGCCGCTGTGCCGGCACCGTGTCGTCCAGCGGGCCGTCGGGTCGTTTCAGCACCTGCCGGTTGGCAAGTTCGGGCAGCCATGGGTCTACTGGGTCGTCGAGATGCAGCTTACACTCGTCGAGCAGGATCATCACCGGCGCGGCCCCGACCATCTTGGAAGTGGAAGCCATCCGGAAGATCGTGTCCCGGTGCATCGGAGCGCCACCGTCATGGCGCATCGTGCCGATCGCCTCGACGTGCGTCTCACCGTTCCGGCTGACTAGGGCGACGAGCCCTGGAATCTTCCCGGAATCGACATGCCTTGCCAGCACGTCGCGCATTCTGCGCAGCCCTGTTTCGGAGAAGCCACCGCTCTTTTGTTCCATCAACTTTTTCATTTCGTTTCCCTCACTTTACTTTTTTATCAATCCTATTGTTTAAAACACAAATTCTCTCCCGGCTTGGCGTTATCCTTTATCAAATAACCGCAGCTATTCTTTCACTGAAGAAGGATCCGGAACTGCAACTTTTAGCATTTTGCTGCCTGTAGGGTTTTTGCAGTCCTTTTAATTGGTTGACCTTGGTTTGCATCGAATCCCAACCCTTAAATGACTGTAACTTTTGACAAATCAGCATCCATGCCTTTGAGCAGAGCAAAAGTTAATTTATCCATCGTTGCGCCGTCAAAGCAGATGGTTTTGATCATACGATAGTACTTTTTAGTCAAAGTAAACCCCGGATGGAAGGAAACATGATGAAATGTAGCGCCCTTGAACGAAACGTCGGTTAATGCAGTTTTCTCAAACTTGACGCCGATAAACGTCTGTCCGTCAAAACGTTTCCCGCTCAGATCGGAGTTCTTGAAGTCAACCCCATCAAATACACAATCTTCAAAAATCGTGTTTTTAAGATCGGTCATCGTTAACGTGACGTCGGTTAGTCTTACTCCTGTGAATTTGGCTCCGTCAAGCCCAGACTTGCTGAAATTGGTTCGTACCAGGATCGTCTTATTGAAGGTTGCATTTGTCAGGTTAAGCGTGGATAGGCTGCAGTCCGTCAGATTCGCTCCGTCAAAATTGGCTTCGCGTACATCGCTGCCCTTGAACGTACTGCCGGTCAAATCTGCGCCCGATAAGTCGGAACCGGAGAGCGCGCTGCCTTTAAACTGTCCTTTATGGGCCGTAACGCCTGCAAAATCGCTTTTTGCCAGGTTGCTTGCACAAAAGTTTGTCAGTACTTGCCGTTCCCGCAATCGGGAGTTCATGGTCTGATTCATCATATTTACATCTCCTTATAATAAGTTTTCTAACAATCCTTTGAGTCCGGGTCACCTATTCATACCAACCGTTGGTATGAATAGGTTTAAAAATAAGCTGCCTTCCGGCAGTTTAGTTTTCTTTGCTGGTTTCTCTAGCTGACACACGAAACAACTTCTCGTATCGTTGATACATTTGCTCATCGAACAGGTCAAGCCCCAGGCCTTTCAATATTTCATCGAAAAACCTTACCTTGCGTAACATCATCTCGGGCGAAGCTTGGATGACCTCCGGGTTTAGCCACAGGTTCGTGAGAATCACCAAGGCTTCGCTGAGCTCCCTTGGATAGTCGGTCCGGATCGAACCGTCTCGCATCCCCTGTTCGATGATGGGCTGGATATAGACGGGAACCGCTTTTTCAAAGATGTTCTCGATCTGTGCCGCCAGCAGCTTCGGATTGCGCAAGAGGTTCGGCGCTACCGATGCCAGTTCGTTGTGAGCGGCATTGTCAAGAGAGAGTTGGGAAATCTTCCGGAGCTTCTCCAGGCCGTTCAGCCCGTTGTCATCCCGGATGCCGGACAACATCTCGTCAACGCCTTTGAACGCATGATCGATGACGGCCTGCCAGATCTCTTCCTTCGACTTGAAGTGATGATAAATCGCCCCTTTTGTCAGCCCGCCCAGCTCATTGATGATATCCTGAATGGAGGTTTGCTCGTATCCTTTTTGCATGAACAGGTTCAGAGCCACGGTTAGGATTTGATTGATGGTTTCTTCCGGATATTTATTTCTTGCCATTCGCCCGCTCCTTTCATACATTCGGTTGGTATGTAACAAATATATCCAATCATCCTTTTGATGTCAACCCCTTATTTTGAATATTTTTATAAAGTTCCACACCAGACTAGGCGGGGTTTCTGATTGAGATCCTCTTCGCTTTATTTCAAGGTGAACCATCTGGTCTAGCAGTCCTGTGCCAACCGGCAAGCTGCACCGATATTTTGAACTAACGTTTCCCGTTAATCCAATCATTTTCTTCACCTTGTTTAACTGAGATACAAAAACATCGCTCAATCTCTGCTAGTCCATCATCATATCAACAACTTTTTTAGCGAATGCCGCATAGGATTCGATCAGGTCCGGATTTCGATCAATAGCCCATCTGAGGTTATCGAACGCGCTTAATAGCAGCAAATGTCTCATATCAGCTAGGTTTTCTACACTTATTCCGTACCCGTCTAGAAATGCATTGAATTCTTCCATATTCGGATTTCCGTCTAGAATATGGCACCGCATCAGCCAAATCATATCTCCATGCGGTACGGTTCTTGCTTCTGCATTGCCCCAATCCAATAATATGACTTGCCCCGTCTGATTGATAATCGTATTCTTCAATGAAAGATCTCCATGGATTAAACCGAAACGGAACCTTTCTTTCTTCAAATTCTCAAACAGTTTTTGCACTCTCTGCGATTTCGTTAGATTGATTACTCCAAGCTCAATCAACCGATCATTCTCCGTCAAACTATTGATATTATACTGTACATATCCAAGCCAACTGCCGTCCGATCCTGCATGGGCAGGGGAATGAAACTCACCATGGACCGGATCTATTAGATTTTCCCCATATCCCTTCACTGGGATCGAATGAATTAGTTTGGCATATTTGCCAAGCTGCCTCCAAACATCGGACTTGAGAACCGTACTATCTACCCCGTTGTCTCCATCAACGAAAGCTTGAATCATATACGCGGTTTCATCAATTATACCAATGGTCAACACCTCAGGTCCGGGAATGCCAATTGCGGCAGCTTGTTCAATACACCATTTTTCTTTCACATAGCTTGGAAATGTACCTGAGTCGTTCATGCGAACGACGACTTTGCGACTCTCTGTTTCGACTACGAAAACCTGATTTACGATGCCTTTTCCTATGATCTGGTATGATGTTTTTACTTCTTCAAGAAGAAAATCGCTTGCAATTCGTTCTGCTTGTGTAGCTACAGAGTCTCCCACAGTTTTTCACCCTCTAAAGTGTCGTGTTTCGAATAGATTACCACACTTTTTTTGGAAAGTACGTTTATAACTAAACTAACCTGCCCGTTAGCTTAATTAAATTAGCCCCCAGTATATTAGGTGATAGCTTGCAAATTAGAACAAGGGAACCTCCCCGCCCGGATACAATGTCGAGTTGGACAAGCGTTTCGGCTGCGACAGTGGAATACCCGAAGGGAGCTTCCTCAGATCCGCAGTCTTGCTCGAATATATGGAAGCTGTTTCGCTGCTGTAGATAATGACTTGCTCCGTATGGCTCCCCCATAGGTCAGCATGGACGGCATAACCCTCGGAAGGAAACTCCACGACCGCGTTCATATGACCGTCATACAAAGTTGGAAAGATGCCCCCACCGCGACGGTATGCCAAAATATAGTCCGGGGCGCCTTCCGCCCACCCGCTCAAGGGCTCGATAATCGTAAGCCAGCCGGGTGTCTTACGGTCTTCTTTCCACACCTCTTGTCCGCTGCTGTCCAGCAGGAACAACGCGTCCTTGCCAATTAAGCCCTTACCGTCGTCCTCTCTCACAACTCGATCCAGCCCGGCAATTTGCATTCCCGGCAAATCGCTTCGGAAGCGCCCGAGCGCTAAATGCTGTGATTCGATTGAGCCTTCGTAGCGCCATAATTCCTTGCCGTAACGGTCATACATGACCGTTACGCTGCCTCCGATTACAAGCTCCGGCTCTCCGTCGCCATTTACATCACCGATCCAAATGCAATCGGCGTGATCATCCAATTCACGGCAGCTCCATAACGGCGTGCCGTCATGGTCCAGCAGCGTATAACCGGCCATCACTTCGTCGTATCCATCACCATCCAGATCATATGCCCAAGGGAAGTGGCCGGGGTTGCCCTCGTGCGTCCAGAGCAAATTGAAGTTCCGGTCCATTGCCCACATGCGGTGATAACGATCCTTTAGAATGAAATCTCGCCCATTCGGGTTGCCCGTCAAATTCGCAATGATAATGCAGTCGTGCGCCTCAGGATCCGGAAGTTCATGGGACGATCTAACGCTTCCGTCGTGCCCGTTGATGACGATGAGCCGGCTATCCATAACGCACAGCACCTCCAACCGGCCGTCTCCATCGATATCGACAATTTGTGCTGGATAATCCGACCCTTGGCTGCCTGCTCCTGGATCCGGCTTCCCCGTTTGCCAGAGCAGATTCCCCTCCAGATCGAATGCAGTGAGGCACTGCACCTGATGGGGAATATAACGCACGTCTTGGCGGTTGTCGGGCTGCACGAGCAGCATCTCCATCCGGCCGTCTCCGTTTAAGTCGCCGAGCAGCATTTTACAGCGCGGACCTGCCGCCCGGATATCCAGCTTGCCGATGAGCATAGGTTCTTTGGTCATCCCTTGATTCATCCAATTTTCCTCCATTCCTCTCTTCTCATTAAAACTTGATTTGCTCGCCGCCTTTCACTTCAACAATCGCTCCGTCCACGTTCAACCAGACGTTTAACGCTGAAGGGTTGTAAACAAAATCCAAGTCAGCTGCAAACTTCAGCCTTTCGAATGCCTTGGCATAATCGACAAGCTCAATGTTCGTACAATACCAAATGTCCGGATTGCCCCCAATATAGGCGCCGAACTTTTCCATAAGCTCCCAATTGTTATCGTTGTCGAATTCGTAGCTGTGGCCCCATACGTACATCAGATACAGATATTGCTTTTTGTGCAAGCTGACGAAGGTTTCCGCATGCTTCATCAGGTCACGATTATGGTGGCATGTCGGCTGCCATTCCAGAAAGTCGTCCGGCATTCCGAAATGTTCAGTGCTGTCAACAACTCTGGCATACTCCATGCCGAGACCCGGCAGCATCTCTTTGATTCTGCGGTTGTAAGAGCCGTTCGGATACGACATCCCGCGCACCGCATAGCCCACGATACGTTCCAGATTACGCCGATCTTCCATGATTTCGTACACGATTTGCTCGTTCGGGCAGCGAGCGATCGTAGGATGAGTCAGCGTATGTGCCGACACCTCGTGTCCTTTGAAGAGCGTTTTGACCTCATCTGCACCCACCTTGTCAGGCGTTCCAAGCAGTCCGGAATTGATATGAAAAGTTCCTTTAAGCCCATACCGATTAAACATGTCTACCAGCCGCCGATCGGCGAATCGGCCGTCGTCGTAGCTCATCGTTAACGCTTTGTGCCGCCCTTCCGGAAAGCACATCAAAATTTTCGGCATCCTGTTTCCTCCTTAGCGTATATGCTCCACAGCAGGCATACTGCAAATTCCCTTCGGGAATGAGTGGAGCGCAACTGATGGATAACCTGGTTTCACTGAGTAGCGACCAGTACTAAACAGAGCATTTGCCCCAACAAACATGTCAACAAACATGGAGGTCCACCCGCGGGAACATCAGTTGCGATTGCGTATGCATACACGGGGTAGATATAGATTTGGGATAGGAACCTTCGCCCAATCGATATCGGAAGCAAAATAAAAGCTTGTGTAGCAGGGCTGGTTATATACGACATTCTGCCATGCGACACCGGCTCTGTACTGAGCATCATGCATTAACGTATACAATTTTCGGTCTGTTACCTCGGTGCTCATGTAGATCCGAATCGCCGAACTATCCTCTGTTCGTACTAGCAGCTCTTCTCTCCAATCTCCGAAAACGTCAGCGACAAGGCAAGGATTTCCCTTCGTTCCGTTATTAGAAACTGCACCTTCTGCTGTAAGCAGCCTGCCTTGTTTCCAATCGTCGATTGTAACAGGCTCGTCGAAACTTCCGTTGATAATCTGTGTTGTCATATTGGCCGACCACTTGATGCTCATGTTCGTGCCCGGAATCTGTTTTGCAATTTGGTCTCCTTTACATGTCATCAAGCCGAATGCTTCATCGCTTTCATAACCCTCGCTGCACCATGTTTGAAGCCCCTTTTGGTTCGGATCAACCTGTCCGATCATCCCTCGCCCCACGTCATCGACGGCAAAGCCGCCATACAATACCTCGCCAGTAGCCGCATCGCGCAGAGTAAATCCGTAAGGTCCCGAGTCACCGCTTTCATGCACCATGAATATCTCCAATCCCTTCCGGTCCGGATCCATGTTCGCTACATGAAGGGCATCGCCGTGACCCAGCTTGACGATTTTTCCAGGTGCCTTGCTTTCGGGTGGCATGACACCTCGGGAGCTGTATAAAATGGATCCGTCATGGTCGATGGTCGCCGCTCCGTAAATAATTTCATGGAAGCCGTCTCCGTCCACATCTGCAATGCTTAAGGAATGCGCCCCTTGTTTAGCAAGGCTGCCAAAGTTCTCATTTCGGCCGTCCTCCTGACGGAGCGTATCATGAAAAGGATTATTCATCGAAACCCAGCCGCTGTCAACGAACCAGTTCTCCTTAAGGCGCGTTCCGTCCCAGGAATAAGCTGCGACGGCAGCCCGGGTATAATAACCGCGAGCAAAGATCGCAAACGGTTTTTTTCCGTCCAAATAGGCCACGCCTGCTAAGAACCGATCCACGCGGTTTCCGGGCTCGATGCGACTCCAAGCATAATCCCCCCACATCAGACCGTCATCATGCCGCCCCGGCTTATAGGGGATCGTCTCCAATTCTTCGCCTGTTTGTCCATGGAACACGGTTAAATATTCTGGCCCTTCAAGAATGAAGCCCTCGAATGACCGCAAGTTGTTGCGCCCGCTCCGGCTGGGAGCATAGACATCAAGAAAATAATCGGCCAGCCGCTCCGCATCCTCCTTTAGCAAAGGATAACTGTAGCGACGATCGATTCCGAAGCATTCTTCCAATGTAGTGGGCCAACGGCCGGTCACTACCTCTTCATGCGAGTGCCAGCTCATAAACATATGGACGATATGCTTATAATAGTCCGCGCTGCACATTCGATAGTCGTCCTGATGACTATACCCCGCAGACACATCCTCTGGGGGCATGGTTATATAGGTTTCGGAGGACATTACTCCATCCTGATCGTACCTTATGACCTTTGTACCGGGTGCTGTCTTGAACATCAGCTCAGCTTTCCCGTCTCCGTCAAAATCATAGACCAGAAATTGTGTATAGTGAGCACCCGCCCGAATGTTCACACCAAGCTCAATCCGGTAGAGGAGAGTTCCGTCCAGCTTATAGCAATCGATATATACGGGACCGGTGTAGCCGGAATGCGATACATCCTTTGCATTGGACGGATCCCATTTTACAAAGTACTCATACTCTCCGTCGCCATCTACATCACCGACGCTCATATCATTTGCCGCGTATGTATAGATTTGGCCAGTCGGAGTGACACCATCAGCCGGTTTTCTCAGAGGTAATTCATAGTATGGACCCTCCCAGGGAGTGACGTCGGCACTACGGTCGACTTCCTGTCCATCCACAACGGCACAAACATGATAAACCGATGTTAGCGTCCCGCTGGGGTCCAAATAGTTGGTGCTGTCGTGGACAGCTGCGATAAAATCGCCATTACGATACAGGTGGAAATTGGCGCCGATCATTCCGTTACCGCTATAACCGGCCACTTCATTTCCAAGCAATCTCCAGCTGAGAAAAATTCCTGCTGTTGTCGCTGCTGCAACCAACCCCCGGTCCAGAAATTCCATCTGTACCCCAGATGTCTTCTGTGCATCAAACTTGCGCTGCTCATGGACGGTTTTCATAAATCGACACCCCTCCTTAATACGAACATCTATCCGTTTTCCTGTTCTCCCGTGTTGGTCATTTCGATAACTGCGGAAAGTAAGGCAAGCGCAAGTCCTTGCCCCCAGCCCTGGGCCCATTTTCTATCCACGCCGAGATAACCCCTGATATCGTTCATGACAGCGGTTCCACCGGATACGTTAAGCACCCGTCCACGATCGGAAATATTAGCCAGCACGCCCTTTAAGGCCCGCTCTACATGTTTGGCATGAAGCGGATTATTCTGCATCACCATTGCCGCTGCAATGCCAGCCGTGGCTGACACCTCGCCATAAGCTTCCGGGTAGTCGAGCACGGTGCCCCAGAGGCCGTCATCCTTCTGCAGCTTTTTGGTGGCGGCAAGCTGGTCTCGCAACGAGCTTATAATATGCATAAATGGAGGGTACAGGTAAGCTTCCGGCAGCACATGTCCCACGCGGGACATCGTATAGGCCGCCCAAGCGTTGGCGCGCGCCCAATACATTCCTGACATATGATCCTTATTAATGTGGTTATATCCGTGATACCACAGGCTGGTATTCTCGTCCTGCAAATAATTAATATGCCAATAAAACTGATGAAGTGCATCGTCAATAAGCTGCTTCTCTTCAAGCACCACGCCTGCGCGTAATAGGAAATATCCCGCCATAAACAGGGTGTCCGCCCAGCATTGCTCCGGAAAATCGTTTTTAGCCGACACCGTGTGCTGGAGGACACCGTCACCGAAACGCAGGGCATTGTTCTCCAGATAGTCCACCTTGCTCATGATAATATCGAGGTATTTCTGATCCTTCGTCTGTTCGTAAAGGGTGAGCAGCATATGTCCCATCGAGCACGTGTTGACCGTCCATCCCGGAAGTCCTGCATCGATATATTCATCGCACCACTGTATCATCCGCTCCAAATATGCCTGCTCGCCGGTCACTTCAAATGCACGGCTGATCCCGTAATAGGCGACGCCGCACGGCCAGTCCCAAGTCAGATCCATGCCGAAGGTGTAGTCTGCAACGCACCCGACAACCTGCTTTAGATCGCTATTAGCAATAGCTAACTTCAATTTGCAAAGCCTCCTTGGCCAAAGCCCCTGCTGAGATGGAAGTGGCTTCGGCAGTAATTATGGAAATAACGGTGTAAACTACGGTTTGCTTTCGGCATATACGGTTAAATTCGCGTATTCTCCAATCATAGGCGCCATCTGGCGGAAACCGAGCTTTCCGCCAGCAATCGGAAGCCCGTACGTCTCGCCGTCATCTTCCCACGAGAAAACCGGAAGGTTGTTGACGGCAAACGTAATGCGATGTCCGCTCTTGACGATGAGCATCCGGTATGGTCCGACCGCGTCCATGACGCTTGGAATTGGGTCGGCACCTTGCACGACCAGGTGGAAACCGTAGCTTTTACGCAAATTGCAGGTATGAAACTTCCGCTCCTCCACCCACTTCCTCCGGAAGTAAGAAACGTGGAAGGCGTTCATTTCGCCGTGATGATACTGATCGTATTCACCGGTCCGTGGCTTGATGGAAGCATCGAACAAATCCCGGCCTTCCGTGCCGCTTGCGCTAAAAAACATAATCGCCAGGCCCGGCTCGCGGACCGGCCAAAAATCCCATGAGACGGCGGCGTCCGCCGGAAAATCCTCCGGGCACCACAACACGAAATTGGCTCGCTGCCCCTCCGCCTCGTCGCGGACGCTTTCGAGCCGCATACGTCCCAAAGGAAACGTGATGGCTCCTTCTCCCTCCATTCGAAAATCCGCGACATGCTCGGGTTTGGCGAGTGGGTTTGAATAGATCGTACGCCAGCTTTCAGGAAGAAGCGGGCTGTTAGCAGCATGTACGGCTCCTGATCCGGCTGGTTGACCTGTTGACATCGTATTCACGCTCCTTTCTTCCCATGTTTGGGTTACCGCGTATAGGCGACAAGCGATAACCGAGCTGCATTACACATTAGCCTCCTGACGGGCCGAGTCTGCATGGTCAGGTAATGAATCCGGGATCAGTTCCAGGCTGATGATCGTGTTCAAAGACCATTGCGACGCCTCATTCGTATTCATCCAGTCAATTTCCTTCAGCTTGTCGACGTACGTAACGTCAACAGCGTCTTTTTCCAGGTCTGTGGTTGCAAAAGGGTGTCCCAGCAGCGTCGACCAGGCAAAATCGGCTGTACGTCTATCCTTACGATACCAAGCGCCGTAAGCGACGAGGGCCAGCGTCAGGACTGGATGCTCAAACCGCTTTGTGCTGATGGCGCCGCCTGTGATGTGATCCTTTTCTTCCTGCGAAAGATTATAGAAAACACCGAAATCAGCCATCATGTCGTCCCACTGCTTATCCTTCAGCATGCCGGACAGCTCGAACCACACCTGCGGCGCGCCCATGCATAACGCCAGATGGCGCCCCCAGTTGTCGTCGCCCATCGACGTCAGCAACCCGGTATTCGGATCATAACCGTAAGTCGGACCGGAGATCAAACCGTAATTCGCCTGTTTAATGCATTGAATGCCGGTAAGCAGTTTGTCACGGTAAAACATATCCTCTTTGCGCTCCCAGCGGGTCATCCAGTTGGAGCTGAAAGCCGCCCAATCCGGGCCGACCCGGATATGGGTCTTATGCTCGTCCTTGGGAAAATAGGCGCGCATCGGGTCGATATGGACGGTCGTATAGTCGGCATCCTTCGCCTCGTCCATCATATCCCCGATCCGCTCGTCACCCGTCAAATAATAATAATATCGGTGCAGTCCGGCCATGCCGATCCGTGCTTCCTTGCAGCCGCAGCCCCAATGGACGACGTTATGCCGGGAGCCGAGCCCGGCGTATTCACCGAAATGATAGACGTCGACCTCGCTCGTATGGCGCGTCATCGCCTCCGCCATCCGGAAAATATCTTCACGTCCCGAGCGCAAAAACATCAGCCACAGCCACATGTTCGGGACCAGCTCCGTATTTTGCCAAGCACAGCCGCCGAGGTCATAATTCCAGACATGGCGCGCAGGGTCGTAGCTGTGCATGAAATCGCCGTAATCCCAGAAGCCGTACCAGCGCCTCTGCTCCACTTCCCTTTGGTAAAAGGCAATGATTCCGTCCAGCTTCTCTTCGAGGCGGGCTTTGGCGGGCGTTCCCCGGTCCGGCAAGCTCCAAATTCCAAAAGCACCCTGGCTCCGTAAATAAGCCGGCTCGCAAGCAAGCTGCGGCGGTGATTCGTTATAGCTCGCATAAGCCTCCAGTTCATCCGGCGACGGCGTCGACGCCCGGCACCAGATCGTCAGCTCGCTCGTATTGCCGATGCCGTACGGTGTTGCCCGCAGTTCTTCCGCACCTTCGTAGGAAGACTCAACATGCGTTAACGTATCATAATGGCGCATGTCCATGGTCGGTGCTTCCGGGGACCAGAACCAGGCAATCAGCTGTGCCTCGTCCTCTGTGAGGCCGTGCGCCTCCATGCCGGAAGGATGCTTTTGCCAGAAATTGCGTATCGCAAGCGCCAGTCCGCCGCCGGGCCCACCGACATATGCAACGCCGCGCGCTCTCCTGCCTTCGGCGGTTTTAAGCCAGCTGCATCCTGCTTTGGTCCGCTTGGCCATCAGATAATGGTCGGCGGAGAACTGAGTCGCCTTAAAGCCGTCCCAGCTTGCGGAGTCGTCCAGCAGGTTCATGAAGTATTCGTCGTTCATGTCTTCGTCGGTCAGCGTTTCCCCATTGAGCTGACGCTTGAACAGCTCCAAATATCTGCCTTTTGTGCGCCGCGAATGAAGCGTTTTGGACGATTCGCTTAAATAACCGGTATCACCGGCAAACCGGATATGGCGGTTGTACAGCGGCCCACGGATCGGCAGGATGAAACGGATGCCGAGTCCCTTCACGAAATCCTGGTTCGGATTGCCGTCATAGAAAAACGTATGTACAATCCGGATCGACTCCAGACCCGCGTAAGCGTACAATCGAAGCGAAAAAGGAAGCCATTCACCGGTTCCGTTCACGGCACGGTGGCGGCCCGTCAACTTGACGACCGCTCGTACCGGACCTGCTTGCTCCACCTTCGCTTCGTAGATTTGGGATTGATAACGTTCCTCCCGGATCGTCCGACTGCCGCTCAGCTCGCTAACGCTTTCCTTGATGGCAATCAGCTCGCCGCAGGAGCTGATGCTCACGCCGTTACGGTGTACATCGGCGATCATTTGGCTGCCTTTTTTCGGTACCCTAAAGGAAATGACGCCCGTGTCGATGGTAAAGCCATCCTCTGCCTCTCGTACGGACAATGAAGCCGCAGTTGGTGAATGTTCGCGATCTCCCTTCACGATGGTATACCCATGAGGGGCATCAGCCTGAAAAGCGGCTGCATGCGCCGTCCATTTGACGCTGCCGTCCGGCCAATAAGCAGTCGGCCAGCTTTGCAGTGCGGGGGCGGTGCCTTCCTCCATGTGCAGCGACAGCCGGTCATCCCGCGAAAGCTCTCCCTCCTTCCACGGCATTCCCCAAGTCACCCCAGCCGGAATATCTGCGGCTGCCTTTAACCAACGCAGTGATACTCGCGTGTCGTTCATGGAATCATCTCCTAAACGTTTTGTTGGCTTCCGTTGCTTCAACGCCCTCATTGTAGACAGCTGCGGCTTTCCCGGCAATGGCACTTTCTTGATGACATCCGCCGGCCTTAATTGCACGATTTCGCGAGAATTGCACTTTATTGCACAATAAGGTTCTTCTGGTGACCTGGTGCTTCGCGCTTACGCATCACAACAATGCCTGCAGCGGTCGCATCATGAACCGATGCTGGCTGCTTCTCCGATGTGTTTATCCCAGCTTACTTCCTAATCTGTCCGGCTAAGCTCACGATAACGGGTGGGAGTCATGCCCTCGAGCTTTTTAAAGATCCGGTTAAAATAGCTGTGCCGATATCCGACTTGTTCGGCGACCGTGTTAATTTTCATCTCCGATTCCCGAAGAAGCTCCTTCGCTTTGTCCATACGCAGCTCGGTCAAATAATCGATAAAGTTTTTGCCGGTGACCTGTTTGAATGATTTGCTCAGGAAAAACGGATTCGTGCCGATGTGTTCAGCGCAATTGTCGAGCGAAATATCATGCATATAGTTTTGCTGCATATAGATCATGGCATGCTCGATCAGCCGTTTGACCTGGCCATCCGTTCGGCTCGTCAGCTCCTTCATGAAGGGGGCGATCACCTTCACATGGAACCATTCCCGTGCACCTGCAGGCTCTTTGACCTGGGAAAGCTGCTCATACAGATTGGCACCCTTGAACAGACGATTCGGCTGAATTCCGGATACGAGAATCGCATGCTGAACAGAACCCAGCAAATGAAGCATTCCCTGCTGAACGTCTATCGCTTTAGCCCCTTTAGCGGACAGCGCCTTCTGAAACTCGACGAGCAAGGCGTGGGCGTCCGCTTCCTGCCCGGTCCGAAGCGCCTGAAGAAATTCTCTTTCCAACGTAAACGGATACTGCGGTTCGGACGAATCTTCAAAATTCAGCTGATCCATTTCGATGATCTGGTTGTCGTTATCGAATTTGCGGAAGCTGGCTGCGTGCTTCACGCCTTCAAATGCGAGCGGAATATCGCTCACACGAGTGGTCGTCCTGCTGATCGCCACCGTCACCACCATGTTCAGCAATCGATTAACCGTCTGTGCCAGCTCTTCGCTGAACGATTTGATCGCTTGCGTACATGGCTCCCCTTCCGGCAAGATCAGCAGCACACCTGATCCAAGATCATGAAAATTGATTGTGCTGCTTTGCTCAAAATACGCATCCGCGAGCTCTTCGATCATGTTGACGGACGCAAAGGTGACCAGTCCCTCGTCGCCAAACTTGAATTTCCCTTCCATGCTGGCGATTCCGGTAAGCTGTACGTACAGCACGACAAACTGCTTGCCGCATACCTGCCATTTATAACGCTCCATCCTTGACCGCAGATCCTCCTCCGTATAGGCGTACAAATAGCCCTGCAGCAGTTGATGGAGAAAGCTTTCTTTCACGTGCGGCAGCTGCTCGAGCAGCTTAGCGTTCAGCTCTCGACTCTCCCTGTTTAAATGCTGCCATTGCCGCTCAATTAGCGTGAACTCGTCCTCCCCGCCTCCTCCCGCCAAAGAGGCACTCGGCAGCAAATCCTTCATCAGCCGTTTGACGGGCAAGTACATACGGATCGATGCAAGCCAAGCAAGCAGCATTGCCAGCAAGAGAGCACTCAAGCTAACCGTCAAAATGACTTTGGATATAAAAACGACCGGCGCCGTTATATTGGTGATCGGCGAAGCCGATACGTACAGCCAGTTATCCATGATTCGTGCGAAATAACCGTACGTGACCGTATAGGTTTTATCGTTCCATTCATAAAGAAACGAGCCTTCCGTGTTCCCGTTTGACTCGACCTCGCTCCTGACTGCCTTTACAAACGCCGAGTCTATCGAGCTCCCGTTAGCGGATACGTATATATCTCTCTCCGGCTCCATGAGAAAGTTTTCGCCGTCGGCATATGGTGTAATGGTCTGCAGCGCCTCCGCGACTTGTTCGTTGTCCAAGCGGACAATCAAAGCCCCAATCGGTTTTTGGCTGCCACCGGGAACGAGATGTACAAACGTCAATTCCCGTTTTCCCGGCTGATCGGGATCCAGCGTTAGCTGTGTCCAATACGTCGTTTTTCCCGCGTCGAGCAAACGGTCGTATAGCGATATGACACTTGCGTCATTCAAAGTGGAATATTCCGGATAAAACAATACCGGCTGGCTTCCGTGCAAATAGAGGCTGACGTTACGAATCATCGTATTGGAGCCCTGCATGACGAGCAGCGTATTCGTAATATCGCGGGTCTTCTCGAAATCGCGCACGAAGTCGCGATCGCCGAGCGAATAATCGAAGCTCGTATCGAACGCCCAATGCGCCAGCATCATTTCGAGATTGGACAGCTGTTTATTTAGGTTCTGCGAACGCTGCTCAATCTGGTTATTATGGAGCTTCAGCAGCTCCTTTTCCAGCTTGCCACCCGCCATGGAATAAACGAGAACCCCCGTTATGATGCCGGGAATGCCGGCAACGAACAGGAACATGATTAAGCTCTTCCTATAGAAGCTGCCGGATCTGCCGGATAAGCGGGCCAATAACGTCTTCCATCCAATCATCGTTTGCTCACCAACCATATCTAAAATTAGTTTTGCCTTCCTTTGTTAGGCGGTCCTTTGCCTTTCAGATATGTAAGCGTATTCAAATTCAACCACCGCAAAATAAAATCGAGTGCCTTAATTAGCATAACGTGGTCCTACCAATAATACCTGCATGTTTTCAGAGTAAATTGTTCAAAAAACAGAGGAATCCCATATAACCCGACAACGTGGAGTCTTGGCTACAAAGCTGCTGCTGTCACTTTGTGGGGACTCCGGAAAGAAAAATTCTTATAGCGAAAAAAGAGGCCCCTGGCCTCTTTTTTTCGCTGAACGACACTGCTCAAATGACTTCGTCTAGGATTTGGATGCTGCGTACAGCTCGTTGATTTCCTTCACGTAATCGTTGCCGCCGGATTTTTTCCACAGTTCGATTGCATCGCGCCAGCCTTGCTCGTCGATTTGGCCAACGATGAATTTAATGCGGGCATCGTTAATCATATTGCCTAGCTGTTGTCCTTTTTGCGAGTACACCTCAGAAATAAACGGCTCAGCCGGATTAGCGACGATTGTTTCCCGATTTTTCATTTGAACCTCTGTTTGTTTTAAGCGAAGCGGGGTCTGGGCCACTTGCAGCCCTTTTCCTTCCGGAATATAAGGTACCATTTGGTTTAGCCCTTCGACTTCCGACTCGAGGAGCACTGAGTCCGTGCTTCTTTCGAGTGTTGTGTCATCGATCTTGGTATAATGCACGCCTTCAAGGCCGAAGCTGGTCAGAGTTTGCAGGTCAGGCTCGTTCAGCTGGTCTAGAAACTTCAAAATGCGGTCGACCTCCTCCTCAGTCTTCACACTCGACTTCGGAATGGCCAATAGGCCGGCAAAACCGGAAGTAGGCAGCGTACGAATTTGACCATCCGTACCGGTTACAGCACCGAACACATCCATGTAATGCTCCCTTGAGTCATTGCCCGCCGCGGCGTTCGCCGCCTTGATTTTGTCGTCGACTCGAGCCGCTCCGTCCACGACGTCGATAATCACGCCAGCTTGCCCGTTAACGAGCGGATCAGTCCACTTCGCCGAGTCCATGACGGCAAAATCTTGGTTGACGAGTTTTTCGTCATACAGCTTTTTCATGAACTTGAGCGCTTCGAGATATTCGTCGTATTCGAACTCCGGTACGAGCTGGCCGTCCCTTTCACCCCATACATTAGGTGCACCGAACCACAGTTTGATCTGGTCGAAGCCCGCTCCCCAGCCGGCCGTCCATTTGACCATAACCAGTCCGTATGTGTCGTCCTTGCCGTTACCGTCCGGATCCTTCTCTTTGAACGCTTTCAGCATGTTGTAAAAATCGTCGATCGTTTTCGGCTGCTCAAGTCCGACGTTCTCCAGCCAATCCTGGCGGTAATAAACGCCGTTGCGGCCAAGCTCGCGCCCACGATATACGCCGTACGTTTTGCCGTTAATCGAGGAGTTGTTCAGAATGATTTCGCTGGCCTGGCTCAGGTTCGGATAATTTTTGAGCTTGTCGGTCAAATCCCAGAACGCCCCCGATTTTACCGCGCTAACGAAACTGGGACCCTTCGAGTCCGGCACGTAAATGATTTTCGGCAAATTGCCCGATGCAAGCGTAATATTGAATTTATCCGCATATGAAGCGTTAGGCACCCATTCGAAATGAATGTCCGTGCCGGTCAGCTTCTCGAGCTCAGCCGCTACGGGACTGTCGTCCTTCGGATAGTTTGTTTTAAAAATAGGGAGCATAATGTTCAGCTTAAACGCCTCTTGCGTATCTGCGGAAGCGCTTGCAGGAGGGGCCGCCGTCGAATTGTTGGAAGAGTCTGCGCCCCCGCTGTTTTTACCGGACGAGCAGCTTGCCAGCAGTACGATGCAAACCGTGCCTAGAATTAGTAATGTGGAAGCACGTTTCACCTTCATTGTCTTTTTCTTCATTAAATAGCCTCCCTTTATCATTAAGATCATATTTCGAAACCGCGTGAGATCCAAGTAAAACAATCAGCGCGTCTCGGTATTAACAACAGAGCCAGGCGGAATCACACATCTGGAATAACAAATTTTAGCCTTTCACCGAGCCAAGCAGGACGCCTTTGGCAAAATGCTTTTGCAGGAACGGATACACACACAAGATCGGAACCGTGCCGACAACGATCACGGCCATTTTGATCGATTGATCCGGCGGCTGCACGAAATTAGGGTCCATCGAGTTCAAATCGCCTGCGGCCGCTTGCGACAGCAGAACGATCTGGCGCAGCATGACCTGCAGCGGCCATTTTTCCGGATCGTTAATATACAGCAGTGCCGCAAAGAAATCGTTCCAATGCCCGACGGCGTAAAACAACGTAAACGTTGCGAGGACGGGCATTGAAAGCGGCAGCACGATCCGCCCTAAGAGGCCAAGCTCGGAGCAGCCGTCGATGCGGCCGGCCTCCTCGATCTCCTTCGGAATTTCCTGAAAAAAGTTTTTGACGATGATCAGATTAAACGCGCTGATCGCCCCTGGCAGCATGAGCGCCCAGAGCGAATCGAGCAGGTTCAGCTCCTTCACGACCAGATAAGTCGGAATCATGCCACCGCCAAACAGCATGGAGAAGATGACGAGATTCAGCACCAGATTCCGGCCGTACAATCCTCTCTTGGCTAAGGAATAGGCCATCGTGACCGTGAAAAACAGGTTGACGAGCGTGCCGATGACCGTTATGTAGACGGAGACGCCGATGCTTCTCATGATCGTATCTGTTGAAAAAATAAACTCGTAAGCATTTAAAGTAAATGATTTGGGTATGAAGAATACCGCTCTCGACGTAAGCTCCGCGTCCGAGGCAAAAGAGCCCGCAATCACGTAGACGAAAGGGAGTACGGCAGCCAGCCCGAACAACGATAGCACGATATAGTTGGCAGCGTCGAATGTGACACCGGCCGCGGTTTTGTATTGCTTGGCCATGGATTGATTCCCCTTTCTTGCTTATCAGTAAAGCCCGGATTGGCCGAACTTTTTCGCCAGCCAGTTCGTGCCGAGCACAAGCGTTACGCCAACAATCGATTTAAACAGCCCGACAGCCGTACTGTAGCTAAAAGCGCCTTGCGTAATGCCCATCGCGTATACGTATGTGTCGAACACTTCGCCTACCGAGCGGTTAAGCGGATTCAACATCAAATAAATCTGTTCGAAGCCATTGTCCAGCACGCTGCCCATCCGCAAAATCAAAAGAATCACGATCGTGCTGCGGATCGCCGGCAGTGTTATATGCCAGATTTGCCGCCAACGGTTTGCCCCGTCAATCGTCGCCGCTTCGTACTGCTCCACGTCGACGGCCGCCAGCGCCGCCAGGAATATAATCGTTCCCCAGCCGCATTCCTTCCAGATCGTCTGCAGAATAATCACGGGGCGGAACCAAGACGGATCGGACAAAAATTGGATTTTGTTCCCCGTATATTGGAATAGCAGCTCGTTGACGGTACCGCCTTCCGTGGTTAGGAACACATACGTCAGGCTTGCCACGATTACCATCGATATAAAATGCGGAACGTAAATCATCGTTTGAATCGTGCGCTTGAAGAACGAAAGCCTTACTTCGTTTAACAAGAGTGCCAGAATAATCGGAGCGGGAAAAAAGAAGATGAGATTATAGAACGATAACAACAGCGTATTACGCAGCAGCATTAAAAACTCTGGATTGTTAAAAAACAGGCGAAAATGCTCGAAGCCTACCCATTCGCTTTTCAAAAAGCCGGTAAACGGCTGATAGTTTTGAAATGCCAGCATAACCCCCCACATCGGCACGTATTTGAAAACCAAAAAATAAAGCAAGCCTGGGAGCAGCAGCAGGTATAGCCATTTGTCCCTGCGAATCCTTGCCGCGAAGCTTGTGCGGTGATCCGCCTGCTTGAACGGTTGCGGGAAATCCCTTTGAGCCGTAGCTTGCTTCATCATTCTCCACCTCCATATGTCGTTCATCGCCTCGCGAGCGGTGTGGCCTTATTATGCAGCAGCGCTTTCTTTTCCCGCAATGAGACATTTTTGAAGAGTAAAAAAGCCTCGGTTATCGGCATTTTTAAAGAAAGTGCAAAGTCGGCAAACGAGTGGTAAGACGCATATAGTCCTGTATAAAACAGTTCTTCTCACAGAAACAAAAAGCCGCCTGGTGGCGACTTCATATGCTAGTCCAATATGGACTCTATAATATGCTTTTGAGATATAGATTGCCCGGTTGGAACATGTGTATCTGTTTTGCAAATGTGATGCCTTTGTGTTATTTTCCTCCAACATGAAACACACCAATTACGGTTGTACCTTCAACATCATAGAGAGGGATATCACGACCATCTGGTGATCTGCTGTTCTGTATCGCGATGGCATCCTGGGGTGACTTTGGTTGTTCACCGTCTAAATCTTTTTTCAGCACATATCCTGCAGTGCCATCTACACCTATTGCACTGATTAATTCAGGTTCTGCTTCTGGAGAAGCAGCATCTGAGGATGAACCGTATGTCTGTCCGTTTTTATGGAAGCTGTTATATATAAAAGGATTTAAAAACAAAAAATAAAACTTCCAATTATCTAGAAGTTTTATTGTGTAGTATTGTCTTATTCAACTAAAGCCCCCGTTAGCTGTATAAGGAATGTTGGCTTCAATTGTAAAGTTAGCGCCAGCCCATTCCCCCTCAATCCTAAAAAACTCATACACAGCCTTACGGTCTGTAGGCGGTTTATCTACCCAATTTAGGAGAGTGCGAATGATTGATTCTTTTTCTGGAAAGTGATGAAGAAAGACTTCAGACTGTTCGTGAAGTCGTGTCGTCCAAATCTGAGAACGCTCCATCACCATTGAATAGTATGTTCGTATGAGTTTACGAGCGAAGCTTTGTGTAATTGTTTTAAAATCTTCTCCGGAAGCTGTTGTTAACCTTGTTAACGTTCGATTAAGAACCTCATCAATATCACCATTAAAACGGATTGCTATCTCTGATGTAAGTTTATAAGGACCAAATCGTTCTCCTAGATCCTCTCCATATACACAAACACAGATTTCCTTAAGAAATGCATTTTCGTAATAATTTGAGGGGTCAAGAGTATAGTCATAATCTGCTACAGCTATACCAACATCCCGAACTATAAAACGATTATTTTTAGATAGTTCTCCAGCAAGTTTCTTTAATTCAGCTAACTTAACAGAACTTAATTTGGTATTGAACATAGCGATAAGGTCTAAATCTGATTTAATTGCAATCGCTTCTCCTCTGGCTACGCTACCGTACACATAAACACTATGCAAATGTTGAGGAAATAAATGTTTAAGGCTCTCGATCGATTCATGAATGCAAGTAGTATAGACATCCGCAATTTTGTCTTTACTCACATCGCTTACGATAAATCCATTATGGTCTAGGCCATAACCCGCTTTTAAAATCCCTATTTCAATCACCAACTTTCCTTTTACCCAGCATTTCCCTAATTATAGCACCAAAATCATGTGACTAAAAAGCGAGTTAGGACGCTCCATCGGCTTCTTTAAAATGGCTTAACGACCATAAGCACCAATATGGCAATCATCAACAGCTGTGCTGCCGTCTCGATGGGTACGATCTTTTTGATCAGCCGTCCGAACTCGGCGGGTATCTCATTACCACGGTCTTGACTTTCAGATATGATCTTGATGATCTTTTTCATACGAGGCTCGATCCATCCGTCGATCATGACGACCATGAGCAGCGATAATAGGATGGATACATTCAGCCATGTTTGGGTTAACCCCATCTTGGTTATGATCATAAGCCAAACCCCGGTTAAAATAAGGACGGCTCCGCCAATTTTAGGCATGATGGCAAGCTTGGTCGTTATACTAAAAGTAAAGTGCAGCTGGCCGACGGTTCTAGCCGATCTACGAATGATGGGCAGCACGAAAGCGGGGCCAATAATGGCGATCGAAGCCAATATATGCAAAACGAGCAATAATCCAAACAAACTCATGCTCCCCCTTCTCCTCAGCGCACCGATATCTTGCTTTGATAGGCTAGACCGACCCTTTTTCCCTTAAACGCTCCTCCGAGCTCAAGATGGTTAAGCATACACATGACGACATCGTCATAAGCAACATTCAGCTCTTGAAATCGGCTGAACAAGTGACCGGCTATTTCTGCCTCGGAATATTCCTTTATCGTCTCCGGCATCGGAACGGGCAAGGTATCCGTTGTTACATGCAGATGAACCGGCTCTGGTTGCTCGATCGAATCCATCATGGTTCCTGGACACATCATGGACCAATCGAGCCCAGTCCGTTGCAACCTCTCGAAATTCCGGTTGTGATTTTTATACTCAGGTGGGAACCCGGGTAAATTGTTGCCGATAAGATCGGTATATGGAATATCCAGCAGACCGGCTCCTCCCATGACCCATACTCGCCCAGAGAAACTAGGCTGGATTTCACATTGGCTAATAATGTTATCGACGATACGAACAAACTCTTCCCCCTGGCCCGCATGGCCGGCTGCAATAATAGCGGCGTCTTGATGCGTGAGAGCCTCACCGACGCTCACCGGGTCCATCATATCATCCACGATCACCTTCACATGCCTTGCGGAATGCTCATCTAGCTGATCATAAAGCTTCTCAGAATTTCGCACAAATGCGGTCATTTTAAGCCCCATTTTTATCCCTTGTGCCAGCACTCTTTTCCCTGTATTCCCCGTCGCTCCAAAAACAATAATTTTCATTGTTCTTTCCTCCTCTTTATGGTCCCAAATTTTGGTTAACTCAAGCTTAGCATCGCTTCAAAATGATGTTAATAACCCACTTTAAAGTAGGGGACTTACTTAAAAGTAAGCATGACAGAAAAGGATACCATTATTATCCGCGGAGGTTGGGAGGACAGGGAAATTCTAAAGACAAGATTGGCGACGATATTACTCTAATAGGAGTTTTGTTAACTCAAACCCGATATTTCATTCTTATCAGGAGTCGGACTGTAGGTAAACAAAAGCTGCCCGGAATCCCATGGCAGCTTTTGTTTGGAGTTGATTGAATTCGTGTACAAGTTCATTGAACCAGCATTATGACGCTGACTCTTCATATTTCCGCTTATTATGATTTTCTCCCCAAGCACACATGACTTCTGCTACAGGAATCAATGTTCTGCCGTATTCGCTAAGAGAATATTCCACTTTTGGAGGGATAACAGGGTGAACAGTTCTATCGACTATGCCTTCTCGTTCCAAATGATAGCACTACAATCAAGTCAATCGTTGAAGCACTACGATCAGGTTATCCATCGGTCTTTAGTCCGTTGGCATTACCGAACACCCATTCTTTTAAGTGTATGAATGGATTGTGTATAGCCTTAAAACTCTTCCAAAACCTTGGATTTGTCGCCATAGATCTTTTCCAGGTGATCCTCTCCCCAATAGCATAAATGGTCTAATGCGGGCTTTAATCCCCAGCCGTAGACCGTTAACTCATACTCCACTTTAGGTGGGATCTCTTTATAAACCTTTCGTGCAACAATCCCGTCCTTCTCCAAGCCTCTTAGTTGAGTGGTCAGCATTTTCTGCGTAATGCCGGGCATTAACCGTCGAAGCTCAGACGTCCGTTTCCGTCCTGTCATCAAATGATAGATGATTAAAGGCTTCCATTTCCCCCCCATTACTTCTAATGCCGCCTCCACTCCAACTTTATACTTCTTTTGAACGGTATTTTTCCTCTTTTCAGTCATCTCTCATTCCCCCGTTAAAAGCCTGTGTTTTTTCTAGGAACATAAGATTCATTCATTAAGTCCGTTACTCAGGTAAGTTTCTAAGGCAACTGTCTAGGGCACTTCGATGTTTCTAGGGCACCTGTATCATCCTATAGAACTTGAAAGTGCGTACTTCCTGATTATTTTATTACTGCTTATAATAGCATCAGCCATTGATCGTGGCTACAAGATAGCTGTTGAGAAATGAGAAAGGTAGTGAAGATACAAGTATGAGAGTATTAAGCGTTGTTTCGCACCCAAGAAAAGATTCCCTGACCTTTAAGGTTGCCGATCGTTTCGTAAAAGGTCTTACCGCCGCGGGCCACGACTATGAGATATTGGATTTACACGAGATTGGTTTTGACCCTGTTTTAAAAGGAGTAGATGAACCTGATTGGTCTGCTGAAGAACAGTCCTTTTCCCTTGAGGTAGAACTGGAAATAAGGCGAATGAAGAAGCATGATGCCTTGGCATTTATTTTTCCAATTTGGTGGTGGCATTTGCCAGCCATGCTAAAAGGTTATATTGACCGTGTATGGAACAATGGGTTTGCGTACGGCTCGAACCAGCTTCATCATCAGCATGTCTTATGGATTGGTTTGGCGGGCGTTTCGAAAGACCAGATGAAAAAGCGTAACTATGATGAAATGATGACTCATTTGCTCAATGTGGGAATTGCGGATTATTGCGGTGTATCCAATTCAAAAGTTGAATTTTTATACGAGACTTTGGATTCCACTCCCAAGCATTATGAGATGCTGCTTAACCAAGCTTATCATTTAGGGTTGTATTATGCGAAGGAACAGTAAGCTTTAAGTTAAGTTCGAACTATCTGATTTGCTTTATAATGGGTTTACTCTAAAACCTACTTCTCTCATCAAATTCGGATAAAACCAAAGACAGAAATTCGACTCGACAACCTGGTCACTAAATATAAGTTACAATGAGACATGGTAGTAAATACCTGTACCTACTCTATTTTTCTTGGAGGTTTCATGAAACTCACCACCTTTTTTCCTTATCGAAACGATGCAAGAAAGACATTGATTCCTTATTTAAACCAATTGTCTGAGGAACAGTGGCATGCAAGGCATCCGGACCATCCGAATACGATCGCTTGGATCGTTGAGCACATCGCGCGCAGCGAAGACGAATGGATTAACGTGATCGTACTTAAGGGAGAGCGACGACTTCAACGAGTCTTGGATTGTCCTCAGCAAATTTTGCAGGCATATATCGACATACGGGACCATACAGACCATAAACTCAACTTTATGGAATACGTTGAACACGAGCCAGTCGTACAGCTCCCTCGTTTTTCAGACGGTTGGGAACCGCCTTCGCCGCCGACGCTACGATGGATCATCCATCATGTTTTCGATCATGAGTCGTACCATGTCGGTCAAATCGGCGTCATTGCACGTTTAAACGGATTCGCCGGCCCCCTCTTCTGAACGTAATGACCCGATAGCTAATCGGACAAAGCTCTTGACCCATTACGGTAATCGGTACAATTTCTTGTCCCCGGCTCGGAACAAGAAATTGTATCGATCAACAAAAAAGCCGCTAAAATAGCGACTTTCAATAAAGAGCTTGTTGTTGTGCCTCGACGTCACGACCAGCCGGATCGCTTTATAAGGTTTGTTACAAGTTCATCGTCGAAGACGATTCCGAAACCCGGCGTGGCCGGAATATGAATCTCTCCGTTTTCGATTCGATAGCCTGATACATCCATTCCTTCGATTGTAATGTCGTCATATCCACAAATTCGAAGTTTCGCACCGCGGCTGACAAATGTCCGGACGCGTAAATACCATAAGCATTTCCGTAACAATGAGGCGCGGACCGCAATCCATGGGCATCCAACTTCTCGCCTAATTCCATCCAATGCGTGAAACCGGGCCTGATGATATCGTACTGCAGCACATCGACAAGGCCGCGTGTCGCCCACTCAATTAGATGCGGTGAGGCAAGCCCTTCCCCATCCGCGATAAGCACATTTTGCCCACGTTGCCGGAGCCATTCCTTCAGGTCCTCGTACAAGGCATCATCCTCATGGAACGCTTCTTCCAGCCAATACAGATTTACATCCGCCAAAGCCGCCAAGACCTCTTTGGTTAAGTTCAAATTATATGCATTATTCGCATCAATCATGATCTTGCCTGTGGGACCTGCCACTTCCGAGATCCCGCGAACGATCGCAATATCTCGTTTCGTCCCTTCCCAGAGTGGCATATGGCGTCCGCCACGGCCAACCTTAATTTTAAAATGACGTTGGCCCTTCGCATAACCTTGCATTGCTTCCTCTTGCATCAACTCGACTGCGCTCCTCTCATCGGGCAAATGCAAATCGTCGAAGTATAGAGAGGTATCATAACAGGGAACAACCAATGGGACTCCTCTTTCCATGTGAGTACCCGAAACCAAGTCATACACTGGTTTGCCTTGTCTCTGTCCTAACCAATCCAACACTGGATATTCCAATTGCAAACGATACGCTTCGAGCAGTCTGCCCCGGTCATCAAACAAGTCAAGCAATCGGCGACCTATTATATCTTGGGCCCATTCCGGCGTCATATGAATCGAGCTACCGTAACCTGTTTGTCCATCGATCGTTATTCTGGCGATATCCACAATGCAGCTTTTGCCATGAATGCCGATTCTGCCATTGGCCCCCGCGCTTCTGGCTCGTTCTCCCGTTAACTTGGCAAATTCGATTTTTTCCACTTTCCAATCAGGTTGTATACCCGTAATATTCATAGAATCCTCCTTAACCGACTCGACGGTTTCATATCCGATATGATCCGTAAGTAGAACACCATATTATAGAATTATACTGTTAGAAGATAAGAACATTCTTCATCCATTGGAAATCTGTAAATAACCTTTCACTTCAATTGCTGTTTCCAGCCCGACATCCCATTTTTACTTTGTTTTATCCGTAACCTTCTTTTTGGCCTTGTTACCTTCTTGGTCGACAGATTCTTGATAGATGTCAGCATAAGTTTTTGAATCTATGATTAGATCGTCGCAGAAAGCCGCTACGTCACTGCCCGTCACTTCGAGCACGCCTTTCCCCAAGGCCGCGCCCTCTTCAAAAAGATCAATAATCCCCGAAAGCAAACCCGTCCCTTCCGTTAGCTCAACAGGGCCGACCTTAAAGAGATATTTTTGAATCTCTTTATAAACAATCTGATAATCTTGAGGGAGCGCTTTGACACGCGCCACGTGCGCCCGCCACTCTTTTTTGCCTTCGATGATATCTTGAATTCTCATTTTCATCCTCCTATTTACCTAATTTTTTAGCGACATTGTTGTTGAGTTGCTCGCGCCACTTGTCGCGAAAAGATTTTGCCCCTTCCTCGCCTGCCAACGCTGAACAGAAGCCTTTGATATCGCCACCCAAAACCTCTTCGACACTCTGACCGTCTGCCGCCGTTTCTTCGAGCAGTCCAAGCACACCGTCAAGAATTGGCATGAGGTTGCGACCGGTGAAATCTGAGTGCGGCCAAAGATTGGCATTAATTTTTTCCCATGCCGCTCGATAATCAGGCGGTAACTTTTTGGCCCTCAATTCAAAAGCTTTCATTTCCTTAGTCATGTCGCTTCCGGTGATTTTTTCCCAAAAATTCATTATTTTTTCTCCTTTACCTCGTTAATTTTTGATAACACGAACTCCCATTTTTCCCCTAACTTCCGTAGTTCCTTGCCCTCGCGTGATTTCGTATCCGTAGGTTAAGGTTTCTTTGCGGCTTATATTTCATGGACACAGCGCTCCAACTCCCGAATGAGCATTTCCGTCAGGTTTTCCAGTACAATCCCCGTTGCTATTCTGTAACACTGGTATAAAGTGATACATACTACAGCTATAAAGTAACACGCAGTAGATGGATTGTCAACAGCGTTTGTTCTGATTCGGATTGTACATTTTCAACTATTCTGCCGTAGTCCTTGGGGACAAGAACTTGCACCCTTAAAGGAAAAAAGCCGCTAAAATAGCGACTTTCAACGGGAGTATGTTTTGTCCTCCGGCAATAATAGTCAAATCCTTGTTATCCGTTTGTTCAAATCCAAAAAAGTTTTGCGCTAAGCGTCTGTAGCAGTGTGATATTCGCCTTCCTAACGGTTTACATCGGATCTAGCAATATGGGCATTTGCCCAATCCGCATGGTCGTAGCCAGTTCCGTCTCCGCCATCAGTCACGACCAGTTTCAGTACGTTGGCACCGGAGATATCAGCATGAACTTTTTTGACGGAATCAGATCCGGTAACAAGCCCGCTGTCATATACTTTCTCGCCGTCTGCCCAAATTTGAAAGACGACGGAGCCTCTATTTCCCACTTCATCATCGATTCCGATATCTGCCGTGAACGTTGAGAAGTTACCGCCTATATAATAAGTAATCTCAGCATTTGCATGCACACCTAAGCCTTTCGTATATTTTTCGCCGCCAATCGTTATGGTTTTTCCATCGTCTTTTGCTTTTTCACCGTTGCTTTGATCCCGTTCTACGGGCCCCCAATGATTAGCGGAATGAATCCATTCCACATCACTTACATAAGAATCGGCAGCTGGGAGCCGTTCTGGTATCCAAACTATGGAGTCGGCACTCCATTCTGTTTGCTTGTTATTTTCCCCATATTCAAATGAAAGGGTTGCCTTTAAATTTGCGAATCCAGGCTCTGCAGCATCTGGGGGTGTCACACGCCAATCCGTTTCAATCGAACTTCCAGGCGAAAGATTCGTGACCAGAGGATTTACTGCCTCTACGCTCCAACCATCAGGGGCCGTTAAGTCCAATTGGATGGCCTCGACTGTGTTTTGTCCATAATTTGTAAAGGTTGAGGTTAATAGGGCGGTTTCACCCGGAATAACATAGTAATTACGATAAGAAAATGTTGTTGCCGATTGAACATCAATCGTGTAATGCGCTTCGGGAATCCATTGCTTACGGTAAAAGTCGCGTCCTTGGACAACGACCCTATCATCGTAAATTTGCACATACAATCCTTGGCTTTCGTCCCAGTTTACTGTCGGTGCGAAGGTTGTATAATAAACAGAAGCTGTGTTGATACTCGTAAATTTATTCTGTGTCAGGTTAATATTTGGAAGTCGCATATCCCGATGGGTATGGCCAGTGAATAAAATAACTTGCGGATACTTCGAGAAGAGATCGGTTAGACGCTTTTTTGCTGTTTCATGTACGGCGGAAAGAGGCTGATGAAGAAAAACAAACATTGGCTTCTCGCTCTTGCTGCGCTTCTCCAAAGTATCTTCCAGCCAATTCAACTGCTCGTCGCTCAGATAAACATGGTCTTTTGCGGGCGAATCGACTGGCCCCCAGCTTTCAGAGCCAAGGAATATAAAAGGATAGCCATTTACGATTTTCTCGTAGTACACATGCTCCTCTTCGATAAAGTCTGCGAACCGACTGGTGTTCACTTCATTTCCTTCTCCATTAAAAAACTCATGATTCCCAATGGTCATATACAGATTTTCCGGTTTAGGAGACTGATCAAGAAGTTCGCGAGCCTTCGCATATTCTGCGGGAAAACCGTTATTCGTTATATCTCCGTTGATGACCATAGCATCTGCCAGCGGATCAGTGGAATGAAGGTCTTGAAGCGCTTTCAAAAGCTTGTTATGAGAGAACGATGTATCCCTAATATGCAGGTCACTGATCACTTGAAAGGTTGCATTTGGTTTTTTTTCATTTGCATTTGTGTCCCCTTGGGCTAATTGCGCTTGCGCTGGAGCACCTAGGGGGATAAGCATACAAGCGGCTAATCCGAGACAAGCAATAACTTTTTTCATTATTATACCCTCCTCAAAACTTTCATATTTTGTTCACTTCGCTTTTCTCCGTACAGCTACTGCGGACAATAAGTTTTGTCGGCAAATAGCTGATCAATGGCAAAGGTATCCCCCCTTCCATGCGCTGAAGCAGTAATTTGACTGCGATTCTTCCCATTTCTTCCTTGTGAACCTGTACCGTTGTTAACGGAGGGTTAATGAATTCTGACATTTCGACATTATCAAAAGAAACAACAGATATATCATTTGGAATCGATAGCCCATATTCACCAATTGCCTTGTACGCCCCAAATGCCATTTTGTCGCTAGCTGTAAATACGGCCGAAGGCGGACTCTGCGTGTTTAAAATTTTTTTCATGGCTTCATAGCTCTTGGTCAGATCAAAGCAACCGTCTTGAACCCACTCCGGAACAATTTCAAGATGGTTCAACTCCATCGCTTCTTTATAACCATAGAAACGTTCTTCTTGGTCAATCGGCATTCCAACTTGAGAGCTTCCGCCAATGTAAGCAATATTACGATGACCGAGATCTACCAAATATTGAACTGCTTGTTTTGCCGCATGACGAAAATCCACCGTAACATAATCCATTTCCAGCTTAGGTATTCCGCCCACCGATATAACAAATAGAACCCGCTTATTCAGCTCATTTATAAAATCATCCTTAAGCGGTCCGATACAAATAATTCCTAAGTCACTCTCGTTCATATCCCCAAATAAATTGAAATTGAAAATATCCTGCACCTCAAATGTAAAGTCCAATATACATTCTTGATCAAGCAATTCACTTTCGATTCCGTAAATGATTTCTGAAAAATATGGATCCTGGTATTTAGCTTTTACATCATATAGAACAAGTCCCACTTTCTTTGGAATCTTTTTATTCTCTGAAAATTTTTCGTTTTTTTGCAGTGAATTATTAAACTTATGATAACCCAGGTCCTTGGCAACTTGAATAATTCGCAGACGCGTTTGGTCGTTTACAAGTGCTGGCGAGTTTGCGTTGTTTAAAGCCCTCGAAACAGAAGAAATAGATACATTTGCATGATCGGCAATGTCTTTTAAAGTTATTTTCATATCGGCATAGCACCTGTCTGTTGTAGTTTTGGAAAGCGCTTACCTCTCCCTTTGTTGCAATCTTATACTGCATTGGCAAATTATTCAATGTTTTTTGCGCAATTTTTCATTTTTTTGCTGCAAATAATATCATTGATTGCGCAATTGATCCGTTGAGAAGGCCCTCTACCACGGCCAGCTAGCCTCGGGACAAGAACTTGTACCCTTAAAGCAAAAAAGCCGCTAAATTAGCGACTTCAATCTTTAATCACTTTCGCTGGATTACCACCAACAACCATCATGTTGTCCGGTAAATCCTTAGTCACCGCGGCTCCTGATGCGATAATGACGTGGATGGACCTTTCATTTTGATGAAGCACTGCAGTTCATATCATACTCGGAAGAAGTCTATTTGACGGAGGAACCGCGGCAGCCTCTTGATTATCGTTGATAAGCTCTTAATCCTGGGATGGATCCTCATCCATGCCGACGGCAAAATCAAATACACTGTCTTGCGGAACGCTCGTGAGATCCAGCTTTTGCTTCACCTGATCGTTGATATTCCCATACCAGGCCTCAAAGGAGTCATCCAACTGCTCTTCTCGATTACGATCCTCGTTCACATCCGAATCAACTTCGATTTTATTGCCTAAGACCCCATAGTCGTCTTTGGGATGGATCATACTCTATTTCAGCTCCTTAACATACGGATTGAATTAAATTTCCCTTTAAAAGCAATTCTATTCATGATCTTGCTTTTCCAACTCGGCGAACAAACATCGTTACAATAAAAAAAGCCGCTAAATTAGCGACTTTGCATGGTACTTTATTCTTGTCTAGCGACATGTTTCTACATTCTACCGCGAGTTATCGAATAACCCTCTACGAATCAAGTTTGCTGTAACCGGCGTCTTTCCGATTTCTCGTGACCATATTGACAATTGTCCGATATGGTGAATTTCGTGGGCGATCACGTGCCGCATCACTTCACCGAATTTAAAGCTTTCCTGCTCTCCGTTTTGGTTTGTATCATACATGATACGGTCTTCCAAGCTATCATTCCAAGCGTAGATGAAGGGTGCTATTTCCGCATGGCTTCGTGCCGAATAATCTCTTAATCCCTGCACGCTGGCACAATCCTCGAACGAAGGGATTTCCGGCTCTTTTCCTTGCAAATCCCCGCACAACCAGGCATATTCAACTGTCACGATGTGATAGAGTGTGTAGAGAATGCTTCCTATGCCCCCGGTACGTCTTTTCAACAACTCTTCCTCACTCACCGTATCGCACCAGTCAAACCAATCTTTGCGAACTTGCCAGTTATACTCGAACAGTTTCAACATGTCACAGCCTCCTGTAATACAACTTTGTTACTTATACCATGATTCGCTATATAATCCTGTTATCCTCCAATCTGTGAAGATTCCTGATCCCGCGCATATGGATAATAAACATATCTCCAAGGATAACTGATCCCGATATGGCCTGTTAACGGGGGGCTTAAGTTCCTCGTAACCGCACCCTAATCTAAGGCTTTATTGCCTTGATTACCGCTGAAGCGATGTAATCCTCGATATTGGATCCCTTAATCCAATCTTTAATAAAAGCTTTGGACTCATCCTTCGGTTCAACGGAGATATCTGTAAATCCACTTTGACGGAGCATGATCTCAATTTCGTCGATTGATGATGCCCCTGAAATGCAGCCAGAATACAGTGTATTCAGATCGTTCTTTATTTCTGGAGGAAGCTCTGCTGTTGTTACAATATCGGATATCGCCAGCCGGCCGCCTTTTTTAAGAACACGAAAAGAATCATGAAATACCTGCTGCTTATCCGGCGAGAGATTCACTACACAATTCGAGATGATGACGTCCACGGTGTTATCAGCAACCGGAAGATGCTCAATTTCCCCTAAACGAAAATCTGTATTCATGAAATTCCCCTTAGTTGCATTGTTACGAGCCCGGCTAACCATTTCAGGTGTCATGTCCACGCCGATCACGGACCCTGTCTCCCCCACCTGCCGGGACGCTAAAAAGCAGTCAAACCCACCACCACTGCCTAAGTCCAGTACCACTTCACCAGGCTTTAACGACGCAATAGCTTGCGGATTGCCGCACCCCAACCCCAGATTTGCCCCGTCAGGTACCGAGTCTAATTCTTCATTAGAGTAGCCTAATTTGCTTGAAATTGTATTAAAATCAGAAGATGTTCTGCAGCAGCTGGTTTCTTGTATATTGGTTTGGCAACACGATCCAGCACTAACTTCTTGAACTGCCACTTGCTTATACCGGCTTCGTACATTCTGGCGGATTTCATCATTCGTTAACTTTGTCATGGTAGACACTCCTTATGATTAGTTTCGATACAGGCATCATTCATTGCGGATTTAGCAGCAAGCCTGAAGTGATTGCGAACAACATGGTATTGCGTCTGGTTGGCGAAAACTGGCTAAGATACGCTGCCATTTAGAACCGGACTTATCGGTAGACCATTTCCATGCTTCTCGAGCGTTCTTTTGTATCTCTAGCTCTTGTGCCTTCATCATGTACTCAACATAGTAAAAATTGTTATTCATCGGGATCCTCCTTCGTTCAAATTTGGTTATGTTAATGACCCACAGCGAATCGCTGATACGCCAATTGACATTATTTTAAGCAAGCCTCCTCATTTATTTGCATTATGCAATTAATTGAGGATAAAATTTTTTACCCGATTATAGGTTTGCAACAATGATCCGATTTAGCCATGGCTTCATTCATCAACCTGATTGAGCGTAGGACGGTTTCTTTCTCGAACTCAGTCATTGACGAAAAAATATCGTCAAAATAAGCATTCATCTGGCGATCGATCGTTGTAGCAACGTATTTTCCTTCAACGGTTAAGGAAAGCGTATAAACTCGGCGATCGGTCGGATCTGGCGTCTTTTTAATTAGATTCATTTTGATTAAAGCCTGTACCTGCCTGCTGAAAGTGGTAATATCCGTCCCCAATGTGTCTGCGATTTGCTGAATCGAAGGATGATGTTGACGATCGACTTCGAATAAGATATGGCTTTGAACCGGCGTAATGTCATTACCGCCTACGGTGCAGCAATTTTTGTTCAGTAAGCCGAAGCGGCGTGTCATAATCTGAAATAGTTCACGTGTGCTTTCCATTTGTTCTCTTCACCTCTTACTTCAGTTATACACACATTATTTGCAAAATGCAAATGTAATTTTGTGATTATTTAAATAATCTTTTAATTGATTTGTGGAACCCTTGGATACGGGAGCTCATCATGCTATCTCCGTCCTAAGACGGAGACGAAAACCATTCTGCCGCCCGTCACTCCTTAGCTGAGCGATGCGATATCTTTAAACTAACACCTGTTAATTTACCGTTTAGTATACTTAGGCATCATCCAACAATAGTATTTATCAGTCAAGGAATACATACTTTCTCGTAGTTAAGCACGAATACGCAAACCCAAAGTACGAACAGAAAGGGGCAGAATAATGAAGGTAATTTATCAATTAGAGCATGTGAATAAAACGTACAAAAAAGGAAAGGTTGTTGCCAACCAAGACATAAGCTTCGACGTTCAAGAAGGTGAAATTCTCGGTTTGCTCGGTCCGAATGGAGCAGGCAAATCCACGCTAATCAAGCAGATGGTAGGACACCTTGCTCCCACCTCAGGTACGGTACGCTATAAAGGAAGCAGCGTACGGACCCAAACCAAGCGAGTTGCCCAGGAGGTGGCCTACTACTCGCAAGAGCCTCACGCCTTGACCAGTTTAAAAACCTGGGAAGCTTTGTATTTTACCGGAAGATTGCGGGGGTTGACGAAAGAGTCCTCCGTAATGCAAACAGAGGAATTGTTGGAACGCTTTGGAATGCAGGACCTCCGTCATAAGCTGCTGAAGAACGTTTCCGGCGGACAGAAGCGTTTAATCGGGATTGGAACTTGCTTGATCGGCTATTCCCCCGTCATGATCCTGGATGAACCGACCAATGAGCTGGACCCGAAAAAGAGAAGACTCGTATGGGATCTGATTCAAGAACGGAATCGGCAAGGAGTAACCGTAATCTTGGTGACACACAACGTACTGGAGGCCGAACAGGTTGTGGACAGAGTAGCTGTCGTAAATCACGGCAAGCTGCTCGCCATCGATCATGTCAGTGTCTTAAAACAAAGGGTCGATCAGCGGATGAAGCTGGAAATTACGACTTCCTTTGGCGAAAGCGATCATGTTTGCCGAAGCTTAAGCGCGCTGGGACAGTGGACCAAAACGGGAGAAAACCGAATCCGGGCACTGATCGAGAAGCATGACGCCAGCTACGCGATTGACTTCATAACCCAACAGCGTTTACCGATTGAAGAATATTCCTTGGTCCCGCCGAACCTTGAAGATGTCTATTTTCATATCGATGACGAACAGGATAAGCCTGACAAAGCGGAGGTGATCTAAACATGGAAAATACACAACCATCCATGCAAAGCCAAGACTTGCAACTGCAAGAAGCGGTCTTTCTTCAAGAGCACGAGCAGCAGAACGTAATCCAACGCAGAATAACAGAATGGCTGATTCTGGCCCGCATTCAATTCACGATCATCCGCGAGGCATGGGTATGGATTTTCATTATGGCGTGCATGTTTCCGTTAACAACGCTGTTGTTTCTCAAATTCTTTACGATCGACCCAACGCCGGCTGTCATGACCCGTATTATTACGGGGAATATGCTCTTCGGCTTAATCGTCATGGGACTCAATTCCATGGCTCAGGAAATATCCTGGCAGAAGCATCAAGGCCACTTCACGTTCTATTCGTCCCTGCCGATTGCCAAGGTAAACTTCATCTTCGCCAATCTGCTGCGCGGTTTGATTATGAGCGTACCGTCTTTTATCATCCTGGCCATGATTGGTCAACTTGCTTACGGCATTCAATTCCACTACAGCTGGGGACTTGTTCCTGTGTTGCTGCTCACCGTCTTCAGCGTGGTTGGCGCGGGTGTGCTGATCGGCTTCTGGTCGCCTAGCCACCAATTGACGAACATGCTGGTCCAGGCGCTGATGATGTTCATCTCATTTTTGACGCCAGTCATGGTGGATATGGATCAATTACCTGCGATCCTGCAGTGGTTCTCTTATCTCTTCCCAACCACTTACGCCGCCGAGGCCATGCGGGAGGTGCTGATTTCGGGCTGGTCCGGGTCTGTTGCCTGGAACACGCTTGTACTCTTACTCTTCTCGCTGATTTCCATCGTATTGATCTTAAAAAAGGTAGATTGGCGTGTTGAGAAGTAGGATATGTAATACCCTGTGCCTCGATTAGTCGATGGAAGAGTGCCCTTCCCTCCTTCTACGTTTATTAGGCGCAGTTCATTTTTACGGAAAACGAGAGGGCTTCTAAAGGACGTTGAACGTATGGATCTGGTTTAATAAGTTCTTGTCATTAAGTTAAGACAAGAACTTATTAGCTTAAAACAAAAAAACCGCAACGTATGCGGCTTTCAATGTCTATATGTTCTTGTCGTCCGACAAACGCCGGATCGTGTTGAACGGCTGCCATCGATCAATCCTTTTTTAGTTATAAATTTTAACGAAAAGTTATGAAAATGGGCTGATCACGATGAATGAACATAAACATGGCTTTGAACCGGCTGTTCGAAAAGAAACAACGCTTATTGATTCCAGGCTAAACTATCAAACTATTTTGCAGCTGCTTCTTCTTCAAGAACACTTCCGCCTGCCGCTCTCCAGTTTGCGACAAATGTGTCGAAGTAATCGATTGGTTTTTTTCCAGTAATCATCTCTACGTAGGCTTCTGATCTGATTTTGTCAATTTCCGCTTGATATTTTGAAGCGGATGGTAGTGGTAAGATGACTTCATTCATAATACCGTCACTTTGGAGAGTTCCAAGCGATTTGCCCCAAGCGTATTCACGGTTAACCTTCTGAATGATGGATGGCAGCCAAATTGCATTATTAAACGTTGCTCCACCGCCAATTTTTACGATTTCATTCCAATCGGAGTATGGCGCAATCGCCTCAGGGTATCCATCTTTCATGTTGTAATGTATGCCCTCTTTGCCGTAACGAGTAAGCATATAACCTTCATAAGTAGATGAGGAGTAATCCAGGATACTTAAGATACGAGCCTGCTTATCGAGATCTTTCTCCACTTGCTTACCGAAAACGATAAATCTGCCTTGGAGCGAATTCCTCATACTAAGACCTTTTTTACCGTCCGGACCCGCGATAGGTTTACCGTAGACTAGCTTGTCAACAGCATCCGGCATTGTTTTTCTCATTTCCATAATGTTAGAGCCTTCTCGATCGCCGGCTGATTGTGCTGGTTTCCAGTACAAATAATCCGCGTAGCTGGTTACACCAATAATACCGTTAACAAAATCAGTAGCGATAGACCAGTCTCCACCCTTATTCTCGCCATTAATAAATTCTGGCGTAAGCACACCGTCCTTGTACCATTTTGCCAAAACTTTTAATGCTTCTTTCATTTCAGGTTGAACAGCGCCGTAAACGAGCTTTCCATCCCTTCTTGTCCATGAGGTTGGAAGATAACCGTATGCACCATAAACGGTTTGCATCATCGATTCAGACAAACCATACGTATCTTTTTTTCCATTCTTATCGGGGTCATTGTTTGTGAATTTATACATGGCATCTTCAAACTCAGATAATGATTCTGGCACCTTTGTGATGCCTACATGTTCAAGCCAATCACCTCTCCAAACAACAAGCGGCCTAAAGTTCCCACTTTCTGGATTAGGTACAACGAGCCCATAGTTTTTGTTTTCCATCTTCGTCAAATCCATATAGGTTGGTACTTCCGTTTGATAAGCTTGGTATAAATTCGGGGCATATTTTTCAATAGCTTCATATGGAATTTCGCCTACAATTTCATCATCAATGAATTGTTGGTATTTTGAGAAGTCAAGCGGAAAGACATCGGGAACTTCTCCAGCTGCGATTTTGACATCAAATGCTGCTCCATCACTAGCATCTACCATGTTAATGTCAACGTTGAATTTTTCTTCAATTTCTTTGACGATTTCACCTTTGTCATGAACAGGACTGCTCCAACCGACCCAGGTAATTTTAATTTTCTTGTCAACGCTTGGATTTGCGGATTCTGACAGGTTTGATTTCTCTGTGTTTGCTTCATTGTTGCCGCAGGCTGTGAACGATGCGATCATGGCAGCACAAAGAATAAGTACCATGCACTTTTTTAGAGTCACAAAATTATTCATACATTTCACTCCCCCTAATTTTTATCCCTTTAATGAACCAACCATAATCCCTTTAACAAAATACTTTTGTAAAAAAGGATAAATGGCGATAACGGGTAACGAAGTGATCATGATCGTAGCAGCCTTTATTGTTGTTGGATTAACGCTGCCAGAGAGTACTGTGGAGGTTGCCCCGGCTTCCAAAGTTACATCCCCCTGTTGAATAATGTTTCGCATAACTACTTGCAATACTTGCTTCTCGGGGGATGTTGAATATAGAAGCGAGTCAAACCATGCATTCCAGTGTCCGACAATTGACCACAGCGCAACGGTCGCAAGAATGGGAGTAATCATTGGCGCAATGATTTTATACAGAATTGTAAATTCACCTGCACCGTCTATCTTTGCTGACTCCTCGATACTATCAGGAAGTGACATGATATAATTTCTAATCAGAATCATGGAGAAAGCGGGAATCAGATTGGGGAGAACTAGCGCCCATATTGAGTTCATTAGATGTAGTTCTCTCATGAGAATATAGCTTGGAATTAACCCTCCGCTAAAAAACATCGTAAATACAATGATTCCGGTCCAAAAATTCCTCAAGGGAAGATATCTCTTTGCAAGCGGGTAAGCAACGAGTAAACAAAAAAACAGTTCTAGCACTGTGCCAAGGACAACACGCATGATCGAGTTCATAAATCCCGTTTTTATATATCCATAGCTTAAAACGCTTTCATAATTAGCAAGTGAAAACTCTGGAGGGAACAAGTGGATTTTCGTTAACGAGATATTCCCGCTGCTTAAAGATAGAGAGAGGAGGTACAAGAATGGATAAATTGTAGTAAGGCACAATAAAATCATGAGCACCACATTGAAAGTATCAAAGACATGCTCTCCTATGCTTTTCTTTATTCGGCTCGAACGGTTCATTTTGTCCACTTCCCCCTTACCAAATACCGTAATCGCTGAATTTTCTCGCAAAATAGTTCGCTGCGAAGACCATCATCAAAGATATAATATTGGTAAACAGCCCCACTGCCGTTGCAAAACTATAATCCATCCCTTCTATTCCATGTCGATATGTGTAGGTACCAAGCACATCGCCAACTTTATATACAGCTGGGGAATAGAGGTTGAAAATCTGGTCAAAATCGTCTGCAACGATGCCGCCAACAGCAAATATGAACATAATGGTAACAATCGGCATTATGGCTGGGATTGTAATATACCAGGCAAGTTGAAAGCGATTACAACCATCAAGACTCCCTGCTTCATACAGTTCGGAGTTGGTCCCCGCAATCGCCGCAAGGTAAACGATCGAGCTCCAGCCAATGCTTTTCCAAATGCTTGTAACTACCAACGTGCTCACAAACCATCCATTATCGCCTAAGAAATATATAGGCTTCATCCCTAATTCTTTGAGTAATATATTTAGAGGTCCTGTAGTTGGTGAAAGTAATTGAAGGAATAGACCGCCAAGTATGACCCATGAAACGAAGTGTGGAAGATAACTGATGGTTTGAACTGCTTTTTTGAATCTAACCAATCTAAGTTCATTTAAGAGTAAGGCGAAAATAATGGGAGCAGGAAAGCCGAAAATAAGTTTGAGCGTGCTTATTTGTATGGTATTAACAAAAACTTCTTTGAAGCTCGGGCGAGCAAATAAGTCATAAAAATGCTGCAGCCCTACCCATGTGCTTCCTGTAATACCTTTGCTGAACTTAAAATCTCTGAATGCAATTTGAATTCCGTACATTGGCCCATACTTAAAGATTACAAAGAAGAGTATGCCTGGCAAAATCATAAATAAAAGATTTCTGTGCTTAATACATTCGGCAAGCAGCCCTTTCTTTTTGTTAAGAACTCCTGCATTACCAAGATTCAAGTCTTTCACCTGCCTTCCAATAATCACCGTTCACGTGAACGGTTTCAGTGTAACATGACTTTATATTTTGGTAAATACTTATTTCGTTCACGTGAACGGCTCTTATTTTCTTTTACTTTGCACACTGAATAATGGTATGGTAACATGCAGAAAGAAATACATTATTATGTTTAAAGGTGAAATGGATGAATATTACAAGCAAAGAAATTGCAGAGATATGCGGCGTTTCCAGAGGGACCGTCGACCGGGCGCTCAATAACCGTCCTGGAGTGAGCGAGGCTACCAAGCAAAAAATTTTGGAAACGGCTTCACAGTTGGGCTACCGGCCTCATTTTCTCGCCCAAAGCCTTGTCAAAGGCAAAACGATGTCGATCGGGGCGGTCATTTTCGACATCAATAACCAGCTGTTTCCGCAGCTTATCAATGCCGTCGAATCACGGTCAAGGGAAGCAGGCTACTTCCTCAATCTGACGCTCACGAATAAAAATCCGGACATCGAACAGGAATGTCTGAATCATTTGGCGGACCGGAAGGTGGACGGTATTATTTTGTTATCGGTAAACACGGGTGCGGCCTTCAAACAATTTATTCAGCGATTGAATATTCCGGTCGTCACATTTGGCAACCGGGTGTCCAAGACGGTGCCGCACGTATGGATCGACGACCGTAAGGCCATCCGCGATGCGATTGCTATGCTCACTGCGAAAGGCTATGAGGAAATCATTTATGTCAGCCCCCCCTTGTCTCTTCGCGGAAAAACGAATGTTTATGCCGTGGAACAACGGTTCGCGGGCTTTCAGGATGCACTGAAAAAAGCAGGCCATCTCCAATCCCATGTCATCGGCCATAAAGGATATATTGAAGAGATCGATAATCTCCTTGCGCAGGGTGGCAAACGAAAAGCCATTTTCTGCACAAGCGACAAATACGCGCTGAAGATTTGGCTCCACTTGAAGCAAAACGGGGTTCGCGTGCCAGAGGATGTCGGACTGATGGGATTCGACAATATCGAAACACTAAAATATATTTCCCCTGCCTTGTCGACGATATCGTACTCCTTGGAAACGATCGGCAACCAAATCATCGACTGTCTGATCGGACAAATCGAAGGCCGGCAAGTGCCGATGACAACGCTCGTTGAGCATCATATTATCAAGGGCGAATCGTGTTGATCCCTCCGATTCGCCGATACAGGGGCTATTGACTGCCCGCATTGCTTTCAAAATAAGGACGAATAAGCATATCAAAAACGTGCACGTGAACGAAAAGAGTTCACAAGGTTTTTTTCCTATGCTAAGATGAAGTCGTTCACGTGAACGAAACAACCAATTTCCTGTTGAACAAGGAGACATGCGGCTATGAGCAGATTTATCTATGAAGGGGCCAAAACGAAAGAAATTTCATTTCCGCTAGGAGGCATTGGAACAGGCAGCATCGGTCTTGCCGGAAACGGCCGTTTGATCGACTGGGAAATATTCAATCGACCGAACAAGTTAAGCGAGAACGGGTTCAGCTTTTTTGCGGTAAAAGCCGAAGCAGACGGCGAACTTCTCGATGCCCGTGTACTGAATGGCGATCTTTTGCCTTCTTACACCGGAAACATCCAAACGAGGAAACACGGCGGTTACGGCTTCGGGCCCAATCAAGCGACGATGGCGGGTGTTCCCCATTTTCAGCATACACGCTTTATCGGCGAGTTTCCCTTCGCCCGTCTTCAGGCAGCCGACGATTGTTTCCCGGGCACGGTGGAGCTGACTGCATTTAATCCGTTCATTCCGCTAAATGACAAAGATTCAAGCATTCCCTGCGCATTTTTTGACATCGCAATGCATAATACGACTGACCATACTGTCACTTATACCATCAATCTTTCGCTAACGAACCCGATGCAAGATCATAAACGTTATCACCGTTATAAGAGGAATGACAACATTCAGCTGATCAAACTGTCCTCACGTGGCCATGATTTCAGCGCTCCCGATTTCGGCGACCTGTCCATTGCAACGGATGCGGAAGATGTCAGTTATCAAGAATATTGGTACCGCGGCGGCTGGTTCGATAATTTGGAGATTTTCTGGAAGGACTTCACCGAAGCTGCCAAATTTACGAACCGTACTTACGACCCGGCCGCGACGAAAGGCAACGGTGTAGACGTCTGCTCCCTGGCCGCGCACTTCGCGCTGAATCCAGGTGAGAAGAATAGCGTCCGCTTCGTGATCTCTTGGAGCTTCCCGAATTGCCACAATTATTGGCATCGGGAATCTTGCGGCTGCAGCGACAACGATTGCAACTCATCGCAACCCGCAACGTGGAAAAATTATTACGCAACGCTGTTTTCTGATTCCACCAAAAGCGCGGCCTACGCACTCAAGCACTGGGAGCGGTTGTACCGCGAAACCAAGCTGTTCAAGGATGCGTTGTACTCATCCAGCCTTCCTCCCGCTGCGCTCGACGCCGTTTCTGCCAATATTTCGATCCTGAAAACGCCGACCTGCCTGCGGCTACCGGACGGATCGTTTTACGGCTTCGAAGGCTGCATCTGCAACGAAGGCTGCTGCGAAGGCTCCTGCACCCATGTGTGGAATTACGCCTATGCGCTGCCGTTTCTTTTCCCGAAGTTGGAGCGATCCATGCGCGATCTGGATTATAAGTATAACATCCGAGAAGACGGCAAAATGGGGTTCCGTCTGCAGCTTCCGCTCGGCAGATCGGCATCGGACTTCCGGGCGTGCGCCGACGGCCAGTTCGGCGGCGTGATCAAAGCGTATCGCGATTGGAAGATTTCCGGTGACACGGCATGGCTGAAATCGATTTGGCCGGCCATCAAAAAGTCGCTCGAATTCGCTTGGGCCGATACGAACGAGGACCGCTGGGACGCTGACCGGGACGGCGTGCTGGAGGGCAGGCAGCATCATACTCTCGATATGGAACTGTACGGACCAAACGCCTGGCTGAACGGTTTTTATCTCACCGCTCTTAAAGCAGGCGCTGAAATGGCGCGTCAATTGGGAGAAACGGACGCGGCGGAACAATACTTGGCGCTTTTTTCCAAGGGGAAAGCATGGACGGACGAACATTTATTTAACGGCAATTATTATGTCCAAACCATCGATTTGAAGGATCGATCTGTTCTCGAGAAATACGACGAGAGTGCCGTGCGGGATTATTGGAACGACGAAGCAAAGGAAATCAAGTATCAGGTTTCGGACGGCTGCGTTATCGACCAGGTGCTGGCCCAGTGGCATGCCAATCTGTGCGGTTTGGGCGAGATTTTCGATCCGGAACAGACCCGGAAGTCGCTTGCATCCATCTACCTTCACAACTTCAAAAAAAGCATGCGAAACGTATTCAACCCATGGCGCTTGTACAGCTTAAACGATGAGGCCGGGTTAATGATTTGTACATGGCCTGAGGGCACTGTGAAACCGACCGTTCCGCTCACCTACGCAACGGAAACAATGAACGGCTTCGAATATCAGGCAGCCATTCATATGATTCAGGAAGGAATGGTCGCCGAAGGCATGGAGATCGTCGAAGCGATCCGCAACCGGTACGACGGAGAACGGCGCAATCCGTGGAACGAGTTCGAGTGCGGAAGCAACTATGCCCGATCGATGGCCAGCTATGCGTTGCTGCTCGCTTTCAGCGGATTCGAATACGACATGACGGAGAAAAGGATCGGCTTTCAGCCTATAACCGAGGAAGAGTTTTTCCGCTGCTTCTGGTCACTGGATTCAGGCTGGGGAACATTCGTGCGGAAGAACGACCGGATCGGACTGAACGTGCTTTACGGGGAACTGGAGTTACGTTGCCTGAACTTGCCGTTTATGAAAGGGCGGAATGTAAACGGGATATCGTTAGACGGCACGGAAGTCCTTGACTGCAACTGGCAGGAAGAAGTATTCGTCTTCTCTTCAACCCTTCGGATGAATACCGGGTCTTCGTTGGTCATTCAGTCCGGCTAGGCGAGTGACGATCAGATAACGTGGTCATTGCCTTCAACTACAATTAAATGTAACGATACAGCAGGATAAATCAAATGGAAAAGATAATGGCAAGAATAAAAACAACAATGATGGCAATGGATAGAACCGTAATTCGGATGCCGATCCTAACCAGCCAAAACTTTGGCGCAATTCGATCATTGATCGACTCCATATAATAAGCTCCACCCGCAAGGAGAAAGAACAACACATTAAAAATGTAATCTCCAGCCGATTTCGGCTCGGGGGTGTAAGCTTGGAATCCGATGGTATTTCTCATGCTTTCATCTCTAGCGAAAACCGCCATGATGGCAGCCATGATGATGTGTAATACCAAAAAACAAATGATAATCGTCCCGACCATCGATATGCCTCCTATTAATGAAGAGAATCGATTTGCAGTAGAATTTCCTTTTAAATATAGAGGAAGAGCAGCTGCCAGGGCAAGCTGCTCTCATCGAAGTCGACACACAGCCGAATTCCCAACGGGTAACGAAATTCTCCTTGTACGTCAATAACGGCAGCCGATCCGGCTACCGTCATAGGCTTTTCTACTTCCAGAATAATCACGCCGTCATTTTCTGTAATCTTATAAGCGGCTCTTCGCTGGCCGTAGCGCCCACGAGAAGATATTTAGTGCAGCGTATGAAAGCGGGAGGATCAGATTAAACCCGTAGTCACCGTAATCGTTAGCAAATGCATGGGATAGTGCCGCACCCGTCATTAAAAAGAAGATACCAGCGTGAACCCATTCTTTAACTCGAGGTAAACCTGGCACGACGAGAGCGATGGCTCCAACCACTTTCCAAATCCCGAGAATGGTCAGGACGTATACTGGGTAGCCCAGATTCGTCACCAACTCGAGGTTTCCTCCAAATTGCATTAGTTGTCCGATACCACTTAACATAATAGCTGCTGCGAGCAGCAATGTGACTGTCCAATAAGTTACCATTTTTCCGAGCGGACGGGCATTTACTTTCATCGTTGTTTCCACACCGATCATTTTATTCATTGGTTCCCACCTCATCCGTATAATTTCTCTTAATTACAAAGAACGAGCCCCGAATGGTTCCGGCTAATTTAGACTTCTGCCTAGCAAACTTAAACTTCCCTTCTAATTCCTCTGGTACCTCCATCCCCTCCGAAAGCTTAAAACCAACGGCTCGCTTCTTAGGGTCATCAACCGTATACATGACATTGAGTCCAAGACCATTCTCATAAAAAACATAGGCAAACTGGATGTTTTCCACTTGAAAACGCGACGTTTCTAAAGGTTTAGCCGCAAACTCAAGATGTCGTTCTTCTTTCAATATTCGATTCACATATTCAAGGGTCTCCTGGCTCTCGCTGGCGGGTACAACCGTAAATTCATGCTTATACTTGTTCATAAAGTAACGGGCTTCATTCGCTCGTAAACCAGCAAGTGCTTCTGCTACGGGTGAAGATTCTAACCCAACCGTAGATACATTTTTAAAATCAATGATATTGGACATTGTTATCCCTCCTTATTTCCTGACAATGGGAATCCACATTTCACCAAATACTAGGCCGTTTCGCTGCCCCATCTCAACCGTTGCATTGGGCCCGCCAACATAGGCGAAATTCTTGGCTTCCGGCAATACTTGACCGAAGGCAACACCAGCAAGCACATTACTCAACTCATCAGCCGTCTTCCCTTCCCCCTCAAGCGTATAATTTGTCATATTCAATCCCTTCCTCTTCTTTAAATTTTCGTTTTACTTGATGGGTTTATCATATTCTTAAATCATGTCAAAAAGTGATACTGTTTAGGGGGCGATGAATAAATTAAAAAAAGGCCGCCGATTCATTGCTGTCGGCAACCTACTCCAGATGATTTGGCTTTTGGGATAATCCTGTCTAAAGCCCAAACAAAAAAATCCGCGATTTCCGCGGATTTTAATGCATACTAGATTACTTATTGAAAGTGACCTTCTCCGAACCGCCCTCAAGAACGATGGACGTGTCCCGCGGCTTCGTTTCGGCGATTTTGCGACCGCCTCTGAACGAATAAAGCACTGCGGCTTGTTTGCGAATGGCCTCATATTCATTCTCCGCTTCAAGAACGATGAAGTTGGCAGGCTTGCCTTCTTCAATACCGTACACATCCTCGATATGCAGCGTTCTTGCACTGTTTTTCGTAATGAGATCGATCGAGTTCACGATTTGATCGTAACCGAGCAACTGCGAAGCATGGATGCCCATGTGCAGCACCTGAAGCATGTTGCCCGTGCCTAGCGGATACCATGGATCAAAGATGTCATCGTGACCGAAACACACATTAAGACCGGCTTCCTGCAGCTCTTTGACGCGAGTCAGTCCTCTTCTTTTCGGATACGTATCAAAGCGTCCCTGTAAATGTATGTTGACCAGTGGATTGGAGACAAAATTGAGATCCGCCATCCTCAGTAATCTGAACAATTTGTACGTATATGCATCATTGTATGACCCCATCGCCGTCGTGTGGCTTGCCGTCGTGCGGGAGCCCAGCCCGCGTTCGTATGCTTCTTTGGCGACGACTTCCACGAAACGGGATTGCTCGTCGTCGATTTCATCGCAATGAATGTCGATAAGTCGGTCGTATTTTTCGGCGAGGTTAAACGCAACCTTCATCGATTCGACGCCATATTCCCGCGTGAATTCGAAGTGCGGAATGCCGCCGACCACGTCAACGCCCATTTTCAGCGACTCTTCCAGCAATTCCGCGCCGTTCGGGTAGGAGTGAATGCCTTCCTGTGGAAATGCTACAAGCTGGATGTCAATGTAGGGTGCCATTTCTTCTTTCACTTCCAGCATCGCTTTAACTGCGGTCAAGCTTGGATCGGTGACGTCGACATGCGTCCGTACATGCTGGATGCCCTGCGCCATCTGCCACTTCAGTGCCGTTTTTGAGCGCATTTTGACGTCTTCATGCGTCAGGAACGGCTTGCGTTCGGACCATCGCTGGATGCCTTCGAACAACGTTCCGCTCAAATTCCACTCCGGCTCACCCGCCGTTAATGTTGTGTCCAGATGAATGTGAGGTTCAATGAACGGCGGCAGCACAAGCGAGCCTCCCACATCAATAACTTCCTCATTCGCAGTTGTTTCCAGTGACTTCGTGATTAGCCCAAACTTCCCGTCTTTCACGACAATATTCCATAAACCTTCTTTACCCCGCAATTTTGCGTTCTGTATAATCATTTGTTTTCCCCATTTCATTGGATTCTTTGGCAGGAATGATCAGCATTAACACGATGTAGGCCACCGCCGTACCGATCAGTGCGTTCAATGGCGTTATTCCCGGAGCCAGCTGGGCGAAAGCAACGCCGATAGCCCAAGCAGCCATCGCTATCCAGTTTACCTTTTTAAAAGTCATGTCGGCAAACGGTTTATAGTTTCTGCGCTTCACAAAGAAGTAGTCCGCGATGATGATGGCTCCGATGGACGGGATCGCCGCACCCAGCACATTCAGGAAACCAACAAAATTGTTGTACATCCACATGGCCAATACGGTACCCACGATGCCGTTTACGATAACGAAGACTTTCTTCGAAATTTTAGTAATGTTGGCAAAGCCCAGTCCTGAAGCATAAAGCGCATTATCGTTGGTCGTCCAAATGTTCAGCCCGAGTACGATGATCGCGGGAATGATCAGCCCTTGCAGGAACATGACCTCCGAGATATCTGCCAGGTTATACGCCATTGCGCCGACTGCGCCGAACAGGAACATGAGCGAGTTTCCAAGGAAGAACGCAATGACCGTCGCGGTAACCGCCTGCCGGGACGACTGGGAGAACCGTGCAAAATCGGGCGTCAAGGTCCCGCCGCTAATGAATGAGCCGATACAAATGGTCAGTGCCGCTGCCGTTGTGAGGCTCTGTGTCGGCGTGTAATCGAGCAAGCCTTGAAGCCCGCCAATTGAGTCTGCGCCTTCGAACATGGAGTAACTGCCGAGGATAGCGATGGCCGGAACCGCGATATAACCCAGAATAACCAGCGACTTCATGCCGAAGATGGCCGATGCCGTCATGGCGAGACCAAACAGGAAGATCAACAGGTACACGTTCCAATCCATCGCTTTGGCGACCGGAATTGCGAACATGGCGACGCCGACGCCGAACCATCCGACCTGCGTGAATCCGAGAAGGAACGAGGGCAGGTACGACCCTTTCTCACCGAACGCATATTTTGCCAGCAAATGCGTGGAGAGGCCCGTTTTGGCAGCGATATGCGCCAGCGCTCCCGTATAGATGCCGAGTGCCAAATTGCCCGCAAGCACGATACCAATGAACTCCATGAACGTTAAGCCGACTCCGAGCGTCCCCCCTGCCAGCATGCTTGCCGAAAAGAATGTGAACCCTAGCATGACGGATAACGTCTTCCAAAAATGGTTTCTCTGCGTTTTCGGCACCGCTTGCCACGAAAACTCTTGATCTTGTTTGCTCATCAGAATACCTCCAGGTTAAAGTGTTCTGATACCAAAGAAGCAGAAAAAAGAGGCTACTCGTCAAGTCTTAACTGACAAGTAGCCTCTTTTTCACATCATAACCCGCGCGAAGACGCAGAGCATCCCCTGACGGAATACGCACTGATCCTCGCGTGATTATAAAAAATCCGCTGCCCTTGTCAGCCTCTCTGGACTGAATTAAAGGTACCAGTATTCAATTACATTCTATTATTTTGGAAAAACCTACAGTTGTCAATGTTATAATTATCCAATGGTTAAAATCCTTGAATTCGATATTAAATGACTTCCGTATACCGCTCATCAATAATCCCCTTCAAGTACATTTAATGCGCTTATGGCACACTAGCTGCTTAAAGGGGATCATATCCATAACCACTGCTTAAGATTAAATATATTTATCTGTAATTATTCTTATTGCATCCTTAGCATAATGAACGCATCACAATTAAGAATATCGTATACATTCAGCGAGTTGGCTTCCGCTGTCTGTACATCAGGAATGTTATTTGCACTTTTATACATGATGTGATCCGCCTCAGGAGTTACAATAAGCACTTTCTTATTGGCATGAAGAGCAGTAAGCATGGCAACGATCGACTTAGTCCTGTAACTATCAAGTTTAATACGATCAACTACAATGAGTTCCTTATCTTGTACCTTAGCGGATAAAGCTGATTTAATCGCAAGACGTTTAACCTTTTTATTGAGACGATAACCATAGTCACGTGGTTTCGGACCGAACGCAATACCTCCGTGACGCCAGTGCGGCATACGAATTGAACCCGCTCTAGATCTATCAATTTTATTTTGTTTATAGGGTTTTCTGCCTCCACCTCTAACTTCGCCACGAGTTAAAGTCGAGTGCGTCCCACTTCGCTTGTTCGCAAGATGGTTAACAACAGCCTCATGCAGAAGCGATTCGTTGGGTATCATACCGAAGATGGACTCTTCAAGTTCCATTTCACCCGTAATTTTACCTTCCATATTATAAACAGAAACGTTTAACAATGTTAGTAACCTCCTGATTATCATCATAAATAAGTGGATTGTATGATGGGAACGTTTAGCTCAAAAGTGAGCAGAAATCATGATAATCAGTTGTTTTATTAGATTAGAATATCAGCTTCTTCTTCCTGCTCACTTATACTGCAATCGAAGTATTTACGATAACATCCATCACTTCGACCCCCTTCTGATGCAAATTTAGTTGGTTTAAGCCCTGTGGTTCCCTTCCATCTTCACGATAACAGATTGAAAATTTATGATCTATATACAAAACGATGCTGTAGTATTTTGTATTAATTTACATATAACTATTGCTAATTAACATCTAAGCGGGCGCACGGAGTTCCCGATTTCTTCTGTGCATTAAAAATCCCTTCAAGTAATAGTGCTCGATTGAAGCACGCTTGAAGGGAATCATAGGTATTTATTTCTGATATATTATTTTTCTGATAGCATAGGTTGATAAAAAGAATGATTCCGAGAGTTCCTCGACTGAAGCGCCAGATAAATATGCTTGCAGAATAGCATCATTCCTTTTGTTAATCTCTTTTCGTGCGCCAGACAGCTCTCCCCAGACTTTATATTCGTTTTTACGAGCTGGTATATAGAGGTATTCCCCTTGGACATATTTCTGTAATTGTTCAACCAGCTCCTCCGGCAAGACGACAGAAGCATTTGTATATCTCACTTCGACCCACTCCTTGAAATTATTGTTCAAGCAGCAAAGCCAGTTTTCATTATATTGGCTGCTCCATGCATATCCCAAAACCGGCTCTGCATGGAGTCATACATGTGTTATAGATGTATCTTTATGGAAGAGCATTGCATTTCCCTCCTAGCAGCTATTCTGTGTTTCTAACCTTATTTTGATCCGTATAGCTGACCGCATGCTGCGTTGATGTCCGATCCGAATTGGGTCCTGACGGTGACGTGAATTCCTTTTGATTTCAGGATTTTCAGGAACCTATTTATACGGGTCTGATCCGACTCTACAAAACTTTGTGGTGTGGCATCGGTGGAATTGTAAGGGATTAGATTGACATGATATAAATGTTCCCATGACCCTCTTCCACAGAGCAAATCAGCAACGGCTTCAGCATGTTCAGTTGAATCGTTGATTCCCCTTAGAAGTATATAAGCAATATAAACCTTTCGCTTTGTTTGCTGAATATGCTCGTCCAACACGGTCATAACTTCTTCTAGCGGAAAATGATTGTTAATTGGCATTAACTCGCTTCTCTGATCATGAAATGGTGAATGAAGCGAGAACGTTAAATTAATCTGTGGAAACTCCTTCGTCAACTTTTTTACTCCAGGTATTAAACCTATTGTGGAAACCGTAATTCTTCGATGTCCTAAACCAAAAAGTTTAGGATCCGTCAGCACATGCAATGCATCAAATACATATGGGTTTGCAAGTGCCTCTCCCATCCCCATAAAGGACACACTGTCCAAGGGATAGTTATTCAAAGTAAAGTAAAGAAGTTGATCCGTTATTTCATCCGTTGTGAGATTCCTCTTCAAACCGAGTGTTCCCGTAGCGCAAAATGTACAACCAAATCCGCAACCGCACTGCGAAGAGATACAATATGATTCCCAGCCGGTTTTATAACTTAACCTTACGGATTCAATGTATTCATCACCAGGGATGGCAAACAGAATTTTGCTAACTTGGTTGGATTTCTGCTCCATCTTTGGCGTGATGCTTAGCACATTGTTTCCACGCTCTTTGATTAATTCATTTCTTAATGGCTTGGGCAAATTGTTCATTGCTTCAAAAGTTCCAATCTTGTTCTTGAAGATTGCCTCTGTTATTTGCGAATATCTATAATTCGGTTGTTTTAGTGCCGATAAGATGTTGCGAATTTTCTCATACTTAGATAAATGCTTCATTTCTATCTCCCTTTAAACGGAGAAAACGCAAAAAAGCACCAGCTTACCGGTGCTTTTTTGCGTACATTAACCTAACTACACCTATACGAAAACAAGAGACTAACTATAAGTAAGTCGCGAACTATATATATATGCATAGAAGGATAAAGCTCCGGTATCTGATTTGTTATTTTGTGAACCTTGTCAAACTTCGCTATACATGACAGGTTCACGTTTACATCTACAATCTCAGAAGCAGTCATCACTTTATCCCTCCCAATTCATTCATCATAGTTATTACATGGAAAAATTCAACACAATATATATATTACGGTCAAGGAAAGTTAGATACAAGTTGCAAATGATACGCTTCGCGCAGTCTGCCCCGGTCATCCAAAAAGTCAATCAATCGGCGGCCTGTTATGTCTTCCTATGTATGCCAGATAACATCACAAAAGGAAAACGGCCATCTCCGCGCCATCGGATTGAAATGATCGTTATGACGGAACCATGGCGCCTTTGCCGTCAGCTTGTCTTCGCGAGTTGCGTGCTTCGAATCGATGCCGCAGCATAGACAATAAGCGCTGTCCAGATGAGCGCGAAGCCGATGAGCAGAACCGGTGAGACAGATTCCTTGAACACGAATACACTCAGTAACAGCATGATCGTCGGCCCGATGTATTGTACGAAGCCGAGCGTGGACAGCGCCATCCGGGCGGCCGCCCGCGCAAAGAAGAGCAGCGGCAGCGCCGTTACCACGCCGGAAAGAAGCAGTTCGACGAACATGGACGCAGGCAGCGTCCATGCCGTCGCCTTTCCCACGGCGGCCAAATAGATCCAGTAGCCGAGCGCAACTGGCAGGATTATAGCCGTTTCCGACAACAAGCCTACAGAAGCGTCTTGCACGATCTTCTTCTTCGCAAGGCCGTACAAGCCAAACGACACGGCCAGCGATATCGCGATCCATGGGAACCGCCCGTAGTCGATGGCGATGATGAGCACCGCAGCGCCAGCGATGGCAATCGCGAGCCATTGGCCGCGGTTTGGCTTCTCACGAAGGAAGACAACCGCTAGCAGGACGTTCAGCAACGGGTTCAAATAATAGCCGAGACTTGTCTCGACAACATGGCCGTTGTTGACCGCCCAGATGAAGATGAGCCAATTAGCAGCGATCAGCAGTCCGCTGGCGGCGAGCGACAGCAGGAGCGAGCGGCTAGCCGCAATCCGCTTCATGTCACCCCAGCGACGCTGGACGGCGACGAGAATACCCATGAAGACGAACGACCATACAACCCGATGTGACAGAATTTCGCCTGCCGGCACATCGTCAAACAACTTCCAATAAAGCGGGAGAACCCCCCACATGATATACGCGATAATAGCGTTAACCAACCCATTGTTCATAATTAATTCCCCTCTTCTCGCTCCGAATCCTCAACGAATTATACGCCTCGATCCTCGCTTAAGTAAAGGAAATAATTGATCCGCCGGGAGGCAGTTACGCTCTTGTTCGGCTGCCGCTGTATATTGAGCTATAACTCTCGTTAGCGTAATGTTATTAATCTTCGGTTCTATCTTCACGTTCAATGGGTTGAGGATCACGTCTGTAATTGACAGTACGGGAAGGAGATGGTTAGCAGTATAGGGTTCACACCAAGCCATGGAGAATTCACAGTAAAGAAATACTGGATTCGGTGGAATGAATATTCATGTGAAAAAAATATTTAAAGCCAACAAATGGAAAGAAACACTCCTGTTGTCTACGCCACAAGTTTTGCCTGTAGGGCACATTGCAACAATCTATCAAACGGGCCTGATCCTTTGGCTTACAATTATGGCTGTTCTTCTGGCGCTGAAGGGAAGCATGGAGCTCGCTTTGTTGGTTCGCTATGGCATGAAAATTGATCAATGACCTGCTCGTTTATCTTAATGAAATAAGCATCGAAAATATAGTTAGATCTTTGTCGCTTCGATGTGATAACACAAGAACCTCTCTATTATAGAGAGGTTCACAACTATTAACGTTCTTTCGATACCGCTCTTACAATTTCTCTAAAGGCGGTTATTTCTTCGTAATCATAATCAACATTAACCGTATACTCCGGATCAGCAGAAACCTTAGCGATGACTACCCCAGCATCTTTATTTACGTAAACATACTGGCCATAGACTCCCATAGCTGCAAACTCATGGCCAAATTTTGCTCCTTCCGGAACCCACCACTGATACTGATAGCCAAAGTGAGGGTAAGCGACATTAGGCTGTAAATCCGGATCAACAGGTGTTGTTGCTTCTTTCACCCATTTTGCGGAAACGATTTGCTTTCCTCTCCACTTGCCATCTTGCAAAAATAACTGGCCAAGTTTAGCCAGGTCACGAAGTGGTGCATTGATGAAACTCAAACCAATATCGTTATTGTGTAAATCTTGGTTCCAGTAAGCATCACTTGTCATGCCGAGTGGTTTCCAGAGCTTTTCGGAAGCTACCTCGTGTAGTTGTTTCTTGTTAACATTCTCTACGAGAAAAGTAAGAACTTGAGAATCTACGCTCTTATAGTTGAACGTATGCGGTTGGCCGCCTTTCAAGTCCTTAATAAACTCCATAACCGGCATGCTTTTGAACACTACATCCTGCATCATACGCCAGATATCCGAATTTGGATTACTGTAATCCTCGTCCCAATCTACCCCTGAAGACATTTGAAGGACATCGCGAATTGTTGCCTCCTCGTAGCCTGAACCTTTAAGCTCAGGAACATAATCGGTGATGATGTCATCAACACTCTTAATTTTGCCTTCATCTACCGCGATGCCTACAAGGGTAGAAACGTAGGACTTCGCTATCGACCAAGATGTAAAGCGGGTGCAAGCATCGTTGCCATTGAAATACTGTTCGTTTACGATCTTACCGTCTTTGATTACAAGAAGACCGTTTGTTCTACTGCGGTTCATTAATTCCGCGAACTTGCGAGTTTCACCGTTGAACTTATAGGTAAGAGTGCTAAGATCAACAATTTTACCCCTTTTAAATGGATGAACCTTATTCCCCTTTTGGATGATAGAATGAGGTAGTAATTGATCCATATGAACAAAATTCCAACTCATTTTATCCGCATCCGTAAGTGTTGCAAGCTTAGATACATCGTAAGTATCGCTGATCGGATCATTACACTTCGTAGGGTTTGCCGCAAGAACACTATTCTCAGCTTCTATTGCCTCAGCTGAAGCAATCAGTGCCGAACTAAGAAATAATGCAGATGCTGTAATCAAACTTACAACCTTTTTCTTCATTTTGCCTCGCTCCTTTAAATGATGTTATTTATAATCTCATGTTCGGATTACTCACCCCATACTACGCATCCTATGTGAACATAAGATGAACCAAATGGGAACAAATGTAAAAAAGATGAACGATTCGTTCACCTACTCACGCACTCAGGTTTTCGATTGTTTGACTTGGGTTCCATAGCTGGCAGAAAGACGGTTACCGCCGTTCCCAGGGTAGATTAATCCCTTATGGTGTTGCACCAGTCCTCACCGCAGTTATAATAATATTCGGTAATTGGAGCTCCTTCCCGGACCGATAATTATTTTCCAAAAGCAAAAGAGCCCTTTCAAATCCCTTATCAAAAGCTTAGTGATTTGAAATGGCTCTAAATAAAAATAAGTCGCTGCTACGTGGGTTGAAGTTCACATATTGTAAAGGGAACTAATTTGTTGTGGTTTCAGCCCCCTCTATTCCTTCACGCTTCCCATCACCAGGCCGGTCATGAAATATTTTTGCAAAAACGGATAAACTGCCATGATCGGCAATGCACCAATAAAAATTTGAGCCGCACGTGTAGTCCGATCCGAGATCTCCGACAAGGTTTTAACATCCTCTGCGCGCATGTTGGCGAAATCCTGTTGAATGATAGCCGTCTGCAAATATGTGGCGAGCGGGTAATGACTTGGCGAATTCACGAGCATGAGGCCATCGAACCAGGAATTCCAGTGTCGTATGTCCGTTGTCTCCATCACGGGATCATCCGCCTCTCGCCTGCATCCTGTTGTCGTCTCCACAGCCGGGCATACAGGCCATTCGACGAAAGCAAATCTTTATGGCTTCCCCGCTCCACGATTCGCCCCTGGTCGAGTACAACTATTTGGTCTGCATGCTGCACGGTCTTGAGGCGGTGAGCGACGACGATGACAGTTCGGTCTCGAACAAGTCGATCGATCGCCTTCTGAATCTCCGCTTCGTTCTCGGGATCGAGAGAAGCCGTTGCTTCATCGAGAAGAATGATTGGTGCATTTTTCAACATCGCTCTGGCAATGAAAATCCGCTGTTTTTCACCTCCCGATAGCGTGCATCCCCCTTCACCAACCATTGTGTCGTAACCGTTTGGCAGCTTCATAATAAAATCGTGACAGCAAGCAAGCCTCGCCGCCTCCTCGATTTCCTTGCGCGTTGCGTCGCTTCGTCCGAACCGGATATTGCCTGCAATCGTATCCTGAAAGAGGTACACATCCTGAAACACCACAGATACTTTGCCCAGCAACGCTTCCGGGTCCATCGCGCGAATATCCTCCCCGCCCATCATCACCATCCCCTGTTCCGGGTCATAAAAACGGGTGATGAGCCGAAGAATGGTACTTTTGCCGCTGCCCGAAGGGCCAACCAATGCTGTGAAGGTACCCGCCGGCATGCTAACGCTCACATCTCGCAAGACCGGTTGATCCTGGTAGCCGAACGTCACCTGATTCAGTTCGACATCATGACCCGCAGGGGGCTGCCGCTCTCCTTGCATGACCGGCTCCCGTAATAGCTGCACGATGCGTTCGCCCGCCTGATCCAAATAGCGAAGCTCAGCATAACCGGCAAGTGCTGTCGTCAGCGGATCGAAGATTCTTGTTCCGATGATCAGGAACGCTACGAATGTGATCACATCCAGGCTTCCGCCGAGCAGCAGATGAACACCGGCCACGACCATCAGAGTAAGACCGGCACGAACACAGGCAATCGCGCTCAGTACAATCGGCCCCAACATCCCTTCGAGGCGGATGCTCTGCCGCAACAATTCCTTGAATGACCGTTCAAGCCGGACAAAACGTTCTCCAGTCAAGTTATAAGCTTTGATCACCCGGATACCGTTCAAGTATTCTTGCAGCCGGCCTCCGGCATCGATCTTGGCCTGAATATGCTGCGAGCCGAGTTTGCGCTGGATGCCGGACGTCAAGAGCACCAGCAGAATTGCCGCCGGCAGCGCGGCGAACAGGGAAAGCGCCAATCGCCAGTCGATGAAAGACAGGCCGATCAAGGCCAGAACAGGCATGACGACGGCCCCGATCATCTGCGGAACCAAATGGGAGATGCCATGTTCCAGCATCGTAAAATCGCTCGTCATCATATTGGCAAGATCGCCCGGATCCCGCTTGTTCAGGTATCCGAGTGGCAGCTTGCGCAAATGCTCGCCCAACCGCGACCGTCCGTCCGCCGCCGAGCTGTATGCATCTCGGAATTGGGCACTGGTGGCGGGAATTTCGCAGATGAACAAGAGAATAATCGAAACCGCCATCCCGCCGCACACCCACCAAAGCCGTGCCGTATCGAGTGGGATGTCGGGATGGACAAACGAGATAAAGATCAATCTCGCTGCTTCCACCAAGAGCACAAAGGGGATCACGCCCGCCAGATTGGCAACGGTTGTGTAAAAAACAGGTTTGATCAACGAACGCGGATTATTCGCCGTTATGTTGCGCAGCATGCTCATTTTCAGCATCCTCCTTTCCTTTGCCCATCAACCACCCTGCCGCATGGCGGTAGGAACGCCACATGCGTCCATATAAGCCGTTAGCTGAGATGAGGGCTTCATGCCTTCCCCGCTCGACGATTCTCCCGCTTTCCATCACGAGAATTTGGTCCGCATCCCGAATGGTGGACAGGCGATGAGCGATGATGATGACCGTTTTATTTTTCATTAACGTTTTCAGCGCCAACTGCATCTCATGTTCGTTCTCAGGATCGGCAAACGCCGTCGCTTCATCAAGCACTAAGATGGGGGCATTTTTCAGGATAGCTCGGGCCACGGCGATCCGCTGTTCCTCCTCGCCGGACAAATAGACGCCTCTTTCTCCAATCAGCGTGTCATATCCAAGTGGAAGGTTCTCAATGAATGCATGACACTGCGCCGCCCTCGCCGCGGCGAACACTTCTTCCGGCGGCGCGTCCGGACGACCGACCGCGATATTGTTATACACGGTATCGTAAAACAAAAACGTATCCTGGAACACAAATGCGACGGTGTTCATTAGATCAGGGGTCGCGATGTCGCGAATATCCACGTTGCCGATGCGGATCGCTCCCATGTTCACATTCCAGAAGCGAGGCACCAGATTGGCAACGGTCGATTTGCCCGCTCCCGACGGACCGACGAGCGCCGTCACTTCTCCTTGCCGGGCGATAAAAGAAATGTCCGTAAGCGCATCGTTATCTGCAGGATCTGTTCCATACGAAAAAAAGACATGATCGAATGAAATATCGAATGAAGTCGGTCGCCTCGGACGTTCAGGCTCCGGCAAATACTCTTGCGCCAATATGCCGTCTATGCGCTGAACGGCCTCGTCAATATCCTCAAGCGAATGAGCCAAGAATATGATTTTAAACAACGGGGCGGATATGCCCGGTGCCATGACTAGGAAGAACAGCAGAACGGAGGCAAAGGCGATGCTGCCCGGATCGCGGCTCAATAAAAACACCCCGACAGGCAAAACAAATGCGGAAAACGAGCCGACAAGCACCTTGAAAATCAAATGTCCGTATTGAAACTGATCCGTTAATTTCACACCATAATCGCGGTAACGAACCATGTCCCGATAAAACTGTCGAAACGATTGCACGGTTTGCCCAAACACCTTGACGGCCGGCATCCCCCGCACATATTGGACGGCAGAAGCATTCATTTGTTCCAATGAATCCTGGAACTGTTTGACGGTTTCTTTTGTTTTCGGTCTGCTGATCAGCGCGATCTGAACCGCAATCCCAATGATTATTGGCACGACGCATGCAAGCGCAAGCCAAACATTCAACGTAAACATCACGGCGAACATCAGGACCGTGGTCACAGCAACATGAACGAGCTCAGGCAATAGATGCGCAATGAACGTTTCCACTTTCTCCACGTTTTGTTCCAGCGTTTTCTTGATGGCACCCGTCGAATTGTTGTTCAGCCAACCAAGCGGAAGCTTGCCGATATGGCCGGAAAGCTTCATCCTGAGACCATAAAGAATACGAAAAGCGGCAATGTGAGAAAGCATTCCCCCCGCGTACGTCGTGATCAAGCCGGCTGCGAAGCCGATGAAGGCGATGACGCCCCAACTGATCATCTTCGCTCCGTCTGCCGAAGCCGGGGACGCTGCATGTTCCAACAACTCTTTCAATATGAAATAGACGGAGCCGTATGGCACCAGCATGCAAACGGCGCCAAGCGAAGATAGCAGGCCGGAGACGATTATCAGTCCGCGTTTCTCTCCGGCGATTTCAATTAGTCGTGCGATTCTTTTTTTACGAGTCACGCTATCCCTCCCCCAAAAAATTTGAAGACAAAATGGCCGTTTGCACGATTGTCAACCCGTTATAGAAGCCGAGCCGATTGTTGAATACAAGCTTGTAATTTCGGTCACACCGGATACCGCGACCGAACTATCGACTTCATTAAAATGGCCACTCGTATTGTCGTAAAAACTGAACAACAAGCAGACCATTAACTAACAAACTAACCTCCTTCTCGTTGATTTAATTTCCCAAATCTGTTTTCCCGACCGATTCTACGCATCAAATATGAACGTAATATGAATGGGTTGGTAATAAATAGAAAAAGAGTGAACTTATCGTTCACTCTTTCTCCCGCTTTATTTTCTAATTGATTTCACTAGTTGCATGAATGGCAGATAAACGGTCACTGATGTTCCTTTTCCTAAGGTGCTATCGACTTCGACCGAACCGCCGTGCAATTCGACCACGCGCTTCACGATTGCGAGTCCAAGCCCGCTCCCCCCTGCTTCGCGATTATGAGATTTATCCGCCATAAAGAAGCGTTCGAAGATACGTGTGCGGTCTTCCTCGGCAATGCCGATCCCCGAGTCCCGAATAGTGACTCCGATTTCACCATTTCGAGAATGAAGCTCAATTGTGATGTCGCCGCCCTCCTGCGTAAACTTGATGCTGTTATTGAAAATATTGAGCCATACCTGGCTCAGCAGGTCTTCGTCCGCATAGATTTCCGTTTTGGAAAGCTCAAGGTGGATGTTCAGCCGTTTGGCCGCCCACTGCGGCTCCGTCGCTACGACAATACGGCGCATCTGCCTGTCTAGCCGAACGAGCGCTGGTTGAAAGGGATAATGATTCGAATCGATCGTAGCTAAGCGGAGCATGTTCTCGCTAAGTCGGGACAGCCGCATGCTTTCATTCCGGATAATGTCCAGACAGCGCAGTTGCTCGGCTTCATCGAGCCCGTCATTTTGCAGGATGGAGACAAAACCCGAAATCGACGCCAGCGGGGTTTGAAGCTCGTGGGACACGTTGGAAACGAACTCCTGACGCATCTTTTCGATCTGGCTCAGTTTGTGGGCCATTTGTTGAAATTGTTCCGTCAAGACGCCCAATTCATCCTTACTCTTTGTTTGAAGAGCAATGTTATAGTCTCCTTTGGCGACTTTACGGGTTGCGGCCGTCAAGGACTTTAAAGGCTTTACCACCACTCTTGTAAAAAGAATGAATTTGAAGCTGCCGATCGTGAGCGCAATCAATATGAAAACACCTATAACAGTGATTACAAGGTTCGTATCAGAGCTTTCAGGATGAAGGACAAGGGCCAACTGCTCATTTGCTGTTTGTAAAGGGAAACCCATATGCAGGCTCGTCGGTACAGGTAAGATAGAAGTGTACCTCACGACTTCAGCACCGTCCTGGATGAGACGTACATCTTCATCGGTAATTGTGGGCATGTTTGCCTGACCGTAAGCGTAACGCAAACCATTCCGATCGTATATCCACAGAGAAACCTTTTGCTTCTCGGACAACTGTTTCAGATAAGGACCGCGCTCGGTCGGCGCCAATCGTGAATAAATATCCGCTATCGCCCCGCTTCGCATCGCATACTCGTTTTGGATGGATTGCGTGATTTGGTTTTTAAACAAATACACGGTGATCGGTATGGAGAGTCCGAAACCTATCGCAAATGCTACGATAAAGATCAATAATATTTTAAAGTTGATGCTCCTAATCATGGCTTTCCGTCTCCAATCGGTATCCGAGACCACGAACCGTTACGATGCGAAACAGATGGGTATACGCGGCAAACCGCTCCCGCAGCCGTCTGATATGAACATCGACCGTCCGTTCGTCCCCTTCGTGGTCGAATCCCCATACCGCTTCGATCAACTGCTCTCGCAAAAAAATTTGGCCGGGATAGCTGGCAAGCTGATATAACAGATCGAATTCCTTAAGAGGTAAATGCCAGTTCTCACTACCGACTGAGACGGTTCCTCGAAGCCGGTCCAGCTTAAAACTGCCCAACGTAACCCTTTTATCGCTTGCAATCCGGTACCGCCGCAGCACCGCCTTGATTCGGACCACCAGCTCTTGCGGATCGAAAGGTTTGACCAGGTAGTCGTCGGCACCTAAGCCGAATCCCTTCACCTTCTGACTCGTCTCGTGCTTGGCCGTAATCATGATGATCGGCAGCTCGGGGTTCATAATCCGCAGCTCGCGGCATAAATCCCACCCGTCCATGATAGGCATCATGACATCAAGCACAACCAGGTCTGCAGGCGAGCCTTCCATTTCCGTAAGCGCCTCTTTGCCATTAACCGCCCCCCGGACACGATAACCTTCGTGGCTTAATATCATTGAAATCATCTCTAACATATTCGCATCATCTTCAACCACAAGTACATTTGTCATTGCTATCCCCCATCCTCAAAGCTTCCCTTAAGCAACATGAACACTACAGTCTGTGCCTCCAACAAGGCTCCTGGGAATTTAAAAGAGGGCAACCGTTTCTACGCAGCAAGTCCCCCCTTGCCTGCCTTGTCCCCCATCAATAAAGTACCGATTTCTGCATCCCCATTAGTCGTGTATGTGTCATGATTTTGGCATAGGGAAACAATAAAAATCAACAAAAAAATGCCTGCGCTTTTAACAAAAGGCAGGCATTGAAACAGTCAGGGAGGCGCGAAGGGATAGTCTCCTTATAGTAAGCGGCTCTTCGATGGCCGTAGAGCCCACGAGATGTTATTAGTGCAGCGTATGAAAGCGGGAGGATAAGATTAAACCCGTAATCACCATAATCGTTAGCAAATGCATGAGATAATGCCGCACCCGTCATTAAAAAGAAAATTTCCGAGGGGCCGCATATCATGCGGCTTTCAATGTCGATACGTCTAAGAAACGTACAGTTATTTAAAATATAGAATCAGGGACATAGTAAATTTTTTGTGTGTTTTTCTTGTTCTTGGGATCCGTCACGATGGTAAAATAAACATTCCCGTTCTTGGTCTGGACTCCCTCGATTTCATGCTTTCCTACATTCGTAATTTTCACCAGGCTCTTGTATACGCCCGAGCTGTTCATCATGGCAATCTGAGGGGTTTGGCGTTCGGCTCCCCCTGAGGTGTAAATTTTTGTGCTCCCAAGCATATCTGCACCTTGAAACGATCCATTCGGTCTAATAATGCTGCTGCCGGATTGAGTGAAGCTCGCAACGCTCGCTTTTTTCGCTGCGGCACTGTCCATACGAACCTGCTTTTTGCTGTCCAAGAGCTTGTTCAAAGCCGCCGTACTGTATATGGACCAGGTGACGGTCTTTTCCTTGGTCTGTACACGGAAGAACGTATATTTGCTGTTACCGCCGCCGTCGACCCTATAGGTTGTGCCTAATCGTTTGCCAGTCTTATTGGCGTAATTCATATAAGTGAACCGGTCCAGCTTTGTATAATCGACCTTCGAACCAGCTTTATATTGAAGTCTTGCCACTTGAAGCGACCAGTATTGGTTTGTTGAAGAATCAGCTTTGGAACTAAAGTAGAAATAGTTTTTCCCGTTATATGTGTACATATCAAGCGTTTGACAATGACCGGTGTTGGTGACGGTCATTTGGTCTACGTAGTTCGCGTCTTTCCCGCTAATGCGCAACCTGGAAAGATAGCATGTTCCCTTAGACCGCTGCGTGACATAAATGTACTTGTCTGCGATATATGCTTTTTGTACGGCCACATTGTGCTTAAGACCTTTTAAATTATACGCGAGTTTTGCCGATGCGTTCACGGTTTTACCAGGTGATGCAGCATCCGCTTGCAGGACTGGTGTGATGAACAAAAGGAAAGCGAGAATAACCGATGTAAAAATCTTGAAGCTCATTTTGCTAAGAGCAAAGCGCTCATAAAACATTAAGTTACCTCCTTTGGTACAATGAATCTCTAGAGTTAATCTGAAGCTGGAAAAATGGCTGATGACAGCTGAACACAATCCTCCTTTCGCTTAGCGCAAAATCAGTACGTTTACTGGGTGTAAAGAACAAATGGAGTGCTGTAACTAATGATTACCCGTTTTTGGTACAACTCAATATTCATGAAGTTAAGCACGGTCAAGCGGATCATGAACGATGACGAATAGGTGAGTATACGATTCATGGAAAAACCGGTTTGAGGCTGTCGATTATGGATCATTTCTCCCATGGAAGAAGTATGTGGCGTAACCGTGGATTATTCCGAGTTCGTAAATACCCACATATTTGATACATCTCGATACCCCAATTTTTGATATAAAGGATGCCCCATTTGAGTTGAAATAAGCACACTCTTGACAGCACCTTTCTGCTTGGCATCTTTGTGAGGATGAATACAGTAATCTAGTAGACGGCCATTATCGTTCCATTGACCGTACATTTTGTTTTCTCTCGTGTTGGTTATGAATTTGTCTAACCTGTTCTTGAATAATTCCGGCTGATTTTTATAGCTTTGTATCGTGTCGATCCGAACTCTTTTATAAAGATCCGGAAATGCCATGAAATTCTCATAGACTTCCTTTTCCTCTTTTAGCCTTTGTTCTATAACCCCATCTATTCTGAAAGAATCGGGATCCATGTCAGGAAGAACCCTCCTGCCTTCGTCTCTCATGAGCCCCAGCTTTTCGAGGCGGCGGACACGTTCTTTATTTAATTCAGTCCATGAGCTTTTTTTACTTCTAGGAGACAGTCTCTGGGCCAGCTCGGTTTTGGACATTTTCTTTTTGACTCCATCAATCCATCCAAAGCACAGAGCTTCCTCAACTGCGTCCAAATATAATAACATATCGGGGGTTGGCCTCATACTAACCAAGACCCAGCAAGACTTCTCGGTCTCACTATGGTCCTCCATCCAAATCCTGAAATCCTCTCTCGTTTTTGCTGGAATTACATGTTCAATTTTCATAACTAAACCCCATCCTCCTCCTTTCTAATGAGAATATCAAAACATGGCCTTTCATTGAAAGGCCATGTTTTGAATGCGTTACTGTTTGTTTGAAATCACTTTATCAAGGAAGCGATCTGCGTCACGATTAAATTTCCAGGCAACTCCGAACTGGTCAACGAGCATACCAAAACACGAAGACCAAGGAGTAGCGGATAACGGCATCACAACATGGCCGCCAACAGACAATTGGTTAAAATATTTTTCCAATGTTTGTTTATCCTCCATGACTAGACTAATAAGTATGTTGTTTCCTTTCACCAACTCACCTGTTACCGCCTTCATGGAAGGCAAAATATCCGACATCATGATTTTCCCGCCTGCAAATTCTACCGAGGACTCCATGATCATATTTAATTCATTTTCTAGCAATGGATAGTTTGGATCCTGTGGAAAATCCCTAAATTTCACTTTTTTTACCTCGTTCGCATGTAGAGCCTCCGAATAAAATTCAATCGCTTTTTCGGCGATTCCATCAAAGTTTAAATAGGCAATAGCTGACATAAAGTTTGTACCTCCTTCTTTTGATAAATGAAGTATAATTTAGTAGTGGTGACATACGCCTGTCACCATTTAAAAATTTGTACCAAAAAGAGGAGCAGCCATGGAGAAGGTTGAGAGATTGATATCTATCATCATGATATTGCTGAAAAAAGGTATCGTTTCAACAAAAGAATTCGCGCAATTATTTAACGTTTCCAAAAGAACGATTCTTCGCGATATGGAAACACTGAGCCTATCCAACATTCCCATCTATTCTGTTAATGGAATTCATGGCGGATACGGTATTATGGATGAATACAAGGTGGATAAACGACTTTTAAACAGCTCCGACTTAGAAAATATATTGACTGCGCTCGGCGGATTGGAACAAATTCTAATCAGCGAGGAAGTTGACATCACGATTAGAAAAATGGAAGCCATGGTTCATCCCAAGTCCAGGAAAGGTTCCATCCAACTGTCATTTTATGATTGGAAGGGTCGATCTGAGATTCTTCCAACCTTGAAGATATGCCAGGAATCGATAGTAGGGAAAAATTTGATTTCATTTGATTATATTGATAAAAACGGCATGACAACGAATCGAATGGTCGAGCCGTATCAGCTTCATTTTAGCGAAACGAGTTGGTATTTGAAGGGATTCTGTTTACAACGCCAGAGCTATAGAACATTCAAATTATCCAGGATCGATAATCTCATTATGGATGAAGAAACCTTTATCCCGAGGGATTACGGATTAGAACAAAATACAGCCAGTTATCAGCCGCAACTAGTCGCCGTTAAGGCGTTGATTTCGCCTAGCATCAAGGATCAATTTATTGAAAGGTACGGTCGAAAGAGTATTACAAACTATAATTCTGAATATTTCTTAGCAACCATTTATATTCCTCAAAACCATATTGGATTTCAATTTTTAGCAAGCTTCGGTACAAATCTAGAAATCGTAGAGCCCAAAACCTATGTTGAAGAGTTTCGAAATTATTTATATAAAATGGTGGAGAAATATTCTTGAAAGTTCCCTTTTACATTAACATGTCAGGGACTTCTCACGGATAGATGAATCTTGCTGCCAACACAAAAACACCTTCAAGATCGTCTCCATATCTTACAACATGGTTACTTTCTCCTGAAGGTGCCCTTCTTTACCGATTCGTCACTTCTCCATTCCCGTACCTGCGCCCGTCAGGCCAAGGCGGCTGTTGAACAGCAATTCAATTCGGGTGCAGGTATCCGCCGGGGTTTCCATTCCGGCCCACAGCAGATTCAGTTCATCCAGCAGCGTCAATATTTCAGATTGGTTCAGGTTGAGGATATGCAGCGGATAAGCATGCGGCAGCACCTCGAGATAACGGTTATAGTGCTGCGGATGAATGTCCGGATTCAGCAGACGGTCATCCTCGGCCACCGACCGCAAAGCCGGAATGGTGCAGCCGTGCTTCTTCAGCAGCGTCTGCGCCTCCTCGCCTGTCATAAAATCCACGAGCTTCTCGGCGATATTCCGATGACTGCTCGCAGCGTTGATCGACAGCCCCCCACCAAGCAGTATAGTGGCGGGCTTGGTGCCGTTCGGCAGGGTCATTACATCCCAGTCGATGGAATGATCGCGGAATTCATTCATGAAGTAATAGGTGGACATGATCATGGCAACCCGTTCCTTCATAAAGAGGCTCTCGGCCAAATGGCTGCTGCCATGGGAGAAGATCGGCGACACATGCTCCTTGTACATAAGCGATACGCAAAACTCCAAAGCTTCGATATTTCGCTGATCCGCCATCGTGCTCCTGCTGCGATCTGCAGCCATGATGCTGCCGTCATTTTGAAGCAGGAAGACCGGCCAGCGGTTAGGAGACGAGGAGAAGCAGAAGCCGTAATGATCGGTCATTCCGTCTTCGTCCGGGGCCGATGTGCAGGCTTTGGCCACCGCCAGCAGCTCCTTCCAGTCGCCAAGACTGATAGGGTAAGGCAGGCCGTACTGACGGAAGATCGAACGGTTGTAGCAGATGACCACCGGAGAGAACACAAACGGCGCCGCAAGCATGCTGCCCTCATGTTTAAACAGGTCGAACACCCTCGGATAGCTGACTCCTTCCTCCATGAGACGAGGAGGAACATATCCTGTCAGCAGATTCGTTCGCCCGCTTTCGGTCCATTCCCGGAAATGCTGATCCGACATAATAAACAGATCGGGGCCCTGACCGTCATCAATGGACCGAATGATGGTTTCGGTGTAGAAGTCCTCGGCGTACAGCACCATTTCCACCTGAACGAACGGATGCTTCCGCTCGAACGCTTCGATTATTTTTTCGATAATCGGAATTTCATAGGAGGAGGAGAACCAGGCGAGTTTCAGCACGACAGGCGTTCTGTCCTCATCCGGCTCCTTCACACGGTTACCCTTGCCCGCAATCTTCTCGATCAGTCCTTCGTTCACCAGCTCATCCAGCGCCTTCCGAATCGATACGCGGCTCATTTCATACTTCTGGCTTAGCGTATTTTCCGGCAAAATGAATTCACCCGGCTGCAGAACACCGGAGACGATTTCATTTCTCAATTCCTGGACAAAGCGTTCATAACGCTCATGAAATTCATTTCTTCTACGCAACAATATATACCGCTCCTATACATGTCTATAACAATCAGTATATCATGAGGAACATCAAGATTCCATTCACTCCGGTTAAAGAACGCGTATATATTTTACTCTGCAAGCTTCTTCTCAAGAAAAGCATAGGCACGCTGCCGGATATCCGGCGGGAAGTCATGCCCTTCAGGACCGAACCAACACTCGAATGCAGATGAAGCGCCCAGAAAATCATACAAGCCATCCAGTTCCCCAAGGCCCGATGCCATCTCACGCCAGTTCGGAAAAATCGGATCTCGCGTGCCGCACCACATAAACATCGGCACCGGAGCCGCAAGTGCCGCGATTTCATGCCACTCGAACGAAAGAGAGCCGTTAATCAGGCTGTCCGTTATGGAAGGGATATGGGAAAACCACTCCCGCTGCCCCCAGCGGTTCGGCTCCGGATCACCGCGGAACATCGTAAACCCGCAGCTCGAGACGACGGCCTTGATGCGCTTATCCATTCCGGCCAGAAACCAGCCGTTGTAGCCGCCCAGCGAATGGCCGATGACACCGATCCGCTGGGAGTTTACCTGCGGCAGCGAGGACAGCACATCGACCGCCGTGATGTGGTCGGAGAGCATTTTGCCTACCGCTGTCCACGCGGGGTGCTGCTGATAAAACGGAGCCGTTTGAAACGGCGCTTCCCCTAGATAGACCCGGTCGCCGAACGTGATGGAGTCCGGTGCCAGCACGGCAAATCCGCGCTGAACCAGCTCAAGACCATACCGCCGATTCTCCCGACCGGAAGGCAGACATACATCGTCTTTTCCGTTCTCGGTTGTCGGATGAAGAGCCAGAACAGCGGGATAACCTCCCTCAGCTGGCTTTCTATGAGGAAGCAGAAGATAAGCGTGGATCGGATCCCCTTCCGGGGAATGGTAAACGATCTTAAGTCTTGTGTGATCCTCCTCGTCATGCTCTGATATCACCCGGAAGCCACCGCAGTCTGCGGCCGCTTTCGGCTTGTAATCAACCGGCCCCGGCAGCTCCCCCAACAGCTGCAGCCAGTGCTCTCTCAGTCTGGACTCCTTCTCCATCCAAGCATTAAGGGTATGTATTCCCTCTAACAGCGGCATCATGTCCCCATTAAACCGATTCATAAAAGTAATTACCCTCCTCTTCCAGCCGATATCGCCACAGCTCAGCAAAGGAACCGAAATACACGTCTCCGTTGAGGCAGGCGATCCCACTGGTCGCTTCAGCCGGAAGCCGGTCCAGCAGCTCTGGCTGCATGTTTGCAGGATTCACGGTGAACAAAGCCCTGCTCAGCAGACCCAAGAGGAATGGACGGCCCTCCCGCTCGGTCATGAGCAGCCCCTGCCGGACAATACGGCCCCATGAAGAAAGATCGCTCCGGTGAACCACTTGTTGCAGATCAGCATCATAGACGAAAAATACCGATTCCGAGGTCAGTCCATACAGGAAGCCGTTCACGCCGGGAGCCAGCTGAGCAATCTCTTTGGCTCCTTGGATCGGCACCCAGCGCCGAATCACTTTCCGGTCAGGCCAACTCAACTCATACATCGCCGCTTCCCCCGCCTTGCTGATCCCACCGCCAGGTGTTTCAATGCTGGTGCCCCCGAATACCCTGCCGTCCGGCAGTATCGCCAGTGAAATCGTACTCTGCCCGCTGACTATTTCCTGGTGCTCTAGCATCTCCACCTGACCGACCTGCACATCCACGATGCCGAGCCCGCCGCCTGCGGCGCCATAACCGGGAAATCCGCCATATAGAACATGGCGGCCGTCCGGATGCGCGGCTGCGCATCTCGGCCTGTGGACAGCGGCATTTTCATAGATCAGCCTAGGATTCCGGCGGACTCCTACTTCCGTATTCCAATCTTTCGCCGTTTCCAGCAGATGGACCATGCCGCCTGCATATGCCGCACCCACGATGATGTTCCCTTGAGCCGCATAAGCGGCTATATTGCCGCCGCCTCCCCGCTCCACAATATCGCCGCCCCAATCGGTTAACAGCCGGGTTTCGGGATGGTAAGTAAACAGATGAAGCGGGTGATTCGAGGTACCGTACAGAATGCCATCCGGGCCTCCGTACAGCGGGGAGAGCGGTGTTCCGCCTCCCTTGTAAGCAAGCGGAATCCGGCTCAAGCTCCCGTCTGCTTCCATGATGTCGATCTGCCTGTCAGACAGCTGCCATGTCAGCAGCTTTCGACCACCGTCAAGGTCCTGGTGCAGCTTGTTGTAACCTGCTCCCTTATACAGGGATGGACCAACTTCCTCCGCCGGCACCTGCTCCGCCCCGTGCTCGCCCAGCCGGTACCATCGTCCGTCTCCATTCTCTCCTGAAGGCAGCCAGCCGTAAACAGAGCCGTTGCAGCCCTGAAGAACGGCAGCGCTGCCAGGCATATCCGGCCGTCCCTCGAGCAATATCTCCAGCTCTCCGGTTTCCTCATGGAAGCAGGCGATGGCCGACGATGTCGTGCCTAGTCCGGCATAAATCTTCCCGCCGTTTCCGCACGCTAGCGTCATGGCATACTTCCTCTCGGAATCCAGCCTGCATAATGTGCGATATGAATCTGACGAAGGGTCAAGCTCAACCAGATAGCTTCCCGGGTACGTTGTGGCGTAAACCCGTCCATCCCCCTTAACGGCAAACGCAAATCCTGCTTCCTCTTCCCCTTCAGGAACTCGGTGCTGTCCAACAAATGCCGGAGTGAACGGATCCACAATGTAAAAATAGCGGCCTGCTCCCGTATAGAACCTTCCCCGGGGATCACTGGCCGACGCGAACGGATACTGGCCCTCGCCCCCCGGAAAATAAAGCTGGCTGCAGCTTCCCGTCTCGGGATTCACAATCAGCACGTATCCCCGGGCTGCGATTACGATGCGTTCGGCTCCGTCGTCTCTACGACAGACCGCCGCTGACCGGCTCTCATCCACGTCGGCGGGAACGCCGATCCGCTCAAATGCCCCAATCTTCGCCGGCATCTTACCACCGCCCGCTTTATCCGTATTACTCATCGCTTTTGGCATAGCAAGCCCCCACCTTGGCAACCGCGTGAATAATATCCTCAATATCCTCCATCGAGTAGAATTCGTTCAGTGGAATCTGAACCGCCGTGACCAGAATCTCCTCCGCTACTGGACACAAGCCAGGTTCATAGGAAACGCTGCTGCCGTCAAACGGAAAATGGCTTCCCGGATAAGCCTGCCGCTTCTGGAACAGCGGCTGCAAATAGCATACCTGTGGGATATAACCGGCACGGTTCGGGATGCCCTCCGCCTCCAGCGCTCTGCAAAACTCTTCGCGGCTGCAGGTCAATTGATCCAGGTCAAGCCGCAGCATGTAGAACCAGTATGTACAGTCATGCTCCGGGTCAACCTGCGGCGGAAGGACACCCTGGATTCCCTGCAATCCTTCATTGAGCCGATCGCCGTATTGCTGACGCCGCTCACATATCCAGGGCAGCTTCTTCAGCTGGGCAATTCCGACGGCTCCCTGCAGCTCGGTCATCCGGTAATTCGGTGCAATATAGCTCGTTCCCCGGTCAACCGTGGTGCCTAGACGGCGATAGTTTTTGTCCGCAAAGGCGTGAGCGGTTTCGTAATCCTCACGCTTTCCCGAATTGATCAGCACCATGCCGCCGTCCCCGGTGGAGATATGCTTGAAATCGTTCGTGCTGAAACAGCCATAATCCCCGATGGTCCCGGTCAGCCTGCCCTTGTACCGGGTCAAATAGGCCTGTGCGCAATCCTCAATGACCTTGATGCCATGCTTCTTCGCGATCTCCATAATCCGCTCCATATCGCACGGATATCCCGCGAGATGGACGACGATGATGGCCTTGGTTCTCGGCGTGATGCGCGCCTCAACCGAAGCCGGATCCAAATTGTAAGTGTGCGGCTCCAGATCGGCAAACACCGGGATGGCATTCTGATACAGAATGCCGATCAGCGTTCCCTGGTCCGTAATCGGGCTTGTTATGACCTCATCCCCTACGGAGACGCCAGCCGCACCAAGCGCGACATGAAGGGCTGCGGTGCCGGAGGATGTCGCCACACTGTATTCCCGGCCGTACATCGCATTGAAATCGGCCAAAAACTGTTTAACCTTGGAGCCGAAATGATAAAACAGCGTGTTTTGCTCCAGCGCCTCGAGCAGCTGCGCGGCCTCCTCGTCCCCGAATCTTTTACCTGTGCCAAAAGGACCGGTCTTGACTGGCGCTCCACCATGAATCGCTAACGTTTCCACGATCTGATTCCTCCTCATCGTCGTTATTCAGCTGCTGTTTTCACGCTGCTCGCCGCTTCTGCACACAGGCGCCCAAAGCGAATTTCCGTCGGTGAAGCTGACGGGTCCACCTCCGCATTCAAAGGCTGACGCACGACCGCTCCCTGCGGAAGATTCTCGGCGATCAGGATTCCGTCTGCGCCGACTCGCAGTACCGCAGCTCGTCTGGCCTGCTCCCAGCGGGTGATCTCCTCGCTCGTCCAGAACGCATAACCTAGACGCTTCGCGGTTTCGACGGCAAGCGAAAGTGCATGCCGGACCTGCTCCAGGTTATGGATATGCTGCTGGTGAAACAGAAAGTGAGCGACGCCGCGGACCTCCGCCACCTTTTCGAGAAACGGGGCAATCACCGACACATCCGAAAGTGTGGGGTGCTCCAGATCCTGGGTCAGAAAGCCGATCTGCAGCACCCGGTAAAGCCGATTTCGCTCATTAGAACGAGCGATAGGATAATAGGGATGGCAGGTACCGAACGGAAAGCCGACATTTCCTTTTTTGCTCGGCCCCCGGGTCTGATCCGCTTCAATGCCGTTCAACTCGCACCATTCATAGAGCTCACCCCAGCCTTCAAACCGGGTATAGTGGTTCTTGTTCGATATGATTGGTGATCCGCTGGTGCTCCGAATCACGTTCAGTTGACGTGTGAATTCTTCGGCGCTCCATATGCCATTCTCCTGCTCCAAAGCATTGAAGTGAAAAGCCAGCTCATGCCCGGCTTCCTGAATTTCCTTGTACAACGACGGAGAGTAACCCGGCTCGATCATGCACCAGGTCGATCGGACGCCGTTATTCTGAAGCACGCTCAAGGTCGATCGGGCCGCCTCCTCAACGTTGAAATCGCTGTCGTGCGAGATCATGGCCACATGATGGACGCCTTCAGGCCAATAATCCAGAAACGGAAGCGACAATCCAAGCGCATCCGCTTCCTCCATCAGCTGGCGGACAATCACCTCGCGCCACCAGTCTGCATGCGGCGTATCAAAATAAGGCATTCCGGTCTCTGTCTCCGAACGGTCCTCATTCCAGTCCAGCTCACACCGGTCATCCGCCTTCAGAATGCCTTCGTCCACCGCTCCTGTTCCGTCCGGTGCGGGGATGCCGTCCTGCACGACCGGACCTCCACCCTGCTGCAGCATGACAATGTTCGCAGGAATGTCCACATTCCAGCGGATCAGCCGTCCGCCGCCGAGCGGGAACTTGATGACGGCCGCGGCCGCCTCAGCACCATCTCTCCGGAGCCGGCGCAGAACGCCGTCCGCTTCAATTGGCATGAGAGATGTCTGCGATACCATCCACGGATCACTGATTACCGCCCTCAGAACAGGAATGCCTTGCGCATATTTTAACCCCGACAGATCGCCATACACCGCATCCCTGATGGCAAACCGGGTACAGCCCAGCCGGCCGGCCAAGCGGTTCAATCCACCGTAGCTGATGAGCGTCGCTCCCTGCCGGGCCCACTGCTCAAGTCGGTTCAGATCCTCTTCCTTCTCTCCCGCGTGCAGCACGACGATGATATCGGGATGATAGGACCCAAGGGTTTCGGCATCATCAAACCTTGCATAAGGAATGCCGGCATGACCAAGCACCTCCTCCACATAAAGCTGAAACAGGTCCTGGCCGTGTCCCCAAAAGTATTCGGCCGACCGTTTGTTAAACCACAGACCGATTTTCGCTGTCTTTTTCATGATATATGTCTCCCTCCTCCACAGCTCGCATTCCCATAGGCGTTAGTTATTCCAATGCAGAACAGGGGCAAAATGATTTGCCCCGCAGTTCTACAGATCATTAATAAAGCGTCACTTTAACCAATCTCACTTAAAAAGTGCTTTAGGATCCTTCTCTTTTATATTCGCGTTGTATTCCTGGACGATCTGGGCTCCGCCTTTGTCCATATACTCCTGAACCAGTTTATCCCAATCGGATACGGAACGGGTGCCTGCAATCATTTTTACCTGTTCATCCATGACATACTTTCTCAGCTCTGCGCCTTTCGCGTTGTCGGTCGGCGACTCCAGTCCATTGATCGGGTTGATATAAAGCTTTATATCCTTGTACATCGTCTCGATGGCGGCTACAAGATCCACCAGCTGTTTGGTCTGATACGTAATGGAATATACATTGTCCGAGTCCTGAGGTACCCAGGACGAATTATCAACATAATACGTGGAAGGCCCCAGCCCGTCTCTGCCGAAGTTCTCGTTGAAGACTGGCACGCCGTCTTTCATAACGTAACCTGAACCGACTTTGCCTGAAAACCAGTCAAAATCGGGATTCTTTTCATTTTTCTGATCCTGCGGGTAGAATTTACGTCCGAAATCGATCATCTCCAGTACTTTCTTCAGCTTTTCCGGTTCATCTTGAAGTTTGGCGCTAAGCACGGTAAGACCGTTATAACCGGCTCCGGCCATAAGTCCCTGGTTTCCGTATTTGTCCATAAACGGATCCAGATGTTTAAACTCGGCTTCGGGATGGATCGCCAGCAGACCGTTCATATAATCCTGCGACATTCCTCGAGGCGTTCCGATGAAGATGCCTGCCTTGCCGGAGTAAAACTCCTTGTTCGTGTCTCCCCAGTTCAGTACCGCGTAGTCTTTCGTCATGGCTCCCTGCTTGTAAAGCTCGGACAGCATGGTTATGAACTCCCGGCGGCCTTCCCCAATGATGCCCGGAATGTAGTTGCCCTGAGCATTCTGATGGTACCAGGCATCCGGGTCCCAATACGGTCCCTGGTTAAAGTTCGGGTTAATGTCCTGGCCGATGGCGATCCCGTACGTGTCCTTTTTGCTGTTTCCGTCCGGATCTCCGTTCGTAAACGCCAGCGCTACCTCTTTTAGCTCCTCGTAATTTGTCGGTGGTTTCAAGCCCAGCTTATCGAGCCAGTCCTTGCGGAGCACCGTTACGACCTGATACTTCGGGGCATACTGCGGAATTGCGTGGATTTTGCCGTTTACCCGCATGGAGTCCCATATGTAATCGGGCACAGCCTTCAAGGTGGGATAATCGTTGATGTACGGCTCGAGATCCAAAAACGCTCCCTGCTTCGCAAACTTATTGTAGCGGTTTTTCAGGTCGGTCGACATTAAGCCAATCATATCCGGAATCTGACCTGATGCGAATACAGCGTTGATCTTTTCATCAAATGCGGTGTTCGGTACAAAAACAGGCTTGTAGTCCACATTGAATTTTTCGTTGATCATGTCAATGCCGGGACTCGAGGTCGGCGGCGGATCTCCGTAACGGAAATCGATTGCCGTAATCGTAAACTTTTCGTTAGCCTCCACCGGGTTCTTTCCTCCCGAAGCCGGCGCTTTCGGCTGCTCCTCCGCTTTCGGCTGGCCGCCGCATGCAGCCAGGATGATGGAGAGCAAGGCCGCCAACACTGCGGTAAGTCTGTGTTTCTTTAACATGAGCTTTCCCCCATTCTTATCAATGTCGGAGTGTAACCTCCATCTATGATTCATTCGGACAGCCGCCATGGTCCGGCCGTGCGAAGTCATCAACCTTTGACGGCGCCCAGCATGACGCCCTTGGCGAAGTGCTTCTGCAGGAACGGATACACGATCAGGATCGGCAGCGTCGCCATCAGAATGGCGGCCATCTGAATCGTTTCGGGAGGCGGCGGATTTTCGAGGAACATATTATCTCCCCCGAGCGTGCCTGTCGTTTCCCCCACCACCACAATCTGTCTCAGCACCACCTGAATCGTCCATTTGGCCGGATCATTGATGTACAGAATCGGCGCAAAATAGTTGTTCCAGTGCGTGACCGCATAAAACAGGCTGAATGCCGCCAGTGCAGGCTTCGAGAGCGGCAGGATGATACGCCCGAAAATCTGCAGATCATTCGCGCCATCCACAATGCCTGCCTCGATCATGTCACTTGGGATATTCATGAAAAATTGGCGGATGACAATTAGGTTGAAGGGCGCAATGGCCACCGGCAAAATAAGCGACCAGATGGAATTAAGCAGCCCTGTTTCCTGCACGACCAGATAGGTCGGAATCATGCCGGCCGAGAACAGGAGCGCAAATACGACCATAAACATAACGGTGCGCTGACCGACGATCGGACGGGACAAGGCGTATGCCATCGTTGCCGTAAAAAACAGATTGACGATGGTGCCAAGCACGGTAACCATCGAGGTGTTCAGCAGCGCCTGCCGGAACGTCCTGGAGGCCCAGATATATTCATAGGCATCGGTCGTCCATTTGGACGGCCATAGCAGCAGCTTGCTGCCCAGAAAATCCTCGAACGAGGAAAATGAAACCGAGAACAAATATACAAACGGAAACAGCATGACCGCGGATATGACAAGCAGCAGACTGATATTCACACCGTTAAACAAACGGTCCGCGATGGATTTTTGCTTCATGTGTCGATCTCCTCTCTGAAAGAATCGAATCGCTTAATATACGCCCTGCTCGCCAAAACGCTTGGACAGCCTGTTGGCGGCCATGACCAGCACGAGACCGACCAGTCCCTTGAATACGCCGACCGCGGTGGAGAAGCTGTAGTCCGACTGTTGAATACCCTTGTAATACACAAAGGTGTCGAGCGTATTGCCGATGTGCATGTTAAAGGCGTTCAGCTGAAGGAACACCTGCTCGAAGCCGATCTCCAGCACGTCACCGAGACGTATGATCAGCATGATAATGATCGTGCTGCGGATGGCGGGCAGCGTAATATGCCAGATTTGGCGGAAGCGTCCAGCGCCGTCCATGACAGCCGCCTCGTACAGAGCCGGGTTAACGCCTGCCAGCGCCGCCAGGAAAATAATCGTTCCCCAGCCGGCTTCCTTCCATATGACCTCCAGCACCAGAAAGGCACGGAAATAATCAGGTTCAGTCAGAAAAGGAATCGTCTGCTGCAGGCCGAACAGCTCGCGGAGCACATCGTTGACCAGACCTTCATTGCGGAAAAAGATCGTCACGATGCCGACCACCACGACCCAGGACAGAAAATGCGGCATGTAAACGATGGATTGCAGCCCTCTTTTCAGGAGCGGATTGGCCACCTCGTTCAGCATGATGGCCAGAAAGATCGGTGCCGGAAATGCGAACGCGATTTGCAGGAAGGAAATGGTCAGCGTATTCCAGATAACCTGGATCACCTCGGAGCTTTCGAAAATCCGGGCAAAGTTCGCGAATCCGACCCAAGGACTCTCCGCGAATCCCCGGAACGGACTGTATTCTTTAAAGGCAAGTGATATGCCCAGCATGGGCAGATACCGGTACACGATAAAATAGAGCAGGCCCGGCAGCAGTAAGAGGTACAAGTAACGGTCCCTCCACATTCGGGAACGGATTCGCTTCCATGCGCTCGTTTTGGCGGGAACCGGTTTATTGATTTTCGAAGTCACGGTTTCCACATAGCTTCTCTCCCTTCCGTCTAACCAGCTCTGCCGATGTTCGTAAGATTCCATTCATAATAGCCGGGTGGTGCGGTTTGTTCGGCTTCCACGCCGGCAGTTATCAGCTTCAGCTTGAGGCGGACCTCTACCGGATGGGGATTATGCACGAAGCAGGTTGAATGGCGGGTATCGCTATATATGCTTAGAGGCAGTTCCGCCTCGAAAGCGATATCCCCGCCGGACAACCGCTCCGCCTTCCACAAATTAAGCTTGCCGTCACCGGAGATGCGGGCGGTATCTCCCAGGAAGGTCATGCCTCGGTAGCATGCTTCCGCAGCGTCAGCGCAGAACAGCCAGATATCCTCCGCCCCATTCTGCCTTTCCACCGTCAAACCGTAGGTAAGGCTGCCCGCATTCTGTTCCTTTTGACGGATTCCCAGCCTTTCACCATATTGGAGTCGCGGGTTGATCAGCGTGAGAAACCGCCGTCTTTTTCCCGTCGTGCCACCGACAGCAACATAAGGACCGTAGCTTTCCGCCCCTGGGTATTCACGGAGGGAAAGCGTCTTCTCCTCGGGAAAAGGGATGGATAGCTGCAGAGCGGCCTTCTCGCCCTGGAATACAACGGAGTCACTTTCCAGGTTCTCGCCCGGGGCCTTGGGATCATCGCCCTCCAGAACCGCCGAGGTAGTATGAAACAGCAGCTCGGCCTCATCCGAGTCCTGATGCAGCTCCACATCATCCACGACGACATAATAAGCCGAATCGATATGTATGACAGTTCGCCGGTAGCATTTCAGCAGCCCGCCATAACTTTCGGTAGCGTCCCCGACAACCGTCTCGAATGACGGAAGCAGCAATTCCTCCCGGAGAACGCCTCCTCCCAGGTGCAGCTGTCCCTGACCGTTGACGAGCAGCGAATTGTGTCCTACCGTGCCGGTCGTGTAATCCGCCTTCGGACCGGGTACATAATCCTGATAGCCGGGATTGGTCAGCAGCCATTCTCCGCCGACATTGATCACCAGATTGTTCTGGTCTCTGTGATTATGGTCCTTCGCCGAGCTGCTTGAGGTAAAGCACAGCAGATGATCCTCATCACCCCATCCTGACCGCAGGGCGGCCCATCCTACGCTCCGGAAGATCGCTGAAGCACATGCGCCGTACAGCTCCGACGGGCTCTTCGGTGAGGTCTCTTTCCGCAAATAAAGAAGCGAATTGTGATGTGCCGCAGCATGCTTCTGCAAGTACCACACCGCTGCCGGATGGCTGTAATGGGTAGCTGTCATGGCCATGAGGTATGCGATATCGAGCTTGTTAAATGAATCCGACAGATTCGGAAACGTGCTCTCCTCCCCCGGCGCCATCAGCCGGAAAAAACGCTCGGGGAGCTCTTCCCGTAAATACGGGTCCTGAACCAGGCTGTCATCGCCGCTGATTCTCCGATAAAGATCCGCCGCCATCCAGGCATGTCGTGCTGCCACATTGTCGTACAGCAGCCCCTCTGTTTCGCCGGACACCCGTTTTCGTTCCAGATAGCTCTGAAGATAAGTAAGTCCGGCGTTTAAATATTTGGCGGCAAACGAGATCTCATCCATGATAGCCGCCGCGCCGTACACCATCGCCACCTGCTTGGCTGCTACAATATTGTGCATATCACTGCTTCCGATATCGATGGCCAGCGGCTGCAGTCCTTTTTCCAGAATGGCTTGGCGAATGGATCGCCGCTCATCCTCCGTTAGAAGACTGTGAATGGCATCATAGGCACTCGAAACGCCAAGCAGCAGGTGGGCGTTGCTCAGATTCCCTTCCGCACCCCGCTCGTCAAACTCATACCATTTGCCGAAGGAAGTCAGAGACAACAGATGCTCCTTCACTTGCACCGCATATTTTCTCTCATTCGTCACCAGGAAGGCCATGGACATGGCGACCAGCCGATCCTCAATCGCTCTGGCATACATCGTCCAGAACGGGAAGAAGGTATGGCCTTGCGGTTCGGGCGCCCGCTTCGGTTCCGTCAGAGGCAGTGCAACCTTCCACTGCTCCGATATGGACGGATACAGAACTTCGAAGCTTTCTTCCTCCACATAGGCGTCCGCTTTTGCCAAATATTCCTCCCATAGCCGAGATGCATCAATGATCCTCGCAGAACGGCCGTCGCCTGGCTTAATCCGTTCCCGAAATGCCTTGATTTCTTCTTCCGAAAACAATATTCTCGGATGGTCCTGCAGCTTCATGTCTGAAGCCTGAGCTGCCGGCTGTACCCGCACCTTCCAGCTGTACGCTGATGGTTTATCGTCCTGGAAATATACGGAAACTTCCGTCTCGCCGGGTTTCAGCCCGGTTATCAGGCTTCCGTTCACCCCAAGAGTCTCCGGATCGCTGCAGGTAATTCTATAGGCTGAATCCAATTGGGGTTCTAGTCTCCCGCAGGGTTGCACTAGCATAAAGGTCAGCCGGTGCTCCTCCCCCGTCTCCAGCAGCGAGGGCTTTATAAATTCCATCCGCAGCATCAATCTCAGCTCCTCCGTTAATATGTGAGTGTCTTACTGTACAATCGACCAAGAAAACGCTGTCATAATTTGATGGCAAACAATACGCCAAAGAAGGTCAATCTCCGTTCGTATCCTTCTGGGCAAATTGCTTACTTTCGGATCCTCATTTACATACATGTATATTACTTGTATTTTAAATGATCTGTCAATTCATATTTTTGTCGTATTTACCCATTGTGAAGGAGAAGCAGCACCAAATGTTCCAATTGGTGCTGCTTCTTTTGCTGTTCCGAACTAATTAACGGTGACTACACATTCCGCCGTCTTGCTGCCGTCTAAAGTTGTAACGCTAATAACCGTCCTTCCCGGCTGCAGGCCTTTGACGACTCCGGTAGCGCTGACGGATGCAACGGCGCTGTTGCTGGAGGACCAAGTGACATTTTTTACAGTTGCGAATGATGGCCGAACCTCCGCTTTTAACACGGTGGTTTGATCAACGGACAGCTCCAGCGTGCTCGCGCTCAGACGCACCTCGATAACCGCAGCTTTGTTATCCTCGATCACATGGCGCCAGAGCTCATTATCGGTCACAAAGTACAGGTTGCCCATGTTATCCCGCGACAACCAGGCGGCCTGGTTTCTCATGACGGTTAATGTTTTGTCGTCAGGATGGATGGAGAACAGCTTACCGCTCATCGTTCCATAGACGAGGCCGTCTTTCCCGATGACGAGGCTTGCATCTCTCCACTGTCCGCCCGCATCCGGAAATTTCTCGTCCTGATATATCACCTCTCCGGACGACGGATCATAGATGAACAGCGTTCCCATGGCAAAGCCCCAGATGTTCCCGTCAGGACCTTCCATCAGCGAGGTGATAGCTTCTTTTCCTGGTACTGGGACGACCTCCTTTTCCTTTGTTCCTCTCGCTATATCCCATACAAATAACTTCGCTTCACTTTCGGTCGGTGTACTGCCGAGGCCTCCCCGGATAGAGCTGCCTGCATAAATCTTCCCATCCTTGAAGGCCAGGGATACGATGCTCTGATTCGGCACGATCTGCGTATGAACCGATAAATTCTTGGTGGCCGGGTCATAGACACTGAAGGCTCCGCCTAGCTTTCCGTAGTCCGGAACTGTGCCGATGAACAGCTTGCTTTCCGCTCCTAGCATGGCAAACGGACGGTCCTGCAGATGCTCGGCTTTCAAATCAAACAGCTTGTTCACGGTTCGGTTGGTACCGGAGCTTCTCCACGGCTTGGTGGTATCATATTCAAAAATATTGGCGCCCGGATAGGTACCGAAGTACATTTTGTCTCCAATGGAGGTCATCCCTTCGGTCTGCCCGATCGAGTTATTGGTGGAAAGGCCTGTGTCCGGATCATAAATGCCCATGCCGCCGGGAAGGAATCCGCCGGCGTATATTTTGCCGTCCGGTCCCTGCCCGGTAATATGCAAGTCGATCGGCTGCTTTGGCAGCTGCATGATGGCCTGCTTCAGTGTGCCACGCTCCAAATTGTATTTGATTACTTTGGCCGAGTTATTTCCGGCAATGCCGATCAGCGTCGGACCGGGATAATCGGGATCATCCATCAAAGCTGAGCCCCAGCCAATCACGTTGGAGACAAAGTTGATTACTTCACTGCCTGTGTATATCTCTTCCACTTGGTTGGTCGACAGATCATAGCTTTTTAGAATGCCGCCGTAGGTAAAGTATACCTTTCCTTCGTGCGGGTCTGACACACCCCTGGAGTGGATAAGCTCATCATCTTTAATCACCGCACCGGTGCTTTTGTCCAGCACGATCATCTTGTAGCCGGGGTCCATCTTCAGGAACAGCTTATCGCCGGCGATGTTCAGATCATAGGTGCTCGTCAGATTATACTGTGCCGGCATGATGTTGGTCTTCTGATCGCTGTTCAGATCATGGCGAATGAGGTAGTTTTTCGTTCCGCCGCCTCCGACGTACAACATATTCTCTTCCTTGTCGTATGCCACGCTCCGCGGATAAATCTGGCCAGGCACAGGATTGCCGAAATTCGTAAAGCCTTTTACCGGGTCATATTCAAACACCGAGCCTGACGGGTAAACACCGCCGTAGATTTTGCCGTCCATTCCCGGCGTCAGCTCGAAAAACTGAGTGGTTGGGCTGGCCGTGCCTCCGGCCGGGTCCCCCAGATTGACGATCGTATCGGTAGACGGATCATACCGGTAGAGCGAAGCGGTGCCGTAGGAACCGAGATAAACCATGCCGTCCGTAGCTACGGCCATACCCCAGGCTCCGGTTGCCCCCGGCAGATCGAGCGCCTTTATCGTCTCCTCGGTCTGAATATCGACGACAACGAGCTGGGCCGGATCGCCGACCTGAACCATATAAGCGACATCGCGTTCGTTTTCTTTTCCGAATACAGCCCGCATGACATAATTGTTATACACCTGGATGCCCAGATTTTGATAGGCAGGAACGACTTCCACGGAATCCTCGTCTTCAGCCAGCACATCGCCGCTTTCGCTATCCATCAGCCGGTAGCTGAAGGTGTACGAACCGATTTTCGAAAATTTAACGCTCCAATCCTTGGTGGAATGGTAATCTGCTGGCAGTTCGAAGCCCGGCTTGCCGTATTCTCCGCTGTTCAGTATCGAGTGATAGTGTCCCTCTTCGTCCTGAACGGTGAAGATCATATCTCCTTCTCCTTGGGTCTTGGAAACCTGCAGATAGGCACGCTTAATGCCTTCTGTTTCACGGGCTTTCGTGGTGATCATGACGGGCATAGACAGGTTTTCCCCTACGCCAGCCTGATCCAGATCCGAGATCTCGATCTGATAGTGCGATTGGCCCGAGGTCACATTCACCTTCTTAACCGTGGCAGCAATCACCGTTCCATCCCGGCTGATGACTTTATAGGTCACGACATATTCTCCCGGCTGATCGAACACTGCCGTCCAGTTTGAGGTGTTAGAATATTGCGGAGGCAGTCGGAAGCCATCTCTATGCAATTCTGAACGGTCTGTGAAGGATACCTCTCCAGCTCCTGGAACCTCGTCAGAACTATAAAGCGCGTGCCCCGGCCCGCTCGTATCCACTTCAAAATAAACATTCCCATAGGTTGCAGAGGCCGTCTCATAAGTGGCAAGTGTCACGGTGTAATCAACCAGGTTACCTACATCAACCGTGTCCGGCAGAGTTAAGTCCAGACCGTACGACGAGTGTGCGGGCTTAGTGCTCCCCTCAGCATCGGCGCCCGCCGGCATAAACAGCTGAGGAAAAATCAGTGCGAAAGCAAGGGTCCAGGTCCAACCTTTGGAGCGAAACAATCTGAGCTTCATTTCATCAATTCTCTCCTTTGGCTAATTAGAATGGCAGCGCTTTCAATTGTTGGTTACATAACTTCCTTTGTACTCTCCTGGTATGTAAGTGCAATTCCCTCCTTATTGGATACATGTATTTAACATGTATTTTATGATCATAAGTTACCACGTATCACGGGACAGCGTCAACGCCTTATTCGCTGCTTTTCCTTTCATCTCAATTTTTTTATCTCTTTCTATTTACCTCGTTTTGGACAAGGACTTGGTTTCACAAAACAAAAAGCCGCTATTTTAGCGACTTTCGAATGGTATTTGGTTCGTTCTTGTCTCACGACAGCTATATTTGGTTATACGGTTTTCTCCTCCTCCTCCTCCTCTACAGCAATAACCTCCCTTGCTGCTTCTATGAAAGAAAATATGATAGGTGAAAGCCACTTGTCTTTATGCCATAACATTTGTGTATACACGTGCAAGTCCGGAATATGCCACGGAAGAGCAATAAGTTCGCCCCGTTCAACTTCGGCTTCCGCGACGATTTCAGGAAGAAAGGCAATGCCGATTCCCGTGATTGCGCATTGTTTAATGGCTTCGGCACTTTGAAACTCTAAATAAGTAATACTATCAATGCCCTCTTTCTCAAATGACCGGTCAAACATGGTTCGATAGGGACAACCCTTTTCATTCGTCAGGAACACTTCGCCGTGAAAATCTTCCAGCTGCAGCACAGTTCGTTTTGCAAGCGGGTGGTTCGGAGAGGCGAATAATCGGAAAGTTTCTTCGACCAACTGCTCCACCGCAAGTCCGCTTGAGCGAATAGGTTCGTCCAACATAAAGACGATATCCGCGGTTCCCTCAAAGAGCGTTTGCTTGAGTTCCTGATTGGGTACGGAGCGGAAGATGAGGCGCACGCCCGGATGGCGCGAACGAAAACGTTGAAAGACAACGGGAAGCCGATAGGCGCAAAGAACCTCGTTAGCGCTAATCGTTAGGGTGCCGCTTAAATTTTCATTGTCATGAACGACGCTGCGAGCTTCGTCCAATTTGTTTAGCACGCCTTCGATATGAGTCAAAAAGCGCTTCCCCGCAGTGGTCAGAACGAGCTGCTTGCCCAAGCGGTCAAAGAGACGAACACCGAGTTCATCCTCCAATGCTTTCATTTGCATCGTGACGTTGGAGGGGACATAGTTCAGCACTTCCGCAGCCCGACTGAAATTTAATGTTGTGGCAACCGTGCGGAACGTATTCAGTTGGCGCAATTCCATCATACGATCCCCCTTTTACCTTCAAAATTATTGAATATAGCTATGAAATTCATTCACTTTTATTGAGAGTATCACGGAACTATACTAACAACAAGAATTACATTCTAAATATTTGGTTTCATTTTGAAGGGAGTAAACAATACGATGGATTATGAGATTTTTGATTTGGGCGACGTTACCCTGCAATCCGGAGTGACATTACCGAACGCTTTTCTTGCTTATAAGACCTATGGACGATTGAATGAAAAGAAAGATAATGTCATCGTCTATCCAACGGCTTTTGGCGACCAGCATGTTCAGAATGAATGGTTGATTGGAAACGATATGGCGCTAGATCCGAGAGAATATTTCATTATCGTTCCAAATCTGCTGGGCAACGGATTATCTTCGTCACCCAGCAACACGCCTCCCCCATTCGACCGGGCTAATTTTCCGCAGGTAACCATCTATGACAACGTTAAGTTCCAGCATCGGCTGGTCACCGAAAAATTCGGTATTCATAAGATTGCACTTGTCGTTGGATGGTCCATGGGAGGCATTCAAGCATTCCAGTGGGGAGCAAGTTATCCAGACATGGTGGAACGAATTGCTCCCTTCGCCGGTGTTGCAAAGACTTGGCCACAAACGTATGTCGTCTTGGAAGGGATGAAAGCTGCACTCCTATCTGCAGTCAGCTTCAATTCAAGTAAACTAGACCAGTTGACTTCTGCAGACATGCGAGCCGTTGGCCGTGTCTATGCGGGATGGGGGGTATCTCATTCGTTTTACCGAAAGGAACTTTATCGTGAGCTGGGATTTGACGCATTGGCGGATTTTGTGGCTGGCTTTTGGGAGGAAAGCTTTATGCAGATGGATCCGCACAATGTCCTGGCCATGTTATGGACAGGGGAACATGCAGATATTAGTGCAAACCCCTCTTATAACGGAGATTTCGATAAGGCGCTCAGAAGCATCAACGCACTTGCCTGCGTCATGCCAGGGAGCACGGATCTCTTCTGCACGGCGGACGATAACGAATACGAGGCTAAGCTTATTCCTAATGCTGTTTTTAATCCGATCGAGTCGATCTGGGGACATTTTGCTGGTCGCGGTATCAACCAAGCCGATAATAAATGTATTGATGACAACATTAAACGCTTGTTGGCGCTTAGTACAAACGGATAGATCATCACTCGATACTGCAAAATATTAACTTGATATCTCGAACTTTATTTTTCTAGGTATGGTTGAAACATGGCTCTCGTCTGTCATAACTCTCATGCAGTAACGACCCTGCAGGATCGTAATATGAGGTCACCAGAACTTGCTGGTCGACCTCTTTTTTTTGTGTTTCGTAGTTGCTGAGCAACAATTCTGCTCGATTAACAAAAAAGTGATTACCAATCATCTATCCAGCCATTAACCTGATGCGCCCTTTCACATTCGTAATAAGAGCCATGCCTGAGGCAAGCCAAGCCAAAAACCCGAAGCTGGCATCACGATAGCGCCGATCAAGCAGACACTTAGCAGCATCCAACCGAGAACTGTGGGAGGAACGATCCCCTTCTTTTTAATCAGCCAATCCACCATATAGCCAAGCAACATTAGCAGGAAGCCAAACATCGTGAACCAGAACGCGGTTCCACGATCCCACTGATCATCCGCCACTGTACCCCACAAGCCTTCAGTGACGAGGGGTTGTAATTGACTTGCGTAAGCAAAAAGTCCATAAATAACATGAAGTAACCCGGTTAACATAAGCATCAACCCAACATGGCGCTTTGCCCCACTTACCATAATGTTCCCTCCTTTTCTTCATACCCCCTGCTCTTTTACTGGCCAGAATGCCATGAGCCAACGCCACTCCGATTCCGATGATCCCCGCAGCTATTAATGTTATGTCATGCCAATTCAACTCAATACACATCAGCATCCGCAGTGGTCATTGCATATTTAGTACGAATTCGTAATAAACACAAAAAATAAAGTGCCTGACTGGAATCAGTCACTCCTAGATCATGGACTTTTACCGGATGATAGGTCGCGATGCGGATCCTCAAACGGCGGGGCGCCCCCATTCCGTCCGGCGACTTCTTTTTAGTACGAACTCGTAGTAAGTGTCTGCACATAATTTAATACGTTTTCGTAGCAATGTCAAGATGAAAATGCCTTAGTTATTTTGTAAATAAACTCTTTTCGCCCATTTCATTCGTCTCTAGGTTAATTGCTGCGCAATCTCCCAGACATGTCCTGCCGGATCCATGAAGGCAGCAGTGCGTACTCCCCAAGGCGCCGGTCCATGGGACCGTTAAGTAGAGCAACGCCACGTGGTTTCAATTCATCACACACTGCATCTACATCATCCACCCGGATGGTAAACTGGAAACGAGATCCGGATTCCCGGTTTGCGACTGTTCCAGGTTGGATCAGACCGTCTGCTTCGGAAATATCCAGGAGATTAATGCTCATATTTCCGAAGTTGAATACCGAAGAAACAGCGTCTTCATATACGGCGGATAATCCGAATACTTCTTGATAGAACGCCCTCACCCTTTGCAAATCCTCTACAAATAAAGTTATCACATCAACATTCAAGGACCCTAAAGTTCTCATACATATACCCCTTCACATTAAAATTAAAACTCAAGTTTTTGTTCCAATTCGGCCTTTTGGCGTAAGTGATGGCGGAAATGCATACCGACCAAAACAAACCACTCCCGTGCGTTGAGCCACCCGAATCCCTCATGTCTGACTTTATAATTTGGGTTTATTGCATTTAAGTTCTCCTCCCATTCATACATTCTCTGAAGCACCGTCTCAAGTCCGCGAATGAGATCATCCACGGTTTCCGAATTACTCGGGGTATTCTCAGGCCCATCCGGTAATCTGATTTTTATCGGAGGAAATGAACCGGCGCAAAACAATTGGTCGCCAGCCTCTGTCTTTCCTTGCAGTTGCACTTCACTCATGGACGCACATCTTTGCACTTGGTCAAGGTAATCGAGAGCAGTGAGGATCATATGGTCATACATTTGGCCGAGTGACCATACTCCTTGTTCAGATACATGTCTTAATTGGTCGATCGAATACTGCTGCAGATTGATCTTGTATAAATCGATTAGTTCCGAATAATTCAATTGCCTCACCTTTCCATAACGTCAAATCAACTCATTTTCATCCTATTACAGTAGAGTATTTGATATTTCTTTTTATTTGCTATTTTGTCTTATTTTTCAGAGCCAAGAAATTTCACAAATCAGCGCGTGGCTCACAACAGTATATGTCTCCTTTATTATTGGAATTTACCTGACACTTGGATGCCATGCCAGTCGCTTACATCGCATTGGCCATGTTCATTATCGCCTACAGCCACCACCGTGCCGTCCGATTTTACGCCGAGAGTATGAACGCAACCCGCAGCAATTGCCACAATATCGCGCCAACCGCTTACATTGCATTGGCCATACTCATTCCAACCCACAGCCGTCACCGTACCGTCCGATTTTAGGCCGATGGTATGATGACTACCCGCCGCTATCGCCACAATATCGCGCCAGCCGCTTACATCGCATTGGCCATGCTTATTCAAACCCGCAGCCACCACCGTGCCGTCCGACTTACGCCCGACAGTGTGAAGGTAACCCGCCTCTACCGCCGCGATATCACGCCAGCCGCTTACATTACATTGGCCATAGCGATTATTACCCACAGTTGTCACCATTCCATTCGATGTAAGCCCGACGGTATGCCAGTCACCAGCTGCAACCGCAACCATATCACGCCAGCCGCTTACATTGCATTGGCCTTCATGATCTCGACCCACAGCCACCACCGTGCCATCCGATTTAAGCCCTACGGTACGACGCCAACCCGCTGCAACCGCCACGATGTCACGCCAGTCGCTTACATTGCATTGGTCATGCTTGTTCCAACCCACAGCTGCCACGGTGCCGTCCGATTTAAGCCCTACGGTATGAGCGTTACCTGTGTTCGTCGCCATATGAACATTACCCGCCGCAACCACAACCATATCACGCCAGCCGCTTACATCACATTGGCCATATTTATTGTCACCTACAGCCGTTACCGAACCGTCTGATTTAAGTCCTACGGTATGACGACAACCCGCTGCTATGATATCTCTCGGAATTGCCGATTCCTTGCTAAACCCAAGTTCACCCTTTTCCAAATAAACGCTCCTCCTTGTTTTTCTTTCTAACTTCGATCATACAACATTCATGCAAGTTCTCGTGTGATATACCCATAATCCTTGTGGGGATGGCTGTAAATCTCATAATGTTGTCACCATACTTCAGAGTTTGACTTTAAGGAAGGTGGAGCCAATGGACAAAAAACCTCTATACCGAAACAAATTTCCAAAAGCCTTCTCGTTATCACCACCACATTGAGAAGATATGAAGATCTCGGTTTGGGGCCAGACGTACCTCGGACAGCCAATAATTGAAGATATTATACACCTTATCTCCCGAACTGAATTGCTTGCGTTAGAGGTAACTTTAAGGTTTATACTTATTCCTAACCATGAAATGAATAGAGGAATGAATGATATGGCAGAAAAACAAACGGCTGGACGTAGCCCTTACACCAGGGGAAACGGAATGGTTAGAACCTGTTCATGATGAGATCTATAACTCGTTATAAAAAAAATGCATCGCCCCCATGGGTTCGGTGCATTTTTTCGGGATCAGCAAATTGACATCCATACAAACCTTGATACTATCCTCCCTATTCATAGAGTGAACTCGAATTCTATAGTAGTTAATAGGAGAGATATGATGAAGACATATTCGATCAGTGAAGCAGCAAAGGAATTAAATGTAACAGCTTATACGTTGCGTTACTATGACAAGGAAGGACTTATGCCTTTTGTTGAACGCACGGCAAGTGGCCAACGTTTGTTTAAAGAATCCGATATTGCCGCTACAAGAAAAAGGCTGTTCTTGAGACAGCCTCTTTCATGTAGCTTATATGGAGTGATTTTAGGAATCGCTTTGAACCGTAGATATCGAAACGAGGACCGGACCGGCAAAATCCGAAGCTTCCTCGCCTTTTGGATTGTGAAGACGGAACAGGAAAGCGTCGCCTGTTTCAGACTTCCACACAATATAATCGTTTATCCCTTCACTACTCGATGCTTGAAGATAAAGTTCTGCGGAACCCAGCGGATGCTCAACGAGCTCTCCGCTAAATTCGGATACTTCGCCATGCTCTTTCAATTCCTTGTTTCCTTCAGTTTTAAGCTGCGTTAGGTCATAATTTGCCGGCAGCGCTTCGATGGTGACCTCGTATTCCGGATTGCCGCTAAGAAACAGACGTCCTTTGTCAGCGTCGAAAGCAAACTTTTCGAATACGTATAAGGAAAAGCCTTTGCCTTGATGCAAGGTGGCTGGAAGTGACTGGTTACCCTCACCAGTCATCAAATCAAAGTTCTCGTTCTGGGGACGCGTCACTTCGGGTGCTTGCTCGTTATCAGTTTCAGGAGCCGTGGCCTCTTCATTGGCCGGTGTCGATATTTCAGGACTGGCGGGTGGCTCAGCCGTCCCTGAACATGCCGTGAGCGATAGAACCATGACGAACATCGAAATTTTTATGAATGCAGAGAGTCTTGGATTCACATTAGTTCACGCCTTTCTGTATTTCGTTCATACGCTTCATAACGGATATTGATGCCGATCAGAATGATCGACTGCCTTTTTCTTATAATTGAGGTATCGTTTCCCGTTGTTAAACACAATGATTATCCTTTATGAACAGACAACCAGCTCACGTAAGTGCCATTTTGCGACTCAATTACGCCGGAAAACGTGGTCGAATTCTCCAAAATATCGAGCAATGCATTCAAATTGTCGGCATCTCCCCCCTCTTCTTAGATAGACGTGACTACTCCATGTAAAGTTACAGATCTGTCTGCAATGAGGCGGATCTCATTTTCATTAAGACTCAACGAGATTCCCCAGCAATAACTCCCTTCTTTATCCTTCTGATGCCGAATTAATGCTCGTCGTTATGGTATGCGCGGATGACAATGTCTTGGTCGTGATTGCCGAATCCGGCTCCATAAAGCGTCAATCCCCCTGCGTTAACCGCATGCTCATCAACCGCGAAACGAAGCGTCCAGAACGGTTCCCACAGCTTGATATCCCCGAGGGTCACCTCCGACATCCGTTCATTATTCATGTACGTACCCGATGCATCAATCCGGATCGTCTTCAATAACCCATATTGATTCACATTTCGATGCCACCACTCAGGTGTAAATCTCCCTCGCGCCGCTCTTCCGAAATCAGCCGGACTTGTCCATGTCCCAAGAGGGATCCCGTTAAATGTGAATTCAATATCCGATGGCCAATGATCTCTTAAACCTGGAGCTTCCGAAGCAATCTCCATGGAGATTTCAATGTATTCGGCGGATTGATCGGCTAGCAAAAAGTTAGGCAATTTGTATTCAACATAGCCCCACCCAAACCACAGAATGGCGGCGTGTACCCGCTCGGGATCGAGAAAGTAGCGCGGGTCGTCCCAAACTCCGATTTCTTTCTCGCGCGTACCAAGCCCGCAAGTCGGATGGACCTCAAAAGCGGTGTAATGACCGACTGAAATACGCTGCTCTCTGATCTTCGGGGGTTGGCTGGCAAAAGGCAGCTCAATCTCGATGGTTTTTTGTTTGAGGAAACACATTTTGTGCGTTCCCCCGCCCTGCCGCACCCTACGACTTCCGATGAGTCCGGCTTGTTCGAGTTTTCGGATGTGCATGGTGACGATCGATGGACTAAGTTCCAATCGATTGGCAATATCCTTCACATTCAGCTCGTGATCGGCAATGAGACTCATGATGTTCCATCTGACCTCGCTGGCTAAGGCTTCATATAACGGCATGAATTTCGGTTCCCCGTTTGCTTTGATGATCATCATAATCTCCTCGTATCTATTGAAATCACATATATATTAATTTAATAGAATTAACATGAATCTTCAAACCGAATCCATTGCAAGACTTTAACCCATGGTGTTTAATTTCCTTAGCTGCTAATCACTTTAGATTTATATACATGTGAATTTATGAAAGAGGTGGATCGATGAAATACCATAACCCGGTCATCAAAGGATTTTATCCTGACCCCAGTGTATGCAAAGTAAAAGATACTTATTATCTGGTATGCAGTTCCTTTCAGTACTTCCCCGGTGTTCCGATTTTCGAGAGCAAAGACCTGATCAACTGGAAGCAAATCGGTCATTGCCTAACTAGAAAGAGTCAAATTCAGCTCGGCAAGGTAAGCAGTTCCGGCGGGGTTTTCGCCCCCACGATACGGCACCACAACGGGAGATTCTACATGACCACGACCAACGACACCACGCGCCAAAATTTCTATGTATGGACGGACGATATTTACGGTGAATGGTCCGAACCGATTGATGTGGATCAAGGGGGGATCGATCCCGATTTGTATTTTGAAGACGGAAAAGTCTTCTTTATGAGCAACGGAAAAGACGATAACGGGATTGGCGGCATTGTTCAGTGTGAAATTGACATTGAAACGGGCGACAAACTGTCGCCAAGTCGTTCTATTTGGCAAGGAACAGGCGGACGCTATTTGGAAAGCCCTCATATGTATAAAATTAATGGCCGGTATTACCTCATGGCGGCTGAAGGCGGAACGGAATATGGACATATGGTCACTTATGCACGGGGGGATTCGATCTCCGGCCCGTTCGAAGCCTATCCGAACAATCCCGTACTGACCAATCGCAATCTGGGCGGGTATGAGCTGCAGGGAGTTGGCCATGGCGATCTGATTCAAGACAACGATGGCAATTGGTGGATGCTCCATCTGGGTTTCCGTCAAATCGGCCTATGGCTTACCTACCATCATCTTGGCCGCGAAGTTTTCCTTACACCGGTTACTTTTGGCGAGGATGGCTGGTTTACGGCAGGACATAACGGCACCGTCCTTACGAGTTTCGAGACCGATCGGATCTCAAATCATGTCGTCCAGCAGGAGAAAAAAACCTTTACGTTCGAGAACACGGACTGGAATCTGGACTGGTGCTTCCTCCGCCATCCTGCTGCAGAGAACTATCGGTTAGAAATCGATAAGGCACAGCTTCAAGGGACCGGAGTGACTTTGGATAAGCCGGAGTCCCCGACATTTATCGGCATTCGCCAAAGAGACTTCAACGCGGAAATCTCATGCGACGTACAGCTTACGAACGGAGAAGCCGGCATCACGCTCTACATGGATGAACATCATCATTACGATTTAGCCGTACGTAAAGAGGAGACCGGGTATAAAGTGATCGAGCGCCTGAATATCGGTGATATTAAATCCATTGAATCTGAAGTAGGTCTGGGGAATGTCAACCATACGACTTTGAAGATACGGGCAAGACATGAGCGCTACAGCTTCTTCATTCACGCTAACGGCAAGGACATTCTCTTAGGAACGGCACAAACCAGATACCTTTCCTCTGAGGTTGCGGGAGGATTTACAGGCGTACTCATCGGTTTATATGCCTTTGGAGAAGGCTCTATGGCTGAGTTTTCAAACTTACATGCGATTATTTTTAAAAACTTCCCCTGAACGGATTATCAAAAAAATAAAAAGCCGGTTACTCAGGATGATCCTGGGTACCGGCTTTCATTGTAACCATGGTTTATTCAATTTTCTTCAAAAAATCAACCAAAATCGTTATAAATTCATCCGGCTTCTCAAAATGAATATCATGTCCGGATTTTATCGTGATCATCTCATTTCCTTTTAAAAGGCTGTGTACCTTTTCAGCATCCTCATCGCGGTTAGCAGCATAAAGCACTCCATCTTCGCCGTATCGCGTGGCTGCCTTAATATAAACAGAAGGAGCGTTTATTTGGGACAAGGTTCCCTCCTGATTAAATCCTTTAAACCAATCACCTGTATAAAATGTCTCCGCAAAATCGAGGTCAAAATGATCTAAATAAAGTGTTCCATGAATCCATTTATAGGGGACGTACCACAATTTCAACGGCTCTCCAGGATGTGCTTCCCGGTACTCCCTCGTACTTTTTGCAGTAAGTTTTCTTAAATCACCGAACTTTCCCCATAAATAACTGTTTTCCATATAGTACACGACATAATCATCTTCAACGGTTTGATTCTTAAAATTATGTATGAGTTCAAAACTATCAAGCCAGACAAAAGTATTCTGCATTTCATGCGGCTCCACGCTAAAAAACGGCGGGTCCTCCAAAACCATGCCTTGCACAACTTCGGGTGCATTAGCAGCAATCCATGCTGCCAAAATACCGCCGGAAGAATGGCCTGATACCACAGCTGGTTCACCTATGACATTTTCAATGAACCAAACAAAATCCTTTCCCATAGCAACAGCCGTATACTTTGAAGCATCATGACTGGACTTTCCATGCCCGTGACAATCAACTGCATATACATGATAATATTGAGCGAGCTCCGGAAGTACTCTAGCATAATCTTCCCACTGCATGGACTGCCCGTGTATTAACAGAAGAGACGGTCCATGATTCGGTCCCTCAGCGTAGTTTAATATCGTTCCATCATCAAGAGTCACCTGTTTTTCTATATAGCCGGAACTGAATGTTTGCTTTAACGGTTTCTTATCATAATTCATATTTAGATGAGCATAAATGACTAGGGGAATTGCAATAATTACACTAATGATTGCAAGTACTAGTAAAATTAATATTTCACTGTGTATCACTCTCTTTACCTCCTCCTCTGTGCATGCTTCGGCTTGAATTACCTGTCCTTTATATGATTCATAAATTTATCTTTACCAAGGTCATTCGCTGAACTTCACCACCAAAAGCCAGTAACCTATTTCGCATTATACTATTCTCATTCGGATTATCTACCATTCATTGGTAACATGAGTTGTTATTTTGAGTTAACATTCCTAGATAAACAACCAAAAAAGAACCCTTTTCAGGAGCTGCGACAACACAAACCTGCTGTGGCTTATTCCCCGATGTTTGAACTTTCCGCCATTCACGTTCTGTAATGTCCCGCTGCCCTTATTCTCATCCTAAACGAAAAAATGACCGGCGCTTCGACCGGTCATTTTCCATTTAACTTCTATGACAACATAAATCTCTACATTCGTTCAAGAACCCTATTTTCGCTCATGACTTTCATCATTATCAAATGGCATATTTCAATAAAATAAGGGCTCTAATTTTGTCTCATCTTTCTAAGCAAGTCCATATCTCCGCTTACAATTGCGCCAATATATTGATTGATGACTTCGATATCGCAATCCCACCATTTGATGTCCAATAACTCTTGAATGACTTCGGTGGAATATCGCTTGCGGATTTCCCTTGCAGGATTGCCTCCAACGATCGTATAAGGCTCCACATCCTTTACAACGACAGCTTCAGCGGCAATGATAGCCCCGTCGCCAATCCTTACACCCGACATGATCGTTGCACGCCTTCCGATCCACACGTCATTTCCAATGATCGTATCTCCCTTAATCGGCAATTGATCTAAAGATGGAGTGAATTTTTCCCAGCCGTTTCCAAAGATGTTAAATGGAAAGGTTGAACCGTCCATCCGATGGTTCCCTCCATCCATCATAAATCTGGCCTCGGAAGCAATGGAACAAAACTTGCCGATTATTAATTTAGTTCCAATGAATTCATAATGATACAATACTTGATCCTCAAATGATTCTCCGTTTAAGGCATAGTAGTATGAATAATCCCCTGCGATAATATTAGGTTTTGTAATCGTATTCTTGATAAACTGAAGATTGTTATCTCCGGGTATAGGATATCTCTCATTTGGATTCGGTCCTGTCATTGTTACATCATCCCTCTCTTCGCAATTTATCCGGCTGAAACGATAAATCTTTCACACAACTATCACCACACAAAAAAACCTCCTTTCCGGTCAACGGATAGGAGGCGCACATACAAACAAAAAGACGCACTGTTATACAAAAAAACAGTCGCACTTTATGTTAATATATAAAAGCCCGCACGAATCCTATCCTGAAAACCTGGAAATATCGTTTTCTTTGGTGGATAGGATTAGTAGATCATCGGCTTTTGGTCACCCTTTCATTACTGAATAAGACAAATTTACCATACTCCACATATGGAAGCAACCGTTTGTGTTTTACCGAGCAATCACGTTAAGCATATTGCCGCTTCCATCATCAATAATACGGATATTTTTATCATCAATGAGTTGAATGGTACCGTCCGCCTTCAAGGTCTCATGCTGCTCCGTTAACCCGTGCGCAATGGATTTGCGAATCAGCCCTTGATTCTTGAATACCAACGTATATAGATCATATTCTTCAGTCGCTGTATCCCATCATGCTGCCATAAAAAGTATCCGTATAATTGTTGAGTCCTTTTACGGTTACCTCTCACGTATTCGTATCCCGATTGGCCACTTCCCCATCCAAAGCAGCTGCAAGGAATCTAATCGGCACATAAAGGTGACTGATATACCACACAGGTTCTCTGCCCATATCCACCTTATAACCGTCTACTTCGGCAATGCTGCTTCCCAAGTGTACAACAATGCGCTTCTGATCCCTCTTCAGAACCGCCGTATTGTCATTTTCCATCCCCCAATGGAGACCTGCCATGCTATTTAGAGAGAAAAAGCTCCCATAAGTCACTCCGTCCTTATGAAGCGTCTCAAGATGACTGTTACGACCGTCTTCCCATTGCGTTTCCAGCTCAACGTACTTGGAAGCTGCATGAGATTCTTGAGCTCCCAGCGGTAAAAGCACGGACATGATAAATAAAACAGCAACCGCGTGTTTCCAATGTTTCATTTTCAAAGTAATCTCACCTACTAAACATACTTTTTAGGTTACTCTCGTCATAACCAAGATAATGTTTTCAGCAAAACCCGGTTTTGGTCCTCGATTCAGGGCAAGACCGGGTTTTAAAAACATGAAGCTCGAAAATATCGCATGCTGTGTAACTGCAGAGTAATAAAACCATAAAGTAACGGGAAGTCTAACAGCGATTTAAGGTCAACTTGCTGTGCCGGAATATGAATAAGGGGTGGAAAATGATGAAAGTAGTGGTCACAGGAGCAGCCGGAAAAATCGGTCGCTGGGCTGTAAGAACCATATTGGAAGCGGGCCATGATGTTATAGCCACAGATCGATTACTACGGGAAGAATCAGCATCAAAAAATTTTATTCAAGCGGAGCTGCGTGATTATGGTCAAGTCTGCCAGCTTTTAATGGGAAGTGATGCCGTTGTCCATCTTGGGAATATCCCAACCGATGTAAGGAATACACCCCAGGCGATATTCGAGAATAATATGCTCGTTAATTTTAACATTCTTGAAGCATGTAAAGATTTTAAAATTCCCAAGCTGGTATGGGCTTCAAGCGAAACGGTTTTGGGCTATCCGTTTGTACCCGAGCAACTGGATTACCTCCCTGTTGATGAAGAGCATCCAACTACCGCGAAGTCATCCTATGCCATGGCGAAACTGCTGACGGAACACCTAACAGGCATGTATCATAAACTTACGAATCAACAGCTCGTCACGCTTCGCTTCGCGAATATGTATGAACCGGATGAGTATGAAAAAATCCCTATCATGCATTGGAATGATGAACAAAAGGATATTCAAAAGAAAAACGCCTGGGCCTATTGCGATGTTAGAGATGCAGCTAAAGCCTGTCTTCTTGCAATAGAGAAGGACAATTTAGGTAATCAGATATTCCATATCACAGCCCCGGACACCATCATGCCGGATCTTAGCCAGGATTTGGTCAAACGATTTTTTCCCAATGTGTCCTTAAAGAGAGAGGTTCAGGGACATGAGACGCTGATGGCAATAGATAAGGCACGGGATATACTTGGATATGAACCGCGGTATTCTTGGCGGAGTGTTCTTCATAACGATGGTTCATCGAAGGCGCTGCCTGAAGATCAGCTTGCTTTATCGAAAACAAACATATAAGCCACTACACATATATTCATGTTCGAAAAATACACCAAAGAAAAATGAGCTCAGGCAATGAAGGCCTAGCTCATTTTTTCTTTGACTTGGGATAGAACCAGATGCTTAGCGGGTTTAGTTTAATCAACTATGGTGGGCGCTCCCAATGAATAAGGGAGGTTACTGTAGAGGCAGAGGTTCATCCGGATTTTTCATTTCCGTTACGTCCGGAATAACGTTAGTTGCTGTGGATGGTTTCTGCTTACCTGGAGGGAAACCGGCATAATCGATCCGCAGGATCTGGGCTAAATCCCGGTCAACTGTAACCAGATCCATTTTGTTGATTTGTGCCAAATCCGTTTTCCCAAGGGTATAAGCGACTAGTTTCATTTCCTCGACAGAAGAATTGAGGAATTTGGCCAAATGTTCGGCGCCCTTTTCAACGTCCAAATCTTCTTTGAACTTTCCCCAATCTATAGGGACTTGCTGCGGCTGTTCGGTCGCCAGCGTCTTAGCCGCTTGCGTCTGAAGGGCTATCAAGGCGATTGAACCGATATAGACCGCGTCCGCCCCTAACGCCATTGCCTTGAGAAAATGACCCGGCGTCGTTAACCCTCCGCTAGCGATAACGGATATGCTTTGTTTAACCCCGCGTTCTTCCAAATATTGAACCGTTCTTGCGAGCGCAAATAACGTTGGCAGCCCGACGTCATCCAGAAGTGTCGGCGGACCTCCCTGCGTTCCTGCTTCCGCACCGTCCACGACAAAATAATCGACTCCCGCTTGAATGGCGACCTCCAACTCCCGTTCCATAAAATGAGTCGCACAGATTTTAATCCCAACCGGCACTCCGTATTTATTTTTCAAGTTCTGCACCAGTGTAATAATGTCCTCCGTTTTGTTTACTCCCGAGATACGGGAATGAATGGCGGCATTTTCGCCGGGTTTCAGTTTTTTGGCGATCCGCAAATCCTCCTCAATCTGTTCCGACGCCATCGACATCGGAGCGGCCGCGAGGGCCCCTTGACCGAGCTGGACTTCTATAGCGTCCAATTGCCGGAGAGATTCATCGTCATTCATCCACCCGCCGCGATGAAACTGGCCGATGAAAAACTTGGCTTCTCTTCGTTCCTCATCAACTAAAGGCGCTTCTCCAGAATTGGTTGCTGTGCCTGCCATACTGGCACCCCGAGCCAAAGCGACCTTTACCTTCAAACTTAATGCTCCACCATATGACATACCGCTGATGAGAATAGGAATTTCTAGATTTAGCGGCTTTTTCGCTTGAGGACCAATAGTGACGCCGGTTTTAATTTGCACGCTGTCTTCTGTGGGCAGGCGGAACATATGTACGGGGTTAAGCAAAATTTTATGCCAGTCTGACAACACAATCGGACTCCCCAAAGTGCGTTTGATTGCTTTTCCGCTCTCCGCCCGCATCCCGGCTTCAATGATTGCCCGCGGCGTCAGCTTCTGCGTGGTTGTCAACATGGAAAACGCATGTTCCGTATATGGATCTTGTATCATACGCTTCATATAATGGTCCACAATCTCGTCCATTACACCGTTCGTCATCTTGCGAATCATCCAACGAAACAAACTAATCCCCCTCTTGTATGCTAATAGCTGTTACCGATTCAATGATGAAGGAAATTGCTAATCAAGGCTAATTTGTTGCGAAGGTATCTTATGCTGTCATGAATTTACTTATTATTTGTTAACCATCTCATCCTATTCATGGGATTACCGTATAGCTCTATGCTTTTAAATTGTGATTAATCTGTAATTTTATTCGATACAGTATTATGGTTGAATCCTTTAATGATTAGCCATATAGCCAAAACCAATTGATGAAAGGCTATTGGAATGTTCAACATCATGTAGGCTGCATCCAGACCAATGAAGTGGATCATAAATAAAAAGCTTGCCAATATGGACAATGTAGAGCCAATAAGAGCCCAAATGGACAACCAGCGTGGAACTAATTTCGTTTGGTAAAATATGCAGTTAAACAAGAGCATAGCCAAAACGAACGCCAGTGTCGTTGCCACATGGTTCACCAAATCTCGTCCTACCCTTAACAACCCACCCAGGGTCTGAAAATACGGTACATCCAGAGTTCCAACTTTTGCAAATTCATGGCTTAATGCCAATAGCAACAGAAGTATGATTACACCAATAATAATGAACACACCTGCAATAATACCGAAAGCAACAGATCCAACAGCTAAACCTTTATTATGCTTACTTAAAATCGGATACATTAAAATAGGAACACCAACATATGCAGCAACCATCAACAACTGGAAAAACGCTCCTGTCAGCAGCTCATTTTCATTTGTAGAAGCATTGACAAGGTAGTCTACTCCATCTATAACAGGAACCACACTAAATATTCCTGTAACCAACCCGACTATTAATAACACCCCAGTAATTACTGCAGAGCTCTGCCTGAATTTGTACTCTTCCTCAACATGAATAACCTCCCTATTACACCTACCTTTTAGAATAAATATGACAGGAAAAGGTAGGATAAAACAGATACTTTAGTACAATTAAGTGGATTCCATACCTGGTATAGCTCCTTGAATGGCGGAGAGATTTAGCTATGTTTAGAACAAACATTGAGAAGCAGTTGCCTGGCCTCCATTTTAGGACTTACACCTGATATAGGCTCCTTTGCCCAATAAGGTTCAATATGTTGTATAAAAAGATTGTCCTCAAAGTACAAAAAAACGCAGCATCCCGGCTGCGCTTCATCTTGCTATGCTTGAGTCTTGAGCTTATTATCCCTTTCGTATTAGGAGCATACATCAGATACTCCCTCAACCACCATGCGCTCCCTCATTTCGTGTGTTTGAGTAATGATAGCGGAATAGATTCTTCAACCATCTAATACCAAGACGGGTTACCACAAGATGATAAAGTAGAAGAGAGCCGCTAAGACAAAACGGTATAGAGCAAACCATTCCAACCGAAGTCGCTTAATCAGTTTGATAAACGTCACGACTGCAATCATGGCCACAAGAAAGGAGGTAGCAAAGCCAATAAACATTAGGACAAAATCATCAGAACTCAGCAAATCCCGACTATCATATAAATCTAGCAAGCTTGCACCAAACATAACAGGCACGGAGATTAGGAACGTAAAATCTGCGGCGGCTTTTTGGCTGGTACCAAGTAAAAGTCCGCCTGATATCGTCGAACCCGATCTCGAGAATCCCGGCCACAAAGCCAAACACTGAAACAGGCCAATCCCGAAGGCTTGTTTATAATTAATCCGATCTATCGTATCGGCGGTTTCGGTTCTCCTGCTCCGTGCTGCAATGATCATTAACACGCCACCGGCCACTAGCCCGATTAAGACTGGGGTTGGGCCGAATAATTGGCTTTTTATTGTGTCCTTGAGCAGAAGATATACGATTAATGCCGGTAACATAGCCAAAATCATATGTATAACATTTAATCCTCTACTTGGGGAAAAGTCCATTCGAATCAGATTAGTCCCAATCGCCAAATACCTTTTCCAATACAGAATGAGAACGGCCATTACTGCACCTAACTGTATAACAATTTTAAAAGTTATGGCAGCGTCTCCCTCAAAGCTTAGCAAATTGCCCGCTAAAATTAAATGTCCAGTAGACGATACCGGTAAAAATTCGGTTAAGCCCTCTATTATGCCGAGTATGATTGCTTTAACTACATCAGTCATCAGTGGATATCCCCCTTTGGAAATCTAACATTTCCAGTATAAGGGGGACATCTATATATTTCCCATCGATTCATATAACAATTTTCCATTCCGAGTGACAACATTGTCACATTGTTCAATTGCTACGGTTGCTGTCCCCCCTGATAGATCGTCTCATCCTGACGTACTTTGCGTCCCGCTGCCTTGACCAGCTCAAGCAGCTTTGTCGCATCATCCTGAGGTTTGTATCCAATCAGTTCCTCCAGATAATCGATGTTGTAGTAATTATCACTATTGGCAGAGGTGCCGTACAGATTCAAAAATTTCAGTTCGTCATCTGCTTCAATGCAACAAACGATCAATTGGAGCATATCACGTTCGGATATCCAGATATGCCCCGCTCGTTCTGAATGAGGACGATTGTCCCCGGGAAAGTTGCCAATCCGAATATTGAACGAAGAGATTTTGCCTTGGTCCGAATAAAGTCGGCCCAGCAGCTCGATATAACATTTGCTGAGCCCGTAAAAGCTATCCGGACGATATGGATCTTGGGGCCCTACCATCTCATAAGTCTTGTAATAACCAGTTGCATGATTCGAGCTGGCGAATATGATACGGCGCACACCATTTTGCACCGCTGCCTCAAATAACTTGTAGGCACCGCTCACATTTCCCGCAAGCACTTTGCCAAGAAAATCCCCCTTGTCCTTGATCCATGCAAAATGAAGCACCGTATCAATTCCTTGCGTCAGCTCCGTCAGCCGCGCTTGGTCTCCGATGTCCATTTGTACAATGCCCAGCTTCTCGTCCGCCTGTATATCCACTCCAACAACCTCATACCGGTTGTCTTTGAGCAGCCCGTTGTAAATGACATTTCCTATGGTGCCTGCCGCTCCCGTTATTAACAATTTGCGTTTCATTCGTTTCGATCCCCTTTCCCGCTTCATAGTCACACGATTGGTGTGCTGTTAATAATTTAATTACCCGTAACGAGAAGGATATATACGAACATCCGGATCAGGAGAATAGGTAAGGTAAACCAAAAAAAACAAGCCGAGTGATTTCCGGCTTGTTTTTTGGCACAGATGTCGACTACTTTGTTTTCATTAAGCTGGCGGAATGCTTTGCGGGTTGTTAAATACATTATTCGGATCGTATTTCGCCTTTACTTTCCTCAATCTGGCGTAGTTCTTTCCATAATAGACCGGACCTGAACATTTTATGCCCTGATCCGGAACATTAATATAGGACCCCACGATATAAGGCTGCAGCTTCTTCCTGGTGTTCCGGGCTAAGGCAATATTTCTAGCCGCATGAGATGGCTTCACCCATGAGCTGTTCCATTCGACATAAAACTTCGCTTTTCGCCAGTAGAAGGCGGTGGATTTAGGTGCGATACGGCTTATCGCGCCACCCCAGTTGAGGAAGAAAAATCCGGCTGGAGTCCCTCCTTCTGCTTTTTCTAGAAACTCGCGCATGATCTTAAAGGCTTTATCCGGGAATGGGCGTCTCCCGAAGCTGCTGGAGAACTGGTTGCTGTATCTTTGAGTTAGCACTGGATCGGGAGCCAACAGAAATTTCGTAGCTTCCGTGTATGGTAGGAATCGGATAGTTTTTTGAGTAGGTGTTCCCACGCTAAGAATAGGTTCCAATTGGCGAAGGGCTTCGCTTTTTGATCCAAGGTACAGTCCCAACATACTGACGTTTCCGCCTTTTTTGGGACCAACGCTTAATTCACTGCCCAACTTGGTGCTGGCGTTAGGAGCCCATACTTGCCATTTTTTCACGACTTTTTCGAATTGTGCCCATGGCCAGGTGATACTGAATACGGTAGCTTTGGCTGGAGCTCGCAGTACTTTGAATTTATATTTGGTGTACACGCCGAAGTTGCCGCCACCGCCGCCGCGGGAAGCCCATAGGAGATCGGAGTTTCGTTTTTTGTTTGCCCGAATGATTCTTCCCTTAGCGTCAACCATCTCAAGCTCAAGCAAATTGTCGCTGATGAGGCCAGTCGTTCTTTGCAGCGGGCCAATTCCTCCGCCAAGCGTTATTCCGCCGATGCCAACCGTCGGACTGTCACCAAATGGTGCGATATAGCCTTGGCGCGCCAGCGTATCGACGATTCTACCTACCCGATTACCTGTCTCGACAACAACGGTACCGCTTTTCTTATTCAGCTTGATTTTCTTCATCTCGCTTACGTCGATGACAATGCCTCCATTGACCTGTGAAAGGTTGGTCTCTAGGGCATGCCTTCCGCTTCGCGGGCGAATAGGGACATTATTTTTCCGGGCCCATCTTATGGCGTTTGCTACATCCTGCGTTCTTTGAGCGAACACAAAAACTTTGGGAAATCTGTCCGTATGAGGATCCCAATTCTTGCGAGCCGACTCATAACCTGGATCCCCCCTAAAAATCACTCGCCCTGTAAGCTTAATCTCTGATTTCACCGAGCTATCCAACTCCTTAATTATTAGTGAGCATTCTTTGCTTCAACAAATTAGGCAGGTTCCATATAACGTATGAGGAAGCTCAGTGTCCCGTATGGGCTGGAGCTGATAAGGCTTATAAATACTACTCCACATCCTGCTCTCTCGAAAGCCGTATTAAAATAAAAAAAGCCTGGTAAACCAGGCTCTTCTGAGAATTCTATATAGCCGCTTGCTCTATGTTACGCCTCGACATGTACCGGAAGATTAAAAGCAGGCCAGCTCTCATTTGTGTTACCTTGTAGTGAAAATCTGAAAGGTAATTCCGAACTTATCCGTTACCATTGCGTAGGCAGGGCTAAAATACATTTCTTGCAATGGCGTAATTACTTGACCGCCTTGTTGTTGTAAAGCCCCATAAAATTGTTTTGATTTTTCAATATCGTTTGTCGTAATACAAATGCTCAACCGATCTCCCGGTTGCGTTTGCTGATCAGGTTCCGTATCGGCTACAAACATTTCAATTTCCCCTATCCTTAAGACGGAGTGAGCCACTCTATCCTTTACATCTGATGGCATGGTGTTCTGGATACTCTCGGGTGCCTGTCCAAATGTTTGTTTTGACAAAACTTTAGCATCCAATGCTTTTTCGTAAAATGCAATCGCTTCATTGGCGTTTCCGTTCAGCATAATGTAGGGGATGAATTGTAACGTCACTTCGAAACAGCTCCTTTGGCTTCATTTTTTTGATTCTACATACTTCCTCAGTTGCCTCAACGATCATTGTTTCTTGGGTCGTTCTCGAAATTAATCACCTCCTAAAGGCGGCCAACCTATTCAGAAACAGGTGACATCGAGCTAGTACCTAAGCGCATTTAGGCTTTGAACCTATTATGATTGATAATAGTGACAGTTATTGTCACAAATATAAAAAATGCCGGGACGTTTGCAACTTCCAGCATAAAACAAAAAAAAAGCTGCGGATTCCGCGACTTTTTTTGTTTACTGTCGATTGTGGTCTTGTGGCGAATGCCATCACTTGTCGTATTGAGCTATGACAATATTTCAATATACCCTTCAGTCCCATGTACGCGAATGCGATGCCCATCCTTTATCCGTTTGGTAGCATTCTCCACGCCGACAACGGCCGGTAAGCCATATTCACGCGCGATAACGGCTCCATGGGTCATCAGTCCGCCCACTTCGGTGACCAAGCCCTTAATGGATACAAACAGAGGCGTCCAGCTAGGGTCGGTAAAAGCGGTGACTAATATATCTCCTTCCTCGAGATCGGCGTCATCCATGTTTAAGATGACACGCGCTCGTCCTTCGACCATTCCGGAAGAAACAGGCAGACCGACAATAGCTTCGGCTGGGATATTTTCTCGTTTGTACTCCCCTGCGATGATTTCGCCATCCGACGTGATCACGCGCGGCGGAGTTAGTTTTTCAAATACTTTATACTCGTCTTTTCGTTGGCTGATCATCTGTCTGGTCGCAAGCTTCGTTTGCTGCTCGACCATGCAACCCGGGTGATCCAGTTTATTTGTGCGTACGACCTCGTGAAGCTCTTCAAAAGTGAGATAATATACATCTTCCTTATCATGAATAACGCCCGCTTGTACGAGTCGTTCGGCCTCTTTCAGTAATGCCTGCTTATAAATGAAGTAACGATTCACCATGCCGTATTTGGGGTATTCCCGATAGCCCATAAAATTCCGAATGAGGTCAATCATTCGTTTGGTTTCTTGGGCTTTTTGTTCACCGCCAGGCAATGTCTTCAATCGATCCAATAATTCTAGTTCCTTTTTCAATGCTTCCTGACGCCCTAGCTCAAATTTCCGATGGCTGGCATTAGGCTCGAAGTTTTTGATGTTACCCAGAATCAACGGAACAAGCGCAATTGGTTTTTCACTCCAACGTGTTCTGGTCAAATCGATTTCTCCAGCACATCGCATGCCATATTTATCGAGAAAATCAAGGATCGCGTCTTGGGCTTCCTGCCCGCCATCAAATCTAAGCAGCTCATCCAAAAAGTGATCATCTTTTGCATGCTCCAAATAATCAATGATTTCCGGGTAAGGACGAATCACGTCTGCAACATCCAGCAGCGCCAGACCCATTTCCGAAGTAACATTGCCCGGTACGGATTGAGAAAGCGTGTCGGCTGCATTTTTTTCGCCTAACCATTCATTCATTTTTTTGTTGATCCAGGTTGAAGCATTCATTGCTGCCATGATGACAGCCGAGCTTTGTGGGTCAAATAAAATTTTCTTCAGTTCCTGGATATCTTCCAATATAAAATCAAATAAATCGGATCCGGATTTCGTTTGGATGTTTTGTTTCAACACTTCGATCGATGATTGAGTTCGTTTTATCAAATCAGAAACGATTGTCGGATCGTTGTCGATTGGCGCTTGATAATCCGCAGACGATATATTGCTCTTTCCGGGAGTCTGTTCATTTTCAGCGATGGGTAGCGATTTTATAAAATCTCCTCGCTCTATGATGGTCATAAGTGCGTCTTTGATGAGTGGATCGGATTGTCCCAGCTTATTTAATACATTATCTCTGCTAACCGGTGAAGCCAGCATAGCCGTAGTATCAACAAACAACCTTCCGCCAGCTGTACGCATGGGTGCAGGAGTCGTTAGCAGAAAAAAAGACAATCCCAGTGGTTTCATGGGATCCGTCATCATTTGTTGATGACCTACAGATACGTAGACGTGATTTTCTTGATCATTCGCTTCAGGTATCGGGTATAGCGTCGTGATTGGCCGACTCTGGACAATATAAAAAGTATCCTGGGCCAAACACCATTCGATATCTTGGGGCTGGCCAAAATAAGCCTCAATCTGTCTCCCGATGCGTGCCAGTTGTAAAATTTGCTCATCCGTAAGTGTTTGTGACTTTTGCTGATCGGGATCGACTTGCTTTGTTTCTGTTCCGCCTTCTTTTCGTCCGTAGATCGCCAATGTTTTGGCGGCTATCCGCTTCTCGATGATTTCTCCTTCCTGTACTTCGTAACCATCGGCAGATACCAAGCCAGAGACCAGTGCTTCTCCAAGTCCGAAACCGGCATCGATGGATAGCAGCTTTCGGTTAGAAGTCATCGGATCAGCGGTGAATAATATCCCTGAAGCCTCTGGGAAAACCATCCTTTGAACGACTACGGATAAATAAACTTGACGATGGTCGAATCCATTTTGCATACGGTAGATCACCGCGCGATCTGTAAACAAAGAAGCCCAACATTTGCTGATATGCTGCAAGATGGCATCGACGCCGATGATGTTTAGATAGGTGTCTTGTTGACCCGCAAAAGAGGCATGCGGTAAATCTTCAGCAGTCGCACTGGATCGTACGGCATAAGCCTGTTCCTCGCCAAACCGGGAGAGATAGCGAGTTACTGCAGTCACTACATCGGATGGAATTTCTACATCCATAATGGTTTGTCTGATCTTCCTGCTGATTTCAACAATTTGATCTCGATCCTCTGCTGATAGCGTGGTTAGTCGATTGAGCATAGCTTGATATGTTTCGTTTTGTTCGATGGCTCTTTGATATCCTACGGTTGTCACGCAAAATCCTTCGGGAACTCGTATTCCTTCAATTTTTGATAATTCCCCTAAATGAAGCCCTTTTCCACCAACGAGTCCAAGCTGCTTTTTGTCCATTTCCTGAAAATCGAGAACCAACGAACGCATTCAACATCTCTCCTAATCATTAATTTGAGAAAAAACATTTGACAAGAGTTTTTCTGCGTGGTACACTTGAAATGTAAGATAAGATAATTATGTCTGTAAATCAATTTTCAGTCGTGATCTGATTATATCATCGCGTCTGTTTATATGCAATAAAAAAGAACCTGATAAAACTGCCAGGTTCTTTTTTGAGTTTCACTACTATTGTTCTTGTCAATCGTACGTTTCGTACCTCCCTCAAAGTGGCGATCGATGAAACGTCGAAAAAAATAATTAATAAGGTCATTAAGTTTGCTTACCCTTTGCCTTGATCGTACATACTTACATAAAAAATACAGGCAAATAAAAAGAGCTGCGAAATATCGCTGCTCTTTTTATGTATTAAAAAATGACTGAAACCCTCCGCATGCGCTTTTGCTTACTTTAATATTCTCCTTTTATCACAAAGAACGAGCCCCGAATGGTTCCAGCTAATTTAGACTTCTGCCTAGCAAATTTAAACTTTCCTTCTAACTCCTGCGGAACCTCCATCCCCTCAGAAAGCTTAAAACCAACGGCACGCTTCTTCGGGTCATCAATCGTATACATGACATTAACCGCAAGACCATCCTCATAAAATACGAAAGCCCATTTGATATTTTCCACCTGAAAAAGCGACGTTTCTAACGGTTTGGCCGCAAACTCGATATCACGTTCTTCTTTTAGAATTCGGTTTACATAATCAAGGGTCTCCTGGCTTTCGCTTGCTGGTACAACCATAAATTCATGCTTATATTTGTTCATAAAGTAACGGGCTTCATTCGCTCGTAAACCAGCAAGCGCTTCTACTACGGGTGAAGATTCTAAACCCACCGTAGACACATCGTTAAAATCAACGCTATTGGACATGTTCATCCCTCCTAAAAGTTTGGTGAGCGTACTTCATAGAACCTGATCGAGCAAAGCTTGCATCGGGAGCATCCACTTACTTCCTAACAACAGGAATCCACAACTCACCAAATACCAATCCGTCTCGCTGCCCCATCTCTACCGTTGCGTTTGGTCCGCCGACATAGGCAAAATTCTGAGCTTCAGGCAATACTTGTCCGAAGGCAATGCCAGTAAGTTTATTACTCAACTCATCTGCCGTGTTCCCTTCCCCTTTTACTACGAGGTATTCCCCTTTAGGAAACTGAATAACCCTCGTTGCTTCGGGTAGAGATGTCTCTGTCATGACGCCAGCATAATACATCATCTTGTTATTCACCGCTTCGTTCACGGCAAAAATGTAGTCATTTGCGGCAACAGCCTTTAACGTGTCAAGGCTTCCATCTTGTTTCACTGCCTCCCAAAAGTCTGCCTTCTCCTTGTTTATGCCAGCATAGTCTGTATAATCGCTCTGAAGCTCAGTCCCAATTCCCAAAACGATAAAGCTGTCTTTTTCCTCAAGCGTATAATTTGTTGTCATAATCAATCCCTACCTCTTTTTTTATTTTTATCAAATGATTTGTCTTTTCACTTGATAGGTTTATAATAACCTTAAATCATGTCAAAAAATGATACTGTTTAGAGGAGACTCCATGAAAAAAGTTGAACGGATCAATATCATTATGCGGTATATTAACAATCGTGCCCACTTTACCATTTCTGAAATCATGCAGGAATTTAACATATCTCGTTCGACAGCGATTCGAGATATTAGAGAAATCGAAGCTATGGGGATGCCGCTTGTCGCTGAAGTTGGTAGGGACGGGGGTTATTTTGTCATGAACAACTCTGTCCTGCCCACGGTCCGCTTTACCGACAATGAAATTAAAGCTCTATTTATAGCCTTTATGGCCACAAGAAATCAACAACTCCCTTATCTGAAGAGTCGTCAATCTTTAGCAGAAAAATTACTAGGTCTCATCTCGGAAAACCAGCAAGATGACCTTGTTCTGTTAAATCAAATATTGCTTTTTGAAGGGACCAACCCTCATAATCCAGACCTGCTTGATCTGTCTGACCTGCCCCATCCGATGTTAGAAAAACTCATCCAGATCCTTCTGGTGGACAGGTATTTATTGGTTTCCATCAAGGAAGAGAAGATATTAAAGTCTTATCCCATTTATCTCTTGCATCTTTATCGTGAAAAAAGCCTATGGCAAATCGAAGGTTTTGACTTAGAGGAGGGGAAGAGGCGGATTATTCCTGTCGACAATCTCACCGACGTAAAACCATACCCTGAGAAAAAAAGAATAAGTAAGAAAAAGATTCTAGAGCAACTAAGTAAGCAGGAAGAGATTATCAATCTCGTCCTTGATCTTGGCCCCAAGGCGATTGCTCAGTTCAAAAAATACCATCCTTTAAAAGTTTCAATTTCTTATACGAATCCGTACCAAACCACCGCCACTTTAAAGACTTTTATCGATGTTCTTCATTTAGAAGAATTAACCGAAATGACCAATTGGCTGCTATTCCTTGGTGGAGATATTAAGATCAGGGAAATACCGGATGAAGTCGTTTCAGGTTTAAAAGAATGATTAAGCCAATACTGTCCGTAAGCTGCAGCTATTCAAATCCGATTGTTTTTGTGCTGGCCAGTTGCCGGCTATCCCCTGCTTCGCACGAGCGACAAGGAAACGTATTCATCTGAAACGGATTGGACCCTTAAAAATAAACATCCCATTCCTCTTTTTGGTGAGAATGGGATGTTTATTGGTTTCATCCAATGGATGTTGACCAATTTATTTGTTGCTATTTTCTTGAGTGGTTTGAGGATTTATTGGAGCAGCCTTGCCAACTCCTAAAGCAAAATAACTAATTACAACGATACCTAAGAAAACAATGCCGATAATCAGGGAAACGCGAGTCTCATCGTTCATCCACATACCGACCAGTACCATAAGCAAAAAGGCGATGGTTACATAGTTTGTCACTGGAGCAAAAGGCATTTTGAACGGATGATGCTCCAATGCAGCACCCTTGATTTTTCTGAATTTGATTTGACTGATCAGAATGACAAACCACGGTACCATACCGGGAAGTACGCTGGCGCTGTATACGTGCACAAACAGATTTTCCGGTGCGATATAGCTTAAAAATACACCAATGCCCAGCCCCACAAGTACGCCAAGCGTTCCCAGCAGGGGCACGCCGTTATGGGACAGTTTCGTAAATATTTTCGGTGCCTGTCCATTGACGCCTAATGTATAAAGCATGCGTCCTGCGCTATAAATCCCGCTATTACAACCTGACATGGCAGAGGTGATGACAACAAAGTTGATCAGCCCCGCCGCTGCAGTAATGCCGATTTTCGCAAATGTTGCAACGAACGGGCTGCCGATGGCTTGCAATTGATTCCAAGGGTAGACCGTTACAATTACAAATATAGCGCCAATATAGAAAATTAATATCCGCCAAATGATGCTTTGCGTCGCCCTCATTAGCGTTTTTTGCGGGTTTTTTGCCTCACCTGCTGTTATTCCGATCAGTTCGACACCTTGATAGGCCCCGATCACCAGCGAAAGAGCAAAGAAAAACCCCGACCATCCGCCGGCAAAAAAGCCCCCATGCTCCCACAGATTAGATAATCCGATCGCATTGCCGCCGTTGCCGATCCCGAAGAAAATCAGCCCCAACCCTGCAACAATCATCAATATGATGGTTACAATCTTAATCATCGAAAACCAAAACTCAAACTCACCAAATGACTTCACAGAGAATAGATTTGCTGCACCGAGAATCGCCATGGCGACGATTCCTGGTATCCAAGCGGGCAACTCCGGAAACCAGTACTTCATATATGTCCCAACGGCAATGATCTCTGCCATCCCGACAATAACCCATTGGAACCAGTTGCTCCAAGCCGTCGTATACCCTGCCAAAGGATGAATGTACTTATGGCCAAAGGTCGCAAACGACCCCGTGCTCGGCTCTACGTACTGCATTTCCCCCATCGCGCGCATAATGAAAAATATAAATATTCCTACAATTGCGTACGCAAGCATCACCGATGGTCCTGTCCATTTGATTGTGCTTGCCGAGCCCATAAATAATCCGACACCGATTGTGCCGCCCAAAGCAATCATCTGAATATGACGAGCTTCGAGCCCCCTCTTTAATTCATTGTTGTTCATTGCAGTTCCCCCTCTCCTACTCTCTTAGGCTGTTAATTTGGACAAGTTGCATAATCTCAATATCGCCAATTTTGTTTTGTTAACGCTAAGCCAATTGTAGTATTTTGTTCCTATGAAAACAATTATATTCATTTGGTAAAGCGAATTGAAAATCATTTAGTAGACTTAAACATCGTGTATACAAAAAAGCCGCATCATTGCGGCCTGTTCAACGTACATGTTCTCTTAAGCGGTATCCCCACTTCAACCAGGGCGGGCCATGAAAACCAAGTTACAACAATAACTCCATGGCTTTACGTTCTTTATCCGCTATCTCAAGCAAATGGCTTGAGGCTTGTTTCAAGCTCTCGATGCTTCTTGTCTTCCCGGCATGGTCGATCATGGATGAAACGCCGGTCCACATGGGAGCGATTTGAGCGAACTGCAAGTAAGCTTTCTCTACTTTGGGATCGCCTAACAAGTCCGCGCTTTCTTTTAAAAAATCCCGATATAGGTTTCGAAAAAGCCCGCCCCCGGTTCCGCCCTTCTCCATTAATAACGCAGTCAGGCACAGATCTTGCTGAAAGTTATTACTGCGGGACGGCCATTTCAAGATTTCGCTGCTCATTTTTATGATACCTTTATTGCCTGCGTTGCGGATGGGCGGATTCAAATAGTCATATGCATTTTGGACCAATGCCGAACGGACAGCGGGTTCCATCAACGGAAGATCGCCGATGGATTCGACCGTGAAGGAACGATTTCTGGAACTCATGGGACCTTTGGCGTTTCTGGCCATGGCCAGATGATCTAAACGTGTCGACGAAAGTCCACCTTGCTGTCGCGTGTCCGCCATATATGCGTATTTGCTATCCATTCCATAGATCACCGCATAATGGCCTGCAAAGTGAACTTTACTCGTAAAGTAATCCAAGTAATAGGAGTCTAATTTAAGCCCGACCGGAATTCCTCGTTCAATGAAGCTTTGTACGTTTTTCCTCGCTTTATCAATCGAAGTTGTTTCTTGAACGTTGAGGGTTAAGTTAAGTCTGGTTGCTATACGCGTTGTCAATGTATCCGTTTTTGCCCTGCCCCCGATAAAAGGAAAGTCCATATTTTTCGAATCCCAATAAATAAAACCCAAACCTTCCCCCAGTCCAAATAACATCGGTTCCGACAGCCGTATGCCTGCATATTGAAGCAAATTGCCAACTGCCGTGGTCTCACAATGTGTTCCATCATACGGAACAAAATCCTGAATGATATGGGACATATTAATTCCTCTCTTCCGACAATTCATGGATTAGACTCATCACAAATGTACGTTCGCTCTCGATGAGATTCAGCGGATGTTGAAATAATGATCTCACGTGAAGCGGCAGCTGTGCGCCGCCCTGCGATTCGTAGGTTTGTTTAATGTTCATTAGTGCCTCACTAAGAAGTTCCGCCCTCTTTCGCAAAGCTTCAATAGCTTGGTCTTTCTCAATGAATGGTAATGCCGCTAGTCCAAGATCAAAACGCTGGTCCCGCTCCCGCGTCGTGGAGAGACTGGATAAGACTTCGTCCTTCAGCGCAGCCGTTCCACTCTCCGTAATAACAAATCGGGTCGGCATCGGTCCTTTTCCAGATTTTTCACCGGAGTGTTCTGACATGATCATTCCTTTTCCGTTCAATTTTTTAAGTCCCGTATACACCGAAGTCGTGCCAATATTCGCCCACTGCCGATAGCCGCGCTGATCGATTAATTTGTTGATATCGTATCCTGAAGCTTGATCCAATTCAGCAAGGATCTGAAGCAACATAAATTCTACATTAGAAAGGTTCACCAGAAAGTTCCTCTCTTCATAAATATTCCACGTGTATAATATAACAGTAGTGTAATATAAAATCAATAAAAAGAGCACATGGCATTCATAAGCCTTTTGCGCTCTCTTGTTTGTACAGCTTAGATCGGTTACTGCCTTTGGAATGCAATCTTTACACCTAGAAGGCTAAATCTTTCGTTCCTCATACTCAAAGGGTTCTTCACAAGAGTAAATATCATGGAAAAATCCTTTATACGGGATATCGTCTTCCATGCATTTTATAAGATACGACAGCTCCTCGTCACACTCCAACTCCGCACCGTTGTTCTGCATCACCTCGAATGCATCCACAATATTTTCCATGAGGGTTACACTGATAAATAAGGGCAGTTTATCCAACATAGAATCATCGATTTCAGTCTCGGATCTGTATCCCGCGAGGACGGTTTCAAAATAATCATCCATAAACTTTCTGCGTTTATCGGCGTCTGGTTCGAATTGAATCCAGCCCACTCCGTGTGTCCAGAGATCGGCCAGGTCATACATATACCAACCGAAACCTGAATTATCGAAATCATATACGGTGATTTGCCCGGTATCAAAATCTATTGAATAATTCCCATCATTGTAATCAAAATGAATCATACCAAAAGTTTCCTGGTTTCTGTCCAATCCTTTCAAAGTTGTAAGAAGCTCTGTGAGCTTCTCCTTGAGCAGAGATAACGAGTCGGGTACTAGTTTATCGATATATTCGGCATTGAATTTGTCAAAAAAATGATGCCGTCGATGGACAGGTGTATACCCTTTTGATATTTGGTGCAGTTTCCCCAGGACTTTACCGCAATTATAATAATATTCGGTAATGGGAGCACCTTCCCGGTACCGATAATGATTTTCTACAAGCATTTTTCCCTTAGCTTTCTCAAACAGGCAGATAAAAAAGATATGATTATGGTGGGTGATCTCCTCAAGCAGTTTCCCATTCCGGGAGCTGATTACATTGGAGACACTGCCTCCATGCTCGAATAGATACCGAACATATTCTACTTCACCCAGAAAATCTTCCTGGCTTCTGTCAGGTAAGAATGCGATCCTTATTATTTTTGCACCAGCGCCTTCTTTCTCACAGGTATAAACGACATTTCGCCCTCCATCATGCGCTGGAATCAGCTGGATTTCATAACCCTCCAACCCGTACAATTCGGATACTAATGGAAGTAAACATGCATCGCTGATTTTAACAACCTCATTATAATTCATAGCATCTCTCCTTTAGCTATTTCATGTATTTTAATTTGGAAAATATATCTCGATTATTCAATTTATTTACATGCGATCTTTTCGAATTATATCATCTGTAATAAATATTTGGAGGTAGATTACAGTTATAATTAATCCTTCCCAAGTTAGTTTCATATCCTTGCCATGCAGCGCGAGCCTGCCAACAAAGTCATAGAGATTGGAGGAATCGCTTAATGGCTTGGCAGCCTTCTTCGACTAGGGGCTCGATGCGCTGTGTCGCCTCATCCGGCAAGAAGTCACGAATCCAGACGAATCTTACTCCACCAGCAGCCGGGAGCAGCTGCATGGACGCGCTGTGATGGGTGAAGTCGCCGTTCCTCATCATGAAATCAATGTGAAACTGGACTTTAGTCGAGGACCCCTGCCTTCCGCGGTCTGTTTCGATTCAAGGAGATATTCGTTACAATATAGCTAAGTATTTTTGAGGAGCGATTGATCATGAATTACGAACATCAAGTACGAAGGGAAATTGCCGACTGGGAACAAAAAATGTTCAAACCGCCGGGATGGTTGGAAAAGACATCGAAAACCATCGGTAATCGAATCAATCATTTGATTCCCCCGAAGGTGCACAGCATCATTACGACCACCATACGATCGATCGTGCGCACATCGCTGTTCGGAGCGGAATATACGCCTAGCCGTCCGGTTCAGCATACTCTGGATCTGGAGATTGCTGATAAAGAAGCGAAAGAGTTGTTTGCCCAGTACCAGAAAATTGCGGTTGCCGAAGGCGCTGGAACGGGAGCTGGCGGCATTATGTTTAGCATGGTGGACTTTCCAGCTTTAATTGCGATCAAAATGAAATTTTTGTTCGAGCTGGCCCATGTTTACAGTTATGACACCAAACACTTCTCCGAGCGGGTGTTCATTCTCAAGGTATTTCAAATGACCTTTTCAGGGCAGGAAAACCGTGCGAGGTTGCTCCATTCCATCAAACATTGGCATAAGGAAAAGGAACAATGGCTCTCTGACGCAGATTACGCCCAGAATATGGACTGGGAGACATTTCAGATCGAGTATCGCGACGCCATGGACTTTCGGAAGATGCTGCAGATGGTTCCTGGGATCGGCGCTGTCGCAGGCGCGTGGGCCAATTACACCATTCTCGAGGAGCTGCGCGAATCCGCCATGAACGCTTATCGCCTCCGCAGATTGCACGATGATTTCGTGGATTTGGGTTAATCCTCTCTATATCGCCATATGCACATCCAAGAACGTTGCTTGAACAAAAACAAAGGCAGCTAATCCGTAGATTAGCTGCCTTTAGGTTTGCTTTGAACCCACATCCGAATTAAGAACCCAATTGCAAATCTGATTTTTTCCCGATTCTAGAGGAGGAACTATGATGATGCAAAAGGGAATGTCTTGAACCCCTGCATACGACACTGGTGTCTTTACTTACACCGCCGGTTCCACCCTACCTCCCTCTTCTTCCGGCTCCATTAATGAAATTCATCCATCCTCTATTCCTGCGCCGACAAACGGCGCCGTCTCGGTGAAGATCATGAACGGGACCAATGGTGCTTATACCGACCAGCAAATATACTGGGGCGTTCTCGGCATCAATCCCGTCAACAATCAGTGGAGCTATCTAGATAGCAAAATTCTCTCTTTACGCTTCAGTTGAATAATAGTAGTCATTACTCTGGTTACCCATCTCTTTAGTTTTGTTGAACAACGATTACATAGCTTTCGGAACGTTTGATGAATCTGTCTGTTTAGGCGAACGGATAAACATCAAGGCTAATATCGCACCCGCAAAAGCAACGATTCCAGACCAAAGGAAAGCTTGCTGAAAACCATGATTAAGTGCTGCCACAGGATTAGAATCCGATATGGAAGCAGTAGTTGATGCAGCAATCGCTACCATGATAGCAAGGCTAATAGCTGATCCTATCTGATAGCTTGTATTAGCAAGTCCAGAAGCCAGCCCAGCTTCTTCGGGCTTAGCTCCCGACATAGCGGCCATCATAGAAGGAATATAGGCTAAAGACATTCCGAGAGCGCCTAATAGTGAAGCTGGAAGTACATTGATAAGGAAACTGCCATCCACAGGCGTGTTAGTCGAGAACATGAGCATTGAGCCTCCAAGCGCAGTCAATCCAATCACAATGTTTGCTTTTATACCGAATTTACCGATCAATTTGCCCGTAATTACGATCATGAAGATGGCAATCAAAATAGTCATCGGAAGCAGTCCAACCCCTCCGGCGAATGCTGAAAACTTTAGTACTTGCTGCATATATAGATTCAGGAAGTACCATAACGGTATCCAACCACCAGATAACATGATAAGCGCGATATTACCAGCGGCCAGATTAGGCGCCTTAAAGATTCGAAGGGGTACAAGCGGTTCCTTTTTGATTAGCTGAATGATGAGGAAAAGGATAAACAGTACTACCCCAGCGATAAGAGTCCACAGTGTGATCGGTGCTCCCCATCCGTTATGTTCTGCCGTTACGATACCGTAAACGATTAGAACCAATGATGCTGTAACCGAGATCGATCCTGCGACATCAATGCTTCCTTTTCTACGTATACCTTTTGCTAAAAGACCAGGAGATAAAAGTAAGGCGACAATACCGACAGGTACATTAATTAGAAAGGTCCATTGCCAACTTAACCACTCCGTTATAACACCACCCAGAAATACCCCTGCTGATCCTCCAGCAGCTGCCGAAGCACCCCAGAACCCCAGTGCTTTACCCAATTCTTTAGGATTACCGCTGAATAACATCATCACGATGGTTAGAGCTGAAGGTGCTATTAACGCGGAACCGAATCCTTGCAGTGCACGACCGATGTTTAGTGACTCTTCGTTCCAAGCAAAACCAGCGAGTAAGGATGCAACTGTGAGAATCATAAAGCCCCACATGAACATGCGCCGTTGTCCAAAGAGGTCTGATAGTCGGCCGCCGAGTAGCAGCAGACCACCAAAGAAAATCACATAAGCATTAAAGACCCACTGTAAACTTTCCTGAGTATATCCAAGCGCTTCTTTGATTGCTGGCAATGCAACTCCGATGATCGATGTATCCATAATCACCATAAAATTCGCAAGACATAACAATGCTAGTGCCATCCATCGTTTTGGATCTGCTTGTGAAAGAACCTGCCCTTGTTTTGACATTATAAATTCAACCTCCTTTAGCTACATATCACCAGTTTCAATTGATCCAATAAATTAACGCTCACGACGGCCGCCTTAGAGAGTGGGTTAATTTCAAACCATTTTTTACCGGTGAGTTTTGTAATTATAGTATACCCCCCTATCCTATATTGTCAATAAATTTTTTATTCAATAATTAAGTTTTAGACAGCCCACAACAGAGTCCTCCCCTTCCTTCTGCTGCAAATGTACATACTTAAATGGAACAAAACAGCCTATATTATCTATATTTTTCACACGAAAAGATACAGAAATAATAAAAAGCGCAGAACATGAAGTTCTACGCTTACAAATTGAAGAGGAGCAATAGCGACGTCGAATGGAATTCGAAATTCTCAACCTTGTCTAAAAATGAGCGTGGTTCCATGAAGTGAGGCGCCCGGTACAAAAACATCACCTCTTGCCGTCTCGAGCACAGAAAAGCCTTTCGATTCAAGATACAGCCGCGTGACAGGAAGATCGCACACTTTTACCACATATCCAACAAATCCAGGTAAAGAAGGGAGCGCTTCTCCAGGAAGCAAATCGGTTAAATGGGACTTGGAAATGATCGTAATGCGTCCACCACCGAGATCTAATACTAATTCCCTCCCTTCTGTTTGCGGCTCGACTCCCAAATAAAGTTGATACCGCTCCACACATGCTATAAGCTCAGGATCCTCGACACACAAAATCATTTCGACTAACTCGATTGCGCCATTCGGATGATCCGTATGAATCTTTGTCTTCAATACATTCGAAGGTGGATTTTAGGCAAATGCCAACCGTCCTTCGGACACTTGGTCGTCATCGACTTCCAATAAACGTACAGGAACCATTTGTGTACCGGTCATCGTCTCCACGGGACGTTGTACGGTATTGACACCTCCATGTCCGACTTTTCCCTGTTCCAGACGAGCCGCAGAAGTGATTGCATCAAAAGTGGAGAAGACCAAAATATGTGTTCCCTCAAAGCGGGCAAGACATCCGGAGATCGTCGCAACCGTCCGTTTGATCGAAGCTATGATTCTAGATCTTACGGCTGGAGGAGCCGAAAGTGGTATAAGATGGGCATCGTCGGATACGCCGGCGGCGTGCATACGAAGCCTAGCTTACGATACAGCTCCAATGCCGTCTCCATATCTTGGACAACATGCCCGACATGATGAATTTTGTCAATTTCAGTACCCATCGTACAACCTCCTCATTATCTAACCACGTTAATAGCTGAACGCTATTTCAGTGCTCTATGAATGTTTTGGTCATGATAAAGTCCTTCTGTTCTTCATCCCCCATATAGAAAGAATGGGTTCCTGTTTGAACAAACCCCTTTTTCTTATAAAAAGCAATAGCATTTTCATTTCGTTCCCATACGCCTAGCCAAACGCTCTTTTTATTACGTTCCATCGCGATTTCCATGGCTTTATTCAGCAGAAACTTGCCAAGTCCATGTTTTTGATATATGCCCTTAATATATATCCTCTCGATTTCAAGCGAATCATTGCCCATCCATTCAGTTTGAGCATCATGGGTGTTTACCTTTAAATACCCGGCGATTTCCCCATTAGAATAAATAAAATAGAACTCCGAAGAGCTATTGCATATCTCTTTTTCTAATTGGTTTAAGTTAAATGCTCTTTCTAAATAGGCTTTCATATTTTCAGGGGAATTTTGATCTTTAAATGTTTCATTAAACGTCTCAACACTGATGTCTTGAAGTAAGCCTAGGTCCTCTAACGTGCATTTTCTTATTTTTAGAGTCAATTGGTTTCTCCTCCATTTAGTAATTCAATACAATCTCTTGTTGCCCTTTTTTACAAACTCCCAGTCTTTTTCAACGTTTTTTCTGACTCTTTGCAGCAGATTAAACATGACTTCTACTTCACTTTCGGAAAACCCCTCTAATGCAACCGTATTGGAGTAATCATGTTCTCTTTTTATAAAAGGATAAACATGTTTCCCTTTCTCCGTTGGAAAGAGTTTTTTGATTTTTCTATTATGTTGATCTTCTTTCTTTTCAATAAAGCCATGAAGTTCAAGCTTTTTGATAGCACGTGCTGCAGTTGTTCGATTTACTTTTATCATTTCAGCTAACTTCTCTTGTATGATTCCTGGGTTTTCACATACTCGTACAAGGTACAGATACTGTCCTTTCGTCAGGTCATATTCTTTAAATTCTATATTGCTTATCGAATCTAATGCCCTTGCGATCATTCCAATTTCACGAAGAATTCCTTTCATATTGACTCCCTCGTTTTCGTTTATGTTGTAAATGCAATAAAAACAAAGATTAGTATAATCAAATAATGTTGTAATTGCAACAATATTTGATGATTAAGAGATCGAGAACTTAAAGTGGCCAGCTAGTATTGATTGATTTACTCGAATTATGATGTCCCTTAACCTCGGGACTGCAAAAGATACGGCATTCTTAGGTTGCGATACATGAACAAATGACCACTTCAATGAATTGTCCTGATTCATCGAAATGGTCATTAGATTGGAGCTGCACTCGGCTACCTAAACCCGAGCAAGCTTATCCGGGTTCCGTACGGCATACATTCTGGCAAGCTTTCCGTGCCGGAGTTGTATGCATATCGCCGCCAAAATTTCGTCACCCGATCGGATGACGAAGCCGGTCTCACCGTTAAGAGGTGCGGGCTCGAGGTGAAGTTTCCCCTGTATGCTTTGGAACCCGTCGAGCAAGACTCGGGCCACGTAATCGCGAGTTTGTATGGGTCGTTTGTACGCCAGGGCTTTGCCGCCTCCGTCGGCAACGAACATGACGTCTTCGGTAAGCAGAGACAACAAATGATCGATATTCCCTTGCTCGAGGGACAAGAGGAAACGGTTTATCCATTCCTTTTCATCTGCGTCGTTCTTTACGGGCTCCTTCTCGGAAACCCCCATCTTGCTTCTTGCCCGGCTCATCACCTTGCGGCAATTCGCCTCTCGCTTGCCGATCAGATCGGCAATTTCGGCATATTCGAAGCCAAGAGCTTCACGCAAAACGAAAACCGCCCGCTCTGTCGGGGACAGCCGCTCGAGCAGTACGAGCATGGCGTAAGATAGCAGATCGAAGCGGACAACGGTTGTTTCGATGGTATCCGCCTCAGGCGTCCGAATCGGTTCAGGGAGCCAAGGGCCAACGTATATTTCGCGTCTCTTCCGTGCTGATTTTTGCTGATTAAGGCAGTGATTGGTTACCATTCTGCACAAATATGCCTTCGGCTCCTCCAAGCGTTCGGGATGTACGTCGTGCGCCTTAACAAACACGTCCTGCACCGCATCTTCCGCGTCTGCCGCAGAGCCGGTTAATTGATAGGCCAGCGTGAACAAGAGCGCTTTATATTGATCGTACAGTTCTTCCATTCGGATTCTCACCTTCTCTTATCTGCAAGCTAGGTCTCTTCTTTCTATAAAAGTTTACTGCCTGCTTTCCATGCAATATTCCTAAATTTCCACGCAAGTTTTCCGGTTATAATCATGTTAACCCCCCGTTTGCGTCCCCACACCAATCCGCGGTTTTTCCCAAGTCCAATGCAGAAAAAATCTAAGGGAACCTTCTTGTGAACCGGAGCGGGGCGTCCCTCCAAATCGGCCATAACGATTTTCCCCAGTCGTTCTCCCTGTAGGCCGCCTTCTTTGCACGTCATTTGATCTGCTATGTCGTTTCTCGGATCGACGATTCTCGTACAGTCGCCGATGCTGTATACACCCGTTGCCCCTTGCACGCGATAGGATCCATCCACCAGCACTTGACCGTCCGGAGTAAGCGGCAAGCCCATACTTCGAAGGTCCGGATTCGGAATCAGGCCTATCGTCCATATACACAGACCAACCGGCAGTCGATCACCATTGCTGACCGTCACCATGCCTGCTTCCTCTCTTATCGCCTTACGATTGTGAAGCACGGTCACACCGCATTTGTTGAGCGTCAATTCCAGCTTATGTCCAACTTTCTCGGGTGCTTTTGGGAATAACCGCTCCTGCGCATTCAGTAAATAGACAGAGACTTCGGACGAATGAAGTCCAAGTGAAGATGCTTCCTTCTGCATCTCTAGCGCCAGTTCAGCCGATGTCTCAATGCCACTGATACCCGCTCCCGCAACTGCGACGGTCATCAGTCGCTTACGTTCCTTAACATCTGTCTCTTGAACAGCTTGACGTAGATTGGCGCGCCAGCTCTCCCGGATGACTGCAGCGGTTTGCTGATCGGTTAAAGAAATGCCTCCACGATCAGGATCAGGGCGTCGAACGACGCTGCCGGCAGCTACAACTAAAAGATCATAACGAATCCAGGCCTCAACTCCTTGCGCATCCTTATATTGAATCTGCTTCTCCCTGCTATCCACTGACGTAACCGTTCCTTGGACGAATTCGACTCCTTCTGAAAAACTATAATGCGTCCAAGGAATCATAATCTCTTCCTCGCCCACGGCCGGACGGAACAACAGTATTTTGCGCACATGACCGGGCTGCTTGTCAAACAGAACAAATCGAATCCGCCGTCCATTCGTCATGTCCCGGGTTGTTTCTTTTATCGCTTTAAGCGCTGAAAGCCCTGCATGGCCGCCTCCAATAATGATGCATGTCAAGTCGTTCATCATTCCTCAGCTCCTTTGCATTTTGCACATATAACAATATAAGGCGCTGATTTGTGACATTTTCGTCGCGGTTCTTTAAGATCCGGGTTAGAACCCGACCAATCTGGGGTGCTCCCTTTCTATTTCAGTATAAGTTTTAAAGCGGGGCGCACGCCATCACGGGAGAGACTGACATTCGCATAGCTGCGAATACTGCAGCTTGGACCGACAAAAAACGCACGCGAAGGCTTGTTTCCTTGTGTTCGTAGCCACCACCAGGAGCAGCCGACTTCTTCGCCGTTTCTGATGATATAGTTATCTTTGTTTGTTTTATCGTATACATATAAGCTGCATCCATCGTTTTTTTTCGATTTGGCAAAATCCGTTCCAACGACGCGCCGTAACTCCTTTCCGTGAATATCAGATAACTCCTTGATCTCTGTAACGCTAAGCAAAAAAACTTTATCCTCCGTATCCGGACTGCCTTCTCCATTGTCTGAACAGTGTGTCGTCTTTATGAATTCCTTTTCTTTCGCATTAAATGCGGTGTTATAGAATCTATCGTTTAGCCACTTGCGCAAATCACAGTCATGCCACGTAATATCCACGCTATCATGCCACTTCGTATCCACGCTTTCGCCGTGATACCGCCTGCAGTCCAAAATGTACTCACTCAACATGAACAGCTCTCTTCCTGAATTTTGCAGCACCCTCCACAGAATCGGTGATCTGTCTGCACCGTCAGCAGACTGAGGATAAGTGCCGAATGTAATGATGTCGCCGGGCTTTGCGCTTCGGTACGGCGTGGAAGCAAGATGTTCCATTCCCATAAAGATCTCCTCCTTTACGTATCTAGTTGGATTGTACAACATAGATGCAAGTGCTAAGTTAAAGTCGGCACACCCTTGTTCCTTCCCAATTCAATTTATAAAAGCTTAGCAATGTACTTTAATGTTTATTTCTAAGGCTTGTGTGCTTTGAATTTGTCTGATGCCCATCAATTTTCACTTCAGTTACGACTTGTCCTCCGACAATCATATTTGTTATGTTATGAGTAACTCTACACTGATGTTGATTAGAAGAGCACACAAAAATGCCGTTAAACCCACGGCATTTTGTACGATATATGTTGGGGGAGTTATGGATGAGAAATAGACAGGAAGCCATTGATTACTGCTTGAGTTTGGGCCATTCGTATGAGGATCAACCATTTCGTGATAAAAATTGGACCGTGATTCGACATCAAGATAACCATAAAGTTTTTGCTTGGATTTTTGAAAAAGAACATCATATTTGGATCAATGTAAAATGCGAACCCGGCATGCTGGAGTTCTTACGGCAGGCATACACTGCAGTGGTTCCGGCCTTTCATCTTAATAAAGACCATTGGAATTCTATTATTCTTGACGGCACTCTACCAGATGAAGAAATCCATGAAATGATCAAACAGAGCTATGTTTTAACTAAGGCCTCTCCTCGAGGTTAATGGTTCACTTCGTTCCCATCCAAATGATAGACGAGCTGCACAACCCCAGAGGAGAACGGTCTTGTTTTCACCAGCTTTAAATTCAACCTTTGCTTGATATGCATAAACAATGGTTTTCCTTCTCCTAAAATGACAGGGTGAACCGATAATCTGAATTCATCAACCAGCCCTAACTGGAGAAAGGTTGTAATAAGACTTGCTCCCCCATATAACCAGATGTCTTTACCCGGCTTATTCTTTAATGCATGTACTTCTTCAAGAATATGACTATTGATGTAGGTTACTTTATGATCGCTCCCTTTTTGCGTCCTGGAGAACACATATTTTTCTTTACTGTGAACGTTTGACCATAATTCTTGCTCAGCATCCGACGAATCCGTATCCGGCGTGAATCGCCCCCATAAATCATAACTTTTTCTTCCATACATAATCGTATCGATTTGATTTAAGAAATCCATAAACCCCATCTCAGAGTCCATGATGCACCAATCTACTTCCCCATTCTTCCCTTCAATAAAACCATCCAACGTAACGGCTAAATCTAAAATGATTTTACGTTTCACGATTTGTTACTCCTTTCGGGATTTATCATTCATTGTAGATCATTAATATGTCATCTTACGTCATATTAACAGAAAGGGTATTTTATCCATTATGTGTCCATTAGTTAACAAAGGCAGCCGATCACAATGACCGGCTGCCTTCTTATTTTTTCAGTGTTTAGAATCCGCCTCTGGAATGAATAATTTGTCCGGTAATCCATTGTGAATCTTCACTTGCTAGAAAAGCGATCAGACGGGCCGCATCTTCAGGAAGACCGATCCTCCCCATCGGAAATCTCGGAAGCAGGGCTGTTTTCACCTCTTCGAACATCCAGCCCGAATCGGTAGGACCGGGATCGATAGCGTTCACAGTGATATGAAGCGGAGCCAGCTCTGCAGCCAATGATTCGGTGAAAACGGAGATGGCTCCTTTCGTTGCGGCATAGATGAGATTACCGGGCATTGGGCCTTTTCCTTGGCCGGAGGTAAGATTAATGATTCTTCCGCCGAGTAACCCGTCGGTATGTGCACGTTGCTCTGACTCAAGCATACGAGCGAATTCGGCACATAGCATGAAAGTCCCCCTGATGTTGACAGCACAATGGGCATCGATAAGAGCCTCATTTAATTGACGAAAATCGGCATCGACGCTATACGTAGCATTATTGACAAGGATTGTCGGAAGCCCGATCGTAGTTCGGACTTCTTGCAGCAGTTTGACAGCCGAACCGGAATCGGCTAAGTCCAAATTCATATGTGCGGCTTGAACGCCCAACTGGCGAAGTTCGTCGGCAAATAAATTTGGCCAACTCTTGTCTGCGTCATTCGGATATATTGTTTTATCATAATCATATAGATGAGTGTAGAATAGATCGGCACCTTCGCGAGCCAATGTCCGGCATATCGCGGCTCCGATTCCCCCAGGACGGCTTACGCCAGTGACGATGGCAATTTTCCCTTGCAGTCTCTTCATGATTAGAAATACCTCCTACTGTTAAGAGAAGACAAGAGAATCGTTCATCAATGGAGATGAATTGCTTCCGCTACCTTAACCAAAAAAAAGCGGATACATCAAGTATTCGCGCAGCGGGTGAAATAAACGGTCTCTCGCATCCCTTGAAATGGTTGAGGATGGCATGATTCACCAAACCTATGGCAATTAGCCAAGGTCGAATCACGCGATCACCTACAATCAAACCATTACAAGGAAGTCCACATTTGAATACGAGTCCCCTTTCCTTCATCTCCAAAAACAGATTACAAAATAAAACCAGATCATGTCAAGCAAGATATCTTAAAGGGAACTCAACCTCGTTTGCCGCTCAAATTACATCGAGATATCGGATTATAAGCGCGCAAGGCTACATTCCTCAACTACCAAGTACACCCACCAGTTTCCCCTCAATGTTAGTTCTGGGTAATGGACCGAACAATCGGCTATCATTACTGCGAACCCAATCGTCACCTATAAGATAAATGCTGTTTTCGGGGATCTCGATTTCCTTCATACTCCATTGCTGAAAATAATCTACATTATTTTCAATGTTTTTTCGGATTTGATCTTCTAAGTCAACGCGCTCTAAAGCTTTTTTCAAACTTTCGAGATCATCGCCCAGTCGATGTGCTCTTCCGTAAAAAGTATCAAGCAACTTTCCGTTAATAAAGATTTGTCCTTCTTCAATCTTTACTTTCTCGCCAGGTAGCCCGATTACTCTAGAAATACTGTATTCACCAAGATTTTTTTTAGTTTCAGGATTGATGAAGTATACGATATCACCTCGGCTAATCGCATGTTCATTATAATACTGCAAATCAATCACAACCTCTCCTTCTAAATCATGATTTCCACGATCCATATTGTCATAGTTGTGATTATAGATGATGTGCCGGGAATTCAACTCATTATTGGTTACTGTATGAATCGCTGGCGTGGTTATGGAATCGGAGATAGTTTCACTTGAGTCACTTGGACTACAACCAGCAAACAACAGTACAAATACAAAAGCGACTTTGACCACTTTCATCATTTCGTCCCCCCTCGACTCATTATACTTTATACCAAATCTTATGGTTGATGTGCCCAAAGTATAGTGCCTTGATTGAACTAATCTGACTGTTAGTTAAACAACAGCCTGAAATCACAGCCGCAACCGAATGGCAACAAAAAGAGCGGGAGATTTCTCCCGCTCTAACTCCGTCACATGTTCATGATACTGCTCGTCTTTATTCTAATTCTTAAGAAGCTTCCCGGCTTTTGACCAGGTAATTATACATCAGCTCTGCTGCCATCCCCCGGTTGGTAATGGACTTCGGTGACAGCTTGCCTCCACCTGTGCCTTGAATCAATTCGGCATCCAGCATAAAGTCCATCGCTTCCTTCGCATAACCGGATACGTCTTTCGCATCAGTATAGCGTTCGATCTTCTCTCCTCCGCCCGGCAACTCGCCACCGGCCGATTCCATCATCGCTTGGAGCATGACGACCATATCCTGACGCGTGATCGAGTCCTCCGGTCTAAACCGGTTATCTCCCGTTCCATGGACCAGTCCCAGCTTCTTCGCTGCGGACAAATACGGCGTATAGTACAGGCTGCCCGCATCGGCAAAATTATCGTCATCATCCGTATTCTCCGGTTTGATGCCGAAGGCGTTCATCGCCATGACCAGGAAATCGGCCCGGCTGATCTCCTTCTGCGGGAGATACCGTCCTCCCCCTGCCCCCTTAATAATGTCTCGGGCAGAGAGGAAATGTACGGCGTCTGCATACCAGCTGCCCGGTTCCACATCCCGATATGATATATGCTTGTATGCGATCGCATACGTGTCAAACTTGCTTGTCTCGAAGGTCAAGGTACGAAGATCGGCATTGTAATATCCGTTCAGCACAACAGATACGGAGCCCATTGTATCGACTTCCCACGCGACCAGCTGATCCGCTCGTTCGTCAGCTTTGGCTTCATAATGGAGCGATACCGTTACAGGGGTGCCGCTTCCCGGCCATTCCACCGTCTTGCCATCGATTTGCAGCAGCAATTCGACGACCGGTCTGTTCCCGATCCCGGTAAGTTGTTCCGCGGAAAGCCCGCTTCGCTTACCCGCCCGTATCACGAGGCCCGTGAACTGCCCTGCTTCCGGCAGACGGTTCAGCATATCGGAAGGAAGCTTCACAGTTGCCTGCGGAGTAGCAATCTCGATCCGTTCCCGCGCGTGATTGCGGTTCAAGTAAGCTGACGGAACCTGGATGACGATTTCGCCGTTGAACGACCGGGCGCTTTCGTCCAGTTGAATCGTCACGGTCTTGATTCCGCGCGCGTTTGCTGCGACGCTGTCGAATGCACGGCTGAGCTCTGCTTCGCTGATCGCTGCCTGAGCCCTCTGACCATTGATGGCGACTTTCGCCGTAATCGTTCCCGGTCTGGAAGGTCCAGTGGTCGGCGGCGTTCCTGGCTTGCTTTGACCCGGTTGATTACTGCCGCCTCCATTGTTATTGCCGTTGTTGTTTCCGTTATTTCCATTGTTGCCGTTGTTGCCGCCGCCCCCATTGTTTCCGCCTCCGTCATTCCCGCCGCCCGGAGGAGACGTTTTCTTCGAGGTCATAAAGCGATAGATTGGGCTAAGCTGCTTGGCGCCGAATTCATCGGTAATATCCATATACCAGTAATACGTCTCACCGGCTTCTCGTCCATTCCATACGGTAGAGGCGATTTCTCCGGACTTCACGTCTTGTTGCTCGCCAATCAGTGCATCTTTGTACACGTTAACCGCAAAATAATCGGTTGCCACCCGTTTTTGAATGTCCCTGAACGCAAAGGGCTCGGTAAAATCCTCGATGGCGTCGTCAAAGAAATTATAATCGTCTAAGTAAGGCGAATACGTATCCACGTCCAGCGTACCGGAGCTTGGATCGAATTTCAGCAGGCGCAGATACCCGTTACCTCCGTTCGGTCCTCCCTGATAGTCCGCCAGCATTTCGATGACCTGCCTTGTCGATCCGTCCGGATGCGTCACCGTCTTCACGACCCGGTTAGCAGCATGATAATGTCCGCTTAGCACCAGCTGCACGTTTTTGTTGGGCGCGATGACCTGGTCATAAACGCTCTGCGCCATATTGGACAAGGTGCCGTTGCTCTCCAGATAAGCGTGCATGCCGACGATCGCAATGCGGTCCGCATGCTTCTTCAGCGCCTCGTTGGCCCAAGCGATCGTCTCTGGCGTGTCCTCTAGTCCAAAGCCGATATACAGGAAAATAAAGTCATGGCCTCCAAACGACACGAGGTCGTAATGGTTGCGGTTGTTATCCATTTCCCCGCCATACCAAGGATTGTTCTTATACCGGTCGGCCCCGACATACTTACCGTAATAGGAGTAATCCACACCGTCAATGATGACGTCGTGATTGCCCGCGAGTACACCATACGGTACGCCCGCTTCATCCAGCTTCTTCAAGTTGCGGTCGGCTACCACCCACTGCTTCTCGTCGTCGGCCACGTTCACAATGTCGCCGGTATGGATCACATAACTGAACAAGCCCTTTTTATATTCTTCTGCGATCCAATCGCCTAGTTTATCGAAAATGTCCGGGTACGATTCCGCGTAATACTGCGTGTCCGTAAACCATAAAATGTTGAACGGCGCGTTCGCGCTCTTAACTTCATCCTGCACCATGGCCTGGATTTTGCCGTTTCGCACGAAACGCTTAGGATCCACTTCCGCTGTCAGGGCAATGTCGGATTCGGCTTCGTCGCCTGTGGCCGACTTCAGCGCGGTCCACTTGCCCGTCTCATAATCCCATGCATACAGCGTCACGATGCGTCCAGGAAGCGTACGCCCTTGCCAGTGCAGCTCTACCTTGTCCTGTTCCGTCCATGCTTCGTCCAGCTGGATTTCGAATCGATGATAAGGGAATCCGGAATCGGTATCCGTGGTTAAGTATTCACCGTCCGGGTAAGCAATTTTGTCGGCCTCTTCCTTGCCGATCCCCTTCTCGCCGTCCGGCGTCAGCACAAGCGGCGGCTCCCGGTCTGCAACATTGATATGGCCTTCGATCCCGTCTTCACGGGCAAAATCGTATTTATCCCCTTCCAGGAAGCGCACGTCCATCAAGTCCCCGCTCGGATCGCTGAGCCGCCCTCTCAGGCTCGGATTCAACCCTACGTTCTCCGCGAAATCGGCTGGGGAAACTTCGCCCGGGAGAAGAGGCTTCTCCTCTTCAATCATGAAGGTGCGAGAGATCTCCGCCGAATTTCCGGCCCCGTCGAGTACGGTCACCTTCAGAATATGCTCTCCCGGCTCAAGCAGCGTGGAAGACGTCCCATAAGGAAGCGTGATCGGCTCGCCATCAAGCTCCGCCGTAATGTCGGTTACGCCGCTTAAATGGTCCGATGCGACCACATCCAGCGTGAACGCCCCTTTGAGCTGCATGGCGTCGGTCAACAACTGCCCTTCCCCATACGATATTCCTTCAATCTCGGGAGCGGTGTTGTCCACAGTCACGTCGATGGACTGAAAGACTTGTCCGTTCATCGACATGCTCAGAGGATATACCCCGTCCTTTACCGAAGCGGTGTCGAGCTCAGCATATCTTGCCGTGAACCTGTCCTGCGGAATCGGAAAATGGAAATCGCTGATCATCGGCTTGTTCGGATTGCTGCCGTAATCCGCATCGCCGAAACCGTAGTACGTATCCTCCCGGTAATCCACGGTCGACTGCCCGAGGTTGCCCAGGTAGTTCAACAGCTTATCCGGTTTGACTACCGAACCGTCCGGGAGCACGAGATGGAGATTCATCACTTCGAAATCGTCATGGTTGTTCTTGCCGAATACCTTGTCATGATCTTTGAGTTGATAAGGAGCATTCTCATTCCCGGTATGGACGGAAACGCTCGTTCCGGTCACGAACAGATCAGGAGACATATCGAACATCGTCCAGGCGCCGTCAATATATTTGGGCAGGATGCGTCCGAAAAATTCCGTCTCTCCGCTTGCATTGAGTGCGCTTGCCGACGCTTGGTAGATCTGATCGATCCCCCGGGTCTGCATGCCCAGCTGCACCTTGCCCGGCAGCGCCTTGCGAAGTTGCAGCAGATTGCCGTCGAAGCGGACTTCGATATCGTCCTCGGCGCGGGAGCCGTAAGCGTAGAAGGATGCCTTCCCGCTCAGCATGCTACCTTTTGCTAAGGATAACCCCGGGTCCGGCAGCTCCGTCCCCGTGTTTTCTTCGTTAACGGTCAGAAGCCCGCCTCTGGAGTTATAGGGGACCCGCGTACGGTTGCCGCTATCGTCGACCGCATCGATGATATAACGATAGACGCCGGTTTCATTCAGCGTGATCGAGCCCTGGTAGACATAACGTCCTTTATCCTGGGACGCAAGCGTTAGCGCATGCTTGTCCGTAAATGTCGTCGGCTCCTCGGAGGCTGCTCCAATCAACACCTCTGCGGAAGCAAGTGGCTCGTCGCTAGTGACGGTAACTGCATAAGCCTGATCCTTGCCCAAGTTATAGGCGGTTTGCTCATGCTGGAGCGTCGGGGCTATCATGTCGATGCCTGTTACAGGCGGCACCTGACCCGGATCAATGCTGCCAGGATTGGCGTACATCCGGTTATCCAATCTTCTCATGGTCGTTCCTGCATCCGGATAGGCATATCGAACGACCGCATTACGAACGTCGTTAACCAGCCTGTCCGGGCTGTCCGGCGTGCTGGGATCATACCAGGCCTGTACGATGTACGAATTGGCCTGTCCCGGCGCGGACAAGGCAACCCCGCGATGCAGGGAATTCGGAAGATTGAAATCCGAAGCTTTCGAATTATCGTAGAAAATAATGTCGTTATCGTTCAGCGTGCTGTTAAAGTGCAGGTTGAAGTCGGCCGTCGTTATATATCCTTTGCCGTTGGCCACGGCTTCCTTCGCGAACCAGATGACAGCTGAGCTGTAAGGCTCGATTGCGGTATGATCCGGGATCTTCCAACTCTTAGGTGCCGTCTGACTCGGGTACAGATACCAGAGCGTGTAATCCTTAAGGTCCAATACCTGATCCGAATTATTGTAGATTTCAACGTATTCGTACTGGTTGCCGCTTCCCCACCGGTAATCCCCGGCCGGATTCGGCAGAAGTTCAGTAATCAGGATGCGCGGAACGATCCCGCCGGCAGCTCCTCCGGTTAAAGCCGTTTCATAATCGACGGATCTCGACTGCTGAATTCCATCCGCTGCCTCGATATAATACTGCAGCTTATCCCCGATCAACTGATCGGCCGGAATAACCGCATCAAATTGATCACCGCCGCGTCCAACCATGTCGATCATGCTGTAGGGGCTGCTGACGGTCGTTTTGTAATACAGCTTTACCATTAGCGCATCTCCATCTGCGTCATAGACGCTTGCGCTTACGGTCAGCGGCTGCGTCCGATCGGCCGATGCGACCGGCGTATGACTGATATCAGGCATGCGATTGTCAGGCGGCGATAGCTGGCCCGGATCGATGATTCCGGCAGAAGGCGCCGCTTCCCGGGCGTAAGGAATCATTCCTGAATCGCCGGAAGGCGGCTGAAGATGCACGCTCTTGCCGTCACCGACATCCTCGGCGGTATAGTAGAAGCCGCTGATCACGGCGGCGTCATCGCCTTTTCGGGTTATGTATAAGCCTCGGTCCGTGTTGTTGAGGCCGTCCTGTCCCCGAAGCTTGAATACCGGCACATGGCCGGGAACCGAGTGATACTGGCGGAAATCGGATTCCGTCAGGGCCGCCGCCGCCCCGGTTATGGACGAGCTTGTGCGCTCCACCCAGAGCACAGCCGGGCTGTCCGCCGGGATGACCACCCCATCCGGTTTGCCGTAGACCGTGTCCGTCACCGTCAACGTCTTCACGCCCGTATTGTAGTCGTAACGAATGTTGAACTCGTCATTAAACGAGATGGGCGCTCCCGAATGATTATAAAGCTCAACATATTCGAACAGATCGGCCCCGCCCGCGCCCTCGATCGTTTGCTGATTCGACCGGTCATCGGGATATATTTCCGAGATAAACACGGGCATCGCTCCCGAAGGCGCAGCATAGGCCGGGCTGCTTGCAAGCGCAAGCTCAAAAAAGCTGCTGCCGATCAGTATGCCGGATAGCAATCCGGCGATCCATTTTCGCTTCATATGCTCCTCCTCTATGCTTTTATCCTCTAAAATCCTAAAGCATAAAGGTCAAGCTGATATCAAACGAAATCAAGTGTTTCGTAAACGACAGTAAAATGATTTGATCAGCTAATCATTATACCCATCCTTTTTCTGAATGAAGAGTTCATAATATACCCATAATACGACGGTTCGGAGCTCGAACAAATATTTCAGAAAAAGGAGTGAAATAATATGCAGCGGATGATCCCTTTCAAAATCAATAATCAGAAAACCGTTATATCTTTATTGGCTGTTGGGGTGGGTGCTACATTGATGGGAATGGCATATAGACGCCGGTACAATGGAAATGCATGGAGGCGTATGCTCAGGTCTATTCGATAATTTTCTTGAAAAGTAAACGATAAAGCAGTCGGTCATAAATCCGGCTGCTTTATTTATAACAAATGGTTTGCGTGTTTTTATCAATAGGGGAATCGGTTAATTTTTCTACGAATAAGGAATGAAGCGATGAGTCAAATTAACCTTTGTGTTATATAAAAAAGGTGGTGACTTGTTAGAAATGCCTCTATCTCCGCGTCTGTATCACTGGTTTGTCCGTCCCCAATGGATTACCAAAAAATATATCCATGACCATATTCAAAATCATTTCCAATTGGAGAATAAGTTCATCCTTGATTTTGGGTCGGGTACTGGAGCCAATTGCTCTATTTGTCATTCAGATCGGTATCTTGGTGTTGAACCCAATATGGATCGGGTTCGTCTGGCCAAAAGACTGTACCCCAACCATACATTTGAAATATTTGATGAACGCCAGATCCCTATAGAAAACAACTCCATTGACTATATTTTTGTCGTTGCTGTTCTTCATCATATATCAGATGAGCAGATTCGTTCATACTTGATGGAATTTGAACGCATTTTGAAACCAGGTGGAAAGGTTATCGTCATGGAGCCGTATTTTTGCATGAATCGAAGGTTTAACAATCGATTTATGAACTGGTACGATGATGGAAAATATATCCGCAGCGAAATTAGCTACCTAGATTTATTTGAAAAAGGGCAATTCGAATGTGAGGTTATAAAGAAATTTACAAAGTGTTTGGTATATAACGAGATTTACTTCACGGCGGAACCAATCAGGCAACTAAATTAGAGTCCTCGCAGCCGCCAATCTATGTGACTTTCTCGTGGGTTGAGTGGTTGATTTTCTGTAAAGTATCACCCTTTTATCGATCACCTTATTTTTCTGCATAAATCTGATCTTAATACACATTCTATGCTGTACAGCTTAGAAAGAAGGTGGAGTCTGAAATGGCAAATAACAAGAACTATAATCATAATCAGCATGATCGTACGGACAATAATGGTCAGCGTCAGAACAAAGTTCATGGAGGAGAGTATCGCAATGGACGTCTTAGCCAAATAAAAAATAATAACCCGGAAGGTGAAGATGTTCCAAATGAGTTTATAAGCCGGAAAGAGTAATAGATACCTAATTCTCCTCTCTCGCGACTATTATTCAGTTTGTTGGCTTTGTTATGCGAGAAGGTGTTGAATTTCTATCCTCAACGTTCAAAAACCCCGCTGATACTTCGTTTGATCAGTGGGGTTTTCTCTTGAAAATATCATTTCGTTCTCACTGCCGATTATCGTCAGAGGTCGCCTCTATTCAAGTGTCTTTCCAAGTGCATTAAGCATCTCATTCGTCCCATGCTCACGCACTTCAGGCGTATCATACCCATCAAAAAATGCTCCCTGCTCGGTGAAGACCAGCTTTGTGCCGTCCTCGGTCGGGATAAGCTCGACCGTAGTGAGTGAAACGGAGATGCGTTTGTCATCCGAATCCAGGGTATAGCTGTAGACAATGCGTTCTTCCGGCACAATCTCTTGGTAGCATGCGTCAAACGTAAAGACGGGCCCCTCTGGCGGGCCACCGCTGCTATACTCGCGTCCTCCGACATGAAACTCGAAAATATCGGGTTTTGAGAACCACCTTGCTTTGGCAGCCGGGTCGGCCCATGCTTGATAGACCTTAGCAGGCGTAGTCGCATAAGTCCGCTCTACGACGAAGGTGGCATGTTTAACAAATCGTTCGTTCATGATTAATCCTCCCTAGATTTCGAATTTTTCTCTTCCTCGGCAATAAAATCACCCAATACATCCAGATGGTGCTCCCAGCTCGTTCTCCGCTCGATGACTAACTTCTCATGGCTCTTTTTAATCGCTTGCATGAGGTCAGTGAAGTCTTCAACCGCTAATGGCGCCATCCCCTGCATTGACTTGGATACATGATGAAGCTGTTCAAGGAGCTGCTGCTGAACCTTGATTTGTTCCTTGATTCGGGCTATTTGCAGCTTGACGATCTCTAGTGGGCTGATCTGCTCGTCCTTCAGAATGAGCTTTATATCCTCCAAAGATAAGCCTAATTCTTTAAGCGATATAATCTGCTGCAAGCGTGACAGATCAGATTCATCGTACAGCCTATGACCTGACTCCGTCTTTCCCGATGGCGAGAACAAACCGATTTGATCGTAAAATCGCAAAGTTCTTACGGTGAGCCCCGTTTGTTTGGCAAGCTCCCCTACCTTCCAATTTCGTTTCATAAGAGCTCCTTTAGTTAGCGCTAACTACGTACCGGTAGTTTTAGTATAAAAGATGATGTTACGTTAGGTGCAACCATAAATTTTTTTTTTGTAAAAAAACGACGATCTAAATTTCCCCTTTGAAGCACCCCCAATAATGGTTAATTGCAAACAAAAAACTCCGCTTTCAACGCGGAGTTTAATCTATGTATGTTCTGTTCCTTCCACAAAGATAACCTATACTAATCATTTAATCCCTTGCCACTGAGGATATGCGCGATATATTTTTCAACTCTGGACTCTCGGGTTTTGGATTGCTTGGGTGTAGAAAAATGTAGAATATATGCTCTTTGTCGTCCCGGGGTCAATCCTTCAAAAGCCGCTTTTAAATCGGGCATGTCCACGAATTTACTTTCTAATTCTTCCGGTATGGTGTATTCCGTATTCTTTTTATAGTTCACTTGCAAACCGGCTTTCTCAACTTCGATGGCTTCATCAATATATGTTTTCAAGATAAGTTGCATTTCATCGATCTCCTGAACATTGGTGAACCGAATCTGACGGGCTGCCTGAACATTCGCCGTTTGTTGGATTAGGATCCCATGGGGATCTTGTAACAACGCTCCTTTGTGAAACAGAAGCGCACAGTAATCCTTAAAGCCATGAATCAAAACGATGTTTTTATCGTCAAGCGTGTAACACGGATGCATCCACTTAAAATCCTCGGTCAACCCGCAGTCAAGAGCAATTTCTCTCAGCAGCTTAAATTCTTCCTTCCACTTCTTAAGTTTATTAAAGTAGGGATCAATCTTTGAATTCCTTTCACCATTTACCATCGAGGTACCCCCTCAAGTTTTTTATGCAGCAATTTCAATCCATTCTCGAGCTCCAGAGCGTTTGCAATTAAGTATAGGACACTGTTTGGTGTCGTGTAAACGAATTCCGCGACCTCGTATGCGTAGATGATGTTTTATTGCGATTGCAGATTCAGTTCAGTTAACAGCAGTTCAATCGATAATTGAATCGAAATCGGTTATGATTGAAACCGACTCGTTCATTGAATCATTCCGGTGATCAACTGTAAATCGATGCCCGTCCCGCTAATCAACAATCGTTCCTTCTTGTTCCCGAGCAATTGCTGGGACCAATCCACGAAACCGCCATCTACTATATTCACTCCATTCACATTCACTTCGAAGTTCAGGCCTTTGTAATACTGGTTGCTGCTCTCTACCCTGTCTTCAATAAATAAGCAGGAGGGAAACTCTACATTCAAATGATCGACCATTCTGTCCAGGAAACCTTCTGAATCGGTATAGCCCTTGCGCATATGAAGAAATACCTTTGTCTCTTGACCTAGTCTCTCACCATAATAATTGAGATAGAATGCGATGTGCCGGGTCAGTGTATCTTTTTCGAAGCGATATGAACCGGTATCTTTTCCTGAACTAACCAAGGTAAATAAACCGAAATGAGGAAGGACGTTGGCATTTTTATACCATTGCCCTCGAGTGACTCTGCTGGCTGCGCAAACATGCACATCGCTGATGCTGTTGTTTATTGATTTATTCTTTATGCCGTTCGCCAGATAGATCGCAAGCATATTGGTGCTGTCCGACATCAATTCAACGCCTCTTGTTGCTGATATCACCTTGTTTTGATCTACCTTCGCGACCACCGAACAGCTTCCCAACGGGCTAGCTGGAGAAAGTTCCAAGGAGTTAAATCCACGATGTTCGGCCAATTCGAGCATATCAAGCTCTATTTTCTTCAGCTTAATTGGACTGAGCTCGGAAGGCTTCACAAAACGATTCGTGGCATATTTGTTTAACAAATCGACGGGAGAACTTTGAGCCGTCATTTCTTTTGAAAGCTCGAGAAGAAGCGTAGTCATTTCAGATTGCGACAATTTTGTTGTCAGTTCCGTAATCAAACGTTCATTTCCTAATTTTGCAAGGATTGTATGTACGATTTGGGAATGTTCCATGTTCCATCTTCAACCTCCTTAAAGTCACTCTTGTCCCATCGTCCAGCCGCGAGATACCAACCGCTATGTCCTTATACGTTTCCCAAGAGACGTCGGCAATCCATCGAGGCTGCTCAAGTTCTTTTCCTGCCAGTAACTGTGCAAGCCTTCTTCGCCTTTTTGCTCCGCCCACCGCTGGAGCGTCTCCCTCTCCTTCTCGTACGACATGAATGGTACCGCATAACCGCAGGACGTCTGGACTTTGTGTATATCGGCCAAAATAATCTGCCGGACTCCAGGAAGCGGTTCGAACATTCCGTACAGCAGCTCCCACTCGCTGTCCTCCGGGAGAATCACCGTTCCGGTTCCGTATAGGCGCAGGATGTTCGGCGACCCCTGGAATGCACAGAACATCATCGTGATACGACCGTTCTCTTCGAGATGGGAGCTGGTCTCATTGCCGCTCCCGGTCAAATCCAAATACGCAACCTTACGATCGGACAATATCCGAAACGTGTCATATCCTTTCGGCGACAGATTGACGTGCCCATCCCGCGACATGGGCGCCGTTGCGACAAAGAACAGCTGCTGCTTTCGGATGAAGGCCATATGCTCGGGGAGCATGGCCGGAAACTGTTTTCCCATTCGAATCCCCTCCGATAAACTTGTATTTGGTTTGATTCACGCGTGAACACCGGCCCCAAGTCGCGTTCTAAGGCATTGAGGACGTATCGCTTGCTTCAAGCTTGATCTCGTGCTTGGCTATACGTACATTGTATTCGAAGATGGCCCATAAATATAATATATTCTTAACATGCATAGATACACTTCGGTTATGAATAAGACAACTAACTCCTCGCGGAAGGTGCGGGACGGCTATGCTTCGATCATTTTTCATCGATATTTATATAAAGCTATACCGAATTCATTGAACAATACATAAGCAACCCGCTGAATTTAGAATCTACGAAAACACCACTCGATTCATTTGATAGAGAACGGCTGGCTAAAACTTATTTTCCTGGGATCGATCAGGCTTTACCCGTTGAGAATGCCAATATCATTGGGACAGGGGGCATCTACTCCACGGCCGAAGAAGTAAGTAAGTTCGCTGAAGTATTAATCGGGAATCGAACGGATATTTTATCTGAGGAATCAGCAAAGGCCATGCAAAATCATGAGTATCGAAATGGAATCTGGGTTTCTGAAGAGTCTAACACCGTTAATTATGGTCTTGGCTGGGATGCCGTTCGTTTAGCGCCTTTTAGTGATTACGGAATCACGGCATTATCCAAGGGTGGGGATACCTTTATGTATCACGCAGCTTTAACTACCCTACCCGAACATGATATTTCTATGACTGTGCTTTCATCGGGAGGGAGTTCAGTTTCCAATAGCGCTTTTGCATCTAACGTTTTATTAGAATATTTAAAGGATAAAGGCATTATTAATGACATCCTGCCCGAAAAAACATTTAAGCCTTCCTTGAAAGTGAATATGCCATCGGAATATCTCTCTTATACTGGATTATATGGTTCCGTGGGCAGAACAATAAATCTTGAAATTAAGAACGGAGAGATTGATTTGCCTGCTCTGCAGGACGGAGAGATACCCCCACAAAAATATGTATACACGGGAAATGGACAATTTAAAAACAAGGATGGAAATGTAGCCATAAGCTTTGATCGGCAAAAGATGGAATAACCTATTTAAAGGTTAACGCATATACGAATCTTCCGGGATTAGGTCAAAGCGTTGCGGTAATCTATGAATATCAAAAGCTGGATCCCAATCCTGTAAATCAGACAACGAAAAAGGTATGGGAACATAGAAACGGAAAAAATTATTATGCATTGGATGAAAAGATTACTTCTGGATTTTATCTAGCACCAAAGGTCTTAAATAAGTATATATCCGTTGATATGGATCATGGATATGCAAACGGCACTAAAATTATGGATGAGAATCAAGCTGTAAATGTTGTCGAAATTCCAATGATGTACGGAAGAGATGCATTTGATTTGAATTTCTATCAATCGAACCATACGGAGTATTTAAAGATTAATGGACAATCCTATATTAGTGAAGATGCGATTCAACCCATTTATGCAGGGAAATCCTCGATCTGCAGCATACCATTCACTGGTCAGGCTGTATGGTATAAGATTGATGAAGAATCAGCCAATCGGGTCATGACGGTTGAGGCTCCGTCAAGTGGAGGTTTTGCCGTTTATGACAGAGAGGGAAATGTTATGAGCTTTTCAAAAGCAAGCAACAATTACTCGATAGTACTGCCTGAAGGCGGGATGATGGTTTTTGGTGGTAATACGGGAGATGTATTTAGAATTAATCTGAAAGATAAGTAGACTTGCAGCTCATACAGCATTCTGACCATGGCCGAAAGTGTTTAATCGAGCATGTACGCCTGGAACGTGTGTTGGAAGCCTGATCCGAATGGAGTTTGGCTTCCAATACACACGGTAGCTTTTATATTTATTATGGGTTCTCGTAGTTTTTTAACGGCATACCTACATATTCGCGGAAGGAACGGATCCGCCCTGCCTCAAACTCGAAGACGATTGCAAGCTCATTACGAAAAGGCCGCCCATTCAACAAGCCTTCCGAGCGAAATACCACCATCCCGTTGTCCTCATTCTCAAGCACGATGAGCGGAGTCAGCTGCATCTGAAATACGGAGCGCTCGAACCTGATCAATTCCTCGAACCGCTCTTTGCCTTGCTGTTCGTGATTCCACCCCTCTAGCGGGAGCGGAACAAAGAAATGAAAATCTTCCGTAACCTTATTAAGAAAATCAGCTGTATCCCCTGTTTCCAACGCATGTCTAAAGGCATCAAACCCTTCACTTGTGCGGGATTGCACTGAGTCTAGAGATTTCTCCATAAAAGAATCCTCCTCATTATGGTTTATTGGTCTTGCCTATCATTGGTTAACTCGACGAAAGAACCTTTAGCTGGCTCGAAATCGTTCCAAGGTGAAAAGCTTCGTGAATCAGGATAAAGTTTAACAACTCACCAGAGGTATTGAAATGGAACGGTCCCAAGTCAAACGGAGCCGAAAGCTTCTCGCCCAGCATTTCAGGCGTCAACTCAGTGATACGGGAAAGCTGTGCCGTTAACATCTCGACCATCGCTCCCTTCGAAGGAGGAGCAAACGTCCAATCCAAGGGCTTTGTTCCAGAGTTAAACAGCGTTTCATAAGTGTCCGGTACGATAGGCGGAGAGTCGAAGATCAAGGGAGAATACTTATCCATCCAATAAATCATATGGCCGACATTCCAACGGATAGTATTATTGAAACCAGCCGGTTGGATATCGAACTGCTCCTCCGGGATCCCCTGCACCTGCTGCTGCAGCACCTGACGTGCGGTTGTTGCCGTATTGATAATCATTTCAGACATGCTAATTCCTCCTTTATTATGAGAACCGCTTGATATGTTCCCATTTTATGTCTTACGCAACTAACCATCAATGCAGTGGGCGTTACTGGAACGTTAAGTATCAGTTAACGATTATTCGTTGACAGAAGAAGAAGTCGGAGCAACAATAAGGATTGAGCATGATACACGATGCAATAGAAAGCAGGTGTGAGCGATGGAGTTAAAACAACTGCAATATTTCATGGCCATTTGTGAAGAGCTTCATTTCACGAGAGCAGCCGAAAAAATGGGAGTCAGCGCACCCAACATTAGCCAGCAGATAAGAAGATTGGAAGAAGAACTCGGGGTTCTGTTGTTCGATCGTGTGGGAAAAACAATTGTCCTTACAGACGCTGGAGCCATTCTTCGTGAACACGGTGCTGCCGTGTTCAGGCATCTGCAGCAAGCCGGCGACGCCATTGCAGATCTGAAGCAAATGCAAGGCGGATCCCTTTCCATCGGGGTCTTGCCCGGTGACGCGGATCTCATGTTCAATGCCATGCTATTAAACTTCCATCAGACCTACCCCACCATCTCACTGTCCCTTTTGGAAACCACGAAAGTAACCGAACAAGTTCTGGACCGAAGCATCGATGTCGGCGTAACCATTGGACCTGTTATCGATGAACGCCTCACGACAATTCCCCTGTTTCATGAGGAGTTCTCATTGGCTGTAAGTATGAATGATCCCCTTGCCACGGAGAACTTCATCCCCTTAAACAGGCTGCAAGGCTTAAAGATGGTCATGTTCCCAGGAGACCACCAATGCCGCAAGCTGATTGACCGCTTTTGCATGGACAACGGGTTTACACTACAGTCGCATTTGGTGACGACAACGTTATCTTCCCTCCTTCAGATGGTACAGAGCGGAGTCGGCGCTTGTGTTCTGCCGCGACTTCTATTGGAGAATCTTCACAATCCGGACATCAAGGTCGTGCACCTCAGGAACCCTACGCCTTCTCAGGACATTTGTCTGATCTACCGCAGCGACCGGTATGTCGGATACGCCATGCGCACGTTTATCAAGACTTTGAGAGCCTACATCGATTCAGCTATCCATCAATCGAAGTCTTCGTAGAAGGTAGTACCACCAGTAACAAGCCGACTCAAAGCCTTCCCCCTTCCGCTATCTCAACTAAGAATACATACATGTAAAATTCTTTTTTAGTACTGCATTGCAAATCCAGCCAATATATTCTAAAGACATGATCACGAAGGCTTCTTCTATTCTCAGGAAGGGAAGAAAAGGATATGCCGATACCTCCGCCAATCTTGCAGAGGGGCGATACCGTTGGAATCGTTACCTTGGGCAGCCCACTCGCTGCAGACATCATTAATGCACGAATCGAATATTTGAGAGCAATGGAGCTTAATGTTGTATTGGGTCAATATGTATATGCGCAAAACGGGTTTCTTGCCGGCACAGACGAGCAGCGAGCCTCCGATTTAATGATGATGTTTCGAGATGAGCAGGTAAAAATGATACTGCCTACCAGAGGCGGTACAGGCGTGGCCGGAATTCTTCCGTACCTTGATTATAATGAGATACGAAATAATCCAAAAATCGTCACGGGTTACAGCGACATCACGGTATTATTAAATGTACTGCATCAATATGTAGATTTAATAACATTCCATAGTCTGATGCTTATTGACTTCAAACCCGAAACACCCGCTTATAATTTCGATCAGTTTTTTTCCGCGACATCCGTGTATTCATTAACCCGGTCAATCTTGAATCCGCCGGGGATGCCGCTGATAAGCCGTATTCCGGGCAACGTTACGGGGCAGCTTGTGGGCGGTAATCTCACATCGTTTGTCGATACGCTGGGCACGCCATTCGAAATCGATACACGGGGTAAAATTCTCGTTCTTGAAGAGACGCATGAACCCACCAATACCGTCTACAGATACTTGAACGATTTGAAGCTTGCCGGAAAATTTAATGACTGCATCGGCATTATTATGGGAGAATGCTCAGGCTGCCAGGCGGCTTATGGCACATCCTATGAAGATTTAATCAACGAATTTGTTGTACCTCTCGGTAAGCCGCTTATAACAAATCTTGCTACAGGACATGGGATGTATAAAGCCGCTTTGCCAATTGGCGCAACAGTACAACTCGATTCCGTCAATAATAGAATAACTACGGTAGAACCTACAGTCAGCGTTTAACTTCGGCTAAGACGATAAGAGGTCATGTCTATCGACAAGCCCCACAATTCTGAGCCCGCAAGGAAAGTCCCCACCCTTGTAATGAATGACGCACGGTTCAGACTATTAAGCGCAAAAAAGCCTTGGCCGACTAACGGCTAAGGCTGTTTACATGTTTTCATACGAGCGAGTCAACCCTTTGTTTGTATAGGAGCTGACATGATCCCTGCTTTCTGATCTTCGAGCTGTGCATGGATAAAAATCAGCTCGAGGAACAAATTGATCTGTTCTCGAAGATTGCTGAATCATGAGCAGCAGCTTATGGCGGAGGGCGTCATCACCGATCCGTCAATATGCTGCTCTCTCATATAAATCAGCAGACAATGCCTGCACGAACGGTGACCAATCGTCCGTTGTGTATACATGAAGTCGGTGCATGGCCCGCGTACATGCTGTATACAGAAGTTTGCGATCATTATCCCGGCTGTAAGCTTGAGGTGATGCCTCATAAATCAGAACGGCATCAAACTCAACACCCTTGGCGAGATATACGGGAAAAACCATTACTCCTTTTTCAAAGGTGACCGTCTCCTTCGTAATGAGCTGCAATGCTTCGCTTCCTTGCTCCCTTAAAGATTCAAAGGCTGCGCGGCTTTCAGCCGCCGTCTTCGTAATGACGGCAATAGAGTCAAAGCCCTCGGCTTTAAGTGCCGCGATGTCTTTCCGTATTCGTGCATCGCGCATTTCTTCGTCTTCTAACTTCACAAGAAGCGGCTTCGGTCCGCTCCTGTCAAAGGGGACGATTTCCGACTTATCAGAGAGCAGCGTTTTCGTAAATTCCACAATCTCCCGTGTTGAACGATAGCTGCGCACAAGGCGGATCAAGCAAGTTTCAGCTTCACCATAAAGTCGAACCAGTTGCGAATCGGACTCATGCAGCTTGGTAGACTGCGTAAAGATCGCCTGCCCGAAATCACCGAGTACCGTCATGCGGGCACGCGGAAATAGTTTCTTGAGATACTCATATTGAAAGGGCGAATAAAATAAGAGCTGACAAAGATGAAGCGCCGGATTTTGCTTTCCTGCATCGATCTGATAATTGTTTTCGTAACGCCGGCTATATCGGTTTTGCCGCCTATAATCGCAATTACTGCATCACTCCCGTCAATCGCTTGAAGAACGTCAGGTTTACGAAGCCCATCTCCAGTTACGATCTTGTCAAAGCCCTGATCCATACTTAACAACTGCGGACGTCTTGTAAACGCAATAAGCTTGTGCCCACGTGTCTTACCGTACTTTAGAACCTCCAGTCCTGTCGCACTCGTTGAACCTATGACGGTTACTCTCATATTCATCTCCCCTACTCATTAGAATCACTGACGAGTTGAAGCTTGTACATGTTTATTCAAATTGTTTAATATGATTTTTAACAACCTCATTAATTCCAGGTACTCTTCTGCGGAGATCCCTTCTGTTCCAATCTCCATTAATTCTGCTAGCGCTTCCTCAATCTTCGGAACGACAGCCCTTCCGGAATCGGTTAGATATATCTTTTGGTTCCGTAGATCGATGGGGTCAATTTCTTTGCGAATATAACCCTCAGATTCAAGCTTGCGGATCGCTTTTGCCGTCGTTGTCTTGTCGACCATCAATTGCTCGCTTAGTGTTTTCTGATTCACCTCCTCTTTCATTGAGAGCATTAGCAAAAACATGTGCTGCCCAAATCCCAAGCGAAGCGGGGCAAGACGCGGAGTAAGCAGCATATGCAAATGTCGATTGATTGCGGTTATTTCTTTTCCGTACGATTCGTTCTGGAATTCAATCCTTTTCATCATATTCAACCCCAATAGTATAATTAACCAACTGTATACATTATCATTGAATTTAGTTTGTTGTGGCAAGTTAATTTACGGCATACAACAGAATTCCTGTTTGTTTACCTTTATAAAAAAAAGCCGCGATTTTCGCGACTTGGAATGCTATGGGATTTCCTCGTAGAAATGAAATTTCTTCCTGCAACTCACCAAACATGACTCCGGACTACCTCTCTCTCAATTTATGGGGTTTGATGTGTTGCAGGCTGCTGCTCTAAAACCTGTTCTTGAGTTTGCCGAATCCCTTCGTATTGGTCGAGCAGTGTATACATCGCTCGGGTGCTGGTTATAAGACCGCCTTCCTTATTGCGGATCCGCCATAATCTATTAAATTCTTCAATAACCAGCTTGAGCTGAGATTCCAGATCAATGATGCAGTTGACCTCATCTTGTGCATCAGACATATCGATCCGGCACATATATCGGTGAATCCCAACCGCCTGTTCAATTAACCGCAGGGTATTCCGCAGCTCGTCTGTAATGACGTCGGCATCGCGAACTTGAAGATCAAGTCTTTCCAGCTGTTCTTTACGCTTCTCCAGCCACGCCAGCATGTCATGATATTGAAAATCCAGCTGAAACGAGTCGACTGTCGTTCCGTTAAGCTCTGCAAATATCCGCAAAAACAAGCTAAGTTCTTTCTCCAACTGCTCCCGGCTCTTTAATCCGCGGGTTAGCAAAGCACTCAGATAGGTGCCGTTATCAAGCGAGCTGTTCTCCAAATGGTAGTATCGTCCCAATTCCATCAGGAAATGCCCGATCTCACCGCTGGCGTCTTTAAATACGTACTCCGACAGATACCTCTTCAACTCATCTTCTCGTTGCAGGTTACCTTCCGTATACCAGCTTAACCCGGCTGCGTAGGCATACCCCGGATAGCTGATCGCCGGAACCTGCCAATGCCCGTTATCGCCCCAATCGGTCACGATTAACCCTCCGGCCCCGAATTTCCGGCCTTGAATTGCTGCGTCGGCGATATTGTTCAGCATATTGTCGGTTCGACCGGACAGAGAGGACCAGGAACTCGTTCCAGGACAGACGTAATAGGATATTCCGTTCTTCTGCAGCATGCTGCAGTGCTCGGCAAAAGAAATGCTGCTGTCATAATTCCAATCGAGGATCGTCACATCGTCCGGGATCCGTTCGGCTATTTCCGGATGGCGGGTCAATACATCTCCCCACATCATCGCTTTCTTTCCGTGGCTTCGAACGATATCCGTCACGCCTTCTGCATACTCCATATACAGCGGACCCAATCCGATCGCATCGCAGCGCTTCTTGCTTTTGCCGGCTCCAAGACCAAACGGCTCATCCATATTGATGTTAACCCAATCGGATGTGAACGCAGGCAGTAATTCATCGAACATCCCCTTAATCAACTCCAGAGAACGCGGGTCGACTGGGTTCAAAGTGGTGGGAGGGAATGTCAATGGATACGGACCATCAATCAGCATTCCGTCCGGATGCTCCGCAAGGTCACGGTATCCCGGTTTACTGAGCCAATCTCCCATGTGGCCCAGACAATTCTGATTCGGCACCAGATCGATAAAACGGCTTGCGGCGTAAGCATCCAACCTGCGGAACTCTTCAGCTATCATCGGGGTGCTATCCGGGAACGCCTCCATATGCTGTTTATAATCGAAGCAATATCCTTCCATGTACAGCTGCAGATGATTCAGCTTCAACATCCCCATCTGGTCGATCAGCTGGAACAACTCCGTTAGCCTCGGAATTTTGCTGCGTCCAATATCCAGCATTAAGCCACGTACCGGAAAGTCGGGTTCATCTTCAATCCGAAAGCATTTCCATGAGAATCCTTGGCGCAACAAAAGCTGCTCTATTGAGACCACCGCATAATGCAACCCGGCCGGTTGACTATATTCAATTCGCAGTCCTGCTTCATCCCATTGTAAGACATAGCCTTCCGGGTGCAGCCCCTCCTGTAAAGAGACTGATATCGGAATGGACGAATCTGTTGAATTACCATCCTGAAAAGAGCCAGTCAACGCCTGCTCCAATCGAGATTTCAGTCTCATCTGCTCCACCGCTGAGACAGCTTTTTCCTGAATGTCGTACGTAACGCTCACCGACCAGATCTTCTCTCCATCCAGCCATTTCACAAGTCGCGGCCGTGGATACAGCGGCATGGGTTGCTCCTGTTTCATTGAATAGACACTTCCTCTCCCTGATCCGACACGTGAATAATATTTTCATATTATGGTTGTGGTATTGTTTGAATCAGCTGTTTTTAGCAAGTCATTCAAGTCAGCTATTCAAAAAGTCAATAAGGTCACTCAGCTGCTTCTCTGTCGTTTTGCCCCCGCTGAACGACAGCAAGCCGCGCAATGGCATGGCGTCCAGAAATGCCCTGAACATTTCCGCATGGGAGCTGTCTTCAATCGCTGATGCAAACGGGAGCTTGCCGATAAAATCCTCTACAAAAGCCGCGCCTTTGACGGTCATTTTCAAATCCGAAACGGTGGAGTTGCGATGGAAAACGATCTCCCGCACGGTTGTGGACTGCACCTCAACGATCTCCGTAAGCGCGATGTCCCGGGAGGACTTGCCGATTCGAATTTCAAATTCGCCGCTCTCCACGACCCAGTCCTTCAGCTCAACGTCATAGTAGGCGAAGCTTCTGTGATCCAGCTCGAACGTAATGGTCTTGTCTTCCCCCGATGCTAATTCCACCTTGTCAAAACCCTTCAGCTCCTGATCCGGCCGAATGACGCTCCTCTCCATATCATGAACATAGAGCTGCACGATCTCCTTACCTGGTCGAGCCCCTGTATTCTTTACGTTTACGGAAACAATGAGCTTCTCCGTATCCTTTAGCCGCTTCTTATCCACCGTAAGATTAGAGTACTCAAATGTGGTATAGCTCAGCCCATGCCCGAACGGAAACAGGGGAGCCAGTTTTTTCGAGTCATAATAGCGGTACCCGACAAACAAACCTTCGCGGTATTCGACACGGTCGCCTTCCCCGGGAAAAAACAAGTACGAGGGATTGTCGCTCAGCTTAACCGGGAACGTCTCGGCCAGCTTCCCGGACGGATTCGCGTCACCGAACAGAATGTCGGCGATTGCTCCGCCAAGCGCCTGACCGCCCAGATACGCTTCCAGCACGGCCTTGGCTTCTCCAAGCCAAGGCATCTCCACCGGTGCGCCGTTGCTGAGTACGACAGCCATATTCGGCTGCACCTTTGCTATCGCTTCGATCAGAGTTATCTGATTCGGCGGAATCCGCAGATGCTTCCGGTCGAAGCCTTCCGATTCATAGCGGTTCGGCAGCCCGGCAAACACAATGGCAACGGAAGACTCGGATGCGAGGGCCAATGCTTCCTGAAGCAGCAGCTGGTCGCTGCCCTCTTCGTTCAGATTATAGCCGGGCGCGTAATGGATCTTCGCATCGCCGGCTGAGGCCTCCATTTCCTCCAATATATCGTCCAGCCGGGTTGGACGAATCTTGGAGCTGCCGCTGCCCTGATAGCGCGGCTCTTTAGCTAATGCACCGATCACGGCGATACGGCCGCTTCGAGCAAGCGGGAGCATCCCGCCTTCATTTTTAAGCAGCACCATACTCTCGTGAGCCACCTCGCGCGCCAAACGGTGATGCTCCGTCTGATCGAAGGCCGCGTCCGGCTTCCGCTGATCAACGGCTCTGAATATGACGGTAAGTAGACGCTCGATCGCGGCGTCCAGCTTCGCCTCGGGCAGCTGACCGCTTCGGACGGCCTCCACAATTTTCGCATCCCCCTCGCCGTGGCTCGTCGGCATCTCCAGCTCCATGCCTGCCGCAAGCGCCTTCGCACGCTCATTGACTGCTCCCCAGTCTGAAATCACAAAGCCTTCATGGCCCCATTCGTTTTTCAAAATATCGGTTAACAGGGTTTCGTTCTCGGAAGCAAATTCCCCGTTCACTTTATTGTAGGCACACATAACCGTCCACGGTTGTGCTTGCTTGACGGCGCCTTCAAAGCTGGCCAAGTAAATTTCACGCAGCGTCCGCTCGTCGACCACCGAGTCCGACGTCATTCGCCGATGCTCCTGGTTGTTGGCCGCGAAATGCTTGAGCGAGGTCCCTACCCCCTGACTCTGTACCCCTTGGATATGATAGGTCGCCATTTCGGTCGATAAATAAGGATCTTCCGAGAAATACTCAAAGTTGCGCCCGCATAATGGGGAACGCTTGATATTGGCTCCCGGCCCCAGCAATACGGCTACATTTTCCGCTTGGCATTCTCTACCCAGCGCTTCGCCCATCCGGTAGATCAATTCACGATTCCATGAGCTCGCTACGCCTGCTGCCGACGGAAAGCATGTTGCAGGCACGCTGTCGAACAAGCCCAGATGGTCGGACGATGCCCGCTGCTTACGCAGCCCGTGCGGTCCGTCCGTCACCATGACGGATGGAATCCCCAGTCTCTCCACCCCTTTCGTATGCCAGTTATCCAGGCCCGAGCAAAGACTCGCCTTCTCCTCCAAGGTCATCTGCGAAATCAATGCTTTCAAATCCCGATGCTCACTCATTGTCGTTCCTCCTCTTTATTGACTCAATCAATCAAGCAATTCAAACTCCATGCCATCGGATGCCTCACGGCTGCTGGATCCGATATAAACCTTGAATGTACCTGGCTCAGCCGTGTAGCCGGATGCCGGCGACCAGAACGTCAATTCCTCGCCAGTAATCTTAAACGCAATCTTCCTGCTCTCTCCGGGTGCCAACCATACTTTCTGAAAGCCCTTCAGCTCCTTAACCGGCCTCACAATACTACCGCAGCAGTCTTGAATGTACATCTGGACAATTTCCTCGCCGGAAACAACGCCTGTATTCGTCACCTTCAGCGATACCGTAATCGTATCGTCCGTCGTCATCTCACAGCGGTCCAGAACGATCCCCGAGTACTCAAAACTCGTATAACTCAGCCCATGTCCGAAAGGATATAACGGGTCATTCGGGCCATCCAAGTATTTGGATATGAATTTATCCTTTCCATTCGTATCAGTTACCGGTCTACCGGTGTTAAAGCTGTTGTAGTATACCGGCACCTGCCCGATGCGGGCAGGAAAGCTCATCGTCAGCTTCCCTGACGGATTGTAATCTCCTGTCAACACGTCTGAGATGGCGTGACCTGCCTGTGAGCCTAGGAACCAGGTTTCCAGAATGGCATCGACATGCCGGTCATACCAGTCCAGGACCAGCGGACGTCCGTTCGTGAGAACAAGAACCGTCGGTTTGCCTTCCTCGATGACGGCTTCCGCCAGCCGCTGCTGCGCCTCGGGCATGACGATATCCATACGGGAAGCCGCTTCACCCGACATCTCGCTGCTCTCGCCGAGCGCCAGAATAACGATATCCGCCTCACGGACCTGCATGACCGCCGCCTCGATTCCACCGTCAATCGCTTCATTCACGCCGCATCCTTGAGCGTACAAGATTCGCTCCGCAGGGATGTCTTTCTCCAGCATTCCTTCATACAGGGTCACGGTTTCATGGCCATAGCGGGAGAACTGCCACGGTCCGAGCAGGTCCTTACTATCGGCAAATGGACCAATCAGCGCGATCTTGCCGGCTTCCTTGGCAAGCGGGAGCACGCCTTCATTTTTGAGCAGAACCATCGATTTGCGGGCCAACTCCAGACTTGCCTGCAGATGCGCTTCGTTAAAGTGATATTCGATTTCTTTCTCAGGGCGAATGTATCGATATGGATCGTCCATTAAACCGGTTTTGTACTTCACGTATAAAATGCGGCGAACGGCATCATCGAGCTGCTGCTCAGTTACCTTACCTTCACTGACAAGTGCAGGCAGATGATCGAAAGCGCGAGTCACCATTTCTATATCCATCGTGGCGTGAACGGCTTTGTGCGCAGCCTCCTTCGTGTCCTTCGCGTGTCCATGAACCCGAATTTCGTCGACCGAGCCGTAATCGGAAATCAGGATTCCGTCAAATCCCAGCTCTTCCCGAAGCAGCTCTTTCAGTACGAACGTATTAGCCGCGACCGGGACTCCCTGATAAATATTAAAGGCGTTCATCACCGAGCCGGCTCCCGCTTCCAGAGCAGCCTTAAACGGCGGAAGGTATACGTTTCGAAGCGTGCCCTCCGAGATGTCCACACTGTTATAATCTCTGCCGGCTTCCGCTGCCCCGTAGGCAATGAAATGCTTCAGGCAGGCGACCAGCGTCTCTTCGCTATGCAGAGACTCTCCTTGGTACCCCGCAACTTGAGCTTTGGCAATTAACGCCCCCAAATACGGATCCTCGCCCGCCCCTTCCGATACCCTGCCCCAGCGGGCGTCACGGGTAATGTCGATCATCGGGCCATGATTGAATATCGTTCCGGAAGCACCGGCCTCCTTAGCGGCAATCGCGCACGCTTCTTGGATCGCTTCCATGTCCCAGCTGCAGGACCATGCCAGCGGGATTGGGAAAATGGTCTGCGAGCCGTGGATGACGTCCGCGTGAAACAGCAGCGGAATACCGTGCGGCGATTGCTCGACGGCTATTCTCTGCAATTCAAATACTCTTGTAATGTCGAAGGCTCCCAGTACCGATCCTGCTCTTCCCTCGGCAATCAGCTTCTCCGGCGGGTCGGATTCCACCGCATTCCCGAAGGAGAAATTGGAGGCCTGGCATTGACACATTTGACCAACCTTCTCCTCCAGCGACATGTCCGCAAGCAAAGCTTCAACGGCCACTGCGATTTCTTCGTCCGTCCGCTCCCGAATCCCGCTTTTTCGGTACGCCGCTGCTTCCTCCAGCAAGGATTGTGCAAGATAGGGCCCCCGCCCTCTTTTACCGTGAAGGGGAAAGCTCCCGAACGAAGGGATGCGAAGCTCGCCCGTGAACGAATCCCCGACGAACGACAGCTGTAGGGAAAGATCCTCATCCGGCTTCCAAAACACTTTGCCCAATCCCCGTAGTTGGTTGCCCTGCACCGTAACGTCGGGGAAGGATAGCGGAACCGGAAGGGGCTCCATGACGGCATCGAGGGTGTAGCCTGCTTTTTGGCTGATTTTAAACTGTATTTTCATTCTCGGCTGATCAATAATTGAATGCCAAATGCCTATCATATCTGCTTCACTCCTGTCCTTGGTCATCTTGTTTTATACGTTCTATACGTTCTGGTTTAGCCCTTTACCGCACCAATGGTCATACCTTTAACAAAGTATTTCTGGAAGAACGGATAGGCGACGAGGATCGGCAGCACGCCTATGACGGCCACCGCCATCCGGAAAGTCTCACTCGGCAGCTGCTCCAGCGCATTCCCTGAATTCATGCTGCTGTTACGGGTTAAATACTGGATGTCGCTCATAATCCGGTTCAAAAGATTCTGCAGGCTGAACAGCTCCGGTTCCGTTACGAACACCAACCCGTTATTCCAATCGTTCCAGTATGCCAGCCCCTGAAACATCCCGACCGTTGCCATGATCGGAAGCGACAGCGGAAGAATGATTTTGTAATACATCCTGAACTCACCGGCTCCGTCCATGCTTGCCGATTCTAGGACTGCCGCAGGGATCGTGGTGGCGAAGAACGTCCGCATCAGCAGCACATTGAAGCCATTCATGAGCAGCCAGGGGATCAGCAGGGCAAGCAGCGTGTTTTTCAAATCGAACAGCTGTGTATAGACCAGATAGGTCGGAACCAATCCCCCGTTAAACAGCAGCGTGAAGAACACGATGAACGACAGCACGACACCGCCGGGAAGATCCTTACGGGATAGCGGATAGGCCAGCAGTGAAGTCATGACAAGGCTTGCGCTCGTGCCGATCACCGTGATCAGGATCGTGATCCCGTATGCATGGAAGATCTGCGCCGATTCTCTCCATAGATATTCATATGCGCCCAGGCTGAACTTGGAGGGGAAGAAGGAATAGCCCTCCACGGCAATCGTGTGATCGTCGGTGATCGATGAGATAAACAGCAGGATGAACGGAAGAATACACGCCAGGGAAAAAACAATCATGATGATGTGCGCTGCCCATTGCAGACCGCGGGATTCGTTTTTCATATGGATCGCTCCTTAGAACAAAGCATTGTTTTTATCAATTTTCCGGACGACATAGTTGGAGACCAGCACGAGAACGAATCCGACCAGCGACTGATAGAATCCTGCCGCCGAGGACATGCCGATATCACCGAGCTGCATCAACCCGCGGAATACGTAAGTGTCTATAACATTGGTTGTCGAGAATAGAGCGCCGGAATCCATCGGCACCTGGTAGAACAATCCGAAATCGGAATAGAAGATGCGCCCTATACCGAGCAGTGTCAAAATGGTGATCACCGGCGTAATCATCGGAAGCGTAATCTTGCGGATCTGCATCCATTTGGAGGCTCCGTCCAGCTTTGCAGCCTCGTAGTACTCGGGATCGATGCCGATGATGGCTGCCAAATAAACGATGCAGGAATACCCCGCCGCCTTCCAAATATGCACGACCGTCAGAATGAAGGGCCAATATTTCGGCTCCGTATACCATGAGATAGGATCCAGCCCAAGTACCGGGAGCAGCGTCTTGTTCACCATTCCCGTATTCACGCTGAACATGGCGTAAACCAGGTAGCTGACGATAATGATGGAGATAAGAAACGGCAGGATAATGACGCTTTGATAAAAACGTGATGCCACTTTGTTGCGGATCTCGTTCAGCAATATGGCGACACCAACCGAAACGATCAAGCCTAGAACGATAAACGCAGCATTGTAAAGAATCGTGTTACGCGTAATGATAAATGCATCATCCGTTTTGAACAGATACTCAAAGTTTTTGAAGCCGATCCAGTCACTGTCCCATATCCCTTTGCTGTAGTTCACGTCCTTAAAAGCGATGCTTAGACCGAACAGCGGCAAATAATTGTTGATGAGCAGGTAGATAAGCCCCGGCAACATCATGATGTATAGCGGAACGTACTTCCGAAGGGATCTCCGTCCCTTGCGGCGTGTTGTACTTGTCACCGCACTTCCCCCCTTTTGCGGCTTTATAGCCGAATCTATATCTTCATTTTAAAGAGCAAGCACACGGGCCACTACCGCTTTGACGACTTCACATTTGTGCTTTCCCGACTTCAGCGGCTGTTAAGCCGAACAGAGTGCCAGGTCAGTTTGTAATGAAGGTTCACAATCTGTCGGAAACGCTCCTTCCGCACATAAAAAAAAGCAGCCCGCCAAGGATCAACCCTGTGCGACCTGCTGCTCATGCTTCACGTTTTTCGATGAGCTTTATGATTTCTCTTCTTTTTTCACAATGGAAACGGCCACGGAGTATCCCGTGACCGTTCACATGATGTTTTACTTCACGCCGTTGGTTTTAGCCCATTCATCCAATTGCTTCTGTTTCTCCGCAATAATCTTATCGATTCCGGCCGATTTCAATTTGGAGATGAACTCCGGCAAAATCTGTTCCGGGTCTACACTTCCTGTCTCCAGCGGCATTTTATATTGCGTAATGACGTTGCTTACGGCTGCATACTCGGTCTTCACCGGAGAAGCGTCAAACAGGAAGCCCATGGCTTTCGAGCGCTTGGAGCTCTTGTTGAATTCATCCATCTTGGACCAAATTTCCGGATCGTCGCCATTCATGACATAAGACAGGAACTGATTCCCGAACAGCCAGCCAAGCGGCATTTTATAACCTACCGAGTTGTAATCAACACCCTCCGGATAATCGATCACATTGTCGAAGCCGTCCACCTTTACATAATGGGTGCCTTCGATCCCCCAGTCATACAGGTTCACAATATCCTTGTCGGTGTACATCAGATTCAAAAATTCCATCGCTTTCTCAGGGGTTTCGGAATTGACCGGAATGCCCCACATCGCGCCCGTTACCGTGCTCGTCGTAGCTACAGGAGGTACGAGCTCTGCAGTGACCAACTCGAGCCCGGACAGCTTCTTCTCGCTCTCCGCAAAGCCGGGTTTTTGCATAGCCATATAGGCAAAGGCTTTGCCAGCTTTGATCATGTCAAACCGCGTTGCCTGCGTTGTGGCCATATCCTGTGGAATCAGCCCATCCTGATACCAACCGCGAATCTTGTTGACAAAGTCGGCATATTCCTTCGTTTCGTAATAATTGACAATCTTAAGCCCATTGTCATAGCTCGGAAGAACACCGATCGTGTCGTTCAGACTATCATAGTTGACATAATTTTCTCGGAAGGATTGCCCCGCAGCACCGGTAACCAGCGGTGTCATGGTAGGACCCTCTCCTTCCTTTACCTTCCGCAGCACGGCTTCCACGTCATCGAGCGTCTTGATCGAGGCAACATCGATCTTGTATTTATCCACCAACTCTTTGCTCATGGTCAGCCCATAGCTGGCCGCCAAATCCCGCACCGTCGGCGTTCCGTATATCTCTCCGCCGATGCGCGTAGCTTGCAAATAATCTTTTCCCAAGGCATCGGCGATCCCCTGACCATGCTGCTCAAGCAATTGATCCAGAGGCTTCAGCTGACCTTTCGCAACGATGTTGCTGAAGTTATAACCGGATAAGTACAGCAGATCCATTTTCTCGCCGCTTGCAAACATCAGATTCGTCTGCTGCTCCCAGTCTCCGACAGAAATATGCTCAAATTTGACCTTGGCCTGTATTTTCTCGGCCGCGATCTTGTTGATGGCGTCCTCCACTTGCTGTATATCTTTCGGAATGGAGCCTGCCACCGGAAGCACGACCGTCAGCTCCGTGAGGGCTTTTTGTTCACCTGCCGGCTCATTGTCTTGGTCGGCTGCTTTCCCTCCTCCGCAGGCCGACAATAGTATGACGGCGCTCAAGAGCATCGTGGATAGTCGTGCGAATGATTTTTTCATCTGTTCCCCCGCCTTTGTGATTGATGTGTTTCTAGCTATATTGTAAGAGGGGACGTGATTGTGCACTGCTCTTATAACGACTTTTCACTGTCACTTTACCGACTTTCCCCGGAGCTGGTGATGCCGGCATGCTCTTGCCGGTACTCGACCGGACTCATATTCATATATTTTTTGAACATGCGGGAAAAGTGTGAGAAGTTGGCGTAGCCGATTCGCGTTGCAATCGAACTGACAGACAGCTCGGTATTTGCGAGCAGCCCGGCCGCCATGCTCAATCGCTGCTGGAGCAAGTAGTCCGAGATCGACATACCTGTCCCTTTTTTGAAGATTCGGGTCAAATAATCCGGATTCAAAAACACATGACTCGCGATATCCTCCCGCGACAAATCCTCGGACAGATGCTCGCGGATATAAGCTTTCACTTGCTCTACTACACTTGGCGAATGCTCCACTGAAGACGCAAAATCCATCGCCCTTTGAACGATATGACGAATCCAGTCCAGCGCATCCGTTGCCGATCGCACCGATCTGGCATATAACTCCAAGGAACGGCTGTCCCTGAGAGGCTGATGCGCCTGGATCCCTTTCAGATGAAGCACATAATAGAGCATTTGCTGAAAATCCTGAATGAATTGATTCAGTAAATCCGAGGTGAGCGAGTTACCTTCGATCTGAGATCTGATGTAAACCTCCGCCTCCTTCAGTACCTGTCCGCTCGCGCCCTCCTTTAACAGTATCGCCCACATGCTCATATCCGGAAGCATTTGCTGGAGAGCAGCCGACGGCTTCTCATCCTTCAACAAAAAGACGTGTTGATCATAAGCCACATTCATTTCATTCATCCGATCCAATTGAATATACATCGAAGGGACTTCATGTCCGTGACCCGGCTCCCCGATATAACAGGCGACGCCCGCATAGAAATATTTCCTGCAAGCATCGATGTATCTCTCGCACATATCCTTGTATGCCTCGTCATCCACCGATGCCGGATCCTTGTTGATCAAGGCGAGCCAGCGCCCTTTCTCCACCGGCACCAGCATGCCATGCTCGGTCCTCTCTTGGATGAGCTCCTCGGCGGATTTACGTATCGCGTATTCAATGATTTTCTCATCCCGCAGCGTGACTTCCTTATACCATCTCCGAACTTGAATCAGTATCGGGGTAAAGATCATATCCTCCGAATACGGAATATTGCGATTCTCTGCCTGCTCCTTGATTGCAGCGGAGCGGCTTGGGATTGTTTGATTCAGGATATCCAGCCAGAATCGTTCAACCAACAGGGGCTGATGCTGCATCCAAAACTTCCCATATTGACTGAACTCCGATTGCTCGCGCTCCTGTTCGAGCTTCTCGATCGCTTTCCGTACAACGGATTCAAGATCGGCAAAAGGGACAGGTTTCAGTAAATAATCGAAGCTGCCAAGTTGAATGGCCTGCTTGGCATAGTGAAAGTCGGCATGACAGGTAAGGAAAATCGCAACGATATCCGGATGATATCCCCGTACCCATTCCAATAGATCCAAGCCGGACCCATGCGGCATTTCAATATCGCATAACAGAAGATCCACGCGCTCTCGACGGATGATCTCCATCGCCTGGCTGGCGCTATGCGCGGTAAATATAGCGGAAACACCTAGCCGGCCCCACTCCACACCATATTTCAGTCCCTCTACGGCAATGACCTCATCATCCACGATCAGTACATGACGCATAGGCGTCCTCCTTTCCATCCTGTCTTGGGCTTAACGGAATGAAGAGTTCGACGACCGCCCCGTGTGGATCGTCGTTATAGCAATCCATCGCAGCCCCATTCCCATACTGCAGACGCAGACGTTCCCGTACATTCCACAAGCCAACATTCGCTCGCCCGGCGTTTACACCTTGTTCGCCGCAGCGCATCGCCTCCAGTACCTCATCCGAGAAGCCTTCTCCGGTATCACGGACGGTCAAGCAAACGATCGGCTCTTCCGCCAGATCGTCTAGGAGCGCTTCGATGACCAGGAGCGTCCGTACATCTGCCCTTACGGCATGCTTGATCGTATTTTCTACAATCGTCTGAAGCATCAGCGGAGGAACCGGGGTTTCCAGAAGATAATCCGGAACATGAATCTCGCTTTCGAATTGATTGGGAAGCCGCAGCTGCTGAATCCGCAAATAATTTCTCGTATGCTGCAGCTCATCCTTTAATAGAACCAAAGCCTGGTTATTGCTCTGGAACATATATCTGAAGTATTGTACCAGACAAATCGTCATCTCCTGGATCAATTCATATCGCTTCACCTGTGCCAAATGGTACAAAATATTCAGGGAATTCATGAAAAAATGCGGGTTGATCTGGAGCTGCAGCTGCTTCAGCTCCGCCCGCTGCTTGCTCAATTGCTCTTCATAGACGTCAATCTTCAGCTTTTCAATTTGCGACACCATCTGATCTAACGTACGATACACCAGCTGAAACTCCTCGGGAGCGGACGGTACTTTCTCGATTCGCAAATTGAAATTACCTTCTCCGATTCTTCGCATTAATTGAACGATCTTCTGCAGCGGCCGAAGCAGCACTTTCCGGAGGAACCACAAGCTGACCGGCAGCAGCAAAATAGCGAATGCAGAGAGGAAGGCAGCCGTCTTTTTGAGATATGGCAGATTTTCGAGAGTCAGCTTGTCCGGAATGACGGCGACCATGCTGATGTCCGCTTTCTTCGAAGTCTCCCCCACGATGAGATAGTCTTTGTCTTTGCCTGACATGTAATAGCTATTGAAACCATGGGTAAAATCCAACGTTTCATCCTGCAGGGGCTTCGTGTTATAGAGCGGCTTCCCCTGGTCGTCAACGAACAGCATAGCTCCGGTTTCACCCGTGTTCAGAACCGACATCGGCGACATCAAGGTTTTGAGGGATACCCAGGACCCGACGCTGATATTGTCATCCCTGAGCACCTTGATCGCGTAATAGGACCCTTCAATCTCTTGCAGCTGCCAGTTCGCCTCCATTCCGTAGAAGCGGTTCTGGCTCGTGCTGCTTTCCTGCAGGTAATCTCGCATTTTCAATAATCCGTTATAGGTCATCGACCCTTTGTAGGCTTCAACAAAATCATGCCGCGGCAAAGAATATACGAAAAGTCCGTCAATGTAAGGATAAACCGAAAGATCGGAGGACAGCTTCCGGGAAACATCGCTTTTGGCCATCATATACGTATTGTCGGGCACCGCGTCTTTCATCGTCAGCACACTGACTTCCGATCTGGACAGATTCACCAAATGCCGTTCGATCTCCGAGAGCTGGTTATCGATCTGTCTCATTTGGATGGAGATCATATTTTTATTGGAGACCGCCACCTGATTATGAATGACGTTCACACTGTAATAGCTCATATAGATCAGTAAGGCGATTAAAGGGATTGCCACGCCCAAAAGGCCAAGCACCAGCTTGACGCGAATCGAATTCCAAGGAATTGCCTTGATATGGCTGTACATGATGAGACTCCTCTCCCTGGTATTGAGCTATCCCCATTTTACTACTTCTCCCGATAAAAGTTGAAGCACCAGTCTTTATCACTGTTTGTTTATCCCCGCTCTTGCAAATGAGCTTCCAAAAAGGTTAATGTCATCTCCAAGCACTCCATGGCCTCTTTAGTGTTAAGCTGAAATTGATATTCGTGCTGCACGACACCATGGGACAGCGGGTAAAACAATGACTTCACGGGCACGTTTGCCTCTTTGAGCCGCGCCTCCAATTCCTTGCCGTGTTTTTCAAAAGAACCCGTGTTGCCGTCCGTTATAAAGGTTGGCGGAAAATCACTTGTCACATGGTTTATTGTTGAAGCCTCTTCTGCTTCGGTCCCATCCTTCCAGTTCCGTGTTCCAATATAGGCCCACCCCAGCTGATTCAGGAAGAATTTCTCTAATCTGCCGGTAACGCTCGCCAGCTGTTTGACGTTATACGGACCGCAATACAGCAGCGCCGCTTGTATGGATTCCTCCGGAACCGCTTGTTCAATCCCTGTCCGCTGCGCCAAGTCGGCATTCGTCTGAATTGCGATGAATTGGGATGCAATTTGGGCGCCGGCTGAGTCTCCGCCGACAATTAGACGGTCCAAGTCCAAGGACGGGAAAACTTTAAGCTCCTTCAGATGCTGATAGACCTCTGTCATTTGAAGGACTGGTGCCGGATATCGCGCCTCGGGAGCCACCTCGTAATTCATGCTGACCACCGCATAGCCTTTGCTGGCCATCATCGTACACCAATAGGCGGTGCCCGATTTATCTCCTGATACAAAAGCGCCGCCGTGAACCCATAGGATCGTAGGCAGTTTGCCGGCGCGGTCTTTGGGGAGGTACAGGTCCATTTCGTTGGATTTGAATATCGAAGGATACGTGAGGTCTTTATGAACCTCTACCACCTGCTCAAGCTCCGCCCAATTCGAAGGTGCTGCAGGCGCTGCTTCCGGCTGGCTGCGCAGCCAATGGATAACTGGAACAGGCGTTAAATTTACTAGCAGAAGTCCCCCTATGATAACAAGAACAATGACGGACAGCATCCATTTTATAATCCTCAAAATCAATATGCTTCTCTCCTTAATGCTTCTTTGGTGACGACATTCTACCTCCTTTGCATCCCTGTGATCTACCGTTATTCCGACTTCTTCGTTGTCATATGACGACCTGTGCCAGCATTCCGAGTGTTCTATAGAGTAATGGTCCGAATCCGAGATGTGGAGCATCCTCAGCTAAGGACAAAACTTACATCGCTATAGTAAAAAAAAGCCGCTAACTTAGCGACTTCTAAATCATCTATGTTCATGTCCTCCAGCATGCTCCAGACGGATTGCCGATGTCCGTTTCTATGATGGGCAAGTAGCCTGAGGTCTAATCGACTTGATCGCTTCGTCTGCTAAGCTCGCGATCTCCTTGGGCTTCGACAACTTCAACGACCGACGACAGGAACGCTAGCGCCAATCCTTGTCCCCAGCCTTGTGCCCATTTCCGGTCAATGCCGAGATATCCTTCGATGTCGTTCATGACCGCCGTTCCTCCGGACACGTTAAGAACCCGTCCGTTATCCGCTATATTGGCGAGAACGCCGGCCAAGGCTTTTCTCACATATTTCGCGTGCAGCGGATTGCCCTGCATCACCATCGCTGCTGCAATACCCGCTGTAGCCGATACTTCGCCGTAAGCTTCCGGGTAATCGAGCACGGTGCCCCACAGACCGTCCTCATGCTGCATCCGTTTTATGGCCGCCAACTGGTCGCGTAAGGAGCTCCATATGTGCATCATGGGAGGATAAAGATAGCCTTCCGGCAGCCCTCTTGCCGCTCGGGACATCGTATAGGCTGCCCAGGCGTTGGCGCGCGCCCAATGAATGCCGGACATATGGTCCTTTTTGACATGGTTATAGCCATGGTACCACAGCCCGGAATCCTCATCTTGCAAGTAATGAATATGCCGTTCGAATTGATGGAGCGCGTCGTCGATGAGCGCCTTCTTCCCGAGGAGCACGCCGACCCGAAGCTCCAAAAATGCCGCCATGAACAGGGTATCCGCCCAGCACTGCTCCGGAAAGTCATTGTTAGCCGACACCGTATGCTGAAGGACCCGGTCACCGAAACGCAAAGCGTGATGTTCCAAATAATCAATCTTGCTTAAAATGAGATCCAGATATTTTTGATCCTTCGTCTGTGCATACAGGGTCAGCAGCATATGCCCCATCGCACAGGTGTTCACGGTCCATCCTTCCGGAATGCCCGCCTCTAAGTACTCCTCAACCCAATCGATCATCCGTTCCAGGTAAGCATGCTCGCCAGTCACCTCGAACAGTCGGCTAATCCCATAGAATGCGACACCGCCCGGCCAGTCCCACGTCAAATCCATCCCGAACGTATAATCTGCAACACGCTTGGCGGTTTGCTTTAAATCTTCTGAAGTGATATCTAGTTTCAGATTCATATTGCCCTCCATATCATCTAGAGCCCCCGCTTACGGCAGGAGCTCGGAATTTTGGTTTAGGTTATCGTGATTACCGGAATTGGCCTGCATCAATCGCTTTTTGCTTCTCGTCCAAAATCTCTTGATAGCCGGCGTCGAGGAATTTCTGCTTGGCCGCTTCGTATTTCGCATCGAACTGGTCTGCTGGCGCAAGGATAATGTCGAGATACAGCTCTTGGAAGAGGTTGTTCAAATCCGCCTTATACTCGGTAACCTTCTCGAGGACTACGGTGAACAGCGGATCCGGCGTCTGGTATGGTTTGGTCTCGTTTCGATATTGAATCATGTCTTCGACAATTTGCTCATAACCCGCAGGCGTCCAGTTATTTTTGTTAGCTTTAAGCGTTAGCTCTGGCGTTGCGAAGGATGGCGCTTCCGTTACAAGTGCCCAATAGTCCTTGTTGTTGTTCTGAGAGAGTACGGATTCACCCTTGAAATCCGGTTTTTTCACCGGCAAGCCATCGGAATCGAGCGTATAGTTCTCTCCTTCCACCCCGTTCTGCAGGAACATCAGGTTCTCCGCTTGGCTCATCCACTCGAGATACATCCATACAGCAGTACGCTCCTCTTCCGTCGATTCATGGTTAATTCCCATGATCAAGCCGAACGGCCAGTCAGCGCGTCCTTGGGGCATATTGCCCTCCGGTACGCCGGAGCCAGGGGGAAGCACGGCAAATTCAGCTTCCGGATTATTCTTCAGCGTTGCTTCAAACGCATCGGTGTTATTGGTCAGGTACAAACCGTAGGTGCCCGTATTTCCCGCAACAAACTCGGCCTTGAGCTTGTTATCATCGTCGCGCAGATAGAACTCCTTATCGATAAGTCCGTTATGGTATTGATAGCTTAGGTTACGCAGCCAGGCTTCGGTTACCGGTGTCGTAAAATCCGAAACGGATAGATCGGAATAAAGGGCGTGCGTCTTCGGATCAACCGGCCACTCACGGAATCCGTAACTATAGTTGAACACGTTCCGTGTCAAACCGGCCCCGGCAACGCCGATTCCTTCTTCCTTCCATTTCATGAGCATTTCATTGTACTTCTCGAGCGAAGTCAAGTCCTCGATTTTCATTCCTACTTTTTCAACCCAATCTTTGCGAATGATATTGACAAAGTTGCTGAAATCAGGACGTGCAGCGAAGAAGAAGGTGTTTTTTTCGTCAACGACGCCGTATTGCAGAATCGTCTCGCTCAAATTGCTCCAATAAGTTGGGGCATAGTGCTCAATCTCTTGCCAGTCCAGCTCTTGCATGACACCTTCTCCATAGTATGCAAGCGCTTGCGGCATGTCGTAGTGGAAAATGATATCCGGTGCCTTGCCGGCTGCGAGCAGCTGCTGATAAGTCGTAACTTCGTTGGTACGGGCAATCGGCGTAAACTTGACCTCGATATTGTATTTGTCCCCGAATTCCTTCTGAATCCAGCGTGTATAGTAGTTGTCGGTTACGTTCCAGCCTTCGAACGCACGCTCATACACTGGAATTTCGAGTGTAACTCTTTCCGGGAAGCCTTGCGAGTAATCGGGATAGCTGCCTTCCGCGTTTTGGCTTGGAGTGTTACCCTCATCCGATGGAGAAGGCTTCTTCTCGCCATTGGTGCTGTTCCCCGTACACCCCGCTATAAGACCGGCAATTAATATTAAAACCATGAACATAGACATGATTTTCGGTTTGCTCATCGTATTTCCCCCTTATCAATCTCATAATATCGATGCAAAAGAATCTGGAAATGCTATTCCTTGATAGCCCCAAGCATGACTCCCTGGACAAAATACTTCTGGATGAACGGATAGACACAAATGATCGGTAAAGTTGCAAAAACGACACATGCTGCCTTGAGCACTTCAGGATTGCTGAGCGAGACTTGCGTCATCTCCAGCTGAAAGCTCTCGCTGGCCTGAACCACCAGGTAATATAGTTTCAACTGCAGCGGCCGCAGATCGACATTATGCTTAATATAGAATAGGGCGTCCTGATAAGCGTTCCATCGTCCGACTGCGTAAAAAAGGGACAATGTCGCTAGAATCGGCTTGGAGAGCGGAAGTACGATGCTGAACAGGATCCTGAAATGTCCCGCTCCATCCATCCGTGCCGATTCTTCCAAGCTCGCCGGAATATTGCTGGAGATCGAAGTCCTTAAGATCAGCAGGTTAAATGCGCTAAAGGACAGCGGTAATATAAGCGACCACATCGTATCAAGCATCCCCAGGCTGTTGATCAGCATATATTCGGGAATAATGCCGCCTCCGAAGAACATCGTAAACATAAAGATGAAGTTAAAAAACGAACGGCCTTTAAGCTGCTTACGGGATAGCGGGTAGGCTGCACAAATGGTGACGATCATGCCGATCAGTGTGAAGAGCACCGTAATGATTACGGATATGTAAAGAGACCTCAGAATACTCTGATCGGCAAAAACTTTGCCGTACGCATCCAGAGTGAACCCCGCCGGCCAGAGAAACACCTTGTTAGCAATGACGTAGGCGTCTTCACTTAAAGATTTTGCAACGACATGAACGAATGGCAGCAAGCAGGCAAGTGAGGCAGCAATAAGTATGAGCCGTATTAGAATATCCCATATGTCTAGTTTCCTGGTGCGGCGCACAGCATAGCTCCTAGTGAATGTTTTCATCGCTTCCCTCCTTTCTAAATGACTCCATCTTCACCCAGTTTCTTGGCAACCCGATCAGCAATTAAGATAAGGACAAGCCCCACGACAGCTTGGAAAAGCCCGAGAGCGGTTGCTCGGCTGAAGTTGCCGCCTTCAATTCCCCAGCGATATACCAGAACGGGAATGGTCGTGGTGAACTCCGTGGTTGCTTTGTTCGCTAAGGCAAAGACACGCTCAAAGGAACCCGCCATCACATGGCCAAGGTTCAAAATCAGCAATGTCACGATCGTCACTCGGATCGAGGGCAGAGTAATGTTCCACATTTTCCGCCACCGGCCTGCACCATCGACGACCGCCGCTTCATACAGCTCGGGGTTAATGCCGCTAATTGCAGCCAGGTAGATGATGGTCCCCCAACCCATACTTTGCCATACGCCAATAAAGATGTAGCTGATTAGCCAATTGACGTTCTCTTGAAGGAACGGGATCCGTGTTCCCCCCAGATTCGCGATCAGATTATTGATCATACCGGTTCCTTCACCCAACAATTGATAAGCGATTGCGCCGATAATGACCCAAGACAGAAAGTGCGGTAAATAAAGCAGAGTCTGATTCACGCGTTTGAAGAAAGCGTTCTTGACTTCGTTTAGCAGCAAAGAGAGTATAATCGGCATTGTAAAGCTAAATATAAGGTCCGACACATTCAGCAAAAGCGTGTTGCGGATGGCGCGAGCGAAATCGGGCTTTGCGAATATGTCTTTAAACACTTCCAGACCGACCCATTCGCTGCTCCAGAATCCGTGGGCAATCTTGTAATCCTTGAACGCAAGCACAAGACCGCTCATCGGCGCGTACTTAAAGACCAAGACAAACGCTAAAGGAATGAGAAGCAGAAAATAGAGCTGCCAATCCCGACGAAGATAGTAGAGAGTTCCCTGCTTCTTGCCTGCGAGGGGGATTAAAGCGGTTTCATTTCCTGGTGCTGTATCTTGGACTTTCAAAATCTCACCTCCTCCATGCGTGATCTCTCCCGGTTCATTTCCCCGGCTCGGTGGCCCCGAGGTTGGATTTATCATATCGCCCCGTTCGTCCGAAGGTAAAAGCCGAATATTGATTCGCTCCCGCCATTATTGATTCAAAATGCAGCCGACCCAATATTCCTGAGAACCCAAGAATCATTTTTGTCTACTTGAATCAAATACCTTGACTTCATTAGCAAATAACCTTGCTTACCCGATTTCGTTGATTGCAGGTACTGCTGGATTTGACTCTCCTTCAAATTGACAACGATCGTTCCGCGAGTAGCGGTTGAAAGCCGATTTAAAGGCAAAGCGAACGATAAGACATTAACGCCCGAATCGAGCTTGCGCGGATACCATACGCCGCGTATCCCTTTTTGCTCCATAAGCGCCTCGTTCAGCCAGTCAATGGACTCGTATCTGTCCAAGCTCGTTATGCCTCTGTCCGTAGAAATCACGTAATTCGCGTCGTCCAGGTAAAAGAAAGATGAATACACCCCATCGACGCTCTGATTCAGATTCAACAATTCCTTGAGCACCGCCATCGCTTTGCTTACATTCATGTAATTCGTCTTTAGCTCTGCAAGAGACTTATAAGGACGGATTCGATCGAAGACGTCGGTGCCTCCTAGGCGTACTGTATTCTGGGACAAATTGTTTAAAGCATTCTCATTAAGCTCGCGATTGGCATTTAATTCTGCAAGCGAAGTTTCCGCAAAGGCATGCTCTGAATTCTGTAGAATCTGAGAGCTGCTATACCAGGTTAAAATTGCCATCGGAATGGCCATGATGCAAAATAGGATTAATGCCAATTGCATCATCATTGGAATTCGCTTCATTGGACCCCTCCATACCCTTATTTTCTATAGAAAAGCACTTATGTAATAAGATAACTAAGGCGCTTACATTTGTCTTCATTTTTATATTTATGGTGGTTTAGATCTGAGTTTCGTATTATCTGAGTTTCCCATTATATGTTAAGTCAATCTTGTTCAACTCGTAAATCGCCACAATTGATATTCTTTATCAATATCTGATTCTCTTTGTAAAAAGGATCATATCTTACCATGATGATCAATAATGGCATGCCTAATATTTTTCAATTATCCTACTCATTCCATGTTATTAAACTTGGGTGTTTTGCTGCCGCTCGAATGGCTTGGACTTTCGAGTTTATATTAAATTTATTTAGCTGTGCTAGAGTAAGTGCGACAAATTAAAGAGGGGGAAAAACCTTTGAGGAAGCTATTAAGTCCCATCACTGATTGGGTCTCAACCAAAAAAGGGATGTGGATTACAATTCTGGTCTGGCTGATCGTTATGGTCGGTTTAAGCGCGGGTCCCACGCTTGGCGATTACAAAGCGACCAACTTCCAGTCACTTCCCGATGAAGCGCAGTCCATCATAGCCGAGAACAAATTGGAGAAGACATTTCCGAATGATCAGGGAACGCCAGGAATCCTGGTTTTTCATAATGCATCAGGAAACGTAAATCTGGATGAAGTAAAGCAAATTTTGAATGGAGTCGTATCCGCCAAGATTCAGGGAATCAAATCCATAGTCGATATCGGCACCCTGCCGCCTCAAGCCCTGAAGGGTTTCACTTCGGAGGATAACTCTACCGTCATCGTTCCCATGAGCCTGGAAGCCGGTCTTGGCAACAGCGAATATTCGGAAATCAATGACGAAGCCTCCAGACTTGGCAACGAAATTGCCAGGGGTTTGAGTACGGACTTCTATATTACAGGTCCAGCCGGGATAGCCGGCGATACGATCAAGCTCTTCGAGCAGGCGGATTTTGTTCTGCTACTTGCCACCATTGTCATTATTCTTGTATTATTGATCGTTATTTACCGTTCACCGCTGCTTGCCTTCATTCCTCTGCTTGCTACGGCTATCGTATATCAGGTCGTCAACCAATCCGTAGCCTTGATGGGCTCAGCCGGACTCGAAATTAACAACTCGACCACCTCTATCATGAGCATCTTGCTGTTTGCCGCCGTGATCGATTACTCACTGTTTGTGTTCTCTCGATACCGCGAGGAATTGAATAAATACGAAAGCAAATATACTGCGATGCAGTTCGCCATGCGCGCTACCGGGGAACCTGTGTTTTTTGCAGGCGGCACCGTGCTCACCGCGATGCTCATTCTGTTCTTCACGGATTTCCGTGATTATCAAAATTTTGCGCCGGTATTCGGTTTGGCCATGTTTATTATTATGCTCGCTTCCGTCACCCTTGTCCCTGCCCTGTTCACCCTGTTTGGAAGGAAAGCGTTCTGGCCTAAGGTTCCTCACTTCGGTCAGAACAATGAAATCAAACACGGTTTCTGGGGACCTGTAGCCAAATTCGTGGTGAACAAGCCGCTGCTGACCGGTGGAATCGTGGCTGTCTTCATGATCATGACCGCCTTGAACGTATTCAACCTGAAATATGAATTCGACACCGTCAAGAAATTCCCCGAAAACTTGCCTTCGCGTGTAGGTTATGAGATCGTGGAATCTAAATATAACAAAGGCGAACTAGCACCCTCGACGGTTCTTCTGGAATCCGAGAACGCGCTATCCAACGAGCAGATCGATCAATTCTTGAAAAAGCTGGAGAATTACGAAGAAATCGACTCCGTCCGCTTGGCCGGCATCACGGAAGATTCCAAGGCGGCAAAGCTCAGCGTCGCCTTGAAGGTGAATCCTTATTCCACCGAAGCTATCGATTTTATTGAAGAGCTTCAGGGCCAGACTGACGCCCTTCTTAACAAGTTATCTCTTCGGGGCGATGTTTACTACGGCGGCGTGACAGCCAAACTAGTCGATGAACGGACCGTAAACAACGGTGACATTATCAAAGTCATCATTCTGGAAACGGTTCTGATTCTCGTGCTGCTTGTTGCCTTGACCCGTTCGTTAAAAATGTCGATGTATATGATGGCCACCATCCTCATATCTTACGTGTCCGCCCTTGGCCTGGGCATCTTCCTGGTCGATATGCTATTCGGGTACGAATCCATCAGTACACGAGTTCCTGTCTATGCGTTTATATTCTTGGTGGCGCTGGGCATCGATTATAATATTATTCTTATATCCCGTTTCCTCGAAGAGAGAAAAACATTAAAGATCAAGGAAGCTCTTGAAGTGGCCATCCGCAATACGGGTGGCGTCATTTCCTCGGCAGGCGTGATCTTGGCGGCAACCTTTGCTGCACTGACCACCATGCCGATTGCCGATCTCTTCGTGTTCGGTTTTATGGTTTCGATTGGTATTTTATTAGATACATTCCTGGTAAGAGGCATTCTGCTTCCTTCCTTAATTCTATTTTTCGAAAAAGATAAGGATCCGAGAAAGCTCTCATCCCAGGCATAATGTAAGGTATGGAGGAGTCTTCCGTGAAAATTTTAGTCGTAGACGATGATTATGATATCCTGCAGCTTGTGACCATCCATTTGACGCGGGAAGGCTATACGGTTTTACAAGCGCATAACGGGAAGCACGCGCTGGAGCTTCTGGAAGAGTCGGAGGTAAACCTGGCCATCGTGGATGTCATGATGCCCGGGATGGATGGCTTCTCCCTGACTAGAATACTAACGAAAGAGCTCGACATTCCTGTCATCCTGCTGACCGCCAAGGGACAATTATCCGACAAGGAACAGGGGTTCAAATCAGGCTCCGAGGATTATCTTGTGAAGCCTTTTGAGCCAAAGGAGCTGCTGTTTCGGGTTGCCGTTGTTCTTCGCCGCTATGGCCGCGCAATGGAAAGTGTCTTGAAGGTCGGCAATGTGAAGATCAACCGGAATGATTTTGAAGTGATCATCAAGGATGAAACCATTCTCTTTCCTCTAAAAGAGTTTGAGCTGCTGACCATGCTGGCAGTACGGGCCAACAAAGTCACTCCCCGGTCCGTTCTTATCGAGCAGGCATGGGGCGAGGATTATCAAGGCAACGAGATGACATTGAATACGCATATGAACCGGATTCGCGACCGTCTCAAACGTTACAACGCTTCGATCGAGATCCAGACCATCAGGGGCATTGGTTATAAATTAGAGGCGGCCGAATGAAAACATTATACCGGGAGTTTATATCCACAACACTGCTCATTCTAGGGATCAGCATCCTCATCGGATTTATTCTGGCAAACGTCGTCTACGTGATATTTACCAAAGAAGAAATCACGCAGCAAAACATGGAGGTTGCCGAGCAAATCGTCCACGTTCTCGAGGAAATGCATGTATCGAGCCATACCGTGCACCCCTTCCTTGAGTCCGTCGGACAACTAGGATACCAGATTTATTTGGCTAACCGTTCCGGAGAGGCGTATTTATTCGGTGAGCCTTTTGAGCATAGCCGGCTGCCTGACCACACCATGGACCAGGTGTTAAGCGGCACACCGTATATGGGGAAAGACGGCATATGGGATCAGCTCTGGATGATGGGGCATTTCTCCAATGATATTAGAAACACTGTCGGGCTCCCCCTTCAAATCGGAAATCAGACTTATGCTCTATTCGTCAAACCGGCTAGCAAAATCCTATTTTCCGATATCCATATGATGCTGGCGGGATTTATCGTAGCTGTCGCCATCGTGAGCCTATTGGGTGTAATCAAAATGACCAAACGGCTAATTCACCCCATCTCTGAGCTGTCCGAAGCGACGAAAGCGATCACCAACGAAGATTTTACGTATTCGCTGGATATCCATCGTAAGGATGAGCTGGGCCAGTTGGCTGAGAACTTCCTGCGAATGCAGCAGCAGCTGCAGCATAATGACGTCGCCCGGAAGTCCTTCATCAGCAACGTGTCTCATGATTTTCAATCTCCATTAATGAATATTCAAGGGTATGGAGACCTGCTCCTTCTTCCAAATTTGGATGAGAAGGCGCGTCTGCAGTATGCGGGAATCGTGAGCGATGAAGCCAGAAGATTATCGAATCTGACCAAGCAGCTTCTGCTGATTACGTCCCTGGATCAATCCGGTTACCCGGTGAAAAAGAGCCCTCTCCGACTGGATCTGCAAATCAAGGAATCCATCAAAAAACATCAATGGAGTCTGCAGGACCGGAACCTGACCATCTCGTACAAATTAGATGAAGCCGTGTTGTTCTCCGATCGCGAGCTGCTGGCGATCGTGTGGGATAACTTGATAACGAACGCCATTAAGTATAACCAGCCGAACGGCCATATCTTCATCTCCTGCACCACCGCCGGAAACAAGATCATCCTCACATTCGAGGACACCGGGGTCGGTCTGTCGGAGGAATCAGCCAAGCAAGTGTTCGAGCGCTTTTACCGGGTGGATGCAACCCGCAAGAAAGACGGGACAGGGCTTGGACTGTCCATTGTTAAAGAAATCGTCACACTATTAAATGGAACCATAACGCTCGAGAGCGAGCTTGGGAAGGGTACGACCTTCACTGTTATTTTTCTAATGGAAGGACATGATGAATCATGGAACAAAAATGGAGTTTACGGTTAATTCGATATGCAGCGCTGTTCGGCATTCTTGGAACCTATCTTGGTTCCAAAATGTCTGGCGAGATGGATTACTCCCTTCGTCCGATCCACGCCCACATTTTACTGGTCGGCTGGTTGTCGGTATTTGCTTGGGGAATCTTCTACAAGGCATACAAAGTAAGATATAAGAGACTGGTTGCTGTCCACGGCTGGCTGGCGATCCTGGGGTCCTTCGGCTTAACGTTCGGAATGTGGATGTACAATTTGAATCCTTTTCAGCTGGACGACAGTTTGGTATTGGTCTTGTTTATTGTGGGCGGTTCGCTCCTGCTGCTTGCCTTTTTGTTATTTGCCCTCATTACATTTTTCACGGAAAAAGAACAAAAATAAGCTTCTCCTAAATTGGAAACAGCCAATCCCTCTCAAAGCGAAGGATTGGTTGTTCTTCATTATTGGATGCTGCGTCAAATTTATGAATCATCAAGGATTGAATATAGATATCTAAAGGAATAGTTCTTCTTGTGTTGTTACGCAAACAGCTCGATGCCAAGGAAAAGGAGTAGGCCGCACACACTTGCATAAGCACTGAGGAGGTGCTGTTTGGAATCCTTCTTATAGCGTCTTTCAACAACGGAACGGAAAGCGTGTAGAACAGCTACCACAAGTATAACGTCCTGATAAGCCGACGATCTCCACTCCCAAACAAACCTCATGAAGTAAAGGGCGATTAGGGACACGGCTATGATGATCAACTCCCCAATCAGATGAAATCGATTGATATGCTTATAGAGCAGCTGATCCGAATCGTTGGACACCTTCAGCTTTTTTTTGATCCATAAGTACCCGGAGACGAATACGATCGAATATAAAATGAGACTGAGTAAGAGCATTCTAAAGTCACCCCTTTCCAAAATAGTGGCCGTACAACAGCTGGTATCCTCGTAAATGCGGTTGCAACGGGTTTTACCGAAGCACCTGGACACAAGTATAACTTTTGGCATTGCAGGATAGTAAGAGGAATATAATATTCTTAAAAATAAACTACCAATTAAAGAGGAGAAATGTATGGAAGAGAGTATGCTCTACATATTATCCATTATCGTCACTTTTATGTTTATTTCTATCGCCGTTTTTCAGGTGTTGCTTGTGCTTGGTTTGCCTTTAGGAGAATTTGCAATGGGTGGGTATTATAAAGTTTTGCCTAATAAATTACGTGTTGTAAGTGCTATAAACGCTATTATTCTTCTCATTATGGGAGTTGTTTTTTTGCAGCATACTAACGTCATAAATATCTTTCATGTTCTACCTACGAATATTCTGGTTTGGGTAATTACTGTATTTCTGGGATTAAATACGATAGCTAATCTAATATCCAGAAGCACAAAAGAAAGATATGTAATGACACCATTATCGAGCATTGCGTTTATATTATGTTTCATGATCTCTTTATCATAAAGTTTTCAATGCATACAATTGCGAGATGATCCCGTCGAGTCTCTCTTTGATGAGGATCGCCTCTGCGTATCGGACAGGAATTCCTTCATACCCATGGTAGATGCCTGCCAACCCACCCGCGATGGCGCCGATCGTATCAGAATCTTCCCCTAGATTTGCCGCCTTCTGTACGACACCTGCAAAATCCGACGTATGGAGCAAAATATGCAGTACCCACCGGAAAGTGTGAACCACATAACCGCTTGCCGGGCAATCCGGCTGTGCTTCAATGATGCTTTCGTATTCGCTTCCCACCACCTCGGCCATGATGGCTGCTCTTAAACTTTCACCCTGCAGAAGACGTTGCGCCATTCGGTTGTACATGACGCAGACTTCGGCACACCTTGGATCATAATGCGTCATCCGTGACTGCATGATGGTCACTCGGTCAATGTCCGCCGGGTCCTTGTAGGCAAGGGCTGCAGGCAGGCATCGCATGAGGGAACCATTCCCGCCGCTTTGCCCCATATCCATGTGCGCCACAAAGGCCGCTTCGAACCAGTCTCCATCATACTTTTGAAAAACATGACGGATGATATTACCGATGTCTTTAGGCCGTGATTGGTACCAGTCCATGAAGAAACGCCCGATCGCTTCCATTGGCTCACCAGGATTTTCGAGTATCCCTCTCGCCACGCACAGCGTCATCATGGTATCGTCGGTCACTTCGCCCGGTTCCAGCTGCCACACCCCGCCGCCGATGATCTCCGTCAAATAGCCGTGCTTCTCCTTAATCTCCTGCACGCTCATAAACTCCGTCGTTCCGCCAAGCGCGTCGCCTACAGCCACTCCATACAGGCCGCCTTTGATGCGGTCATATAATTTATTGTCCATACAATCACCTCGTATCTGTTCATTAAATTAGAAATCAATTAAGTTGATTATAACAAAACGGACACCTGCAATCTTCTGAATATAAAGAAATGAGGCATCGTTAGATTAAAAAAAGCCGTGATTATCGCATCGCGACTTCGGCTGTGCATATGCTCTAACCATCCCGATTCGTAAAGGTATTGTGCGGTATTGTGCTGGGAGTTACCCCCTGGAAATGAAGAAGAACCGACTATTTTTTCATAGCCGGCTCTTCTTCACATAACCTTATGGATAGTGCGAGATTATGTCTCTTGTGCAGTAAGTACATGTTCCGGCGCTTTTTGGTTCATGATCGGCACCATGACGAGTGAGCCAAGAAGAAATAGTAATCCTGCTCCGCTATAGATCGTACTCAGCGAAAAGGCGTCCTTTAACGCGCCAGCAAAAGACATGGAAATGACCATCATGCCAACAAACATCGGATTCAGAACCCCGTTCACCCGACCGACAATGGAAGCATGAGACCATTTCAGGATCATGGTGCTGATCCCGATATGAATGCAAGGGAAGACAAGCCCATTTAGAAATTGAACGGTCAGCGTGACCGGAACACTCGTCGAATACCCCACAATGGTTGTACAGACCGCGCCTGCCAGCATGCCTATGGCAAGAAGAACCTGCGGTGGAACCCGCTTCGCGAAGACGGCCACGATCCCGCCGCCGATGAGCATGGCTGCGCCATTCACCATTAGCAGATATTGCAGGAACTCCTCGCTCCTGCCCAGCCGCTCCGTTACAATAAACAGGTTGAGCGCTTGGGCTACGCCAACAGCGAGTCCTGCGAGAATAAACGCGAGTCCGAGCATACGCAGCACTTGGCTTTGCCAAACATAGCGGAAGCCTTCAACGAAATCTTTACGGAACTGCCCTTTTACGGCGGCTGTTTGAGATTTCATATTATCCTCCGGCAGGCGAATCAGGACGAGCGCGGATAACAGAAAAACTATGCCCATTACAGCGATCGATGTTTCAAGACCAAACGTGCTGTAAACGAATGTTCCAAGCATAGGGCCAAGGACCATGAAGATGGCCATCAGCGATTGGAATAGAGCCATCCCTTGCTGCAGTTGTTCTTCAGACACGTGATACTTAAACAATCGCATACTGGAAGGTTGTGAGAACTGCGAAAGAATTGCCGAGATGAATGCGACAAGGTAAACGGATTGCCATGAACCGTAATGAATGGTCAGAAGCACTACGAATACCGATACCGCGGATAATAAATCGCACCAGATCATCGTTCGCTTTGGCTTCCAGCGGTCCGCAAATGTACCTCCGATGAACGAAAAAACAAAAATCGGTGCAAATTCTGCTACGCTGATCAGCGAAATAGCATATGGATCATTATTTGTTCTATCCGCTACATACAGGAGGATAGCGAAATTACGCACCCAGATTCCGATCTGCAGGAGCACGCTTGATAATAAAATCGTCTGCAGGAACCGATTGCGAAGAAGGCTTGGTGCATTGGTGCTTGTGTCGTGCCTATTCAATCTTTTCAACCTCCAATTTGTCTATAAAAATGCCATCTTGAGTAGTGGTATGTCTCTCCTTTCCATTCCTTATTATACGGACCTCATCATCATTGACCTCCTCCTTAAGACTGAAATTACATATTCAAAATTCGAATCTACTTACGCCGTTAAGTACCATTTCATTCAACCAAAAAAGCCGCCAATAGCAGCTTTTGCATACTCATTAAATCGGGTTCCTTCTATTCGGAGGCTTTATACTTTCTGATCCGAACCAGCGTTTGCCGTTAGCGTCAAGACATGCTTGCCAGATGCTCCTCAAGACGGTCCATGGTCTGTTCGGCACCTGGGACGGCATAGGTTTTCACCTTATCGAATACGGCGACAGTTTCCTCAAAAACGGTTTGATACGTCAATTGTGTCTTACCGTCCCGTTCCTCAAAGCTTACTGACGCCAGAAAATGCGGAAACACGGCATGTTTGATAACAATGCGCTCGGGTTTAACGACCTCAACAAAGACGTTGGTGTTGGGAAAATCAACGCCATCGGGACCGTGCATAATAAACTCCCATGTACCGCCCGGTTTCATCTCAAACTTCTCAATAGTCATCGTAAAACCTTGAGGCCCCCACCACTTCGACAAGTGCTCCTCTTTCGTCCAAGCCTCGAACACGATCTCGCGCGGAGCATCAAATATGCGGGTGATCACAATCTCGCATTCACCTACTTGCGTTTCCATTTTGTTTACTGCGTTATTTTGGTTCATCATCATCCCTCCTTGTTGACAACTCCTGTATTCGATCATAGCAAATGTTTCATCCATGGATTTCTTACAGATTGCTCTTTTGAAAAATCCAATCACTCCATTCGAAAACGCCCGATTACCTTCATCATGGCTTTAATATCGGCTGACAAAAAAAGCCGCGATTTTCGCGACTTCGTTTGTGTTATGTCCTTGTCTTTTGACAATGCCCTGAGACTTTTCAGCGCTTTTCGTTCACTTGCCTTCCTCGTCGGCCGAGGGACCGTAGATGCCCGGCACCGGAATATCAAGCAGCCGCAAATAAACGCCGAGCTGCGCACGGTGGTGGACCATGTGGCTTAATCCGAAGGTGCGAAACGCGATCGCCCGCGGTTGGCGCAGGATAATATGGTCGCCGTTCCGCAAGGTCCATTCCTCGGCGAGCGTTCTCTCATCGCATTCGTCTAACAGCTTTTCAAGCTTGACCACGTTTGCGTCGAATTCCTCCAACACATCATCGCGTCTTTCTAAGGCTTCCCGCCGAAGCGGTACGGTCGAAAGATCGAATTCCGGGTACAGAAAAATTGCGATTTGCCAGTTTAGGATGTTGATCAGGTGCGTGGAAAGTCCGCCCAACGTCATGGATTTGACGTGAGGCTTCCACGTCATATGCTCCTCGGGCAATCGCTCCAGGATGCGGCGCGTAGTTGCCAGCTCATGGCTGGCGTCACCGACGATCAGCTGTTTCACCATAATTTCCCACTCCTCCTTTTATGGTTAGCTTACTATAAAACCGGTCGAGTGAACAGGCTTCTCTCTGGCGTTCGACAACCGATAACGGGGCGACATGCAGGTAACCGTTCGCTGGCTTAACACTCCCCGTGTGGATGTACATTACATCAAATATCTTCCCGTGATCGACTGCTCCGCATGGATGATCTTCGAAGGTGTGCCCTCGAATACCACTTGGCCACCCCGGCTCCCACCGTCCGGTCCCATATCGATAATCCAATCCGCTTGACTGATCACGTCGAGGTTATGCTCGATGACGATCACCGTATTGCCTGCATCCACGAGGCGGTTCATGATCCCAAGAAGGTCACCGATATCTGACATATGCAGGCCCGTCGTCGGCTCATCCATCACGTAAATGCTCCCTTTCTTATGCAGTTCGCTTGCCAGCTTGATCCGCTGGCATTCCCCGCCTGAGAGCGTGCTGAGCGGCTGGCCGAGTGTAATATAGTTCAGCCCTACATCACTCATTGCTTGCAGCTTGCGCACAACCTCTTTTAGTTCAAAAAATTCCAGTGCCTGCTCCACCGTCATCTCCAGCACTTCTGCAATGGATTTGCCGTTTAATTTGTACTCGAGCACCTCTTCCTTGAACCGTCTGCCTCCGCATACTTCGCATGGCAGCTTCACGTTCTCGAGGAATGCAAGATCCGTATACACTACACCCAGCCCTTGGCAGTTATCGCAAGCCCCTTTGGAGTTGAAGCTGAACAAGCCTTGACTGACCTTGTTTGCAGAAGCAAACGCTTTGCGTACATCGTCCATTATGCCCGTATAGGTTGCGGGATTCGAGCGTGTTGACACGCCTACCGCCGATTGATCGATGACGATCGCATCCGGATGATGGCTGAGGAATATTTCGTTAATCAGCGTACTCTTGCCCGAGCCGGCGACTCCTGTTACAACGGTCAGTACGCCGGTTGGAATATCTAAACTCACGTTCTGAAGGTTGTGAAGTGTGGCATCCTGGATAGATAGCTTGCCGGAGGGTTGCCTGCAATCGCGTTTCAGCTGCAGCGGCCGCTTCATATGAGTGCCTGTCAGCGTACCAGCCTCCAATAAGCCTTCGAAGCTTCCTTCATATACGATCGTGCCGCCGCGGCTGCCGGCGTGAGGTCCTACGTCAACGATATGATCCGCCACCTTGATTACATCAGGATCATGCTCGACAACAATCACGGTATTGCCCTTGTCGCGCAGCTTCTGAAGCAATTCATTTAACCGGTGTACATCACGGGGGTGTAGGCCAACGCTGGGCTCATCGAAGATGTAGGTGACATCTACCAGACTGCCGCTCAGGTGCTTCACCATCTTGACGCGCTGCGACTCGCCGCCGGACAAAGTATCCGTTTCACGATCCAGCGTCAGGTAGTCGAGCCCGATATCCACCAGATGCTGCAGCCGCTCCGTTAGTGACTTGACCATCGGTGCTGCGATCGCGTTGTCAATCTCCCGGACAACACGAATCAGCTGACCAACCTCCATGGAAGACATTTCCGCAATGTTGAGTCCATTGATCCTGCAGCTAAGGGCTGCCTGACTTAGTCTGGCACCGCGGCAGCTGGAACAGGGGCCCTCGGAAATGTATGGCGCAACAGCTTTTTGTGTGCGCTCGGACTTCGTCTTCACATCCTGCTTGATGTATTTATTTGTGAACTTCTCGATGACGCCTTCTACAGTAATATTCGTTGCCTTGCCGGCAAAGTCCATCTTTACTTTCCTTGCCTTGGCGTACAGCAGCTGATCCAGTTCATCATCCGAATAGTCGTTCAGCTTCTTATCGAGATCAAAGTCCCCGGTCTGAACGATCATGTTCCACTCCCAGCCGTTCACCGAATAGTCCGGCAGCAGAATAGCCCCTTCGTTGAGCGACTTTGACATATCCAGTGCCTTGCTCATATCAACGCCTAATTTGCGACCAATCCCGTTACATTCAGGACACATGCCTTGCGGATCGTTAAACGAGAACATGTTCGCTTGTCCGACATAGGGCTGTCCCACTCGGGAGAAGAGAAGACGGAGAATGGGAGAAATATCGGTAATTGTACCCATCGTGGAATGGGAACCGCCGCCTAGCCGCTTCTGATCAACGATTACAGCCATGCTCAGATTCTCGATCGCATCCGCATCTGGCTGCGGATAGCGAGGAAGAAAGTTACGCACGAACATGCTGAAGTTCTCATTCAGCAAACGCGTGGATTCTGCGGCAATCGTATCGAACACGATCGATGACTTGCCGGATCCGGATACCCCGGTGAATATCGTGATCTTCCGCTTGGGAATGCGCAAGGATACGTTCTTGAGATTGTTTTCCCTCGCAGCCGAGATTACGATATATTCCTGATTCGATTCGCTCATGGCTAACATCCTTCCGTTCTTGGTTCAAACGCAACCTGTTTAGTAAAACGAAGTGGACTGAAGTCTAGTATGTATAAGCATATTCTAATTGGACACCATTTAGTGACACAATGATTATAGGAAACTACTTCGTGTCATGTCAATCCATAATTTTCGTTGAAGGATTGTTCTCCAACACAACACCTGGCTGCTACATTCTATTCGATGATTATAAAAAACAATATCATATTCCGAGGTAGATTACAGCATACTCATGTCCAATTTTAGACCGGCATGCAAAATGGCCCTCCCTTAAGGGAAGGCCATCTGTCAACTATGATCGAAAGCATGGAACTAGAGTTGATCGGTCTGTGACTGTTTACTTTTCCCAGGTGCAAACCAACCGAGAAGGGCTATCGCTACCAAGACACCATAGAAGATTATGGTCCAGACAGTGCTATGTGGGAAATGATGATCTAACACCCCGATATCTTCATGGGCTAAGGTAATTACAGCGAGCTTGACACCGACCCATGCCACGATTGCATAAGCCGTGGTCTCTAGTGCTGGCCGTTGAGCAAGAAGCTTAACAAACCATGTGGCTGCAAATTTGATCAGAATGAGCCCGGCGATTCCGCCAAGCACAACAACCAAGAATTGCCCTCCGTCCATGCCACCGAATTCTGGAAGCGGTGAATCTGGGAGACCCAGTGCCAAAGCCACTGCAGCAAGAATGGAATCAATCGCAAAGGCGAGATCCGCAATCGCAATTTTGCTTACCGTTGGCCAGAAGCCTTTACCGGCAGCATCTTTCTTTATGTCCTCGCGAATATTTTTATTTTCCTTACCGAAACGTGCTTTGATGATGTGCTTTAATCCGAGGTATAGAAGATAAGCAGCTCCAATCGCCTGTATTTGCCAGACGTTCGCAATAAACGATATCGCAAATAAAGCTGCGAAGCGAAAAACAAAAGCCATAATGATCCCGTAATTGATCGCTTTCTTTTTCTGGTCCTCCGGTAAGTGCTTCGCGATAACTGCCAAAACAAGGGCATTATCCGCCGATAGTAAACCTTCCAATCCAATAAGAATTAGTAATGCCCATGCATACTCCAACCAAATTGATTCCAACAGTACTTTCTCCTCTCTTATGTGCGAATGTCCATTGTTTAACTCCTGGCTAAAACATCTAATCCCCACTTTAAAGAGTAGAGGTTTTTCCCCAGTTTTGAGTGTTCCATGACTCCCTTTCGTTATTACGTTGTCAAGTAACGTCTCGTTTCATTCATTTCACGCAAAATTTTCAGCCCCACGGTCAACTTGGCGACTTCTCGGAGCCAGCATCAAAAATCCCCTTTTCATAGGGGATTTTCCTATACATTCTTTTTTTGCTATTTTCGCCAAAAAGTTGTACAGTCAGCCTTATCCATAATATTAAACTCGATCATTTTCTCAAGTAATGAGAAGTCAACCGGTTTTTCCCACCGGATACGTACCAACTCTTTGGTGTGATCATAGCCAGCCTGTACAATTTCATCAGAAAAATGCTGAATCACTGCTCTTTCAGGTGCAACAGCCAAATGAGGTTTGGCCATGCTAAAGCCAATGATAAATGTGCCGTGGTCGGTAAACATAGGCTGATTCCACGCTATTTTTGGCATTAATTCCGGGAATTTTTTAGTTACCCACGCCAAAACCTCTTCCGTACGTTCACGATGTTCAGGGTTATCAATATGTGCTAAATATTCTGCAAAGACTTCCATGTTGTTCCTCCTAATATGAAAATGATGTCGACCGGAGAAGCAACTATATATTCTCAACATATACGATCCCCACACAATTCTAATACAAGAGGATTTTCTTATGCAAGTGAGTTTTTGATTTCTCCTACTAAGTTTTTTTCAAAATATAAAGATATGTCTCGGTTTCTACGCTTTTACAGTCAATAAATGGCCCATATTGCGATTCGCCTTTGTTATAATGGACCATTTATCCTCATTGTCATTAAACGCCCCAAGGTTGGCATCAAAAACGTAGCCTGCGGGAAGCTTAATGATGTAATACATTATCTGAGGGCGATCAATGATGTCTGATGTGATCAAAGTTCATTTGGCACAAAAAAACCTCCGCAACCATTTCACAGGGAAGTTCCTACATCCCTAGAAAGTTGTAGAGGGCCGGCGCGGATTTCTTGTCAAAATGAATTAGGGTTTCGGGCGCAAATATCAGAACTAAAGCCCCATCCATATGTGCATGTTCTGACCTTTTCTTACATACCTATGAGAGAATACTCATGTTTTCAGGCGAAAGAAGGGATATCATGAAGACAAGATGGGGCATTGCTTTGTTGTTGCTCTTTGTGATCGCGGCCATGATTATTTACCGGCAGGTTCATGATCGTTCCAAAGCAGAAAACATTTATACCGATGGGCAGCTTCGCATGGAAATACAAACCGTTCAATCTGTTGCAGAACCCATGAAAGAAACGTCCTTTCAGGTTTTCATTACCGAGCTGCCTGAGAAGCCCGTTGTTAATGCCGATATTAAACTCAACCTCAAGATGCCCGATATGTTTTGTGGTGTGTTCCCCGCCGCAATAGTCGAATCAAAGCCGGGTGTATACAGCGCAACGGCCGTACCTGTTATGCAAGGACTTTGGCAGGCGGAAGCGGTCCTTCGTTGGGAGGATCAAAATGTCACGGTGAGGACGTTGTTCAAAGTTCGCTAGTCCTGCTTACCATAACCATGGGTGAATTCCCGGGATCCATCCGTTGGCGCTAATTCCTTTTAAAATTGAAAGCACTCCCATTAAAAAGGCCAGAAATCCGCCGAATTTACGCATTCCTCTGCGCCACTTTTTCGTTAAACTGCCGGCAGACAGCGCCGTTAGGAGTAGAATGGGAAAAGTCGAAAGCCCAAATACCAGCATGATCAAGAGGCCTTCCAGACCAGATCCGGATGCCGCTGCATTCATATGCATCGCATAGGTCAAACCACATGGAAGAAACCCCAGCAGAAGGCCGGTTAGAAAAGTCGCAAACAGCTCATACCGCTGACTAAGCCGTTCCAATTTCAGATGTAACAAAGAATGTCTCGGCAGATGCGCGTTATAAATGGGCAGTGTGTACCGACGAAATGTCCACAGCAGAATGAGCAGCCCTCCAATGATGCTGGCCGCGCCTTGAAAGCCTACAAAGCTGCCAGCCACATCCAGGAAGGAGCCCACCATCCCCATAAAGCCTCCGATCACCGTGTACGTTGTCACTCTGCCAGCGTTGTAGGCTAACGTAGAAGCAAGCGGAGACCTGCTGGTTCGAAGGGCCAGAGAAGAAACGATCCCTCCGCACATCACCAGGCAATGCGGCGCCCCCATCAAGCCTGTCAGTGCTACTAACAGTAATCCGCTCCCCGTCAAGTCCATGTTCTTGCCCCCTCCCGGCCGGACAATATATGCCGTTCTTCATAGGATCGCACATCCATTCATTGTATGAAGGTGCGCGAATATTATGAATAGCTATTCTACTGAATCAGGCCCGAATACCGGCGCTAATTTTGATGCGGACAATTGATCGCTTCAGACCGAAATATTCGCAAAAATTCATAATCATCGGATTCCATTTCGAAGGATCGACATAGTTTGAATGGGTATCCATAAGAAGATCAGCCTCGACATGAACTTTATCGATGCGCACTTCGATGGCAACAAGCGAGCTTGGTTCTTCAAAAGGATGGAGCTTTACAAACCTGGCTTCCAGATGGACGGGGCATTCTTTCACCCGCGGCGCTTGAACGAGCTGGGACGGAAGTTGTGTTAACCCTGCTACACCGAATTTATTCGCCTCAAACTGATATCCCCTTGCTGCTTTCGACTCAGGGACCGGGTTGCGACCTGTTAGCAGGGTCAGACGATCAACTGCGGGAATCAAGTCAATCGACGGGAGATTAAGCACGCACTCCCCTTCACGAATGATATTTTGAACAGTCTGAGACTTGCTGCTCATACCAAGCATGCATGATTGATTGAGCCACCAGGCAGAGGACATCGGAGCCAAGTTGGGTGTGCCGTCTTCGTTGTTGGTACTTATCAATACGACCGAAGTCCCGAAATAATGGATTTTTGGATGTATTACTTTATGCATATCAGATTCCATCTCCTCGTCATGATTTTTAAGTAATGTATCACAAGCTCCTTATTGGAGCATAGGGTTATGGAATAAGACCGCAAGATATAAAAATTTGATCACTACCATTCATTGTTGATTGAAAACAGCCGACCCTAAGGCCGGCTGTTACAGGTCATTTAATAAGAGCAATCGTTTTATTCCCCGGATTCCCCGTACCCTTCCGGTGCGGGAATCGCTTTTTCAGCAGCACGGCTGACCGCCTCCCACTGCTTCCAAGTGTTTACGCGCTCTTCGTAGGTGTTAATCGCTACATCGAATACCATACTGCCGAGGATCAGACGCAAGGGCGGGTCTTCGCTTCCTACCAACTTTAAGAGAGCTTCGGCTGCTAGTTGGGGATCGCTGTCTACAGACCCTTCCGAATATTGCTTAGCCATTTCTTCCCGAAGAGGTCCATAAGCTTCGATCGGATGACTCAAGCTCATCGTTGTGTACATGTCCGTCCAGTATCCCCCGGGTTCGACCATGGTTAGCTTGACTCCAAAGGAAGCAGCTTCTTTAGCCAATGCCTCACTTAATCCTTCCAATGCAAACTTACTCGCGCTGTATATACCGGACATAGGACCCGATACCAATGCACCGATGCTGGAGACTTGAATAATGTGCCCTGAACCTTGTTCCCGCAGATAAGGCAATACCGCCTGACAGACCCAAAGAGCACCGAAAAAGTTGGTTTCCATTAAGCTTCTGGCATCGTCTTCACTTAATTCTTCGACCATCCCTAAAGTCATAGCACCTGCATTGTTAACAATGATATCCAAGCCTCCAAAATGTTCGACCGCTGCTTTCACTACTGTAAAAACCGATTCTCTACTCCTTACATCGAGCTCTAAAGGCAATAAAGAATCTGGATATTTCTTTTTTAATGATTCCAAAGTGCTGATGGTCCTGGCCACTGCTGCAACCCTATCACCTGCCTCCAAGGCAGCACGGGTGAAGGCATATCCAAGCCCCTTGCTTGCCCCTGTAATGAACCAAATTCGAGTTTGTTGTGTCAATGCCATCCTCACCTTTCAGAAAAAATAAAAAACACAGACATAGGTTGCCTGCGCTTAGAATAATCGGATATGAATGCCTGTAAGTCCTAATAAGTAATCCTAAAGAAATAAACCAGCTCCTGAGTGGCTGAAGAAAGGCTGGGATCACTTATAATTTGATAGAGCCACATGGACAGACCATTCCCGATTACTCTGCAAACAGGCAGAATAAAACAGATAAGAAACCAGTCATTGAATTGGTTTTCTTTATCGGGAAGAATCAATCACACATAACCCTCCATTCGCTTTAGATAATGTGGATTGTAGCAATCGAGGAATAATATGTCAACAGACCGGCCTTTTGTTTGATACCAATATAGTTGCAGCTTTCATCACTGGTTTGTTTGTTGCTTCTGCGAGCGCAGAGCCAGCAATAAAGCCACGGCTATGAGCACAAACGCGGTAAATGCCAGCATCGGAATGGTCAACCAACCGAACCAATTCAAATAGTCATTCAAGCAGGACACCGGCCCACATGCGGCAATATCCGACTCTTTGGGGAGTTTTTGAATGATACTATGATATGCAGATATGCCTCCGCCAATGATGACAAGGGGTAGGATATATGGGACGATGTGCGTCTTTTGCCGATATGCAGCGATTCCCAACACAATGACTAATGGGTACATGAAGATCCTTTGGTACCAACATAAGACGCATGGCGTAAAATGCCATACTTCACTAAGAAACAAACTTCCGCTAGTTGCCACAGCTGATACAGTCCATGCAAAAAACAACCAAACTCCTGTTTTATTCATCTTTCAAACTTCCTCCCTTCTATTTGTTCTACCCACCATACGAGATTTGGTCATATGTTTTCTCATTTTCTCTTAATTGTCTATAAATGAAAATGGCTCCTTCGGGCTATAGGTTCGATAGAGCTTACCGGTTAATAAAAAAATGTCAAGGAGCTACGCTCATAAACGCGATGGGGAAAAATAATAACATGAAGACAAAAAAGCCGCCAAAAATGGCGACTTTTAATGAATCCAGAGCTGAAGCTTAAAATATATATAAAACGTTGTCCAACATAAGAACGTACGATTGCTGCCGAAACAGCATATTATTAGTCTCTATTAACATCCAACTCTGCTACTCATTCAAAAAGGATTGCTTACTCATCTGCGCCGATGTTCACTTCGGCCCCTTGCACCCTTGGCTGCCCGTCAATGTCCTGGGTACCGATGATCGCGTTATCCGTCAAACCGGCATCAATCGCTGGGGACGAAGATTGAAGATGAAAGTCGCCTCCTGAAGCATTTAAGAATGCAGGATCCTTGAATAATGAATGCGCATCGATACCGGTTCCCGCTTGGTATGCGGAGAAGCCAGCATAGTCTTTGTTCTTCCATGTCCAGAAAGCATCCGTGCTACCGCCTGGTGAAAAATATAGATTGTAATCCACATCGTTACCTGAATTTTTTGTATATTCATTGTAGATCAGCACACCCGTCGAACTGGCCACAAAGATATTGTTCTTAATCACGTTATTTTTCGCATCATACTGCACATAGAGCTGACCGCTGCCCTCGCCTATAAGATCGTTATTGTAGACGGTGTTGTTCACGATCGTGCAATTCACCGTTGACCCCCGCTCGTCGTCGTATCCACCCATGGCGATGCCCGTCAACCGGTTATTGTGCACCACGTTGCTTCGGATCGTAATATTACTTGTGGATTTGCCCGCGTGCTCCGAGGCAATTTCAATGCCGATGTCATTGTTGTAGCTGTAGTTCTGCTCAATGATGCTGTCTTTGCCGCCATCAACATAAATACCACCAGCTGCATTACTGTTATTCGGGAGTTTTTTTCCATAAGAGGGATTGTTGTTGGAGGAAATATTATATACCCGATTGCCTTTCACCAAGCCATTTCGAGCCTGGTCGTAGGCTTCTTCCGGCGCAGTTCCCTCGAAACCGATAATATCGATTCCGATGTTGTCGTTATCGTGAATGAGATTGTCCGTTACTTTAAACGTATCTACATTACCATTCAGTACCAGTGTTTCACTGGAACCCAGGGTTAAATTGTACAGCTCATTCCCGTGAATCGTAATGTCATGAAGCGATTCCGGAGCTTTGGTGCCGTATACGGCGATACCGTGTGCATCTCTGCCAAGCAAATCGCTGCCGGTTGGTGAGACCGTGCTCTTGATATCATGGATCTTGTTATTCGTCAGATTTATAAAGCCGCCAGAACCTTGAACATAAATTCCAACAGGAACCGCGTTTCTGGAAGTCGTTGTGTAGTTGCGAACCTCCAAGCCTTGAATCGTAACGTAATTCACACTGGTTATCTCGACAAGCCCTTCGATCCCGTTGACTGAAAGTCCAGTACCATCGATGATAGCTTTCTCCGAACCATAGTTCTTGAGAGTTATGGGACCTTGCGAAGCTGTACCGGAGCGTGTTATCTTGAGTTTTTGATTATATACACCGCCCCGAACGTAAATCATGCTGCCCGGATCCGCCTTATCAGCCGCATGCTGCAGCGTCTTCCATGGCGCACTCATCGTACCTGGATTGGAGTCACTCCCGTCGGTAGCTACATAGTAATCAGTACCGGCTGCTGATACGGGGGAAGATTGTACATTTCCAGAATCCAAACCAAATACAGTTATGCTCAATCCCACCAGCAACGCCTTTACTAATTTCAACATCGTTCCTCATCTCCCATCTGTTCCTATTTATATTACATGGAGATCCATATTCGAGTCACTACGAATGTGAGAGAGCCTAAAAAGCCGCCTACAAAGCATGCATGCATAATGAGATTCTTTTGAGATCTCATTTCTATTCATTCGGTTTGGACCATCCCTTTAAAAGCAGAATCTGTTGCCTGTTGAATCGCCATCAACATCAACTTAACTTCAAATTTTTCTTGTGTACATGCTATGATCCTGCATTCGAACAAGTACTTTACCATAACGACCACTCTGCCTTATGGTCACTTTTCCGGACGGATACGCTGTCTCCAAATAGTCTGCAACTATTTTCCGATTCTCATCATCTGTAGCCTGACCGTGACTACGAAGCCAGTTCATCATTTCTTGTAACGCCGCTTCTCTTGTAACTTCCGTCGTTTTCGTTTCCCGTGTTATAAGAGACTCATAGGAATAGCCTTTGAGATACAGCAGATGAAGCAAATATCCGAACTCCAAGTGCTTCGATTGGAAGGGCTGACCGGTGATGAGCGGCCAGATTTCATTCACCAAACTGAGCTCCATGGAGCCTGCCGGCATACTGATATAACAATAATCCCGGGCGCATTGTAGAATCTTTTCGACGCTATTCCAATCCAGAATGACCGGACACATCGAGACAAAAACCAGATCGAAGGCATTCCCCCAGTCTCTGCCCAGCACGTCAATATCTTCAAAAGGTTCGGGCACAATCTTTACCTGGTCATCGGCGAATTTTGTTATATTTTCCTTCAGCAGTTCGATCAATGGCAGAGAGGATTCTACGGCAGTTACGCGGGCCCCCCGCTCTGCAAACGGCACCGAGAATACTCCCGAAGCGGCGCCAATGTCCAGCACAGAGGCGTTGTTGAATTGAACTCCTTGTCCTTCAAGCCAATTCATGATCCGTGTGGTCCGTTTTCTACCCTCTTCATTAAACGATTGCTCATTAAAAGCCTTCGCCTTATGATCAAAGGCACGGGTCGGGTCGGTTCCGGCCTTTTTCATCTTGTTCACAACGCGTTCGCCATGTTCTTTCCATGCCTTTTCCCAAATAGCCTCATTAAATAAATCGTTCATAACTTCCATCTCTCTTTCCATTATAGTTTCTGGTTGCAGGTGAGAAACCCGCCGAGCCGCCTCCAATGATCACCACATCGAATGTTGGTTGATTCATTGGTTTTTACATTAATGGATCTATATTATCCATAATTGGAATACAAAACATGAATCCTATCTTGTTTAGTATTCGCACTCTTCCCGAACGTTCCTGAGCCTTCTGTACTTCTGGAGAACTGCGAGTCTCCTCCCCTCTTCCTAGCTCTTCTTCTTAAGAATGTTCTTATTATGGATGTTTTATATCCATAATAAACGATTCAACTTCAATATGCAATACCATTATTAGCCGTAATCTGCTTCTGCCTTATGCTGACATTGAACATTTAACAATCTTGCTTTTGATGTACCCATCAAAAACGTAACGTTTACTCTGGAGGCTGAATAGTACAACCGATTGTTAGATCATAGCAAAAAGCAGCCGATCATTCAGATCGGCTGCTTTTTGCTCAGATATCACATGAACCTATACTTTGGCAACCCCTTTTAAGATTGTTTATTGTTAAACACAGATACCATGAAATATAAGTAAGTGGCATGTAACAGCAATCCGACGGAAAAGAAAACGATTGCCAACATAGGTTCATTCTGCGTGATCAGATAGGGCACTTTTGCAGGCCAATACGTTGGGAGCCAAGCGCCTAACACCTGCCAAGCTCCTGGAACGAAGTTGGCCACCACAGGTCCGGCTATGAACAGCCCTCCTATTTTGGATAAGGCTAATCCTTCTACCTTGTTCGCTGAGAAAGCGGCAAGGAACAACGAGAATATTGGAGCTTCCGATGCCAGCAACAGCAAAACACCCAGTTTATCCCAATGAATATCCGATAAAGTCGAAAAAGACAGATAAACAATGGATAATACGGTGCATAACAAAAAAGGAAGCGTCACTCTATATAGCAAATAACCTTTACGCATTAGTGGGGTAACTGCATAATATGCGATCACATTCTCGTCGCGTTCATCGAGAATAAGGAGACCAGTGAGCATTCCTGTCAGCATGGGGATCGTAACAATCAATAGCGATGCTGCAAAGCCGCGATACGGCTCCAAATGAAACGAATAGTTCACATCGAGCCAATTAACGGCAACTGGGAATCCAAACCTCGATAAAAACAGAAGTAGCAGCGGACCGAACATAGCTGCCATCAGCACGGGATCCTTCCACGCATGCCGTAGATCCATTATAATGAGGGCTTTATATCTCTCCATTAATGCCCCCCTCCTTCACCTATACGCATCAACACATGTCGGGTATAGGATCGCTGCGCCCAGATGTAAGCCGCAAAGTTCCATATCAACAGGATACATACGGAATATAGAACGCTGCCAATAGATAAGCCGTCACTGGGAGACACGAGTAACCGGAGAGTTCCTTCGGTCGGAAGGACGAGAAACAGGTCTTCATGCCACAATTGAAGAAAACTTAACAATGGAAGGATGAATGGCAGCGCGTAGACCTGCACCATCAGAATAAAACCGTTAATCGTCCGTTGGCGTGCCGCCACCCCAATCGACAGCAAGGTCATGAAGGTTGATGTTAGGACAATACCGGCAGAAAAAGCAAGCGGATATTCCGGGATACTGCCGGTCGCCATATGAATCACCCAGCCTGCCGCAAGGGATAACACCGACAGAGACGCAGCCTTCGCCAGCAAATATTCCCGAATATGTACCGGCGCTACAAACAACGGATCGTGGACGCCTTGGTCCCTCTCCAGCAGGACCATACCGCCTGCCATGATAAGCCCCAGGGCGGCGGGATCGCTGAAGGTCAGCACAACCACTGTTGTCTCCTGGTAAGCCTCGGGTACGAATCGGAGCAAAATCCAATAACAGGTACATACGAATACATAAACCCAATAAAAACCGTGACGCCATTGGAAACGCATATCGAATACAAACAAGGTTAGGCCTCTCATACAAGCTGCCTCCCCGTTACCTCAATAAAAATTTGTTCGAGCGATGCCTCTTGCGTATGAATGGTTTCGGGAGCGTAATCCTGGATGAGCTGAAGAAATTGGCTATTCTCACCTAGACCATCGAGAGAAAATATGGCCTCCATTACATCACTCTTCCTGCGGTATTCGACTCGGACCTCCTTTCTTCCCTTGCGAAGTTTTAACTCTCTGGGTGAATCGATCAATTTGATTTCGCCGTCGACGATAAAGGCTACCCGATCGCAAAGCTCTTCTGCAGCCTGCATATTATGCGTTGTTATAAGAACCGTCTTGCCGGCAGCCTTTTTGGCTAGTATCATTTCCTTCATTCGCTGAGCATTGACCGGGTCTAAACCGGAAGTAGGTTCATCCAGAAATAGTATTTCTGGGTCATGCTGTAGTGCCCGACAGAAATTCAACCTCATCTTCATGCCCTTGGATAGCTGGGAAACCTTCATATTTGCGGCATCCGTTAGATCGACTTGTTCCAGCAGTTTCATTGGATCCTCCGTCTCCCCCCTGTAAAGGGAACGAAAGAGCTTTAAATTGTCGAGAACCGAAAATTTGCTGTAGAAGTTCGGGAATTCAAAAGCTACTCCGATTCGCTCGTAATAATCGGGGCCGATGTCCCTGATCTCGTTGCCCATGACTTTTATACTTCCTTGATATCCTTTCAGAACGCCGATCAGCAGTTTTTGTGTCGTACTTTTACCAGCGCCGGACGGGCCTAGAAAGCCAAAGATTTCGCCAGGCGAGATGACAAAATCAAGCCCATGCAGGGTCGGCTCCTTCCGATTCGGATACGTGTAATGAAGCTCTCTTACTTCGATCACAACGCTCCATCTCCCTTCGGCGTATTAGACACCGCAAGCATGCCGGCGGATAATAACTCGACTAGCAATTCGATCGTAGATGTAAATTGCTCCTCTCCAATCTCTTTTCGGTGCAGCGTAAGCAGTGCCAAGGATCTGATCATGCCCACGATGGATTCGGGTGCCGTACCAGGTAAAATGCCAGCCTTCTGCCAAGTCGTAATCACAGGCAAAAGCGCGTCTTGATCCTCCGTAAAGTTACGCTCCAGCAAGTCTTTCGGCAGTTTCCTGAACAACAGTTCCATCTCTCCGCGATCCATCATCTGCCGAAGCAGCGGGCTCTCATCCATCATCCCCAGTGAATATAAGAGAAACCGTTTAATGCTTTCCTTACTGCAGACCTCTTCAGGAGGGAATAAATCCAGAACGGCATTGCGAATTCGCTGCTCCTCCTCCAGAATCAGTTCATAATATAATTCCTCTTTCGATCCGAAAAACATGTAGAACGAGCCTTGGGCAATGCCGGCGGCCTTCGTCAGATCTTCAACGCTTGTTTTGCGAAGACCCGCCATTTCGAAATGATGGCGTGCCTCCGACAGCAGTTTTTGGCGAATCCATTCACGTTCTTCATCCGAGAACTTTTTGGGCATGCTGCATTTCACATCCTTAATCAGATCATTTGTGATTATATGAATAATTTTATTTTATATTCATAAAAATACTCCCTAAAGTCCGGCATGTCAATATATTTGGTGTTAGGGGGTCTTTAGGTTACAATAAATGGGGATTTAATCCTTTGATGAGGGGTGCCGTATGCATCATTTTAATGAGGTTTTCGTTCAATTGCTGATTTTGCTTGCGATATCGATGGGTGTTATCGCGATAGCCAAAAAAATGAATCAGCCTTACTCTATTGCACTTGTTATTGTAGGCCTGCTGCTTGGTTTGATCCATGTGCCTGTGTTGGATGAAGCCGAATCGTTTATAACCCAATCGAATGTGTTTCAGGCGATCATTATCTCCCTGTTCCTGCCTATCCTTCTTGGAGATGCAACATTAAAGCTTCCGTTCTCGCATCTTCGTAAACAAGGAAAGCCGGTGATTGCCCTCGCGTTTGGCGGCACCTTGCTCTCTTTCCTTCTTATTGCTCTAGCCATGTATGGGTTTTTGGGATTGCCTCTTATTGTTGCATTTACCTTCGCAGCTTTGATGAGTGCCACGGATCCGATCAGTGTCATATCCATCTTCAAATCTCTAGGTGTACCGAAGAAAATTGTAACCATCATCGAAGGGGAGTCGCTGTTTAATGACGGAATAGCCGTTGTGTTATTTCAGATCTCCTCTGTTTATTTGCTCACGTACATGGAAATGGGTTGGGCGGGAATAGGCAGCGGTGTATTGCTCTTTTTGAAGTTTAGTATTGGCGGAATCGCTGTTGGAAGTGTATTAGGGTATTTGTTCTCACAGCTCATTCGCTTCTATGATGATTATCCGCTGGAAATAGCTTTCTCTATGCTCCTGTTCTTCGGAAGTTTCTTTATTGCCGAGCATTTCCATGTATCAGGCGTCATTGCCGTTGTCGTGGGCGGCTTGATTTTTGGCAGTTACGGAGCGCGCATCGGGATGTCGGATACAACCAAGATGAACATTAATTCGTTCTGGGACGTCATCACGTTAATCGCAAATTCATTGATTTTCTTAATGATCGGTCTAGAAATCAAGCATATTAACTTCGCGGATAAGTGGGCGTTAATCGGAGCAGCCATTCTTATCGTTCTAATCGGAAGAACATTGGCCGTCTACGTAAGCCTGTACTTCCTGAAATCCTTCCCTTCTTCATGGAAAGTGGTTTTGAATTGGGGAGGGTTAAAAGGCAGTTTGTCAATCGCTCTCGCCTTAAGCTTGCCCCCAACCTTCGACGGACGCGATGATATACTCGTACTCACCTTTAGCGTTGTCCTTTTCTCACTTCTCGTTCAGGGGTTAACCATCAAACCTTTGGTTAAGAAGTTTGGATTAGTCAGCCCCGTGAAGGAAAAAGACGGGGCAGATATGTAAGAACCCTCCGTATAAGCAAAACAGAACATAAAACGAGAATAAGGTTCAGCCCCGGAGTTCGAATTAAACTACTCCAGCTGAACCTTATTTTTTCGTATCCCGAATTGCGGATCGACCACTCTTAACCAATAAGCACTTTCTCTTCAGGCAACCGGTATTTTTGTTTGACTACTCTTTGCGACAGCGCGAAGGCCAGCGTTAAGGGGCCGAGTCTGCCGATGTACATGGTCAAAATGATGACTCCTTTACCAAAAGGAGACAGCTCAGGCGTCAATCCCATCGATAGGCCAACGGTGCCGAAGGCTGAGGTCACTTCGAACAGAACTTCCATAAAATCCTTTTGCAAGCTATGCTCGCTTATGGTTAACAAGAATGTAGCGACAATCACAACGCTCACTGAGATCACCATGACGGCTATGGATCGGAGGATAATCGATTGGGGGATGCGTCGATTTAACAACTGCACGTCCTGCTTCCCCTTAATAATACTAATCAATGTGAATAACAGTACGGCAAATGTATTGGTTTTGATCCCGCCTCCCGTGGATCCGGAGGAAGCACCGATAAACATGAGGAAAATCATGAAAAATTGAGAAGTCGTCATCATCGCGGCTATGTCGATGGTATTAAACCCGGCCGTACGAGTCACCACACCTTGAAAATAAGCCGCCCATACTCGCTCTCCCCAGCTCAAAGAGCCAAACGTATGGGAGTTGAACAACTCAATAATGAAAATAACGATAAACCCGGCTAAACAAAGAAATGCTGAGGTCGACAAAACGATTCTTGAATGAAGGGACAGCTTATTCCACCTTCTATGCTTCCATAAGTCCAGTACAACAGTAAATCCAAGCCCGCCAATGATAAAAAGCAGGGTGATGACGATGTTGACCAGCGGGTCCCCCACATACCGGCTCAAACTGTCTGACCAAAGACTGAAGCCAGCGTTATTAAATGATGAGATGGAGTGGAACACCCCATAATAAATAGCTTGCCCCAAGCCCAGTTCCTCCTCCCAACGAACAATTAACAAGGCTGCTCCGACGAACTCGATAATGAGCGCAATCAGAAAAATACCTAGCGATAGCCTCACTACGCCTTGCGTTGATAATGCGTTAGTGGATTCTTGGAGGAGCAGACGATTTTTCAGTCCGATTTTCTTTCCAAGCACAACGGCGATCAAAACTCCGAAGGTCATGAAACCAAGACCTCCGACTTGAATCAGGCACATGATCATGATTTGACCAAAAAGGGAAAAGTCGGTTCCTGTATCCACTACGGCCAATCCGGTTACGCACACTGCAGATGTTGAGGTGAACAAAGCGTTTAACCAACCTACACCTTCACCTGATGACGATGATATGGGCAAGGCTAACAAGATCGCGCCGATTACAATCGGTGCGGCGAAACCAAGAAGGATCAGACGTGAAGATGATAGCTTAAACTGTTTTAATGATTTTAGCGGCTCCGATTTGCCTTTAGCCATCCTATATTCCCCTTTCAGATACGACAGACCATGAAACCCGGTAGACTTCTTTGCGTAGTATATACCATAGTAAAGCATAGGTTCTGCTGCAATCCAAGGATATGATGTTGTTTACTTATCGGTAACTGTTTACTTTCAGCATGTTTTAGCATAATATTTATTACGATAAATTTCATACGCATGAATGCTTAATCCTCTATGAGGAACGGGGGAACCAACAAAGCGACTAAGCTTTAGGGGTGAATTCTTTCTGGATAAGAAGGAACGGGAACTCTCAATCCCGAATCCGACAGCTAACCTCGTCAGCGTCTTGGGAAAGAACACTCTTACTACTTTGACTTGTCCATGATCCGTACAGCCAAGGCCTAGAAGCAGATTTTTCTCTGCCTCCAGGCCTTTTTTGTTAAAGCTGTTGTGCTTAGAAAAGAAAGGAATGATTTCTCTGCTTAATAATGAAAAGATACTGGTATGCGTGTATTACGGTCCAAACGGAGAACGTCTCATCCGCCGAGGCGGCGAATTAGCCAGACTTCTTCAGTGTCCCCTGTTTGTGTTGAGCGTTATACCCTTGCGTGAAGATGAGTTAGATCAGGCACAAGAAAGGTATATGGCTGAGTGGCAAATGAAATGCGACGAATATGGGGCAACCTTCATTGTCAAAACGAATGAAGATCGCAAGGCTTCAGAAATCATAGCGGAAACCGCCAAGAATCATCAAATTACCCAGCTAATTATCGGACAATCCGGTCAAACGCGATGGCAAGAAATTACGCGTGGCTCGTTTGTCAACGAACTCCTAAACCAGATAGGCGAAACGGATTTGCACATTGTAGCGGTTCAAAGGATGGATGATCCAATAGCTGACACCCATGAACGGGGAATTCGAGTCACTGTGTTCAAAGAGGGTTCTCATTATCTGCTTGGCAATAAGGAATCCGGGGGCGATCCAATAGCCGATGGTCTATTTTTCAAAGAACTAAATACCGATTTCGACACCGGCTTGCTGAAAATAAAAACCGATCATGACATCCAATACTTGAAAATAAGTCACGGAAAAGTGGTAGACCCGTCTTTTTTCCAAAACAGAGAAATGTATGAGAAACACAGCGATCAATAAAGGATGGAGTGGAACTTGTGCGTAAACCATACATGAATTCGAACAACCGAAATACACAACATTCCGCTCCTGACACAATGGAGTTGTTTATCAACAAGCTCAAAAAAAATATGAGTCCCCCTCAACTCGTCATGCTTGTCTTTTTCACTTTAATAATAATCGGGACCACATTGCTCGCGCTTCCCTACTCTTCCTCCACCGGGAGGTCAATTGGTCTGCTGGATGCCTTATTTACAGCCACCTCCGCAATATGCGTAAACGGACTGGTTGTCTTGGATACCGGTAGTGTTTTTTCGACTTTTGGACAAGTCATTATTATGATGTTGATCCAAATTGGCGGGCTCGGCTTTATGACCTTTGGCGTCATGGTCGCCATTGTTCTGGGGAAGAGAATTGGGTTGAAGCAACGACTCATTATACAGCAAACCACCCATTCGACCTCGGCACAAGGTTTGGTTAAATTGTCAATGTATATGGTGCTCATTGCATTCGCGTTTGAAGCATTAGCTACGATTGTCCTGACGCTCCGCTGGCAACAGGACTTCGGGTGGGGACAGGCAGCTTATTACGCCCTTTTCCATTCCGTTTCGGCATTCAACAATGCCGGATTCGCCCTGTGGTCTGACAGCCTTTCCCCCTTTGTCGGCGATCCGATCGTCAATATTACGATTGTCTTGTTATTCATCATTGGAGGTCTAGGCTATATCGTCATTGTGGATGTATTCCAAAAACGTTCATGGAAGAAACTTTCGCTTCACTCCAAGGTTGTCTTAGTCGGGACAGGAACGCTGTCCCTGCTCGGTTTTCTATTTATATACTTTTTGGAGAGCTGGAATCCGTCAACCTTTGGCCAATTGAGCGAAAGCGAACAAGTGCTGGCTGCTTTTTTCCAAGGCATAACGCCTCGAAGCTCGGGGTTTAACACGATTGACATCGGTAGTATGCTGGCGGCTTCTCAGTTTTTCATTATTATTCTGATGTTCATCGGTGCTGCTTCCGGAGGAACAGGCGGCGGTATTAAGATCAATACGCTTGTTGTACTCATACTAGCTACGATCCAAACCTTTCGCGGGGGTGGTCAAATCCATGCCTTCAAGCGCAAAATAGCTGGAGAAACCGTCATGCGCGCCCTGGCCGTTGTCATGAGTTCTTTGGTGGTCGTGCTGGGAGTTTCCCTGTTGCTGACCATCTCTGAAGGAATGCTCGAAGAACATTTCTTGGAAGTGTTGTTTGAAGCGACCTCAGCATTTAGCACCACTGGATTGTCGATGGGATTGACAAGTGAATTGTCCCCCGTGGGGAAAGTCATTGTAGCGATAACGATGTTTGCCGGTCGTCTGGGTCCCTTAACACTCGCTTACGCATTGGCTCAGAAAAAGCGCACATCCAAAATTGGATACGCGGAAGATCATATCTTGATTGGGTAACTCAGGGTTCCCAATCAAGAATTTTCTTGTCCATGAATACCTTAACTTTTGGTTCACATATCCCTTGTATAAGGAATTTTCTCAAAAGTGATCATGCAACCGTCTCTCGATAAATTCTACAGTTCGATCAACACCTCTCTCCCCTAAAATTTTGTCTGACAGTGCCATTGCATTGGCTCTCAATGCTGAATGACTTGTTAGCTCCGCTATTCGCTTAGCCAAACCGGCCACAGACATTGATTTTTCAGGAATCGGCTTGGTCGATACACCTAACTCGTACATACGCTTGGCCCAGAAAGGCTGATCCGCATTGAACGGGGATATGGTCATCGGCTTCCCTGCTCTCAAAACGGCCGCTGTCGTCCCTGCTCCACCATGATGAATAACGCCTGCAGCTCGCGGAAACAGCCATGCATGCGGTGCTTCCTGTATACACAGGATGTTCTCGGCCCCACCGGATACTTGCATTCCACTCCAGCCAACCAGAATGATGCCGCGTTGCCCCGTTTGTTGTAAAGCCTGCATAGTCATCTCGAGCACATGATCCGGATGCTTTAGAGGCATGCTGCTATAACTGATAACGATTGGCGGGGATCCTGACGCCATAAAAGACTCCAGCTCCCTTGGCGGGTCCCAATCCGTATCTTCCAGAAACCAAAACCCTTCCATACAGACTCGATCCTTCCATTTTGGGTCAAATGGCATTATCGAAGGACTGCAACCGTAAAGCACTGGAATATCGCGTCCGTTTACGTACAGATCATCGGAGAATAGACTTCGCGGAGGTAAATTCAACGTCTCGCTTCTCCATGTATTCATCAATTTTTTGAAGGATAACAGCATGAAACGGTTGAGATGGTAGCTTTTTTCATTTAACCATCGATTCCTGAAGGTGAAAGGTAAAATGGGATTGGTGAAAGCACCTGTCGGTGCAATGATCGGAATCGGATGAGCAGCGAATACGGGAATATTCAGCTTTTGTGCAATATCATATCCAGCGAATGCTTTGGGATGGTAGATGAGGCCGTCCGCATCTTGAGAAGCGGTCCACAGGTCATTGAGCATTTGCTGCATCATAGGATATATAAGCTTTTTCATCTGCTTCATAATCTCGAAGGGATTGCTGCCCAGCATGCGTTTCCCTTCTGCAGATTGGGCTAGTTTCATCATATTTGCCCGTATTGGCGCAAAACCTACGCCATGCCCGCGAATGAAGCCTTCGAAATCCTGCGTTGTGCATATAACCACATCATGTCCGTTGTTCTGGAGACCTCGGGCAAGGGCAATGAACGGCTGCACATCTCCTCTTGTTCCAATGGTGAGCAACTTTATTTTCACTCATTTCCCTCCTTACGATAAATGCCGTACCTTAACATATCCAAATAGGGCTTTGTGTCAAAAGCCGCACTTGCCTCGACTTCTCCTGCAGAATTCACGTCGTACCGTTTGGTCATTTGCTTCGTAATTAGAGATTCAAGGGAGAGCAATACGAATTCGATAGCTTGCTTGGGATCGATTCCTTCCCTAAAACGGCTATGATCGATCCTGCTTGCCAGGAGGTGTATGGAATCCTCGTTCATTTGCTGTTGTTTGAGCAGAAGATCCGCTTTCAGCTCTTCCGGCATAATCAGAAATGTTTTAGCCATAAATCCAAACCTGATGGGGTCACTTTTAAATACATCCATCTTTTTTTGAGATAATTGCTCTATCGCCTGAAACAGATCCTCGGAGAGATCCATAGGTGACGAAGTCAGTGAATGGTAGTAGTGCTTTAAGCATTCATCCACCACCGTTAAATACAACGTTCTTTTATCCGAAAAATAATGAAACAAAATTCCCTTGGATACGCCAGCTGCTTTGGTAATTTGATTGGTTGAAGCTCCTTCATAGCCCTTGTGATAAAACTCTACTAAAGCTGCTTGCAAAATAGTTTGTTTTTTATCTGGCTCCATTGGTTTGTACTCCACCTCCACCGATTGACCACCTGGTCAAAATCATTTGACCAAATTGTAATACACATTGACCACCCGGTCAATAGTGTGGTGACTTGCTTGCATCAAGCCAGGAAATCAGCGGCCACCTTGCGGTAAAACTCACGGAAAAGCACCAACTTCACAAACTAAATCCGGAATAAAAAAAGAAACATGACAACAAAATGTCATATTTCTCCTCGAACAACACGAAAACCTTGATCAGGGCCAAAGCCATTGGGATCGAACTTCCCTCGGAAGGATATCTCGTTGTTGGTAACGTCGCCGATCCAACCGCCGCCCTTCACTATCCGGAAAGAACCGCTTGGACTACCCATTTCGCCGTGCCAGTCCCAGCACCATTCCCTTACGTTTCCAGACATATCGTAAATTCCTAACTCGTTGGGCTTCTGGGTACCGATCGATTTTGTTTTATTCTGATTGCTCTCTATGATAGGCCAGTTCCAATCCCCAGATAGGTATTTGTCTCCGGCGTTCTTCCAATACCATGCGACCTCATCGGCATTGTTGCTTCCGCTATAAATGTAACCCTTGCTATTCTGACCTCCGCCCGCAGCGTATTCCCATTCCGCTTCTGTAGGCAACCGGTAACCGTTAGCTCCCTCATTGATCGTGACGGTCCATTTGATATCATCGTTATCGTTCCTATTATTCGGATCCTTTTTCCCCTTGTCTATGTTGTAATATGGTTTTAAGCCTTCACTAATACTTCTTTGATTACAATACTCCACAACGTCATACCAGCTCACCATTTCAACCGGCAATTGGTCGCCTTTGAATGCAGATGGATTATTGCCCATAACTTCCATCCACTCTTTTTGGGTGACTTCATATTTGCCGATGTAAAAGTTCGATAGGGCTGCGTTTTTTTCAGCGTAGTTAGACTGGTTGTTCTTAAAGGTTCCTCCTTTCACCAATACTAAATCATCATTCTTTTCAGGCTGATCTTGCGAACAAGCGCCGATCACAACCATTATTGCTATCAAAAAGAACATTAATGGCTTTCTCATTGATGATATCTCCTTTTAGCTAATAAGAAAAATGATAGCCCGTTGTTGCCCGCAACTTGCCTCCCCGTTACGTCGAAGGCTGCTCGTCTCCGCGAAAAACGGCCCGCAACGTATCCGGACTTAGGGATAAAGGAAGGGAACGGTCAATCGGATAGCCCGAACTCCGCTTTCCTAAGTGACGATCCCCACCGTGTCCGTTAGTTGAGTTTACTGATGGCGATTGGCTACCATACCGTTACGTTAGAGCTTCCGCTGCTTTGATAACCCTCTGTTGCTAACACCTGATAAGACCAGCTGCTCCCCAGATTCATCCCTTTACTTGCCCATGCATTCACGTGGTTGCTGAAAGTGATGGAGGAGTTGACCCCCGTCGCTCTTTTCGATTGCCGAACGCTCCAGTACTGGGCAAACGTTTGTGTTCCGTCAATGGAAGGTGCGTTGTATCGCATGGTCGTATAGATGTCGTATGTGCCCCCATCACTTGTCACTGTCCCTTTATATGTTCCGGTAGGTCGATAAGTACCCCAGCTATCTACGACGTAATACTCGATGAGTGCGTTTCTCGTCCAACCATAGAGCGTCAAATACCCATTGCCGGACGGAGACCAGACCCCGGCATTGTAGTTAATCGTTCGGTTAGGCGATCCGGTATTCCAGCCTTTGCCGACAACGAAATTCCCGGTATTTTGCCATGTCACGCTGTAATTACCGCCAGAGCCGTTAACAGCCTTAACCGTTCCGCCGCCATCGGTCCAATTTTGCCAATAGTCGGTCGCAGCACTTGAGGTTGTGGCAAATATACCCAAACTCATAGTAGCTGCAAGAATAACCGTCATCATTTTCTTACTAAACTTAAACATAATCTACCTCCTCATAATGTTGAAATGTGCCTTTCGTTGATTTTCTTGGCTGTGCTTGCATGCGCTTTTCCATATCTTCTTTTTCCGGTTTCAAATCACTTAGCAAATTAAATATGATATCTAGATTATTTCACAATTTTAGGGACTTCCCGCTGAACACGGAACATGGACGAAATCATTGGCCTACTATGGACGATGCCGGATTTACATAGCAGAAATGTAGGGCCAAAGAGAAATGGCATTTACCGACCATTGCAGCGTTCCTTGATACAGCGAGGGCAGAAAGATCATAAAAAAGACTGCCGGTAAAATACCGACAGTCCCTTCTATTTCAAGAAGACGTATACTCTTTATCTTTTCACTGGTTCCACCCGATGAATGGATTGTCTTTTCATGAATTGTCACAGTCTTTTCCATCCACGGCTCATACCCGGTTTGGTTGCTTCACTCTACCCGACCGGATTGTGATATCTGACCTCCGAATGCCTTTGGCTTCCTTCTTATGCCCACTATGATGAAGGTGACATAGATTACGATCGCAATCGAATCGATTAACGTATCCGTAAGTGCCGATATGTCTTGTAATGTCGTAATACCAAGAATGACCAGCAACCTGACGATCAGAAGCGACACAATGGTCCAGGCGGCGAAGTGGATCTTTGATCGTTCACTTTGGAATGACATGAAAATGAACACAAAGCCGAAGATCAAATTTTCCGCCGTGATGATGTGCCATACATACATGAATATTGTTTGGGTGTCCATCGCTATCGCACTCACATGGAGCACCGGCAGCACAGTGGATTGCCCGTTCCATGCGTGCGTGAAGGCAAAAAGTATCGCCAGAAGGCCAGCAGTCAAAAAATAAAAATTCCTAACCTTGATCCCCATGACATCCCTCCTCAGATATTTCCGGTTCCTTCTTGTGAATAGAGCGGTAAAGCTCGCGAACGATTTCTGCCAGCCGTTGGTCGCTTTCATGATTAAAGTCCCTAAGCGTTTCGGCTGCTGCGTCGAGCAACTGACTGACCTTTTCCAGATGGGCAATTTTCTTGCGCGTTTCTGCATTCTTGGCATCGAGAAACGAAGCAACCTCAAGGCAATAAGCTGGGTCTACATTCTCCATCCTGTGGAATCCAAACGTTCCCTTGATCTCGTCAAGAGTGAAGTCCGCATACTGCATGATTTGGATATTCATCAAAAACGATGAGGTCGTTCTTCGAATACCTGCGGTACCGATTGTTTTCACGGGACGGCGATACGATTCCTATCCGGTCATAGTACCGAAGCGTATCCTTTGAAATCCCAAGCAGCTGCGAAACTTCTTGTATAGAATAAAGTTTTTCCATAAATTCAAAATAACATTGGAGTAAGCTCCAATGTCAAGTCATTATTGTAATTTCATTATCAGAGCAATCAAGTCATCGTTGGCAAGAGGGCATATAATAACCAGCCGGCTAGCCTCGATTGTTTCGCTCACCATTGCTGCCCTTTTGGGGCCTGCGTCAACGAGATCATCTGCCCTGTCCACGGCTAACTATTTAGGGGCTGATATCTCACATTCAGATAGGATGTGCTTTTTCCCCCACTCACTCATCGAATCCAGAAATTCAATCATGGTTCGTCCCTTCGGTGTCAGCGTATATTCTACTCTAGGCCGAGGCTCCGGATACGATTTTCTATCGATAATTCCATCCCGCTCAAGCTCTCGAAGCTGCTCAGTCAATATTTTTTTCGAAATGGATGGTAAATGTCGCAGCAATTCGCTAAACCGAACGGGTATTGATTTTTTATACAAAAATCTATAGATTGGAATTTTCCATCTCCCGCTTAACATGGAAAATACGACCTCAACTGGACATTCATTTCGTTGAACAGGCATTCGTTCGCCCCCCCATTTTTATCCATAGTGTATCATTTTTCTTTAACCAAAAGGTTGGTTACAAAAAAGTGCCTAATTGTTATCGATATTTAATTGAGAATACAATCACACTTAGAAAGGAGATGAGATGTATCCATGCGTATTGGAATTCTCGGAGCGGGAAATGTAGGTCAGTCCTTAGGGAAAGGACTCGCGAAATCAGGTCATCAAATTCTCATCAGCAGCCGAACACCCCATAGCGGGAAACATGATCTTTGGAAACGTGAGGTTGGCGATTCCGGAGACATTGCATCATTTGCTGAAGCAGCTCAGTTTGGTGAGGTTATTATTGCGGCTCTCCCTTGGGCCAGTATGAAAGAAGTGATTGAGACCATCGAGCCAGTGTATCTAAAAGACAAAACGGTTATTGATGTAAGCAATGCCGTCCATTTTGACAATGGACCGCGTTTGCTCCTTACGAATACTTCAGCAGGAGAAATCATCCAGTCCATTTTACCGGAGAGTCATGTGGTTAAGACACTTAATACAGTTAGCGATAAGATCATGAGTCATCCTCAGTATAAAGAAGGTTCACCGATCATGTTCGTATCCGGAAACCATGCACCTTCCAAAGATCAGGTCAGGGTCCTTCTTAACGATCTCGGTTGGTCAACGGTCGTTGATTTAGGTGATATTCGGCAAAGCTTTCTACAAGAATCGATCATGCTTGCATGTGTGATTAGTGAAATTCAACTGCAATCACCAGGGTCATCCTTTGCCTTTTTAAGACATTAAGTGTTAATTCAGCTGGCTGAACTTATGACCTTATCTTAGCAAGTACTAGTAATTCTCACTTTCCGCTTGTTTTTTGATTGAATCCACAGTGAGTGTGAATGCTTCCGCTGCTTTATATGCATCTAATGCATTTTGAAGACGTTTTACTTGCTGATTCAACTCGTTTCGATTGTCTTTGACCTTTATAATTGCACGTGCCACGTGAATCAGTTCTTCTTTTGCTGCGTTTATAGCACGATGATGAGCTTTTTCAATCATTTGTACGGCCATATGCGTGTAGATCGTTACAAACTCCTTATCATCAATCCGCTGCTCACGGGCAGCCAAATCGCTCTCGCTGATTACCCAATCTCCAGAGTCGTTTTTCGAAGCGGCTAAACGCCCATCATTAATCATGTTAAGAATCGTTTTGTAATGAACCCCAAGTAACAACGCTGCTTCTTTAGCATTCATTTTAAACACCTTCCCTTATCTCTTGTTATCCATATGTTAAGTGATAACTAGGGGAAAGTAAATCGAGATATCTAATGAATGATACAAGAAAGAAGACTGCCGGCATTTTACGCCGACAGCCTTTCTCTCTTCCAAGTAGTATACTATTCATCCTATTCGCTGGACAATTCCTTAAGCGATTTGATTTTACCATGGGGATGCTGTTCTTGCTTTCGTGACTTCCAGGCAGCTTCTTTCCTTCTCTTCTGGTGAGCCATAACAGATATCCTCCTTTGGAAACTGAATTGTATACCACTTACTTATATTGTCATTCCTCAGCTCGGTTCATTCATGAAATTCATATAGAGTCAATTGTTTTAAACACAGTTATGTACTCGATGGCTTCTCTATTATACAGGTCATGATCGAAGAAGGTGTGTGGCCAATGATTTCCTTAACAGCCCACTTACCTTCTCGAATCTAATCGGTTGGAGAAAGCGTCCGGCAGACCACCCGAAGTCACGCTTGAGGCGAGAGCTTGGGTGATCTCGCTTACCGGGTTGGCGACATATTTCCGCACTGCCGTCCGTTCGCCTCTATTCTTACTGGGCCGTTAATATCAGCGGTCCGTCCGACGTGATTGCGATTGTATGCTCATATTGCGCCGACAGCTTGCCGTCAGCCGTTCTCGCCGTCCACTGATCGTCGTCGATCGTGATACGGAACGTACCTTCGTTGAGCATCGGTTCAATCGTAAACACCATACCTTCCTTTAATCGAATGCCTTTGCCGGCTACGCCGATATGCTCGTAGTTCGGCTCCTCGTGCAGGCTCCGCCCGATCCCGTGCGCCAGCAGATCGCGTACGACGGAGTACCCGTTCGATTCCGCATGCTGTTGAATCGCCGACGTTATGTCGCCGAGCCGGCCTCCAGGGAGTGCCCGGGCGATCCCCAGATCCAAGCATTCCTTTGTCACCTTCATTAATTTTTGCGCCTCCGGCCGTATATTGCCCACCGCATAGCACCAGCATGAATCGCCGAACCAACCGCCGTATTCCACGACGATGTCGAGCTTCAGCAAATCGCCGTCCATAAGCGCTCGATTCGAAGGAATGCCGTGAGCCACCACATCGTTGACCGAAGTGCAGGTTTCTGCGGGGAAACCGTTATACCCTTTCGTAAACTGCTTGCCGCCGAGTTTGGTGATGTGTCTGGCAACAAAGTCATTGATTTCGCGGGTGGTGATCCCAGGCTCGATCAGTTTGGCAACCTCACGGTAGCAGTCCGCAACGATTTGGCCCGCCGGCTTCATCTCCTCGATTTCCCTTGATGATTTTAAGATGATCATCTATGTTTATTCACTCCTTATTCATACTATAATTTTAAAAACATGACGATATCCCTGGCCTCTTCGTGCAGCTTACCGCGGCGAAGCGAAAGCGAGGCGCAGCCGACCAAGGCGGCCAGCAGCATTTCCGCGCGCTGTAGCCGATACAGCGGCTCTGCCGCATTTCCGCCGGAAGCCGCAGCCCCGTCCTCCGCGCGCCCGGTTTCTAGCAGCGCGGCAAGAGGCGGGAGCACCTCCCGGCGAAAGGCGGCCAGGAGCGGGGCTGAGCGCGCTTCAGGCAGCGAGGCAAAGCTCTCACCGGCCAGCTTATGCAGCAGGTACAGGGCATGGTCCTCCGCCCAAAGCTGCAGCAGCCGGACGCCGGCTTCCGCGACGGGGCCAAGCTCTGCGGCATCGGCCGTTTCGTGGCTTCTCATACGGGAATCCGCGGCAGCCGAATTCCCGGTGTCCGGCGCAGCAGCCAAGCCGAAATGCCCGCCCGATGGTACCTCCCCCGAAGCCGATGCAAGCGGGGCCTTCAGCCATCCACCGTCCCGCTCCAATGCATCCCATAGCAGATCGTGGAGTAAATCGCCTTTGTTGCTGTAATAATGGTATACCGTGCCATAGCCGAGTCCCGCCTGCGCGGCCACATCGCGGATTTCCAGTAAAGGACCTTTATCCAAAAACACATCGGCAGCGGCTTTCCGAATTTGCGCCAGACGTCGCAGCCGGATCTCTTCGTTTTGTTCCTTCGTGCGTGGAGTCATCTAGTCTAATCACCTCTTTTATTTTTGACCTGCTCTTATGTCAATATAAAACATCAGCTTGCGAATAACAAGTGATTAGTGTGGGATTTCAGGCTCAACCTTGAAATCGGTGCTTGACCAACGGGTTAACCTCGAACGAGCGATCCGGTTGGAACATTGCTACGCTAACGGTTGTCATAGTGTTTAATCGGCCCAAAAAACGAATGATACTTTTTTTATAGTTGTTTACGTACTTATTTGGACGCCCCTCCTCTGTCTGGACAACACCAAGGACCGTTCCGACTTGGAGATGCCTTGAGCTGGCTGGCAGGGCAGTCTGGGCATAGATTGGAGCAAAGCTCGCGCAATCTTCGTCGAATGGGTTGAGTAACTTTAGATTATAATTGGCGACTCATTTAAAAATGGCTGTCGAATTATCTCGACAGCCGCGTGTATTGAGCAACTAACAAGCCACTATTATAATTCTCCGTGTAAAGGAAACTGAGATGCAATCTCTCGTACACTCCCGAGTATTTGATCTTTAACCATCGAACTTTCGTTTATTTCTACTATTCTATTAATACGGACCATTCAGGGTCTATATATCGTTTATCCACCACTTCCCTTACCAGTATAAGTTCCTCCGGAATCTGATCTAATCCCGGAATCCTGAATTCATTAGGCTGCTGCGTGTTACGATCTCCTATACTGATCAAGCCTTCTCTCCAATTATCAGGCAAGGTATTTATGTTTGAGTACGATCCCCTAATATTTACATCATAACGCTTACCTGCTGAATCGTATGCTTTCCATCCCTCATGTCTCATTTCATTTTCCATTTCCCCGTAAATCAAGACAACCGTTTCAGAAGTTCCGTCACCGCTTTGCGATTCCTCCAGCGAAGTCCCAACTAACTCCACAGTATCATTCAATATGTTAAAAGTTTTAGGTTCTGTCAGCTCCGAAGGCTTAAAGGAAACCCTGCTTCCGTCCTCTTCTACAACCGAGTATCCATCCAGGACAAAACGATACGGTTCATGTTCAGGCAGATACTTGAACGTATAACTCCAACGCATTTTCCCGTTTGCGATCACTCTATGATCAGATGTCATCAGACTGTCCATGTATCCCAATTTTCTCGGATTCATCGAATGAATCTCTTCTCCTCTAATGGTTTCAAAATGAAAGCTTAGCATCTGCTTTTCCCATAAATCACCCGGGGATCTTGCCAATGCTTCATCGTCAAGCTCGGTCTCCAATTCGAAACGTACTCCTTGCACCATTCTCGTCAGCCTTTTTAAAGTGATTGTCATACCGTGCGGCGTTGTGTAGCTTCCAGACAGTTCCTTTAATTTGGTCTGCTTGTTTGCTTCTTTCATATCTATATAAAAGCTAAAGTCCCAATTTCCTTCTATTGATGGTTCTTTCCTTTGTCCAAGCGTCCCAATATTCCCTTCTATTGTAACTTTGTCTGTTTGCAAAGGTTCACTAAAGAATGCAACCATATAATAAAAATCATTCGTGCGCCCCATATCGTACATGCTGCCTACTTCGTTTCCTTTATCATCTCTGATCGTAATCTTGTTGGGATCAACAAGGAGCAGCTTGTCGCGATCATGCTTCCCTTTTTTATCAAAAAGCTGCAGAGCCACCGTCACTTGGGTTGGATCCGCAACAGCTTCATCAATCACCAGCGTATAGCCTTTGTCCTTCACTTTAATATGAGGATCATGCACTAGTCCCAATTCCTGCGCTCGCAGGAGTCCAATATCCGAGTTGTCCTTAGCAAATAAAGACCTGATCATTTCAGCAAATGTCGGCACTGTAAAGATTGAAACCGTACCTAGGACAAAAATGAGGGCTATAACTGCTGCTGCCCCTCTCCACCGTTTAAGAGGTTTGCGCTTTTTCATATTTTGCTTACAAAGTGAGGAAAGCGTGCTCTCTACAGCAAGCTGTACATTATCAGGAATGACCAAGTCTTGTGCTTTGGACTGTAATAATTGTTTAAGCTCGCGGTCAACCGGATCATGATAATTCATATTTGGCTTCTCCTTCCCCTAGGACGAGCTCGGATAATTGCTGTCTGGCCCTGAATAAACGTGATTTTACTGTTCCTTCGGAAACTTCAAGCACTTTGGATATTTCCTTGACCGACAAATCTTCTAGATAAAAAAGCGTTACGATGGTTTGAAGCTGATCATCCAGTTTGTCAATCACCTCAAACATCTCGATTTGTTCATAATTCCCCTTATATGATGACTTTCTCATATCATAAGGGACGGGGTACACTCGTTTCTTTTTCTTAATAATCCGATTACACTCGTTGATCAAAATTCGGATGATCCATGTTTTAAAATAAGCAGGCTTTTTCAGTGTATGTACATTAGAAAAAGCTTTGGCAATGGTCTCCTGCATAGCATCTGCACAATCTTCATCGTTTTTAACGATGGATCTAGCGATAACAAATAGGCTTTGTTGAACAGCTTTTATTAAGTACACGAAAGCTTCCTTATCCCCTTGTCTTGCTAGCTCTGCTTTTTCTGGTAAATCCACGCATAGTCACCCTTCCTCTCAAGTCCCTCTTTTAATTAGATCATCGAAGACTTGATCTGGTTCACAAAAAAGCACGGCCTGTTGAAGGCCGTGCTTAACAAAGGCGGCAGTATTCTATAAGTCGCTTTCAGATATAAGTATCCGTTGTCTTTGCAAGCTTCTAACCTTAAAAGGCAGCCGATCAGACTGGTCGGCTGCCTTCAACGCATTATTCAGCTATCGTTCCAGCTCGCTTAGGATAGCTTGGCAATAGATTAGATTTGTTCCTTTTCCTTCATCCATTCTTTGTATTCCGGTAAAGTATATTCATCAGTTTTTACGACGGCCCAATGATTGTTCTTATGTTCTAAGAAGAGCTTGATTAAATGCTCTCCTCCAAACTCATCAAAATCATCTCTTAAATAAACTATACTTGCATGAATGAGAACTTCCACTTCATGGTCACTTATCGTTTTCACTTTTATTCGATCATAATCTTCAATATTATAATTGGCATCCAACAAATGAACATGTTGATTTAAGGATTCAACCTCATTTTTCTCTATATTGATTCCAAGTTTGTGGTCAACATCCTCTTTAAGGTCCGGGTAATGGTCCCATAAAATATTGATATCCTTGTTAACCACGGCTTGCGTTCTATAATACATATACTCTCTGACTGGCGTTATATATTTCACCCAATCCGATGGTTCTGGCTCTACAAAACCTTCTAGATCTGATTCAGCAGTAAGGTTCTTTGTTGAGGTCGTATTTTGCTGACACCCGATTAAAGATACGAATAGTACAACCATTATAGTTCTTAACAGTAAAATCATCTTTTCCCCCTTCATTATAGGACGATCTTAATTTCCATAAGTAGCAACGTTGAATTATCCTATCGCTCTCCAGATTGTTAGGTGAATATCATTACACGTTGATGCACTCGTTAAGTATAGTTTGGAAATCGCTCGCACAGAAACACAGTCAACGCTTCCTGCCAGATTATATTCCAGCTCATATATTCCTTTAAAATAACTGGGGTAAGTACGGTTTCGGAATCTTCGATACGAATGCTCCAAGACGTTGGCTCCTCATGGTTATTATTTTCTCTAACGATTCCATAGGCTACATCTAACTTGTCGATCATCTTGTGAAGAATTTGATCTACTTCGCTGATCCATTGATCATTTTCAGTCTCATTATTTTTCGAATTACTTCCTTTATTGCAATCATCCATCATACGATTACCCTCCTCATGTACACACAATAGATGTCTCTCCAGCCTTTGTTTGCTAAACTATCGTTGCTCTTAGCATAATCCCATGAGTATCTGTTTTGCGTAAGAATTCCAGTCTGCTTCATCTGTATTGATCTCTAGAGTGGGAATAAGGGATTGTTTCGCACACATGCGAAGGTGATCTTGGTCCTCTAAGAACTTCTGACATGCCTCCGTTACCGTGGAGTGATTGTTCATCACATATGATTTCCAAGCGTCGCCACGACTTTCAATATACCTTGACTCCACTGCATCTTGAGACAGTGTTAGAATCACACAATGAGCATTCAGTCTTAATAAGCGTTTTTCTAACACCTCAATCTGAAGAATTTGAAAATGCGGCTCGATGATTTAAATGGAATCTCTCCAAAAGATAGAATATTCCGTTTGATGGTTTCGTATGGCCAAGTGAATCAATCCAATTGTATTGTAGCTCAAGATAATCAACATGACGATTTAACAGCTGAATATGTTCATCCTTGTCCATAGATCTGAGGACGCCTTGGTATGAATGCAAAACTTGCGAATAGTGTTCACTTATTGCAATTATCGATTTTTCAACATTGTGCGCTTGACTCTGTATTCCCTTGATTGCAGAATACAATGATGTTTTTCCAGCAGTTGACAACCCTTCGATAATAACTCCCCGAATCAAAATTCCAGCCCCTCTTCTATGGTTCTCGACAACCATTTTATCACATATTAGGTAGCGCGAGCCTAACTTGCTTCACATTAATCCTAAAGGTCCGTTTATGATTCGATTCTGTTTCACTTCAGACAATTATCAAGATTGCTTATGAAACACAAAAAAATCGCCGAAATGGCGACTTTTTAGATCCCTGCTTTATGATTCTTGCGTGTTCTCGTCACTTTTGTATTCTAAAATATCTCCAGGCTGACATTCCAGCGCTTTGCAAATGGCCTCTAACGTTGAAAGCCTAATGGCTTTGGCCTTTCCGTTTTTCAATATAGACAGATTGGCCATAGTTATTCCAACCCTCTCCGAAAGCTCGGTTACGCTCATTTTTCGTTTAGCCAGCATCACATCAATATTGATAATAATCGCCATAGTTATCACCTCAGACCGTCAAATCATTCTCAGATTTTATATCAATAGCCTCTTTTAAAAGCTTTTGAAGAACAGCAGCAAAAACAGCTATCACCATGGACGCAAAAATCAGGGCCATTCCAATGAGTATAATACCTGGGGCATCGTCTTTCTCCGCTATCAGATAGAAGAGCGGCATGCCTACCACAAACAAGCTGCTAATTATGACTGCACAATTTTTTATATTCTTTAGAACGCGTACGGATAATTCCGAGAAAGCTTTGTTCTTGTCAATATAGCCTAAAAGCTTATACGCCTGATACAAAGCAAAGTAAAACGGTATCGCGGTTGCATACAAATCAATGAAAACAAGATATCTCAAATAAGTATGATCTGGATACAATTCTGCAATAAATTCCGCTATCTCTGGTACCACAAATATGCACAGAGCTAGAACTGGAATTCCAATAAGAATGACAGCAATCCTTAAAAATAATGTGGACCCTCGTTTCATAAAAAGCACCTCACTTCATGATTATGAATTTGATTTTAGCAATTTATTTATCGTTTTGCAATAAATAATTAATGTTTATGTTTATATTTATATTGTTATACTGATATCTCCAAAGAAATGCTTTATTTAAACGAAATCAATCTGAATCACTACACTTGCTGCCATCTAAAAAATACACCCTACAGTGCGCGGGTGTATTTTTATGATTATTCAGTTCATTATTCTATAAAAGTTCATGTTTTAGTTATTTAAAATGGGTATTTCTCCAAGGAGTTTCTTCAGGTTGATGGAGTCCCACGGCAAATGCTCAGTTATACCTAACCCAACGACATCGGTTTCTTCTGATAATTCTTTAATCAAGCTCAGTAGTTGAGGCAATTGCATGGTTCCCTTAGGAGATAAATTAAAGGGTTCTTCCGGGTTGGCGAATAATACCGAACGAAAAGCCTTTGGATCAAGCACGTCTAAATCAAGGTGAATAGCCAGGTGCTTAATGCCGCTTTCTTTGATCCATTCTTTAATAGATTCAGTGCTGCTCGCTAACTCCTTCGTTCCGGCCGTTCGAATACCAAGCCTTTGAATCATTACCGTGTCCGGTTCTGTAGGTGCAACACCTAATCTTTGAAACGCTTCAGAAATTACAGCAACTTCTTCTTCGGTAGGAGCCGCTAATCCCGCAATAAAGACATTTCCAGGTTTTAGCGGGGTTTTTACATGTTTTGCGAACTCCTCATCTCCTTCTCCCAAAAGATTCCCGAGAGGTAATGCGTGCCCGTTATCATAGCCGACATAATTGACCAAATCAGAGTGAGCATCAATCCATACCAAACCTAATTCCCCACCGTACCGTTCGTTTAAATAGGCAAATGGAGCTTGTTCAACTAGGCAATCGCCACCAAACATGATAACCCGATCCGGCTGATGAGCCTCAATAAGATGATGAGCAGCCTTTAGCTGTTCAAGCAGCTGTTGTCTTCCATTCATACCGTTCTCGTTTTCGAGCGGAGTTCCATCATAAGCTTGAACAGGTACATGAATAAGGGGCTGATCATTGTTCGGAGCTAGCCAAGCAAGCAACTCGGCTCCAAAAGAGTAGTTCGGGTTATTTCCTCCTTGCCATTGTGGCATTAACAGGCGTATTGTTTTTTTAGTCATTTGTTTCTCTCCTTTACATCAAAGTAAGGTTAGTATAGACTGAGCACAAATAAAAAAGTAGTACGCACATTTATGATAGGTACTACCCGAAAGGATAGTGTTACAGTATGAGTATGGAGGAATTTAAAGGTAAAGTTAAGAATGTCCAAGACACACCTTTTGGTTATACCATTTCGATTATTGGTGGTAAATGGAAAATGGTGATTATGTACCTCTTGGCGGAAAACCAACCGGTTCGCTTTAATGATCTGAAAAGACAGATAGGAGCGATCACTTACAAAACAAACTGGAAGCGGACGGTCTGGTGACACGCAAAGAATATCCTCAAGTTCCGCCAAAAGTCGAGTACAGTCTTACAGATAAAGCGGAAACTCTGTTACCCATTTTGGAACAATTATGTGAGTGGGGAGTAAAGAACCAGCAACATTGAGCCCTATTTTCTAGTTGCAAAAAAGCCGCATAACATGCGGCTTTCAAAGGTTGATCCATTGAAGCAGTGAATCAGAGTCGTAAAACGGTTATTAGCTCGTCGTTTTCGATTTCGCCGTTGTCACGGAAGCCGTAGCTTTCATAAAGCTTTTTGGCGGCTACGTTATCAGCCTTATAAGAAATCCAGCAGAATTGTGCTGGCCCTGCCGGAAAGGTACGGATGAATTCCAGGATTTTTTTCATGGCTTCCCGACCATAGCCTCTGTTCTGGTATTGCTTGTCAATCATCAACCGCAGAATGCAATAGCTGTCGTCTGCGATTGTCGGGAGATCGTATCCGGTGATTCTATAAGTAATCATAACAAAACCAATCGGCTGCTCATCCGCGTAGATGGCAAATGGAAATGGCTGCCCCCCATTGGTTGCAAGGACATAACACGAAGCCACGCTCGACAAATTGGACGCTACGAAGCGCCTTTGATCTTCTGAGACCTCCAGATTAAATATGGCACGTCGGTTTTCTAACGTGATTTTTCTAAGTGTAATCATGCAAGGTTTCTCCCTTCATTATCACGGGTTGATCGTTTTTGCGCCGCGGTCGCTTATATAACATACAATTTATCCAAAAAAAGTAATAGACTTATATTGAAATTTTTTATAGACTATTATGTATCCATGCCTTTTTTAGGTGAGTATGAATAAACCGGCACATTATTGTGCCGGTTTTATATTTTTGCTCATGTAAACTGCGTTTTAGCATTCCTGCTGCTGGATCATCCAGATGAACGGTATCCCATTTTGATCGTTGCCGCTTATTCATCTGTTCCACTGCTTTCTGCTACTCGTTGGGATTGCCATAAACTTCAATACTGCCGCAAACCATGTTATTTGGGGATTGGGGATGGTAATGACCTGAAAGGTTCTGGAAATGGTAAAGGGCAAGAGATTCGGGGAAAAGCGATACTGCTGACGGGGAATATATAGAGGTAAAGGCTGAAGAAACATTCTAATTTAGTGCCCCCTTAAAGTAGACATAGTTGGAATCCCATAAGGGTCATGCATAGGGGGGCATGAGGAAGAAGCTCTATTAAACCAACACCGTATGGACCGTGGTTCCGCTATTGGTAAGCAAAGGCGCCAAACATAAGGTTAGGCGGACACAGGTTCCGCTATTGCCGGCAAATCACAGCAAAAAACAAGGGAAATCCGAGAATAACGGATTCTGTGTCCGCTAAGCCTTGAATTTGGCACAATTGTTGGGAAATAGCGGATCTCATGTCCGCACACATTAGGTGCACTCCGCATACTGTAGTGCACACCGACACATCAGTGCACACCACATACAGCTGTGCACACCGACAAATCAGAGCACGCCACATTCAGCCGTGCACAGCATCACACTGCCCATCAATTATACGACGCTTACATTATTGAATTTGAAATTGTCATTTCCAGCTCCTTCGGGTAAATGTCCGGTAATACAAATAGCTCCGCACTTATCCATTCTGTCCGCTTAGCCATTGTATTAGCGGAGAGGCTTTTGAAATTATAGAATCTGGATCATGCGTCGGTTCAAATTGCGGAAAGAAGTCAGGAAACATGGCAAGGTATTCCCTTACACACCATCGAACCGTCCAATTGATATCCGTTGACAATGGAATCCACTTGGACCCTTCGTTTTTCCTTGATAGTTGGGTACCAGCGTGACTTGGAACGGCATGAGCATCGTCATGACATATACCAAAAACATCGAATCCCGGCCGCGAAATCTCAGCTTGGAGAATGCATAAGCAGCCAGTGCTGCTACGAGTGTCTGACCCACTATGGTCGGCACCACCATGAACACGGAGTTCCAGAACATCGTCAGATACTTCGGGTTATCGATGAACACTTTCCCATACTGGGCAAAAGACACCTTGTCCGGAATCAGTTTCAGGTTTGCGAAAGAGCCCTCTCTACCTGGAATCACTTCATTCATTTGACCGATGAGACCGTAATTGATCTGGATCTCCAGTTCTGTCATCAATGAATTTGTGAATGTAATCACAATTGGTGATATTAAGATCAACGCAGTAACACCTAGAACGAATGTTAATACACTCTTTTTCAATATATAAACGACTCTCACAGACTTCGCTCCACCTCCTATTCCATGTACTGCCGATGTCGGCGCTCGATGGCAAACAGCACCAGGACGATCATCAGAATACAGGCAAACATCAAGGATGCCGCTGCGGTCAGCTTCTGAATGTCGAGTAAAATGAACATATTATTCATATAGTGCTGCATCATATAAATACTGTCATGGGGATAATTTCCTGCGATCAGATACGTTTCCCGGAACACTTTGAATGAGTTGATAATGGACATAATCACAACAAAGAACATGGAAGAAGTCAGATAGACCAGCGTAACACTTCGAAATTGCCGCACGCGACCAGCGCCTTCGATCCGGGCCGTTTCGTAGTAATCCTTCGGAATTTGCTGCAGTCCCGCCAAGAATAAAATGACGTTGTAACCGATGTTCTTCCATAGATACACCATGATCACGACCGAACGTGCCGATTCCGTCTTCATCCAGTCCACGCGCCCATATCCAAAGCTGTTCAGCCAGGCATTCAGGGAGCCGTTCCAATCAAATAGCATCTGCCAGATCATGATGATGGAGGCGACGGGCACAACAAGCGGCATGACATAAGCGGTCCGAAGCCATTTTTGAAAATATGTATTTTTTATGGAGCAGCATCGATAACCCGAGTGACAGCATGACCATAAGCGGAACACTGACCGCGCTGAAGTAAAACGTGTTAGATGCCGCCTTGCGGAAGGAAGCACTCCCCAGCAGCTCCACGTAATTATCGAGACCCACAAAGTGGCCGTCTACCGATTGGCTCATAAAGGAATAGTACACGCCCATGGCAAATGGAATAAGGTAAAAGAGTGCAAATCCGATAACACTTGGCATGAGAAAGAATATGGCCGCCGAAGTATCCTTACGGAGCCATTTGTTCATGATATTCTTGATCCATCCTTTCACGATTTAGTTTGTCCTTCCATTCTGATCCTTGTTACTCTCCCCGATGCATTTTGTTTAGGGAAGATAACTTAAGAAAAAATATGGGAAATATTAAAAATATCTAAAGTGGTGAACGGACACATAAGAATAGGGGCGTATCGGGGCGCCCCTACTTCTTTGGTTCAGAAAAAACTCGCACGGTTTCGTTCACAACGGTTGCGAGTATTACATCGTGGATATTCGTATGAGCGGGTCCTATTTTTGAATGAAGCCAATCCAAATCCTTGCCCATTTCCTGAAGAAGCGACATATCGACTTTTCCATCTACGATGATCGGCCTTGAGATCGTAAACGGCTTCGTCTCTAATTTCATATCTGCAGGAGTAACCGGTTGATACGGTGTGTCCATAAACACGGATATGGTTCCGCCCGGCTCCCATATGGCAAGGGCTACCTTTTGTATGTCCTCTACTTTTTCTTTTCTTAGTTCTGAAAATAAAAAATCAATAGAGATTCTGGCTTTGGATAAATTATGGAACTGGATGAGCCCATTTTTAACGAGGGTAACGGGTGATGGGTCTAGATATCGCTTGAAGAACGGCCACTTCAGGCTCAACCACGTTGCTGCGATATATAAAACGACTAGAACGATCGTCGTGATCATAGACCCCTTTAATCCCAATTTCTCATCTGAAAGGGGGTGAGCAATAATATTACCGAGCGTTAGAGCTATAATGAAATCGAGGAACCTCAATTGAGAGATGGAACGCTGCCCCATTAATTTCGCTGCAAGAAGCAAGAAAACGAAGCTAACAATAGCTCTTAAGATCCATTCCATGCTTGTCAACGATTCTTTGCTCTCGAAAAAATCCAATCCGTTCACCCCGCAAATCACATCATTATGTTCAATCTGCAGCACGCATGTTTATACTCGGAGCACTTTTACGAATAGTCGTTTGACTACGCCTAAAATCCGAGGTTTCACCCATGAAGTAGATATGAAAATCGTGTACATCCCCAGACGGTTTCCTCCCCATAAATCGGTAATGATGCCGTTTCCAATAACAGCTGTCTCGTTACTGCGGGTTCCGAGTAGATTCAAAGCGGCTAAAAACGCTTTTTTCTTTGGTTTACCGGCTTCGAACAAAGCTGGAATCTCATTGATCTGTCCGTGGCCACGCATCGGAGGTTTGCTGTTAGAGACGATGATCACCTTAATTCCGTATCGGGACTTCATGTTATTCAGCCAATCTTTCATCGAATCTGTTATGGATTCAGCATTTTTCGTCGTTATGGTATTGGTCCAGTCAAGGATGATACCTTTAATACCTGCCTGCTGGAGCGTTTCTCCGTCAATCTCATAAATCGAGCGCGCAATTTTCGATGGTTTAAAAATAGACATACCTATCCTCCTCTACCTTGATATAAGTGACCAATCGTGTAATCGTGTATAGATTGCCTTCATTCTGCTAAAATCATACTATTGAACAATCATTTCACTTGGATGGTCCGTATGTTTAGTTTCGCCTAAACAAAAAAGCCGCGATTTCCGCGACTTCATAAGCATGTTTTGTTTTTTCCTTCCGACAGGCAAGGATGCCCGTAGCCAGAACAACATACTGTCCCGAATCGATATCGCACTAAACATGACGTGTTCCAACGATTGGTCTACAAGGCCCGACGTCGATCATGCAGAACGAACAGAATGATCATAATCATCATTACACCCAAGATGACACCGGCCTCTGTGGTCAGCATTCGCAGCAGCGGGTACTCTGGCGAGAACTGCGAATCGGTACGAATAGCGGAAAAGAGATTATAAGAGAAGAGCATGCCCGACGAAATCCAAGCCAATGCCAACGGGTACAAAAATCGCTGCGGTCCACGTCGGGAAGTTAGCACCAGCAGTCCCCACGCCCCCGCGATGGACCATATTCCGGTACTAAACGTCAGCAGATGCCACCACACATCACGATCGTCCAATCTGGCCGGATCAATGCCGAGGGTGCCTCCAGCAGCCCAGAACACCTTAATGGTACCTAGCAGGATACAGCCGGCTCCAACCAGCCTGGACAAGGTATGCTGCAGTCTCCAAGTATTACCAGGCAACTCGCTATAGTCAATCGATTCACCGAACGCCTCCGGCCACCGTGTCTTCGCATACCCTGCGAAGGCGAGAGGCAGACAAATGCCGATGCCAACAAGCGAGACCATGACAAAGAATTGTTCGTACACCCAAACATCGGCTGCCCCCGCTTCCTGATCCCGATTCATAGCTGCCGGTCCTAGCACCGGTGCCAAGACCAGCATGGGAACGAGCAGACCCGTGCCAACCCATACGGGGATGGCAATCAGCCATGCAGGCAGGCGTTCACCCCACGGCCTGGTGAACGCCATTGCCAGTAGAATTCCGATCGCCGCAAGCACTGCGGTAGCTGCGTTGATCGCACGCCAACTAACGTCTCCCATTTGCTCGGTTGGTATGAAGTAACCGAGAGTCCATGCCAATTTAATCAATAAATAAGGCATCACCGCTATGGCAGCACCATAACCACATATTCTACGCATCTTTATCCATCGCGCTGCCTGGAGCTCAGCTGAAACTTTTTTATGCTCAATCTTCATGTTGGTTAACTTACCTCCTTAATTACTCTGCTTTCACTTTACACACCATTCTACCTCCCTTATCGAAAAGCAAAGTGACCTCAAGTTTAAGTTTGGGTTAATTTCGTTTACGAGAAGCTGTAAACTCTCTATCCTGATAGGTAAGTCAACACTCAAAAAAGAAGCTGCGTATAAGTCATTCTGAGCGACTGTACGCAGCTTCTTCCCTGGTCTTCGAAAGAAAACGGATATTAAATTCTAATAACTTAGCTCTTCCAAATATAAAACGCACTTCCGTTTGCGTCCGATTTCATTTCCCATTGCATACCCATCTCCCTGGCCATCATCGATACAATGGATAAACCGATCCCTGCGCCTTTTTCAGGCGACTCGTTGCATAAGCCAGGGCCCTTGTCATTGATAACCAGCATCAGCTGCTTCTCACGATCAATCATATGAATGCCAATGTACCGACCCGCTCCCGCATGGCGTACCACGTTCTGAAACACATTGTCCAGGATCCGGTTAAACCACAATGGATCCACATCCCATAATAACGTCTCATCAGGAAGCTCGACAAGGACATCAAATTCCTTAGCCTCGAAGACTGGATACCACTGAGCCACTCGATTCCGGACTTCTTCTACGATATCAATCGGCTGCATGTGCAGCGGATACTTCCCCGCCGATAACAGCGTGTATGACAGAAGATTATCCATCAGATTACTGATGTCATCCAGCTTATGCTCGATGACAGAAAGTGAAACCTGCCCCTGGGGGGAAGCAGGGTTATTGCGAACGGTATGGACATGCTGCCGGATGACAGTCAACGGGGTTCGAAGATCGTGGGAAATCGTTGAAATGAATTGCTTGCGCAGTTCCTCCTCCTCCCGCTCCCGTCTTTGACTTTCTTTGAGCTCCTTCACCATCCGATTAAACGAGCCTTCGAGTTCTCCGATCTCGTCATCCTTCATAATCGTGACTTCGTCCGGAATTTCTTTCAATCCATTTACGGTCATCGCGGATTGGAGCCTGATCAGTCTTTTGCGAAGCTTAATGAAGAACATCCATGACAGCATAAAGAAGCATACACAGATCATTAGAAACAGAAAGATGAGCGGCAGGTTTCCCGATAGCGACATCTCCGCATCAAGGATATGGGAATCCGGGAGCCGCATCACCATAAAGCCTTGCTTCGGATCGTTTCCGATGAGGGAGGTTAAGACAAGCGTTTCTTGATTACGGTCTTGCGCTCGAATCGAGAGAATATCCTCATAAGTCCATTGCTCAGGTATATCTTCCGAAAGGTCGCTGACTGCATCCGTCCTCCCTGACGGGTCCACCCAAAATATTTCAGCATCCGGATAGTCCTCGTTCAACTCTCCCAGTCTAGAAATAATCCTATCCCTTTCTGCACCGTCCAGGTTGGCTGCCTCCTGCTGCCACATGCGGGTTATCTCTTCCGGACGATATACTGGATGATCGCTGAACATATAACCAGGTAAATAAAACAGGGCTGGAATGATCGGCCATAGCAGTAAGGCGGTCAAAATAAGGATCAGATATTTGCTCATTAACGAGCCGCGGATCCTCATGATCGCACCCGGTATCCTACGCCGCGGATGGTCTCGATAATTTGGGGAGAGCCGGAATCCAGCTCGATCTTCTCTCGCAGATGCCGGATATGCACATTCAACGTCTTGTCTCCGTTCAGATGCGGCTCGCCCCAAACGGCTTCATAAATCTGCTTCTGGGTCAATATGTGATTCAGATGGTCCAGGAAATACATGAATATATGAAACTGCTTACCTGTAAGCACAATCTCTTCCCCGGTTTCGGAATTCCATATGCGGCTTCCTGTTCGGTCGATGATTAGATGCCGGATCAGAAGCTGTTCCGGTTCCGCAGTGACGGAGCGCCTGAGCAGGACTTGAATCCGGGCGGCCAACTCATCCGGATGAAACGGCTTTGTCATATAATCATCGGCAAAAGACAAGCCGGTAAGCTTATCCTCGATTGCGGTTCTGGCCGTAAGCATCAGGATGGGTACAGCGGAATTAATTCGTTTTAGCCGCTGACCGACCGTGAATCCGTCCAGACCGGGAAGCATAATGTCCAAAATGACTAGATCGCAACGTTCCATTGCTGCTTCCACATCATAGCCTGAACTCTTCCATATCACCTCATAGCCTTGACTGATTAAAAACTCCTTGGACCAGGAACCGATTTCCTGATCGTCTTCAATGTACAAAATGGTAAATGTCTTCATCGTATGATGGACTCCTAAAAGTAATATATAGGTAGTCTAGCATATTATGGCTGTTTAGGAGATCGGAAAATCCACCGAAAAAAACTTCACGTAAATCACCAAGCATCGTCATAAGTTCACAACATGGATTTGTTAATGTTATCACCAGCCGGGAAAATCAATGCGGGCACCGGCAATATTCTTACTAGTTGGAGGATGAATCGGACTGGGTCTTATCGACTTCATCAGGCGACAGATTAACACATACATTGGAAAGGAACAGATTGGATATGAAAACAATCGATATCGTAAAAGAAAACCTGCTTTTCATTCTCGGTCTGGGCGCTTTAGCGCTTGTCAGACCCATCATGAAGATGACCGGGATCATGGACCTGATCGGCCAAGCATTCGGCAGCATTCTGATGACGGTTCTCATCTCTTTGGCCTGGCTCATGCTCGTTCTATTCAAAAGAACGGCTTATCCCGTTGTCATACTTGTTTTTGCGGGTTTGAGTTATGCCTTATTTGCTATCATTACAAGCGGGATTGCCTCTCCCCTTATCGATGGAACATTGCAAGGTCCATTAACGAATCCGCTGGCAATGGTAAGTGTCTTTGCGGTAAATGCGGTTTGGGGCTTAATCGTTGGCGTAATTGCCAATATACTGCGTCGTAAAGGGTAAACACGTGCATTTGAGCTGCTTTGCCACTAGTTTAATTCCCGCTCGGTATATCAAGCGAATATGACTGCGCCCAAATCATAGATTGTCGAGAACCAAAGAAATGGCGGCGCTGGGGAACCCCTGCACCGCCATTTCTTGATTTGCAGCAGCTATTTGACCCAACTAGCGATTTCTCATACGGGTATCCCCCTTCTGAGAAACCCCAACACCTGCAATGTTGGCCAAGTCATGTGAATACGTAATCTATACCACTGCCTGTTTGACGTGATGAAATTCCTCCAGCGCTTGACGAACGGCTTGAGGCGTATCGAGACGAAGTATGCGCCTCGCCAGCTCGCAGCATTCCTGACGATCCAGTATAGCGAGCCTTTCCTTCATCCGGCTGAGACCGCTAGCCTCCATGCTCCATTCGTCGAGCCCGAGTCCGAGTAAGAGCGGTGCCGCCAGCGGATCGCCAGCCATACTGCCGCACATGCCGGTCCATTTACCGGCCGTGTGGGAAGCCTCAATGACCGTGCGGATTAACTGTAGCACCGCTGGATGGAAATAATCGTACAGGTGCGCAACGTGTTCATTCATGCGGTCCGCTGCGACCGTGTACTGCACGAGGTCGTTCGTACCGATGCTGAAGAAATCGACTTCGCTCGCGAATCGTTCCGCCAACACGGCCGTTGAGGGAATCTCAACCATGATGCCAACTTCCATCTTCTCGTCGAACCGGATGCCGTCCTGCCTCAATTCCGCCTGCACTTCCGTCAGGATGGCTCTTGCCTGCCTCCATTCCTGCAGGCCGGAGATCATCGGGAACATCACCTTTACCGTACCGAAGGCGCTGGCCCGCAGCACCGCCCTCAGCTGCGTGCGAAGCAGCTCCTGGCGGACAAGCCCTACCCGTATCGCACGATAGCCCAGGAACGGGTTCGTTTCCTTGGGCAGCTGCAGATACGGAAGCTCCTTATCTCCGCCGATGTCCATCGTGCGGATGATCACGGGGCGGCCCTCCATCATCCGGGCCGCTTCCTGATACGCACGGAACTGCTCCTCCTCGCCCGGCATGGCCGGGGCGTTCATGAACAGGAACTCCGTGCGGAACAGCCCTACGCCGTCCGCGCCCTGCAGGACGGCGGTCTCGGCTTCCGCGGCGCTGCCGATGTTCGCCGCGAGCTCCACGCGCGCGCCGTCGGCGGTCACTGCCGGACGCGCCGCGTACGCCTCGAGCGACTGCCTGCGCTCGAGGTCCTGCAGCATGCGGAGCCGATACTGCTCCGCTTCCGTCTCTTCCGGCCGGGCGACGCACAGCCCGGCTGATCCGTCGAGGACGAGCGTGTCGCCATCCTCAATGCCGTCGACGACCTCCCCAGCGCCGACAATAGCGGCAATCCCGAGCGACCGTGCGAGAATAGCGGTATGTGAGGTCGCTCCTCCGGTGCGCGTGATAAAACCGATCACCAAGTCAGGGTCCAGCTGCACCGTATCCGATGGCGCCAAATCGTCGGCAACCAGAATAACCTGTTCGGTGATACCCGTAAAGCCGCGCGATTGCCCTGGGGACAGACAAGCGAGAAGACGACTGCCGATATCGCGGATGTCCGCGGCGCGCTCCTTCATATAATCGTTGTTCATGCTTTCCAACATGGAAGCGACCTGGCTCACAATTTCGCCAACGGCCTTTGGCGCTGGCTCCAGCTTCTCTCGAACCCGTGCCTCCATCTTCGGATAAAAGGCAGGATCGTCCAGAAGCTTCCGCTGTCCGGCAAGAATACCGGCTTGCTCTTCTCCCACGGCTTCCTTCGCTTTCTCCGTCAGCGCCTCCAATTGCTCCGCACAGCTCGCTTTGGCTTCACGGAGCTTGATAAGCTCGGCATCGATAGCGGCCGGTGTATTGGGAATACCCTTCTCATCGGGGCTGCTGTCGCTGCTGGCCCCCTGCGAAGGCTTGTAGATGTATGCCTTTGCGATCCGGATTCCCTCCGATACGCCGATTCCTTGAATTTGCAGCCTTCTCATCAGGCTTCACCAAACTTGCTTTCGACTAGCTGTACCAGAGCTTCGACTACCTCTTGTTCTCCATCTCCATTAGCTTCGATGGTCACGACAGCCCCTTGTTCAATGCCGAGCGTCATCAGCTCCAGCATGCTTTTGCAATCCGCGGAGCGTCCTTCGCTTTTCAGATGAACCTCTCCTCCAAACTGTCCTGCTTTTTCCGAGAATAGCTGAGCCGGACGGACATGAAAGCCCTGCTCATTCTGTATGGTTACGGTTTGTGCGAACATGTCTTTCCTCCTCATCCTGTAACGGCCTGCCGAGACAATTCTCTTGCAGAAATCGCAGTTACGGCTCCACTCTTCCGTATCCCTTCCGTTCGTCTGCTCGATCCTTGCCAGGCGGCCTGCTTTATTTATTGTTCAAGTCTGCTCTATAGCAAACCCCGTATATTTTCTTAACTTGCTCTGTTTATACTTATCATGCTAGCAAAGCGATCCGTCCTTTATAAGCCTCAACCAGCGCTTTGTTGTGTTCATCGGAACCATCGATATTTCCGCTGAGAAATACAGGGGGGTTGAAGCCTTTTTCAATCATAATCTCAATAGATTCGGCGAACAGGGAATTCAAAATGAGGGCCCCGATCACCGTCGAGCTTGGCGTAAAGGGTACCTGAAGGCCCGGGTGGTTCAATACGGCATCGCCCTTGACCGAGAAATTGTCGATCACCAGATCAACGGCATCCGCCAGATGCTTGCCGCTGCTGTGTCGGGACGGCAGGCTTTTGGAATATTCCAGAGAGGTAATGCCTACAGTAAAGGCCCCCTTCTCCTTCGCCATTAAAGCGACATCTACGGGAACGGGATTTCGACCCGAAGTGGACAATACGAATACAATCTCGCCTTCGCGAATATCCTGCTTCTCCATAAACTCGACCGCAAGGTCGTTTTGTCTTTCCAGCTCTGACGACCGGACCGCGCCTTCATGAAGCATCAGCTTCTCTACCAGGATCGGACGAATCGGTACGAGTCCGCCTGCTCGGTAAAAGACTTCTTCGGTCAATATATGTGAATGTCCGCAGCCGAACAAGTGAATAATCCCCCCCTGCTGAATACAGGTCGCTACCTTCTCCGCTGCTTCACGGATCGACTTGGTCTGCTCGGTTCGAACTTTGTTCAACAACCCGCCAATCACATCAAAATAGGTATTCATCATCGTCTTTTTCACCTCGTTGTTCCTGTAATTGCATTGCTATCTGTTCTCTTCCGGTTGATCATCGGTTGACCAAGCACTTTTGGCTCGGAGAACCATCCCGGTCATCACTTCCAAGCTGCGCTCGATTATTTTCTCCCCCTTCTCCCTCGTTGCCAGCGTTGCATCCCCAAGTACGGCCGTGGAAGTCATTTCCTCCCACGGTGTTGGCGTGCAATCCGCTTCGATCGGGATCTGCGGGGCACCATCGATCGCCTTGCTCATGTCCACATATTCGCCCGCGAGATAAAGCATATAGGATGTCTCGATTTCATCGGCATGCATATAACTCGCGTGTGCAGCCGAAGCTTCTCGTACCAAAGCCGTTACTTCCTTCGTGCCAGGATAAAAGAAATAGAATACCTTCAGTTCGGGAACCCGTTCGTATAACACTCTCGCAGCTTCCTTCAGCGCAACCGCATTGCCGAGATGGCCGTTGACCATGACGAAAATGCGGAATCCTTGCTGGTATAAGCTTTCGCCGATATCTGCAAGCAGCCGGATCAGCGCTTCGTTTGAGACATTGATGCTCCCCGGGAAATTGCGCAGGCTCCAAACCTGGCCGTAGGGGAGGGTCGGCAGAACGAAGCTTTCCGTCCGCTCGGCTAATCTGTCCGCGAGTCTGGTCGCGAGCAGGTTATCCGTGCCCAGCGGCAGATGCGGACCATGCGCTTCAACGGCACCAATAGGAAGGATGGCAGCGCAGAATTGGCGTATTTTATCCTTCACCTCAACCGAATTTTCGAGTTCGAATTTCATAGTGGCGCACCCCTTACTTTTTAAATGAAAAGCAGTTGGCCGGGTTGCTTACGAAAAATTTCTCCACCAGTTTTGGTCCGTCAAATCCGTTTCGGTTCGCCTCGTCCACAAAGCGCGGTACCCATTTGGAAATAATGTACTCCAGACCGAGACCCTGATCGTAATGCTTGTAGTAGGTTTTCCGGGCGGTATCTCCGCTGATGAGAATTTGATTTTCGAAGCCTTTGCGGACAAGCTCCAGAATAAGCGAGATTCGGGTGCTTTCCGGTGCATACTTGATTTTGCCGATACCGTCAAAGCTCATGAAAGCCCCCGTTGCGGCGATCTGCTCGTGATAGTACGGGTCGGGATTGCGGTCCATATGCCCCAGGCTCAAAAAAGACAGCTCCACACCTTCGCTCTTCAGGAGCTCGATTTGCTCCAGCGCCATGGTGCCAACCTCGGTATGGGAATGAATGGGCGCCTTTGTCTCATGATGGGCGCGCGCTACAGCGCGCAGCGTCTTCTCCTCCAGAGGCGTAATGCGGTTATAGCCTGTCCCGAATTTAACCTGGCCTGCCTTGAAAGGCGTGCCCTCCAGCCCTTCTTCCACCTCCCGGATGACGAAATCCGCCAGCTCGTTGATGCTTTTTGCTTCAATCCACTGGGCGTAGGTTTCATAATGGCCGGTCAGCGGTTTAAGCTCCTCTTTGATTTTGGCGTCCCACAGAAAGCTTTTGTTGAAGCCCGCCGTTCCTACAATATGAATGCCGGTTTCAACTGCGATTTCCTGTACCGCCTGAACATCCCGTCCATAATCGATGGCTGTAGCGTCCACAATGGAGCGTCCGCCATGTTGTTTGAAGTCAAGAACGTCGAGCTTGGACTTCTCTTTATCGTCCAGGAGCAAATCGTCCTCTCCCCGTTCCTGCCAGAAGGCCGGACGGCATACGATATGTTCGTGGGAATACGTAAAGCCCAGCTTCTCCTTGCTGATATCTCCATGTAAAGTACGGATAAAGCTCATATCGTTTCTCCTCCACTCTCTATAAAATTAGAACCTGGCCGGCTCCAAAAGTGCGTGTTCAAAATTCAAAAAGTCAGCTGCTTTTTGAATAACCTCTAAAAGAACAGCTTCGCCAGGAAGTGCAGAATCGGTCCTATGATGAACATATCGGAATCAGCTGCCCACATGGCCGTATCCGGTACCGTCGAGGCGATGAAGAAGCGAACCATCAGAAACTGTCCCCAAGCTACAACGGTTGAAGTGATGAAGCCGCCAATAACGGCCCCGCGGACACCACCTGTCGAGTTCCCGAACACCCCCGCCGTAGCACCATGGAAGAACAAAACGATCATCGTTGGCACGAAAATGTATGAAACGGTGTTGCCAAGTACAAGCAGCCAGATAATCGCTCCGGCGAAAGCTCCCAGGAAGCCGAGAACCACCGCATTCGGTGCGTAAGGGTACACAACTGGCGCATCCAGTGCCGGTTTGGCGCCTGGTACCAGTTTAGTAGCGATCCCGTTGAAGGCCGGAACCAGCTCGCCGACAAACATCCGAACCCCCATCAGAACGATGGCGATTCCGCCTGCGAATGTGAACGATTGGATAATGGAGTAGATAATAAAGTTCTGGTCACCCGATTGTTTCATCAGTTCCGCAGCCGCCGGCGTGCCCTTTGTTGATAGAATAATGGCCCCGATCAGGAACAAAACCCCCATGCTAAGCGCAGTGATGACGTTGGAATCGCGAAGAAACTCGAAGCCTTTTGGTACTTTGATTTTCTCCGAATCGTTGTTTTTGTTGCCGAACAATTTACCGAACAAAGCAGCAAGCAAGGCAACCGAGGCCGAGGTGTGACCAAGCGCAATGTTATCGTTGCCCGTGATTTTACGCAGGAACGGCTGAACCAGAGCCGGCTGGAACGTCCAGTACACACCAAGGACCACAGCGAGCATCAGCACCAGCTTCCAGATCGAGATACCGCTGGCCGCATGAACGATCACGCCCGCAAAAACGGTCGACGTCCAGAACATCATGTGCCCGGTCAGGTAAATAAATTTAAACCGGGTGAAGCGTGCCAGCAGAACGTTGATTAGAAAGCCGATGAGCATGGCAAGCGTAACGGCGCTGCCGAATTTGGAATTGAATGCCTCCTGCCCCATGAAGGTACCGAGAGATCCGCTCTCCAATCCGAAGACTTCCTTCCACATCGGCTCGAATACATTCAAGGCTTTCACGATGACATCAGAGCCTGCACCGATGATGAGGAAGCCGATGATCGCTTTAAAGGTGCCGCTTACAAGCTGGCTCGTTGATTTCTTCTGAAGCAGAAGGCCGACCAGAACGATAAATCCGAGCAGAATGGCGGGCGTTCCAAAAATGTTGGTGGCAATCCAAAAAAGTACGTCCATATGCCCTCTCCCTTTCTAATGGTTTACAGCACTTCTTCCAGCTTCTGTTTGATTTCGTTATTGTCGAAATAGTTGTTGACGATCACAATGTTGGCCGCATGCCCTTGAAGGCTTTGGGCCAGCTCGTTGCTTGTAATGATATAGTCGGCTGCGGTTCCGGATGCCGTTGACACGTCCGTATGCTCCACGTCGGCACTTACTCCCATGCCGCTCAGCACGTTCTCCACATTCATTCTCAGAATCAAACTCGTTCCTTGACCAAGACCGCATACGCATAAAATTTTCATTGTTCGTTCCCCCTAATGAGTTGTTGGATTGTCTCTACATCAGTTGCATGCATGAATTGTTCAATGCTGCCCGGGCTGCTCAGCAAGGTGGTCAGCTTGCGCAGCATGGCGATATGCTCCGAACTTGAGGAGCCGCCAAGCGCAAATACAAGCTGTACCGGGTCGTTGGCCGCATGGCCGAATACGACCGGTTTCTTCAATTTAATCAGTGAGACGGACGCTTCCTTCACCCCATCCTCCGCGCGGGCATGCGGAAGTGCGATATGGGGTGCAAGAACAAAGTACGGGCCTCTTTCACGATAAGATTTCACCATGGCGTCGGCATAACGTTCTTCCGCCGTACCCGCTTTCGCCAGCAGTTCTCCCGCTAAGCGGATGGCTTCTTCGGCCGTCTCGGCCTCAACATCCAAGGCAATTAGTGACGGTTCCAAAAATTTCATTCTCATCTCTCCCAAATCCGGTATTCTAATCGATGCTAAAGACCGGTGTGTAATTGCTGCAGTATCTGTTCTTTCGTCTTGGCCTCTTTCAGACGGATCAGGCTCTCCTTCTCCCTGAGCAGGATGGTCAGCTCCGACAGCGCTTTGAGGTGAGATTCGCCGTCAATCGCCGCCAGTACCAGAATGATCTGAACTTGATGCCTTGCTTCTTCTGAGAAGGCGACAGGTTCCTCCAGCCACATCAGACTGATGCCCAGACGCCGGACACCATCCTGCGGCTTGCCATGCGCAATCGCGATACCCGGAGCAACGACGATATAAGGGCCGAGCGCCTCGACTTTGGAGATCATCGCATCGATATAGGCTTCATCGATGCGCCCATCCTTCAGCAGGGGCTCGGAGGCATCGCGTATGGCGCTCCGCCAGTCGGCCGCTTTTCTTTTCATTTGGATCATCTGTCCGGTGAGCAGATCCGATAGAGATGGCTTGCGTGCTTCACTCAGCCATGTTTTCCCAACGGACAAGTAATGGTTCAGCTCCTCCGTAAGTCCTGCTTCATCCCTAACCGCGGCGTATTTATGGACGATGTCCAGCAGCGCTTGAACCGAGTACGCCGGGGTCTTAGAATTACGGCCGGCAACCAGGTTGACCTGGTTCAGCAGGTGCTCCTTATCCTTATCGCTGAGAATCGGATTCACTAAAAGAACGGGCACTTTGCTATCCGGCAATGGAACCGTTGAGAAAATAAAATCAACATGTTCTTCATCAAACGACTCGTAATTCCGCAGGGAGAGCACCGCCGTAATATCCACTGCCGAGAAGAGGTTCTCCAGCTGCGATTTCAGCATTCGCGAAGCGGAAATGCCATTGACGCAGACGATGGCTGCCTGTCGCCGAACGGCCGGCTTCGTGTTCTCTCTGCGCAGCCAGCCGCCGAAATGCATCGCGAGATACCCGATTTCGTTGTCGTCAAGTTGACGTCCAACCAGTTGTTCGAACGGAGCCGCGGATCGGCTGGTCAGCTCGAACACTTCCCTGTACTTGGATAGGATATTTTCGAGCAGCGGATTTTCAAGACCGAGTCCGTATACGATCCGGTAATACGCGGGCTTCAAATGAACAAGCAGATTCTCTTCCATCGTTTCCCGGTTCGGCAGGAAGACGCAGGCGTAACGCTGAAAATCATCCGTCATCTGCCTGGTCACTTGCCGAAGCTGCTTAAGCACTTCTTCGGATCCGGTCATCTGTTCCATCCGGTTAACCCTGGCTCCCAGTAAATGCATCGTAAAGTAGCAAATTTCTTCTTCCGGGATGGAGACGCCGAACATTTGGCCAAGACCCTCGGCAAGGGCTGCGGCGACTTCGTACTCTGGTTTCCTCCGCAGCACGTTTCGTTCATCTTCATCTATCGAAATAAGCTGCCCGGTCTGAATCCGCCTTACATACAACAGGAACCGTGCCGTCAAATGAAATAGCATCTCGTCCGTCAAATCTACGCCTAGCGTTATTTCGCTATCCGAGATCAGGCGATACACCCGCTTCAGGTGACCTGACTTCATAGGGGGAAATAAGTTTTGGGCGAGATCCGGACTTTCCGATTCCGGATTCCGGTTAAATACCTGCTCCCAGCCGGCATGGCCGAAAATCTGTCCGAAGTAATGGCTCATGGCCTTCCGTTTGTCACGTTCCTCCCCATGTACGCCATAGCCCCGTTTGCGGTCGTAGGTTACTTTAAGTTTCGAAATCTTCATGTCCGACCGGACCATATTCATATCCTTGAGTACAGTCCCTCGGCTAACCTGCAAAAGGTCCGTAAAATGATGAACAAAGAGCGGAGCCTCAGCCGATAACAGATAAAGCGACATCCAGGCCATTCTTTCCCGTGGAGACAAATAATACTGCTGTGTTTGAGGCTTCCCGGTCGACTGCGGAAGACCGGACCGGCTTTCATCCGGCAAATAATAGCCGACTGTCCTGACGTATTTGACCGGCGGAAGATGAACCGCTTTCAAGTAGTCGTTTATTTTTTCCATATCATAATAAACAGTTCGTCTGGAGATGCCGACCTTCTGCATCAGTTCTTCCAGCGACACATAATCAGCCGCCTCATGAAGCAGCGTCAATATCCGGGTACTTCTTTCGTCCAGAATACGGCATCAACTCCTTTGCCGTTTAGTGTGGTACCTTTTGCAATTCGATTATACCCACAGGCAATTCATGAAAGACAGTTCAATTCATGGAGACCCTTTTGTGCAAAAATGAACTCAAGTGTTTAAAGTTACGTAGACCGTCAAAATACTTTTCATTAAATAACTCCGCGAACTTTTCAATTAAGTAGGTTCGAGTTTTCACATTATTTCCATAAGTCTCCTCCTTATATGGACAAAAAAAAGCACAGGCTAAATGGCCCATGCAAGATTTTGTTACTTCGCGACTGCCATGTTAATTCAATGCCTGTGCATTCTGAAGTAAGTAATGTGCAGCATCGTTATGAACATGTTTGCCGCTCTGTGCTTGAATTTCGTGAATAAAACTGATCAGTTCACCCTGGTCGAGCTTTTGCCTCAAGCTGTTTGCGATGCCGTTGTTGTCAATCCAGCCGTCCTTCTCAAACCTTGCGACCAGCGCTTTGAGCGATTCTGTAGTCGCCGTCGTTTGGAAATCCACACTGGCTCTCCCCATATTTCCTGCTGAATCGTAAACTGTAAGTTCTAATGAATGACTGCCCACTGGCAATGTAAACAGTGGAATCGTTGCGCCTTGTTCCACAGGCCGACCGTCAAGCAACAAAGTTGTCTTCTTAGAATCGACGCCGGACAAATCATCGCTTACATCAAATTGCGGCAATAAGTCCTGATCAATACTGTAGCTTTCTCCCGCCGGATCGCCAAACGTAATAAGAGGGGCCTCTGTATCCAGATTAAATCCAATCATCTTCGCGGGCTCTACGTTACCCGCATCATCCTTTGATCGAAAGCTTATTGTATATTTGTCGTCTTGGCTGAATGTAACAGGTCCAGTGTACGGCTGCCATGAGCTTCCACCGTTCAAGCTGTATACCGATTCGGTTACCCCTGATAATGAATCCTCCGCAGCCAACGTTAGCGTTACAGGCTGGACATACCAACCGTTATCGCCGTCCGGCTTCTCCGGGGATAATGTCGCGATCGTATTTGGCGCAGCCGTATCCTGCGGCTCGAACAGAAGCACAGGCCGGTAAGCTGCATTCGTATGCTCCTTTGAGCCGTAAATCACCCAGCCGGTCGAACCATAGTTGGTCGTTTGAGCGAGCTGAACGGCGATTGTACGATCACCAGCCATGGCTGCATTCACTTGTGCAGTTATATCCAAGATTGCCGGCGTCCCGGCAGCCGGGACGGTCCAGCTTCCGATTAGGCTGCCGGCGGCAGGCTTGTTGTTCCATGTCATGCTGTTTTCGCTCCATGCATGATTGCTAACTTCAAAAGCGACGCCTTGTGTGTTTGCGAGTCCGGCACTTGTCGGTACCAGGCGGATTTGCGCGCTTTTGACTTGATCCGGTAGATGAGATAAATCAAATTTCAAATAGGAGTACCGGTGATAACCTGCGTTTGGATCGTTTTTTATAACCAATTGATCGGAAGATCCGAAATTGGTGTTTGCATAAGAGCCGCTGCGCACGTAGGTATCGTCGGAAGGCAAGATTGCGTATCCAAGCGTTACGGATAATTCATTGGATGCGACGCTTTCATTAGTGGCGCCGTTAAGGGCTTTTACCGTAAAATAATAAGTTGTCCCATCGGTTAGCCCTGTAACGGTATACTGGTTATTTCCGCTGACTGCGGATATATCCACAGTATTCGTATAGTTGCCGGGCGCTGTCCCGTAATAAATTCGGTATCCTGTTGCTCCTGCGCTTGCGGACCATTTCAGCGCAGCTGAACCAGGTCCTGGCAAGGCTTCGATCAATTGTGGCGCCACTGGCGGCGTTGTTGACCCTGTGCTCAGCTTAGCCAGGAACGTTTTCCCGATCGCTCCCGCCGTATTGACTTCCAATACCGTCGTCGGTGCAAACTGCTTCACTGTAACCCCAGGGTCGAGCAGCAACGCGCCGGTTGTCGCACGGTGAATTTCGACTTCAATAGTCCCTCCGTTTGCCTGGGTCGGATCTGAAACCCCGATTTGCAGCACATCTTCGCTCTCAACGATGGTGACAGATGATTTCTTATTGCTAGTTAAGTAATCGGCTCCGTTCACTTGAACGGTTTCAACCGCATCCTTCCAAAAGTTGGCGCCGACCACCATTTGATCGGTGGTATCCATAACCGCCTGTACGTTTCCCGTGTTTTTCAAAACCGTAAAGCCCGGGTTCGCCGCATAACCGGCCGCCTCACTCGTTGTTGCCCCCGGATAAACGGCATAGGCATAGGAAGCTTGCACGGGATCAATACCGTGATTCAGCGCAAGGCTGGCGTATTGCGCGGATAGAAGCTTATCGCTTCCATCGGTGTTGATATCCTTCCAGGACCCGGATCTCGTTTCTCGTAGACCATGGACCGTCGCCCCTCCAGGGAATACGTACGCGATATCCGCTCCGGGTACGCTTCCAGACAGATGCGCCCACTGAACGCCTGTCATCGCCTCCGTCCACCCCGTCGCAGCAGGCTTAACCGTTCCATCTACCGTCAACGTGTTCGAACCACTCTCATTCAGCTTGCGATTTTCAACGATCGTCTCTACTGATCGACCTCCGGTGCTCGAAATGTCGGATCCAAGCGCTATATATTTGTCGCCGAATAGAAACCATGACTGTTTGCCGGATAACGGAGTACCCGTGTTTTTCGCCATTGAAAATTGCATGCCGACCGTACCGTAAGGGCCATCAATCGATGAACCGCCTACCCAATTCGATGTGTTGAATTTGAAGCTGAACGAGCCCACGCTCCCCGTAGAGCCGTCCGTAGTCGTTCCAGGTAATCTCACCGGATCGATCGTTGGCCAATAGGCCCCCGAGAACTGCGTCTGGTCCGCATTGTACAAGTAGGCGGCGCCTGCGCCTTGCCACCATGGCTTGGTATTTTCGCCGTTGCCGTATTCGAAAGCCGAAATCCGCGTCGAGAACATACCAAGCGCCAGGCCGAAATCAGGCCTTAAGTGTACGGCGCGATCCATCCCTGCGAATACATGGGTATCGATCATATCGCCTGCGGGTTCAACGGATGGATCGCCAAGCAGTGCTTTAATTTTGCCGATGCTGAAAATGGACAACCCCTCCGTATAACTCGGGAACGTTGTATCCGACATCATTTGGCCTTTGGCAATTTGGCGAACCGTTGCGGCATCCCGAGCGTTCAGACCGTCGGCCAGCATGACAAGTGACGCCAGAATTTTCCGCCCCGCCTGGTGATCCTGTGAATTTTCGCGTGATATCGCACGCCCTCGCACCGTATCCATCATGGCGCCTTTATACAGAAAAGGGCGGTAAGCCTCTGTTACCCAACGAATGACATTAGCGATATTCGGGTCCGTCACATCCCAACTCGAACCGCCTAGAAGATACAGCAGCTTCGCCATGTCTTCGAGCAGGACGGCACCGTAGCTTCCTGTATACGCGACATAGTCATGCTGGATAAACGAACCATCCTCGTAAAACCCGTCCCTGCTCTGTACATACAACAACACCTGGCTGATCGCATCACGGCCTTGCGCAATCTTGGCATCCGACTTATTAAGCACCCCGCGCAAAGAGACGATTAGCGCTTTATCAAGCCGATTCGCACCGGTTTCCCGGAGTGAGGGAGAATTTGTGCGATAGGTTGGGTCCGGAACGAATTTGTCCAAAGCCTTCGTGTAGTTTGCTTTTTGCGTTGCGGACATTTGATCATAAATCAAGACCATCGCATCCGTCAGATTCATCGGCACGCCGATTTCCCAATCCCACCAATTTCCGGTTTCGCTCTTCGTTTCGTTATATTTGTTCGCATACATCCAGTCCAATCCACTTAGAATGTCTGCAGCCAGCTGCTCATCCCCTTTGAGGGAAGACCCCGTTGTGGAATAGGCCAGTGCCATTTCCTTCAGCCTTACATAGTTGGATGAAATCGTGCTGGAGACACTCCAATTCGCCAGATCGCTCCAGAGATAAGTTCGTCCGGCGTTTGTGTTCATCGCTGACCAGTACTTGTTCGCGTTGGTTTCAATTTGGCTGATTTTCGCTGCAATTTCCGGGTCCGACGTATCGCTTGCCGTCCCCCCGGTCAAATATACATGCCACCTCTCCCTCAGCAAATCGAACTCGTCTGCAGCGGTTGATGCTTGTACCGGTCCGGTAAACAACAAAATGGGATACAGCATGAAACTGGTGAGAAGAGAAACCACAATGCATTTCCGCCAACGTAAGTTCATCACAATATCACCTTCCATCATTCAAATTAGACTGCCGACGGTTAGCACCAGCATCCTTTTGTATGAATTCCGTCTGTTTCATCACCCCTTTCCCGGCGGTTTTGTCGCCATCCGAATGATCCACTTCAGGCCTTAATAACAACGACAATCCTTGCTTTGTTAAAAAAACGTCATCTCGCAAAACGCGAGATCGAGAAGAAGCCACATTCAATCCCCAGGTTGCATGGTGCATCACAACAACATTCTCAAAGAACGAGGTAGATTGAATATGGCTCAGTTTGAACGGAAGAAGATTCGCAGCTTATTCAGAACTCTTTAGGAATTCTATATTCAGGCGAAGAGAAATTGCGTGGAATAGGGTGACTTACCGAGCATTCGGCTCATGCAGCGGCAATTCCGCGACAAGTCCGTCGCTTTGGCGGATCCATGTCTCAAACTGTCGCTCATCCGCACTTAATCGAATGACTCTTGCGCCCGTCGGAAATTTGTCTTTGCGCACACCGTCTACATAACTAACGTAACGAGTAGACCTCCCATAACAAAGACGAATGCCATGCAGTGTCCCGCAGTAATCATTCGAGTGATCATGTCCGACAAACGTACCCATAACATCGCCCATCTCCACCATGGCGGCGAAAAAGCCGGAGTTCAGTTCAGGCGAGCTGATCCATTCGCTGCAGTGCCCCTCGCACACCTTCGTCTTCCACACCTCTTTGTATTCCGGGAGCGGAATATGGAAAAAAGCCAGTGCAGGCAAAGGCTCTCCACCATTTCGATCGGCTAATTGCCGAGATTCAGATGCATACCATTCGATTTGATCACGGCGTATCCAATCGTATCCGCCCACCGCATCCATTGGTGAGTAATCACCGCTGTCGAGGAAGAACAACGAAGCTGCCGGCCTTCCCTTGGAATCGTCAACCGTCAGCACATAATTTCCGGCTCCGCTTACGCCCGGAGGATCCGGTTTGGCTACGCAATATTCATGCAGGAGCTGCTCCTCATGCATCCTCTTACGCGGTACGCTCCCTTCCGAGTCATGATTGCCAAACACAGCCGCCCATGCTACGCGGTTTTCCTCAGCGACAGCGACCGCGCTGCGGAACGATTGCAGCGGATCTTTGCTTCTAGCGCTTGCCGTCAAGTCGCCTGCAAACACAACAAGATCCGGCTGCTCAATCGCAATGACTCTCTCCATCGTCGCCTTCGTCATCGAGTCGAGAAGCGGCGTCTCCGGATCGAGGTCCTCAGCGTCAATAAACTCTACATCAGAAAACTGTACGATGACAAACGTTCCATCCTCACGAAACTTCAGCTTTTTCTCCAAGATATACCCGCCCCTTTGTCACATATTCCTTCCAATACCATAACCCGATCAAAACGAATACAGCAGCGCACGCCAAATACATCGATGTCACGCCATACTGCGAGCCGACCACCCAATAAATTAACGTCGGGCCGATCGCCGCCCCTAAATCGGTAGATACGGAATAAGCAGTCATGACTGTAATAACGGAAGTGCTCTTCGCAGCGTCAGAAGCCATGGCGTCCATAATGGTGCCAAGCGCAGTGCTTGTGATCATGACAAAAATAACAATAACAATCCAAATACCGAGCGGCAGCTGCCACGGAAGTAACGCATAACCCGCTGCCGCACCCGCAAGCGAGAGCATAAATAATGGCAGCCTTCCTCTCGGCCCATCCGTACGCTGTCCGAACCATCGGGCCAAGAACGGCTCCCAAGCACAGCGAAGTGCTGTCAATACGCCGCCTAACACCGTGCTGCCGATGATCAGACCGAACCACGGGATTCCCTTTGGATAACTCGTATCAATGAGATACGTAAGCGTCGCGCCGAACACGGCGTGCAGCAAGGATATAATTAATCCGCTTATCACGATTTTCTTTACCTGCAGCGACCATACCGTTTTTGTCTTACCGGGAGGTAATTCCAGTTGATGTGTACCGGATGCTTTCCCCGGGCTTATGGATGCCGCGATCAACGGAAGTCCGGCCAATGCCATCATGCCAAAGATTATCGAGACGGACTGCAGTCCGAACATGGGTACGAGAAACCCTCCAAACAGCACGCCTACCAGGCTGCCCAGACGCCACAATCCGTTATACGTTCCCATAAATCGCCCTCGATTGGTATCGTCGGAGTATCGAATAACGGTCAAATATCCGCCCATTCGCATCAAGGACCATGCAATTCCCCAGACCGCCCGCAAAGCTATCCAAAGCACGAACCCTTTGAAGACGCCGTATCCCACTGTGGTAAGAGCCGCTAACAAAACAGAGATGAACAGACCGGTACGAAGCGACATGCGGTGATACAGCCAGCCAATGACAGGATTAAGGGGCAGCCTTACTAGTCGGTTTACGGACAACAGCACGCCTACCTGCCAAAGGGCGTCCAGTCCCGCTTCCTTCCAATACACGGGGAGGACAATGTACAGCATCGAGTCGCCGAAGAGGGTTAGCGCCGTTACGATACCGACAATCCTAATCTGGCGCTGTTCTATTGCGTTGCTGCTGTCACTCGTCATAGATCGACGATCAGGCCATCGTAAGCCACCTTAATGCCCGCGGGTTCGAAAGCGCGTTCAAAATCATCATGCAGAAAATCGGAATTGTGTGTAAAATGAGTCACATATATAAGACCGTCACGTCCAAGGGTACCTTCTTCCCGCCATACGCGCTGAACCTCCAGCACACTCTCAATCCCCATATGGTTTGGATTTCGCTTATTGTAAGTATAGCTATGCGTACAATCAAGGATCGCCATATCGATCCTTTTGCCTTGAAGCCATTCCCAAGTATCGTCATGAAGCCATCCGGTGTCATTGCCGTAAAATAGCGTTTTGCCCCCTTTTTCTATGTAAAACAACAAACAAGTTTCCATGGGGTCATGATTCGCAAGCAAAGGGGTGACTCGTGTATCGCCCAATGAAATCGTCTTGAACGGGCGCAATAAATGGAACGCAAACCTGCCTCCAGCGTCCGGACCCAGTGCAGTAACGGTCTGATTAATCGCAGCATCGTTGCCATAGATATGTAAGGGGTGATCGATCCCGTGCGCAAATCCTTCAATTCGGTTGTACAGGTCCGATGGCTGAAAATGGTCGTAATGCGTATGCGTGAATAATAGGTGCTCAACCGCGCCCAAGTCGATCCGATCTCGGAGCGCCTGCATATGGGAATCTGCAGAATAATCAACCTTGATCATATTGTCGATCAATATAGAGCTTCTTGTTCTAATATTTTTTCCTCCAAGCGACCTCGCCTTGCAGCAGGCGTCACAGCGGCAGAACGGGTTTGGAAATCCTTCCGCTGCAGCCGTTCCAAGAAAGTGGATTTTCATTGGTTTCTCCTCCCTTTGAAAAGCAATCGTTTATTTTATCGACCTTTGATTAATACAGATAATACCACATATATACAATCAATCACATACAATTATTTATGATTTACAACCTTTTTTCTTGCGAAGTCTGTTGACTGAATATGCCTCGAATAGTTCATGAACTACCTATTCAATTCAATGGATGGACGCCCTAATGAATCACGATCTTGTACTCTCTTTTTCATTATTGGAACATGGAAACACATAAACACGTAAACACACATGAATACAATCCCTTATAACCAAAACCGCCTAAAAATATAAAAATAAACGATCCCTGGTTCGTGGAAACCAAGAATCGTTCATAGGATTTTAATTATTTGTATACGATTTCGATGCCGTTCTTGCGAAATTGCTCAACGATATCCCGGTCGATTTTGGAATCCGTCACAAAGCGTTCGACTTCCACTGCTCCGCATACTTTAATAAATGAATTTTGTCCGAACTTGCTGCTGTCTGCGAGGGCGATGCAGCGCTTCGCGTTCGCGAGCATTATTTTTTTCACTTGAATTTCGCCGACTCCGTAATCTGTAATCCCTGCTTCCAACGTAACCCCGCTCATACTCATAAAGAACAAATCTGCATGAAAACGCGATGTAAACTCTTCCGCCAAATCCCCGATGATGCTTTGCTCTTCGTGACGAATAACGCCCCCGGTCATAATCACCGTATACCCTGGCATCGAAACCAACTCGTTCACGATCGGAAGCGAGTTCGTAATCACGGTTAATCGATCGAATTTGGCTTTCAGCGCCTTCGCAATCTGGGTGTTTGTCGTACTTGGGTCAAGCGCGATGGACATCCCCTCGGTCACATAACTTACCGCGATTTGGGCCAACTCCGCCTTCTCTTCCATATATATCGATTCGCGGATCGGCAGCGGGATTTCCCGGCTATAGTCGGGCTCTTTCAGAATCGCCCCGCCGTGCACCCGCCGCAGATAGCCTTCGCTTTCCAAATATTCCAGGTCACGTCTGATCGTCTCGAACGAAACCCCGAAATGCTCCATGAGCTCCGACGCTCGAATCGATTTGTCCTGATTCAGTTTCTGAATAATGATTTGATGCCGCTGCTCAGCAAACAACTGCTCCACTCCTTACTTGCCTAAACTTCTTAATTAGAAGTGTACCATAAAAGCATTCAATCCTCCTGTTCAACTAGATTGTGCTATTTCGTTTAATATCCAACCAAGCCTATTTTGCAAATAGCTTCATCAACTGGACGTAAATCGGATTTATCATGTAGCCAGTCGGGTTAACGGAATATCTTTTACCCGTGTCTAGCTGCCGGATTCGGTCCATTTCTTCCTCGTTTAGGTCAAAATCGAAAATTTCGCTGTTTTCCTTTATCCTTTGCAAATTTGACGATTTGGGGATGATAATAATTCCACGGTTTATATGCCAGCGTAATATGACTTGTGCAACTGACTTTTGATGATTACGGGCAATCTCAACGAGAACCGGATGCTCCAGCAAGGCCTTGTTTCCTTGTCCCAGTGGTCCCCATGCTTCATGCAGTATCCAATCACGAACCATATAATCATGCAAATCGTGTTGTTGAAACTCTGGGTGCGTTTCGATCTGATTGATCATCGGTGATATCCGAGATTGCTTTTTGAGATGCTCCAAATGCTCGATTTCGAAATTTGCTACGCCGATGACTTTAATTCTCCCTTCCATGTACAAATCCTCCATTGCCGCCCATGCTTTCTCGTAATGAGGGCCAGCAAAATGAATCAAATACATATCGAGATACGTAACATTCAGTTTCCGACAGGTCTGCTCAAACGCCTTTTTCGTTGCATAATATCCAAGATCGGTTGTCCATACCTTGGAAGTAATGAAAAACTCTTCGCGCGGAAGACCGCTTTTTTGCAATTCTCGTCCCAACGCTTCTTCATTGCCGTATATTTTCGCTGTATCAAAATGACGATATCCTGATTGAATTGCCGCTGCGATGCTTTTTTCAAAGACCGCTCCCTTCTCGATTTTATATACGCCAAAACCAAGCTGAGGAATTTGAACACCGTTTGCCGCCTCGACGGTTCGATACATCTGTGACCACTCCTTCTGTTCTTACGATTTATTCACATTGCAACAACGCTCTTTCGATTTCATGAACTAGATTTTTTAAAGACTGAAGCTTGCTTTTCGAATCCAGCCTATAGTAATTGATGGTCCCTTCTTTACGAACACTTACAATCTGAGCATCTTTTAAAATCTTCAAATGATGAGAAACGGCTGGACGAGATAGATGAGTATTCAACCTGATCTCTCCCACTCGCATTCCGGGATTTTGCGGTCCCTCTATCAATGTTTTAAGAATGGCTTGTCTAGTTTCATCACCGATGGCGATCAGCACTTTTTGGTTGTTTTTGAACTCCTTAGCGATATCGGCTGCGATTTCCTGATTCACCTAATCCCCCCGTTTGTTTAACCGTTTAGTCTTTTTGACCAACCTAGAATAACACACTAGAAGATTCGAAATGCTATCGGTAAAGCAAAAGGAGATCCATATTTTCCCTTAAAATGACTACTATTTCGATTCATGTTTTAATTATGGCTGCACAAAAAAAATTAAAAAAGCCGCGATTTTACGCGGCTATGGCAAACGTGGACTCCGATATATTCACGGGCTCAAATAGAGCCATTTAAAAAATCAATGTCGCATAGCACGATAGACTCGACACCATCATTCAACTTACATCGCCGTGCTCCCCTCTTTTTTCCGTCAAAAAGTACAGCAATGCCAAGAACGGGAACAGAACGCCAACCCACATCGCCGCTTTCCAGCCGCCCATGGCATAAGCCCATCCCCCGGCTGCGGAGCCTATGGCTCCACCCGCAAAAAAGATTGCCATATACATGCCGTTCAGCCGGCTGCGCACCTCAGCCCCCAAAGAGAAGATCGCTCGCTGTCCCAACACCAAATTGGCGGACACGCCCATGTCGAGCAGAATAGCCGCAATGACGAGGATAATGATAGAGAATATAGAACCTCCAGGAAACATAATCGGTAAAAGTCCCGAAACAATTACCAACGCGATGGACAATCCGGTGGCCGAACGGATCAGGCCTTTATCTGCAAAGCGGCCAGCAATAGGCGCTGCCGCCGCGCCGGAAACCCCTGCCAAAGCGAACAGCGCTACGCCTGTAGAAGAAAAATGAAACACCGGGCTCGTTAAAACGAGCGGAACCGTTGTCCAAAACAGACTAAACATGCCGAACAAAAACGCGTGATACAGTGCGCGCCGCCGCAGAATCGGCGTCGTCTTGAGCAGCTGCAGCATGGACGAGATGATGACCGGATAATTGTCTGTGGTTTGAGGCCGCCTTGCAGGAAGGACTTTTGCCAAGACAAGAGCCAGTGCCAAGAGCATGGCGGAGGAAATAATAAAGATAGCGTGCCAGCCGAAATATTTATCCACCATGCTCGAAACCGGACGGGCCAGCATGATTCCCAATAACAGACCGCTCATTACGTTGCCCACATTACGACCGCGCGTCTCCTCAGGGGAAAGATGCGCTGCATAAGGAACCAGGATCTGGGCCGCGACGGCCCCGACGCCTATAAACAAGGAGGCGGCAAGAAACAGAGCCGCATTTTGAGCTTCGGCGGCGATGATTAAAACAATGGATGTCAGAATCAGCAGCGTAACCACCAGTTTACGGTTTTCAAGTAAATCTCCCAAGGGGACGATAAATAACAAGCCGATCCCGTAACCGATTTGGGTCAGCGTCACGATCAAACCTGCGGCTTCCGAAGATAACCCGATGGCCGAGCTGATCGATTCAATTAATGGTTGAGTATAATAAAGATTTGCAACGATCAAACCACAGGCAACAGCAAGAATCAGCGTGATCCATGTAGATACTGATTTCTCCAGCCTTTCCTTTGCGTTTTCATTCATGTTAAGCACTCCTTTTTTTATGAATTATTGCATTACAATACAGGAATGATCGTTCCAGTATGGAGATAGCTTGCCCCCTATGCTCAAACTCAAGGGGGTTGTTTTTCGGAACGATCATTCCGATTCGCTGAAAAAAATAGGTTTACAGCATCTCGAAGACCGCGTTCATCATACCATGGACTTTATGGATATCGCTTTGGATCCTGGCCATTACGTTAATGCTATGGTTGAGATTCAACAGCAGGTACGATAACATTTTAATATCTTTCTCCGGGGCTATTTCTCCCGTTTCTTGCCCTTTCTTTAACGTCTCATAAAACAGCTGCTCTAATTCCGTAAAGCTTTGACGAATCGTATTCTGCAAGGGCTCATCCACGGTATCCAGTCCAACGGAAGCATTCGTAATCAGACATCCATTGGGGAAAGCTTCACCGTGCGTGGCAAAAGCGTTCATGATATGCAGCTCGAAATATTGGCGGATCCCCTCGATCGCAGAAGTTGCATGTATCATCTGATCGCGTTTTTTTTGCGACATTTTTTTATAATATTGGATGGCCTCGTAATACAGCGTCTGTTTATCCTGAAACGTTTCGTACATACTGGATCTGCTCAACTCCATGGATTCCAATAAATCCGGTATGCTTGCAGCTTCATATCCCTTTTCCCAAAAAACGATCATCGCTTTGCGCAGTACTTGCTCCCGGTCAAATTCCTTGGTCCGTCCCATCGATACCTCCTCCTTTTCTACATGAGTATATACCAATCGGAACGAACATTCCAGTATTTATTTCAAACAGTAGAGGATGATCAAAATGATACGGACTGAGATGATCTTCAAACGGCCTTGGGTTTCCACAATGAAAAAGAGAAAAGTCATCGTCCCAATGACCTTTCCCCTCATTCGTTCATTTGAATAGATCTTCGATGACCCCACGATCGAAGTCGTTTACGATTTTATACTCCTTGCCATACCTTTTGTGATTGCTCGAACCGTTATAGATTCGCACGTGGTCTGGACTCAAGAAGTATACAGCGAAGGTCGGGCCGTTTCGGCCCTGAAACCAAACTTCATATTCTTCGCTACCGTAATCCACTCTGCTGGTTTTACGCAGTATGACTTCGGAAAAGCTGTTCATAATCCGCTCGATCTCCGCGGGATCTGTAATTTGTATCTCTTGCTCGTTCGGACGGAACCGATTTTTCCTGACACTCATATGGCTGATGGTCTTAGGCTCAATCAACTGATCGAGCACCATCTCCTTAAACGATGTTCTGTTTTGAGCCGCCGAATATATCGTTGCGCTGATTAGAATCAGGACACAAATTGCCAGAAAGATATACCATGTACGCTTGTTCAGCCGTCATCTCCTCCCTCGTCTCGAAATAAAGCGTCCACTTTGATTATAACATCAATCACAGCCCAGAATTATCCAATATCCGAACCATATGTAATTATATTGGTGTTCTCGATTGTTCTTAACGTTGGGCTAGAGATAAACACATCCTCTTCCACAGCCTTCAGTTTTGAAATGTTTATTAAAGCTTGTTCCATCCTATCCTCCCTTTTAGGATGACTGGAATTCGTCGATCAACGAAACTCCTTTTAAAATCCGCATCCTGCTATCCCTTAAAAAGTCGCGAGTCCAATCGTCTGGTTGACTTAAATCCCAGCTTCGGTGCATGCCGACGACTACGATAATTTCACGCAGCCTCAGGAAAAGCCCCAACTGATCCTTCCAGCCCTCAGGCATTTGACGGCCATCCTCTGTATAGCCTCGCTCAAAATGTTTCATGAAAAGCTCGTACTGCGCCTTTCGTTCAACTTTAGAATCTTCCCCAAATACATACAGCAGGTAATATAGCTGGATCGCGATGTCTTCGACATACCAACTATACTGACATTCGTCAAAGTCGAAGAGTGTTATCCCCCCCGTTTCATCAACCATAAAATTTCCTACATTGATATCTCCGTGAATCAAACCGAAATTATCAGTCGTAACACGGAGACTCGACAAATGTCTCTTAAGATCATCAAGCGCAAGAAGAATGGGTAGGTGCTCTTCCGGTATATATTTTTGGGCCTGTAAGAGGTATTCATTGTATTCCCAAGTGTGTCTGTTTACCTTGGGTTTGTAACGCTTCGACAGTTCATGGAGACGGCCAGTCAGGCGTCCACATTGTTCGTAAAGAAAGGGATTGCCTAGGCATTCTGGGTATCCGATTTTACGACCAGGCGCATATCTGAAAGAGGTCACGAAGAAATCAATAGGATTTCCTCGGATTCGTTCGAAGTCGTTTCCATTCATCGAAGATATCGAGTCTGAGACTGCCAGACCATTCTCTGATAGATAACGAATCCATTCTATTTCAGCTGCAAGTCCTTCCCCTGTGCGATGAGTGCTCGGTGTGAAACGGAGGATATATTTCACATCATTGCGATCGTAGGAATATATAAAGTTCTGAAATCCTCCAATAAAGGTCAGCTCCTTGGGGCTAACTCCGAACTGCGCTGCGCCTTCAATGGCATGTTCGTCCAAGAACATTAATTTAATGTTTGGGTCCATCCGCCCTCCTGTCACTCTAATCCATATTCTTATGATCCATAATAACATCATATATAAATTTGGCTATCCAATTCGGTATGGCTTGCTGGGAAAGCCATGTTTCTTCGAACTCCACGCAATAGCCAATGCAATGAGCAGCAGAATCAACAGCACTCCCGGAAACGACTTGACTCCAATAAACTCCAGCAAAGCGCCGCCTACTATTCCACCACCAGCAATGGCCAGATTCCAGACTGTGGTATTGATCGGCATGACGATATCCACACCTTCTTCACCACTTGCATCGGCAAGCGCTGTTTGCAGCATGGTGGCGGCACCGCCGAAGGTAAATCCCCATAATGCCACGACCGCATAAACAATGAATGCCGATGTGACGCCCGTCCATAGTGCTGCGGCTGCTAGCAGGAAGCCGAGCAGACTAAGAAGCACAAGCAGGCGTAGGTGTCGATCTATCAACAGACCCACAATCCAGATCGAGATCAATGCGAATGCTCCAAATACAAGCAGGACCAGATCAACACGCCCAGACAGTCCCAAAGGCTCAAGAAACGGCGCGATATACGTATATAAAATATTGTGTGCCAGCATCCACGTCAGTACCACCATAAGAATCGGACGGATGCCGGGCATAACAAATACTTGACGGATCGTCATACGTTGATGTGCAGGCTGCCCGGGATAGTCCGGCACCTGCCACAGAACCCATCCAATTAATGCGAGAGTCAGAAGAGACATGAGTCCGAATACAAGGCGCCAACCGATCAGATCTCCGAGCAAGGTGCCGACCGGCACGCCTAATGTAAGAGCAATCGGAGTGCCAACCATTGCGACTGCCAAGGCACGGCCTCTTAAGGCATCCGGAACCATACGCCGTGCGTACCCGGCAATCATCCCCCAAGCGGCACCAGCTGATACACCGGCAAAAAATCGAGCGACCATAGTCAATGCATAGCTGCTTGACAGTGCGGTAATCGAGTTGAAGATGAAAAAGCCTGCAATAATGGCAAGCAGAAGCGGACGTCGCCTCATCCCACCGGTAAACATGGCAAACGGAATTGCCGCCACAATGGAACCCAAAGCATAGGAAGTTACAAGCTGTCCGGCCATCCCTGTTGTAATATTCAAACCTGCCGTTATATGCGGTAATAAACCGGCCGGAATGGTTTCTGTAAAAATACAAATAAAACCTGTCATCGCAAGCGCGAGTAGTGCTAACCAAGGAAGCCTGGCAGGCATATTGCCCGTTCGTGCCGTACCCTTTGAAGATGATAATTGTGACAAAATAAATTCCTCCTCAAGACCAATTTAATTATGGATCGATCATTCCATATATTAAATTTAATCCTCCTCCCTTGTCAAGGACTTCTGGATCGATTAGTATAAAATTAATAAAGGAGGGGCATTTATATGGCACGAACGGGACGTCCACGCGCTTTTAATCGTGACGAGGCAGTTGCTGCCGCCATGCTTCTGTTCTGGGAACACGGCTATGAATCCACTTCGCTTGCTCAGTTACGTGCTTCCATGGGCGATATATCTGCTGCGAGTTTCTATGCCGCTTTCGAATCAAAAGAGTCCCTGTTCCGAGAAGTGATGGATCGGTATATCTCTACTTATGGACAAGTTTCGGAAAGTTTCAGGGATACAAGCCTGACATCCAAGGCGGCCATCGAACAAGGGCTTCGACGATCGGCTCGAATGCAGACAGAAAGTTCCCATCCTCTCGGTTGTCTGTTGATTTTGTCCGCTGTGAATTGTTCACCGGAGCAACAACACATCCGAGAAATGCTTGCCAAGGAACGAGCAAGGGTCAACGGTTGGCTAAAAGAGTGTATCGAGCGGGCCGTAGCCAATGGAGAGCTGCCAGGTTCAACGGATATCCCCATGCTGGTAACCTTATTCGAAACATTTCTGCAAGGAATTTCGACACAAGCCCGGGACGGTGTTTCATACGAAGCAATGGATGCTGCCATCACTCAACTGATGAGTGTATGGGATGCATTATCGACGAAGTAAGTCTAACGAGAGCAACATTTAACCATAAGATTAAATGAATAAAAAACCTGCTAGCCATAGCTAGCAGGTTTTGTTCTAACCATGCTTCATCTGTTCCTGAATACCTGAACTTCTTTCTTGTATGTATCGCATCAGGTTCCGCAGGTTCTTACCAGAGAATCTTTCAGCCATCAAGCAGTGTAATCAGTTTTTGCAGGAGAACAGGCTCTTCCTTTTGGAATTCATCGAACCGGAGCCTCAGCCGTTCAAACATTTCGTTGTCTTCGCGAATTTCATGACGAATGTACTGATCTCTCAGCTTCATCGCCCTTTTGCTGATATCCTTGTAGCCAGCCACCAGCTCTTCGTCATACGGGATGATCCCCTCGTCCACCAAGTATCCGATCCGCTCGCTCATCATTTTTTTGTGTTCCCAGAGCACATGAAGATGCCTTACATCGTTACGGCCACCGAGCCGGGAATCGTTGCCCTCTACGGCATCATAGTACAGTCGCAAATAGTCGTATACCTTGATTCCGAAAGCTTCCTTCGTTATCCGAATTGTAATTGATCCGATTTAAATGGGTCTCTCCGTTTAGATAATCGCGCAGCTGGTCAATTGCGGCCGTTTTATCAAACGGATATGGAGAATGCGGCTCGTATTTATAAAAGTAAGTATGATGATCGGCCGTGAGCTTCTCCTTTAGAAGATGCCTCATGGACTGAACAGCGTCCTGAAACTCCCGGAACGGGATCTGCAAATTGCGGTATACTCCCGTACGATCGAACATCGACACATAGAAAATTCTTTCGTCCCAATCGTAACCATATAGAAAAAGATGATGCGGGAACGGCTCTTTCTGATAGGAGGCCGCAGGCGATAACCTGGCTTCATCCAAAAACACAACGCAATAATAGCCGTTTCGGATCTGATCCGCGAAAAACTTCGGCCAAACGTCCAATGCCAAACTCTCCAGAATCGTATAATTAACCGAGCAGGTGAGAAGAAACGGGGTGTTGAAATTCAGTTCGTTGGGCTTGCCCCGAAAAAAATCAAAGTAGTACTGCCTGCCGTCCTCCAGAAAGTTTTTTTTGCAGAACAGCTGGATAAAATTGCTGTAAAACCAAGGCTTCGTTTCTTCATGGATGCTGGTGATGGAAAGTGTGTAGGCCCACCGCAAAAATCCTTTAAGAGGCGGATTCACCACCGGCAGCTGAAACGCGTTCATCTGATTCTCCCCCTTTCTAACAAGTGATCCGGAATCGTGATAGCAGTATTCCGACGATTTAACCCGACACATCTACTTCCTTCTCTCGAGGATGCAAGCTCAGCTTATTTCGCCCCACCAAACTGCCGGCTTAGCTGCTCGCGCTGCTGTAACCTTTCACGGCTTGTTTCCAGAGCAGCCGTACAGCTGCGAAGAGCAGAAGCGAAGCGGCCAGCGCCAAGCCTGCATGGAGCCAGTTAATCTGCCCAAGCAGAAACATCGGTCCGAAATTGGTAATGAGAAATAGAGGAATAACAAAGGTCCCGATCCGCCGGACCCAGGCCGGGTAAATAGCCATAGGGAAATTGTTGGCGTCCCAAACGGAATGCGCGATCTCCGACACAGAGCCCGTCTGAACGAACCAGAAAGACTGCAGCGCCGGGATAATCATCAGGCAGTAAGTGATGACAACAGAGACGAGCAGCAGCAGGGCAAACCCCGCGAGCTGCAGGACAGTCAGCGGAATATCCATCGCATGCCAGCCGATGCCGATCATGACGAACCCAACCAGAATATCAGGGATCGGCAGCGCCAAATCGACGTAACGCAAGGATGCCATGAACTGAAGGGATACCGGCATCGTCAGCATTAAATCAAGCGAGCCGTCTCTAACATATTCCGGAATTTTCATGAAATTTGTAAAAAACAGACCGACGTAAATTCCGGTCACCACCGTGTGCATGCCTATAAATAGAAGCAGCCCTTCGGGCGGTATGCCATCAACATGAAGATCGGTGCGGAATACGACCAGCACATATAGCAGCTTGGCAAGCAGGTAGACAGATTCGACCAGCAGGCTCATCATAAAATTGCCCCGAAACTCCATTTGGGCGACGAGACAATTTTTGATGAATATGCCGTACAGACGCATGTATTTCCTCGTGATTTTAAGCATACGCAACGTCCGCTACCCCCCTACCGCCGAGTATTTCTTCATGGAAACGCGCCACTTCAGCCGGGATAACCAGAAGAACAGCAGAATCCACCCACACTGGATAAGCAGTCCTTGGTACATAGTCGATGTTTCCGCTTTGCCACTGAGGATATTGACCGGAAAATAAATCGTATATGGGAATGGCGTGTACTGAAGTGCCTTCACAACCGACTCCCCAAAAATCTCGAGCGGAAACATCCCTCCGCTCAAAATATTGACGAGCAGACTTGTAATGACAAAAAAAAACGAGATCTCATGCAGATAAAAGGCGCTCGCGCAGATGCAGTAGGCGATCAGAAAGTCGAGCAAAAGCGCCCCCGACAGCGTGACCGCGAACAAGATCAGGCGTATGGCCTGGAGCTCCAGCACACCACCCGCAGAAGCGAACCCAATAATTCCGACGAGCAGCAAAGCCGTAATCCCGTAGTAGATCGCCTTCTGACCGAAAAAAGACACCAGCCGATATCCGAAATAGCTGACCGGTTTGATCAAATACTTGTTAAGACCACCGTTTTTAATATCGTCGGCAATCTGGTGCTCGAACTGAGTCGCGATCAGCTTGGACACCAATCCCGCCAAGATCGTATACAAAATAATTTGACCGTACGAATACGAGAACAACGCAGCCTGACCGGAATGCTGGTACACCGCCGTCCAGATAAAATACTGGACAAGAATCGGAAACGCGGCCCCCACAAGACCAAGAAAAAAGTGAAAACGGTATTCCATGGAATGCTGGACGCCCATTGAAAACACAGCCTTATACAATTTGCGTCTGTTCATCCGACGGATTCCTTGCGGTAGAGCATCGAAATGCTCTCCTCGATCGCCACGTCCTCGATCGTCCAGTCAACGATCGGAAACGAATCGAGCACGGCACGCGACACTTCCTTCAACCGGTACTTTGGCAGCTCCAAAACAGCGTTGTAGTCGTCTGCGCTGACGATTTTCCCGAATTTAGCCAACCGCTGCTCGGCAACGGGTTCGGAGAAATGCAGTCTAATCATTTTGTTCTCGCCAAAAAGATCGTTGATTTTATGAAGATCACCGTCATACAGAATACTGCCTTCATTAATGATGATCGTCCGCTTGCACAGGTCCTCCACATCCTTCATGTAGTGGCTCGTCAGCAGGATCGACGCACCGAATTGTTCGTTGTAGTATTTCAGAAACTCCCTGACCTTCTTCTGGGAAGGGAAATCTAGGCCGATCGTCGGCTCATCGAGATAAAGCAGCTTAGGCCGGTGAATCAGAGCGGCGATAAGCTCCATTTTCATCCGCTCTCCCAGGGACAGACGGCGCACCTGCACATCCAGAAGGTCCTGCACATCGAGCATTTCCGATAGCTCGGCAAGACTCCGGCGGTAGAGATCATCGTCCACGTCATAAATACACTTGTTCAAATAAATCGACTCGCTGGCGGGAAGGTCCCACCAAAGCTGGTTTTTCTGACCCATCACAATGGAGAACAGCCGTTTGAACTCGTTCTTTCGCTCCCATGGCACATAGCCGAGTACATCGGCTTCCCCGCTCGTGGGATATAGAATGCCCGATAACATTTTGAGCGTCGTGGTCTTGCCCGCCCCATTGGGCCCGAGAAATCCGACGCATTCGCCGGGACCGATATCGAAGGAAACGGATTTAACCGCTTCCTTCACCAGTGACTTGCGGGCAAACAAATTTTTTAATGAATGTTTGAGCCCGGCTTGTTTTCGGTAATACACAAACGATTTGTGCAGCTCGCGCACGCGGATAAAATCCATCTCCGATCCTCCCATACGTTTGCCTGATTTGCCTGATTGAACGGCATAAAGTTTAAACGCTTAAACTCCATTGTTATAAAGCAGTACGCATTTCGAGCAAATCGGCATCAAACCGCAGGCCAGAACCTCACGCTGTTTCCGAAGATCTTCGCCATGGAAAATATCCGCTACGCTATCTTCATACAGATTGCCGACGCTGAATTCCGGGAAAAACTTGCACGGATTCACTTTGCCGTCCGGCATTACGTCCATCCGGTTCGAGATCGAGAAGCACTTCGTCCGGTTCATGGCCGGTTTCTCGCTTCCCCAGATAAACCCTTCCACCTCTTCGGGCTCCAGCGCCGGTTGATAGCGTATCCGTACATTCCATACACGCGAATTGACACGTTTCAGCTCTTCGATCAGCGTATCGAAATGGTCCGGCGAGATATGGAACGTGAAGGAGTGCCAGCTGTTCTTGTGGTCGTCCGCGAAGCGGGAGGCAAGGTGCGGGAAATGAGCATCGAAGTAGGCGTCCATTTTCTCCGCCGTCCCGGAAGGGATGTACCAAGGGAAGCAGAAATATACCGAATCTACGCCCATCTCTTCGAAGAATTCCATAAAGCTGTACAGCTGGCCGACCATCTGGTCATTTACCGTCAGAGCTACGGACACTTTGCCTTTGTACAGGCCCTGCTTTTGTAAATCCAGCAGCAGCTCTATGGCGTGGATCACTTTCTTGAACGTCCCTTTGCCTCTTATCGCGTCATTCTCTTTCTCGAAGCCTTCCAGACTCACCAGCATGACCAGATTTTCTGACATTTTCAGGATGGAATCCAGCTTCTTTTCAATGAGGATCGCGTTCGTACAAATGGTTGTGTACCGGTCTTCTTTGGCCAGCAGCTCCGCCAGTTCATCAAACTTGGAGTAGAACAGCGGCTCTCCGCCCCACAGGAATACGCGCGATTTGCGTTCTCTCGTTTCGGCCAGCAGCTTCTCAACGACGGGGATCTCGATTTCATCGTTCTTTACTTCTTTGGTAAAGCCGTGATGGAAGCCTTCCGGATTCCATTCAAAACAGTGCTTGCAACGCAGGTTGCAGCCGTTATTAAGCTTGATCCCGATCTCATAAGGCACGGGGGCAGCATATGTCGGATCCTCCTTGAGCTTCCTTCCCGTTTCCGCTAGCGGCACCAGGGTTCTTTTCATATTACGGAATGTCAGTTTATCAAACGTAACTGCTGTTTTCGGCTGCATAGGTGTTCCTCCCATAATGGTTGATTGTTGATCGCTGCTCCAGCAAACGTCTGCAAATCTCCTGCAGCATAGGTTTTGAAAAATCCCGGGCTTTCCACTCCGCAAACCGGATACCGAAACCACGGAATTCCCAATAGGCTGAATTGTGAAGCTCATGGTCGCCGAACGGTTCCAGCATAACAAAAGGGATTCCGAATGCCAGCGAGTCGTTTAGAGTCGCTCCTCCCGGTTTGCTGATGATTGCAGCGCAATTACGCATCAGGTCCGTGTAAGCGGAGTAATCCCCGAGCGGAAACTCCCGGAGAACACCGTCTTGCCGGACATAACGGATCATCGGCGGAAACGTGTGACACCCCTGTGCATCCTTGCTCCACGGATCCCAGGAGGCATCCGTTCCGAAGAAGCGCGTAAGCCCGTCATCCTCTTTCACCTCGGAGGGATCATATACGATCACATCAAGGCTGTGGCCGAGCTTTTGAAGTTCTGAGACCGTTTCGGCATAGGTCCCGATCCCCCAGCCACCGCCATGGATCAGAATGCGTCCTGTACGCTGCGCATAAGGCAGAGGTTTTTCTTCGTCCGAAGCAAGGTAACTGCCCGGCGACAGCTTTGAAGAACCGTAGAACCAGACGTTGTCGTAGCTTAGGTATAATTGCTTGTGCACCTTATAAGACGGTGTATCAATCGCATCCAACCGAATCAGTCGGATGTCCAGGGGGATGCCCGCAGCTTCCTTATAACGCTCCAGAATCGGCAGCCAGAAGCCGGTAAAGACTGCAAAGCGGGTGACACCGGCCCGTTTCCAGCCGTCCACCAGCCTCTGGACCGCTTCTTCATCCAGAGAAGAGTCAACGGGCTTGGCCAGCTTATGGCCCATACGGGCAACGGAGAAATCCGCGTGGAATGCTTTTTTGGTGGAACGTATTCTCTGCCTGAACTCTTCGTGATACAAATTTTCCAGAACTTGAACGTCTGTTCCGACACCTCTGCGTTGCAGGTACGTGTGCAGATGCATAGCCGGAATGTATGCGCCGAGAGAATTCCCGGACGCCAGCAAGGTAACCGAAGATGAATTCATGGGCAGTCTCCAAGTTCCAGATTTAGTTATACACTTTAACGGACAAGTCGGCGAGCACCTGCCGCAGGCTCTCGACCAGTTGGCTGCGGTGTCTGTCGTCACGGCCAATCACGGATATATACAGCCGCCCTTTCGGCATGCCTCGTTTGTTCTGTGCTCCTTCGACGATACGGCGCCGGGTCAGAATCTCGTTCACCATGACGGTATTGGACGATAGCGGTACGATCCCGTAATCCCCGGGTGTTGTCAACAAAAGACCGGATTCGCGTAAAGCTTGCAGGAGTTTCCCGAATGTGAAGCCTTCAGGAAGACCGAGAGAGAAAAACGTAAGCCAGCCGGTATGGCCGCATGGTTCCGACCATTTATCGAGATAGGCGTTAATCAGTCCCATGGACTTCCGGGCATTGATCTCCACAATGGATACGACCTCTCCGTCCTCCAGTATCATGGAGTCGAAGCAGACGAACCCGTGATAGCCGTCCTCGACCAGAACCCGGAGCGACTTCTCCATTACGGTGAAATAACCGGCGTTCTCAAGCATGCCGGTAAAAGCTTCATCGGCTTTGATAGACCCGCTGTAGTTTTGCCGGTGATTCATCATCCGCTGTACGGAGATGAACTCCGTCTTTCCGTTCTCCCGAATAAACCAGTGAGAACTGAAGTCGGTCACCTTCGGCAGCAGGGGCTCCAGCAGGAATTGAACCCGTAACCCGCTCCCCTCCTGTTTATGCAGGTGTTCCGCGATCCTTCGCTGCATGGCTTCACTGTCGATGAGCAGGTTGCCCTTGCCCGAAACACCGAAAGGGTCTTTCAGCAGATATGGCCCTCGTTTCAGAAGGGCAGTTCCAATCACCTCTATTTCTGCAGCGCTGTTTGCCTCCATGCCGTAGCTTTTCTCGCCGATTCTAGCCAGGAGCCTGCTCGAGTATATCTTGGAGTTCACACGTATAACCGTCACCGTGTCCGGTAATGAATTAAACGGCTCGGCAGCATGAAGGTAAGCTTCCGTTTCTGCCGTAATAGCGTACGGCGATAGAATCTGTGCGGCGTTGGAGAGAACAAAGCCTCATCCGGTGATTGTCCTTGCCGCAAACCGCCAGCGGCATATATGGAAGGGATCGATTCCGGCAAGACCACACCCTTAGAATAACCGGCAGCGGCAGTCTGCAGCGTTCTCTTTGCCGGTATAAGATTTTGGGCTTGTTCGGCTGCAAGGCTGAACATGCACCGCTTGAAATCGTCCGATTTCGGTAAAGGTTTATTCTCATCGTTCAAATCAAAGTGATAACGGGTCCGAAAAGATAAACCCAGCCCGTTCAGGTATTCATGCAGCGCAGGATCGATTTTGCAACGAGTGTAAAGGACGTCGTCCGGACCGCAAAATGGAAAAAGCAGCTCGTCCATGCACAGGACAATCGACTGTCGGTCCTTATCGGGCATCGCGGGCAGCCGGGCCAGTGCCGGATCCCTCCAGCGCGTTTCGGGATCGAAGGTACCCATCACGATTTTCGGAATCACAGCGGGTTCATTGTTTGACATCTTCGTACAAGGGCTGCTCCTGCGATTGGCAGCTTTTCAGGAAAGAGATAAATGTGTCGATCGACTGGAGGTGTTCGTAATCGAATTGGTCATAGTCAATAACCACGTTTAACTGATCTTCGACTTTGAGCATAAACTGGATCATTTGCAGAGAATCGAGGCCTATATCGTTGTTTAGATCCGTTTCGGGGGACAGGCTTTGGCCGAGTTCCGGTTGGTCTTCCTTGATAGAGCACAAAATGTCTACGATTTTATCGTACATAACTACACTCCTTTAAAGGGTTAATATCCGAGGTACAACCGAATCCTTACGTTTAGAAATTCCATACGAATAAAATACGCCCTGAATGATTCCCTCCTTTTTTCATAGTTACAATTATTTCTTCTTTGTGTTAAAATCTGTCAACCAAAAATATAACATGATTCGATAGAGTGAATATTGCCGAAAACTACTTTCATTTGGTATGAGGAAAAATACCGGATGGATCAAAGTCTCGTTATCCACGGCTTCATATACTTAGATGTTCTTGTGTTATGAAAAAAGGAGCTGTAACCTTAAAAGGTCACTAGCTCCTTGTACTCATTTCGTGATTAACGATGCTTGAAGCATTAATCCAGTGCGGCCTCTTGTTCTTTCGGAAGCGGCATGCCCGCTTCGACCAAGCGCTTGTTGCGAGCGAAGAACACAGTAAGCACGAGCATAAACAGTCCGGTACCGACCAGCAGCCATTCGATTTTGATCACGTCGGCAAGCGGTCCGAATATCAGCATCCCGATGGGCATCATGGAAGTCGAGATCATCCCGAAGACACCGAATATCCGGCCCAAATAATTTTCGTCCACCTTCTCCTGAAGCATGACGGTGGTCGGCGTATTAAATATGGGCATCGCTACTCCGAACACGGCCATGATGGCTAAGTAAATCCAGAATACAGGGACAATGCCGAGCGCAAAAGTGGATACAGCCATGATGAGACTGGCTATTGCCATCGTGTACACTTTATTTTTGAAGCCGCCCCATGACGCGATGATCCCTCCTCCTGCCATCATGCCGACGGAAAACGCGATCTCGATTGCCGTCAAGCGCCATACATCGTCACCGAAGCTGCGAGTAACCTGCAGCGGAGTCAGAAAGGCAGCAGGGGCCATAAGCACAAAGAAAATAGCGAAGAAGATAAAAAAGGATTTTAAAAAGGCATGCTGTTTTATATACGCCAAGCCCTCCTTAAAGTCGTCTAGGTAGCCTGTGCTTTGCGTATCGGAAGCCTTTTTGTGCAGCGGAATTTTGAGAAAGACAAACAAGGTGAAAATTGCGATCGCAGCCGTAACGACGTCGATAAAAAAGATCACCTCGATCGTTGCCATGGTGAGCAAAGCCGCGCTCACGATGGGCGCTACGAACATGGTAAGCGCTTGTAGACTGCCGTTGATGCCGTTAACTTTGGTTAACTTCTCTTGCGGCACGATTTGAGGCAATATCGCTCCGACCGCTGGTGTCTGAATGCCTGCCCCGAGTGCGCGTACGGCAGAAATGACAAACAGCAGCCAAACCGCTTGGTAGCCAAGCATAAACGTAATGGCCAATATCAGCGTAACCACCGCGATCATAGCATCAGCAATCATAATGAGTGATTTACGGTTGTAGCGGTCCGCCCAAACGCCAGCAAACGGCGACAGCAAAAACGTCGGAATGAATCCGCAAATAATATACAGCGTCATCATGATGCCTGACTGCGTAGTCAGCGTAATGTACCACATGATGGCATATTGCACCAAGGCAGATCCAAACAACGACAGTGTCTGGCTGCTTAAGAAGAGAATGATGTTCCTCTTCCAATGGATTTTCTTGTCATCTACGATTTCTGACATCGTCCCACCCTTTCATGTATTATCTCACGCGAATTATACTCATTTTAACTTAAAATGAAGTGCGATATTTCTTCTTAATTGCTCATTTTACGTCCATCAGAGATCCTCGAATGCGGGAAGACAATTAGGCTCTACCGATTTTCACGAGACGCTGCGCAAAGATAGGCACACACAGTTTCTTGTCATTAACTGTATAGACAACTTCCAGACTTTTCAACAAATAAACCTTTATTCCATTTATTATTTTCTCTTTCAATTGCGGCACGACGAAGCCCACATAGCTGCGGCGACATTACAATATGAAACACCCTCCAAAGACAATGGAGGGTGTTTAGCATATTCTTGTCTTTCGTCATTTCTTCGGTGAGGAAGGATATCATAGAACCATCATGTCCACAAAATCGTGTCCGTTGTAATATAAGCGGCTCCCGCCTCTTCAAACGGCTTTGAAATTTCCTGTTCGTTAACGGTCCACATCGAAACGTCAATTCCGGCCCTTCTGCAGTTTCGTACGTCCTCGGGAGTCGTTGAACGATAGTCGTAATCCAGAAAGGCAGGCTGCAATCGGCCGATAAGCTCCAGGTCTGCAGCGGCTGGCGGTTTGGACGATAAATATCCGAGTGGCACCCTATCGTCGATAGCCCGCACCTTCAACAGATCATCGGCATTGAAACATATGAAACTGCATTGGGCAAGCATGCCGGAACCGCGGACAAGCGCAACTAGCTTCTCCAGATCACGCTCTTGGTGATATTCCTCGATTTCGATAAAGGCATGCATGCCGTAGGACAAACAGACGGACAGCACTTCCTCAAGCGTCGGTATGTGCAGGCTGGAGTAGTCCCCGATCCCATTTCCTGCCACAATATGCAGTTTGCGGATCTCCTCATATGAGAAATCCTTCGTCCTCCCGGTACCGTTCGTCATACGGTCGACGGTGCGGTCATGATGGACGATCCAGCGGCCATCCGTTGTGCAATAGGTATCGCATTCAATGCCCCAGAAGCCCGATTTGCCCGCTAACTCAAAGGCTGGGATGGTATTCTCGGGAGCGTGCAAACTCAATCCGCGATGGGCGACGTATTTGGGTTTAATATTCATCTTATTGCTCACCTCATAATCCGATTTTGTTGACCACACAAGCGGTAATCATCCTTTGATCGACCCCAGCATGGCTCCTTGATTAAAATGCTTTTGCATAAACGGATAAATAACCAGCAGCGGCAACGCCGTCAAAATAATCGCCGCCATTTTGGCAGCAGGCGTATATTTATATAACACATTGGTGGCATTGGATATCGTAGGATCATCCTCCACCAGCATCTGCCTTAAGAATACCTGCAGCGGCATTAATTTAGCATCATTTAAATATAAGATGGCAGAGAAATACGTATTCCAGTTAGTTACAAGATAAAACAAGGTAAAGGTAGCAATAACCGGCATGGACAACGGGACGATCATCGACAAAAACAGGCGCCACTCCCCGCTCCCGTCCATTCTGGCCGATTCCTCAAGCTCGAGCGGCATGGACTGAAAGAAACTCCTCATCACAATGACGTTAAAAGGTGCAATCGCGGTGCTTAACCAGATGGCCCAAAAGCTGTCCAGAAGATGGAGCGATCGGACGACCAAATAGGTTGGTATCATGCCGCCCGAGAACAGCATCGTAAAAAACACCATGAAGTTCAGTGAATTTCGAAACTTCAGCCACCGCTTGGACAACCCGTATGCCATGAGAGAGGTCAGCACGATATTCAGCGCCGTTCCCACAGCGCTAATGATAACCGCATTGCGGAAGGCGGATATAAACCCTGGATGCGCGAGTAAATACAAGTAACCATCCAGGGTGAACTGCTTGGGTATCACGAAGAAACCGCGTGTTAGATACTCGTATTCCGTCGAGAAAGAAACCGATAGCACATAAAACAAAGGGAAAATAGCCATCGCCGCCGCCAGCAAAAGGAAACTGTAGACAATAATCGTGAATAACAGGTCAAGACCTCTCAGCTGCTGCATTTAAAACACTCCCTCCTGCCCCGTTTTTTTGGCCAGACGGTTGACGAGCAGCACCATCACCAAGCCGACTGCGGATTTAAACAATCCGACGGCTGTCGAATAACTGTAATCCCCTTGGACCAGACCCGTTTTATATATGAATGTCTCGAATACCTCGGAGACATCCTGATTCATCGGATTCTGCAGCAGAAAAATATGCTCGAAACCAAGGTCCAACATATGTCCGAACCGTAAAATAAACATAATGACAATGACGCTTTGCAGGCCGGGAAGCGTAATATGCCAAACTTGGCGCCAACGGTTTGCGCCATCCATCATCGCTGCCTCATACAATGTCGGGTCGATGCCCGATAAAGCTGCGAGATAAATGATCGCTCCCCACCCCGCACCTTGCCAAATATTTTGGACTAGCCACACCCACCGAAAATACCGGGGATCCGTCATCCATTCAACGCGATCCAGTCCAAAGTTCTCCAATAGTTGATTGAAACCTCCGGAGCCGGTTGCGAATAACACAATGGTAATGCCGACGATCACGACCCAGGAAATAAAATTGGGCGCATATAGAATGGTTTGGACAGCCGTCTTGAAACGCTTCGCTCTAACCTCATTCAACAACAGCGCGACCAGAATAGGAGCCGGAAAAAAGAACAGGACATCCAGCAGATTGAGGAGCAGCGTATTTTTGAGCAGCAGCAGGAAATCGCCTTCGGCAAACAATCTGCGAAAATAATGCAGTCCTACCCACTCGCTTCCTGCAAATCCCTTAAAGGGGCTATATTCCATGAAGGCAACGGAGATCCCTAACATCGGAATATATTTGAAAATGATAAAAAAGAGAAGACCCGGCAGTATCATGAAATAGATTGGAAATGCCCTTTTCCAGTAAGCATTCATTCATTCAGTCCTCCATTGTTATAAACCTGACAGTATTAATAAAAGGACCCGAGCAACTGGAGCCGCTCGGGTCCTCAGGCGAACGTTAAGGATTCGCTGTGTATGCGGCATTCACTTCCTCCATGATCTTGTCTCCGCCGTTTCGCTTCCATTCCGCGATCGCTTCATCTATATGCTCCACCGGTTTTTTGCCTGCGATGATTTCGATGACCGATTTATGGAAACTTTCGTTTAAAGCGGTCCCCTTCACCAAGTATGTGGCTGACGAGAAGATGTAAGCGTCGGACGCGTTCTTATATGGATATTTGCCTGCGTTATCAATGGATTGCTCCATTTCCTTTGCCCAAGTCGGATCGCTCCATTTGTACGTGTTGAACGTATTGGAATTGTTTCGCAATACCCAGTTCCACAAGAGGCTTTGGCGCCCCTCGCCCTCAGCCTTCAATTCATCGGTCATCTCATAAGCCCCGTTGTTGTTTTTCTTGTAGTGGATGTTTTCAATTCCGTTCTTCAGGATGTCTTCCCCTTCCGGAGAAACCCACCAATCAAACATTTCCAGAATACGGTCTCGCTTCTCGGCATCAACGTCCTTGCTTAAAACTACCTTAATCGTTCCGCTCGTCGGCGTGGACGTTCCCCGCGTTCCGTTTTCTCCCATCGGCGGCGCCAGCTCAACGAACTCGGCTCCTGGGGAAATGGTCTGCAGCTGCTGGTTGGTTTGTTGGCTAAACTGATAATGCATATCGGCAAAGCCCACTTTACCTTGCGCATATTTCTCATTGAAATTCGTGTTGGTAATGAAGTCTTTGTCAAGCACGCCTTCCTTATAGGCGCGATTCATGAAGGTCAGGAATGCTTTCCATTCTTCCGATTGGGTTTGCATCGGAATCAGCTGACCGCCCTCTTCCTTCCAGCCGTTCGCCAATCCGAATGCCGCAAACAGCTCCGGTATTCCCATAAGGCTCGAGTTGCCAAGCGCCGAGAATCCAAAGGTATCGTTCTTCCCGTTGCCGTCCGGATCTTGGGTCGTGAAAGCTTTGGCTATTTCATAAAAAGTATCGATGGTGAATTCCTCTGCGGTTGGTACGGGGATTCCCAGCTTAGTAAGCCAGTCCGCTCTTACATAAATTGTGTTTTGGGCTGTGGCATAAATCGGAATGCCGAATATTTGATCTTTCGGGTTCAGCAGCGCCCATTCTTCCGGCTTTGCTATGTTTTGCAAATTTGAATATTCGGGTAAATGCGGCTTTAAATCCAGGAATACGCCCTGCTCCACCCATTTCAAATACAGGCTTGGACTATCCATTCGGATAATATCCGGCAGTTTGCCGGATGCGGCGATCACGTTCAGTTTCTCGGCAAAATTGGCATTCGGAACCCATTGAATCTGCAAATCCACATTAAATTTTTCATTGATATGCTTGATAATCGGATGATGGTTGTCCGGCCAGCCCCCACCCTTCCATGAAGCGATCATCATATCGATTTTTATTTTCTTGGAATCGTTTTTCTCTCCGTTCGCACCAGAAGCCGTACCTGCATCCTCTTTTCCCGTGGATGTGCATCCAACGATCGACAATAACACCAGACTCATAACCAGGATCATTGATAACGTTCTTTTCACTTCGGGTGACCTCCATTACGAATATTTGGAATTTGTCCTTCATGCATCTTTAATATAGCTTGCTGCCCGGGGTCACTTTTTCACATAATGATGATGTTTTTATCCGAATTTCTGATCATGTGTTTGTCTTTTTTGGGAATCGAAGCGTTACTTTGCTTCCTTGTCCCGGTACTGAATGCACGCAAACGCCGTATGGAGAGCCGTATTTTAAAGCCATTCGGGCATGGACATTGAGGATGCCAACCGATTCCTCGTGGTCCGATGGCTCTGCCTGTTGTTCCACAAATTTCATTCTTTGGACAATCCGCTGCAAATCTTCTTCAGGAAACCCACTGCCGTTATCCGTAACGTCAATGACAAGGTCGCCATCCTTCTCATATGCCTCCACCGCGATATGGGCATTCCCGTTTCTTGGTTCAACCGCATACTTTACACTGTTCTCTACGATCGGCTGCAGCGACAGCTTGATGATCCGGCAATCCATGCAGGATTCAGGCACCGATATCCGGCTTCGAAAATGATCGAACCGGATATGAATGATATCCAAATAATTTTGCAAATTCCGCAGCTCATCCCGCAGCAGCACTTCGGAACCGGGCATCTTCGATGTATATCGATACACACCCGCAAGCCTTGTCACCATTTTCTCAATCGTCGGCACCTTCTCGATAAAGGCGATGCTTTTGATAATTTCCAACGTATTGTAGAGCAAATGCGGGTTAATCTGATTCTGCAGTGCCTGGATATGCGCATCCCTTTGCCGCAGCTGGAGCTGCATCTCGTTGATCTCAAGATGGTGTACCGTGTGAATGAGCTCATTCAGCCTAGCCGTCATCTGATTAAAGCTGCCGTTAAGCTGCTGAATCTCGTCCTTGCCCTCAACCACCTCCGCGCGTACGTTCGTGTCTCCGGTCTCCACCCGTTTCATCAGGTTCCGCAAGCGAAGAATGGGACGGACGACTTGGCTGACCATCCTCGGAATAAATAACAACGATACGATAATGATGCCAGTCATCACAAAGAGTGTTGCCTTTCGCGCGAAGTCCAGACCGCTCGCCATTTCATGCATGGGTACAGAAGCAACCATATTCCAGCCGGTCACTTCCGAGCGGTTCCCGGACATTAGAATTTTCTCTCCGTTCCGTTTGATTACAGCCTCCTGCTGACCGAGCGGCAAGGCTCCCAGAGCAGTGTCCTCGACGCGGTGACCGGCCAAGTTCACGTCCGGGTGATACACAATCTCTCCTGTTGAATCGACAATAAAAAAGAATCCCGTTCTTCCTAGTCTCGTCTGTCCGAGAATGTCTTGAATTTCGGTAATGGATAAAGCGATATTCAAATTTCCGACGAGTTTGAGGGAATTCGGATCAAATATGGGTACAATCAGCGTAATATAGGGGTATGCAGCCATGACGGCATCTTCATGACGGTAGTGTGAGGGGACGATGTTCAGCTGTTCGGATAAGGGGCTGCTTAGCCATGGCGAGTATTCAATCATGGCATGATTCAAGGCGTGATCTTTCGAATAAATCAATCGGTCGTCCAGTGAACGGAGTACAATCCCCAGGACATTGGAATAGTTTATGGCAATATACTTTGACATGATGCCCTCGACGAGCGCTTCCTGTTCTCTACTGAACATTTCACCGTTAATGAGCCATTTCTGCAGAAGTCCGCTCTCCGGATTGTCGCCGAGCAGCGAATTGGAGGGCAGCGGACCGGCAATCGATGCATATGTCGATTGGGCCATTTGCGTAAAATAACGGTCGAGCTGATGATTAATCCGGGCCGTAGAATCCTGGGCAATCATGTAAAAATCATCTTTTGCCGATTCAGTATAGTAATAGGACGTGAAGACTGCCATCAGTGAAATGGAAATAAAGCTAACGGACAGCACCAACCCGAGGATCTTCGTCTGGAAAGAGAAACGGTGATGCCAGTTACGCCATTTCATGAGCCCATCCTCCTTCTGTATTCGAGGGGAGCAACACCGGTATGCGCTTTGAATACTCGCGTGAAATAAGGCGAAGAGGTGTACCCGACGATTTCCGCAATCTCGGATATCGCGTAAGAGGTTGTTCTCAGCAGCTTCTTGGCCTCATCGATGCGCAACCGATTGATATAACCGACCAGTGAACTGCCCGTGTGTTTTTTGAATAGCGCGCTAAAATGGGAAATGCTGAAATTCGTTAGATTCGCCATTTCCGTGAGCGACAGATTCGATTTATAATTTGCCTCAATGTACCGGCACGATTGAGCAATGGCTTCAGGCAGGCTCGCTTTCCCCATTCCCGGATACTCGGGGTACCATTTTTCCAGCAACGCCATGTAGTATTTCAGGATGGCCCCATCATCATTAGATACATATTTAGGAATGTCTTCGGACGCTACGCCGATTTCATTCAACAGGCTCTTGAGCTTGGTCTCCATAATATTCAGCAGCCCAATCCGGGCATTTTTGCTTAGAGCATGTAACCTTAAGACGGACTGAATTAGGTGGCTTTGCTTTTGCATGAGAGTATCAAGCGCCAATCCCTGGTTGTTATCCAATAGCGACTGGAACTTGACGATATAGTCGTTCAGGTCCTTCAGAGATTCCAGCTTCTCCTTGGATCTGCTTAGCGCTTCGGTCAGGGTTTCAAATTCCACGGGCTTTAGCAAATAGTCCGAAACGCCATAGCTCATGGCCTTCTGGGCATATTGAAAATTGTCGTAGCCGCTGATAATCACGGATACAAGTGGAATCCGATGCTCCGCTATTCGTTTGATCAAAGATAACCCGTCCAGCTCAGGCATCATGATATCCGTAATCAAGAGCATCGGCCACACTTCCTGAATCATGCTCCACGCTTCTTTTCCATTGCTGCATTCTCCAACGACCTGGAATTCCTCACCGGCGGATTTCACCATCTCGACGATTCCTTTCAAGACCCATGGTTCATTTTCGGCTATCAGAACGGTGTACATTTGTGCGATAAACCTCCATCGTTGGCAATTATCCAGGTTTCTCAGGATATAAAGAGGATTTCGTGAATGCATGATATTTTCCTGCTTTTACATAGCGGTAATGCGTGATCAAGGTTTTAACCCTCGTGATTCGATGATCGCGTATCTTCTTTTGAAGCAAAATAAATAGGGTTTGTCACTGCCGCCATTGACAACCCATCCGCCTGTTCGAAATTCCGCCAAATTTCAGCCCGCAAAAATCTCCTATGCATGGCGTTAACCGTCAGTGTAACGCCTCCTTCCGAGTCAACAGAAGTTTCCTCCTCGAGACCGCGCTCGGTGTACAGACGAATCCGATCGCCCGCAATCAAATCATCCAGTTGAACGACCACCTCGTGATCGGCGTGCCCATAGGGCACTTCATCACCAATCCCGCATTCTCCGCACCGAAGGGTGGCAAAAGGGCCGTCAGGAGAATAAGTGATGACGACACGGCCTTCCGCAATGCCGTTCAGCACTCCTTCCACCGTTTTTTCATCGGTCCAGACCCATACGCATGGCATCGCATGCTTCACATGTGAGTCCGGTCGATGCACATCGCTTCCCCCTACGGCTACCAGGCGCCTTCCGGTAACGAGCTGTTCCTGCCACCAAGAAAGCGCACGTCTGTTGTGCTCTCTCCAAGAGCCGTTCCAAATTTCTACCCAGTCGTAATCCACATCGAAATCCCATTCCCACGGGCAGTTATCGCAGTGCGTATGGTTGAGCACAATCTTAGCTCCCCGTTCGCGGGCGACTCGAAACTTCTCGTGCACATCGGATATTCCCGATACGCGAAAATCATCCATGGGACTCGTCACGCCAAGGAAATTACTATGACCATAATTCGTCGTAAACTCCGTACCCGGTATCATCAGTATCGAGGTACCGCGGGGATATGCAAGGTTTTGGCTGTTCGTATTGTGATCGGTCATGGCTATAAAATCGCAGCCCAAACTCTCCATCATGGCCGCATTCTCTTCCAGGGTATAAGTGCCGTCGCTATGAACGCTATGCGTGTGAAGATCTCCCTTCAGCCAGCGCGATGTCTTGTAGGTAAACTCGATTTCTATCGTGACCGTACAACCCTGAGCGGGAACCTTGTAAGCGTTATGGAGAATAGCCCAATCTCCTGGGGCCAACCGTCCAGGCAGATATCCTGGAGTCGCTTGATTCAGACCGATGCTAAATTCCTGACGTGCCCCCCCGCTCCAGCCTCTTACTCTCTCGGCATCCCGGATCCCTAGATCAATGACAGCTTTTGCGGCTTCATCGCCATGGGATTCCACCTGATAGCTCACGTGGATTTCTTCGACACGCTCCGGCATTTGGAACGGAACTTCGATGTACGTACTTTGTTCCGAATGCTCAATATATCGTTTGAAAGTCGATATGTTCATTCGCTCGATTTGTTTGGTCACACGACTGCCTCCTCAATTCTGCTTATTCTTTATTTGCGCCGACAAACATTCCTTTGACAAAATACTTTTGCACATACGGATAGATGACGATCAGCGGAAGAAGGGCAATGACAATCCCCGCCATTCTAACATTGGTCGTGATAAGAAAATTGCTCGAGGTCGAATCGGTATCGACGATGAGCGATTTCAACGCGATCTGCAGCGTATATTTGGACGAGTCATTTATATACAGGAGGGCTGGCGTGAATTGGTTCCAGCGGCTGACAAATTCAAACAGCGTAACTGTTGCCAGCCCTGCTCTCGCAAGCGGCAAGTACATCGTAAAGAAAATCCGAAGATCCCCGGCTCCATCGATCCGGGCCGATTCCGACATCTCGTAAGGGACGCTCAAAAAGAAATTTCGCATGAGCACGACGCTGAAGCCGGATACGAAACCCGAAAGTATCAATGAGGACAGCGTGTTCAGGAGACCTAAATCCTGATTCACGATATACAGCGGAATCATGATCGCCTCGCTTGGTATCATCATCGTCAGCAGGATCGCGGATAACATCCACTTTTTTCCGGGAAGTCCTTTTTGAATCAGCACATAGCCTGCCATTGAACTTAGGAACACATGACCTACGGTACCGACAACGGTCACAATGACATTGTTCGTAAATGGCAAATAAAGCTTCATGCGGTACCATACCGTGGAGAATCCCTCCAGGCTGAATTCCTTGGGCCATAGTACGATCCCAGGCTGCATGGAAGCAAAATTTGATGAAAATGCAAGCGCAAGCGTATTTAGAAAAGGAATAACCATGGTTGAAACGAGCAGAAGGAGGAACAGAATATTGACCGCATCAAACACACGACCCGGCAAGCTGATTTTATTCGTTGATTTCATATACCGACTCACCCTTCATCGTAGCGGATCACCGCTCTTGTTACATACGTTAGCGCGAATGTTGCCATAATCACCAGGAAGCCGGCCGCCGTAGCAGGTCCAACGCTAAATTCCAATATCCCCTTTTGGTAGGTGTACATCATAATGACGTCGACTTTATTGGCAATGGCGCCGTTACTCATCACGAAGATTTGATCAAACAAACGCAGGATCCCCAACACGTTCAACATGATGACCACTTTCATGGTGGAGCGAAGCATCGGAATCGTTACGTAGCGTATCTTTTGCCAGCGACTGGCTCCGTCCATGCTCGCAGCCTCATAAAGCGATGGATTGATGTTTACGATGGCGGCCAGGTACATAATGCAGGTATACCCCATTTCCTTCCAGCCAGAAGTCAGGATCATGACGAAGCGGGCATAACGGTCCGAAGACAGGAACCCGACCGACTGACCGCCGAAGAGCTGAATGATCTGGTTCACGATGCCTGTATCCGGAGACAGCAGTAGAATCCACATCCCGCCTACGACCACCCAGGAGAATAAATGAGGTAAATAAACGATCATTTGGGTCATTTTTTTGAACCAGGCGGAAGCCACTTCATTTAAGGAGAGCGCAAGAATCAGCGGCAGCAAGAAGTTGATGATAAAGCTTCCGGCGCCGATCACGATCGTATTCTGAAAAACTTCCCAAAAAACCGGATCCTTTAGCACACTCAGATAGTTATCGATGCCGATAAACGGACGATCCCCGATCAGCCGGTAATCTTGGATGCTGATAACTAGTCCCCGGGCAAGCGGATAAAAGGAAAAGATAAGGAAGTAGGCCAGGATAGGAAGCATCATAAAATATAGGGTTTTGTATTTGAATATGGCTTTCACGGAATTTCGCCCCCTTATTGAAAAATAAAGAAGGGCGCGGCGTTATCACCGCCCCTCCTCCTCATGCTTTAATCGATAAGTCCGCCTGCTTTAAGCTCTTCTCGCATTTTCTTTACGGCGTCGGCAGCCGGCATCTCGCCCATGATCGCTTTGAAGGAATATTCATTGATAATCTTCTCGGCATTCGCCCAATTCGGAGGCGTTAATTCCAAGGCAGCGTATTGATCGACGAGATCCTGCGCCTCCTGGACGCCCGGCAGTTTACCGAAAGGCGGTTCGACGTTGCGGTTATACCAGAAAGGAACGCCATGGTCGGAAGCATGCTCTTTACCGGTTTGGGTCAGTTCGTATTTCCCGTTGTCAACCGTGTAATCCACATCCTTTATGCCTAAGCTGCCCAGAGTAATACCTTCCTCGGAATGCCACCATTCAATGAATTCGAAGGCTGTTTTCGGATGCTCCGCATTAACGGGAATAACCCAAACATCCGGATCGCCTCTGCGAAGCATGTGGTTGCCGTTCGCGTCGGCTGCACCAGGCAAGCCCTTCGCTTCGAATTTCGTATTCGGATCTTGTTCGCGGCGCGTATTGTTCAGCATGCCTACCCAAGCGTCCCAGTACGTAATCATGCCGACACGGTCGGTCAGGAACAGGTCTCGCATTTTACCGGTGTCATTCGTGGTAAAGTTCGGATCCAGGATGCCTTCCTCAAACAGCTTGTTCAGCCATTCATAAACCGGGATGGCCGCATCTGTGGAGTATGGAACGTCCAGCTTGCCGTCCGCCGTTTCCACATATCGTTGTTTCAAGCCCGCTGCGCTAAAGAAGCCTTGCAGTTCATACATGCCGGCCGTACTAAGTCCGTACGTGTCTTTTTTGCCGTTTCCGTCCGGATCTTGTTCGGTGAACGCTTTAAGGACGTTGTAATAATCGTCCAGCGTTGCAGGCTCCGGCAGGTATAATTTGTCCAGCCAGTCCTTGCGAACAATCGGCATCGTTCCCCCTTGGTACTTGGTGAACACGCCGTAGATCTCGCCATCCTTCGTCTTGACTTGTTCCCACTCCTTGGCGGGAATGACATTGGGATCCGAGAGCACCTTGGAGCCGTTCACTTGATCGGTCAACGGCGTAAGAATACCTTGTTCAACGAAGGTGGACATTTTCTCTTTGCTGATCTGCAGCAGGTCGAACTTTTCACCTGAGGCGATGGCTGCAAGCAGCTTCTGGTCATAGTCAGCAGCAGGCTTGTTCATCGATACCTTGATGCCGGTTAGACGTTCGATTTCTTGCTCGAACTGCTTGTTCTCTTCAGGCGTTTTGCCGCCGATGACACCCGTCATCATTTTAAGCGTGCGTTCTTCTTCGTTCGACGCGGCTTGCGATGCGGCATTGCTGCCCTCCTGAATACTGCTGCCTGGACTTGAGGAACAGCCCGCGAGCAGCCCACTGAACAGAGATACAGCCATGATCGCGATCATGAATTTGTTTCGTTTTACCAAGCTAACCACTCCTTATTCGTCATTAGGAAAGAACTTTGCAGGAATCCCTCACTACCAGCTGTGCGGGGATGATGATTTGCCTGTGGACACGTTTATCGTTTATTTTCTCGATCAACAGCTTGGCTGCCTCAGCTCCAAGCGTCTCAGCCGACAACTCCACAGATGTCAGCTTTGGATTCATATCCTGAGCTAATATCGCATCATTGCTGAGGGCGATGACCGATAGCTGTTCGGGCACCTCAATATCAAGCTCCCTGGCTGCCCTCAGCACGCCAAGGGCCACCCTGTCCGTATCGGTAATGACTGCCGTATAGTTCATGTTTCCATAGGTATTCATAATGGACATGTATCCATATTCCGTACCGTTGGCATGCAGCCTGTGGTTATAGTACACCACGTACTCCTCGTGCATCGGCAGACCGTACTGGCTATAAGCTTCCAATAAGCCATGTTTTCGATCATAGGACACGGTCATATCGGAGGCTGCATTCAGGAAGAGGATGGATTTATGTCCTCCTTGAAGCAAATAATCTCCTACCTGATGAGCCACGTTTATGTTGTTGTTATCCACGTAACTGATCGAATCGTCATATGGATCCGACCGACCTACCAGCACAAGGGGGGTGCCCATCATCAGGTACCGTTGGATACGTAAATCATTCTTTCGCGGGTTGAGCAGAATGACGCCATCGACAGGATCCTGCGAATACATCGTAGGATCCTCCTGCTCGGGTAAAGTGTCGAGCACTAGGCGGTAGCCCTGCTTGGAGCATTCCTTGATGACACCGTTAATCAACTGGGTATCGAAGGCTGTCATCGTCCCATCAGGCGGGAGAGGGATCTTGAGGCCGATGCTCATCGTCCTTTTGATCGCGAGACTTCGAGCCAGATGATTCGGGAAATATCCCAGCTCTTGGGCTACCTCTAGCACCCGCTCCGTCACTTGCTGGCTGATCGGCCTTTTTTTGCTGAACACACTGGATACGGTTCCCTTGGATACTCCAGCCCTTTTGGCAACGTCATCAATTGTAGCCATCTATGGTTGTTCCTTTCTCTAGCAAATTCTGATTGCCTGCTGGATCATTAAACCGGTTTAATAACCCTACGTCATTGATTGTAAAAAAGAATAATTTAATAGAGTGCTGGTTTTTGTTAATTAAAAATTAAAATCTCTGCACCAGCTTGATGAAGGATGCTGCTCTCGTTTTTCTGGACAAACCAAAAAAACCAGCTAATACTTGTCAAGCATTACAACTTGGTTAAATAATAGAAAACTGATATACTTTTTTAAACAGCACAAATAACCTTCATTGGCGTGAAGGTTATGGAAAAATATGGTTTTAGTCTTTGTAGGGTTCGCTTTTACTTAGGATGGCATAAATGTGATGAAGAAGCTTGTTGGCGCAAGCGATCACGACCACCTTGTAGGGCTTGCCCTCTTTTCTTTTCTTGTCGTAGTAATCACTTATCCTGCGGTTTACAGATCTGCGAATTCTGCATTGTACAGCAAGATACAGTGCTCGGCGTAGCCTTTTTGAGCCTCGTTTCGTGATCCGGTTGCTTGTAGCCGTGAATTTTCCTGAGCTGTAGATCCCCGGATCTAATCCTGCGTAGGCTACAAGTTGCTTCGCATCCTTGAATTGGCTTGCATCACCAAGCTCTGCCACGATGGCTGCCGCCAGCTTGTTCCCTACACCCGGGATACTTTTGATCAATTCCACTTCAGGCAACTCCTCAGCCAGTTCTTCCATCTGCTTCTCCAAATGATTTAACTGTTTATCGAATTCCAACAGCAGTGAGACCATGCTAGTCAACGCTATGCTCTGGGATTGACTCCTCTCTTGTGTTTTCCAACTCAACATGAGTTCCTTCAACCGTTTCGTTTTCTCAGTAATCCATCCTTTGGAATGGGATTTACCTACACATTCACGGATGAGATCCTCCACATCTTCGATCTTGTTCTCCAAACATCGCTCTAGCACTTTTAATGATGTGGTTGCATACAGATTATGAAATACTCCGATGAACTCCGGAAACACCTGCTCAAGCAAAGCTCTGCTGTTTAACTTGGCCTGTACGTACATCGCGGTTACGAACTCATGTTGCCTCGTTAGGTGTTGAAGCTCGGTGTAGGTTTCTTCCCACTCACGATGCGCTTTAACGTCCCCTCGGTAATACATTTCAGCCAAATGCCATGCATCTGCTACATCTGTTTTCACCTTGCGAAGTTGTGTGCCTTTCGATCGTTTCGCTTGCAGAGGGTTGACGATGTAATGAGTCCATCCACTGCGTTTAAGATACCCCGCCAGACTTCGATGGTAATGTCCGGTTGCCTCAAGGACAACAACGGGTTCGACACCACTTTTATGTTTGAGCATTCCTAACAATTCCCCTAGCTGTTCAAAACCTTCCTCCCCATGCTGAAGCTTCTCCATCCTCCCGTAGGGTTCTTCGCGACCGATAAAGGCCTGGATGACGCTAACCCCTTTTGCCACGTCTATTCCTACTACTGGCTGCATAATAACCTCCTTGATTCGATTTACCGGCATTCCCACATGGCCTCCAACCCCATAGCTTCGCTTGTGATGCGAGGTCTAAAGCCTCTACCAGCTCAAACATAGTCGTTGGACGGTAGTGAGAGAACAGTATTTTTGACGGGATCTACGTCCCTAAGCCACCCTCGTTCTCCCGGCTACCACCATCGTATAATGCCTACCAAAATAGGCCAACCAGAAATCTCTGGCTGACCTAATAATACGAAGCCGCCTATTAGGCGACTTTCTATGCATGCATATTCATGTGAACCCAACCCCTATCGTGTTCGGGTTGCCATATTAGGTGTTCCTCCCCGATCGAGCTCTAGGCTCGTTTTGAACGCATCGCCTTACATTGAGTTATGCCTCTATCGTTCATGAGTTTTACGTATTCCTCTGACTCTATTGCATGAATCGCGACTTTCCCTTGAGCGTCATGATGAATACCCCAACCATAGCGTTTGCCCAAGGACGAGGTTCGGAGACAAGGCTGCCCTTTGGAGAAAAACTTCTCGCGAGCGGCTGCTCTTTCCTGCTCCGAGATTTGATTGCGCTCGGCAAACACTTCGAATAACACATCCTCTTGAGTGAATCGGTAAGGGTGGCTCGACAGCATCTCATATTGAATTACCGGTATGGTCCTCGCCTCGCCTTTCACTTTCAGAACGATTGCCTCGCTAACAGGGCAGTCTTCGGCTACTTGAATAAAGGTATCGTAATGATTCATATCTTTCATATTATAAGAGTTACCTCCCGTTCATTTTGGTTCTCTCGGGCAAACTTTCCCTTATCATTTTGTTTGGAGCGATAGTCTCCTTTGGGATTCACATCGGGTCTCATCGGGTCTCATCGGTTCGCATCGATAATATCGATTCGCATCGGTTCACATCAGGTCTCGCGCCTAATTATGAGTAAGAAGCTACTAGACTAACTCTGTGCGGACCGTGATTCCGCTATTTGTAAGCAAAGGTGCTAAATATAAGATTAAGCGGACACAGGTTCCGCTATTGCCGGCATATCACCTCAAAAACAGAAAAAAACCGAGAATAACGGATTCTGTGTCCGCTAAGCATTGAAATTGGTACATTTGCTGGGAAATAGCGGACCTCCTGTCCGCTTACATCAGTGCAACTGCCTATTTTTACTTCCAATTTGAAAATAGGGCTATTGTTAATTGGACTCTTATTATCGCTGCCTCAGTTGATCCTTTAAAAGAACCCGATATATATATCCATATAACCATCTTAATCATGAGCTTCTTCATATCGATCACTTGGTCGAATAATCTATTGCCTGTATTTTCCCTTGATATGGAAAATAAAATCCTAAACGGATACACAAAAGCAGCAGGGCCCCCGTCAATCGACAGGTCCCTGCTGCTTCCATCCCTATATCTCGCGAGAAAACTAAACATTTTCCAGAAAAAAGTGTGCATGGACGCTCTCTATTCACCTATGCAAGGTTAATGCTTCGAATTCAATCCATATTCGCTTACGCCAGGTCTATGCTTCGTATCCAGTCCATAACCGCTTACACAGGTCTATGCTTCGTATCCAGTCCATATCCACCTATGCCAGGTTAATGCTTCGAATTCAATCCATATTCGCTTACGCCAGGTCTATGCTTCGTATCGAGTCCATATTCGCGCTTACGCCAGGTCTTTGCTTCGAATCCAGTCCATATTCGCATACACCAGGTCTATGCTTCGAATCCAGTCCAAATCCACCTATGCCAGGTTTATGCGTCGAATCGCTTCCATATTCACTTTAGGTTTGCGCTCGATCGTCAGCAAGCCGTTCACTTCCTGCTGCACGTCCGTAATTTGCGTATAACAGAATCCGCTCACGTATGGCAAATTTTTAATCGCTTGCGTGATTCCTTCGTATCGCTTCAAAAATTCATCCTCGTTACGAACCTGATTGCCGTAGCCCCAACCCTCTTCGCTTGTAAAGGCGATGCCACCGTATTCGCTAATGATCACAGGCTGGCCTCGATAGCCATAACCCTGCGCAAATGGATAACGATGCGTGTTATGCGCGAATTTGTTGCCTAACAGCGCGTCTTTGTCCCGATATCGCTCTTCCAGCATAGCGCCTATCTCTTCATAATCGTGGAGTGTAATGATATCCGAAATCGTATGTTCCCAGCCGTCGTTCACGATGACCGGCCGCATCTGATCGAATGCCTTGGTCAAATGATAGATCGATTCCGTAAATTGCTGCTGCTTGCGGTCGGTGGCTATGTCGGTTATTCCCCAGGACTCGTTGAACGGTACCCATGCGATGATGGAAGGATGATTGTAATGCTGCCGGACGACAGCCATCCACTCATTCGTGAATCGCTCAACCGCATCGTCCCCGAATTCGTAGGTCGACGGCATCTCCGACCATACCAGCAGTCCTTTGCGGTCGCACCAATATAAGAAACGGGGATCCTCCAGCTTCTGATGCTTGCGCACGCCGTTAAAGCCGAGGGCCAGCGTTTTGTCGATGTCTTCCAGCAGCGCCTCCTCCGACGGAGGCGTCAGATGTGTATCGTTCCAATAGCCCTGGTCCAGCAGCAGTCTCTGATAGATCGGCGTATGATTCAGTATGACCTGATCCCCTACGATCCGGATGCTCCGCATGCCGAAATAAGAATAGGCCGTGTCGATCGGCTTTCCGTTTTGCTTCAGGATCATCTCGACGTCGTATAAATTCGGATGGTTCGGATGCCACGGCTTGATCTTCCACTCGCCCACGGCCTCGTTAACAACGCTCACGTCAACTGCTACGGTGCCGCGCTCTACGCTCGTTTCCGTCGACCGGATCAGCTTACCGTCAAACCGGATGATGGTCTGCAGGGTCAATCCGTCGTAGTCCTGCGCAGCGTTGCCCAGTTCATAACAGAAGTTTGCCGACCCGCGTTCCAGTTCCGGGGTTATTTTTACCCGGTTGATATGAATCGGATTCACGTACTCCATCCACACTGTCTGCCATATCCCCGTCGTCTGTACGTACCAGCAGCCGAAGTTGTCCTTCATCCAGCGCTGCTTGCCGCGCGGTTGGGTACAGCTGTTGCTGTCCACGGCTCGAACGGTAATCCTGTTCTCCCGGCCGGCCTCAACCGCTTCGGTAATGTCGAAGGAAAAGGCTGCGTATCCGCCTTCATGCGTGCCGACTTTGAGTCCGTTGACCCACAGTGTCGCCGAGTAATCGACCGCTTGAAAATGCAGCAGGATACGTTTGCCTGCTTCCGTGGCAGGTATGGCAACCATCCGCTCATACCATACGCAGGGATGGAATGATTCATCTGCAATGCCGCTTGCTTTCGTCTCGAACGCGAAAGGGACCGTAATTTTGCGGTCGGCTTCAAGACGGTCGTACCACTTGCCGCTTTCCCCTTCCCATGCGTCATCAAAACGGAAATCCCATTCCCCATTCAGATTTCCCCAGTTTTCACGCACCAATTGCGGTCTAGGATAGTCTTTAATATATTTGTGCGAGCTAGACATTATGTTCCACTCTCCATCTTCTGTTAGTTTATCGTTTCTATTTCGTACCCATGGATTCCACCATTAAGTCGCCGAGCTCGATCTGCTCCGCATGAACCGATCGCAGGCCTACTCTCCCCTGCATGAATGCCCGGGGATCATCATATGTCAGGACCGGCTCTTCCCCGTCCTGCACATATACACGAATCGTGCCTCGTACTGCTTCAATTCGCAAGCTTGCCGGCTCGTTTGCTTCAAGCGAAACCTTGACGCTGTGCAGCAATTCGGAATCGTAATTATGTTTGTACAGCTCAAGCTTCGTAGCGCTGACTGCAAGGAAATACCCCATCAGCGAATCGCTCACTTGATCCCGGAAATCCGACTCGTTAGTCACTCGAAAGAGCACACCCGCCTGACCGGACGAGTCGTCGCCCAGCTTCACGGTCGTTCGGATGCGATAATCGGTCCAAAGGGGGCTTCCTCCATACATCTTGGCATCGGAATCGGCTGCGCCGGCATACCCGCCGTCCGTTTCGATCCACTGGCCGTGAACATCCTCGGAGCTTGTTTGTTCCAGAAGATGCTCCAACTTGAACGATTGCATGTCGACCAGCTCGAAGTCCATCGTTTTCCATTCCATCGTATGGTCGTTGTCCAATTGAATGGCAAGGCTATGTAATCCCTTTTCGAGCTTTAGAGACCCAACCCGAATTTTAACCCAAGGTTCGCTACCGCTACCCGAGTAATGGCTGCCGTCAACTTTATAGTTTCCGGCTTTCTTATCGTCCACAAGCAGTTTGAAGGATGTAGGCTTAGCTCCGGCTTTGACCGTCAGGTCCAGTGCATACGTTCCAGACTCCGACACGTTCACGGCATAACGCAACCAGTCGCCTTTTTCCGTCAGCGAAGCCGAGTAGCTTCCATCCTCAGCCATCTTAATCGCCGTACCATCCGAACCACGCCACGCGCCTGCTTTCGATGGATGGCGGACCGAGAAACCTCTGCCTTCACCGCTTAAGTAGTGTACGGCCTCCATGCTGCCCGGAAGCGGCTTGACCGTTTCAAAGTCGCTGCTGCCGGAGGCGTGATTAGAAAATGCCGTATACGAAAAGCTCGCCTCGCCGGTTTTGTATCGATAACCGATTTTACCTGGTCCGAACGGTTCCGCCGATTGATCCAGCTTCAGAACCCCGTCCAGGTAAACCCGCAGCCGATCTTCTCCGCGCTCGACGCGAATCGTGTGCAGATTGGACCAATCCGTATCCACGGGGAGCTCTACCGTTGCAAGCACTTTGCGGCTGCCGTCCTGCATTTCACCTAAAGATAACCCGTTTTGCTCCGGATCGATTTCGGCGAATCCGTATTGATTTGCGTCCTGATACGCAAACAACGCGGCGACGGGGGCCTTCGATGGAACCAGGTTATATTCGACCGTGTACATTCGATCCGTGCCCACCTTGCTAATGATTTGTGCGCTTCCTCCAGAATCCGCTGCTTCCCAACGGCTTTGATCGATGGCAGCTACGTCCAGCCTATCAGCAAAGACCGGCCCTCCCGGGACGGGCTGATCATAATTCGTAGGCCCCAGAATCTCCATCTTGTCTCCGTTGAATACAAGCCGGTCGATGTTCATGCGGCGGACTGGCGGGCCTTCTTGGGATCTTCCCGTCAAGTTATGATATACGAGATAATAGGAATCCAGATCGGGACCCATTACCGTCGAGCTGTGGCCGAGCCCGTAAAAGTCCGGCTTGGTGCTGATGACGAGCGGATTGTTAGCGGGAACGTTATATGGTCCGAGCGGCGTATCATGCGACACCGCATAATGAATGCGGTAACCTTTGCTGAACACATGATTGCCAGTATAGGTCATATAATAGATGCCGTTCCGTTTGATGATCATCGACCCTTCTGTCCAATGCCCCAGATAGGGACCTGGAATCGTCTGACCTACACCGAAATCGGCCGGTCCGTCCATCGGAACACCGACAATGCCCGACGTACCTGCATGGGTAAACAGCCAGGAGCCGTCGTCGTCGATAAACACCGAGCCGTCGATGCTCATCCCGACGTTCTCGGAGATCCGTTCGAACGGGCCCGTCGGTGATTCGCTGCGAAACACATAATGCCCCTTTCCTGCCGGTGACGTATAGAGATAGAACCAGCCGTTCCAGTAAATCACTTCAGGTGCATAGGCGCCGGTCGATACGGGATCCTCCGTCACCAGCCCCGCATATCTCCAATCGACCAGATTGTCCGATACCCACGCCTTGATGCCCATCCGGTGATCCTTCGTGCTGACATACAGATAATAACGGCCGTCATGCCGCAGTACATACGGATCCCCGTTGCCGTAATCCTCCCATTCATCCTCTAGGGAAGGAAACGGATTTGCGTACATTTTTTCGTTGTAAATGTTCATATCGACCGCCTCCGGTTTCGTTCTTGAATCGCATCCCGACAATGCCAATCCGGCCGCTAATCCTAATGCGCCAAGACAACAAAGGATCTTTGACAGGCGCGGCATACTTATCGGCATGTGCCTCACCCCTTGATTCCGCTGATTGCCATCGACTCGATAAAGTATCGTTGGCAGAAAAAGAACACGATGATCACCGGCACCATGGCGATGATGGCGGCAGCCATGATCATTGGATAATCCGATTGGCCAATGTACATCGCCTGCATGGAAGCGATCAGCACTTGAATCGTTTGCTTCTCGGGCGTATGCAGATAAATCAGCGGACCGAGAAAATCGTTCCAGATGCCCATAAAGCCGAGGGCGGCTTGGGCGGCGAGCGCGGGCTTCATGATCGGCAGCGCGATCTTGAAGAAAATGCCCGGAAAGCTGCAGCCGTCGATCTTCGCCGCTTCGATCAATTCCGTTGGCATCGCACTTTGCAAATATTGCCTGATAAAAAAGATGACAACGATGTTGCCGAACAGGCCAGGTATGATGAGCGGCAGCAGTGTATCCACCCAATCCAGCCTGGAGAATCCGATATACTGCGGTATCATAACGACCGAATACGGAATCATCATCGTCCCGAGCAAACCCATGAACAGCATGCCTTTGTAAGGAAATTCGAATTTGCCAAAGGCATAGGCTGACATCGCGGACACCAGCATCCCAATCGTGAGGACGATCACCACGATGATCAAGCTGTTCATAAATCCATGCAGCAAGGGCGACTCCAGCCAAACCTTCGCATAGTTGCCGAACGTGATCGGTTCGGGAATCCATTGCGGAGGAATTTCAAATACGTTTCGCCGATCCTTCAACGAAGTCGAGATGGTCCAGATGAACGGGGCGATCATAAAGATCGATCCGAAAAGCAGCAGCAGCAGCGACCAGAGGTCCGTCATTTTTTCCCGTTTCACAGATTTCCCCCCTAGTCTTGGTAAACCCAGCGATTGGAAAGCTTGAATTGTATAAGCGTGACAACAAAGATGAGAATACCCAGCACCCAGGCAACCGCGCTTGCATAACCCATGTTAAAGTACTGGAACGCATGCTGGAAAATATAATAGACCACGGTGGCGCCGCTGTATTCCGGCCCCCCGTCTACCGCCAGCACATAAATTTGGCTGAACGACTGGAATGCTCCGATGATGCCCATGACCACGACGAAAAAATGAATAGGCGTGAGCAGCGGGATCGTAATTCGCGTCAGCTTGTGCCACGCACCGGCGCCATCGATTTCCGCAGCTTCATAATACGTCGAGGAGATGGATTGCAATCCTGCAAGGTACAGCACCATGTTCCCGCCGATGCCGCTCCACAGCCCGATCAGGATGAGCGAAGGCTTCACCCACTCCGGCTTACCCAGCCAGTTAGGTCCGGCAATGCCGAACGTTTCCCACAGAAAGTTGTTGAGCAATCCGTAATCCTGATTCAATATCCACTGCCACAGCAGTGATACCGCGATAATCGGCGATATGACCGGAAGATAATAAATCGTGCGCATGAACGAGATACCGGCGAATTTGCGGTTCATCAGGATGGCCAGTAGCATCGAGAGCACCATGCCGATCGGAATGCCGATCATTAAATAAATCGTATTGTACATCGATTTGTACACTTTCTCGTCGCCCAAAAGATCCTTATAGTTGGCGAGTCCCGCCCACTGCGGATCGGATAGCATATCCCATTTGTGAAAGCTGATATAGATCGAGAACAAAATCGGCACAAGGCCGAACAAAAGAAACCCGAGAACCGGCGGAGCGACAAACAGATACAACCACGCCAGCTCTCTTCTGCGATACCCGCCAAGCTTGGTACCCATATTCCATTCCACCTTCGCCTATATTTCGTTATGACAGGATGTCCGTACGGCGGGAGGCGCCGATATGAATGATTGACGCCACCTGCCCTTGCGGCATTATTTATTGCCTTTGTCGTACAGCTCCTGCATCTTCGGCTGGATCTGGGCCGTAAAGTCTTTCGCCGACATCTCACCGTTCCATACTTTGCTCGCGTTCTGGTTGAACGTATCCATCCACTGGGTATCCTTTGAGAAAGCTACCACGTCCGGACGTCCGTAATCTTGGATAATATCGAGGAATACTTGACGTGTCTGCGGTCCTTTGTCCATTTCCTTAAATTCGCCTTCCGCCATGTCGATCAGATTAGGAACCGCTTGGCCGAGCTGGTAGTTTTCGCGCTGTCCTTGCTCATCCAGGGACAGGAAGGCCGCCAAGTCGAACGCTTCCTGCGGGTGTTTGGATTTCGCCGAAACGGCAAATCCCATCGAGCCGAGCCAGGTCGCCGTTTGTCCCGTATTCGGGCTTGCCGGCCACGCCGCAATGTCCCAGCCGAAAGGCAGCTCCCAGAATGCAGGCTGATCCCATGGGCCCATCGCAAACATCGCCAGCTGGCCGTTAATAAAGCGGGTATATGCATTCATCGCTTGCTCGGCTTCCTGATTCGGGCTGACCTTATGCTTCAGGTTCAGGTCAGCAACAAATTGCATCGCCTCATAAAATTCGGGCTCGTTCACCTTTACCGTGCCGGTGGCGTAATCGATATATTCACCACCGTTGCCCCACACCGCCGATTCCAGACTGTAAGCGCCTACACCATATTGATCGGGCTTTCCGTCGCCGTTATCATCGACCGTCAGCTTTTGTGCTGCTTTCAGCATGTCGTCCCAGGTCCATTCGCCTGCCTTTGCGGAAGGGTAAGGCACCCCCGCTTCGTCAAACAAATCCTTGTTATAGACAAATGACCATGGTCCTACGTCCTTCGGCAGTCCGTACAAGTCTCCGGCACCGACCTTGCTGCCGTCAAAACGGTAGCGGTCCATCGCCTGCTTCCATACGTTATCGGGATTAAACAATGAGGTTTTATCCAGATAGGACTGAATGTTGAGAAGCGTTCCGGCTTCCGCGAAGCGGTAAAACTCGGGGCCTCCGACGTAGAATACGTCCGGAACCTTGCCGGAGCTGATCAGCGTCGTCATCTTTTGCGAGTATTCACCCGGCGGCACCGAAGTGTATTTAACGGTGACGTGCGGGTACTTCTCCTCGAAGGAAGCGATGAGCTTTTCGAAAATCTTCTTTTCGTTCGGATTGCCGTGGCCCATAAACTCAATCGTTACGGGTTCTTTTGAGTCCTGCCCGGCCGAAGCTTCGTTACCTGGTGTCGAAGTGTCCTTGCTGCTTGGAGCAGCCCCGTCATTGGGTCCGTTGCCGCCGCTGCAAGCGGTTAATGCGAACACCAGCAGCAGCATGATCATGCCTGCGAATTTGCTCTTCGATTTCATGCGATTCCCCTCTTCTATAAAAGATGTGGTGTAAGCGCTTTACGAAATCATAATAACTTATAATAATATAATTTTATATACTATATTTAGTATAAAATAGGCGCATTTCTCCGCTTGTCGATCTTTCGCTTTATTCTTTTACCAGCATGACCGGAACCACGATTCTTCTCGCCTCAAAAGCTCCATCAATCTGCTCGTTGAGCAGCTCTACGGTCAACCGGCACATATCCTCCTCGTTTTGGTGGATATACGGGACATTCGGCAGATCCGGCGGATCGAACGTGATCAGCTCCAATTCGTCCGGCACCCGTCTACGGGACGCAGCTGCCGCTTTATAAGCATTTCTGCACAGCTCCGTATTGGCAGTAATGATGCCGGTAATATGGGGGCTACCCTCTAAAAACGCCTTGATGTGTTCGACGGATTGACCCGACGCGATCTCCTCCAGCGGGAGGAGACACCATAAGCTTTTGTCGATCGATAACCCCTGCTCTAGAAAAGCCTGCTCAAACCCTTGAGCCCTCTCGTCCGTCACCGTATTCGTAATTTCGGGAGAGATGAACGCGATGGACGTATGTCCTTTGTTAAGTAAATACTCCACGGCTTCCCTTGTGCCGTTTATGTTATCCGAGCTTACGCTGTACGTCTTGATCTCCTTCAAGAACCGGTCGATCAGAACGAAGGGGAAACGGTCCAGCGAGAGCCTCAGGATCGAATCGTTGTACGTCTCATTTTCTACCGGAAAAATGATCATGCCGTCCACCCCCTGCTTGAGAAAGGATGAGATGGCCTTGGACTCCTCAAGCTGGGATTCACGCGTAATTCTCAGCATCACTTCATAGCCTGCGGCGGACGCGTACTTCTCGATGTTGTCCAGAAAGCGCTGGTCGACTTTTGTTTTCATCGTCGGCAGCACGAGCCCGATGCGTCCGCTCTTGCCCGGACCTGCTGTCCATTCTCCCAAATGATCAAGCGCGGAGGCGTTCTCCGGCCTGCTCATAACGAAAGTGCCCTTCCCTTGGATCCGGACGAGCAAGCCTTCCTCCATCAGTCCGACCAGCGCGTTTTTGCTTGTAATTTGACTGACGCGGTAACGTTCGGACAATTCCTTCTCCGAAGGGACCCGGTCGCCTTCCCGCAGCTTGCCGATGGCGATCAGCCGCTTGATATCTTCCTGAATTTTTTTGTATAGCGGCAGAGATTTCAATGCCCATCACAACCTTTATAATTTAAATAGTATATTTAGTATATTATTATAATATAACCTGGCATTTGTAAATGACCAAAACATCAATCGAGAGGATTCCGAAAGAGACTGACCGCTCTTATAAGCAAGTTATTCAGATGCATATCAACAGCAAACGCTTCGAGATGCAAGTCTTCTATATGATAAGAAAAACTTCTATCGACGTACATTCTCAGAAAACAGACCGCGTTTATAGGATGTTTTTCTTGTGAATATCAGGAAAGCCCATGCTTAGAAGTTTATACTTTCTGATATCTTCAAATAAAAAACGGTCTGAACTAAGTTCAGACCATTTCTTGGCGGGCTATTTCATTGATTCTTAAATAGTCTAGGTGAAGTCGAGATCATTCGGCCATATCCACTGGACTGGTACGACTTCACGCCTCGGCTCGTGCGTACCGGACAATTGTTCCGACAGCAAATCGACGACACGCCGACTTACATCATCCAATTGCTGACGGATGAAAGGAATGCCATCGAGATCCGGATCGTCAAACGCGGCCAGCTGAGGTTCGTTCCCCGCCCCCTTCCAAATCTCCCGAATGGCATAATGAGCATAGCGGGCCAATTCCGCGTTAACGGCAAAGACGGCCGTGATATCGCTCTGATCGCTCAGAAAACGAACGATCTCCCGTTGTCCGTTCCCCTCTGCTATGGTCTCCAAATCCAGCATGCACCACAGTGTCTTGTCTATAGGCAAGCCTTGTTCCATGAAAGCGGCCTCGAAGCCTTTGGCTCTTTCGTCCGTAACCGAATTTGTAATTTCCGGTGACAGGAAGGCAATGCGCATGTGCCCAGCAGCAAGCAAACTGGATATAGCTTCCCGAACGCCTGCATAATTGTCCGAGCTGACGCTGTACGCCTTGATCTCTTTCAAGAAACGGTCAACAAGCACCAAGGGAACCCGGTCGAGTGACAAACGTAGAATAGCGTTATTGTAGCTTTCCTGCTCGACAGGGAAAATAATGAACCCGTCGACTCCTCGTTCCTGGAACTGCTTGATCGCTCGGTATTCTTCCTCTTGTGACTCGCGTGTAATGCGGATCAACAGGTCGTATCCCCTATCCGCACAATAGCGCTCCAGACCGTCCAGCAGCTGCTGGTCGATCTTGGTTTTCATCGTCGGCAAAATAATCGCGATCGTCTTTTTCGCACCCGACTGAAGATGCGGCTCTTCTGGAATGACCAGCTCCCGAACGAAGGTGCCCTTTCCCCGATATCGCACTAACAAGCCTTCCTCCACCAAACCGTTGAGCGCGTTTTTGGATGTAATCTGGCTTACACCGTACCGCTGGGCCAAGTCCTTCTCCGAAGGTATCAAGGCGCCTGCTTGCAGCTCGCCGCTCTGAATGCGCCGGCGTATATCGTTCTGAATACGTTTATATAACGGTTGCTCCATGTCTGACCTCTCTTTTTACGTCAGTCCCAACTGAAAAATAATATATATTTAGTATATATTAAATGATATTAATTACGATACAATCCATTTTAGAAAGTGCTTTCTAATTCAGGTTGGGAGGTTAGTTTCATATGAAACGGAACAAAGGCTTCTGGAAGAAACCACTTTCGTTCGTCGTTATGTTTGCACTTGCTCTAACGGCAATTCCATTGTCGCCGGTTCATGCCGCTTCATCAGGCATGGCGTGGGCTTCGCAGCAAATTGCCATCTATACGCCGCCATCGGGAGGCGTATGGTATCCAAGGCTGCTCCAGCTTACGCCCAGCGAGTGGCTCGTATCCTTCGACACCAACGCTGGCGGAGGCAACACCCGCATAGTTGTCTCCAGAACGCAGGACGGCGGCTATACTTGGAGCACTCCGGTTACAGCTGTCTCAAGCAGCGCTGGCAATGTGGGGAACGGTCAAATGTTAAGGCTGCCGAGCGGGGAAATTTGGTTAGCCTATCGGCAGGTCGTTCAGAATGGCTCGACCTATGAGATCCAGCTTAACGTCCGGCAGAGCGTCGACGGTGGTCACACCTGGCGCGATTTACCGGGCGGTTTGATCGGGAGTTCAACCGCCTCCAGCTTTAAAGGTTTGTGGGAGCCTCATCTGGACATGATCAACGGCACGATTGCGGTGCTTTATGCGGATGACAGTCCGGCTGCGGTCGGAACGAGCGGGCGACAAAATTTGTATATGAAAACCTGGAACGGAAGCGGCTGGGGCAGCCGGATCACGGTCAGCGACGGAGTTGCCGCCGGCTCCCGTGACGGCATGCCGGTCATCACGCGAATGAACGACGGGCGGTATATAACCGTTTTCGAAGCCTCGGACGTTGCCGGCCACCCTTTTGTCATCAAATATAAAATTTCGCCGGACGGCTTCAATTGGTCGGTTCCCCGTCAAACGATGTACGTGCCCAGCGGCAATGGCAAAAAAGCGGGCGCTCCGTTCGTCGTAAAGCTCGCCGACGGTCGTCTTATGGCTGCATTCCAAACAGATGAAAGCAGCGCCAACACGGGGGATCCTTACTCATCGATGTTTACGATGATCAGCTCCGATAACGGCGCGTCATGGCAGTACAAAACCAACGTGTTTCCGGTATCCGATACGAAATCCTCCAACTGGAATGCGCTAATGGCCGTTGATTCCACTCGTGTTGCAGCCGTCACCAGCGCAACTTATCCGTCAAACGGCATCTATCTGCGCTTCGGGCATACCGTGACACCGCCGCAAACAAATCTGGTTAACAATCCCGGCTTTGAAACAGCCAATGTGGAGGGCTGGACTACGTACGGCGATGATTACCCGAATCGGATTCTTATTCATGGAGCCAATGACGGCGTTGGGCTTCCCGCTGCCGAAGGCTCATACTTTGTCGGACTCGCGGGCACAAGCGGACCTTCGACCGCATATGTCGGACAGACGATTAGCGGTCTCGATAACGGCACGTATACGATGCGAGCACGCATGCGCAGCAGCGGAGGCCAGAACAGCTGTGTCATGGAAGTGAAGGACTACGGAGGCAGCATGCTTCAAACCGGGTGTCCGGTGACGACGGTGTGGACGCCTGTCACGATATCCAATATTCAAGTGACGAGCGGCAAGGCAACGATCGGATTTTACGTATCCAATTCGTCCTCTTCCCAATGGGCGGATATCGATCAGGTCGAGTTCTTCCGAAACTAACAGGAATATAACCTCCGGCTAAAATGCATTCAAGTTGGTGAAATTGCTTCAATTCCAGGGCCGTCCATAAGTCATCGTAGATGGCAGTGGACGGTCCCCTGCTTATTGTAGTCAGCAAATAAATTTCCTCTTTGGCTTACATCTCTCCATACATGGCTTCCGACACAAGAAACGCTGTACCGTCGTATTCGTACCGCAGCCGGACAGCGACCGGGAATTCGCCAGGCGACACCTGTATCGGCACCGATGCATATAAGATGCCTCCCTCGACGTAATACCTAACCATGTTGCCAAGCGCGGGCTGATCCAGCCAAAATCCCGCGTCTTCCTCAATATATTCAAATGTGCGAGTTACCCCGTCCAGCGTGAATTGAAAGATCCGTTTTCCCGCTTCTGCTGTCGCACTATAACTAAGTCTGGATTTTACCGCAAGCACCGGATCGGCTGACATCACTTGTCTAAAATTTTCTGTAAGAAGTTTCAACTCCGATTCTCTAATGCTGGTACCGTAGCCGGTTGTAAAAATGATTGCAAGGACTTCCTCCTTGTTAATCTTTGCAGGCAGCAAAGCAACATCCGGATAGTAGGTTTCGTTGCTCACATTCTTCCAATCATGAAAGGTGTGTTCCATGTCGCCATACTGAACGTGGATGGAGCGGATCAATCCTTCTTTTTGGATCAGAGTTCCGGTTATCTTCAGGCCAATCTCCGTATCCTCCTTTAATATTACGGTATTCCCCTGTTCGTCTCCAGCTTCGATTTCGTTCATAGGTGCTCCCGTTTCGTCTATATCTATTTGCTCAATAAGCGAGATTGTCCGTATGTCCGATATATTCAGTTCCGCAGAATGCTGCATCTGCATCTCCCTCAAGTTGTTCGCCCCCTTACCAAAACAGACTCCATAAGGTCGATGAAAGTTCCCGAATTCTAAATGAATATTATCCGGCAGTTTAATAATGAGTGACCATCACCTTAACCGATTCTCCTCGTGAACTAAAAAAGACACCTGTTTAGGTGTCCCTCTGTTTTATTTTGCTCAAGCTGGTCAGACCTGCTTATCAGCGGCGATCAATAAGAAAATGGGGCGTCGGTATGCGTCATGCCATTCCGGATCCTGAATCTGCTCGCGTTCTGGTTTAAGTTCAGACATTTCCCTAAACTGGAATCCTGTTTTCACTAACGCATTTATCTGTGTGGCTATATTCCGATGGTACTTGGTGACATCATGATCAAGAAATCTAGATTGGCGTGCTCCTTCCTCATGATAGTGATCCAAAGGCCAATGCAGCTTCTTCCCGTCCGGGCTATAATACCAATCTTGTTCGGTCATAGCAGTAAACACGGGATGTTCAACTGAAAAGACAAACGAACCTCCAACCGTTAGACTCTGATATACCTTTTTACAGATATCCTCGAAATCACGAATGTAATGAAGTGCAAGCGAACTAATCACGACATCAAACTCATTTGCAGGGTAGTCAAAATCCTCTATTGCGGACTGCACATATTCTATATTCGTGTCATCGGTCATCAATCTTGCCTTCTCCAGCATGTTCCTTGAGATATCCACTCCGACCACAGACCGCGCATGCTGTTCTCTTACGTACCTGCAGTGCCACCCGAATCCGCAGCCGAGATCAAGCACCTTTTTATCACTAAGATCCGGAAACATCGATCGAAAGGCATCCCATTCTCCTGCACCTTCTAATCCTTTGATGGAACGGGAGAGTTGATTGTAATTTTCAAAAAATCCCTGATCGTCATACTTGTTTTGCTTCACTAAAATCTCCCCTTCACGTCTTTTATAATTCCACCCCATTATATTGATCCTATTTACAGTTCTCAACGCCAGACTTGATTCTGCTTTAAACGTGATCTTGGATCGATCATTCTAACTCAAACCGTTTATTCCATATCTTCATCAAGACGTAACGTGAATACAAGTGCCCACTCCGTTTTTGTTAACGAATCCGTTGTAAGATCCGCTGTATGTATTTCATTGGAACTTGTAGCATGCATGCCAAATACATGTACCGGCTGATCTATCGTAAACGAACGTGGGCGCGTATCCTGAATCAATCCTTCTGCCGTCAACGTTTTGTCCCAAGGAATGGTAAAGATAGACAGGCTTGATCCCGAATGAGAATTGGTGTTGACTTTAATCTTTTTGAACTCCTCGAGACCTTCTATGGATTCCGTGTCCACGGATATGATTAGTTCTACTTCGTTGCTGTCCTTTTCCTCGTCCGAACTGTAAAACAAATCTCCGATCGACCCTGCCGAATCTACCTTCTGCCCGTTCTTCCAAATATCTATATCCAAGCTGACATTAGGTTTATTTCCCTCATACTTTAATTTAAATGCACCCGTCATCGGACCGAGGAATAGCTTAAACTTTGCGGCTTCCCCTTGGAACAAATCCACGGGTGTCAATTGGATTTTGGCTGTTGCCGAATTGTTCTCAGGTGAGATCTGCTCTTTGGTTCCAGTAAAGCACCCCGTTAGAATCATTAAGGCGATTAAAATACACGCTTTAAATCTCAATGTCCTACCTCCATTAATCTAAGCTATCGATGTTGCTACATTGAATATCGCAGCCATCAAAAGGCAAACCTCTTTCAATCAGCTTAACAGCGTGGTCTATTGCATTCCGTTGGTCCTCTGTAAAGCTGCTCTCATCACCATTCCATTCACTTAACCACCAGAAGTAAGAACAAATATTTCTATACTCCATAAACAAGGGAATTGTTTGTTTCCAGAATTCGGAGAGCTGGTGTTCCTTCTCGTAACCCATGAGGAATTCATGCAAGAACTGTTGGGCAAACCTGCTTTTGGTGACACGATCTTCTGCATGCACTCCCCACCAAACGGCATGAGTGGCTGCTATTGCAATGTCTAACGAAAACCAGCCATAGATACTATCGTCAAAATCAAAGACCGTTATTTCACTGTTGTTGATAAAAAAATTATACGGATGGAAGTCATTATGTATCAGTCCAAACGAATCGCTGCCTCTCGGCAGTGAATCTATCGTATTTTCCATGGAAATCAATTTTTCAAGAAGTACATAGAAACTGCCTCGCTGCAGATGAGGATTATCCATATTTCTTCTGCTCCAACTATCTCTCTTCACAAGGATGTCCGATGGTTCATATGATGTCGACAGCCTATGCATCCTTCCCATGGTTTCTCCCCAATTCCTGAATATCTTCGGGCCCCATAGCTGCTCATTGTGTTTATCAAAAAAGCGACCTGTTGCCTCGTGAAAAGCTGTTGCTATATACCACTTATCTTCATCACAGAACACGGCCATTAATTCATGATTACATGTTTGAATGGGTAATGAAGCACGTACTCCGTTCTTCACTAAGTAATAAAGCCAATCCATCTCCGCCCTGATCTTCGGTACATACTCGTGTGATTTCTGAGATAACCGTAAGATATAGGATTTATCATCCTTAGTAAAACGATATACTTCATTGGTCGAGTTACTCAGGAAGATTAACGTCCCTATATTAAATTCAAAAGATTCCGCGGTTTGAAGCAATATCTTCGAGCTTGCCATGAATGATGCCCCCATCTTTTTAAGAGTCTATAGAGAAATAATTATAAAAGCCGCTCATGCGAGCGACTTTGTATTGATTATTGTAAACTCGATTACGACAATGTTTTCATTCGAAGAAGTATTCGTTAAGGAGTTCGTGCACTCCTGTTTTGGAATTATTATCCAACCATTATGATACCATTGTTCTTATGATTTCGAAAGATACCCTTCGCGAACGCACGCAAACAGCCGTATAAGTTCGATTCGTTTGGTGCATTGTAGTAATGCAGAGATTACAAAGGACTTATGACAACATGGAGGGATCGTTTTGGCGAAGAGCAAACAGCATCAAGAAGCGCATGGGATTGGACAAGTAGAACAACAGCTAAATAATCAAATGGAGGCTGCCGAAGACATTCAAGGACAATCGAAACTGGATCAAGACATAAAAAAAGCCTCTCAACGTCGGGTTGATCCATTGAAAGACCTTTCGAAATAAGGAGGTATGTCATGAACAAACAAAGAGCGATTGAAATTTCGGAATCGGCCATTATGAAAAATGTAACTTATCAGGATACCCCTATCTTTATCCAGCATGTCAATGAGGATGAAACCGCCCGGGTCTATCCGATCGGAAACTCGGAGCAGGAAATGACCGTCCCTTTATCCAGTCTCACCGAGCATCCATAAGATAGAAGATATTCACCCTAATATAATCAAACCTGAAATAACAAAATCCCATCCAGACTCGTCGGTGGGATTTTGTTATTCTTAAACGAAATAGGATTCAAGTATAAGCTATTCCCTTATTTCAACGATGCCGGTACCTTTACACCGAGGAGCTTCCCCTCTGCTTGGATGATGATCATACCGTTCGTCTTTAGGGTCGACTCGTGTAAATCTGCTCCAGTTGTTACTTTAAAGACTGGCCGGGACGTCATCAAGTTGATGCCGAGCAGTGTGCCGTTACGCTGTGCCCGGTATAACCCTTTCCCATGCACATCAATCTGTGCAGCAGGTGCATCGCCGTTCCATCCGATCCGTTGACCATTTGCAAGTTTAATGCCGGCCAGTTCCCCCGTCATTCTGTTATTGAAAATCAACCGTTCCTGAACCAGTCCGATCAACTCCCAGTCCCCCCCATATGGGCGAGGAAAAGTACGCAGAGGAACTTCACCTTTCTTATAGGTGTCAAATTTGTATTCGGCCACCTTATTGCCCTGATCCATGTATAACTTCCCTTGGTTTATAAATAAGCCGTCTCTGCTGTACTCATATGGCGGCTCCCCCGACATTTTCCAGCTATACTCTCGGCTGCTCTTCTTTACGCCTGTCTTAAGGTTATATACATTTACGACCCATTTGCGGTCCGGAAGCGACTGATAATCAGTCAGCAATGGAGAATAATAGTCAACCGAATACACGAGACCGTCTTTGATTTGAAGCGCTGCTCCCTGACCAAAATGGTCCCATAACTTCTTGCCCGTCTTCTTGTCATAGGCAGTCAGTTGAATGGACGTGAGCGCTCCTTGTACATAGAACGTCCGAAGGATGACTCCATCCGCCTCCTGAAGGTAATCGGTGCCGTTTCCTTCTCCCGACGGCTCATTCATTTTCCAACGAAGCTTTCCTGTTGCCTTATCAAATGCGAAAGTTGCGCTCCCTTTGATTGCATAGAGCGTATCATAAGTCGGCACCAGAGCTTCCGTTCGTAGGTGCGCATCCATAAAGATGGATGTGTTCGACTGCCATTTCAATTTTCCTGTCTTCGCATTCAGCGCGTATGGCTTCTGACCTGCCGATAGGCCGTAAATAACGCCTTTATCATAAACAATATAAGGTTTCAGGTCTTTACCGTAGCTCCACAGCCGCTTGCCTGTCCTCGCATCCATTGCGATGAGTTTGTTTCCCGCGAATGCAAATACCTTGCCCTCTTCAGCAATTGCGTGGTGACCTGAAACATCGTTCTCGCCCATATTCAGATAATTGTCCACCTTTACCGTCCAGGAAGGCTTCAGTTCGGGTACCTCGATTGTTGATGAATAATGCCAGTTGCGTACCGAAACATCGGCAGTTTCTGCATTCACTTGCGAAGGTGGTACTAAAAGCACGCTCTGGACAGTAAGTATGCCTGCAGCGATGCTTGCAATGAGACGCCGTCGTAATCGAGCTTTGAGGCTTATACTTGATTGTTTCTTCTTGATTTTAAGCATGAATAGCCCTCCCATTTGTTATGGCTTCTTGCTTCACGACCAATATAACGCTCAATGAAGGGATAAAGTTCCAAGCGAACTATAAATAATCTTTATATTTCTAGTCATCACATGATTGCCTACATAAAAAGCCTGTTTATCATGCCAAAACGGGAATCACCCCCAATTGGCTTGGAGAAGATTCCCGTTGTTTTGGTATTTATATTTCCAAATAGCTTTCGGCAATTTCCATCAAGGTTTCTTTGCTTACTTTATCCGTATTTACCTGCACAGTATAGCTGTATCTTTGTTTTTTGTCCGGGCTTTCGTATACCCATTTCAACTCGCTCGCACGCGAAGGACCAAATTCTGTTAGCAGCATTTCTACCCCCTTCACATGAACCTTTTCCTGTTTAAATTCTACTTTCTCGTCAATATACGATGTTGGGTTGCTCTTCCCGGTCAAATTATTGATCATTACCTCGATTTTATCCTCGCCATTTTGATATGTAGCAAAGAGAAGGGAAATCTGATCTGTCATTTCAACAGGTATCATGGCATATCCCTTATTGGACTCTTCCGCCTGCTTTCTCAGTTTTTTAGCCATCGCCGCTTTTTCTTCCGGAGAAGGCGGATTTACTTCCTGAACATTTTTAAAGAGCACTTCCGCCTTTTGGAATGTATATTTTCCATTGACTTTGTCTGCGACCTTAATGGATTTATCCGTAATCTTCTCACGCAAGTGAGAAAGATTTTGGAAGATAGCCACCTTCGTTCCCAGATCAGTTTGATGATTCGGGTTATTGGCAACCATATAGAACAGCCCAGCTTCCCCGTTCTTTAGCACCTTCTCCTTAAGTTCAAAAAATGTCTTAAAACGCTCTATTTCATCTTTCGATTCTGTTTTTCCGAACTCTTTCGTCGATTTAGTCTCATATACGACTTCGCCATCCTTATTCTTCAAAGAATGATACTGCACGGCAGCATAACCCGTGGATGCCATTAACATCATTCCTACAAACGCAGTTAAAGCAACTTTATATTTCACAAAAAACCTCTCCTTTTCTTTTTTCTCAGCATGTAGTACTCTCATTACTTTTCCTGTCAGGTCGGTGTCGGGAATGCGCGGGTCATCAAACAGTTTTTTCAAATCCCGATCCCTGTCCATATTCATACACTCCCACTCCCTTTACTTGAGCATAGTACTTTCGGAATTTTGCAGATGTACGTTCGTATTTTTTACGAAGGCTTGCGCTGTTCTTGCCGAGAATCAAACCGATCTCCTGGTAGCTTTTATCCTCGACACAACGTAAGATTAACAAATTACGCTCTTCCGCCGATAATTTCGCCATGGCCTGATGTACGGATTCATCAAAATAGTTGGCCTCAATATGCATATCGACATCATTATTATCTTTTTCATCCCGGTAAAAGAAAGGCAAATATTTCACCAATTTTCGCTTACGGATGATGTCAATACATTGATGATAGGCAATCTTGTATAACCACGCGCCAAAATCCATCTCATATTGGGTATATTTCTGCAAGTTGCGAAATGTCTTCAAAAATACTTCCTGTGCGTTATCCTCGGCTTCGGCATAATTGCCCAGCATATGATAACAGTAGAGAAAAATCGGTTTTTGATAAACCTTCATGATTTTCTCGAATTTTTCTGTGCTCCCATCTAACACATCTGCAATGATCTGACTTATCTCCGTGTCATTCAAGCCCTCTCCCCCCTTTCACTCTATACAACGAACAACTCGACATATAATGTGACACCACGATAAATCACTACAACTTAAAACGAACTTCGCAAGGAGTTGGTTCAGGTGATCTCCATGTTCTGCACAACTGCTGCATCAGAGCTGGTTCTCTGACAATCTGCAATACAAGGCCTAATTATGGTGGCTGCGCCATTTGGGATATTAAAAAGAGCTTGGGATCCCAAACAGGTTCCCAGGCTCTTATGAGGAATATTGTCTTGTCTTACACGTTAATGCGTCACTCATAAACTCGACTTATAAGCTCTTCAATAACTTCATCAGGTGACCGGTCACCCAACCAGGTTTGACCATACATTTGCAATATTTTAATGAGTGGACCATCTTCCCAAAATCCGACGAAATCATCATTGAGATAAATCTTTTCTACGACATGCTGGTTCATCTCATCGAGGCATTCTTCCAATACCGATTTCGCAACAGGATCGCTAATCCAATCGCTAATCAAGCTGAATTTATGAAATGATACTTCTTCCTTCCCAAAATCACAATACAATCGCTCTGTAATTCTTATATCGCGAGAAGAGCTGCCAAACGCAATTTGGAAATAACCGCTCTCCGCTAGCCAGTGTTCCAGCCCCTTCTCTTCCTCCACTCACTGTTGCCACAAATTTCAATCATTGTTTGTAACGTTAGAAATTCAGGGGTCACCGTAGGATTACCATGAGGAGGTTCGTTTAGTAAAGTCATGCTTGATTAATATAAAATAAAACATTTTCATAGTGTTTCATAAACCTTTTATAATCCGTTGTTTCCTTCAGTACAATTATAGTTGGATAAGCATTTACTTTGCGTTGTTTTAGTGCAGCTAATACGTTCTTCTGTTCAATGCAATAAAATTTGCCTTCTTTATACTGAATAAGAAGCGGTGGAAGAACATCTGCGCTTGCTTCATCGGTACAGTCATTCCCAGGCATGATTCCATTAAGTTCGATGAGACGCAAGGGAAACTTAACGACACCGAAATACAAACACTCTTTGCTCATCAAATCATGTAAACCAGGAGCTACATTTCGGGTGTGAAGCAAATAACAATATATCCATTCTTCGAGCATTCCGATATTCGCATACTGTACAGCGGATCGTACAATTGGAGCATAAGCGAATTGTCGGTCATCTTTCTTCGAATAAATGATTTTCTTAATGGAATCCAAAGATAAAAAGTACTCGTCCGCAAGTTCCGAAACCGTTACCCCATTGGCATACTTGTTGCGAATCATAATATTACGCCTCTGTAATTGATTTCGATAACCCGACTTCTCGCCCCAAGCCCTTTTGTCCTCGGTAGGAATATAAAGGAGTTTCCCGGCAGCGTATTTCTGAATTTCTTTCAATAACTTCTCAGGTATGATATCGCTGGCATTTTCATAATTCATAGGATCACCCTTTATAAGGCGTATATTCGATCCTTCAATTGACCGATAGATTTCATAATTGAATTGCAAGATTCTATGTCATCGATCGACGCATGCCACCGCAAAACATCGATTCCCTTATAATACGCCATACATAAAAATCTTTCTTTAAAATCCGGTATGACAATGTTCCTTTTTTGGCAATACTCGAATAACAATTCAGGGATGTTTAAGTAAGGCTTATTTAAGTCCATAATGGCAAAATCTAAAAGGAAATCGCATATGCCGGATCTGCTCCAGTCTGGGAAACCAACCGTCGTTTTTCCATCTGTGATCATTATTTCAAAAAACGTGTTATTATTAACTAAATACCGTTTTCCTTCACAATAATCAATTCTGGATTCCATCTCCATCATATATTTTTCGACAAAGTCACGATCTAAAATCGTTGTATCATAGAGTTCCTTCCAATTAAACCAATATCCTTCTTTATCTTCTGCAAATGTGTCGATCAGAAATTGCCTGCAGGTACTATACTCCGTTTTACAATCCTCGTTGAACTCACCATAACCTTCTACTCCCGCTATGTCCGATGCACTAATTTCCAAGATTTTGTCAAAAAACAACTCGTAACAATCTGCAAACTGATTTGGGCTTATTTCATCTGCGACAAATCCATTGGGTGTCATGCTTACCTGATCCGAAAGCAGGGACTTGATTATACTGTCTTTACTCATGTTCGTATCTCCTTTACACCAACAATTGTTATACACACATCAGCTGCGCACCTGATATGGGGTAATGATAACATTGGCCATGTATCGGATATAGGTAACGAATAGGTTTAGTCAACTTTACACCCGCCTCTTGTGATTACTTCCATTCTCACAATAAAGTTTACCCTCAATCATCGTCCACTGCACTTGATACCTTTCATCCATCAGCACGAGATCCGCATCGTATCCTACCTCGATTTTTCCTTTGTGAGATAAACCTAGAATACGGGCCGGCGTTGTTGAAGCCATGTGCACGGCATCCTCCATTGAAATTCCGTTAGCTTCGGTCAGACGCAGCGCTTCATTCATAGTCACGGTACTCGATGCTAACGTGCCATCCGCAAGCCTTGCTATCCCCTCGGATACGGTGACGTGATGACCACCAAATATATAATTACCATCGCCTAGTCCCATCGCCTGAAGCGCAACCGTAATAAGCACCATACCTTCGGGCCCTTTGAGACGATGCATTAATCTGACAATGGCTGGATGAAGATGGACTTGATCAACAATCGCTTGCAGGCTTACATGCGGTTCTTCGAAAGCGGCTACAATTAATCCGGGATCTCGATGGTGAATCGGTCTCATGCCGTTAAAACAATGGGTTACATGACTCGCACCGGCTGCAAAAGCCAGCATAGCTTCCTCGTATGTGGCATCGGAATGAGCCACGGCAATCACAACACCCTGCTCTTTCAGAAAGGATATGAGCTCCAAGCCTCCAGGCAATTCTGGTGCGATCGTTACCATTTTAATGAGCGATCCCGCTTCCTGAAAAATGAACTTCATTTCATCCAGATTCGGGTGGCGAAGATATTTCTCATTTTGCATCCCCTTACGCTTCGGATTCAAATAGGGTCCTTCCAGATGAATGCCGGCAATCCTTGCCCCTTGTTCTCGTCCGATTACAGATTTGACACTGCGAATCATGTTCAGCAGGTCCTCTATCGTCGAACTCACTGAAGTCGCCAGAAACGAGGTGCATCCGGTTGCCGCACAAGCGTGTGATACTTCTTGAATGCTGTCCTCGGTTCCATCCATCATGTCATAGCCATTGGCCCCATGAATATGAACATCGATCATTCCTGGTATGAGCCACATTCCGTTCCCATCAATCAGTTCTGCATCACTTTCGATTCTATCAAGCTCTTGCGTCGGTTCTATTCTCTTCAGCTTTCCATTCGAAATCCAGACCGTTGCAGAAGGAAGTATTTGATGAGGCAGGTGGACTTTAACATGTCGAATGATTTTGTTGTTCATTACTACTTAGGCTCCTTCCTGTTGGTTATGAGTCTGACATTCTATAAGCGTAATATTTTTGTTGTCTAATATTTCTTGTATTTCAATGGGAATCGATTGATCGGTTACAATAATATCTACGTGATCAAAATCTAACTTGAACCTCGATTTCACCGCGAATTTGGTATGATCCGCAACTAGTATGACCTGATCCGAGCGCCGGGCCATTTCCCTCTTCACCCGGACATCATCTTCATATGGATAATAGAGTCCGTCAGGCTGGATTGAAGTCGCACCGATGAACACCTTGTCCGCACGGATCTCACTGATTTTATCGATGACGGAAGGACCGTATAATAATCGGTTTTGGGTATGCAGATAACCGCCGAGCACGTAGATGCTCATATCTTCTCGTTTGGAGAGAATCCCTACATTATCGATGGAATGCGTAACCGCTGTGATCTGTTTCGCTTGAATATGTTCCGCAACAAATTGTACGGTCGTAGATACGTCCAAGAAGACCGTTTCGTTGTCCCGAATCAGTTTAGCACCATGCTCGCCGATTACGTTCTTGCTCGTCGGCTCATCAATAAGTCGTTCCTGGTAAGAAGTCAGTTCCTTCTGCAGTTCAGGCATAGCTACCCCTCCGTGCGTTCGAACAACCACTCCTTCTTGAACTAATCTGACAATATCCCTGCGTGCGGTATCCCGCGACACTTGAAAGAACGAGCACATCTCTCCTACACTCATCGTTTTATGTTGTTTTAAGTAATCCAGAATTTTTACTAATCGTTCCTCTTGGAACACATCCAATCCCTCCCTGCTTAAGCATTTACATCTTAGTTATAAGTATATATAAGTAGTTAATAATAAACAATAAGTATATGTAAGTTTATTATTGTGTTTCAAGTAAACATATGCAGCCCTTTGAACTTTCTATTCCGACTATCAAATCGTGAGCCTATATTCACGATTTGATAGAAAACAGGCAGGCAGCTTCTACATAGAAGCTGCCTGCCCTTACCATCGAAGCATGAGAGCCGTTAATAAGTAAACGATTGTTTTACCGCCCCAATCCGTGCTTTTGCATATTGGATATCATGACATCTCATACTTTCAAACGCCTGCACTGCTGCATTGGCAACGTCAATATCTTGTGCGCTTGTTCCTCCACTTACACCAATGCCACCGACAACCTTTCCGTCATGAACCAAAGGAATTCCCCCGCCTAGGATAACGACTTCCCCCTGATTCGTTGTATTAATTCCGAATGTCGCTCCGCCAGGAAGCGCTGTTTGCGCTAAATTCGCTGTCGGCATTTGCATCGCTACGCTGGTCCAAGCCTTGCCTATGGCAATATCGATACCTGCTATTTTGGCATTTTCCATCCTATAGAAAGCAATTAGGTTTGCCCCCTCATCTACGATCGCTATGTCAGAGTTAAGTCCCATTTGTCTGGCACGATCTTCAGCGATTTCCAATAACTTCTTGGCTGTCGTTAAAGTGAGTTTGTACATCATAGCTCCCCTTTACTTAATAGAAATACTGCATTATATTGTCATATGCCTATAGTGGTGAATGGGACAAAAAAAGCCGCTGATCTTGAACAGATCGGCGGCGTAGAAATTACCAAGTGGATAGTTCAGTCCTCTTCCAATTGTTTTGGGCAACGCAAACATATACATATTGGTCGTCCCAAGAGATCTGTCCCTGGCTGCAGGCAGCAGTGGACGAAGCAGGTGTATACTTTTCACGAAGACGCAGCATATCCCCGTTTACATCGAGCTTGGTGTCGGGTTCGCTCGTGCCAATCCCGATATTACCGTCGCTGCGCTGCATGGTGAGCGGGGAATCGAGCACTTCGCCGTCATCCCCATATCGTACGAACTGAAGGTTGGCTCCCGTATTGTCGCCAGCTTCCTCTAAACTGTCGGCCCGGACGGCCCACCTCGGTGTCGTCTCATTATCCTTGCCGACTGCACTTAACTGAATGTCCCGGTTCGTCCCGCTTTCGCCGGCTACCCGCAAAATACCGCTCATTACATTGAAATTGGATGAATGAGTACGGATCTCGCTTATATCGGTGTCGAACGGAATTTCAAACCGGGTAAACAACTGGTTGGGGTATTGACCTGTCGGGGACATGCTCGTCTCGAACGAGATATGCTTATGATCCTGCTGCTCCGGATTGTTTGCCTTATCATGGGAAATGATCGCCGTCTTGTCCTTTCCATTCTCGTCCATCCAGACGACCGCCGGCTTGGCCCTTTCCGCCGTCCATTGCAATCGAATCAGATCGGACTGATGTCCTTCTTGCTCGATCCATTTCTTGTCGGTGGACAAATGAAGCCGTTCATTGTGCGGAACGCGTATATCGTCGCCGTTTTGCTCGGATTGCCCAAGCTTTGTTGTCACTCCCTGTTTCTGATCCGTACATCCTATGCCGAGCAAGAAGAAGCTCCCCATTATAATCATCATCGTCCTTAATAATTTCACGTTGTTTCCCTCCATTTATCGATATGATTCGAGTTTATTCGTGTTCAAGAGCAAAAAACACTTTGTCTGATCGTATTATATCCAACACGCAGCGTACACCCATTTCATCAAACTTCCCGGAAAAATGATGCTTTTCGTCTATAAAGTTTTGACGTAGCTCGTCCGAAAGGTATGCTTCGCTTGGTCATACAAAACAGCCCAAACAATCAGGTTTTTATGGGCACAGGAAGAGGGACTTTTGGGTCACTTGGCAGTGACTGGCTGGTTTGAGCTTAAAACATGAAGTCCTGGTCTTCCATGATTTTCGGCATCGTTAAAACAAAAAAAGCCGCGATTTCCGCGACTTTCAATGCCTGTATGTACTTATCCTCCGGCAACAAATTCATATCAAGAGTTTTGATTAATAAACTTCATAATTTTGTCCCGTTTGAGCGCCTTCTACGCTTTTTTTGAAAGCAAGGACTACGCGACTGGCAGGAACTGCTTCAAAGCCCGGAAAAAACTTGCCATATTTCCCTAGTGATTCTTGTAAGACATTAGGGCTGACACTATTTATACGGATTCCCCTAGGCATTTCAATCGAGGCGGACTTAACGAATGCTTTAACACCACCATTTGCCATGGCTGCCGATGCACCTAGAGGAATGGGATCATCCATCATGATACCCGTTGTTAAAGTAAAGCTTCCGCTGTCATTAACATAGTCCATTCCCAACAGGACTAAATTGATTTGTCCTTTAAGTTTACTTTCAATTCCTATTTGGTTTAACTCTGGCGTTAATTCTGTAATCGAAGCAAAATGAGCGCCTCCTGTTGCACTAATGACTGCATCTACTTTCCCAACTTGCTCATACATATTTTTGATGCTATCCATCGATGTAATATCAACCGTTACGTCTGTTCCGTTTCTTCCAGCACGAATAATTTCATGGTCTTTACCTAGTTCTTGGGCGACTGCTTGTCCGATCGTACCGCTTGCCCCAACAATGATTATTTTCATGTTTGCTCTCCTTTCCATCTATAAAAAACTTGCACTTTGATTCATTTTGGGAATTCCCCTTGGAGATAAGAATCCCATAGCTGATGAATAAATTCAATATGGATCTTGTTTTCATACGCCTTGGAAAAAACTGTAACCAGGCAGATAATCGTTGAATTCATAATCAACAATAAAGGATTTATTCATATTATCTCGAACATGATATTTCGGTGCACGGATTGCAAGGTTTCATGGGTTACCATCCCCTATACTTAATCTTGAAAGGATGGTCTGTATGGATTGGCTGGATCGTATGAACAACGCAATGGAATATGTAGAAACACATCTGTCTGATACGATTGATTACGATATCGTAGCTAGAATTGCCTGCTGCTCAACATACCATTTTCAACGAATGTTTCCGTTCATAACGAATGTGTCTCTTTCAGCGTATATTAGACGCAGACGGCTGACCCTCGCCGCATTTGAACTGCAGCAGAGCGGCACTAAGGTCATCGACATCGCTTTAAAGTATGGTTACGAATCGCCTGAGGCTTTTTCTAGAGCGTTTAAAAAAATGCACGGCGTGATGCCAGTGTCAGCGCGCGACAAAGGGGTTACCCTGAAGGCCTATCCTCGGTTATCCTTTCATATTTCGATACGAGGAGATGTTGAGATGAATTACAGAATGGAGGAAAAACAGGCTTTTGAGATGTTCGGTGTAACGACTGTTGTAAATGGCGATGGCGATCATCCATTTATAGATATACCCGCTTTTTGGACGAAGTGCATATCCGACGGCACCGTTGATCGAATCCGCACAGCTGCGGGTTTGGGGGGGAATGGTCAGATGCATGGGATACTATACAACAAGCAAGGTGGGGAATTTTCCTACATGATCGGTTACTTCATGCCCCAGAGTGGCATGCCAGACGGGTTTGAAAGGCTATCTATCCCGCCTCAAACCTACGCGATATTCTCAACCGGCCTCTACCCCGACGGGCAAAGCGGGATTCACGAATTGTGGAAGCGCATTTGGGCAGAGTGGTTTCCCACCTGCAATTACGAACCGGCAAATGGCCCTGAGTTTGAAATGACCTATGATAGAGGTGCCAGCATGTATGAAATGGAAGTTTGGATCCCTGTCATTGAGAAGTCTGGATCTTAGAACGGAAGAGCAGCACGGGTGACTATCACTCGTGCTGCTGTCTTCATTCAGTTTGACCTAGAATCCTATCTTCTCTAAATATGTCTTAGAATTCATATTGAGGTTAAACCCGTTCAACATACACGTGATAGCGTTCATGAAACACATCAGCAAGCGGGATGAACAACAAATCATCCTCAATATAGCGGAAAGCAAACCCATGCGGCCCTGTTTCCTTCACAAAACTTTCCTGCAACGACTCTTCGCGAAGTGGTAGCCGCAGATAGTTTTTGGCTTCGGAGAGCGCGGCCAAGATGTACGGACCATAGGCCAGCGATACACGCTCTTTCCGATCGGGCGCTGCTTCCAAACGGATCCGGCAGTCAAAGAAGAGTTGGATCTCATCCCCGCTCTGCCAATTCCGGCTGATGGAGACATACCCGGCGGAGTTTGCGGCCATGTCGGCCTGCCGGCCGTTGATCTCCATACGGCTCCCCGGCCCGCTCCAGTATGGACGGCGAACTTTCAGTACGAAGTCCCCCGTCCCTTCCACCCTCAGCGTCACATTCCCGGGAATGTGACCATCTACGTCCATCGTCAGCCTCACCTCTCGTTCCTTCCAGTGGAGAGCGGAAGCGACAAACAGGTTCACATACACCGTAGATTCATCGTAAAAATAAACCGCTTCCGAATATTTCATATGATTCTCCAATCCGGTGCCGTGACAGCAGGTGTTCCCCGAAACGTCGAAGGACTTCTCTCCGCCGGGTACCAGCGGCATGAAATAGGTGCTCCCTCCCGTCGGCTGATGATCGCAGGAGGCCAAAATGTGATTAAACATCGCCCGCTCGTAATAATCCATATATTCCGCAGCCGGGTGATACGCAAACAAATCCTTTGTCAGTTTCAGCATGTTATAGGAGGCGCAGGTTTCCGCGGTTTTGTCACTGAGATATTCGCCGATCCTGCCCGGCTGCCTGAACATTTCGCCTTCGCCGGTACCGCCGATTGAATACGTATGGGCTTCGGTTACGGCCTGCCAGAAAAAGCGGGCCATATCGTAATATTCCTTTTCCCCGGTGGCTTGGAATATTTTCAGGGCGCCGATGACCTGTGGAATATGCTGGTTGGCATGAAGCCCGCCGATGGCGTCAATCTCCGCACGCATCGGGACAAACAGGCGGTCATTGTCGAACAGCTTTGCCGCAGCGAGATGTTCAGGCTTATGCGTAACGGTATACAGCTCAGCGAGCGATTCGTTGATGCCGCCAAATTCGCCGGCGATGTACATACCCCACATTTTTTTCAAAACACGATTTGGAAGCCTGCTTAGGCGGCGGTACACCCAATCGCCAAGCTTATCGGCAATCGCCAGTGCCGTGCTGTTTCCAAGATGGCGGTAGCAGTCAAGCAGTCCGGCAAAAATTTTGTGTAAGGTGTAGTAAGGCGCCCATATCTCCGGATAGCGGGTAAACTTCTCAAGCAGGTCAAACTGCTCCTCAGAGTATCCGCTGAGGAAACCGGCATGATATTCGGGTTTACTCGCAAAAGCAAGCTGGCATTCTTCCAGTGAAGCGACCACATACTCCGCCTTCCGCTTGATGTCTTCATCCCCTGTTGCCGCATAGCACAATGCTAGCGCAGACAAGTAATGTCCGGTCGTATGCCCTCTCAGCAGGCAGTCCGGCGAATCCCAGCCGGTCATCTCCGGGGCTCCGCGCGTATCCAAATCGGCGGCAGCACGGAAATTATACAACATCTGGTCGTCATTGACCTTCTTCAAGAAAGCGAGGCTTCTGTCTTGAGCCGCTTTGATGGCGGTGCCATCCTTCAGAATAACTGCGCCGGCGGGAAAGCTGCTCGCGGCGGGAGCCGTGTCGATCATTTCCCGATCCAGCTTGGCTGCCACCAACACCTCCGCCGTTACCGGAATCGTCGTGTCTTTTAGCACCCCTTTGATCATGAAGGAACCGGGCTCTTCAAAAAAGCGCTCTTCCCCTAGTTCCCAATCCACGGCATGGGAAATGACTCCCCCCTCTACCGTTTCAACCACAGCGACCGCCGGCAGATAAAACGTCCTGCCCAGCTCCGCTTTCAGACGAGTCGGATAAATCCGGGACACTTGAATGTTGTTTTCTTCCTCCAAAATGGTCACTTCATAGACTTTTTCCTTGACGCAGCCGCCATACTGAAACGATGCGCGCAGCGGAACCGTACGTTTGCCGATACCATATTTCGGCCGAGTCACCATGCCGTCATTATGGAGAAAGCGGGAATCCCCCGATGTCCAAGTGATCTTCGAGCCGTATTTTCCTTTCCGGGGTAAGTGGAGATCGAATTCCACCGTTGCCAGATTGCCAAGATACAGCGACTCTATATCCTTCATCACAATGCTTTCGTCTTCTTGAACCGTACTCATTTTCATCCCCTCCCTATTCACTTTGTGGTATGTCGGACAGGCTGCGGGCTTCGCTTAAAAACGCGATGGAGGCTTCATGCGGCCCGAGTTAGTCAGCCAGCTGTGAACCCGGAGATGAGGCTGGTGTTCCCGTTAGGAGAATGATTGTTTCACATCCACGCCTCCTCCTCCCATTTCTTGTATAATTGCTCTCTGGCATCCGGAATGCCCGAATGAAACTGAATCATAGCTGCGGCGCGAACCTGGCGGACATGCTCCGTCGCTTCATGCAGGTTATGTTCCCGATCCTTCCCCAGCGCTCCGGCATCGCGGCAAATGGCGGCGGCTGCAACCCTGCCTTGTGCCATGGCCACCATCGCGCTTTCAATGCCCGTAATATTACCGGCGACATACAAGCCCTTCACCGGCGTTTGCATGTTCTCATTGTGAAGTGGAATATGACCGCCCAGTTCCTTTACATACACAAAAGGGCAGCCAGCCACCGCAGCCAATTCCGCGAGCGGGTACAAGCCACCGGCAAGCGCCACAAAATCCACCTGTACCTCCCGCTCGCTTCCAGGAATGATTTCACCTGCTCTGGTTACATCCGCCAGCGTCACGGATTCCACATGATGTTGACCGTTGATGGATATCGCGGCAGTGCGCAGCTGTAAAGGAATTTCCCAAATTTTCATTCCGGCCCGGGGAAAAAAACGGCATACCGTACCGGCCATTCCAAGGCTTGCGCCAAGCTTCCCTCCGATTCTCAACAGTGGAGACGGCGCCAAATGAGCAAGGTTCAGCAATCGTTTCACCGCTTCTTCAGGTAAGGCGTCTTGACCGGATACAGAATTTCTATCTGGCAGCACGATCCCCGCAATCGTAACTCCGCTGACGGACAGCTCGCGGGCAATCGCCATGGCGAGTACGTTCACGCCGATGATCAGCCCACGGCGGCCCGGCTTCACGTAATGAACGTTGGCCATCACCTGAGCGGCCCCGATCGACATGACCCCGGGCAGCGTCCAACCTGGAATCGGCTGCGGAATTTCAGCTGCGCCGGTCGCGAGCAGCACCCTTGCGGCCGCGATCGATCCGCTTGCGGTTCTAACGACCCAGCGGTGGTCCGTTCGGAGCATGCCGTGTACGGAAACGCCGCAGCGGATGTCCACCCCTAAATCGCGGCATTTTTCTATTAGCTGTTCCGCAACCCGCCTTCCTACCCACCAGCGGCCTTTTTCCTCGTGAAACTGCCCCAGCATGCGTCCGCCCGGCTCTGAGAATTCATCCAGCACAGCTACGCCCAGGCCATGCTCGGCCGCCGCCGCTGCGGCGGATAATCCCGCCGGACCGGCCCCAATAATCAACAGATCGTATGCCGGTGTCTTGGTCAAAACAGCTTCCTCCCCGTAATCTCATTAGGTAGCTGGTGCCCTTCGGTTATACGCATTCCCTCTTCGAGCGGGGTAAGGCAGGAGCGCACCGGCCCCCTCCCTTCCAGGTTCAGGCGGCATTCCATGCAGTGGCCGATGGCGCAGTACAGCCCACGGGCCGTGCCGCTCTCCTCGTGCCTACGCAGCGTGCGAATGCCGGAGGCCAGCAGGGCCGCCGCGATCGGCTCGCCTTGGAGTCCGGTCAGCTTCCTGCCGTTAAACGTAAAGCTCACCGGTTCCCGCTCTATCCTCTGCGGTCCCAAAATCGGATGAAAGGTAATTCTCTCCATTACAAATCACCCTTTGCCAGCTGGCCGAAGGTCACGGGCCGCACTGGAGGACGGTACGACAGCAGCTCCGGATCCCGAGGCGACGCCGGATTCTTGGCAATAACCCAGGCCTCGAGGAGTTGTTTGCATACTCTGCCTTGACAAGCTCCCATAGCGGCCCGCGTTTTCATTTTTAATTGCCGCGAGGTGCGGCATCCTGCCTCGTAGGCGGCCTCCAATTGGACGAGGGTCACTTCTTCACAGCGGCACATGATCATAGAAGAACAATTCATCAAAAAGCCTCCTATCCATAAGAAATGGCGCACGTCTTTAGCTCGGTATAGAAATCCAGCGCAGCCTGCCCCTGTTCGCGCGTATGGGAGCTTGACAGTTTCATGCCGCCGAATGGGGACTGATATTCGACTCCCGCCGTTTCCTGGTTGACACGGACCATTCCAGCTTGGACCTCGTCCAGGAACCGGTGGGCATAAGATAAATTTTGAGTAAACAGTGAAGCGCTCAGCCCATAAATCGATTGATTGCATAAGGCCACCGCTTCATCAAAATCGGCGGCTTCCAGCACCGCGGCGACAGGTCCGAAAATCTCCTCTTGAATCAGCGGGTGCCCGGCGTTCAAACCTCCGGCCACCATCGGCCGAATATAGTAGCCTTCCAGATCTCCAGTTGCTGGGGGGCCTTGAGCCCAAATCTCGGCTTGTTCATGGGCCATATGCACATAAGACATCACCGTTTCATACTGGCTTGCGGATGCCACGGGACCGAGGTAAGCCTCGGAGTCGAGAGCATGAGCAAGCTTGATGCTGGATACGGCATGCGTCAACGCCTCGATAAATGATTCGCAGATCCCGGATTCAACGATGATTCGGCTTGTTGCGGTGCATTTCTGGCCTGCTGATCGAAACGCCCCGCTGACAATGAGCGGCACCGCCTTTTCAAGATCGGCGTCGTTTAACACGATGGCGGCATTTTTACCGCCCATTTCGGTTTGATATTTGATATTTCGTTTGGCACAGATTTGAGCGATGTTTAGACCTATGGATGTTGAGCCGGTAAAACTTACGGCGTCCAAAGGAACCTGCTCCAGAAGGACATTACCGATCTGACTGCCCTTGCCGACAACCAAATTGATAACGCCTGGCGGAAGCCCTGCCTCGAAAAAAACTTCAGCGAGCCGGGTCGCGGTTAATGACGCAAGCTCTGCCGGCTTCCATACTACCGTGTTTCCGCATATCAACGCGGGGGCTATTTTCCAGATCGGAATAGCGACCGGGAAGTTCCACGGCGTAATGATGCCCGCCACGCCGAGAGGAATCTTCCGGGTGTACTGCAGCACGTTCTGCTCGCTGGAAGGGATGACCACCCCGTTTGCCCGGACCCCCTCCGCGGCGTAATAACGAAGCAGATTCACTCCCCGCTTGACTTCCCCACGCATTTCAGCAATCGGTTTCCCCATCTCCATGCTTGCAAGAATAGCCACGTCTTCTGACTTTGACTCGAGTACATCCGCCATGCGGTCCAAATGCCCTGCCCTGGCTGAGCCACTCATGCGGGACCAGGAGGCGTAAGCATCACGCGCCGCCTGTTCGGCCTGAATAACTTGTGATGGGTCCGATAAATGGAGTACCCCCACCTGCTCTTTGGTGTTGGATGGATTGATCACGGCGATTTCCCCCACCGAAGGCTTGATCCACTCTCCCCCGATCCAATTGCGGCTGTTAATCATTTGCCTTCCCTCCTATTGCGGATTCATCCTTAACTTTTGACCTATGGCTTCATCGCCGGCTGATTCCGGTTTACGGCAAACTCATACGCTTCTTTAATCGCTGCATAATCGGCTTCAGGCAGCGGAAGGCGAGGCGGGCGCGTAGGGCCTACCGGAAAACCGGCCAGCTCCATCATATGCTTGATCGATTGAACCAGCTGCGGACTGGCATCGAAGTGGAACAGCGGAAGAAGATGGCGATACAGCGCGGACGCCTCCTGAAGCTTACCTTGTCTCGCCAGGTTAAACAGCTCCACGCCTTCCTTCGGCAGGGCATTCGGCACGCCGGAAATCCAACCCGTTGCCCCGAACAGCGCACCTTCCATGGCTAAATCGTCAACGCCGATCATCACCTCCAGATCCGTATACGCCAAAATGTCGTGTACACGGCGGATATCCCCGGAAAATTCCTTGACGGCAACTACATGTTCGAGCTTGGAAAGTCTGGAAAGCAGCTGCGGCGTCAAATCGACCTTGTAATCGTGCGGATTGTTATAAACAATAACCGGCAGCCCCACCTTATTGATCGCTTCATAGTGAGCGACGACCTCAAACTCAAGCGGTCGGTAATTGATCGGAGGCAATGCCATGACGCCGGCAGCTCCCGCATCCTTGGCATGCTGTACCCAATCGACCGCCTGCTTGGTGGAAGGCGCTGCAGAGCCAACCACTACCGGCACTCGGCCTGCCGCGGCTTCGATTACCGTATCTACAACCTTGGCCCGCTCTTCCTGGGTCAAGGTCGCATATTCTCCTAAAGATCCGTTCGGGATCAGGCCATGGACGCCTTGTGAGATAAGTGAATCACAAAGCTCAGCCAGACGCTTGTAATCAACCTCGTATTCCGGTGTAAACGGCGTGACAAGGGCGACATAAACTCCTTCAAATGTTGCCATATCGACATTTCTCCCCTCTGTTCTTGTTCATTCCATATCCATTAGTAAAGAACAAATCCTTCCGGCAGCGGATCGGTCGGATCCAGCACGAAATTCATAAACCCCAAAATATAAGCGGTACTTGTAAGCCGGGGAATAACGGCTTTGTACCCGTGCGTTTCCGTTTCCTCCGCGATGCTTCCTACCATTTGAGCGCCGGTTATCCCCTCATAAATGACCTGCTGTTCCGGCTCAAGTAAGCCGCGGGAATGTAAAACCGCCATGTGGGCACCGGTGCCGGCGCCTCCCGGCGAACGGTCAAGCTGGACTCCGGCAAATACAGCCGCGCTGCGATATGCGGGCTGGTTCGGGTTTCGGCCCTCTCGCCCTTCAACCCTTTGATAGAAAAACACGCCATGAATCCCGGAAATCCAATCCAAGTACGGATGCTTCACCTCAAGCCGGTGTTCGATCTCCTCGCGGATCAGCCTACCCCACTCCCGCAGCTTCGAAAGCGGGAAAGCGCCCCCGAGTCCCAATGCGGCTGTATCGATCACAGCATAAAATTCGCCGCCAAAAGCGATGTCGACCCTCGCCTCCACACCTTGAATATTCACCGTAACCTGCTTGGCATAGACGAAGCTCGGAACATTCAAAAAGGAAACGGACCGGCCTTCATGCCCTTCGCAATCGACAAAAGCGGTCACCGTCCCCGCCGGGCAATCGATCATAATCCCCTTTGCCGCATCCGAAGAATCCAGCTGCCCCGTCGCCGTCCAGGCTGCGACCACCGCGATGATGCCGTGACCGCTCACAGCAGCGAGACCTTCCTGATTGAGGAACAACAGCCCGAAGCGCGCGGCTTCCGTTGACGGCGCCGTAACAATTGCTCCCGTCATCTCTCGATGCCCCCGCGGTTCGGCCAGCAGCAGCTTTCTGACGGTATCGAAATGCCGTTTGAAAAATAGAGACTTTGCATGCTGCGAGGAGCCGTTTAGCTGCGGCAGGCCGCCGGTAATGATCCGCAGCGGCTCGCCGCAGGAATGCGTATCCAGCGCCGAGTACCATTTCGTTGTTTCCATAATGCCGGCCTCCGGTTCTATTCATTAGAGCAGGAAAAAGCCTTGGTTCAGCTGATCCTGATCCTGCAATACAAACTGATGAAAGCCTGTGATCCATGCCGAACCGGATATTTCGGAGATGACCGCCGGCAAACCGCCCACCGTCGTTTCCTCCATAACCTTGGCCCGGAACAGGGAGCCCACGATGCTTTCATGCAGAAATTCCTCCCCTTTTTCAAGCTCCCCCTTGGCGTACAGCACGGCAGCTTTCGCCGAGGTTCCCGTCCCGCAGGGAGAGCGGTCGATGCCTCCGGGTGGAACCACTACCGTATTCCGGCAGCGGGCCGACGGTGATACGGGTTCGCTGTAAAACTCAATATGGGTGAGCCCGCGAATGACAGGGATTTCGGGATGAACCACCTCCACCTCGCGATTGATCGCCTCCCGTATTTCTATCGCCAGCCGCACGATTTCCGAGCCCCGTCCGGGAACCAGCGGCAGATGAAGCAATCGTGCATCCACAAGCCCGTAAAAATTACCGCCGTACGCAATATCGACCGAGATTTCGCCGAGGTCCCCTACGTGAACACGGACATCCCGCTTGTATAAAAACGAAGCGATATTGGTGAACGAAACCTGCTTCACCTTGCCCTTTTCCACCGTAAGCCTTGCTTCAACAAGACCTGCCGGTGTATCCAGCCTGATGACCCTTTTGCTCTCGGGATAAATCCCTCCCTCGATCAGTGCAGTGCATAGGCCGATCGTGTCGTGACCGCACATCGGCAAATATCCACCGCTTTCTATAAAAACAACCCCGATATCGGCTCTTCTGTCGCACGGAGGGGTCAGAATGCAGCCTGACATCACTTCATGTCCCCGCGGTTCCAGCATCAGTGCCTGGCGAAAATGATCGTAATGTTCGGACATGTACACCATCTTCTCGGTCATCGTGCGGCCGATCAGCTCCGGCGCTCCGCTTGTCACGGTTCGGGTCGGGTTTCCCCCCGTGTGCGTGTCGATTGTACTCACGAGCTTGGATATTCTCACAAGATGACCTCCTGACGAACCGTCCCACAGCGGAAACGGTCATAACGCAGCGGCTCTACGGGAATGCAGGTTGCCGCTCCGCTCAGCATTTCACAAATCGCTTTCCCCGTGACGGCGGCCAAGCTGATGCCGTCGCCTTCATGTCCCGCCGCGATATAGAATCCGGGGATTTCATCGACGGGGGAAACAATCGGCAGATGATCCGGGGTCCAGGGACGCAATCCGGCGTAGGTTCGAAGCAGCGGGATATGCTCCAGTACAGGAAAAAAGCGGATCGCCCTTTCAGCGATAAGCCGAATGACCTCCTGATCCACGCGGGTGTCCATCCCCGCAAATTGGCGGCTCGAGCCAATCAGAAAATTCTGCGAAGCGGTCGGTTCAAACACGAGCGCGATCCCGTACTGATCAAATTTCGGATCGACGGAGCGCTTCCCGCCAAATTTGCTGATCAGATAGCCGAATTCCATCACCTTCCGTTTGCCGATGCTCTCCCAACGGGAAGCTACCAGGATATGCCCTTTGCGGGGCTCGATCGGAATATCGAGCCCGACCATTCGCCCAATATGCTTCGACCATACCCCGGCGGCATTGATGACGGTATTTGTGCGAATCGTGCCGCCGGATGTCTCCACGCCACGGATTCTCCCGGCTGTATCACGCAGGATCGCCGTGACGGGTGTATGGACCTGGAGTCTGGCCCCATATCGGCGGGCAGCGGATGCCAGCGAGTAGGTGAGCAAAACCGGATTTACCGTAGAATCCGTGGCGCATTCCAGGCCTCCGAGCAAATCTTCGGCCATATGGGGCCATTCGCCGCGCAGATCCTTTTGGTCGAGCATGCGGAACGGAAGCCCGGCTTCCCGTTGCCGCATAACCCAGTTTTCGGCTGCAAGCATCTCTTCTTCCGTCTCGCAAACAAGGATGCTGCCGGGAGCCCGATACTCAAATTCCTCGTCGAGCTCCTGAGCCCATTCCGCCACCAGCTCCTGCGATTTTAAGGACATCTGGCTGTCGAAGCCCGGATCCTTGTCAATCGCCAAAATGTTGCCGTCGCATTTGGAGGAAGTTCCCCCGGCGATTTCTCCGCGCTCCACTACCATCACGTCCATTCCCGCTTTCGCCGTATAATAAGCGATGGACATGCCGATTATCCCTCCGCCGATCACGACAACTTCCGCAGATTCAGCATTCATGGATGGATTCCTTCCCTCCCCTCTATAAAACGATCAGCTCTTTGTTCGATGTTGTCAGTACTTCGATGCCGGTTTCCGTGACCAGAATGTCATCCTCGATGCGGACGCCTCCATAATCAGGAAGATAGATGCCAGGCTCAACCGTCATAATCATGCCGGGCTCAAGTATATCTTCCGTTTGTTGGGAGAACCGCATGGGCTCATGAATCTCCAAACCAAAGGCGTGGCCTAAACCATGGCCGAAATATTCTCCGTACCCGCAGCTGGAAATATAATCCCTGGCTAGCGAGTCTCCTTCCTTCCCGGTCATTCCCGGTTTCAGCCCCTCCAGGGTAGACCGGTTGGCTTCCAGCACGACCCGGTAAATCTCCCGGTGGCGTTCCGTCGGTTTGCCGATAAAAACCGTTCGCGTCAAATCGGAGCAATATCCTTCAACATTCGCTCCAAAATCAAGGGTCACGAATTCATTCATTCCCAGCAGCTTGTCGCTGGCTATTCCGTGCGGCAGCGCCGAGCGTGCGCCGGAAGCGATGATGGCCGGATACGCCGATGAGACCGCGCCGTTTTTGCGCATGAAATATTCCAATTCCGCCGCCACCTCCCTTTCGGAAACGCCAGGCTTCATATAACCCAGAATAAACTCAAAGGCCTTTTCCGTAATCTCAATCGCTTTTCGGATACACCGCTGCTCCGCCTCGTCCTTGATGCCGCGCAGCTTTTCAACGATGTGCCCGGTGGGCAAGAGTTCAATACCCCCAAACGTCCGCTCATACGATTCATAATCCGCATAAGGAACATGATGTTTTTCAAACCCCAATTTCTTGGCGCCAACGGCATTTAGCTTCTCCCGGATCAGCTCCAGCGGCTGGCCCTCATACTGCACCACCTCAAATTCCCTGGCCTGCTGCTCCGCTTGCTGGGTGTAGCGGAAATCGGTCACCAGCCACGCCTGACCCTGTGTAATGACAGCCCAACCGGCGGTCCCCGTAAAGCCGGTAACATATCTCCGGTTATACGGGCTGGAAATCAACAGTGCGTCAATTTCGTGCCGCTCAAGTGCCTCCCTTGCCTTTTTAAGTCGTTGTGACTCCATATGCTTCGCACTCCCTTCGTATGGTGACAAATCAAAAATTCGTAAGTTCTTACAGCATTTAAATGAAACTAATTTGATTTATATTCAACAGAGTTGAACTATAGTTATGCAAACGCCCCTCTCATCCTTTTATTCCGGTCAACGTAATCCCCTCGATAAAATAACGCTGGCCTATGAAAAAAACCACGATGACCGGCAGAATCACCACGGTGGAAGCTGCCATCAGAAGATGCCACTGCGCGCTGTGAAGCGACTGAAACATTTGCAGGCCAAGCGCCAGCGTAAACTTTCTCTCCTCATTTAAGTACACCAGCGGTCCCATAAAGTCATTCCATGAGTTCATAAAGGAAAACAACCCGATCACAATGAGGGGCGGTCTGGACAAAGGAATAATAATTCGGGAGAAGATGGTCCACGGGCCGGCTCCATCCACATACGCCGCTTCGTCCATATCTTTCGGTATCGTGGAATAAAACTGTCTAAGCAGGAAGATATCAAAGGCCGAACCGAACCATACCGGCAAAATTAACGGCACATAGGTGTTAATCAGATCGGCAAACCTCCAGCCGATAAAAGTGGGAATCAAGGTGACGGCGCCGGGAAGCATCATGCTGGCCAGCAGCAAGCTGAAAAACAGTTTCCTTCCCGGCCAATCCAGCCTGGCGTAGCTGTACGCTCCGATCGAGCTGCTGAAGAGAGCGCCGAACAGACAGCTGACGGTGATGATCAGCGTGTTGCGGAAGAACCGGAAAAAGTCAATGGTTGTCAGCGCCTCGACGTAATTTTGAAGCCGAAACGGCGAAGGAATCCATTTCGGCGGCATCTCAAAAATCTGCAGCGAATTCATCATCGAACTGCGCACCAGCCAAAACAGCGGCAGCAAACAGAAGGCAGCTCCCACAATGAGGACCGAGTAAACGATAATCTGCGAAATCCGACGGCTTTTTTTCACAGGGAGCTACACCTCGCTTTCATAAAATACCCAGGACTTCGAGGTCCGGAAGAAAATAACGGTGACCAAAAGGATGATGATAAACAGAATCCATGCAATGGCCGAAGCTTGCCCCATTTCGCCAAACTGAAAGGCTTGCCGGTAAATGTAATAGTTATAAAACAAGCTGGCGTTATTGGGACCTCCCTGCGTCATAATCAGCGCCTCGGTAAACACCTGAAAAGCTCCGATCGATCCCATGATCAAATTAAAGAAGATAATGGGCGTCATCATGGGAATCGTAATATGCCGGAATTTCCGGATGGCGCCAGCGCCGTCCACGATAGCCGCCTCGTACAAGGATCTCGGCACCCCTTGCAGGCCCGCCAAGAAAATAATGATGGTGCTCCCCATTCCCCAAAGGCTCATCAAGACGATTGAAGGCACCACGGTTTGTTCGGAGTAGAGCCAGTCGAGCGTAGGCAGATTCAAGGCTTCAAGAAAGCTGTTGAACAACCCCAGATCGGGACTAAACAGCCAAAGCCAGATCATCGAAGAGGCCACCGCAGGTACGATGGACGGCAAGTAAAAGATCGTGCGGAAGACGGATTTACCGCGGATAAACCCCATATTCAGCAAGAACGCGGCGACAAAAGAGAACACAAGCCCCAGCGGAACACGGAGGATCACATATTTGAAGGTGACCCATAACGAGTTGTAAAAATAGGGATCCGTTCCGTCAAAGAGCCGGGTATAATTGGTGAATCCGATAAATTTGGGCGTATTGACGATGCGGTAATCCGTAAAGCTGAGCAGCAAGCTGGCGATCATTGGCAGCATGACAAACATGATCAGCCCCAAGATGCTGGGTAGGGCAAACAGGATGCCCGCCATTGCAATCCGGCGTTTGTGAAGAATAGGAATCCCCCCCCTCTCTTGAATGAATATCGTACAGGTCGGAAACAGGACACGGTTTACTGCGGCCTCTAGAAAAGGATTATCTTCCGTAATATCCCTCGATCAGCGGCAGCACTTTGGGCTCTACGCCTCTTAACGCCTCTTCTGCGCTTTGTTTCCCCGTCCACACCAAATCAAGGGCGGGAGTGACGAGCGCGTTGATTTTGTCCAGGTTCTTCACTTCAAAGCCCGGGGTGCGGATACCGCTTTCAATCGTTTGTTTCATAAAAGCTTCCGTGTAGCCTTCCGGATGCGCCTTGTTCCCTGCCGCCCACTTGTTGATCTTCTCAGGATCCGTGTACCACTCTTTCTTCAGTGGCATCCATAACCCGCCTTCGATCAGCGGCAGCACCGATTCGGGATCCGCCATATATTTATACAGCAGCCACGCCTCTTCAGGGTGCTTTGTTGATGCGAAAATGACCGTCGGTGCGCCATCCAGCAGCGTGTTGCTGACCTTCAGCTTCGGAAGTACTCCAACGCCGAGATTAAAGTCCTGCTCCGCAAAGGCTTGAAGAGCCCAGTTGCCGGACACCGTCATGGCGACTTTTTTTGTCTGCAGCGCCGTGTCCGGCAGGTTTTTGGTCTGCAGCGGGGTAGGGGAAACATGGTGTACATACATCAAATCCGCAAGCTTTTGAATCGCTTCGATTGCCTCCGGCTGGGCAAGACCGAAACCTTTGCCGTCTTCGGTCAGGAAGTTGCCGCCGTTGGAGACTACGGCTGCCATCATGTTATATGGATCGTATTGAAGGCCAAACTGCCTGATTTTATCCGGGTTGAAATTCGGATCCAGCGCATTTCTTCCTTGGTCGTCCAGCGTTAGCTTTTTGGCATATTCGACAAACGTGTCCCAATCCCAAGCTTTATCCGCTTCCGTCGGAGGCAGCTCGACGCCCGCTTCCAGCAGCAATTGTTTGTTGTACATCAGACCGTAGCCTTCGACGGCGGTGCTCATCCCGATGGTATTGCCTGGATCAATTTCATACCATACCTGGTCCAGATAATCCTCTTTGTTAAAATCAGGGTCGTTCTCCATAAGCGGTGTGAGGTTCAACAGTTTCCCGTCGCGCCCCCAGCTCAAAGCAGCTCCCGATGACAAATAACCGAGATCCGGTGCGACATTTCCTGCCACCATCGTTGTCAGTTTTGTCAAATAATCGGCGGGGACATGCATCGGCTCCACCTGGATGCCAGTTTCCTTCTCGAAGCGCTCAAGCGCTTCTGTAACCGTTTTTTTTTCAATCGTGTCTCCCCAGAAGGAAAATTTAAGCGTGACCGGCTCCTCCTGGCCTTGGCCTTCCTTGCCCACTCCCCCTTCTGTAGCTCCTCCGCTGTCCGAACAGCCCGCCAGCAATACGCTGATTGCCAAAGCTGCCGATAAAACCGCTCCTGCAAGACGTTTAGCTATGTTCATCTACTCACCCTCCATTCATTGGCTGATAGCTTATATATTTATTGTAAAAAGAAGCCGTCGCGAAAAAAATTCCAACTTTTTTGTATTGGTGGAGTATTTTCAGTTATTCGATAAAGGCATGTTGATGTTTACGGTGGTGCCCTCTCCTTCCGCCGATGTCAGTGTGATGCCAAATGCTTCTCCATAGATGAGTTTGATTCTTTTATCCACATTCCGGATGCCGATGGAATCCCCTTCGAGCTTGGCCAGCTGTTCTAATTTGCGGGGAGGAATGCCCGTGCCGTTATCCTCCACCGTAAACATGCGCGTCTCGCCAGCCATCCATCCCCGAATGGCAATCCTTCCCCCACTGTGCAGACGGGAAAATCCGTGGACGATCGCGTTTTCAACAAACGGCTGCAGGAAGAGCTTGGGAACCCGGTATGCATAGAGCTCGGGGGCAATGTCGTACTCGACAGTAAACCGGTCCTCGAAACGCTGATTCGTGATGAAAATATAATGTTTCAACCAGTTCAGTTCCTCGGCCAAATCACCGGTATCCTGGCTGTTCTCGGAGGTGTAATGCAGCATGGAGGACAAGCTGACAATCATGCGGCTTAATTCTCTTTGGTTGTTTTCAAGTGCTGTCCAATTCATGATGTTCAGCGTGTTGTATAAAAAATGAGGATTCAATTGTATGTTCAGCGACATGATCTCGGTTTCTTTTTCTCGAAGCTTTACTTTGTAATTCTCTTCAATCAAATTGTTGATTTTGACGTTCATTTGATTAAATTTGTGGATTAACAGCCCCATTTCGTTGTAGGATTCCACCGGTATCCGGGTATCAAATTCACCTTCACCCGTCTTTTTGATCGCTTGAAGCAGCTGATGAATGGGCCTGATAATGGTATTGGCAAAAATAAACGCAAGCAGGAGCGAAATAAACAGGAGAGCGACGGCCAAGTATACAGTGTAGGATTTAATCTCCGGCAAAAAAGCGGCCGCCAACGCTTCAGGCGATATGGTGACACCCGATATCCAGCCGGTCACTTCAGACGTATCAAAACAAACGATGAGTGGCTTTCCATCCTGCGTAACGGTTAAGGTCCCGCTCTTCATTTCCTTCATTTCGTCCAGCCAAACGGGATCGACTCCGGTTTCTCCCTGCTCTAAGGACGTGCCCGCCACAGGCTTTCCATCCGGGCTGACAATAAAAAAAGAAGCTCCTGTGGAAGGGAGCGTGTCGACAAAGCGGGAACGATAGAATTCCGGATGGTAAACAACGACCAGCACTGGAAGCTCAGCCTTGCCTTGCAGTTCAATGACTTCGCCATGATTGATGTTGAACAGCTTGAGCAAGCGGACACCCGCCAGCAGGCGAACATATTCGGGAGGCTTGGAGCGGCTGATATCCTGATTAAACATCTGATCAAATGAGAAGGTAGGCACCCACTGCATGGCCCCGTCCCCCTGCAATGCAGCCTGGTATAAAGCCGTTTGGTTAAAATTCTCATACGGGATGAAGGCGGAGGCGCCCGTGGGGCCAATGTTGGAATAACTGGTCATGAGGTGGATGGAATAGATTTGCTCCAGATCCGTAAAGTATTTGTTTAACGCCCGGCTGACCTTTTTCTCCATCGTGATCATGCTGTATTCGTCATGCGGGTTTGCATGCAAATACTGCTCATACAACGTTTGCTCCGCAATGAGGGCTAGGCTGCTTTCTTCCACCCGTGCAAGCTCCGTGTCCATAATTTCATTGTTTTGTTTGACGATGGAATAAAGGTTTTGCCGGGCAAATTCGGAGACAAACTCTCTGCTGGAGTTAAAGTATTTCCAGCTCAGGATGCCAAGAGGTATCGAAACAATGAGGGCATAGGTAAGAAAAAGCTGAAACCTGTAGCTGAGATCTTTAAACCGTGATAATGAATAACGTCCTCTCAAATGACATCCCTTCCTTATTAACGAGTAGCGGATAAATGGCGGTATTCTTCCGGGCTTGTGCCAAATTCCTTACGAAACAGCCGAATGAAGTACTTTACATCCTTATACCCTACAAGCTCGGCAATTTGGTAAACCTTCTGAGAGGTCTGCAGCAGCAGGCCTGCGGCTACCTTCATTCTCGTTTGAGTGATGTACTGATGGACAGTCATGTGGGTATGCGTTTTGAACAGCATACAAAAATACGAGGGATTAAAATGGAATTTTATCGCCAGCGTGCTCAGTGACAAATCATCTTCACTATAATGTGTATCAATATAGGCTTTACAGCTGTCGATGATGGACCCGGTTTTGTACTGCCGCCGCTGCTCCAGGCGATCCGTGAGCTCGAATATCCATTGCCTGGCCGCTTTAATTAATTCATCGACGGTATGACAATGCAGCAATGCTTCCTCGTAGACGGCGCTATGTAAGGGAGCGATTCCTTTCTCCATGAGGAGGGCGGTTGCTTGATGGATAGAAGCGGCAAGAAAGTACTTCAATTTTTCCGGCTCGGGAAAACCGCTATCGACGGCCTGGCGAACTGCCGAATCCAAACAGGCTTCGATTTCCGGTTTGTTTCCGGATAGTACCGCTTTGGTTAATTCGATGAATTCAAACTTAACGACGGCGGGACGGACACCGTTATTCATGGGCTCGGCTTCATACACCGCCCCACCGCCTTTATAGAATCGTGTTTTGAGCGCATGACAGGCCTGCTGGTAAGCTTGTTTGGCTTCCTGCCTCCATTCCGTAAAATAACGGCCAAACCCAAACGTTAATTCTGCCCCGTATTCCTGCTGGAAGTGTTGAATGACCTTCTGCAGCTTGGCTTCAAAGCCGGAAATCACCATGGATGAACGCTCGGAGCTCATGATCAAGGCAGCGAGCATTTTGTCCTGTATGCAAAAAGCGCTGGAAAACCCAAGTTCCCCGATCATCGGGGCAAGTATCTCTTTGAGTCCGTTCAGCAGAAGTTTATGATCTTTCACCTCGCCAAAAACAGCGGTGAGCACGATACCGCGCTTAAATTCCGGGAACAAACTCTCCAATAACCGATAATCCTCATCGGACGGACATCCCTCCAACATCTCGGAAAGCGAGGATTCTACGGACGCAAGGCGTACAGCGCTCGCTTTGTGCTCCGCTTTCGCAAGCAGCGGCAGAACGTTTTGTTCTTCAATCGGTTTCAGCACATAATCGCTTGCTCCCAACTGGAGCGCGCGCTGCGCATATGCAAAATCGGAATAAGCACTCATAATAATGATGCATTCATTCCCTCCGCGGCGGGACAGGTGCTCCATTAATTCAAGTCCGTCCATGACCGGCATCTGAATGTCCGTAAAAACCAGATCCATCCGCTGAAGCTCCATACTCTGCAGAGCCTCCGCTCCGTCCCTGGCATGAAAAATGTTATACTCCGGTTTTAGCGCCTTCAGCATCCGGGACATTCCTTTTCTGTGCTTCGGTTCGTCATCGACAACCAAAATGTTTAACATGATTCATCCCCCTTGTACTGAGATAAAAAAAGCCCATGCGGATTTCATGTAAATGGGAAGTTCGAACTGCCATCGTTTACAAGAGTCCAGCATGAGCTTTACAAAACATTCAATTTTAAAATATCACCTCTCCTAAGCATTGGAGTCGGAGCAAAACACCGATAAATACTTGACCTCTTCGGTTACCAGTGTATAGGTGTGGTTTTCAACCGAATCAAAGTACAGGCTGTCACCGGCATTTAACGTGTATTCCTCTTTCCCTACGTAATAAATCATCGTGCCTTCAAGCACATAAATAAATTCCTGCCCGACATGGGAAAATGTCCTTTTGCCTGTCTTCCCTTTCTTGGCAACAAAATAAAACGGCTGCATTAATTTCTCCGGCCGTTCGGCCGCAATCGCGGAAAACGAGTACCCTTTATCCGTCTGGACCATTTTCCCCATGCTCCTGGCTTGCGACGTATACACTGTTCCATTTAAATCGTTGTCATCCAGTAAGATCGAAATTTTGGTTCCAAGCGTTTCGGCGATTTTGATGAGCGTACCGATGGGAGGCACCGTCTTCCCATTTTCGATTTTGGACAACAAGCTTTTGGTGAATCCGCACGCCTTTGCGATGTCATCCAGGCTCCGGTTTTGCTCCTTTCGAAGCTTTCGGATTTTGCTCCCCAATTCCATAGATTGTTCTCCTAGTCCACAGTGTCATTCAACCTAGTTTAATAAAATGAAACAATATTAAATCAAAATTGTCAATAAAAATTAACAAATATACCTAGACAATTTAACAAAACTGTGATTATTAAAGAGCTATGGATCTACCGGTTACGATTGAGCAGCTGTAACCGCTCGATCTGTAATTTCTCCTCAAGTTAATTGCTACAGTTCCCAGGACTGCGTTCATGGAATGAAAAAAGCAGTCGATTGCTCTAATCGGCTGCTAAATATCTTTATGGAGTTGTCGCTTCGGCCAGTTTATACACATCCCGTTGGATTTACTTTACGAATGTATCAGTCATCCACGTATAAAATTTCTCCTTCTCTTCAAATTGTGGATAATGCGCGGATTGCTCATAAGCAATAAATTCTTTTGAATCGGCTTCAATGCGATCGAAATAAGTTTTTGCTGCATGAGAGGAAGTCATATAGTCGTATTTCCCCATGATAAAATAGCACGGTAGCTCAAGCTTCGTTACCCGTTCAGGCAATGGATGTTCCATTACTTCCTTTAACAAAACCTGTTGGGAAAAGGATGCTCCCAAGTTGTAACGTATGACATCCAATAAGTTATACTCGCTGCTTAATAACGTATCTAAGGTATTGCCGTCGGGGCTATCAATAAGCCTTGAAGCTCCACCGTATTTCATGACATAATTCCGCGGGGTAAACGTATCGCCACTTTTAATTTGATCCGTTAATCCTTGCAGGTAGGAAACGTCATCGACGTTGCCGGCTTGCTGAGCCTGGTCAAGTATGTAGTTCAAACTGTCCGTCTCGCTTTTTACTGTGTCGCTCATCTGGCCAATACCAACATAAGCCTCATATTTTTCAGGAGCCTTATGCGCTGCTTGCGTTGCGATATATGTACCATACGAATGGCCGATCAGGATGACCTTCTCTTTGCCAAGACGCTCTGAAACGTAATCGGTGAGCGCCAATAAGTCTTCCACCAATAAGTCGGATGAAAGATTAGCGTAGTCCTCAAAAAATGATAGGATTTTCCGCTTGCTCTTTGGTCGTAATTAACAACGGTAAAACGGGTTTCTAATAAGTCTTGGTACTTAGCGGCGTAAGGAATCTCTGAACATCCTGGTCCTCCATGCACAAAAATAATGACCGGATGATCCCTGTCATTGCCCCGAATCATAATTTGATGCCGGCTTCCGTTTATGTCTACTTGTTCTAATACGCTAATACTTTTCTCGCCTTTGATAGCTGAAGTCCATGTAGGAAAGAAAAGGGCTGCAATGAGCAGCAATAGGATGGTCGCTCCTATAATTTTTAATTTTTTTCTGAAGTTTTTCATTTTCATGCGACACCTTTCTGCTTTAAGCTTCAAGTAAATTTGGGTTGGAAGAAAGTAGATTTCATTCATCTCATCTTACCTTACCGTCGGTTATGCCAAATCCTCCTTGAGGCTGAAAATGACCTAGCCTTTAGTCGAAGAATTGAATCTGCGAAAGAGTGCCTGTGGATAAAAAAAGCCGCCAGATTGGCGACTTTTTAAAAATGTATATGGTCTTGTCTCCGACGGGTCTATTCCTCTAGACCCGTCGCATTTCAGGTCCATTTCGCTTCAACCATGTGTTCTTATACCGGCAGACTTTATGCATAGGTATACTGCGGGCCCAATTGCTCGAGAACTCGGTCCAATTGTCGGGTTAGATAATGCGAAACCCGACCCTTGCCGGCCACTGCTTCTAACAAAGGAAAGGTTTGTCCACCCCAGGTGCCTTCATGATCAAAGACTTGTCTGCCGATTCGCAAGCCTTTCGCCGTCATAAAGACGTGTAATCGTTCCAATCCTTCAACAAGCAGACCGACCGGCAGCGCTTTGTTCCTCCTCCGGGACCATTCCGCCAAGAAGGACATGCCGCGCAATATATCATATTCAAAAAACCTCGGAAAGCAAGGCTTCAGCCATTCCGTATCGATGACAGTCCCGTTTTGTTTGGAACATACAAGACGATGCTCCACTAAATAACGTGCGCCTTCGTCTAAGAAAGCAGCTTCCTGTTCGGTAAATTCGCGGTTTGTATGCCATAAGATGGCTTCAAGCGGAGGAAGCGTTGACACCATAGAGCTTTTTTTAGAGTGTGTGTACGCCTCAGGTTCGCAGTTCAATCCGCCGTCAGGCAGCTGATGCTTTAAGAGCCATTCGCGAATCCATGGCAACTCCTTGTCCAAATCACAGCCATACTCCATTAGAATCATATAGTATACGGCAAGCTCGCAGTGGCAGCAATCCAACTTCATCTTATCGCTTTCCGAGGTTGGACGGTCATCGGCGGATATGACGAAGGTCTGCCATACTTGAGTTTCGAGTAACCATTTTGCTTTGATAATCGCAGACTCGGGAATCAGCTTTGCCTCTCCCATTTCATAAAGGGCAGCCATATGCCACCAAGCTCCATCCCATTTTCGACGGGTATCCTCGCCGTGAGCCGTCTCCCATTGCGAAGTGGATGCAAGGAATTTTACAGATTCTTCGATTGCCAAACGAATCGTTTGGTTGGTTTCCATCCCATATCTCCTTTATCTCTCCGAGTAAATTCCTGTCATTCGTCTCTGCTCTCTAATTATTCGTGAACCAGATCCCATGCTCCTGCTGCTCGTTAGCATCTCTGGCTGTTGAGCACCAAAATGAAGCGCCTAAGCACAAGCGATCAGGAGCAAAAAGCCGCCCTGATGGGCGACTGTTCACTTTCCACTTTATACGTTTTGCTTTTCTATATCTCCTTAAATAGTGAGGGGATACTTTCGGGCATATTGTTTGGACACCCGGTACAATTGCTCGACCTCCAACCGGTGGGTGGCATTGAACTCCTCATGATTTTTTGAACGGCAGCGATAGTTCGTCAGTATGCCCTCCAGCATGAGATAATACTTGGCATTCACCGGGTAGAGCTGCCTTTCAAGAAATGACGACACACTGAGAAAATCGGACAGTTCCCCTGCCGCTTCCGGTTGACTTTCCCAATTCCGGAACAGCCACGTATACAACTCCGGGTGAAAGTTGGCCATCACGCCGCTGAAGCCGAATGCGCCGATCCGGTAGCTGTCCAAAAGCGTCGCCGTATTGGCGTTGAAGATTTTCAGACTTCCGCCCCGGACCGCCTTGAGTTTATCCCCGATCAGCTGCAGGTCGCAGCTCACGTCCTTGATAAACCGGAAGCGTCCGGTATCGGAGCATTTCTTTAGCATCTCGGGCGTCAGAAGGCGCCGGTACGGGGCTGGACACTCATACAATCCGAGGGGTACGTGTTCCGGAATGCGCGCGAGCAGCTTATCGAGATTCGCCAGCCACACGTCATCCGATTCTTCAGCACCGGCGAGCCGGTTCGTGATTAAGACGACGGCGTCGACGCCGGTTTCCGCGATTGCGTTCAGCTCCGTTACTTGGTCTTCAAACGCATCCGATACATGACCCGATGCAATGACCGGGACTCGGCCGGCAGTCTTCGCTTTGACGAAGGCTGCAATCAATACGCGCTCCTCCAGGGTCAATGTATACATTTCGCTGGATTGACATACGGCAAACAGGCCGTCGGCCCCCCGCTCGATATACCAGTCGATAAGCCGCTCCAAGGCTTCGTAATCCACTTCGTTCTGCTCTGTAAACGGCGTTAGCATAACCGGCCAGTTGCCGTCGGTAATGATCTGAAACATATGCGTCCCCTCCTGAATGGTTCGTAACACTGGTTGACCATTATCCTTTTGCTGTCAGTACATTTTGCGGTTCCCGTCCTTCGAAAATATCCAGCAGCGCCTGCGCGGTAATCATGCTCACCCTCGTATAGGTCTCCGCGGTTTCGGCCGCGGTGTGCGGCGTCGTAATCAGGTTCTGGATTTGCAGAATCGGATTACCAGCGGATACCGGCTCGGACTCGTAAACATCAATTGCCGCCCCGGCGATCAGTCCGGACGACAGTGCCCGGTAAAGCGCCTGTTCGTCCACGACGGCTCCTCTTGCTGTGTTGATAAATATAGCGGATGCCTTCATTCTCGCGAAAGCATCGTCATTCATGATATGGCGCGTCTCTCTCAGGCTGGGTAGATGCATGCTGACGATATCGCTATACGCCAGCACATCGTCGATGGTAGTCAACTTCACGCCGTATTCCGCCGCCTTGGCGGTATCGGGATATTTATCATAAGCGATAATCTCGACATCAAAACCCTTCAACTTCTTCGCGGTGAGCTGGGCGATATTACCAAACCCTAGAAGGCCGATCGTTCCCCCTGCAAGCTCGGAGCCGACAAAGCGCTCCCAGCCGCCGTTCTTTGTCGATCGATCCAGCGCCGGAATGTGCCTGCGGACCGAGATCATCAATCCGATCGCCAGCTCGGCCACCGCGTTGGCATTGCCTCTTGGTACATTGGTCACTTGTATTCCATATTTTCTGGCGGCCTCCAAATCGATATTGTCCACGCCAACGCCGAAACGGGCGATGCCTTGAAGCTGCGGAGCAAGCTTGAATACCGCCTCATTCCAAGTGTCCACGCCGGCAATGACGCCGTCGACCGATCCAACTACTTCCTTCAGCTCCTCGAACGTCAGCGGACGTCCGAAACGATTTTCGATAATCTCGCATCCATGGCTCTCAAGCAGCCGCTTCGCATCCGCGCACAGTTTGGAGTAATTCGTGGCCGTTACTAATACCTTTTTCGCCTTCATTATTTAACTCCTCCTACCGTCATTCCGCTTACCATATATTTCGATGTGAACAGGTACATCACGATGACCGGAATCGATGCAATAATGGAGCCGCCCATCAGGGGTCCCCAAGCGAATACATCGCCAACGATCATATCCGACAGTCCCAGCGTGATCGTCTTGTCTGCGCCTTTAGTGACAACGACCAAAGCGTACAAATATTCGCTCCAGCATAACGTGAACGAAAAAATGAAGGTAGCCGCAATGCCCGGTGCCGATAATGGAAAAATGATTTTGGTCATCGTACGGATTCGCGAGCATCCGTCGATCATGGCCGCTTCCTCGATTTCGTCCGGGATGGATTTGAAATAGGAAATGAGCATCCACGTAGCATACGGTATCGTGATCGTCGGATAAATCAGCATGAGGCCGTAAATGGAATTGTTGATGCCGATTGCCGTCACCAGCATGTACAGCGGGATAAACAGAACGGCTCTCGGCATCAGGTACGCATAGAGGATGCTCTTGGAGATGAAGCTTCTCCCTCTAAACTTGAGCTTGGAGATCGCATACGCAGCCAGCATGCTGACCGTGATCGAGAACAAGGATACAATCAATGAGACAAACAAGCTGTTTTTGATATTCGTCATGAAGCCCTTTTCGTTGATCAGCTTATCGTAGGCGGTTCCGAGAAATTCCTTCGGCCAAAACGTCGGCGTCATGGAATAGATCTCACCGTTGGACTTGAATGAGGTAATCACCATCCAATATAAAGGGAAGAGCGCGAATATTAGCAGCAGCGCGAGCGTCGAGTATACCGTAATTTGCTTGCCGAGCGAATTCTTCATCAAGATCACTCCTTACTTGTCGGACGCCAGCGAACGCTTGGTCACATAATGGATCAGCATGATCAGCGGCGGCAGCGTAATGAGGGAAATTGCAATTGCTTTGCCTAGACTCATGTTCAGAAAGCCGACGGTATAGCTAAACGTGGACAGCACCTGCGTGCCGTTGTCCGGGCCGCCGCGTGTCAGAAGCCAGATGATCTCGAAGTCGTTCAGCGTCCAGATGGTGGTGATGACGGAAGACAGAATGGTCACTTCTTTTACCGAGGGGAGCGTCATATAGAAAAACCGCTTGACCGCTCCCGCTCCATCCAGCATGGCGGCTTCATACATCTCTTTGGACACCGTCTGCAGACCGGCCAGAATGGCAATGCCCATGAACGGAATGCCGCGCCACACGTTGACGAGAATGACCGAGAACATGGCCAGGTCCGGTGTGGCCAACCAGCCGACGGGACTGTCGATGAGTCCTGTTTTGAGGAGCATGGCATTCAGCACGCCGCCGACGTCGGAATAAATCCACTGCCAGGTAAAAACGGAGACGATGGTCGGAATGGTCCACGGGAGAAACAGCATCACCCTGAACAAGTTTCGGGCAACGATATTCTCGTTGAGCACGAGCGCCATAATCATCCCGAACACCGCTTTCAGTATGACCGCCACCATCGTAAAGACAACCGTGTTCCATACCGCCTTCCAAAACACGGAATCGGTAAACAGCTCCGCATAGTTCCGCAAGCCGATGAACGTTTCAGGAACGCCGACTACTTTATTCGTCAAGCTAAGATAGACCGCCCAGCAAAAAGGGAGCGCCATGACAGCCAGCAAATAGATTAGCACCGGACTCATGAGGAGATAAGCCAGCCTGCTGCTTGTATCGCCTCGTTCCCGCCTAGGCGCCGGAGTCTTCCCCGGCGTTGTTTGGACTTCCAAGCTTTTCATTGATAGCACCTTCTTTCTGTCGCCACAGGCTCGTCCGCAGCCACGGACCTTCCATCGATGCCTTGTATTCGGACTGCGGAGCCTGATGCGCGATTAAGTCATAACCCTACTTCGCGTATACCGCCTCGATCTTGGTCTGTAATTCGTCCACTGCTTGCTGAGCTGTAAAGCCGGAATCCAGCAGCATTTTTTGGAAGACGTCGTTGACATATCGAAGGTTATAGATCTCTCCAGCCTTCGGATTATACTCCCCAGGGTATCCAAGGAAAGCGAAATGTGCGATGGAGTCGACGAATCCTTTGTTCTTCTCCTCCTGCCAGACGGATTCGTTTGCCAGATCCGTGTAGATCGGACCGGTCAATGGAGCCCCGTTCTGCACCCACTGGCCGTACCACGTTTTGTCCGTCATATATTCGATGAAGGATTTGGCGAGCTCCTTGTTCGGGGATGCCTTGAATATGCCCAGGTTGTTGCTAATGCCAGGCACTACCGCTCCCTTCGGTCCTGCGGGCAGCATGGCGATCCCTGTATTCTCGTACAATTCCGGATTATCGTTCTTGATCGTCGCAGCCAAGCTGCCGACGTTGAAGATCATGGCCGACTGGCCGCTTAAATACGATTTGTTGTTACCGCTGTCGTCCCAGCCGATGGAGCTTGGCGGCGTAACCTTATCTTCGATGAAAATGTCCCTGATCAGCTGAACCGCCTGAAGAGTTTCGGGCGAATTTACCGCCACGTTCTTGCCGTCCTCGGTATCGAGGGAACCTCCGTAGGACCAGATGATCGCCCGGGTCAGCCATTCGGCATCCGAATTGCCTTTCCCGTAACCGAGTCCTGCACCGTATATACCTTTGGAAGGATCCGAGAGTGCCTTCGCCATTTCGCGGAATTCCTCCCAGGTTCCAGGCGGCTCGCTGTACCCCGCAGCCTGAAGCATGTCCTTGCGGTAATATAAGGCCGTGGACTCGGTCCAGAACGGAACTCCGTATAACTTGTCCTCGAACGTTACGGAGGTTTTCAAGCTGTCCTGTATTTCCCCGTTCGTGTTCTCCACGCTACCCACAACGTCGGTAACATCCTCTAGAACGTCCTTGGCATAGAATTGTCCGACTTCCTGGTAGCCGAAGAAGGAGACGTCCGGCGTTGTACCCGATTCGATGGCTGCCGACCATTTCGGATAAAAGTCCTCGTACGCAATAAACTCCACGTTGACATTCACGTCATGCTCTTCCCCGAACTGCTTCGCCCTCTCTTGGATCATCTGGTTTTGCTCTTCGAACATCTGCTTCTTCATCCAGAATGTCAGAGTTTCCTTCCCCGGATCGGCATTCCCCGATCCGCTGCCTCCCGTTCCCCCAACGCTGCATCCTGCCATCAATATCATGGCTAAAGCTGCCGTTACCCATCGTATGGAGTTTTTCTTCATCTTCATCATGTTCACCCCTCAGCATATAGTGGAATGTCCTTACACCATTCATTGTAAGGGCTTCATAAACAGGGTTAAATGATATAGGCTTAACATCCGCTCTCCTTACTTAACATGATGCCGCAAACGAAAGCAGCGGACGAATTATACAAAAAAAGCCCGCTTCCAGCGTACACGCTTGGCTGAAAACGGACGGTATACAGGCTTTATTATGGCTTTCCGGCTTCCAGGCTGTTTCGGTATTCTTGGGGCGTCACGGAATAATATTTTTTGAATACCCGAATAAAATAGTTCGGGTTGTGGTATCCCAGCTTCAGAGCAATTTCAAAGTTCTTCAAAGAGTGGTCGGCCAGCAGCTCGGCCGCTTGCTCCATTTTCAGCCGGAGCACATAATCACTCACGTTGGATCCGGTCTCCATTTTAAAGAGGCGGGACACGTGAACCGGATGCATATACATATGGTCCGCGATGGCTTGCAGGGAAATATCCTGAGACAGATGATCCCGTATGAACCGTTTCATCCGGGACACGGCAGCGCTCCGGTCGCTGCGCGTTGCCTGTTCGGCGCTCGACTCCAGTAGAGGCAGCACTTGGCCCACCCATTTGCCGAGCGTGGCCGCGGTCGTGCATTGCGATAGTCCCGTTACGTCCGCAAGGGACGCTCCGACGATATCGGCCAGACTGCGTCCGTTCTTGTGCGCATATGCGCTTAGCGAGGAATATATAAAGAAAAAGGCTTCGATTACATGCTCCTGCGATTGGCTGTGCGCGAGCGACAATTCCTTCAGGATCTGCTCAAGCTTCTCTTTGATCTGCTTCCAACTGCCGGATTCCAGCAGATGAGGGAGAAGCGGGGGCTCATAACACTTTTGCAAGGAACGGACCGGATGAAGCTCCTCTTCATCTTCTGCGTAAACGAACATATCACTGTGACTGCCGATATGGCGGCGCAAAGCGAAAAGACTGTCCTGGTACAGCTTTCGGACATCTTCCGGAAAGGAACCTCGTTTTCCTATCAGGACGGAGATCGTTCCTTTCAGGTAACGGCTGACGTTCATCTGTAAATGCGCCGCGAGATGCTTGAGTTCATTTTCCTGCGCATGCTCATGGGGGTGCATCCTGTCCGCCGATTCATCGCTTACAAAAACAAAAAAGACGAGATATCCGTGTATGTCCCTGCATCGCCACAACCGAAACCGTTCCCCGAAGATCTCGTCCGCCATGTTACCGATCGCGTACTCCATGATAGAGGAGTCATAAGGGCTCATTTCCGTCAGACGGTCCTCCATCCGTACGAGCATCAAGGCCGCTTGATTGCCGATGGCGGATTTCATTTCAAGCTGCTCCAGTTTTTCGGCCCAAACGTTCTTCGGTGATTTCATGCCTTGAAGCAGCTGATTCAGGAATTCGCCTCGAATCTGAGGCAGATTTGCCCGAAAAGCCTGAAGCGCACGGTTGTAGGTTTCGCTGGACTCACGCTCCTGCCGCAGCGATTCCACAGCTCCGCCTACTTTTTCAAGTACGACTTCGTCGCTGACGGGCTTAAGCAGGTACTCGTAAGTGCCAAGCGTTATGGCTTCCTTCGCGTAAGCAAACTCGGCATAACCGGACAGCAGGATCGTTTTGATCTTCTTCCATCTCGATCTCGTGATCTCGACAAGCTCGAGACCGTTCATCCGTGGCATCGTGATGTCGGAAATCATAATGTCGACCGGCTGCGTCTGCAGTATTTCCAGCGCTTCGAAAGCGGAGTATGCCTTGTGCACCTCATCGATCCCGATTTTCCGCCAAGGTATCGTATGCGCCAACCCCTCTACCACGCTTGCTTCATCATCAACGATCAGCAATGTATACATCGTCATCCCCCCTTGCCTTACTTGGATCTTCCCAGCATAATTCCACGCGAAGCCCTCCTGACGGCGATTCCGAGAAGGTCAAGCCCGCATGTTTGCCGTACCGGGTGATCAGTCTCTGATGAATGTTCCATAAACCGAATCCCCCGCTTTCGTTCAAGGGTTCTTCGACCTGCCGCTTCAGCTTGTCGATGATGCCAACGTCCATGCCCTGGCCGTTGTTGTCAATTCTGATTCTGCATCGACTCCCTTCAGTTTCTCCGAAAATATGAATCATCGCGAAATCCAATTGATCTTCGACGCCATGGATGACGGCATTCTCCACGATAGGCTGGAGCAGTAAGCGCGGAATCTCGAGCTGCATCATGCTGTCGGGAACCTCGATCTCGAAGGTTAGGCGCTGAAGTCGCAGCATCTGAATCGTTAAATAATTGTCCACCAGCTTCACTTCCTCTTCAAGCGGCGCGGTCGGTTTTTCCAGTCGCGTCGTATACCGGTAATAGTCTCCCAAGTTCAGGGCCATGGCCACGACAGCTTCCTTCTCGCCGAGATTTGCCATGTTTTTGATGTAGAACAGACAGTTATACAGGAAGTGAGGGTTTATTTGCGATTGGAGCTGCTTAAGCGTGGCTTCCTTGGATCGCAAAGACTCTTTGTATACCCGTTCGATGAGCTCCTCGATTTGCTCCGCCATGTTATTGAAGGAGTGAAACAGATATTTGAATTCGTTCTTCGGCGCATCCTTCAGACGCGTCATATACTGACCGTCCCTGATCCTTCTTACCGCATGAAGCAAACGGGAAATCGGGCGCTGAACATTGCGATACAACAACAAGGTCAGCAGTAAGACGAGAACAAGCAGGAGCGATACGGAAATGTAAAAGAGGGTGCTGCTTAAGGTGATCGGGGAATATACGCTGTCCAGTCGGACGAAATCCACCAGATACCAGCCCAAACTGTTGGACAAGACGTAATTCATTACATATTTGCCCTGCCCGGATTGCACGATTCGGCTACCCTCTTCCCCAAGCTGCATCTCGTTCAGGATGCCGGCGGCCATTTGTATTGTCTCCTCAACCGATGTGCTGTTGGCAATAACAGTCCCGTCAGGTGCATATAGAAATGGCTCGCTGTCCCCATCCTGTTTCAACCGATTCAGCATATTGACCAGATTCTGGTCGGTGAAACGGACCTCCACAATCAGATCCTGCGAAGAAGCGGACGTTCTCATCCAGCTGAAAAAAGCTTGTCTTTGCGAATCCCGATGATAAGACCAGTTCTGCTTATGGGCATGAGCCAAGTATTCGGCATCATACCTTGCCGACAAGTCGGTCGTCAGCAATTCATGATACTGGGTCAGATACATTAAGATTTGGCTGTCCCAGCTGCTAGTTGCAATCTGCATATTCAACATATCCGTGATCCGCTGCTGGCTGTCAATTCGTTCCATGAGGGTGCTTCGTGAGCGCTCCGCCAGATAACTCCTGATCCCGTCATCATTGCTCGCGATCACCGAATATTTGGTTAGCTGATCGATCATGGTGTCCATCTGACTCATGAAGAACGTCAGTCGGTTCCGTTGGCCCTCCTCCACAGCCGAACGGACGACGTTGATGCTGACCTGATGGGAGTAGGCATACAGCAAAATAATCGGTATAACCAGGACCGCCAACAATGTTGTAAGCTTCGCAAACGTACTTGTTTTTAACCGCTTCATCAAAAACATACCCCCGTGTCAGAGCGATTCGCTCTACTTCTCGCTGTCGATCAGTTGTTGCAATTGAACGTTTGCCGACTCGGCAGCAACTCCGACATTTTCGCCGATAAGTCCCTTTACCACGATGCCGCCGATAATGTCCCGTGCTTCCTTTACGTGAATGACTTTCGGACGATCGTAGCTCATTCCGATCGGGATGGATTCATTGATCACCGGAATCAGCTCCTCCGGAAAGCCGGAGATGCCTTCCTTGTCATGCCACAGCGAGCTCCGGGCTCCCGGGTTACCGATCTTCTGGGCTTGCAGCACCATGTCCCGGCTTGAAGCCCACTCGATGAAAGCCCAGGCCGCATCCTTGCGGGCCGAATTCGCATTGATGCCTATAGCCCATGCGGTGGTGCTATACGGCCTGCGACCGGCATCGCCTGCCGGAAAGAGTGCATACCCGATCTTCTCCTTAGCCAATCCCGATTGCGCGAGCAGGGAGTAGATCGCGCTGGCATCGGTGAAAAATACCGCCTTTCCTTGTGCAAATAAATCTGCGGATTGCGGCCAGCTGTAACTCAGCGCATCGGGCGGTCCATAGTTTCCGAGCAGCCTTACGTATCGCTGAATCCCCTTGAGCGTTTCTTTTGTGTTCAATGCTGCGTGATCTGCGCTCAGAAAATTCCCGCCCTCGGAGTATACGAATGACGATAGCTGGGTTACGAGAGCGCTTCTCTGCCCTCTGGCGACAAAACCGTACATGCCATGCTCGGGATCATGCACCTGTTTAACCGCCGCTTCCAGCTCGTCCAAGGTCTGCGGGACTTCGATCCCCTTTTTCTCTAGCAGGTCCTTTCGATAGTATAGAATCTGCTGCTCCGTCGATAGCGGGACGGCAAGCAGCTTTCCGTTCACCGTTACCGATTCCAACGCCGTTGAAGAAAAATCGGCAAAGTCGTAACGTGGATCCGATACGGCATACGATTCCAAGGGCGTTAGCCAGCCATTGTTCTCATACAGACTTAGCTCTTCCAACGGCCGTATCATGAACACGTCGGGACTTTCGCTACCAACCGTCATCTGCACGAACATCTTTTGGCTGAGCTGCTCATTGGTCAACGCTTGAAAATCAACCTTGATGCCCGTCTCCTTCTCGAATTCGGGAAGATGGGCGCGAAGGATATCCGCAACCGGGTTTTTGGCCATATATGCGGTAATCCGCACGTTGTCAAACGGGCGTTCCGACTGCGACATTCCGCTGTCAGCTCCGTTCCTCCCCGCCACGCATCCTGCTGCCGACACCATGATGACGACAATCCATAAAACCCTACAGAAACGTCCTGCAACCTTCATTACTCCCCCTCCTGTTCAGTCGGTCATAAATCGATATTAAAGCGTTTACAATAAAGAAGACACTGAAAAAATTTAACATATGGTACACATATTTAGCGTTTCATGCATAAAGGACAGCAGATAGGCCCCATCTTTAACAAAAACCTTATTAATTCAAAAAGCCGCTGATCTCATTCCAGATCAACGGCTAAGAAATTCACCTATTTTGCTTCCTCTTCATAAACAACAACGGTCTGACTTTCTGATTCCCATTTGACGGTTGCATTCAATGCCTCACTTATGAAGCGTACGGGTACATACGTATTGCCCTTGGTAACGGTAGCCGGGGCATCCAACGAGACCTTCTTACCATTAACGGTTGCTGTTTTACTGCCGATGAGGAGTTGAATGCTCACCCCGTCCTTCGTGACGGTGATGGAACGCTTTTCAGGATCCCAGATTACCTCGGCTTCCAAAGCCTCGGCAATAGCGCGAAAAGGAACATATGTATTGCCTTTTTTGACAAAAGGTTCGGTGTCAGAAGCTTCGCCGTTCACATACAGCTTAACCCCATTCTTTTTACCTGCCTTTTTGTTGAGCTTGCCCATGGTTTTGTATAAATCCAGATTTTTAAAATTTGCTTGAATGGCTTCTTCTTGCAAATACACAGCGTCAGTCACGCTGCCGTTTGTTTCAAGCATGCCCGCAGCCGCTTCTAACGCCTTGTCCTTTTCAATAATGGCTTCCAGCTGTTGTTGTTGTTCGTCCGTCAGCTTGGCCGCATATTCGGTAAGCAAAATATTCGCTAAAACGGCGCCTGCCGGTTTATCTCCCACGTTTTGTATGGCATTTAGCAAACCTTTGTATCCTTGGTGTCCTTTGTTCTTGGCGTCCGCTTTATCGGTGGAGCTGTCGTTTGTGCTCTCTGTTTCTGAAGGTGCGGAATCATCAACTTGGTCTTCTTCTTTGCTGGTCGTATCCGATGCCTCGACTTCCTCGATTTGATGCTCTTCATTTCGAGTTTCTTTTTCTTTAGGTCCCTTTGGCGATGCTACGTTACTCGTCTTGCCAGGTGGGGTGTTACCCGGTTTGGCTGAGATCGTGCCAGCGGCGGTCGCAAACATCAGTGCCGCACTGGTTAGCAGAACAACTGTTTTTTTCATCATAATTCCTCCTGAATGATCAAAAATATACGCACCTTCATTATCGGCAGAATAAATAGACTTCAATAGATATACGTTAAATTAAATAATCCCAGTTGAAAGAAAAAGTCGCCCTGATGGCGACTTTTTTCGCACAAATTTCGATTTTTATCTTCTGCATTCATATTTATAATAATCTTGTACATGTACGGATTGGAATCCAACCGACTCATATAACCTCAGAGCATGGTCATTTTTTGTTTCGACTTCTAAGTGTACCGTAAATCCGGCAGAGCTTTGCTCTTTAACGACTTGGCGAAGCGCTTTTCTGCCTATCCCTCTGCCCTGATATTCAGGCAATATGGAGAAACCATAGATCCACGCCTGCCCCTCTTCACGGCTCACCCGAAGTTTCCCAACCGTTTCTTCGTTCACGTCAATCATGAGCATATCCGTATGATCCGCGAAATTTTGGCTCTCCATCGCTCTAGCATCTTCTTCGTCCAATCCGAACGCCGTCACGGACAAACGAACGCTCATTTCGTAATCTTCCTTGGTTGCCTGTCTCAGAAGAATATCGGTTGTCTCCTCCAGAGGCGTTTCGTGCCATTCCATTTGATGTTCCGAGAATGCATACTCGGCACCTTGTTTATTCAAAAAGAATGCTGCCGCCTCGGATCCCGCAGGCGCGTTCAACAAGATTTTCTTGTATCCATTGGATCCTACTTGTTCCATTGCAAGGTGAAACAATTGCCCGAAATTCCCCTTTCGACGTTCATTAGGCTTTACCATGCCGCATACTTCGACAGTAGAACCAAAAGGGTATAAACCTAGAAATGCTACAAGTTCGTTTTCCTCATAATGAAAAAAATCCAGATTCTCCGTATTGCGTTCTCTTAGCATTTCCCAGTTAAGCTTCAGTTGTACATGATCATGAAGTTCACACTCTTTTTGCAATTGTTCAATATCTTGTAGTTGTTGTGTCGTTAACATGTTTCCTCCTTTTAACGGTCGCATCAATAAACTCAGATATATATATTCATACACTAGCCGGGAGACAACATATTTGTCTGCTGAGTTCTACTTTATCATACTTACATGATGAGGGGCGTTGACTGACTGCTCACAGCAAAAAGAACTTGTGGCTAAATGCCAACAAGTCCTTCTCTTTTTCAGCACTCGTTAATTCATGCCTTCCATGGAGCGCCAAATCACGGTAATCGCTTCTGCACGGCTAGCATGAGATTTGGGTTTTAACATGTTGTTGGGATAACCCTTCATAATTCCATGATCTACTGCAATCATCATCGCTTTCTGCGCCCAAGCCGCAATCTTATTCTGATCGATAAAGGTTTTGTTGGTAAGGGGATGATCCAATTGATAGGCTTGAACCACCATTTGTGCCATTTCTTCGCGTGTAATGAAATCGTCGGGGCCAAAGGAAACCGAATCGTATCCGTGAATAATTCCGTAAGCATACGCTGTTGAAATGGCTTGCCTCGCCCAATGATCCGTTGTATCAGCGAATTCCTTATTACCTTTACTAGTGAGACCCAATGCTTGAACCAAGATTGCAGCGAATTCTGCTCGACTAATCATACGGTCAGGTCTGAAGCTTCCGTCTGTATAACCGTTCACAACGCCTTTTTCTGCGAGATTCTCAATGTTCTTTTGCGCCCAATGACCTTTTATATCGGTAAACGCAACACCGATTTCAACAGGCACAATCGTTCTCGCAAAAATCGCAAATGGAGTAAAGTGGTCGGTAGTACCACTTATTGTCCCCGCATTCCAGTCTATGTTGACATTATTCAGCGCTACCCATTCCTTCGTTTCTTCGTTAAACTGACGAAGTAGGAGCTCATGACTGTCTTTTTGTATGGTGTTGGCGTCAAATTTCAGGCTGATGGTTACGTCTTGATCGAATTTTCCGGGCACATCTTTCTTAAACTCAACGACTTTACTAACTGCTCGTTCTCCTTCAGATAGAAAAAATTTATCACCTTCTGGAAGTGTTAGATTTATGGATAAATAAAATGGTCGATTCAGTGCTTTAGCAGGGATGAGAATCTGTCCCCCTTCAAAAGCAATGGTTCTCCCCTCCAAGCCTACAAGAAAGGCGTTGTTCGGCAGCGGATAACCATGGCTACCGTTAGTGAGATTTGAATCGCTTGCTTCACTCGCCTTCGGGGTTATCAAACGATACCGGCTGGACGTCACGTCAACGGCATTACCTGTTTGGTCTTGTGCTCTTACATGCAAGTACCAATCACCGTCAACGCCATTTTTCATAAGCGCGGCCTCGTTCGCAAACGGTCTCCAGCCTGTGGCTGGCCTGGACGAATCGGTCGTCCACTGAAACTCCAGCGAGGCTGTATCTACGCTGCTTCCAGAATCAATGACCGTTACCCTCGGTGTTACCGATGTAACCTGCATTTCGCTTCCATTAGGGTAAATCGTAATCCATGGCGGCGTATTGTCAATCTTCACCGTGATGTCGAGGAATAACGTATTGCCTGCTTGATTGGACGCCTCAAATCGAATGTTCGTCTCGCCTTCGCTCGAAATTTCGATGGGTGCTTTGTTCTCGTAAACTTGCGAAAGCCCCCCGTTCAAAGCATAGGTCAGATTGGTGATATCGCTGACTGCCGATTCGGCATAGACGCTCAAGGTTACGCTCGAGCTACTCCATTCGCCGCTCGTATATTCACCTCCGTCAGCCTTCACTAGTGTAGGCGTCAAGTTTATACCTGTCGTGCTAATGCAGACTGTGCGCCCTTCAATCGTTTCATTGCCCGCTGTATCAACGGCTTTGAACGAGATGTTATGAACACCTTCATCGCGGAGTGTGATATCAGCTAAATAAGGGCTCCACGACACTCCGTTATTTAGCGAATACGTAAATGAAGTGACGCCAGACTCGTCAGATGCTGCTGCACTTACGTTAACCGTTTGATGGCTCCATGTGCGATCAACGTATTCCATTCCATCCGCTGTGGTCATCGTAATAGCGATGGATGGCGGTGTATGGTCAACGGGACCAGTCAGGTTATCGACCGTTCGATCCGTTAAACCGAGCAACGCATTATTTGCTAGGTCGGAAATGTTTCCGGATGGTTGATCGTAGGACAGGAGAACTTGTTGGTCTTCTTCAATTGCTTTCTCTACGTTAAAAACAAGCGTATGCGTTCCCGATCCGTTCACCCGAGTAATAGTAGAAGGCTTCCCGTCCGTTGTAATTGCAATTCCCCCGGCGTCTGTGAGGCTGACTTCTTCATCAAAGGTCACAATGACGCTGTTCGGATGCCCGCTTTCAATCTTCGCACTGGAGATGGTTGGTGGAGCAGCATCCCATTCGAGATTAGCTGCAATTCCTTGTAAAACAGGAAACATAGCTCCTTCCTTTAACACCCAGATTCCGCTGAAGTCCCACTCGGTACCAAAGAGTGCATACTGTTTCATTTCTGACGTAACCCGCGGTTCACCTTTGCCCGTATCAGATTGCCCGGTCGTTTCCTTATTATAGAAGCTCGCGGTAACCGTGCCGAATTCCCGTCCGACCAGGCCGCCGACTTCGCCGCTGCCGGTTACCCTGCCGACGGCATAAGCAGTCTTGATGTCACCGACATTCCTTCCCACAAGGCCTCCAACATCGTAACGACCGGAAGCGGAACCGATTGCGTACGAATCATTCACCTTGCCGCTCTCATTCCGACCCACGAGGCCTCCGACAAAATCCATACCGGTAATGCTCCCGGCGGCGAAGGACAGGTTAACTTGGCTATTCATATCATTGTGTCCGACCAATCCGCCGATATTGAATTGACCATCGACTTGGCCCATTGCATATGCGTTATATACCAGGCCCGTATTCGAGCCGATCAATCCGCCGATGTGGCTGTTTCCGCTAACGCTCCCGGTAGCATACACAGCCTCAGTAACACTCCCCGTGCCGTTCCTTCCGACCAAGCCGCCTACTTCGTCCACTCCACCGACAGTAGCACTCGAGCTAGAACGGCCAATCGTTCCGTCGTTATTCCCGACCAGACCGCCTGTCATGCCTGCTCCGGTAACATTCCCTGTAACATGGACCTTCATAATCTGACTGCTGGGCCCGTTTTGTCCCGACAGCATGCCTGTTTGAAGGCCGCCGGTGACATTCCCGTTCTTCAAATGAACGTCTCGAACCTCACCACTAGAAATATTACCGAACATCCCGACACTCATTAAACTGCTCCTGTTGATATATAAGCCCGTAATATCATATCCTTGGCCGTCAAGTGTACCTGTGAACGGAGTGCTGCCATTACCGATAGGTTCAAAGCCAAAACCGTTCCCTGTGCTCGTCCCCCACATATCGGAGCGGGTGTTGTCAGTGAATGCCGTGTCAAAATCAATATTCCGCGTCAGTTTGTAGTTCGTCGACAGATCCATGGCCATCAACTGCAGTTGATGCGAGTTCCAGATTGCCGCCGACCATTCGGAGCGAAGGAATGGTCGCGTCGAGTTCTCGACCATAAACCAGTCATTCTTGAAATCCCAGCCGGAATAGCTCGATTGGGTTAGTGCCTGTGCAGTCGTGAGGCTGCTCGCGGTACATGTTCCGTATGTATCGTATCCACAGGCGCTATTCAAGCCGACAGTTTCAGCATCCCAGAAACTGCCGCTCAATATCCCACTATTACTCCCAACCAGACCGCCCACAGATTGATCGCGCCCGCTAACGTAGCCGGTGGCGTATGACTGAACAATCGATCCGTGGCCCGTGCTGCCCACAAGACCGCCGACAGCACTTTCACCATGGACAGCTCCCGTGGCATATGACTGACTAATAAGAGCAGAAATATTATAACCGACCAGTCCGCCGACGTGTCCAGCGCTCCCGCTGACGGCACCCGTGGCGTATGAACGGATGATTTCCCCACCTTCATTGTCCCCTACTAACCCACCGACTATAGAGGCGCCACTGATCCTGCCGGCAGCATAGGAATCACTCACCGTCCCGTCATTACGCCCTACCAAACCACCGACATAATCGATTCCGGTGACGGCATTCGTAGTGTAGGAGGAGGTTATTTTACCGTGAACGCCATTGTATCCTGCCAACCCTCCGACGGTGGCCATATGGCTTCTAACCGTTCCGGTAACGTAGGATAGGTGAATGGTTCCATCGCTACGTCCTGCCAGCCCGCCCACATGGTTGTTTCCTATGATTGAACCTCCTTCGAGAGCGATATGTTCTATCACCCCGTTGGAGCCTACCATCCCGAATAGGCCGACAATGTCCATCTTGGGCTGATTAATGGTCAGATTGCGGATGGCATAACCCGCTCCATCGAAGACACCGGTGAACGGGTTATTCCCGTTTCCGTCGTAGCCGATAGGTACAAAGCCAGCCCCATTGCTCCAATTTGCCGTCTCCGAAGCATCGACATCCGCTCCGAGCTTGTAATGAGCGTTCAAATCATTACGCACGGCGTTTAATTGACTTAACGTTGTAATGACGTAAGGATTGTTCGCCGTCCCATCACCGGACATGGGATCATTCGGAAGGGCGAATGCTTGAAACGGAATGATGCCGATCACGAGCAATAATGCCATCAAAATAGAGAAGATGCGTCTCATCTGGTCTTTTCTTCCTTTCGTTATTCAGTTGCCACGATGAACATTATATTGGATTTTTCGCGAGTTCGAATCTAACCCCGGTTATAGGCCCGGTTATAGATCACACCATAAAAAGAGACCCGCCGTGCGGGCGAGCCTGCTGTTACAACCTATGATGTTTAACCCTGAAACTCTTTACCTCTTGTAATCGCCTCGACTCGGTTTTTCGCCTGCAGCTTGCTGTAAATGCGGTTGATGTGCGCCTTCAAGGTCCCCATTCCGATACCGAGCGTTTCAACGATCGCCGGATTGTCCATCCCTTCCTCCATATAACGAAATATCGCGTATTCGCGCGGTGTCAGAAGCTTTTCTAATGTTGCTTTGCCTTGTACCGAGGATTCGGCTGTTCCTCCGAAAGCGGACAATATTCTTCGCACATAGGCCAGTGAAGGCGCGTTTTTGTCTCGAATGTTCCCTTTTTGACGATGTTGGACATATTCCCCTAACAGCTGTGCCACCAGATGTCCTTTATCGACAAACACACGGATATAATCATCGGGTTTCGCAAATATAAGCGCCTCTTCCAGCTTGAGCAGCGCTTGTTGCGGCTTATCCATCATCTGCAGCATCATCGCCTGAAGCACTTGGAGCTCCAGGGCGTCCATCGGACGATGGCCTTTCACCGCGATTTGCAGCAATTTCTCAGATAACGCCCACGCCTCCTGGCTCTTGCCGGTCTCCATCAACACCCTAACGAGGAAGATATAGACGAATAGCTGATAAACGGATACCGGATCATCCGACGAGACCTTGTAACGATCCCTCCATTCCACAGCTGCGGACAAGTCTCCGGATTCCATTCGCAGACGAGCCATTTCGACATCGAGCAAGATAGGGGCTGCCTTAGCACCATCCTCAATCGCCCTTCTATAGGCTTCTTCCAGCCATTTTTCGGCCTGACTGATGTCCTGCCTGGATGTGCTGATCCGTGCCAGAAAAAGACTCGCGGGAACGTATACCTTCTCTGGTTGGTAATGCGCCTGGCTCGTCCCATGTAATCCCAGTCTCAAGTAATCCTCCGCCTGCTCCAGCTCGTTGCGTTCGTAGAGTAATTCGCCATAACAAACCACGACCGAGTCCTGCAGACCCATTGGTTTCATGAATTCGATCATGCTCAAAAAGAAAGTATCCGAAAGGCCCCGAGGCAAATGCTGGCCCCGCTTGCCATTGTATGACCTGTATATAGAAGGAGATAGAGGCATATGGGGAGATGCAAAGATCAGATCCGTTCCTGTAGGACTATGCTGAAGTGACAGACGGATATACTCCAGCCCTTTGATCATGTCCATGTCATATTGGGTCGCTTTAAAGTTCCTGACATAATACAAATATCCCAAATAGCGATCATTCTCTTCCGGACTCCAGCTTGCCGAGGAAGCAGCATAATGCTTCTCCGCTAGCTGTAAATACCGTTCCGACAGCTCCAGTTCCTGGGACCACAATAACGAAAAAATGTAAGAAAAATAAAGGTAAGGATACTGCATAAGCAGTTCCTCGGGAATCGCCGACAACCAAACCTTCATGGTCGAAAATTCTCTGCGGATCATCAAGCTTCTCATCTGTTCCAGCAGACGTATCGCTTCCGAATAACAAGTTCCGGCCAAGTAGTAATCTATCGCTTCTTCGAGCAGTCCCTGCGATTCACACCAGGCAGCAGCCGATTGAAAGAGCACATTCGTCTTAGCCGGATCCAGGCGTCGCTGCCGCTTCAGTAAAAACTCGCTGAATGAATGATGAAATCGGTACCATTCCCTATCTTCATCCAGCGGGATGAGGAACATGTTGCCTTTTTCCAGCTCCGCGAGCAGCTGTGCACCCTGTTCGCCTGCTACAGCCTTACATAGCTGCCCGTTCATCCGCTGTAAAATGGAGACGTTCAACAGAAATTGCCTCGTTGGCTCGTCCAACGATTCAAACACTTCCTCGAATAAATATAGCTCGACGCGTTCAGGGTTAGACTGTACGTGCTTGTAAGCTCCCTTCCACTCTTCATCATGGATAGACAACGAGATCAGCCTAAGTCCTGTCACCCAGCCCTCGGTCTGGATATGGATTTGTTCAATCTGCTCCCTTTGCAGCCCGCTCTTTTCAACGATTTGGAAAAAATTCACCGTCTCCTGCAAATTGAAACTCAGCTGCTGGGTATGGATTTCATGGATCCAGTCCCGACTAATCCATCTCGACTTCAGAAATCCATGGATGCTTCGACTTGAGAAACATAGATGCACGCGGGAAGGCAAATACTCTATAAAATACGAAACGGACGCCTGGATATCCGTATTATGTATGACATGCCAGTCATCCAATATCAGGATAACCGGCTCATTCAATCCGTTCAATTCGTTTAACAGAGCAACCATAAATGGCTCGTATTGGCCCGGGCTCAGCATTGCGTTTGAAGTACGGACGGAGTCTGACAAACTACCGATTGCCTGCTCGATCGCTTTCATGAAGTAGTTCCAAAATCTGATGAGGTCATTATCCTTGTCATCCAGCGATAACCACCCGACGGCTCGGTCCAGTTGTCTGGCCCAATCACTGACCAGCGTCGTTTTACCGTATCCGGCGGGAGCCGTAACGAATGTCGCCCTGTGGTTTAGTCCTGCATTCAATCGCGCATGCAGACGGGGACGCGGAACGGTTTGATCATGGGGCTGGGGCAGTTTCAATTTAGTTAGAAGCAAGAAATGGCTTTCATCTCTCTCTTGTATCATGCAACCTCTTTTCGTTAGCCTCTGTGGGCCGTATATTTGGTTTTATTCATGATAAAACCCGAAATTCGAATTATTGTCAACGGGTTAAGTGAGCTGAATTGGCAAAATCGATTAATGTAAAGCGCCCATCCCAACACCTGATATGCGTTACAGAACATTCTGGAACCAGATTGCTTTGTGCAATGATAAAGTTCGGTTGTTTACGGTTCAACTCTTCCTCGGCAAATTCGTTTACCATAAAGTCTGTGATCAAACCGCCATGAGTCACAATAACAATGAATTCGTATGGATGTTGATGGGACAGCTCTAATAAGCAGGAAGCCAACCGCTCACCGGCTCTTCTTGCGGAATCTCCAACTGGAGGCATATAGTCTCGTTCCTTTGTGCAGCGATTCCACATCTCAACAAACTCCTCAAACGTTTGACCAGGCGAGTCTCCCCAATTCGCACGTTCCCGTAACCGACTGTCCTCTGATACGGTTAAATGAATTGCTTCAGCCACAATCTGAGCGGTCTGCTTGGCTCTATTCAGCGGGCTGCTAATCATTTTATCAATGGGCATTTTACTAAAATGATTTGCCGTTTTACGAGCCTGTTTTATCCCTTCGGGTGAGATGGAAACATCTCCAACATTCTTTTCTTTCTCAGCATGTCTGACAAGATAAAACTCTGTGCTCATATATCATCATTCCTTTCCATACATCCATCGATTAGATGATCATTAAATTAAACCAACATCTAATTAGATATTACATTCTTTTGGATTACATGGAAAGACACAACGCCGCGGTTAACGGATAATAAACAAAAAAACCGCCAAATTGGCGGCTCGAGCTTGCAAAAGTTTTTGTTATTGACCTTAATTCGTTTCGTTTGGCCAGATCTCAGCTGCTTGTTTACGTCCATGTTAACACATTCTGTTCAGTTTCTTCGAGCCCGTTCATCTTTCGGACTGCCCTCTGATAATACCTGGATTTCAGGTGATTAATATCATTCCCTACCAAGAATTTCGTTATACAGCGGAGCGGGATGAAAGCTTGAAATTACTTAAAAGAGTTCCCACATAAGTATTAAATTATGACTCCCAAAATCATTGTTCTTCAGGCCAAACTTAAAAAGCACGTGCCGATACTTAATCGGCACGTGCTCGTTTATTGCTTTAACTATTTCACGACTTTTTTGCTTGATACATATCCTATAAAAGAACCAATCAGACTGACAGCATATACGACTATTACACAAATGTATCCAAATGCTTCATATGAAACCGAGGGCAAGAAATATCTTAGCCCATAAACAGGTCCTAAGATAATTATTCCTACAGGTATTGAAAAAAGGATTGAATCTATGAGATACATTACAAAAACACAAGCAATAGAGACAAGACAGTAAACGGAGCTAAACTTCATAAAACTAGTGCTCTCTTTGTCCCTAAAATTAATGTAAAAACCCCATAACATCCACAAAAGCAAAAAGAGTAATGTGCTCACTAAATGCAGAGTTGATGGTGGATTGCCTTTTAAGTAAGCACTGAAATTAATGATTGTGAATGGTACGCTAAGGAGTAACGCTAAAAATAATTTTAAAATCATGGTTTACTTGTCTGAACTAGGGTGAGGTAATTTTTCTGAGTACGTGGGGTCACTTGAGTCGCTCTATGCTCATCTTTATTAGCAAGTGTAGCTTTTGAAACATCCCAATTTGTGCTGCTTCCAAATACTTTAAAGTTTGCCCATTCATAAATGTATTCTACAACGCCATCACATCTCATTTCTGTGATTTCGCTCGGTTCAACATAAGTTCCGACTTCAAAGTCTTTGTAGTTGACTTGGAACGCAAGACTGTACGTGATATTTTCAGTTTGCAATGTTCTAGCAGTTCCAACAAATGTATCTCTGTTGGCTGAAGTTACAGTTCCATTTGGGCGATATACCCCAATAAAGTTTTTACCATTTAAAAAACCTACATATGTGGTGAAATCCACATAACCTGAGCCCGAATGATGAATGATTGGATTAGTGTAGGAATTTGTATCTGGCTTATTCATAATGCCGGCATGGTCTGTTGCATTAAAGAAAACACCATCTCTATAGATAGCATAACCTTGATTGCCCGTTGCTGCATCGACATTATTTGATCCGAGACCAACTGCAGCAGAAATCATGAAAGATGCAGCCAAAGCAATCTTAATTCCCCATTTTGTTTTTTTCATATTACTTCCCACCTCCTACGCTATCCAACCATTTATGATTTCCTTTGGTACCTTCTTCTTTAATGTGAGCAAGCACCTTTTCTCCATGTTCGCGCAAGTTATCATCTTCAACGGTCGATATCACATTATTTAAAGAATCATAGAGATCGGTTATAGGGTGCATCTCCATAGCATTGATGATTAATTCAATCTCTTCTAAGCTAGGATTATTTAACAAAATCTCATTTAAAACATAAAAGTTCTGGTCAATTGCGTAAACAATTAACTCATGATCGACATTGCTTTGTTTGAGGATCGTTAAAATTGCCTCTTTTGATCTCAAATCCGATGTCGCAAAGAACGCTGAATCTTTCAATTTAGGACTATAATTTTCTGAATTGATAATATCAAGGCTAATATTAATCAGTTCAGTTTCTTGTGAGTTTTGAGATAGGCTGGCCTTTCCACTGTTGTTGCTCTTAATATAGTGAGAGGTTGCCTTCAGTGCAGCAGAGATTTTTTCCTCAGGATAATTTTTATATTCGTTAAGGATATCCTGCGAAAGGCTTAACGCCAGCTCTTTGTCTAAAGACCTAAGTTGTTTCATGGCTTGAAACGAAAGCATTTCCTCTTGGTCCTGTACTAAAGATTCTAATAAAGGAACATCCGCTTTTTCAAAATGGGTTGTTGCGATGATTTTTTCCTGTATTTCTCTGTCAAAAGATTTATCTTTCAACAGCTCCTTCAATACATTATTTCCATTGTTTTTGTTCTTCGCTTGATACAATTCCAACATAGCATTTCTTGTTACCGTAGTTTTTTCCGTATCTTTAATTAGAGATAAAAGCTCTTCATTTGAAAATTCATCATCTCGATCAAAAAGTTCGGCTGCAAAAGGAATTAATTCATCAACATTTGTCACGGGATCAATTTTTTTAGAGACCTCGTCAAATTCAGCCACGAATTCCTGCTTATCAAGTTTCTTTAATTCATTTTGAATTTCTATCTCGGTTTTTGCGGTATAACTTTGCAACACGTCTGGATAAGCAACAACAACACCTGTAGATAAGGTCAGGAGCATAGCCGTGCTTAAAGTCATGGCCTTCAGATACTTAGACATCTTCACTTCTCCCTTGATTTTTATTTTTTGTGGTGCAACCATGCCGCGTTCATTTCTCCATGTGTGTTATGGTCCCCTTTCCTGGTATGGAAGTAATTGTATTCATATTAATAAACACCAATAAAGCAAAAAAGTTACACAAAAAATAAAATTTGGATAAAAAAGTATTTTTCGGTGTTTATGTACCATATTAATTCAATCGTGATTATCCGAGTAATTCATTCTTTTCGGTGTTCATATAAATTGGACAAGAATAGGCTTATTCTAATTGCCAAATCATTTTTTAGGGAAATTATTCATTGGTTCCTTTATGATTTTACAGCATCTCTGAGCATCTCAATTACGCATCGCAAATTATAACAAAATTCATCCATTGATTAGGGAGCGTATGTTTGATGATGAAACAAACAAACGTTCCCTTATATGAGGTGTAATAAGATATGAGTGTCGGATTAAAGTTAAACGAAACCAAATTAGTGAAGGATTATATACTACTCCCGCTTCTACTCGATATCCTTGAGAACGATCGTGCTCAACTTTCTCGATCAGATGTGAAAACTTCAGAACTGACAAATGTAATGATCGACCATTGAATGGTTTAAAGGTTTATGAAAATAAAAAAACAAGTCTTGGGGTAGAAGTTGAGTTTGATACAGCCTTCTTATTAATTGAATGGCTTTTTATGGGAAAGAAACCCTGATAAATTAACGGATCTTTATTAGAGATTGGTGGAGTAGCGGAAAGATTAAATGAGGAGGACAAGAGTATCTTTAACAAAATAAATGTATTGAGGCTTTACGTCGTGAAAAGATCCTCTACCCAAAAGATATTCGGATAGACGACTTTGGATTTTGGTTTATCTTCGGATATCAAGCACCGAGTTTAGGAATTGAAAAGAATTATTGTCTCAGGTGACTGTTAACGAGCCAAAAATCCACTTTACACCAGTAAAAAGATGTAACTGCTTATAACGATTACATCGGAGGCCATGGATCAATTAAGAGAAAGACATAATGAAACGATTGAAGAGCTTTTAAGAAGACTGCAGGAAAAGAATGATAAATAAAAATTCCAAAGTGTTTCAATTAACTTCCAATGTATCCAATTAGAAATAACCAAAGAACTCCAACCGCACATTGCGACTGGAGTTCTTTCAATGTTTGAGTTATTAGATCTAGCTAAATTATAAGATCAAGATACTTAACGGTTTTCAGCAGTAGTAATCTGGATCTATAGATCCAGCCTTCACCACTATGATGTTAATCAAACTTCGTCAAGGTAATAGCTTTGTATCCAACCCCATTTTTGAAATTTATAGCTATAAACATTTTTCCAGGTTACTCCATCCACAACGACTGAATCATGACCTCCGTTTACAATATCCCCAGCGTAATGAGATCCAATATATGCTCCGGTAGGTGATGGGGTTGCTCTGAAATTTGAAGCTGCATTGACTCTATAGTCAATAGACATAGGAGTAATTACATCTCC